>NZ_CADIKK010000004.1 GCF_902859915.1 Paraburkholderia ultramafica
GAGGGCTGTGTCAGGCGCATCCATTTGCGTGCTCCTTCGGAGAAAACGAGTATGCAAGCCACGTTTTACTCCAGTCGGGCTTACTGCCGCTGCCCTCCCACATAGCATCTACGCCGGTCACGCGTTCGACCGCGCTCATCGCTTCGTGAATCGTCTTCTGCGCGTCGGACACGAGCGCTGCGCCCTCCTCGACCTTGGCCGCGGATTCGCCGATCAGCTCCTTGATCTCCTTGGCCGCCGCGCCCGAGCGCTGCGCGAGACTGCGCACCTCCGAGGCCACCACCGCGAAGCCGCGGCCCTGCTCGCCGGCCCGCGCCGCTTCCACCGCCGCGTTCAACGCGAGAATGTTGGTCTGAAACGCGATCCCTTCGCTCATGCCGATAATCTCCGTCACCTTGCGCGACGATGCGCTGATCCCGTCCATCGTTTCGGTGACGCGCGGCACCACCGTGCCGCCGCGCGTGACCGTATCGAGCGCGCCATGCGCGAGCCGGGTCGCCTGCTTCGCGTTGTCCGCGTTCTGCTTCACCGTCGCCGCCAACTGCTCCATGCTCGCGGCGGTCTGTTGCAGCGCGGCCGCCTGCTGCTCGGTGCGCGCGGACAGATCCGCATTGCCCGACGCGATTTCGTTCGCGCCCTGCGTGATCGCGGTCGTGTTGCCGCGCACCTTCGCGACCGTCTCGACGAGGCCGTCGCGCATCTTTGTCAGCGCGCCGAGCAACTGACCCATCTCATTGCGCGACTTGACCTTGATGACAACCGTCAGATCGCCGGCGGCGATGCGCTCGAAGTGCTTGACGGTTGCGTTGACCGGCTTGATCAGCGCCGCCGACAACGCGATGCGCGCCGCCACGGCGATCACGAGCGCGATCACGCCGACCGCGACGAACAGCAGCGTCGCCAGCTGGAAGCGCTGCGCGGCGGTGACGGCTTGCTGGTGCTGATTGGCGACCTGCGCGTTTTCGAACGCGTCGATGGCCTTCGAATAGGTCGCGTATAAACTGTTCGCGGTGTCGCCCTGGATGTTGCGGAAGGTATTGAAGTCGAAGTCGGTGAGCGCCTTGAACTCCGGCTCGAGCGCCTTGTCGACCAGCGCGGTGCGCGTCTGCGCGTCTGCGCGTCTGCGCGTCTGCGCGTCTGCGCGTCTGCGCGTCTGCGCGTCTGCGCGTCTGCGCGTCTGCGCGTCTGCGCGTCTGCGCGTCTGCGCGTCTGCTCGACGCTCTGCGCGAGCTTGCGCTCGTCGTCGCTCGCAAACGGGCCGGCCATGTAGTTGCGGAAGTCCTTGTTCGATTCGAGCAGCACCTTGTGCGCGGCCGGCAGCAGATCGTCGGTCTGCTTGCCGACGCTGAAGAGCGTCTGGTAGGTGCCCAACGCGAGCTGCACCTGCAACAGCTTCTCGGAGTCATCGAGGCTGCTGTTGGCGAGTTTGAGCGCGCCGTAGCCGACACCGATCACCGTCAGAAGGAAAACGACGAATACGCTGATCACCAGCGTCAGGCCGCCACGAATTGTGATGTTATTTAGCATTGGGTCTCCGGAACGTCTTGCCGATCTGCGGCGAACAGGTTGGCAGGCACACGCGCCGCCGGTTGCGGGTGGTTTGTTGCCGATGGCTTGTTGCGCGTGACTTACACTTCGCTGGGGCCGGCCCTCGCCGCATCCAGGTTAACGACCGCGCGCGCTGCCCGCTGGATAGGTGAAATCCATGACTGGCGCGCCTTTGCGCCCGCTTTGAACCTCACTATCCGGGATCTGCCGCGCATTGCGCGACAATGACGCAAGCGCGCCGCTTTGCGGGCGCCGTGCGTTTCGTTTGTATAATTCGGCGTCTTCGCTCAGGCCCACTTTCATGCTTAGTTTTGCGCTCGGCTTTCTCGTTTCACTGCTGATCACGCTGTTGATCGTGCGCTATGCGCATCTGCATGAAAAACTCTCCACCGATAACGATCTGGCCGGCGTGCAGAAATTCCATGTGCGTCCGGTGCCGCGCATCGGCGGGACCGGGATTCTGCTCGGCTTGATCGTGTCGGCCGTGCAGCTGCATCGTGCGTATCCTGCCGTATCGGGCGGCATCCTCGGGCTGATCGCGTGCGGCATGCCGGCCTTCGGCTCGGGCCTCGTCGAAGATCTGACCAAGCGCGTGTCGCCGCTCGCGCGCCTCATCTGCACGATGGCGGCCGCCGCGCTCGCGTTTTTCCTGCTCGATATCGCGGTCACACGCATCAGCGTGCCGCCGCTCGACTTTCTGCTCTCATACGCGGTGATCTCGTTCGCGGTCACGGTGCTGGCCGTCGCGGCGCTCGCCAACGCGATCAATATCATCGACGGCTTCAACGGCCTCGCGTCGATGGTCGCGTTCATGATGTTCGCGTCGCTCGCCTACGTGGCCTTCCAGGTGTCCGATCCGATCGTGCTGTCCGCGTCGTTCATGATGATGGGCGCGGTGCTGGGCTTCTTCATCTGGAATTTTCCGGCCGGGCTGATCTTTCTCGGCGACGGCGGCGCGTACTTCATCGGCTTCATGCTCGCCGAACTGTCGATCATGCTGGTGATGCGCAATCGCGACGTGTCGGCGTGGTATCCGGTGCTGCTGTTCATGTATCCGATCTTCGAGACCTGCTTCTCGATCTACCGGAAGAAGTTCGTGCGCGGCATGTCGCCGGGCATTCCCGACGGCGTGCATCTGCATATGCTGGTCTACAAGCGGCTGATGCGCTGGGCGGTCGGCGCGCGCACCGCACGCGAGCTGACGCGGCGCAATTCGCTGACCTCGCCGTACCTGTGGCTGCTGTGTCTGATCGCAGTCGTGCCGGCGACGTTGTTCTGGCGGCATACGCTGCATCTGTTCTGCTTCGTGGTGGTGTTCGCGGCGACGTATGTGTGGCTTTACATGAGCATCGTGCGGTTCAAGTCGCCGCGGTGGATGGTGGTGAGGAAGGCGAAGCGGTAATGAAAAAAGGCGCCAATGGCGCCTTTTTTCATTGACCAATGCCGAAGGTTACCGCCGTCGCACGACCTATGACGCCCGCGTCACCGGCGTCACGCTGCGCAGCGCGGTGGCGGTGGCCGGCTGGTATTCGGGCACCCAGCGGCGCAGGTCGCGGCGAACTTCGTCGTCGGACGGCACACGGTGCTGCATCAGCCACGGCAACAGATTATCGATCAGGCTGTCCGGCACTTCACGGGCGCGCGCGATGCGCAACTTCGGATGCGGCGTGCGGGTCGTCGTTTCATCATCCGCCAGCAGTTCTTCGTAGAGTTTTTCGCCAGGCCGCAGCCCGGTGAACACCACGCGAATCTGCTCTTCGGTAAAGCCGTACAGACGGATCAGATCATGCGCGAGATCGGCGATGCGCACCGGCTTGCCCATGTCGAGAATGAAGATCTCGCCGCCGCGTCCCATGCTCGACGCCTGCAACACCAGTTGCGACGCTTCCGGGATCGTCATGAAGAAACGGGTGATCTCCGGGTGCGTGACCGTGACCGGGCCGCCGCGCGCAATCTGCTCCTGGAACTTCGGAATCACGCTGCCGGCGCTGCCGAGCACGTTGCCGAACCGCACGGTTTCGAACTGCGTGCGCCGCGTGCCCTGCGCCTGCAACGCCGAGCAGGCCATCTCCGCGAGGCGCTTGCTCGCGCCCATCACGTTGGTCGGGTTGACGGCCTTGTCGGTGGAAATCAGCACGAAATGGGCGACGTCGTGACGGATCGCCGCGCGCCCCACGCGATACGTGCCGAGCACATTGTTGCGCACGGCCTGCCACGTGTTCACTTCTTCCATCAACGGCACGTGCTTGTAGGCCGCCGCATGAAACACGATATGCGGACAGTAACGCGCCATCACCTGGTCGAGCAGCAGCGAATCCTTCACGTCGCCGATGATCGGCACCACCGACACTTCCGGATACTTGTCGCGCAGCTCTTCGTTCAGGCGATAGATCGAGAACTCGGAGACATCGAACGCCACCAGTTGCACCGGCCCGAAGCGCAGAATCTGCCGGCACAGCTCCGAGCCGATCGAGCCGCCCGCGCCCGTCACCATCACGACGCGGTTCTTCAGCAGCGCTTCGACGTGATCGGTGTCGATCGTCACCGGGTCGCGGCCCAGCAAGTCTTCGAGGTCGATCTGACGCACTCGCGACAGAAACGCCTGGCCCTGGGTCAGCGGTGTGAGCGCCGGCAGCGTCATGGCCCGCACGCCCGCGCGCACGCACAGCGTGGCAATGCGCCGATGCGCTTCCACGGAAGCCGACGGCACCGCAATGATCACGTGCTCGACTTTCAGCTCGGCGGTGATCTTCTGCAGATCGCTGATCGCGCCGAGCACGCGATAGCCGTAGATTTCGCGGCCCTGCTTGACCGGATCGTCGTCGAGCAAGCCCGCGAGGCGCCATTCGCCCGAGCGCTTCAGTTCGCGCACGAGGTTCGCGCCCGCATTGCCCGCGCCCAGCACCAAGACCGGCTTGCCCTGCCCGACCAGACCGCCGTAGCGATAGAACTCCTTGGCCGCGCGATAGAGCGCGCGCGAGCCGCCCATCGAGAGGAACAGCAGCATCGGCGAGACGATCAGCACGGAGCGCGGCACCACCGGCGCCGGTTGCAGCAGCGCCGAGGCAATCACGACGACCAGCGCGCCGACGCCGATCGCCTTGGCGATGCGCACGAGGTCGGGCAGGCTGGCGAACACCCACATGCCTCGATAGAGCCCATAGCTGCGGAACATCACCGCGTAAATCAGCAGCACCCACACCAGCGCGTGCATGCCGCTCGACCAGAACGCACTGGGCACCGGACCGTTGAAACGGATCACGTATGCCAGCATCCAGGCGAGAGCCACCGCGCACAAGTCGAACGCAAACGCACTGAACGAAAGCCATCGGGCTTTAAATCTTTTCATTGCGCAGAACCTCAGGATTGCCCGGAACGGGACGCGTGACGCCGCCAGCGGCGATCAATGCACAGCCCGGCGACCGCCAGCACGGCAGCCCAAACGGCGACAACCAGCCATTGACTCAGGACGGCAAATTGTAATGCCCATATAGCAAGCATTATGCCCGCCACCATGAACAAATACCAAACCCATGCCGTCGATGCGTGTCCCAAACCGGACTGCACCAGTCTTTGATAGTAGTGTTCACGGTGCGCTTGCCAAAATTTTTCGCCGCGCAGCAGGCGTTTGAGGAGCGTCACCGACGCATCGCCGATGAACGGCGCGAAGCACAGCGCCGGAAACCACACCGGCCACACGCCTTCGCGCCAGCCCCAGTAGCCGAGCGCGCCGGCGAGGAAGCCGAGTGGGATCGAACCGGCGTCGCCGAGAAAAATCCGGGCCGGGTGGAAATTGAACAGAAGAAAGCCCGCCGCGGCGCCCGCCACGGTCACGCAAGCCAGCGCCAGCGCGGGGTCCGGATGGGCCGCTTGGGTCGCTTGGGCCGCTTGGGCCGGCAGCGACGCCGCGATCGCATAGCCGCCGAAGCCGAACAGCGCCATGCCCCCCGCGAGACCGTCGGAGCCGTCCATGAAATTGTACAAATTGACCAGCCAGACGAGTAATACCGCCAGCGCCGCCAGCGCCCACCACGGGACATCGGCCGGATAGACGGCGATCAGCGCCGCCACCGCCGCCGCGTGGCCGCCGAAGCGCACGCGCGCGGGCAAGCCGCGGCGGTCGTCGATTTGCGACAACGCGGCCAGCAACGCCGCCAGCAACGCAGGCAGCCAGAGCGCCGGCGCGACGAGCCAGATCAGCACCACGGCCACCGGCACGATGCCCCAGCCGCCGACGCGCGGCGTCGGCCGCGTGTGCAGGGAGCGGTCGTTGGGGATGTCGGTGGCGAGACGCCACGCGAGACCGCTCCTGAGCAGCGCCCACAGAATCGCCGCGCACGCGCCCAGCGCGAGCCCGCCGCACACGAGCAGATGGACAACCGGGTAGGCAGAGAGTGAAGCAGTCGACATCGAGAGTAGGTTCAACAATGCGGGTTAGTGCGTTTCGGCGCGTTCAGTGGGTTCAATGCGTGGAGCGATACCAGGCGGCTGTCTCCAGCAAGCCGTGCTCGACGGTATACGGCGGATACCAGCCAAGACGTTCGCAGATGTGCGAACTGTCGAGACGCAGTTCGCCGATCAGCCGGTCGACCTGCGCCGAGCGGCCGGTCAAACGGCCCGCAAGCCGCAGCACGCCGACCGGCACCGGCACGAGGCGCAACGGCGCGTGCAGCTGCGTCGCCAGCGCTCGCGCCAGTTCCGCCACGCTCAGATCATGGCCGTCGGTGACATGAAAGGTGTGGCCGGCAGCACGCGGATCGGTGGCGCAATGCACTAGCGCGTCCGCGAGGTTGTCGACGAATACCATGCTGCGGCGCGCGGCAATCGCGCCGAGCGGTAGCGGCACACCCTTGGCGATCGCGCCCATCAGTTGCAGGAAGTTCGCGCGCACGCCCGGACCGTAGACCAGCGGCGGTCGAACGATCACGATCTCGAGCCCCGACTCGCGGCCGTAGTCGAGCAACGCGCGCTCGGCTTCGAGCTTCGAGATGCCATATGGATCGGACGGCGCGGGCTCGTCCGTTTCCTTGATGGGCCGGCCAACGCTGCGTTCCGCCACCGCCTTGATGCTGCTGACGAAAACGAACCGGCGCGCGCCCGCGCGACGGGCCGCGGCGGCGACGCGCAATGCGCCGTCGACGTTGGTCGCACGATAGGCGGGCAGCGGATCGGCCACCGTCTCGTGCATCACGTGGACGCGCGCGGCGAGATGGATGACCGCATCGCAATGCAGCGCCACCGGCCAGCGTGGTTCGATGCCCTGGAAGTCGTCCGTATCGAGCAGCCATTCGCGCACGCCGTCCGCGGCCGTGTGTGCACGGCGCACCGCACCGACGACGCTGTCTCCGCGCTGCAGCAACGCTCTCGACACTGCCTTGCCGACGAATCCGTTGGCGCCCGTGATCAACACACACTGTGTCATCGGCAAGCTCCGGCTAACCCGCTCGCGCGGCTCACCGACGCGTCTGCACGGTCACAGGCCGCTTTGCCGCGTCGAACCCGTGCGCCCGCCTGATCCGCGTGACCGGAGGTTGCCCGCGCTCGCGCGGCGGGCCGCCCCGCCCGGGAGCGCGAACGCAGGCCGGCAAGGCCGGCCCGATCCGGATATGACAGGAAAGGCTGATAAGACACGATACAATCTGGCATCGGCGATGCTTGTCAGGAAGTCTGGCTGGGAACGTATTGTATGCGGGCGGCTTCCGCTGCGGCCCGCTCCTCGTAATGGTTAGGCGCTAAAATGTGGCGGCGGCTAACAGATTGAAAGCACGGCGAAGCCCTGGCCGTGATGATAAAACGGACGGGCGACCCTGACGCGCAGTCCGCACACTTCGTAACATCTCAAACATATTCGCGCATGTGGAATTCGTGGTTTCGATCCGACGTGCTCGACGACAGCACAATCAAACTCGCCCCAGAGCGGCGTGAGCGGCCAGCGGCCCGCGCCCCGGTGAGCCAGCGCCTGAGTGCCGCGACAGCGCGCGGCATGCTCCCGTGAGGAGGTCCCGAAACATGCCGGCAGGGGCGCACTCGCGTCTCTCGCGTCTCTCGCGTCTCTCGCGTCTCTCGCCGATTGCCGTTGCACACCGTTCAGGCTCGTCATGTCCGATGCCCTCAACGCGATCGGCACGCGCCGCATGTCGCGCCGATCTGACGAATAGAAAACGTTCGAGCAAATAGAGTCCCACCTATGAAAGTGCTGTTCGCCACTTACCCAATGGCTTTCCACACCCCCGGAGGCGGAGAAATCCAGTTGCTTGCGTATCACAAGCACCTGCCCTCGCATGGCGTGGACGTCACGTTGTTCGATCCATGGAAGCCGCGCTTCCTCAAACACGACGTGGTTCATTTCTTTTCATGCGTCGGCGGCTCGGTCCACTTCTGTAACTTTGTTAAACAGTTGGGCTTGCCGCTGGTGGTTTCGTCTAGTCTCTGGGTGACGGAGGAAACGAAGCACCTCTATCCGATCGGCGAGATTCATCATCAGTTCTCGCTGGCAGACCGGGTGGTGGCGAATTCGGAGATCGAGTGCGACACGCTCGCGCGAATCTTCGACCTGCCCCGGGCAAAATTCATCAGCGTGCTCAATGGCGTCGAACCGGGCTTTTACGAGCCAGTCGCGCCGGAACTGTTCCGCGGCGAATTCAAGATTCAGGATCGCTTCGTCCTCAACGTGGGCAACATCGAGCCGCGCAAGAACCAGTTGGCGCTGATCAAGGCGATGAAGTCGTTTCCCGAGCTCAAGCTCGTGCTGATCGGCCATCAACGCGATCCCGAATACGCGCGAGCATGCTTCGCGCAAGGCGCGGACCAGGTGATCTACGCGGGCACGCTCGCTCACGACTCGCCGGTGCTGCGCTCAGCGTATGCCGCCTGCGAAGCGTTCGTCCTGCCCAGCACGCTGGAAACACCGGGACTCGCCGCGCTCGAAGCGCATGCCGCGGGTGCCCGCATCGCGGTGACGAAAGTTGGCTCTACCGAAGAATACTTCGCGCAGCACGTCGCCTACCTGGATCCGTCCGACGTCGACAGCATCGCCCAGTCGATTCGCGACACGCTCGCACAACCGCGCACCGGCACGGTGGACGCCGCGCGCGACCTGACGTGGCAGGCCGTCCTGTCACCCCTGAAAGACCTCTACGATTCCCTGCTGACAAAATGAACTTCGAACTTCGTCCCCTGAATAACGTCGAGACCTCCTCGAACCCCGAGTTCGCGTGGCTGGCGACCAATGGCGACCCACAGTTCGAACTGACGGGCTGGGAAGCGTTGTCCGGATGTGCGGCGCGTATCTCGTTCGAACTCGCGAAAGAAGACATGCCGGCTTCCCCGTGCATGCTCTACGTCGACGCGGGCGCCGGCATGTCCGAACACACCGCGATCGGTCTCGCGGTCGGCGCTGACGGGACGGTGGATCAGGTCGTGGCGTTTCCGCCGCTGGTCGGGCCGTTGCGCCTCGACCCGATTGCGCGCTCGGGACTGTTCTCGGTGAAGAACTTCAAGCTCGAGCTGCTTTCGGACGCGCAATGTCCGCAGGAACTGCGCGAACGGGCACGCCGGATGGCGTCGTGGCGAGGCGGCGCGCAACCCGCCGCGGCCCCGGCCGTGGGCCACACCTATCAGGAGTGGATCGACGTGCACGAACCGCCCGCGTCGCTCTACCCCGCATTGCGCGCCCGCTCGAAAACGTGGCAACTGCAACCGCTCGTCAGCATTGTCATGCCGACGTACAACACGCCGGAAAAATGGCTGCGCATGGCGATCGATTCGGTCGTCAATCAGGTCTACGAAAACTGGGAATTCTGTATCGCGGACGACTGCTCCAGCAAGCCTGAAGTGAAGGCGGTGCTGGACAGCTACGCCGCCAAAGACCCGCGCATCAAGGTCGCGTACCGCTCCACCAACGGCCATATCAGCGCGTCGAGCAACACCGCGCTGGAACTGGCGGTGGGCGACTTCGTGGGCCTGCTCGACCACGACGACGAACTGCATCCGCTCGCGCTCTACTGCGTCGTCGAACTGATCAACGCGCATCCTGACGCAGCGGTGATCTATAGCGACGAAGACAAGATCTCGATCGATGGCGTGCGCTCGGACCCGTACTTCAAATGCGACTTCAACTACGATCTGTTCCTGAGCCAGAACATGATCTCGCATTTCGGCGTGTACAAGACCTCGATCATGAAAGAGGTCGGCGGCTTCAGAACCGGCTTTGAAGGATCGCAGGACTACGACCTCGCGTTGCGCGTGCTCGATCGCGCCGGTCATCACACGGTGTATCACGTGCCTCGCGCGCTCTACCACTGGCGCATGATTCCCGAAAGCACGGCGGCCGGCCATGAAGCCAAGCCGTATGCGCACATCGCCGCGATGCGCGCGCTCGACGAACACCTCGCGCGCAACCAGATCAACGCGCATACCGTCCACGCGCCCGGCACGGACGCTTTCAACAAGGTCGTGTACGACTTGCCCGAAGTGCTGCCGTCCGTCGAAATCATCATCCCGACGCGCGACTCCGCGGAGCTCGTCGAACAATGCGTGGAATCGGTGCGCCAGAAGTCGAGCTATCCGAACTTCCGCATCACCATCATCGACAACGGCTCGGTCAAACAGGCAACGCATGACCTGTTCGCGCGCCTGCAACAGGACGAGCGGATCAAGGTCGTGCGCGACGACTCGCCGTTCAACTACTCGGCGCTGAACAATCGCGTCGCGCTGGCGAGCACGGCCGACTTTGTCTGTCTGATGAACAACGACATCGAAGTGATCAACGCCGACTGGCTCGAAGAGATGGTGTCGGTGGCGCTGCAGGCGAACGTGGGCGCGGTGGGCGCAAAACTGCTGTACCCGGACGACACCATCCAGCACGGCGGCGTGGTGCTCGGCGTCGGCGGGATTGCGAGCCATGCGCACAAGCACTTCCCGAACACGGTGCCGGGCTATTTCGCGCGGGCGCGCCTGCGCAATGCGATGAGCGCCGTGACCGCGGCGTGCCTGCTGATCCGCCACTCGATCTACAAGGAAGTCGGCGGGCTCGACGAGCAGTTGCACGTCGCCTATAACGACATCGACTTTTGCCTGCGGGTGCGTGAAGCGGGCTATCGCAATGTGTGGACGCCCTACGCCGAGCTCTATCATCACGAGTCGGCTACGCGCGGCGCCGAAGACACGCCGGAAAAAATCAGCCGCTTCAACCAGGAATCCGAGTTGGTCAGGCAGCGCTGGGGCGCTCTGTTGCTGAACGATCCCTCCTACTCGCCCAATCTGACGCTGACCGCCGACGACTTTTCCTTCGCATGGCCTTCAAGGATTGCAAATCTTGGCTAATCTGGGACCGAAAAAGAACAAGACGGGGTGGCTGGCAGAGTACCGGCACCCGTCGCCGACAGAGCTTTTCTGCCTGCCGAGCGCGATCTACTTTCTGATGAAGTTCAGAGCCGATCTCGCGCCCTTCAATTCCAAGGCGCTCGACGATCGGATCACGCTGTACTTCTGGTGGGAAATGACGGCGCGTGAGACGTATCCGGACTTCGACTGGGTACTTCGAGAGGAAGATCTGGAATATCTGCGTCAGCTCGACAACGACACGCTGATCGAGCGGCATCCGGGCGCGCTCACGTACTGGCTGGGCACGACTTTGCCGAGCGTACTCGACACGAAGCAACTCGACGAGACACTGCTCGAACCGCAAACCGTATTCGAAGAAGCCGGCCTGCAATTGCCGAAGCTGATCACCATGATCGTGGCCAACCGCGGCGATCTTTCGCAGGCGTTCAAGCTGGACACGCTGAGCGGCTATCTGAATTGCCTCGACTGGTGGGAAGCGCATGGTCAGGATGCGAGCCCGAGAGTGACGTGGCGCCCGCCCGTTTCGTGGCCCGCACTGCTGGAGCCGATCGACGACCCCAGGTCCGGCACCATGCCCTTTCCGCGCTTTCTCGCGCTCATTACGACCGAGCGGCACGATCTGCGCAGCGCGTTTGACCTGAATACCTTGATTGGCCGGCTCGAATGTCTGAGCTGGTGGGCAGATCACGGCCATCGCGAGTATTTGCGGATCAAATGGTCGCAACCGCCGATCGGCGGCGCCATGGTCGAGCCGGAGCAGCCCCCCGTCGACGATGGCCCGCATGTGCCGCGCTTCCTCTCGCAGATCGTCGACGAACGGCCGGACCTGCAAGCCGCGTTCGGTCCGCTGCAGTCTTTTACCGGACGGCTGAATTGCCTGTCGTGGTGGCTCGAACACGGCCAATTCCAGTATCGGGCGATCAAGTGGGTGCCGCCCACCGTACCCGCGCCGCTGTTCGAGATGGAATGGGGCGAACATCCGGACTGGCTGCCGGTGCCCCGATTCCTGCGCTTGATCCGCGAGGAGTGGCCGGATTTGCAGGCGCTCTGCCCGCTGGACAGTTTCATCGGCCGCCTCAAATGCCTGTCGTGGTGGGTCGAACACGGGGAGCGGCAATTCCCGGTGATTCACTGGGTCGCCCCCGCGTTGGGTGAAGACCTGTTCAGGATGGAAGCCGGCGAGCAATGCGCTCTGCCGCTGCTGCCCCGCTTTCTGACTCTGATCCGCAATGAGCGGCCCGACCTTCAGGCGGACTTCGATCTGGACAGTTTCAGTCAACGCCTGGGTCTCCTTTCGTGGTGGGACAAAGACGGGCACAACGAGTATCACGCGATCAAATGGTCGGCCGCCGGCTTGCCCGGATTGTTGGAGCCGATCGACGACCCCCAGTCCGGCGCCATGCCCTTGCCGCGCTTTCTCGCGCTCATTACGGCCGAGCGGGCCGATCTGCGCGGCGCCTACGATCTGAATACGCTTACCGGCAGGCTCGCGTGCCTCACCTGGTGGGAAGAACATGGCCACCGCGAGTATTCGCTGATCAAGTGGGCGCCGGCGCCGATCGGCAGCGCCATGCTCGAACCCGAGCAGCCCGCCGTCAACGACGGCCCCGACGTACCGCGCTTCATCGCCCAGATCGTCAGGGAGCGGCCGGATTTGCGGACGTTCTGTGCGCAGAACAGTTTTATCGGACGTGTCAACGCCCTGTCGTGGTGGGTCGACCATGGGCAGTTTCAATATCCGGCCATTCACTGGGTCCCGCCGGCGTTGAGCGAAGACCTGCTCAGGATGGAACCCGGCCAGCAATGCACTCTGCCGCTGCTGCCCCGGTTTCTGTTGTTGATCTGGAAGGCGCGGCCCGACCTTCAGGAATCGTTCAATCTGGACAGCTTCAGCCACCGCCTGGGCCTCATTTCGTGGTGGGACAGAGACGGACAGCGCGAGTACCACGCGATCAAATGGTCGGCGACCCGCTTGTCCGAAGTATTGGCCAGCATCGACGACGAGCAGCCGGCCGACGACTCTTTGCTGCCACGCTTTCTCGTTCTGATCGCGAGCGACCGCGCCGATCTGCGCAGCGTGTACGACATCAACACCGAAGCGGGCCGCGACCAGCTCGCGGCGTGGTGGAACGAATGGGGCGAAGCCGAATACCCGTTGCTGGGATCGCTCAAGGTGCGGTGGGTCGACAGCACCGGCGACAGCGATGATGACGAGCGCGAGCCCGCGCGCTATCACGCCCGAGTCGAAGGTGTCGGATACGAACACGGCGTGAACGTGATCGGCTTCCCGCAAGGCGTGCTCGGCCTCGGCGAAGATGCGCGCATGGCCGCGCGCGTGTTCCAGTTGACGTCCACGCCGGTCGCGCTGATCAATGCGCCGATGTCGGGGCCGGCGAAGCTGGACCACTCGGTCGACCACCTGATCCGCGACGAGCTCAAATACCGCATCAGCCTGATCTGCCTGCCGGCGCCGGAGATGGTGCGCCTTGCGCTGGAGGGCGGCCGTAAATTGATCGATGCGCCGACTCACAAGATCGGCGCGTGGCCCTGGGAACTGCCCCACTGGCCGAGCGCGTTCGGCAAGGTGCATCAGATGGTCGACGAGATCTGGGCGCAGAGCCGCTTCGTCCAGAGCGTCTACAGCCGCCTTGGCGACACGCCCGTCTATCACATGCCGATGGCGGTCGAAGTGCCCGCTCCAGTGGACCCGAAACGTGAACGGTTTGGGCTGCCGTCGAACGAGTTTTTGTTCTACCTGATGTTCGACGGCAACTCGTGGCTGAGCCGCAAGAACCCGCTCGCCGGCGTGCAAGCGTTCAAGCAGGCGTTCGGCAAGCACTCGCCGGGCGTCGGGCTCGTCATCAAGGCGATGAACGTGCGTGACGACGACCCTGTCTGGCGTGCCGTCCTCGAACTGGCCGCGGGAGATAGCCGGATTCACATCGTGTCCGAGCGTCTGAGCCGTCAGGACTCGACCGACTTCATGGCCTGCTGCGACGCCTACATTTCACTGCATCGCAGCGAGGGCTTCGGCCGCGTGATCGCCGAAGCGATGGCGTTGGGGCAGCCCGTCGTGGCCACCAACTTCTCCGGCAATGTCGACTTCTGCGAACCCGACACCGCGTTCCTCGTGGATGGCGAGCTCATCCCGCTGCGCCCCGGCGACTATCTGTTCTCCGAAGGCCAGTATTGGTGCGATCCGGACGTCTCGATCGCGGCTGAACAGCTCAAGCGCATGATCGACGATGTGCCGCTGCGCGAGCGCATCGCGCAGGCGGGCAAGGCACGCGTCGAGCGTGACTACTCAGTTGAAGCGGTCGCCCGCGCCTATGCGCGACGGTTGGCCGCCATTGCGGAGGCAAAGGCAAAATGACGCTGCGGGTGTGTGCTCCGGATATCTTCTCGGGCGATGCGGTGGGCAACCACTGCATCGGCTTCGTTCGAATGGCTGAGCGTCTAGGCCTCCAGGCCGAACTCTACGCACAGGGCTTCGATCCAGGAACATCCGGAGTCCAGCCGCTTGAAACGTTGTTCGCCAGCGTAGCTCAGGAAGACATCGTCCTTCTGAGTTACTCGATCTTCGATCCGTATCTCGAACAGATCCTCGCGCTGGACTGCAAGAAGATCTGCTATTTCCACGGGGTGACCGACCCTCAACTGCTGCGTGCGCTCGAACCGCGCACTGCGCAGTTGTGCGAGAAGGCGCTGATGCAACTGCCGTTGCTCGCGGGTTTCGATCTCGTCGTCGCGAATTCTCAAAGCACCGCGGAAAGCCTTTCCGGCATTCTCGATGCGAGCGCGGTGAAAGTCGTCCCGCCGATCTTCGCGGACATGCCGGTCTTCAGGCGCGAGCCGCCACGCAGTGGACGCAAATGGCGCGAGCCGAATCTGCTGATGGTCGGCCGCGTGGTGCCGCACAAGCGTATTGAAGACGGCATCGACATTCTGTCGCTGCTGAAACAGCGTGAACTCGCCGCGACACTGACTATCGTCGGTAGCGCGCCGAACTACGATTATGAGAAGTTCCTGATCAATCACGCGCGACGCCTGGGCGTGCTGGAACAGGTCGATTTCAAGGGCATGCTCGACGACGCCGATCTGTTCGAGTGTTACGAGTCCACCAGTGCGCTACTCGCGATGAGCCGGCATGAAGGGTTCTGCGTGCCGGTGCTCGAGGCCATGCATTTCGGCAAGCCGGTGTTCGTTCGCGGCGGCACGGCCGCCCAGGAGATTTGCCCGCCAGACTGCGTGTTCGACGCCGATACCGCTCTCGCTGCATGGGTGCCGGCCGTGATGGCGCGCTTCAGCCAATCCGCCGGTCGAATTCCGACCGATGCGGCTTATGTGAAACACGCGGACGGCGTGCTGCAACGTGCAAGCGACGGCGTCTGGCGGGACATACTTGCTGGTGTTGGCGTTGGCGCAGCGAAAGCGGCCGCGCGAGCGCGCGCGAGTTCCACAGCCGCGCCTGTCGGCAAGCAATAGCCAGCGAGGCGCGCGCTAGACTGATCGGGGCGCGTAGCCCGAGTCACGCGCCAACACTCATCCGCTGCATGCGGCTACTTGCCCTTCCTTTCGAAATCGATCGGCGCCCCGGTATGCGGGTGCGGATTGAACGAAAAGTGCGCATGCACGTACTTCTGCGACAGCGTGCACAGCAAATCCATCAACGCGATCTGCCCGGACGGAAAGACCTCCTCCCGATCCGCGGCGTCGATCGGCTTTTGCATATACCGCACGATATCTTTTTCGAAATCGCTGACGCAATAGTCGAGAACCTTGTCGCCTTCAATGGGATAGGCGGCCACCTTCACCTCTCGATGCAGCGAAAGATAGGTACTGAACAGACGCTCGGCGACGAACGGAAGAAACGGCGCGTCGTCCGAGTGGATGGTGGGTTCCAGTACCGCACGCGCCGCTTCGCTGTCGCCGCGGGTTTCAAGAAAGGTGGCGATCGGCACCAGCACCTTGCCGACATAGCGCTCCCAGAAAGACTGCGAGCCGACCCAGAAATTGCAATAACACAGGGTGTCCGCTGACTGCCGAGGCGCCTCGCGCAAGTTCCACGGAATCTCGCACGCGTCGAGCAGCAACTGGCTGCGTTCCACCAGCCCAGGGTGGGCATGCTCACCCTGCATCCACGCGTTGAACGAGAAATACACCAGTTGCGGAAAAGGATTGATCAGACAGACATCGGCATCGAGGTTGGCCTGCACGAACTCCAGAAACCGGCTGCCGTCGATCTGCGCCTTCAGCGCAAATTTCGGCGAAAAGAGGCCGGTGAATTCCTGCTGCAAGTGCATGCCCTTCCGGTACATGTCGACCAGAATATAAAATTCGCGCCACGCAGCATGAGCGTTGTCTCGAAGCACGAGCGGATGGAAGGCCTTTTCAGAGAGAACCTGTCCCGGCGCGTAAATCGGCTCATAGATCTTGATGGATGCGCTCATGACAGCCCTGCGATCTGAAGATAGAAATTACCGGTGTGCACGTTGCGCCGGAAGATCGTGATCGATGCGTTCGGCACCAGCACGTTAGGAAATCTGGACAACGGAATGTTCAGCAGGTACTGCGAAATCACCGAAATCGGTCCGGCATGACAGACGGCGGCCATCAAGCCTGGCGTATCGGCCTGCCGCAGAAATTCCTCTTCGACCCAGTTCACGGAACGCGCGGCCAACTCGAGGTGCGACTCGCCCCCTTCATAGCGGTCCGACAGATGTTTGCCCCACTCGGGGAAGGTCTGACGAAAGTCTTCGGCTTTCCACGTCGCGAACCGTCCGGCATTGGTTTCGCCGAGACGCTTGTCGACGGTCCAGTCGCGCTTGTCCTTGAACAGCACTTCGGTGGTTTGCAGCGCACGCAGCCACGGACTGGAAAAGACGCGGTCCGGCACGAGGCCGTGGTTTTCCATCAGCGTGCGTAGCTTCGCGGCCTGCTGCATGCCGTGCTCCGTCAACCCGTCCTGTTCGGTCGAGTTGAGCAGGCCGGCAACGTTGCCGAACGATTGGCCATGGCGAATTAAAAGAAGATCCATAGTGGGCTAGCGGCGTAAAGACGTGGGATCGGGCAAGGCCTTCAGGAACATCGTCGAAATGTGCCGGACGCTGAAACGGTCGAATACGTCGGCATAGGCATTCATGCGAATCGATTGCCGAAGCCCGGCGTCATCAAGCATCTCTTCCAGCGCCTGCGTCCAGCTCTGCGCATTGTTCGACGCGATATACCCCGTCACACGATGCTTCACGTTCTCACGATAAGTTGGGCAGTCGGAATAGATGCTCGGAATGCCGAGGCTTCCATAATCCGCATATTTGATCGGCGACTTGCACGAATTGAAGAACAACGTATCGGGATCTTCTTCCGCACCGAGCGGAACGATCGCGAAGGTATAGCCTTCGTCGCGAATGGCCTGCTTGTATTCGAGGTTGCCCCGGCTGCCACGATGCGTCATGCGGGGAATCGAATTCAGTTCCGGGAACGGGTCACCCCAGAAGTCGATCGACAGGTTCTCGTGGCGCGTGATGAAGCTGCGCAAGGTGGCGAAGAAATCTTTTCTGAAATTGACCAGCTTGATGCCGTCGAGATTGGAGAAGATTATTTTCGGCGGCTGCTTTTCCGTCCAGAGTTCGGGCGAGAGATCGAAAGCCTGATGATCGAATCCGTTGGGAATGATCAGCACGTCCGAGCGCCGCACTTTGCGCATACGCTCCTGCAGCAACTGGTTCGACGCGGTGGCCGCGCTCGCCTCGCGAATCATCGCGAGCACGTTGTAAAGCACGTCCTCGTTCATTTCGAGGACGCTCCACGAAGGCAGATCGAGCAGCCAGTCGTCCAGATCGTAGATCGTATGGAGACCGAGTTCGTTCGCCATCCGCATGATCTTCAGCGAGAGGTTCGATACATGCTTGTTGAACAGCACCACGTCGAAGCGATGCAGGTGACTGACCCCGACTTCCTCCTCCGAAATCTGCTCCCATTCGATAAGCTGACGCCGCTGCATGTAGGTAAGCAAAGGCGCAAACCGCGCGCCGATCGTGCGAGACTTCATTCGCCCATCGGTCATGGATCGCCGCTGAACGACAAGCAGGCGAGGAATCTTAGTAATTTGTGAGGCCGGCATCGATCAGGTGTTTGATTAAGTCAGCTGCTACCGTGCTCGACGAGTGTCGTGCATAAACGCGCTCGTAATTGCTTTCGATCTTTTCGTCCCGGCCCTTGTCGGCGAGAGCGGCCTGAATGGCGGGGGCGATGTCCGATGCGCTGGTGGAGGCGGCGTACCAAACATTGTCGTCAAAGTGTTCGCGTTGCCAATCCCCATCTACCACGACGAGCGGCTTCTTGACGAACGCACCTTCAAGGCACGAGCGCCCCGGCGGATCGAAGCTCGGCTCCGCGACTACCAGCGCGTTGGCCAGCGCGGACCTCAACAGCGCGCTGCATGGCTGGATGAACGGCAGGAAGTGAATGCCGCGATGCGCCTCGCGCATGCACTGCCGGTTGTATTCGTCATCCCTGAACCCGCCCACCATCAGGCCGTTGATTTCAAGCTGGTTGAGCGCCCTGATCAGTTCAAGCTGGTTCTTGACCGGCTCGATCAAGCCGAGACACAGGACGTAATCCGACACGTCGCAGACCGTAGGCAGTAAATCTTTATCGGCGGGCGCAAGGAATCGGTCAGATATGCCGGAACCGACCACGACACACTTGCCGGGATCGGCGGTAATGTACGTATTGAAATGATCCAGCTCGGTCGACGACTTGAACAGCAGCCGGTCGGCACGCCGCGCAATGGCCTCGATCCGGCCGATTTCCGCCGCATCCGGCGGGCTCAGCCACCAGACATTGGGCCAGACAAAAAGCTTCTTGCCGTGGTTCACCGTCTCGCGGATGATCGCCTCGCCGTCCGCATGAACGGAGAAATGCATCACCGCGTCGTAAAAGCGCAGCGGCCGGCTGCGGATGCCGTAGATGTCGGCCTGTACGTCCGAATCGTTGAGGAGTTCGGCGACCTGCACGAGCTCCGACTCACCGCCGCCGCTCGTCATGAACGCGGTGCTGTGAGTGGTCAGGAGAATCTTGAAATGCATATTGCGGGCTCCGTCCCGAATCGTCCAGTGTCGTGGGCGCTGATGCCATGCGCATGGACAGCGCGGCGATAAGTCCGCGTCTGCCAGCGAAACCGGTCCAGGCCGTTTGTCCGTTTGTCGGCAGGGGCTTGATTTTACGCTAAATCGCCGCGCAGACGACTTGCGCGGCGACGCCCCAGACGGCGGGCTCGTGTCTTCGCGGAGCATTCCGCGCCTTACGATACCGAACGCCGCAGCGGCCGCAACCCCGCGCGAGCAGGTGCTGCCGCGTATCGCAGCCCGACGCGGCCCAGGCGGAAGTGCACCTTACCGGGCGCGGCTCCCGTTATGCCACGGTTGACGACAAATATTTTGTAAGCAGGCGTAAATTCTAGCTATCTCAGGCACTCTCAATAATGATACGAGACGATACTTTCGTGCGTCGGCCAGAGTAAGTTAGATTGGGTCGGTCCAGAATAATTGGGACGCGAAGATATTGGTTTTCGGTTCCATCTGCAAGATTCGCCTCGACGATATCCATCAAGCCGGAGACGCAAGATGTCGGCATCGACCGAACTTCTCAATACCCTTGCAGCACAGCATCCTGATATTGCAGACCTCATTTTGAGCCTGCACGACATTCAGGAAGCCTCCCGGCTGGCTTGCGACAAAAGTTCGGAGTCCATCAAGGTTCAGGTTCGTACGTAGCGGAATATCAGGCTCAGCGCAATACTGCGGACAAACGTGAAATCTGAAAGCTGTGCCGTCCATGACGAGGAGGCAACATGGCGAATGAAGAGAATGTCAGCATTGCGGAAATTCGTGACAAGCGGCGCCGTCGTCTATTGAACGGGCTGAACATCCCGGAAATGGTCGGCGTTGAAATAGGCCCGCTTTGTTGGCCACTCGTGCGACGCAGCGACGGCGGCGAAATCATCTACGTCGATCACACGGATACGCCTCACCTTCGTCAGAAATATCAGGACGATCTCCATCTCGACATCAATGAAATTGTCGATGTCGACGCGGTCTGGGGGCTCAACACCCTCCATGAAGCGATCAAAGGCCGTTATGTCGACTATGTCGTGGCCTCTCATGTCGTCGAGCATGTTCCCGATCTGGTGACATGGCTAACGGAACTGGCCGCCGTCCTCAAACCTACCGGTGAAGTGCGTCTCGCCGTTCCCGACAGACGTTTCACCTTCGACTATTTCCGCCCGGAAAGCCGCTTGCCGGAGGTTCTGGCGAGCTATATCGCCCGAGCCCGGGTACCTCAACCCTATTCGATACTGGATTACTGCCTCTTCGCCGCCGACGTCTCCGCCGTGGAAGCATGGCAGAACCGGATCAACCCTGATTCGGCCAAGCGGCATCGCACCTGGCAAGGCGCGCTGCATCTCGCGCGCGACGCATTCGAGAACGGCAACTACCACGACGTCCATTGCTGGGTTTTCACGCCCCGGTCGTTCGCGAGACTCATCGCCGATCTTTGCAAAATGGAATTGCTCGACTTCGCATGCGAAGGTTTCTGCGACACGCTTCACAACGAATTCGAATTTTCTGTCGTGATGAGACGCTCACGCGAGCACAGCTATATCGCCGACAGCTGGCGGCGAATGGAGCAGGCGGCCAGCAATGTGACGCCAGAGATCCCCTTCTGGCGCGCGCGCCGCAAGCTCGAGGAGCTGCGCTCCGGGCAAGATTGCCGCCAGATCACGCCGCGCGTATGCGGACAGCGCAGCGAACTGGATGCCGACGAACCGCTCGCACCGCCGCCCGGCTTCGACCCGCGCGAATATCTCGTTGCCAATCCGGACGTGGCCGAGGCTGGCGTGGATCCCGTCGCTCACTATCAGCACTTCGGGTGGCGCGAAGGGCGTGCGCTGCGCCTGCCGGCTGCGGCTGCGGTTGCAGTTGCAGTTGGAGCAAACGGACAGCCGCACGAGCTGACTTCTACCGGAAGATGTTCCGCTGATACAGCGCTACATTCCTGATGCCGAACGCGCCGCAGGCATTCGGGTCAGCAACGGTTATTTGCAGGCCTCGGATCCGTTCGAGCGTGAGCCATCGAGGATAGGCATCCAGCGGGACAATCAACACGCCGTCGTCAGCAGTAAAGCTCAAATGCGCTGCGTCGGCCGGAACTGACTGCTGGTCGCCCCACCATGCCAGCTTGAATCTCGGCGTAGCGCGACGGTCCACGCAGGAAAACTCGAAGCGGAGCAGGCCCGCGGCATGGCCTGACACGCCGAGCGTGGACAGGTCGAAGCTCAATTGCGGATTGCCGCCCGTCGCCTTGTAGACGCCCGACTGCGGGCTCAGATCGTGCACTGTCGGGGTCAACGCGTCGAACGCCGCGACCCGGGTCATCTTCTTCGACAGCGAGCGGTCCGAACGTCCCCAAGCCACCGGAATCTCGCCCAATTCCGGCGTCGCAAACGCCGCGTCCTGTAGCGCCAACCGGTACTCCGCCTGCAAAGCCGCTTCGAGCGTCACGTCGATGACGTTGGCATAACCGGCCAGCGCAGGATCGAGCGGCCCGCCGTCGAGCCAGATCACATGCTGTTCGGCGGACAACTTCACGACCTTGCGCGTCTCGCCGTTGCGCAAACGAATTTGCGTGCCGGGCGCAAACGCGGACATCGGCGTGCTCGCGTCCAGCGACAACGCGGCTTCGCTGCGGCTTACGCCCCTGTCCCATTTGTCATCCGTCAGGTTTCTGATCCCGACCGTGAGATGTTGCCCCTGCCCGGCGACCATCGCCGACGTGCTCAATCCGAGAATGGTGCCGTCCGCCCATACTGGCGTGTAGTGAGCCATCACGAATCGGTACAGCACCGGATCTCTCAACGCGAGGCCGCCGCCGTCATACGTGATGTTGTCTGCCGCCAGCAACGCGACACTGGGCAAATCGCGCGATAGTCTTTCGACCGCTCGCTGCTGCTGTCGAACCGGCGCCATGTTGTACGCCGCCGTCACCGCCATCGTGACCGGCCGGCCGAAATAGAAAGTCTGCGCGTTGTGCGACGTCAGATCGAGGTAGCCCACGCCCGGTGCCAGCTTGCTATTGAGCAACGTGTTGAGCTTGATGAGCCGTGCCCATTGCTCTTCCTGCACCATCAGCCGCCCGACGTTCGGCATCCCCACATCCACGCCGCTTTTCAGCGGCGCGACCGGCGATGATGAAGCTACCGCAGACACCACGGTGGAAAAGGCGAGCGTCGTGTAATTCAAGGTTGCGCTCATCCCCGCGACGAGCACGACCAACGCGACGCGGTTGAACCTGAGCGTCGAGTGCCACGCAACGATGGGAATCAGTACGGACCAGCCGAAAATTGCCGCGAGGCCCGCGCGCGACATATCGCCTGGATCGATGCGTCCCATCGAGTAAGGCGTCAGCAACAGCGCGAACAGCATCACGACCACCGCCGGCAGGAACGCCGCATTGCTGGTCGCGCGATTCTTGATGCCTGAATAGACCATCATCAAACAGAATGCCGGTGCACCGAGCCACAACATCCTTATCGATTCGTAAACGAGGCCGGATTTCGGACTACCCGGATTCCAGCTGATCGCCCACGGAATGCCGTACGCGACCTGATTGATCGGACCGTTTTCGAGTACGTAGCGGATCGCACCGATCAACATCGCGGCCAATGGCGTCACCAGCGCGAGCACCAGAGATGCCACGCAGACCACGGCGAGCGTTTTCCAACCTTCGCGCTCACCACGTCGCCACATGCGCCACACCGCTTCGAGCGCCAATATGCCGGAGGCGGCGGCGAGCAACAGACCCGACGGCGGCACTCCCAGCACCACGATCGACGCCGTCACGAGCCACACCGCGAGCCAGCGTGCCGGCTTCGCCCGCAGCGCGCCGCTGAACCACAAGCACATGAACGGCGTAAAAAACAGAAAAGCGGTTCTGCCGCCGATGAAGAACGTCGAAACCAGCGCGAGACCCAGGCTTGCGGAATATTCAAAGAGCGCCAAAAAAGCGACGAGTGCCAGCAGCGTCGAAGTCAGCCGGTTTGCATCGAAAACGCTGGCCGCCGTGCCATCATAGAACACGACCGACAGTAGTCCGGGTAAATCGTCCTCCACGAAACCGTGAGGAGAGATATAGCCGACATAGGGCACCACACCGTGGAGGTACGACCACCAGCCGAGCAGGTTCTGCCCGAACTCATAGTCATTCGGCGACATTGACGGGCCGATCGTGTTGCCAAACTTGAAAGCGATCAGCAGCCCGAACAAGGCGAGCGGCGAGAAGAGCACTTTGTAGCTCTGCTGCTCCTCGCGGCAATACCTGACATAGCGTCGAACGACATCGACTACGCCGGCGACGACCAGTGCAACCACCAGCGCCTTCAACGCCCACGTCGTCGAATATTTGGTCAGCGATCCATCAGGAAGCGCGAGCCGTGCCGGATAAAGCGTCAGGAAAAACAGCGGCAGTCCCAACTGGCCGATGGCGATACTCTTTGGCAAGACTCGCAACACCAGCCTGGGCGCGAAGGCCGAAGCCAGCACCACCAGAAACAGCACGCCGATGAGCAGATGCGATATCCTGGCGTAACGCGCAACATCGATGGAACCGGCCAGACCCACCGGTGCGCGGCCCATCACAAGTGCAATTTCGAGCGGCACGAGCGCCAGCAGAAATGCCGCCAACAGACTCAGCCCGGTCACCCACGGCGACACACGCTCTGGCTTATCCGCTTGCCACCACACCGACAGCCCAAGAATCAGCAAGCCTGCCGCGGAGACAAGCTGGATGGTTCTGTCGATCGACGAGCCGGTAATCAATCCCGCGACCATCACCACCGACGGCACCGACCACCACAGCAACTGCTCCGCAAAATCTTGCGCGTACGAAGCCTGCGTAGCGTGGTTCTTCAGGTTCCTGATCTGCGCCGACAGACATGCCAGGCCAACGAGCAACACACCGATAAAAAGCAGCGGCGCGGCGAGATCCTGAAACTTCGTATTGGCGCCCCAGGTGATGCTGCCGACAATGAAATCCGCATACGTCGGCGCCAGCGTCATGCGAAGACCCAGCGCGAGTGCCGCAGCGGCCAGAGAGGCAGACGCCACCACCACGCCCGTTTTTTCTGTGTTTGTTAGTTGGTTTGGCATTGAACATCTCTTTCGTCGCAGATCACGCGCGTGCGAATCGCGCTGTCACATCACGACGGGTTATAAGCGCCGAAGCACGCCTTGAACAGCACCTGCAGCACCGACAGATTGCCTCTCACACTGCTGATCTTCGTGGGCACTTCGCCCTTCGGATAGCGTCGCGTCGTCGCGACTTCGAGACAGCGATAGCCGAGCTTCGGTGCGCGATACGACAGATAGGCCAGCAACTCGTACGTATCGAACACGTCCCTGAACGGAGCGACCCGCGGGTCGAGCAGCATCTTGCGGCTATAGGCCCGAAACCCCTGCGTCGTATCGGTCCAGTGAAAACCGGAAAAGAGACTGAGCATCGGCGCATGAATCAGCCGGATGGCCAGATCGCGTGACTTGGGCGTATTTTCCGCAATGCCGCCGGACAGGTAGCGCGACGCCTGAACAAAATCCACGCCGCCCTGCAACTCTTCAATGAAGCGCGGAATCGCGTCGGGATCGTCCTTGTCGTTGCCGTCGATCGTGACGATGCCCTCGTACCCCTGGTCCAGCGCGAACGCATAAGCGCAGCGCAACTGCGCACTCAACTTGCCGGGCCCGGTCTTGAGCACCAGCGTGTGAACGCCTTTGCTCTTCAGGAACTCGAGATCGAGCGAACCGTCGGTGCTGCCACCGTCGACGATGATCACATCCGCCGTGCCGGGAATGCCCAGCGCCGCGATCCGCTCGAGCAGATTGCGGATGCGGGCGCCTTCGTTGATCACCGGAATCACCACGCACCACGGACTGCGCGGCTCCGAAGTGAGCTGAATCTTGTAAGCGGGAACCTGCCAGGCGGCACGGGCTTCTTGGGGCATGTCGAGTTTCATTGAAGTCTGTGATCTTTTTTATTTCACCCTACGCGGGCCGTGATGAGTGCAACGCCTGCGATGATGAACAGGATCCCCGCACCGACGGTCCAGGGAAAAGGCTCACGAAATATCACCACCGACAGGATCGCGACAGTCGCAATCGCGCCGGCGGTCAGCACCGGTTGAGCAACGTTGAGCGGCAGCCTGCCGAGCGCCGCCGCGTACAGCAGAAAGGCCGCGCCGTACAGCGTGAGGCCGAGCCAGAACGGTCCGTTCTTCAGCGCGCCGACTGGATCGCTGAGACTCGGAAACTGCCGTGGCGGCATCATTGCGATTTTGACCAGTACGCTTGCGGAAGCATTCGATGCGATGCCCAACACCAGAATCAGCCATTTCATGCGGACGCTCCACCGTCCGCCCGATAGCATCGAACGGCCTCGCCGACGGCGCGGCGGACCGCGTCCACGGCCGAGCCTGACTTCGGCGCGAGCATTTCGATCGACACCACCTGCTCGGGCAGCAACTCGGTCAGCACCTCGGCCACCGCGAGGTGATTCGTCCCGCCCTCGCCGAGCGTGACGAGATTCGGTTCACTCGCATGCACGTGGCCGATCAGGTGTGCGTATCGGGTGACGACGTCGCGCGCATTTTCTTCGTTGATCGTGACCGCTCCCGTGTCCAGCTGCATGCGGATCGCCGGATGCGCGACTGCGGACACGACCGTCGCGGTATCGCGGCTGTTGGTCATGAAATTGGCGCCGTAGCACGGCGGATTGGGTTCGAGACAAACGAACACCCCATGCTCGGCGGCGATGTCGCCCACGCGGCGGAAGAACGTCACCGCGATATCGTGTGCGGCGTCGTCGGCGAGGCCGGTGCGGTCACGATTGCGGGGCGAGCCGAAGACGAGCCGTGGCGCGCCCAGACCCGCGCCGATCCGGCACACCGCGCGCAAATGCTCCAGCAGCGCTTGCTGCGACTCGGCCGCGCCGAACACATTCAGCCCGGTGGTCCCGAACAGCAGCGACTGCATCCCCGTGATGGCGATTCCGCGCCCGGACCACCATGCGCGAACGCGCGCGATGTCCGTCGGCTCGGCTGCCTTCGGGTCCGGAAAATACTTGCCGGGGGCCACGTCGATTGCGTCGACGCGATGCTGCTGCAAGATGTCCGCGACCTGTTGATCGTCGGCGACTTCCCACGCAATGTTCGAAATGGCGATTCTCATGCGCGCCCCGCCGCTTCGCCAGCGGCCTTCAGCGGCTCGGACTGCGCATACGACCGGACCGCCTGAATGGTTTCGCGCTTGCTGTACTGATACGAGCCCGTCGCGCCGAACAGCCCGGCATGCACGGTGCGGAAATCGTAACTCGCGGGGTGCGCCGCCGTCGCCTGATCGAATGGTTTGCCGAAGCCCGCTTCTGAAACTTCAGCCACCGTGATCGGCTCGGCAGTCAAATGCAAAAGCTTCAGACCGGCGGCAAGCGCGGTCTGGATGTCGTGCCAGAGGTTCACCATCGGATAGAACTGGAACGAGCCGCGGCTATCGATCGCGTGAAGATTGTTGTCGTTCAGGAAATCGAAAATGACGTTCTTACGCAGTCCCGGTCCGACGAGCCCAGGCAGACGAACGATCAGATGGCTGGGAAAATGCGTCTCGACGAATTTCTCCAGCAGGCGCCGATGCAAGCCATAAGCATGCAGGCCTTCCTCATCCACCGGCGTGTTCTCGTCGACGCCGACGGGATTCCTGAACACGTCGACCGTACTGATCAGCACGAACGTGTCGCACTGAACCGTCGACAGGTGATCGATCAGCCCTTCGATCTTCTCGCGGTCCGCCTCGGGTTGCGCATTGGCGATCCACTTCTGCGCCGGCGCGCCCGCGCCGACCACGAGACCGAACGACGACCCGCGGATCTGCTCGATGTTGGTCGAGCGGAATTGCGCATCGAAATGTTTTTGCTTCAGCAGGGTCGATCCCACAAACCCCGTATATCCAATCAGTGCATCGTTCATTTGCCTGTTCCCAATACCGTTTGTGTTTGCGAAGTGGCAACGAAAGTCTCCGCGTCCAGCTTCTCAAGCACGTCGTAGATGTTGTCGATCTTGCCGCCCAGGATCGAATAGAGACCATTCGATCCTGGGCATTGCTCGAACAATATCGGACGACCGTCGTCTCCTTCGTTTTTCACGAGAACCGTTTTGACCTCGAAGAGCGACTCGACGTAACGCGCATCATAAACCGCAGGAAAGTAGCGCCCCACATCCCGCACCATGCGATCCACGCGGCTGGCGCGTTCGTATTCGTTCAATCGTTTGTACGGATCCTCGCCGGGCGCATCCATCCAGCTCGAATGCGGCGTATAGCGCACATGCGACAGCGTATGAAGGCCGCGGGCCGGAAACGGCATCATCGAGAAAAACGGGCCGTCCATCACGGTCACGCCAAGTCCGCGCAATTCCGGCACGGTCTCGACCAGCGCCATCTCGGTGATCTCGTGCTTCAGTTTCGTTTGCGTGCCGCGAAAGTCGCCGTCGAACTGATTCAGGCCGCTATACGTGCAGTTGAAGACATACCTGGCATGCAGGGCCGAGCGGTTCGCATCGTCGCACTCCAGCACGAAACCTTCGCCTTGCCGATGAATATGCTCGACTCGCGTGTTCAGCCTGACGTCGATATCGAGTTCGGTCAGCTCGCGCCTCGCCCAGTCCGCCAGTTTCGTGGAATCGAACGCATACTCCTCCACCAGAAACACCTGTTCGATCAGGCGCGGTTCGAACAGATCGCGAATCTGTTGCGGAGCCGGTTCGAGACTCGCGCCGATCTCGCGGCAAAAGCGCTCGAACTGCCGCGCCGTCACTTTGGAATTGCGCCGCGCGATCGCGTAAACCTTGGTGAAGTCGCGCTTCACGACCTCAGGGAAATCGCGGACGAAGCGAGGCAGATTGATGCGGCTGCGAAAGGCGGTCGTGAAGCTGCGCGGATAGTGATAGCCATTGTGGACGCGCGCCTGGTTGCTGTATGAAGCGCGCGCGAGCAAGGCCGGCTCGCGCTCGATCAACGTCACCGTTTTCAGGCCTCGTTGCTTCTTGAGGTAGATCGCGATCGCCGTTCCGTAGAAGCCGCCTCCGATGACTACAGCATCTTGCATGAGCAGATCCTCCCGTTCAGTCACGAGGGATGCATCGAGTCGTTGACATCCGCGCGATGTTGCTCAGGCAATCTGACGTCTTCGATATTCAGTTTCTGACGGCGCGTCATCACGCTGCTCGTGAATTCCTGCGCAACATGGTACAGAGGACCTTCGTTGCTGAGCCGCGCCATTTGCAGGATGTACTCGCCGAGCACCAGCAGCACGAGCGAGAGCAGAAAGAACATGCCGGACTGCTGCAGCGACAGCGTCACCCAGCCCGGCGCCACGTTCGACTTCAGCAGACCGACCGCGATCACGTAGATCGAGTAGATCAGGTTCGACACCGCGCCGAACAGCGAAAGCGCGGTCACGAGCCGCATCGGCGCCTTGGTCGTCGATACCAGCAGGCGGATACCGCGATCGATGCTGTGCGACAGACGCTTCGCTTGCGCGGCCTTGGGCGGCGCGCTGTAGGTCAGGTTCGCTCGCGCAAAACCGCCGGTAGCCGGCAAATACCGGTAGGTCATCGCGGGCATCGGATGCTGCAGCATGAAATTGATCACGCGTTTGCTGAGCAGCCGGTACTGGGGTGCATCCTTGGCGAGGTGCACGCCATTGGACCATTTGTACAACGCGTTGAACGCACTCAGGCAGAAACGGTAGGCCCGGCTTTGCACCGGCTTCTGTTCGTTCTCGGCGAACACGACGTCCGCGCCGCTCGCCGCTTGGTCCAGCATGGCCGGCAGGAAGCGGATATCGTCGATCAAGGGGTCGACGACCGCGACGAAATCACCGAGTGCATTTTCCAGCCCCACCCACGAGGCCGTGTCCGAATCGACTTCTTTGGTCAACGCGTACACCTGCAGATTCGGCAAGCCGCGTTCGCCCGCAAGCTGCTTGAGTACGGAGACACTGTCGTCCTCGGACGCGTTGTCCACCACGATCAGCTCATAGTCGCTGACGAGCGTGCCCATGACCGCGGCAGCATCCTTCAGGATTGCTTCGAGATCCCGCGTCTGATTGCGAACGACAAATACAACGGACAAAAACACCGGGAAAAACACTACCTGCCCCCTTGGCAATAACTCGGCCTGCGCGAAACCGCCCTGTGAATCTCGAATGATAAGCGCGCGCAGAACATTGAACCGGCAAGGATCGACTTCTGTACGTGTGTTGCTGAAGAGTGCAAACCCACTATAAGCGGGACTTGCGTCGGCGTCGGCCACGTTGCCCGCCACGCACGATTTCGCGCAAACAGAGCTGAAACATTGCGTCCGGAACCTTGCCAGGCCGGAAAAATGAGCCCAACTATGCCGTCACTTACTGTTTATCGCAAGTTGTTTCAGAGTGTAAGCGTTGCGCGCGAAGCTGCGCCCGCAGGCCCGTTACAGCCCCAATACCTCTTCATAGAGCCCGCGATACGCATTACCCAGCGCCGGCCCGGAAAACAGCCGCTCATACCGTTCACGCGCCGCCGCTCCCATCTTCAACGCAAGCGCCTCATCCCGGACAAGCTGATTCACCGCCGCCGCAAACTCCACCGGCGACTCGGGCGGCACGACGAAACCCGTCACACCGTGCTCGTTCACATACGAAGTGCCGGAGCCCATCTCGCAGCAGACCATCGGCTTGCCGAACATTTCCGCTTCGACGAGGACCATCCCGAACGCCTCCGAGCGCAAGTGCGACGGCATCACCAGCGCACGGCAGCCGTTCAGCAACGCGACCTTCTCTTCGTGCGACACCTGCCCCGCGAACACGACGTTCGACGCGCCCACCTGCTTGGCCAGCTCGCTCAGGCGTTCCATTTCCGGCCCGGAGCCGGCGATGACGATGGTCGAAGCGATCGACGGCGCCGCCTCGATCAACGTGTGCAGCCCCTTGTAGTACCGCAGCACGCCGAGCGCCAGCACGTACGGCGCGTTGCCGAGCTTGAGACGCTCGATGCATTGCGGCGCGAAACGCCCCTGTTGCGGATCGTCGCGGTAATCGATGATGCCCAGCGGAATCGCCTTCAGACGTTGCCTGTCGACGACGCTGGTCAGCACGGCGCTGCTTTGCGCATAGACGGCCGAGGTGGCCACCACCGCCGACATCGAGCGCAGCGTCGAGCGCATCAGCGGTCCGTACACATAGCCGAGCGCGCGCTGGCGCACCACGTCGGAGTGATAGGTCATCACCGCCGGCTTCTTCACGCGCCCCAGCAGATGCAGCACGTCCGCGAACGGCCACGGAAAGTGGAAATGCAGCACGTCCGCCCAGTCGGCCTGGGCACGGTACTGCCGCAGCGACTCGAAGCCGCCGAGGTCGCAGGAAGCCGGCGCGGCCCACGAGCGCGCGCGCGTCACGACGCCCTCGGGAAACTGGATATCGCGCGGCACCGGATTGGGCGACAGTGTGAAAATGCGCGGATCGACACCGCATGCCCGCGTGGACAAGCTGATCTGACGGATCGCTTCCTGGAGCCCGCCGGGCGGATCGGGGAAATACGTGCGATAGATGTGGAGAACTTTCATGCTTGCGCCACTCACGCAACCGCGTCCAGCGAAGCCGGACTGCCGTTGCCCGCAATATGGCCGCGGAACGTGATGCCCAGCATCTTGTCGAGCCGCGCCTCCCACGTATTCTCGCCCACGGCCGCGCGTGCTTCGTCCGCGCTCAGCTTGCCGCGAGCCAGCTGTTTTTCGATCGCCGCGATGAACGCGTCGGGATCGCCGCCCACTTCGAGACCCGCGCGCGGCTCGTTCGCGAAGTCGAGCGGGGTCGACACGACCGGCAAGCCGGCCGCGAGGTATTCGTAGAACTTCATCGGGAACATCGAGCGGGTGTAGTCGTTCAGCAGCGTCGGCAGCACGCCGACCTGCATGCCGCGCAAATACTGCGGCAAGACCTGATAAGGGCGATAGCCGAGCAGATGCACGTTCGGCAGGCGCGCCAGTTGCGCGAGCAGTTCGCTGCGCTGTCCTTCACGCTCCTCGCCGATGATGATCCACTGCCAGTGCGGCCGCGCCTGCGCCGTCTGCAGCAGCAGCGGGAAGTCGACCTTGAAGTCCGACAGCACGCCGTGATAGACGAGCCGCGGCTCGGGGATCGCGGCAAGCTCGGCCGGCACCGGCCCTGCGGCGCGCGCTTCGCCGAAATGCGCGTCGTCCACCACGTTGCCGAAGAAATGCGTGTTGCGGTTGAACGGCAAGCACGTTTCCTTCAACGACGTCGCGGTCGTAAACACCGCCTCGCAGCGGCCGAGCAGCGCCTGCTGCGCGCTGCGGAACGCCTCGACGTCGACGCCCGGAATCTCCGCGATATCGTCGACGCAGTGGTACACGAGCGGCCCGCGCGGCAGCGTCGCAATCGCATCGAGCATGTACGGGTGATAAGTCCAGACGACCGGCTTCCTGAAGCGCCGCGACTTCGCGAAGCGGGTCACGGAAAAGCGCAGCAACGCCTGGTTCAGCGCGCGCACAAACGGCAGGTGGTGGCCGGCCGGCACCATCAGCGGCGACAGCACCCAGACGTTCTGCGCGCGCCGCGGCGGCCCGAGCACGAGCGACTGCACGCCGCGCCACAAACGGCGCCACAGGCGCTGCCAGTCGCGGCCGCTGCCGACCTTCGGCGAGCGGAAGCCGACGCTCTCCACGTACAGAATCCGCCAGCCGCGCGCGGCCAGAATGCTCGCTGTGTGCTGCTTGTTAGTCCAATACGGTTCGTCCCAATCGGCGGTCGAAAACAGCACGCAGTCCTGTGCGGCCAATGCGGTGTCCTTGCCCTCAACCAATGAACACCTCAACCGGCCGGCCCTGCAGACTCTCGACGATGCGCTGCGAAGCCAGCCCGTCACCATACGGATTCGCGCGATTGCGCAGCGCGGCGCGGCGCGCCGGATCGTCGAGCCAGCCGCACACCGCGCTTTCGATATTCGCCGCGGCCTGGCCGGCCAGCGTCGCGAAGCCGGTGTCGACGCCCTCGCGGCGTTCGGTGTGATTGCGCATCACGACCACCGGCACGCCGAAGGTCGGCGCTTCTTCCTGAATGCCGCCGGAGTCGCTGACGACCACCGCGCTGCCGCTGATCAGATACAGGCTGGTCGGATAATCGACCGGCTCGATCAACGCGAGGTTCGCGATGCCGTCCAGTTCGCGATGCACGGGAGCGCGCACGGATGGATTCAGATGCACCGGAAACACCCAGCGGTAATCGCTGTAACGCTGACACAGATCGCGCAGCACGCGGCAGATATCCTGCAATACGTCGCCGAAATTTTCGCGCCGATGGCAGGTGACGAGAATGTGCTGCTTCTGCGCGCCGTGCCATTCGGGCAGCGGACTCTGCGGCGGCGTCGCGCTCCAGCTTTCGCGTACTGCGGCGATCGCATCCACCACCGTATTGCCGGTCACGACGATCTGGTCGGCGGCAACGCCTTCGCTCAACAGATTCCTGCGCGCCAGTTCAGTCGGCGCGAAATGCAGCGTGGCGATGCGGCTCAGCAGACTGCGGTTCGCCTCTTCGGGGAACGGGCTCGTGAGATCGCCGGTGCGCAGTCCCGCTTCGACGTGGCCCACGCGGATGCCGCGATGAAACGCCGCGAACCCGGCGCAGAAGGCCGTCGTGGTATCGCCCTGCACGATCACCCAGTCGGGCCGCACTTCGTCGAGCGCGCGATCGAGCGCGGCGATCAGGCGCGACGACAGCGCGTTCAGCGACTGCCCCGCGCTCATCGTATCGAGCGTGATGTCCGGCTCGATGCCGAAGAACTTGAGCGCCTGCGCGGCCATGTCCTTGTGCTGCCCGCTCGCGCAAACGATCGTGTCGAATTCGCCGCGCAACGCGCGCACGACCGGCGCCAGCTTGATCACCTCGGGCCGCGTGCCCATCACCACCATGACTTTCATTGCAGTGCTTTCCCCGCCTCGACCTGCATGAGTGCGCCCCGGAACTCGACGCCGAGCGTCAAGGGCGTCGTTTGACTGGACGGTGTGACGACGCGGAACGCGCCGTCCACTTCGACGATCTGCGTGAGCGATCTGTACTTGAGAAAGTCGAGCGCGGCTTCTTCGTGCAGGAAGAGCGGCTTGTGCGTCTTGCTTCTGATGTACGCGATGAACAGTTCGTGCGCATCGATCCGCGACGCTTCGTCCTTCCAGCCATACGCATAGCGTTCGGAGAACGGGTGGTCGAGATAGCCGAACAGCGTGTTGGTCGCATACGCGTAGTCGAAGGCCTGCTTGAAAATGGCGAGCCGGTCGCCCTCGTTGAGCATGCATTCGCCATGCAGCATGCACTGCTGGCTGTGTCCGACGAAGCCTGCCGGCAAGCCGGCCAGCGCGCCGCCGCGAGCCGTCAGGAACTCCGGATCGTTGCGGATGATCCCGCCGATGCAGCCGTCGTAGCCCCCGTCGGCAAGGCCTTGCATCGCGTACGGTGGCGACTGGTGAAATGGCGACACCGCGTAACGCACCGGGACGCCCGTCACTGCTTCGAGCAACTCCGCCGATTGACGCCCTTCCGCGAACGCGTTGTCATAGCTGCCACCCCAGTTCGGCGCATGGGTGGCCGTGTGCGACAGCACCGCGCCCTGTTGCCGGTCGGCCAGCAGTTCACGAAGAATGCCGTGATGCTCCGCGCGACTCAGGTATTGCGTGTGAACCGCCAGCGTGAACGGCACGCCCATGCGCTGATAGGCTTGCCACAGCGGCCGCGCCGACTCGACGTCTTCGTCGCAATCGAGCCGCGACGTGATCGCCGCGTCGTAGCCCCATGGCAGTTCGCTCAATACCGGCTGACACGGCAGCGTGTCCGACCGGTAGCCCGACACGAATTGCTCGACCATGCGCCATTCGAACGAATCGCACGGGCCGACCGCGCGGTTGAACCACAACACGCTCGACGCGCCGGCGTCCCACAGTGCGGCGTACGAGAACTGCCGCTCGCCGGCCACGACGACCGCCGCGAGTTCCGCTTCGGCGGGCACCTGAACCGCTTCCCTGACCGACCAGATCGAGCCGTCGCAGCGGATCGCGCCGTAGCCGAGGTTGTTCCACTCGTCGGTGAAGTCGAAACGCTCGAACGGACGACGCCATTGCGCGCCGCCCAGCGCTTGCGCCAACGCGCCATAACGCACCACCGCCGCGCTCTCGCGCGCTTCGCCCGACGGCGCCGGCGCGCTGCGGCTCGCGGCCGCGAGGCCAGCCGGCAAGTCCGCCGCCTGATAGCGCAGATAGTCCGCCAGCGCGACCGGCATGTGGCCGAACACCACCAGCTTGCGGGGCCGCGCGCGCAACCATGCGATGAGATCCGCGCTCCAGCCATCGGGGGTGTCGACGGCGACGAGCAGGTCCGGCGAAGTCTCGCGCACCATGCTGCGCGCGATCGATTGCGCCTGGGTCGCGCTGACCGAGCGCCGCAGCGCCGCCAGCACGTACTGGCCGGCTTCGGCGGAGGCGTTTGGAAACAGAACGCCGATCATGCGGTCACCACGTGACGGAATTTGGCCCGGCTGCCGACCCGCACGAAGTCGTCGTGGCCGACATAGGCGATCGTGAACGCGTCCTGCCAGAAGTGGCGCAGCTTGGCGGTCGTCTCGTCCGCGTTGGCCGACGGTTCGAGCACGATCCGCAAAGTCGGCGGCGTGGTGCGCAGATCGATCTGGAACTCCTGAATCCCGCCGACGCGATGGTCCAGCATGTCCTGGATGTGGTGCGTCGGGTGCGCGACGCCGTTGATCGGCACGACGTCGTGAATCCGGCCGACCACGCCGGTCAGGAAGAAACCTTTTGCCGTTTCCTGCACGCGCGCGAGGTCACCCGTCGCGTAGCGGATCAGCGGCATCAGCTTGTTGCGGAAACCGGTGAAGACGAGTTCATGCGCGCCGTCGGGATTGTCCGCCGCCACGCGGCTTTCCGGCCAGCCTTCGGATTCGAGAATCTGGAAGCCGCCTTCATGGCCGTCGAGTTCGTAGGCCATCACGCCGAGTTCGGCGAGGCCATAGCGATCGATCACCCGGCAACGCAACGCCGACGCGATCATCTCGCGCGCGTGCGGCTCGAGCAATTCGCCGCTCGACTCGAACACCTGGAATGCCTTGCCGCCGCCGTACTTGCGCTGCACGTAGCAGGCGAGCGCGTACATGGTCGACGGATGCGAGTGCGCGAGATACGGCTTGCGGCGCTTGAGCGTGCGCCACATTTCTTCGAGGCCCTGATCGTCGATGCGGTCGAAGAAAATGTTGCTGCGATTCATCGCGAAACATTTGAAGTCTTCGCGCGACGGCCACTCGGGCATCACCTGGTCCGGGAAGCGGCACGCAAAGTGCAGCTCCGAGCGATGGCGCAATTTGCCGATCCGCTCGCGGCAGTAGTTGGTGACCGCCGACGAGTAATCGGCGCCTGCCTGGTCGTAGTAGATCGTGGTGGACAGCCCGGTCGAGCCGCCGGTCTTGCACGCGTGATGCCGGCCTGCTTCGAGCGGCCCCGACAACAGCCGCGGACCCTGCTCGCGGATGATGTCCTTGGTCAGATACGGCAGCTCTTCCAGATAACGCGGGTCCTGCTTGACCTTGGCCGGATCGAACTGCAACGCCTGGAACAGGTCACGGTAATAAGGCACCTGTGCACCGGCGAATTCGAGCATGCCGGCCAGCCGTTCGAGCGCGATGCGGCGGCGCTGCGGCATCGACAGCGAGTAGTGCTCGCGCAGCTCCTGGATTTTCGGGCGCACGGCGCGTTTTTCGCGGTTCTCGGCAATCGGGTACGCGATATAGCCGCCCGCGAAACCCTTCAACGTGCGAAACGGCTGACGCACCAGCAGGGATTCGGAGTAGCGCAGAAATGGGTGGTTAGCTCGCATGAAATTCGAACCTTGTTGCGCCTGTGGCGCGCCTAATGTTGCGCCTCGGGATCGAGCCTCTGAGTTGCGCTTCTGGGTTACGCCTGTCCGGCTATCGCCGAGCGCGTCGCGACGGACTCGCGAGCGCCTTCGGCTGGCCGGCTTGCGCTATCAGTGCGGCAAGTGCGCGGCCTGGCTGACGATCGGCTCGTCGCTCTTTTCCGGCGGGCTCACGGGTTCGTCCGAGATCATCCGGCCGTGCTCCATCGAGATCTTGCGGGTGCACACGCGCGACACCAGCTTCGGATCGTGCGACGCCACCACCAGCAACGCAGCCTTGCCGACCAGGCCCTCGAGACGCTCGGCCGCCTTGATGCTGAACTCGGCGTCGCCCACGCTCAGCCACTCGTCCATGATCAGGATGTCGGCTTCGACGCTGGTCGAGATCGCGAACGCGAGACGCAGCATCATCCCGCTCGAATAGGTGCGCACCGGCAGATTCAGGTAGTCGCCCAATTCGCTGAAGTCGGCGATCTCGTCGATCTTGCTGCGGATGCGCGCCGGCTTCAGGCCGTCGAGAATGCCGCGCAGATAGATGTTCTCGAAGCCGGTGGCGTCGGGGTCGAGGCCCATCGACACGTCCAGTAGCGACGCGATCTTGCCTTGCACCCTCAGCTCGCCGCGCACCGGCGCGTACACGCCCGACAGCGTGCGCAGCAGCGTCGTCTTGCCGGAGCCGTTGTGGCCGATCAGACCCACGCGCTCACCTTCGGTGAAGCTGAAGCTGAGGTCGTCGATCGCTTTGACGATCGCATGGCGGCCTGCATCCTGGCCGATCCGGCCACCCGTCGTGAGATTGAGCACCGCCTTTTTCAACGAGCGGTGGGAGTTCTCGTAAATCGGAAATTCGACGGAGATGTTACGAGCGACAATCGATGAAGAACTCACAATATCAAAGCCAGTAAGGAACGCGATTACGGAAACGTTTCATCAGGAATTGCGAGAACACAAATCCGACGATCAACAAGCCGACCGACCAGGCCCACGATTCCCAATGGGTCGGACGGCCGGTGAGCGGCGCGCGCACCGTTTCGATCAGGTGATACAGCGGGTTGTATTCGGCGACCCACGAGCGGTCCTTCAGAATTTCCGGGGACCACATGACCGGCGTGAAGAAGAACACGACCTGGATCAGATTGGTGACGATCGGCGGAATGTCGCGAAAGCGCGCGCACAGCACGCCGAGCGTCACGCCGAGCCACACGCCGTGCAGCAACAGGATCAGCAGCGCGAACGGCACCAGCACGACCTCCCAGCCGGGCCAGTGGCCGAAGATCAGCAGCAGCACCACGATCACCGGCAGGCTGTGCAGCAGGATCACGAAATTGCGCCACGCGATCCGGCACACATGAACGGTGAGCGGCAGACGGATCTGCTTGATCAGATAAGCGGAACCGATAAAGGCCATACAGCCTTCATTGGCGACCGACGCCAGATAGGCCCACACGACCAGACCCACCGCGAGATACGGCAGATAGTCGGAGATCTCCTGATGCAGCAGCGTGGAGTACAGCGCGCCGAGCACGAAGACCATGATGATCGTGCTCAACGTGAACCAGAACGGCCCGAGCACCGAGCGGCGATAGCGCTGACGGATGTCGTGCCAGCCGAGCGTGCCCCAGACCCGCACCGCTTTCATGCCGACCATCAGGTCGTCGTTCTCGGTGTGACGCGTCAGATCTTCCGAGTTGTTGGTAAAGCTGATATCCATCTCAAGTACGTCCGTAAATGTCTTCAAAGCGAACGATGTCGTCTTCGCCCAGATATTCGCCGCTCTGCACTTCGATCATCACGAGCTCGACTACGCCCGGATTCTCGAGGCGATGTTTGTGACCCGCCGGGATATAGGTCGACTCGTTGGTCGACACGAAGAACTCCCGTTCGCCGTTGACGACCTTGGCCATGCCGCTCACCACCACCCAATGCTCGTTGCGGTGATGATGCATCTGCAAGCTGAGGCTCGCGCCCGGCTTGACCTCGATGCGTTTGATCTTGAAGCGCGGACCCTCTTCAAGTACCGAATACGTACCCCACGGCCGATGCACCGTGCGATGCACCTTGTAGGTTTCATGGCCGCGCGCCTTCAGCTCGGCGAAAATCTGCTTCACGTCCTGGGCGCGGTCCTTGTCCGCGACCAGCAGCGCGTCGGGCGTGTCGATCACGATCAGGTTCTCGACACCCACCGCGCCGATCAGGCGGGCGTCGCCGCGCAGGTAGCAGTTCTTCACGTCGAGCAGCAGCGCTTCGCCTTCCACGCGATTGCCGCTCGCGTCCGCCGGCGAGAGATCGCTCAGCGCGGTCCACGAGCCGACGTCGGTCCAGCCGATATCGCAGCGCACTACCGCCGCGTGTTCGCACTTCTCCATCACCGCGTAGTCGAACGAGACTTCCGGCACCTCGCCGAAGCTGCCCGGCTCGAGCCGCACCTGCGCGCCGTCCTTGCCGGCGGCGGAGGGCGACTTCTCCATGCACTCGGAAGCCGCGCCGAGAATCTCCGGGCAGTGCTGCTGCATCTCCTTCAGGATCGTGCCCGCGGTGAAGCAGAACATACCCGAGTTCCACACGAACTTGCCCGACGCGAGATACTCGCGGGCCTTCTCGAGCGACGGCTTCTCGACGAAACGCACCACCTTCTCGCCGTCCGCCTCGATGTAGCCATAGCCGGTTTCAGGCGTCTCCGGATGCACGCCGAAGGTCACCACCTTGCCCGCTTGCGCGAGCGTCTGCGCTTGTGCCACCGCCGCTGCGAAGGCAGCCTGGTCGGCGATCAGATGATCGGCGGCGAGCACCAGCATGACGGTCTGCTCGCCATGCAGCTTCGCCGTATGCAGCGCCGCCGTGGCGACCGCCGCGGCCGTATTGCGGCCGAACGGTTCGAGAATGAACGAGGTGGCGTAGCCTTTCGCGTTCACCTCGCGGAAATCGTCTTCGGTCTTGAAGAACAGATCGCGATTGGTTACCGTCAGCACTTCCTTCACACCGGGCAACGCCACCGCGCGCAAGAAGGCTTTTTGCAGCAGGCTCTCGCCATCCGCCAGACGGATGAACGGCTTCGGGTGCGATTCGCGCGAGACAGGCCACAGTCTCGACCCGGCCCCGCCACATAGAATGATCGGTAACAAACTCACAGAGTCCTCTCAGTACCGTATTTATTACGCAGCCGCAGCGCCGATGAATAGTCAGCACAACCCATGAAAACAGCGGGTCGTACGGCCATGCGCGCGCCGTGATGGTTCACGCGCCGCAGCCGGTTGACAGACCGGCTCGGGTCTCCTCGTCGAACGACATTCTACCCCGGCACCCTTTCACTTTCGTCAGACAGCTCGAGTGCAGCGCGGTGTTGAGGCGAGCGGCGCGCCGCATCGTAAAGGCCCGCGCCAAAAAACCCGCTGTCAATCCTCGCGTCAGGGGCGGGCGGCGGGCGACTTCGGGAAACCGTCCGTCAGACACAGCTTCAAGGCGTCGCGCCAATGCGGCGCAGCCAGCCCGAACACCCGCGCCAGCTTCTCGTTCGACATCCTTGAATTGGCGGGGCGCCTGGCCGGCGTCGGATAGTCGGCGGCAGGAATCGGCAGCGTGTTCGGCTTGCCCGGCAAGTCCGCGAGTTCGAAGATCGCCGACGCGAAGCCGTGCCACGAAGTCGCGTCGCCGGCGCACAGGTGATAGACGCCCGAGCGCTCGCTCCACCAGTTCGCGCTGTCTTCGGCGGCAAACGCCTGCGCGCTCAGGTGCGCGGTCAACGTGGCGATCGTGTTGCACCAGGTGGGCGCGCCGAACTGATCGGCGACGACCTTCAACTCGGGCCGCTCGGCGCCGAGCCGCAGCATGGTCAGCAAAAAATTCTTGCCGCGTGTGCCGTACACCCAGCTCGTGCGCAGCACCAGATGATTCACGCCGGTCGCCGCGATCGCCTGCTCGCCGGCGAGCTTGGTGCGTCCGTACGCGTTTTGCGGATCGGTCGGATCGTCTTCGACGTACGCGCCTTCCTTGTCGCCGTTGAACACGTAGTCGGTCGAATAGTGAATCAGCGCCGCACCCAGCTTTTTCGCTTCTTCAGCGAGCACGCCCGGCGCTTCGCCGTTGATGCGCATCGCGAGATCGAACTCCTGTTCCGCCTTGTCGACCGCGGTGTAGGCCGCGGGATTGACGATCAGCGCGGGCCGGACGTCCCGAACCACCGCACGGATCTGATCGAGGTTCGACAGATCCAGCGTGGAGCGGTCCACCGCGACCACGGTGCCGAGCCCTTGCAGCGTACGCGCGAGCTCGTAGCCCACCTGACCGTTCACACCGGTGATGAGAATCGTCCGCCTGGCATCATGTGCGCTCATGCGGCAGCCCCTTATGCGTAGACTTCGGCATCGGCAAGACGCTTGCCTGCCGCGTCTTTCGCCGCCAGCAGCGGTTCGAAGTCGATCGGCCACTCGATGCCGACCGCCGGATCGTTCCAGACGATGCTGCGTTCGTGCTCGGGAAACCAGTAGTCGGTGGTCTTGTAGAGGAATTGCGCCGACTCGGACAGCACCACGAAGCCGTGCGCAAAACCGGGCGGCACCCACAGTTGCCGATGGTTCTCGACCGACAGATGCACGCCGACCCACTTACCGAAATTCGGCGAGCTCTTGCGGATGTCGACGGCCACGTCGAACACTTCACCTTCGACCACGCGCACCAGCTTGCCCTGCGCATTCTGGATCTGATAGTGCAGACCGCGCAGCACGCCCTTCGCGGAGCGCGAGTGGTTGTCCTGCACGAACTCGACGCCCGCCTCGACCTTCTCGGCAAACTCGAGCGCATTGAAGCTCTCGAAGAAAAAACCACGCGAGTCGCCGAATACCTTCGGCTCGATGAGCTTGACTTCGGGCAGCGCGGTAGCGGTTACTTGGATGGCCATGCCACTTGGTCCGTAAGAATGTTTTGCAGATACTGCCCGTAGGCATTCTTGGCGAGCGGCCTGGCGAGCGCCAGCAGCTGCTCGTCGCCGATCCAGTTGCGCCGGTACGCGATCTCTTCCGGACACGCGACCACCAGGCCCTGGCGCTTTTGCAGCGTCGCGATGAACGTGGCCGCTTCGATCAGCGAATCGTGCGTGCCCGTGTCGAGCCACGCATAGCCGCGGCCCATGATCTCGACATTGAGCGCGGCATTGGCGAGGTAGCGCGAGTTGACGTCGGTGATTTCAAGCTCGCCGCGCGGCGACGGCTTGATGTCCGCCGCGATATCGCAGACCTGCTTGTCATAGAAGTACAAACCGGTGACCGCGTAATTCGAACGCGGCTTGGCCGGCTTCTCTTCAATCGACAACGCGCGGAACTGCTTGTCGAATTCGACCACGCCGTAGCGCTCCGGATCGTGCACGTGATAGGCGAACACGGTGGCGCCTTCGTCCTGATGATTGGCGTGTTCGAGCTGCTTCGCGAGATCGTGGCCGTAGAAAATGTTGTCGCCGAGAATCAGCGCCGACGGATCGTTGGCCACGAAGTCGCGGCCGATGATGAACGCTTGCGCGAGACCATCCGGCGAAGGCTGAACCGCGTACTGGATGTTCATCCCCCACTGGCTGCCGTCGCCGAGCATCGCCTCGAAGCGCGGCGTGTCTTGCGGCGTGGAGATGATCAACACGTCGCGAATGCCTGCCACCATCAGCGTGGACAGCGGGTAGTAGATCATCGGTTTGTCGTAGACCGGCAGCAGTTGCTTGGATACGACGTGCGTGATCGGATACAGACGGGTGCCCGATCCGCCCGCGAGAATAATGCCTTTGCGCGCCATTGCCGTGCCTTTACGCGCGCTGCGCGTAGTTGGTCTCCACCCACTTCCGATATTCGCCCGAAGCGACTTCGTCGGACCATGCCTGATTGTCCAGATACCACTGAACCGTCTTGGCGAGACCTGTCTCGAACGTCTCCGCCGGCTTCCAGCCGAGTTCGCGTTCGAGCTTGCGGGCGTCGATCGCATAACGGCGGTCGTGACCCGGACGATCCTTCACATACGTGATCTGATCGCGATACGACGCGCCCGCCTTCGGACGCAGTTGATCGAGCAGGTCGCACAGCGTGTGCACCACGTCGAGGTTCTTCTTCTCGTTCCAGCCACCGATGTTGTACGTCTCGCCCGGCGTGCCGCGCGCGAGCACTTCGCGAATCGCGCTGCAATGGTCGCCGACATACAGCCAGTCGCGCACGTTCTGACCGTCGCCATACACCGGCAGCGGCTTGCCGCCGAGCGCGTTGGCGATCATCAGCGGAATCAGCTTTTCGGGGAACTGGCACGGGCCGTAGTTGTTCGAGCAGTTCGTCGTCAACACCGGCAGGCCGTACGTGTGATGGTAGGCGCGCACCAGATGGTCAGAACCCGCCTTGGTCGCCGAGTAAGGACTGTTCGGCGCGTACGGCGTGGTTTCGGAGAATTGCGGATCGGTAGCGGACAGCGAGCCGAACACTTCGTCGGTCGACACGTGCAGGAAACGGAACGCGGCCTTGTCGGCTTCGCCGAGCGTGTTCCAGTAGCTGCGGGTGGCTTCGAGCAACGTGAAGGTGCCGACCACGTTGGTTTGCACGAAGTCGGCCGGGCCGTGAATCGAACGATCCACGTGGCTCTCGGCGGCGAAGTGCAAGACGGCGCGCGGCTTGTGCCCGGCAAACAGCGCGTCGAGCGCGCCGCGATCGCAGATATCCGCGCGCACGAAGACGTGCTTCGGATTGCCCTGTTGCGACTTGAGCGTGCCCAAATTGCCGGCGTAGGTCAGCTTGTCTACGTTGAGCACCGGTTCGTCGGAGGCATTGAGCCAGTCGAGCACGAAATTGGCGCCGATAAAACCGGCACCGCCCGTTACCAGGATCATGAAATTCCCTTCTAGATGTTAGTGGCAGGTCGGAATCGGTTCGCCGACGTGCTCACCCCGCGTGGTGATTTTCCGATTCTGCAGGCGCCAATAGCCCCCACTTACAGCAAGCAGACACTCAGACGCCAATTTTATAATGCCCAGATTATAAAGCCGCCCGGAACAAAAACTAGAACCCTAACAACTTGAAACAGCTTGACAAGTTTGGTTGCCATTGAGCTGGCCAGCGATCTTTTGGCGCGAACGTTGAGACGGGCCGCGTAGAGGCGGCGCACGGAGACATCCCGGTCATCGGGAATGGTGACGAGTCGCGCCGACACGGCCGAGCGACCCGGCGGGGACAGACCGCCGCGCACGCACACATGCCGGATACGACAGGCTGGCAGCGGGCAGCGGCCAGCGCAATTAGCGATAGATAAGCGCAGCTGCCGCGCGTTATGCGACAAGCATCCAGCGCAGCGTGTCGATGAACGGAATCGACTCGACCGTCGGCGCGAGCGAGCGCAGCTTGGCCGGCGAGCCGGCCAGCATCTTCACGTCGGTTTGCCGGACGAAGGCGGGATTGACCTGGATTTCGAGTTCATGCCCCGTCAGATCGCTTGCCGCCGTGAGAATCTCGCGCAATGTGTACGGCGTGCCGGTGCAGACGTTGACCGTCTCGGCGGCGGCGTCGGACTCGAGCAGCGCTTCATACGCGCTCGCGACGTAGCGCACGTCCGAGAAGTCGCGCGCAACGTCGATGTTGCCGAGTTCGATCGACGGCTCGCGGCGCGCGAAATGCTCGACGATCTTCGGCACGAGGAAGTTCGACGCCTGCCCGCGGCCGGTGTAGTTGAACGGCCGCACGATCAGGATCGGCAACCGGTCGAACCAGGTGCGCACCATGGTTTCCATCGCCGCCTTGCTGGCCGCGTAGTGATTAACCGGCGTGAGCGGATAGCTCTCGTCGATCGCGTCGCTGGTCACATTGCCGTAGACGTTCGCGCTGCTCGCAATCAACAGCTTGCGCGGCGTATGGCCGACGGCGGCGCAAGCCTCCAGCAGATTCAGTGTGCCGATCACGTTGACGCGGTAGAAGTCGAGCGGATCGTTATGGCCGACGAAGCTGATCGCGGCCAGATGCACAATGTAATCGGGCCGCGCGAGTTCGATCACGCGCCGGCACGCATCCGGCGACGTGATGTCGAGCCTGAGCCGCGTCGGCGTTTCAGGCTCGTTGCGGCCAACCGTTTCGATCACGGTATGGCCGCGACCGAGCAGGTTTTCGACCAGATAGCGGCCGGTAAAACCGCTCGCACCCGTGACGAGCGTGCGGATAGGTTGCTTCGCATGAAAAGACGACATGCTTTCTCCGTTCGCGAGGGTCATCCTGTTGTGTCGCAATATCGCACATGGCGCACGCGTGGCCGCTGGCTAGCGGCACCCGACGCCGCACGGCGCGATATCAGGACTTCAAACGGGCTATTATGTCACGCTAGCATGCTGCACTGCTCAACGCGGCACGCCTCGTGCGTCACCGCGAGTATCGAACCGCACCGACTCCTTGATGACACCCTCCACCATTTCCAACACCTCCTCACCCTTGGCTCCTCTTGCTTTCGGCGATCTGCAGGGCTGCCGCGAGCCGTTCCAGCAACTGCTCGCCAAGGCCGCGCCGCCGGCCGGCACGCCATTGTGGTTCGCGGGCGACCTGATCAACCGGGGCTCCGAATCGCTCGCCACGCTGCGCGACGTGATCGCGCTCGGTGAGCTTGCAGTGCCGGTGCTGGGCAATCACGATCTGCATCTGCTGTCGGTGTCGGCGGGGATTCGCAAGTCGAAGAAAGGCGACACGATCGACGACATCCTCGCCGCGCCCGACGCCGCCGACCTGCTCGAATGGATCCGTCACCGCCCGCTCGCGCACTTCGACAACGGCATGCTGATGGTGCATGCGGGCATCCTGCCGCAATGGGACGTGAACCTGACGCTCGAACTCGCCGACGAGTTGCAGCGCGCGTTGCGCGCGCCGAACTGGAAGGAAACGCTCGCCGGTTTGTACGGCAATGAGCCCAATCGCTGGAAGCCGGGCCTGAAGGGCATCGACCGCTTGCGTGTGACGTGCAGCGCGTTGACGCGCCTGCGTTTCTGCAATGCCGAGGGCGCGATGGATTTCAGCAGCAGCGGCAGCCTGAACTCCGCGCCGCCCGGCTGCATGCCATGGTTCGATGTGCCGTCGCGCAAGACCGCGGACGTGACCGTGGTATTCGGTCATTGGGCTGCGCTCGGTTTGACCTTGCGCGACAACCTGATCGGACTCGATTCTGGTTGCGTGTGGGGAGAGAAACTGTCCGCTGTGCGGCTTGCGCAAAATCCCGCGGAACGCACGCTGACTCAAGTCGATTGCGAATCCTGCGCCGTGCCTAACGGCGGCAACTAGGGCGAGCCTCAAGTAGTAGCGAGCGCGCTCAAGCCGAACGGCCCGGCCGGTCGACCGGCTCGATCAGCGTTGCCGTCGCGGCGGACGACTCAGCTTCTTCCGCCACCAGCGCACCGGCTTTCGCGGTGCCGCCCTGCATCTCGCGCAATGCGGCGGCAATCGCCTGTTCCGCTTGCGCCGCCAGCGCACGCCGGTCAACGCCCGGCACGAGCGGCGCGCCGACGTACACATGCGCGGTCAGCGGGCCGCCGCGCAGCAGCAGGTTCAGCGAATCGGCGAGCGACAGATCGTCGATATAGGCGGGCGCGGTGGATTGCCGGCCGTGCGCGTCTTCATACATGATGCACAGCGGCTGCACCGGCGCCGCCGCCGACACGGCCGCCTGGAACATATTCGCGTGAAACGGCAGCAGCGCGAGTCCGTTGGACGTGGTGCCTTCAGGAAACACGCACATCAGCTCGCCCGCGCTCAGGCGAGCGGACAGTTCGTGCATGATCCGCTTCGCGTCGCTGCGCTTTTCGCGCTGGATGAACACCGTATCCAGTTGCTGCGCGAGCCAGCCGACCAGCGGCCATTGCCGGATCTCCGCCTTCGACACGAACGGCGTCGGCCGCCACGCGTTGATCACGTAGATATCGATCCACGAGATGTGATTGGCGACCACCAGCGCGCCACGCTCGAGCCGCGCGCTGTCGTTATGCACGACGAGCCGCATGCCGCACAGGCGCAGCATTTTCAACGACCACGCGCGATTGAGCGCGTGACGCCGTTCAGCGCCGGCGCGGGGAAAGCGCGTCGCCACGATCCACATGCCGTGCAGCAGATGCGCGATCAGACGGGCCTTGCGTAACGCGAGCTTCATGGTCAGGGCTTTCCGTAACTTGGCAATGAGTTGGCGATCAGCTTGGCGCTGCCGCGGCGCTTAACGCTGCTCGAACGCGACTTGACCGGACACGATGGTCGCCCGCACGCGCGCCGGCAGTTCGTAACCGAGGAACGGCGTATTGTGCCCCTGGCTCTTCAACGCGCGCGGCTCGACACGCCAATGCGCGTGACGGTCGAACACGCAGAGGTCGGCCACCTTACCCACTGCGAGACGGCCGGCCGCTTCGAGCTTGAGCACGTCGGCCGGCGCCGCCGTGATGCGGTTCAGCGCCTTCGCAAGCGGCACACCGGCTTCGTCGGCCCATTTCACCGTCAGCGACAGGAACAGCTCCAGCCCGGTTGCGCCCGGCGTGGCTTCGGCAAACGGCAGCAGCTTTTCATCGTCGTCGACCGGCGTGTGGTCGGAGCAGATCGCGTCGATCGTGCCATCGGCGAGGCCCGCGCGGATCGCTTCGCGATCGCGCTGCTGACGCAGCGGCGGATCGAGCCGGAACTGCGCGTCGAAGTAGCCGATGTCGAGATCGATCAGATGCACGTGATTCACGGTGACGTCGCACGACACCGGCAAACCCTCGGCCTTCGCCGCGCGCATCAGCGCAATGCCCGCCGCCGACGACACATGCGACAGATGCACCCGCGCGCCGGTCACGCGCACGAGTTCGAAGATGGTGTGCAGCGCGATCGTTTCCGCCGACACCGGCACGCCCGACAGCCCAAGCCTTGACGCCAGCGCGCCGCTCGCGGCCACGCCGCCCTTGCCGAGATAAGCGTCCACGGGACGCAGCCATACGGTGTAGCCGTAGGTCTTCGCGTATTGCAGTGCGCGCATCAGCACCTGGGTGTCGACCACCGGCACGTCGGCCTGCGAAAAGCCGATGCAGCCCGCTTCGGTCAACTCGACCATCTCGGTGATGACCTGCCCGTTGAGGCCGACCGTCAACGCGCCGAGCGGATACACGTGCGCCTGGTTCAGGTTGCGCGCGCGGAACTTGAGCATCTCGACGAGGCCCGGTTCATCGAGCGTCGGGTCGGTGTCCGGCGGACACACGAGGCTCGTCACGCCGCCCGCGAGCGCCGCGGCCATTTCGGATTCGAGCGTCGCCTTGTGTTCGTAGCCCGGCTCGCGCAAGCGCGCGGACAGGTCGACGAGACCCGGCGCGATATGCAGCCCCTTGGCGTCGATCGTCTTCGCCGCGTGGAAGTCGGCCGGCGCGTTGCCGATGGCGACGACCTTGCCCGCCGCGATAAAAATGTCCTGCTGCTGTTCGGTGCCCGCTGCCGGATCGATCAGCGTGCCGCCTTGAATATGAATCTTCATGCGCTGCCTTATGTTCAGCCTGGTGTTCAGCCAGGTTCCGCGTTGCTTGACGCGTGTTCTTCGTACTGTGCTTGTATGCCTCGGTGCCTGGACGGCGCCGTGGCTCGATGGCGCCACGCTGCTTGCGGCGTGGCGCCCGAACCGGTGAACCCGGCAAGGTCAATCGTGATTGCCCGCGACGATGCCCATCACCGCCATGCGCACCGCGATACCGAAAGTCACCTGGTTCAGGATCACCGATTGCGGACCGTCGGCCACCTGCGAATCGATTTCGACGCCGCGATTCATCGGACCCGGGTGCATCACGATCGCATCGGGCGCGGCGAGCGCGAGACGCTCCGGCGTCAAGCCCCAGCTCTTGAAGTATTCCTGCGCCGACGGCAGCAACGCGCCGCTCATCCGCTCGTTCTGCAAGCGCAGCATGATGATCACGTCGACGTCCTTCAGGCCTTCGTCGAGGTTGTGAAACACCCGCACCCCCATCTGTTCGAGACCGCCCGGCAGCAGCGTGCGCGGACCGATCGCGCGCACTTCCGGCACGCCGAGCGTGGTCAGCGCATGGATGTCCGAGCGCGCGACCCGCGAATGCAGAATGTCGCCGACGATCGCCACGCGCAGCTTCGTGAAGTCCTTCTTGTAGTGGCGGATCGTGTACATGTCGAGCAGACCCTGGGTCGGGTGTGCATGACGGCCGTCGCCGGCGTTGATCACGTGCACGTGCGGCGCGCAATGCTGGGCGATCAGGTACGGCGCGCCGCTCGACGCATGGCGCACGACGAACATGTCGGCGTGCATCGCCGACAGATTGTTGATCGTGTCGAGCAGCGATTCGCCCTTGCTGGTCGACGACGCGTTGATGTTCAGATTCAGCACGTCCGCCGACAAACGCGTCGCGGCGATTTCGAAGGTGGTGCGGGTGCGCGTCGAGTTCTCGAAGAACAGGTTGAACACCGACTTGCCGCGCAACAGCGGCACCTTCTTCACTTCACGATCGGTCACGCTGACGAACTGGTCGGCGGTGTCGAGAATGTGATTGACGATCGCCTTCGGCAAGCCTTCGATCGACAACAGATGTTTGAGCTCGCCGTTTTTCGTGAGCTGCGGGTTGCCCTTCAGGAAGCCATAACGGAAGCGCTCGGTGGCGCTATCGGTGCGATCCTGGGGAGCCTGGGTGGCGGTGTTCATGGTGTACCTGCTTCAAATACGGGCTTCAACGTGATCGATGTCGATGCTGACTGCGTGTGACGATTCCAAAAACCGGCCTTCGCGCGCAATGCCGCGAAGATCGGCTTCAAATTCTTTTCTGCGTGGTTGCCCGAATGCGGTGAGCGCAAACGCAAGCTGCCCGATGCGGTCCGGCGCACAGCGTCGCGCCATGTTCAATCGACGCGCGCTTCGGTGTGAAACGTGAAACGCGGGTGGCCTTCGCCAGCTTGTTCGCGGGCCAGCACGAGCGTCGCCTCGGCGGGCACGTTCACCACGCCGCCGACAAAGCGCGCCGCCACCGGCAATTCGCGCCCGCCGCGATCGGCGAGCACCGCCAGTTCGACCGATGCCGGGCGGCCATAGTCGTACAGTTCGTTGAGCGCCGCGCGAATCGTGCGGCCGGTGTACAGCACGTCGTCGACCAGCACGATGCGGGCGCCGTCGACCGAAAACGGCAGCGAGGTCGGGCTCGCCTGCGAGTGCAGGCCTTTTTTCGCGTAGTCGTCGCGATGCAGCGCGACGTTCACCACGCCGAAGCTCGGCAGGTCCAGGTCGCGCGCGAGCCGTTCGGCGAGCCACGCGCCGCCGCTATGAATGCCGGCCAGCACGGCGCCTTCGGCACCCTGCTGCCCTGCGCCAGGCTGGTCGCCATACAGCGCGCGAATCTGGTCGAGCAACGCGCGATAAAGCGCTTCGGCGTCAATGGAACTCATGATCGTCGGAAAGTCCGTCTAGATATTGCTGGAGGATGATGCTGGCGGCTTCGGCGTCGAGCATATCGGCGCGGCCTTTGCCCGCGCGGATTTCCGCTTTCGCCTCGACCGACGAATAGCGCTCGTCGATCCACGTCACCGGCAGATTGAAGCGGCCGTTCAGCTGATTGCCGAAGCGCTTCGCGAGTTGCGTCATTTCGTGCGGCGCGCCGTCCGGGTGCATCGGCAAGCCGACCACCAACGCGTCCGGCTTCCACTCGGCGATCAGCTTGCCGACCGCCTCGAAGCGGTACTCGCGGCTGCGGTTCTGCACGATGACGAGCGGCCGCGCGCGCTTCGTCAGCGAATTGCCGACCGCCACGCCGATGCGCTTTTCACCGTAGTCGAACGCAAGCAGCGTCGCCTCACGTCCGGCCGGCAGGCTCATGCGTGACCCGCCTCGCCCGACAGCATCGACAGCGAAATGCCGAGCAGCGCGAGCGCGGCTTCGAGACGCTCTTCGGCGGGCACGTCGAAGACGATTTTGGGGTCGGCTTCGACCGTCAGCCAGCCGTTCTTCGAGATCTCTTCTTCGAGCTGACCCGCGCCCCAGCCGGCGTGACCGAGCGTGAGCAGGAAACGTTCCGGACCGGTGCCGCTGGCGACGGCTTCGAGCACGTCTTTCGAGGTGGTCATTTCCAGACCGCCCGGTACCGACATCGACGACGTGTACGTGTTGCCGTCTTTCGGATCGTGCAGCACGAAGCCGCGCTCGGTTTGCACCGGGCCGCCGAAATACACGGGCACATGGAGAAGGGGTTCGATCTCGAGCTTGAGGTCGATGCGATTGAAGAGCGCTTCCAGGTCGATGTCGGTCGGCCGGTTGATCACGAGGCCGAGCGCGCCGCGCTCACTGTGATCGCAAAGGTAGACCACCGTTCCTGAAAACGTCGGATCGGCCATGTTCGGCATGGCGATCAGGAACTGGTTGGTCAGATTGATGCGATCGGTACTCTTGGACATAGTTCGGATTTTAGCAAAGACGATGCAGGATGGCGGGCTTTGAGCGTGGAACCGCGATGCGTGCCCTGGTGCATGCCGCGAGCCATCGGCGACGATTCAAGTTGCACTCTATCACGCACGCGGGCCGTGGCCACGGTGCAGATGAACGGTGTGCGGCGGCACGCGGGCTGCGTGGCGCCGGGTTTTGCAATGGCGACTCGTTGCGGCAGGTTCACGCCGCTTGCCGCGGTGTGCTATGGGTTTGCTTCCGGTTGCCGCCGACACGGCAAGCATGCCGGACCTGCCTCGGCGGCGATGGTGGCGATGGCTCACGCGCCGCCCTGCTCGATCGCGCGCGTGAGCGTGGCGAGGGTCGCCTGCGTGACCCCGCCGCCGGGTGGCGCGACGCCCGCAGCGACCTTGTGCAGCGTCGCACGGAGTGCTTCGGCGGCTTGCTCGAGCGTGCTCGCCGCCGGCGCACCGACGATCACATGCGCGCGCACCGCCGGCGTCGACACGCCCGCGTGCGCGCGACGGCGCCACGCGAGCCCCAGCGCGTCGGCCAGCAGCGCCACGTGGCCGAGGCCCAGCGCGCACGCGGCAGAGCCGAGCCGGTAGGCGGCGTCGCCCGCTTGCAGCGCTTCGCTGGGATCGGCTTTCTCAGGCTGGTCGGCCGCGCGGGCGTGCTCGGTCAAGGCGGAGATCGACGCGTCCGCCGTCTGCAGGAAGTCTTCGTAGGCGTTCGCGTTGACGGTCAGCAGGCCTAGATCGCGGGTCAGTGAGCCGCGGGTCGCGCTGATCGACTGCGCCTCGAGCGCGCCCGCTTCCCACAGCATTTCGGACGACTGGGTGCCGGCGACGTGCCAATCGACGGTCAGGCCGTAATCGTGCAGCACCTCGACCTGTTCGGCGTCTTCCGCCGCCGCGCCGAACAACGCGTAGTCGCGCCACAACAGCGCCAGCGTCGCGCGCACCAGCGAGCGCGGCGCGCGCTGGATACCGCGCGCGTGATCGGCCAGCGCCAGATTGCAGCGCGCGTAGAAGCGCCGCGCATCGGTTTCGCTGGTGGCGTGGCCGCCGAGTCGCAAGGCCTTCGCGCAAGCCTTGGCGAGACGCCAGAAGTCATAGGGGTCCGGGCCGGCGAGTTCGGCGAAAACGGCGTCCAGTTCGTCGAGTGCCGCGTTGGTGACGGCCAGCGCGGCCGCGCTGCCGGTCTTGGCCTGCGAGCGCAGCACCGGCAGCAGCGCGCGCTCGTAGCGCATCCGCAAATGAGCGAGCTGATCGGCGGGTTGCGCGTGCAGCGACGCCGGCGGCACCGGGCGCGCGGTCAGCGCGAGATCTTCGAAAGCGACGGTGGAACCGGGCGTGTGCTCGGACAGGTGGGCACAGAGCGTCCGGTAATGATTGAACAGCGTGGGCGAGCAGCACAGCTCGCGCAGATTGTGACGTTCGAGCGCCGCGCGGAACTCGCGCAACGCCGCGCCGAACACCGGCCGGGCGCTGTCGGCGTCAGGCGGATCGCCCGCTGCGAGCGGCGAGAGCCGCACCAGCGCGTCCGCGAAGCGCTGTGCGCTCAGCCAGCCGGCCGCGCGCAACGCGTGCGATGCACGCAGCAGCGCCGAGGTGCTCTCGTGGTTCTGTTCGAATGCCAACAGCGCCTCTGCCAGCGCCAGTTCCGCGGGACGGACAGCGCCCCCGCGCGGATTCGGCAAGGCGTCGAAGGAAACGGGTCCAGCGGATCGATGGGTCATGGGCAGGCGACACGAAGCTGACGGGCCGTCGCTTCGCGCCGCGCGCAGACTGATTGGCTAACGCGCGAACCGGCGACAGGACAATGACAGACTACCGTTGCGACACGGCACAGTCGACGATGTTCCGCGCCGACGCGGTGAGGCAGGATTCCGAGCGCGGGCGGCGCATCGGGCACGTTGGCGGATGCCGCCCGCGTGCAATACGGGCCCCCGGGCTCCAGCCGGCTAATGCCGGCTGCCCAGCGGACTTCAGATCTGGACCATCTCGAAGTCTTCCTTGCGCGCTCCGCACTCCGGGCAGGTCCAGTTAATAGGAACGTCCTCCCAGCGTGTGCCCGGCGCAATGCCTTCGTCCGGCAAACCGGCTTCTTCGTCGTAAATCCAGCCGCAAATCAGGCACATCCAGCTTTGATATTCCATTCTTGTGTCGCGTCGTAGAGTCCGTGGAAACGGGAGCCATGATGGTACCGTGTTGCCGCCCCAATGCCTAGCAATCAGAAACGCGCTATCGTAGCGTACGGCGGTCCCGGACAGGGCCGTTTGCGCCAGCTCGACCGGCCGTCGCGGCGTCATGCCGCTCACGGGCCGCCGCCCGCCTGCGGCAACGAGCCAAAGTGTGCGAAAAAACGCCCCCTCAACGGTTTAGGCCGCATAATTGAGCCGATTGCGCACTCTCTGCGCCAAAATCCAGCTCTTTTTGTCAATCTTCATGCCCAGCGACACGCCTCCGATCGTCCTCACCTTCGGCCTTTCCGACCCCACCGGCGGCTCCGGCCTGCAAGCCGATTTGATGACCCTTGCCAGCATGGGCTGCCATGGCGTTTCCGTGCTCACGGGCTACACCGTGCGCGACTCGGCCAGTTGCGACGAAGTCACCGGGCTCGACCCTGATGTCGTCGCGACCCAGGCGCGGATGCTGCTCGAAGACATGCCGATCGCCGCGTTCAAGGTCGGCGCATGCACGCGCGCGGAAGTGGTGAGCGCGATCGCCGAAGTGGTCGCCGATTACGACGACATTCCGCTGATTCTCGCCCCCGACTTCACGCTCGACGACGAGCACGTGCTCGCCGCCGACGAACTGCGTGAAGCGATCGCCGATCTGCTGGCGCCGCAAACCACCCTGCTGGTCGCCGATTCGGCTACGCTCCTCGCGCTCGCCCAGCCGGACGGCGACGCTGAAGCGCCGAGCCTGGACGCGGCGATCTCGCACCTGCTGTCCCAAGGCTGCGAATACATTCTGTCGACGGAAACCGGTACGCACCGGCTGGTCAATACGCTGTTCAGCGAAGACGGCCAGTTGCGCCAGGACATGTGGGACCGCGGCAGCCATCGGATCATGGGCTTGACGGATACGCTCGGGTCCGCAATCGCGGCGTTGCTGGCCAATGGCCAGGAACCCGCGGAGGCGGTACGCGAGGCGCAGGAGTACCTGTATCAGGCGGTGCGCAACGCGTTTCGGCCGGGCATGGGCGCGTATATGCCGGATCGGTTCTTCTGGGCGCGCAGCAGCGACGACGAGACGCCGCCGACCACTGGCAAGGACGCCGCGCCGGGCGAAGCTCGGCACTGAGCCTCGGCAGCCCAGGCGCCGCACGCATGAAAAAAGCCCGCATTTATGCGGGTTTTTTCATTTGCGAACACGCTTTGCATTGACCTAGCATAAATTCTGCTTCTTTTCCGTTACCAATCGCTCCACGCGTAATTAAACGTTACAGCGTGTGCGTTGCCACCACGCTAGACTTTACGAGTCATGAACTTGTCATATGCCCCCATATGCCTTTTCCGATCTTTTTCATCCATCCTCCGAAAAGCGGTGGATCCACCGTTATTTCGTTTTTTGAGTTGAATAAAGGCAACGACCAGTTCGCCAATTTCGAATGGGATCGGAGCGGCTGGGAAAGCTGCCGCGCCAAACTGCTGACCACCAGCATTGGGGGCGGCCATCACCCCTACGGCATTCATCGAATTCTCAAGCGCCCCGTCAATTACTGCACCATTCTGCGCGATCCCCTTGCACGCCAGATATCGCATTACCGGTATGCGGCAAACGGCAAGAACGGAGACGTTGTGCGTGGCACCAGCGTGTCGATAACCGAGGCTCTCGTGCAGCGCGGCACCCTCTCGCTCGACGAATGGGTTGCTGAATCCCTGGGCGGAAAAAATCTGTTTGTCCAGATGCTAAGCGGTCATTCCGTGCTCAATGAAAGCAGCCTCGATATCGCGCAAACCCATCTTCGTCAACATATCGGCACGGTCGGCGTATGTGAGAACATGAGCGATTTTTTACTCGGGCTCTGCGGCATGAGCGGACTGAAATTGCCGTTTTATTTCGAGACGAACAGGACGCGGGGATCATCGAAAAACAAAGGCCATTTAAGCGAAGCGGCCCGACAAAAGTTTCTCGAAGACAATTGTCTCGACTACGAAATATTTCGCGATGCCAACCGGATGATCGAAAGATATGCGGATGAATCAGGGCGCATCTTTTCGAATGCGCTGGACTTGGTTCGGATCATTCAGGCGGAAATAAATCAGCTTGAAAATCCACACGTCCACAGCTCGATAGTTTTCGGCTTCGACGAAGCGTTCCTCTCAAAAGTGCTTAGCGTAATCCGTCGATTCGACCTCGCACCCATCGACGAATACCTGGAGTTCGCGCAAAGCCGTCAACCCGTTCTCGCCGACCTGTTCGAGGGCTTTGTCGACACGATTCGCGACGGCGTGGTGTCGGGCTGGGCCGTCAATCTCAGCCGGCCGGACCAGAGAGTGCCCATCGAAGTCCGCGTAGACAGGGAAGTCGTCGCGAGTGGTTGGAGCGGCGAGCCTCGACCCGATGTGGCTAACGCGGGATACCCGAGTTCTCACGCTGGATTTTCAATTCCGCTGCCTGCCGGTATTTCGGACGGCTTTCACGTCGCAATCTCAAATTCGCCCGAAAGCCTGCACAATGCAGGAATCTGGCGACAAGGCTGGCACTGCGCCTGAGCGCCGAGGGAACCCACAATGAAGCAGCCTCACGCTTTCCTGCACCGTTGCCACGGCGCGATCAGCACTGAGGACCGGATGCGGATCTTCCGTCAAAAGCCGGTCACGATCTGGCTGACCGGTCTATCCGGAGCGGGCAAGTCGACAGTCGCATTCGAACTCGAAGAGCAACTTGTCGACTTAGGCCATGCGTGCTACGTGCTCGATGGGGACAACATCCGCCACGGCCTGGCTTGCGATCTTGGCTTCGACAGGAACGATCGGCGCGAAAATATACGCCGCGTAGCGCACGTCGCCCAATTGATGAATGACGCGGGCCTCATCGTCATCACAGCGCTGATCTCGCCGATGCGCGAAGACCGGGCGATGGCGCGCGAGATTATCGGGCGAGGCAAATTTATCGAGACCTATCTCTCCGCGCCAGTCGACACATGTGCGCGGCGCGATCCGAAAGGCCTCTATGCGAAAGCCCGGTCCGGCGAAATTGTTTCGTTTACCGGCGTGTCGGCACCCTATGAAGCGCCGCCCGATCCCGAACTTCACATTGATACGGACACACTGACGGCGGAAGAAAGCGTGGCGCGCATCTTCGCCCACTTGCGCGAGAACTCGCTGGCGACGACCGGTCAGGGTCAGGAAGCCAGCGCGTAATCCCGGTTCAGCGCCCTCTTCCACGGTCTGCCCCAAAAGAAAAGGGCCCGCATTTCTGCGGGCTTTTTCTTTTGGGAAGCACGCGTTGCGGCGTACTCCCCATGTGTTCCCAGCTGGGCCTCGTAACGAGGCCCAAGCCGGGACCGGACACGGAATTACATGTCCATGCCCATGCCGCCCATGCCGCCGGGCATGCCGCCAGGCATCGGTGCATCTTCCTTCGGCAGTTCGCAAACAGCTGCGTCGGTCGTCAGCAGGAGACCTGCAACCGATGCTGCGTTTTGCAGCGCCGTACGCGTCACCTTCGTCGGATCCACGACACCTGCGTCAACCAGGTCGACATACTCGCCCGTTGCTGCGTTGTAGCCGAAGTTGCCTTGGCCAGCAGCGACAGCTGCCACCACGACGCTGGCTTCTTCGCCACCGTTCGTGACGATCTGGCGCAGCGGCTCTTCCATCGCGCGCAGCACGATCTTGATACCTGCGTCCTGATCGGCGTTAGCGCCCTTCAGGCCGGCGATTGCCGTACGTGCACGGATCAGCGCGACGCCGCCGCCAGCAACGATGCCTTCTTCCACAGCTGCGCGCGTTGCGTGCAATGCGTCTTCGACACGCGCCTTCTTTTCCTTCATTTCGACTTCGGTCGCGGCGCCGACCTTGATCACTGCAACGCCGCCTGCCAGCTTGGCAACGCGCTCTTGCAGCTTTTCACGGTCGTAGTCCGACGTTGCTTCTTCGATTTGCGTGCGAACCTGCTTCACACGTGCTTCGATGTTTGCAGCTTCGCCAGCGCCATCGATGATCGTCGTGTTTTCCTTGCCCACTTCGATGCGCTTCGCCTGGCCCAGTTCAGCCAGCGTTGCCTTTTCGAGCGTCAGGCCGGTTTCTTCCGCGATGACTTGACCGCCGGTCAGGATCGCGATGTCTTCCAGCATGGCCTTACGACGATCGCCGAAGCCCGGAGCCTTCACAGCAACGGTCTTCAGGATGCCGCGGATGTTGTTCACCACCAGCGTAGCCAGCGCTTCGCCTTCGACGTCTTCTGCGATGATCAGCAGCGGACGGCCAGCCTTCGCGACCTGTTCCAGGACCGGCAGCAGATCACGGATGTTCGACACCTTCTTGTCGTGCAGCAGCACGAACGGGTTATCGAGCACGGCAACTTGCTTGTCCGGGTTGTTGATGAAGTACGGCGACAGGTAGCCGCGGTCGAACTGCATACCTTCGACAACGTCCAGCTCGTCTTGCAGCGACTTGCCGTCTTCGACGGTGATGACGCCTTCCTTGCCGACCTTGTCCATCGCTTCAGCGATACGGTCGCCGATCGACGAATCGCTGTTCGCCGAGATCGCGCCGACTTGAGCGATTTCCTTGTTGGTCGTGCACGGCTTGCTGATCTTGCGCAGTTCTTCGATCGCAGCAGCCACTGCCTTGTCGATACCGCGCTTCAGGTCCATCGGGTTCATGCCCGAGGCAACGTACTTCATGCCTTCGCGGACGATCGATTGTGCGAGCACCGTTGCGGTCGTCGTACCGTCGCCTGCGTTGTCGCTGGTCTTGGAAGCCACTTCCTTGACCATTTGGGCGCCCATGTTCTGGAGCTTGTCTTTCAGTTCGATCTCTTTCGCGACCGACACACCGTCCTTGGTGACCGTCGGGCCGCCGAAGCTGCGTTCCAGCACAACGTTGCGGCCCTTCGGACCCAGCGTGACCTTCACAGCGTTCGCGAGAATGTTCACGCCTTCGACCATCTTGGCACGAGCGGAATCACCGAATACGACGTCTTTAGCTGCCATCTTCTAACTCCTTGAATTCTTTGGATATGACCGGGAAAGTAGCGGCTTTGCGCTTACTTCTGCACCACGGCCATGATGTCTTCTTCGCGCATCACGAGCAGTTCGTTGCCGTCGACCTTGACGGTCTGGCCTGCGTACTTGCCGAACAGGACGCGGTCACCAACCTTCACGTCGAGCGCGATTGCTGCGCCCTTGTCGTCACGCTTGCCCGGGCCGACTGCGAGGATTTCGCCTTGATCCGGCTTTTCCGCTGCGGCTTCGGGGATCACGATGCCCGACGCGGTCTTGGTTTCTTGATCCAGACGTTTGACGATCACGCGATCATGCAAAGGACGAAGGTTCATACATACTCCTCTCTTGATTGAGACTGAAGAACGCTGAGAAAACCCGGCTGGCAGAGCCAACCGGCGAAGTTGTTAGCACTCTCGTGCAGCGAGTGCTAATTATATGGACGGGTGGTGACAAATTCAAGAAGGGGATGGCGCGCAATTGTCGAGATTCACTTAAGTTGGAACTTTGTTCACTTAGGTTTGAATTCCCGACCTGCGTCTGGACACCGCGGGAGGCGCTCACCATCTTTAAAAAACAATGACTTAGAGTTGAAACCGCTAAACGACAGGGTCGCGCGCGCCCCTACGTCCGTTGGCCGTTTCTGGCGACATTGCCTCACAAGACTGGGTGATCGACATGCGGACAAGGGTAAACCCCGGGGAGTCGACCATGCTTCTCAGTCCCGCTCTGGGAGGTCGAAAAACATGATACGGCCCGCAGCTGCGACCGTATCGCTCTCCACCTGCATCCGCTCCGGATTCAATTGCTCGATCAATTCATCACCGGGCAATGCGATAACGACAGCGTAAACGTAGTCGCCGTACAAGCCCGCGACCTCCACCACTTCTTTCATAACGGCTTCGAACAAGTCGCCTGCTGCAACGAGTGCGGCCCACAGATTCAACATGAATTCGGGCCGTGATTGCCGGCGGACCTAGGGCGTTGTAACGTGTGCATGGCACAATCTGCATGGGCTGCTGCTCCCCGCTAGACTTTAGGTTCCGACGTGATGCGTACCAACCAACTATCAGCCTGTGTCGCTACCTTGGCTGTCGTCTTGTCGCCGGCTGTAATGCTGTCGATAAGAGGAGGCACCGGCTACTGCTTTTTCGTTATTTTCGCGCTCGCTCTGGCCTACCTTGTCAAAGCCGAGCATCGGCGTCGAGCGGCGGCGCTGTTTCGCGAGCACCGGCTCTTCGTGCTGGGTCTGATCGCCATGCCGGCGGCCATACTGTTCCAGATAGCCGTTTTTCGAAGCAGCACGTTCCCGGCGCTCGATCCATTCCTGCGGCTGGCTCTCGTTGTCCCGAGTTTTTTCTATCTGGGGTCGCTGGCGTGCCGGCAACTCCGCCTCGTGCAATGGGGATTTGTGGCGGGCGCGCTGGGCGCCGGCACATGGGCCATCTACGCGCACTTTCATCCAGCCGTCTGGGTCGATCCCAATCGCCTCGGCAATTCATTTATCAACCCGATTCCCTTCGGCGACACAGCATTGCTGCTCGGTTTCCTGTCGATTGTGTCGATTACGCGAGGCAAGCCCGCACGCATACTGGAGGTGGCGATCAAGATCGCGGCGTTTCTGCTCGGCGGGTATGCGTCGTATTTGTCGGGCTCGCGCGGGGGCTGGATTGCGGTGCCGCTGCTCGTATGGACAACCGTCGGCGGCCGGCACTGGCTGGCCGGCAGGCGGGCACGCATTACATTGGGCTGTGCGATCGTGGTGTTTTTGGTAGCACTCGGATCCACCAGCATTGTCCGCGAGCGGGTCGACGCGGTCGTGTCCGACGTCACGGAACTGCAGCAAGGCAACATCGACACTTCGGTTGGCCTGCGCCTTGAATTGTGGCGCGCTTCGGCGCTCCTGTACTTGCGCCAACCGGCATTCGGCGTGGGGCGCGGCCGACTGGATGAGGCGCTGAACGAGCTTGCCCAACGCGCCGAGGCGCCGCGGTCGATCGTCAACTCAGGCGCACATAGCGATTTCTTTTCGACGCTTTCCCAAATGGGAACGGTCGGCGTGGCCGCACTGCTGCTTTTGTACGTCGGGACCTTCACGCCGTTCTGGCGGAACAGGCTCAGCGCGGACGGCGAAATCGCTACCGCATCGTATCTGGGACTCGCCGTGGTTGGCAGTACGATCATTTTCGGATTGACGATCGACGCGCTGACGCTTGTGATGAGCGCAGCCTTTTTTGCGCTGAATGTAGCGACGCTGCTGGCGTGGATCGAGGCGCGAAAGCGGGAAATCGGCGCGGTGGACAACTCAAATACGCTGAAGCTGGAACGGCCTCCGCGAACGATTCTCGTTGCCTGCCCACGTCGCATAGGCGATGTGTTGCTGGTGACGCCGCTTGTCCGGTCGATGAAGACGCAATGGCCCGAGGCCATGATCGATATGATCGTGTTTCGAGGCACAGAGGGGGCACTCGAGCACAACCCGGACCTGCGCCGCGTCATTTCTGTCGCTCAGCACGTCCCGCTGCGTGAGCGAATCGCCGACGCGGCGCGGATCTGGAGGCGTTACGATCTTGCCTGCGCAGCCACCGACTCCGATCGCGCACTGATTTACACGTGGCTTGCCGGCCGCAAGCGGATCGGGCTCGTCAATGCCGATCGTGTGAAGTGGTTTGCCCGCGTCATGCTTCACCGTATCGCGCTCGATCGGCAACTACAGGCACACGTGGTGTCGAACACCCTCGAACTGGCGCGGCTAGTGGGTGTGACGCCGCGCGGGGAGGTGGTCGCACCGGGCATCGGTCCCGATCCCGAGCGCAGAGTTCAGTTCGAGGCACGGTTCAATGCGCCGCCCGCCGTGCTGCCGGGGCAGCCCATGGCCGTGCTGCACCTGCGCCCCATGCACAAATATAAACAATGGACCGTCGATGACTGGGCCGCAACGATCCGCTGGCTGCGCGCACACGGCTTTGCCGTCGCGCTGTGCGGAGGACCGGTGCAGGCCGAGCGCGCGTATGCCGGGCAGGTGGTCGTGACGGCTGGCGAGCCGGTCCTGAATCTTGTCGGTGAGCTGACGCTCGGCGAAACGGCGGAAATGATCCGGCGCGCGAAGATCTTCATTGGTCCCGATACGGGTACCACGCACGTTGCTGCCGCATGCGGCACGTTGACGATCGCACTGTTCGGCCCAACGGACCCAGTTCGCTGGGGGCCGTGGCCATGCAACTGGCCGGTGGGTGAGCAACCATGGGCTCGACGCGGCTCAGGCCTGCACGGCAACGTCTACCTGTTGCAGGGGGAGAGCAACTGCGTTCCGTGCCGGCAGGAAGGGTGCGGCCGGCATACGGAAAGCACCAGCGATTGTCTGACCGGCCTGCCGGCAAGCCGCGTGATTGCCGTCGCTGCGCTACTGCTTGGTATTCAGGCGCCGACCCAGGCTAAGATTGTCGACATCAGCCGATAGAGACGCCAGGTGGGCGTTGGCTGAATGGCCCCGCAAATCGCGGCGGCTTCAGCCTTTCCACGGGAAACCCTTAACCTGTTCCGCATGGCGCCTGAGGTCTCATGCGAAAGGCAACCAAACCGAAGTGGCATTTGCCCGCCTCACTTTTGCGCCGGTGTCCGCAGCGAATTATCCGTCATCCACGTGAGCCGTTCGCAATTCACTTTGACCCGCGCCGCGAATTCCGTGGGGTCGCGATCGTGTAACGCGCTCATCTGGCTATTATCTAACGACAAGCACTCTATAGCAGTACTGCTCGTTTTTCATCTTCGCCTCCTGACGGTCCACCAGAGTGCCCAGGGATTCCCCCAAGCTTTTGCGCCGTTCTCCGCGGTCCTGCATTAAAGTGTCTTGATTAGACAGCAGGATGGCGTTTTCGCGCGCTATCCGAGTCCTTGCTTCGACAATACGCGGTGTTACGCTCGGGAAAGCAGCCTTCGCGGCAGTGAGCCGCCGCCGTTCAGCGGCAGAATCAACAGCCAACAGAACATGTCGCGATGCGCAATGGCCAGTGAAAAAGGCGAAACATCGCTGCGGGAGCGACCGCGATGGAATTTAAAAAATATACCGTACTGACGCTATTGGTGTGCAGCAGCGCTGCCCTCGCATGGCAGCCGCTCACCTATCCAATCCGAAGTCAAAGCCCTTACGAGCGCAGCGTCGACACCGCCATGTGCTACGCGGCGGCGAACAAGACAGGGGTTAGCATCACCCGCGAAGCGCAGATTCCGCCGCGCAAACCACCTCCCACCAAAGCCTCGTCGACCGGCGTACCGTCGCGACCGCCATTGCCGCCCAGCACCTTCTCGGCTGTGCCGATGAGCGCGAGCATGCCGGCCGCCGCGACCGAGCCCGGCGCAAGCGCGCCGGTGGCGACCGCGGCCACGGCCACGGGTGCTTCGGCGGCGAAACCGGCGAGCGCGGCCACGGCCGCCACCGCGGCATCGGTGACCAGCGCGGAGCTCGGCGCATCGGGTGCGGAAGTGGCCAACTCGTCACAGACGAGCGCGGCGTCCGGCGTGAAGCTGCCACCGCTGCCGGCGCCCGAGCCGCCGATGACACGGTATTGGGCCGCGTATGGCGCGTGCATGCAGGCGCGGGGTTACGTCGTCGTACAGTAACCCCCGCGCTTGCAAGCCTCATTGCCGTGCCTTGTTCTTTTGATTGTGGCGTCGGCACTCGACGCCCGTTAGCGACCTGGCCATGCTTAGCGACACGACTTCCGATCAGCAAGATTCCCGACGATGCGAACACTGCGGTGCGCCGCTAGCCGGCCGCTTCTCGCCTTGTCCTTCGTGCCGTATGTTCCCAGCCGATACGTTCGGCGCGCGCCCCGCGCCGTCGCGGGGTCTGCCGGTCCCACTGAACAATCTCCAGTCGATGCTGCCCGCCAGACTGCCGGCGCGCAGGATCTGGAGCCCGTCGTCGCGCGCGCTGGTCAATCGCTACGATGTGATCGAAGAGCCCGTGGCCGCGACGAGCGTCTATCAGCGGCTGCGCCGACCCATCGCGCTGGGGGCGTCGGTGCTGGTGGTGGCATCCGTCGTCTATCTCGGCTTCATCCATCGCAACGATTTGCGCGTCGGCACACCTATCGCGGTATCCGGCAAGGTGCAGACGCAGAACGGCAAGCCGTCCATTGCCGTGGTCCAGAAGCCCGCCACGGTCGTCGCACAGCGACCGTCGAGTGTTGTCGTCCAGCGGCCGTCGAACGTCGTTGCGCAGCGGCCGTCGAACGTCGTTGCGCAACAGCCGTCGAACGCCGTCGCCCAGCGGCCGTCGAACATCGTTGCCCAGTTGCCGTCGAGCTTCGTCGCGCAACAGCCGTCGAACGTCGTCGCCCAGCAGCCGTCGAGCGCCGCCGCCCAGCGACCGTCGAACGTCGCCGCGCAGAGACCGTCGAACATCGTTGCCCAGATGCCGTCGAGCTTCGTCGCCCAGCAGCCGTCGAGCGCCGCCGTCCAGCGACCGTCGAACGTCGCCGCACAGCAACCGTCGAACGTCGTCGCGCAGAGACCGTCGAACATCGTTGCCCAGCTGCCGTCGAGCGTCGTCGCCCAGCAACCGTCGAGCGTCGTCGTCCAGAGACCATCGAGCGTCGTCGCCCAGCGACCATCGAACGTCGTCGCCCAGCAGCCGTCGAACGTCCCTGCCCAGCGCCCCACGCCCGTGCGTTCCCCGGCAGTTGCACCGCCGGCCGCAGCGCCACCCGCGCAGGGCCGCGTCGCGCAGGCGGCGCCCGATGCCAGGCGCGCCGCCAGCAGCCGACCAGCCAACCCGGCGGACAAACTGCGCGCGGATGTGTCGAGGCATCTGCGCGCCGCGCGCGCCAACCTGCAAGAGAACAATCTGGCAGCGACGAAAACGCGCCTCGCCGCGGCCATCGCCGTACAGCCGGATAACCGCGACGCACTGCGTATGCGTTCCACGGTGAGCACTCGCGAACAGCAGCGCGACGCGCTACTCAGCCTCGCGCGCGGCTGCGGATATATCGGGCGTTGGACATGCGTGTCGCGCAACGCCAGCACCGCGCTGGAGATCGATGCGAGCAGCAAGGAGGCACAGCGTCTCGTGACACTTGCGACGCGCGAATCCGAACTGCAGATCGCACCGCCGCTAGAGACTCCGTCCGAACCAGTGCCCGACCCGCGCGATGTGATCACGCATCATTGATGGCCCGTCGACCAGTATCGACCATCCGCGCGCGCAACACGCGGCCACACGCTTCGCCGCTCAACGCCCGCCAGATCTGCTATCGCGCCGCGATGGCGAGACTCACCTGATGCGCGATCGCCCGGTAACGGGCAGCGGTGTCCCTGAGCGTGAGACCGGCGAGCGAGCGTTGCGCCCGTGCCTGCCCCAACGCGGCGACCACGGCATCCGCATAGCACTGCACGTTGTCGGTATCGACCAGTTGGACGCCTGGAAATCCGTTCGCGAAAGCAAACGCCGGAATCTTGCTCGCCACGATCGGCACGCCGGAGGCCAGCGCCTCGAGAAACGCCACGCTGTGCGCCTCGGAACGCGACGGCATGACGAACACGTTCGACTCCGACAGCACCGTCGCGACATCGGTGCGCGGGCCGGCCACCTCGACGCGCTCCGCGATTCCCAACTCTTGCGCCAGCGCAATGACCTCGCGCTGATAGTCGGGATCTTCGACCACCCCATACAGCACGAGGCGCGCATCGGTCACCTCCTTGAGCACCTCGCGAAATGCGCGCACCGTCAGCAGCTGATTCTTCACCGCCGCATACCTGCCGATCTGCGCGACCTGCGGAGCGGCGCCGCTGCGCCCGGCGCCGTCGGTAAACGCAAAGCGCGCAAGGTCGACGCCGTTGGGCACGACGGTCATCGAAGGATGCGGGCCGATGGCCTGCACATAGTCCGTCACGCCTTGCTCCGACACGCTGATCACGACCCGCGCGCGGCCCGAGAGGATATGCTCGACGCGCCTGAACAGCGGACGCTCGAAATCGTTGGTCGCCGAATGCATGACGTACACGACCGGCACGTGCAGCGGCAACGCACGCGCATAAAACGACGGAATGGTTGCATGCGCGAAGATCACATCCGGACGGAAGCGCCGCACCACGACGAACAGATTCCACAGCTTGATAGCCGCGCGATGCCGCCGCCGCGGAAACCAGCACTGCACGCCATGGCTTTCCAGCTCGGCTTGCAAGGACATGAAGTCGGCATGCGCGGGCAGCAGCGACGCCACCCCCACCGCCATGCCCTCGGCGCATTGATCGAGCGCGAGGTCCTTCGCGAGAACTTCCGCTCCCGACAAACGCGGCGCGAGGACAAGATGAAAAACGCGCATCATTGCGTCCTTGCAGTGAGCGTCCTGAACAGCATCCACACCGCCGCGCAGCCAAGGCCAAGCGTCATCGACCAGGCAATGCCCGTCACGCCCCACCAGTGCACCGCGGGTGGTGCGCTGGCGAGCAGCACGACGACCTGAATCGCCGACGCATGCACGGTCGCCTTCGCATCGCCCACCGCGCGCAGATAGGCCACGAGTACCGCAATCAGCGCGCCGATCGCCATGTTGATCACGAGGATTCTGAATAGCGGCACCGCGGGCAGCCATGCCGCGCCGAGAATCAACGAGAACAGCGGCTCGGCGATCAGCCTCAGCATCGCGACGAAGACCGTCAGCCCGATCGCGATCAGCAACAGATAGAGCTTGATGATCCGCGACGCCGCCTGCGGACTTCTACGGTGATGCGCGGCGAAAGTGGGGAACAGATATTGCGACATCGCGATCGCGGCGTCGGCGAGCAACATCTGCGCAAGCCGCGACGACATCTGATAGCTGCCCAGTTGCACCGGTCCAAGCAGTTTGCCGACCACCACCTTGTCGAACTGATTCAGCAGCAGGTTGATCACACTGCTCGCCCAGATCCAGCGGCTGAAGCCGACATAGTGACCAATTCCCGACCAGACGGCGCGCATCGGCGGGCGCGGTTTCATGGTCGCCCAGGTCAGCGTGCTCTTCAGGCTCTCGCCGGCCACGAGGCCGATCAGCACCGAGGCCGCGCCAGCGCCGAAATACGCCAGCCCGATCCCGATCGAACAATCGACGAAAGCCGCCGCGACCTCGACCCCGGCAATATGCTGGAAGCGCCGCTCGCGCTGCACCACGTAGTAAGTGGGCGACGCCAGGCCGCGCAACAGCGGCAGCAGCGCGGCGAGCTGGATCAGCACCAGCGAACCGTTCAGGTGGAACTGGCTGCTCAGCAACGGCGCGAGCGCGACCAGCAGCAGCGAAATGAGCACGCCGCGCGCGGTCAGCGTCGTCCACACCGCGCCGAGCTGCGAGCGCGACGGCGGATGTTCGCCCTGAATGACAGCTTGCGCGAGACCGGTGTCGGACAGCGCCTCGGCAATCGCTACCGCGAGCAGCGCTACGCTTACGCTGCCGATCGCCGCCGGTCCCAGCATCCGGCCAATCGCAAGAAACTTGATCGCCACAAGTCCACGCACGGCGAACTGTTGCAGGAGCACCCACGTCGCGGCACTCGCGCCGAAGCTGCCCGCTATCGTGAACGCCGGAAGCCTGATCGCCCGCAAGCTGAATCTCCGTCGAGTCGCCACGCTGCCGGATCGGCTATGCCACAGCGATTTAAAAGGTCGCTGCAAACGCCGCCGGCGCATAATTAGTCAGGTTGCACCAGCAAGCTGGCGAGTTTTTTCATTGCACTGCATGCACGACCTTACCGCGAGAGAATCGGCAACAACCGCCATCAGCTAGGCCAGTTCAGCCGGGGCCATGGCGCACCAGTACGTTGCCCCACAAAGCGGGGCAAATTGGCGATTCCATGCACCTCGGCGATGCTAACGTTGGTTCAGCTAGCGCCGCGGGACGGTCGTCGCCGAGGTCCTTTTCTGCATAACGCACATGGCTGCCGACGCGATGGAACAAGACTACGTCCTGATTGTGGAACCGAATCTCACCGGCCATCGCTGGCGCTATGTCGAGTGGACCATGCAGGCCTGCGCGGAGGCCGGCTATCCATGCATGCTCGTGACTGAGTGCGCCAACGAAGACCACCGGCTGGCCCGGCAAATCAACGCTGCAAACCAGCCCGATCAGCAGATCGCCTTTGTCGATCCTGAAGAGCAGCCCCGCCACCGGCTCGGCTCCAACCAGTACGCAAGCTTTCACCGCTATTTCAAGCGCGTGCATACGATCATCAGCCGCATGCAGTCGATCCGACTCGTGGTCGTGCCGTACGCCGATTATTTCTTCTACGCGCTGCCGTTCCTCGGTTCTCCGTTCGGCACGACGCCATGGATCGGCATCACGATGCGCTCGACGTTCCACCATAACAAGGTCGGCATCAAGGCGCCCGATCGCCCGCTCGTCAATGCGGTCAAGGCGCTGCTGTTCAAGCGCGCGATCCGCACGACCGGACTGCGCACGCTGCTGACGATCGATCCCACCTTGCCGGAATGGTCGGCGCGCCATGCGTCGAAGCACAGCGCGGCCGTCGCCTATGTGGCCGACCCGTTTCCCGACGAGCGTGCCGAAAACCCCGTGCAGGCGCGCGAGCGTCTCGGCCTCGACCCAGAGCAGCGCTATCTGCTGGTGTACGGCTCGATCACGGAACGCAAAGGGATTTACGAACTGGTCCACGCGCTGACGCGCCTCGAACATGCGCCCGCGCTGATCGTCGCCGGCGAGCAGGATACGGGCACGCGCCATTTCATGCGTAATCATGTGCGCAGCCTCAAGCCCGCGCCGCTGGTGCTCGACGCGTTCATTTCCAACGACATCGAACGCGATCTGTTCTCCGCCTGCGACGCGGTCTGGCTGGGCTACAAGGGGCACTACGGGATGAGCGGCGTGCTCGTGCAGGCCTACCGGTTCGGCAAGCCGGTGATTGCGACGGAAGACGGTTTGATCGGCTGGTTCAGCCGGCGCTGCGAACTGGGACCGATTCTGAGCGACCTGAGCTCCGCGTCGATCGGCAAGGCCATCACCGAAACCATGACCTCGTGGCCGCACGCGCCCGAGGCTGTTCCGTCCGCGCGCGAAGACCTGTTGTCACGGCATACGCTCGGACAGTTCAAGCAGACCCTGTTGCAGCAGATGGCCTGAGCCGGTATCGGGTCTTTTGCTTTCGGGAACACACGGCGACGTCCATCGCTCAGCGACCGACGCCGCAGTCGTTGGCGCGGCGGGCGTCGCGCAGGACGGTGGTGCGGCCGGCCGCCCTCGTCGGCAACCGGTCAACGCATGTCGCCCACGTATGTTGTTCAGGACAACTGGCCGCCGGCGGGCACTTCTTTGCGCACCGAACTGCCGCGCTTTTCCGGGAACAGCGCGTTGCGCATCCGCAGGAACGGATACTCGATCGCGCGTGTGGTCACGTAGCCGATTGCGATGGCGAGCGCGAATTGCGCGCTCAGCGCGACAATCCAGACCAGGCTCGGCGGGAAACCGAGCGCGGTCACCTTGCGGATCAGTATGTCGCCGGGCGCGAGCGCAAGCGAATGCCACAGGTAAATACCGTACGAATAAAGCCCGATCCAGGCGATCCCGCGATACACCCACGTCGAGCGCAGCGAGCCGGAATATTCCAGAGTCAGCACGATCAACGCGGCAAACCCGAGCGCCTGAATCGTGTAGCCGATGCTCTGGTCGAGCGCGATATGTGGGGTCGCGAAGGCGAGCCACGCGCAGAGCACGCCGACGCTGCCGATCAGCAGCCATTTGCGCTTCGCGAGCTGATGATAGATACCCGGCTTCATCCAGTAGATCACGGACAGAATCACGCCGAACAGCAAGCTGTCGATACGGTATTGGGTGTACGCGAAAGTCCCCTCCAGATTACCGTTCGCGACGGCGAAGCTGCGCGCGGTGAGCACCACCACGCAGACCGCCGTGAGGATACTGACGATCGTCCACGCGCGCAGACGCCAGCGCGCGAACAGCAACAGCAGCGCCGGCAGCACCAGATAAAAGTGTTCTTCGACCGCGAGGCTCCAGGTCTGGGTGATCGACGTGCCCAGATAGTTCTGCATATGGGTCAGGTTCTGAAACAGGAAGGTATTCCACGGGTGGCGCCCGGCCAGCATATGAAAGACGATCAGCACGTAATACGCGGGCCAGATGCGGAAAATCCGCCTGATAATGAAGCGCCGCGCGTCGATGTGACCTGTTTCGGCGTACTGGCGCAGCAGCAGGCCGCCGACCAGAAAGCCGCTCAGCGTGAAGAACAGGTTCACGCCTTCGCGGCCGAAATTCTTCAGCGGGTATTCAATAATCTGGAGCAGGTAATTGCTGGTATGAACAGTATGAAAGTGATAGCCCATCACCGCGATAATCGCGATACCGCGAATGAAGTCGAGCTCGATCGCCCGGACGGCCATTTTTTTTGCGGGCCCCGGCCCGCGAAATAACTTCATGTTGTTCTCCCCTTCACCTGTCGCGGGCGCATGGCCCTTTTTGCATCTTCGGTGGCGGCACGCTGGCGCGCGCGCCAACTTCAAGGCATTGGCCGACAACATGCTCAAGTGTGCGCGCGTCTTGCAGTGGCCGCCCTTGCCACGGTCGCCAGAACCCAGGCAATCGGCGACGAATGCGGTCCCGGCAACTAACAACCAGGGAGATTCCCCCACAATGGGTCAGTGCGAGACCGTCCGCTAAGACCGACGGCGAATGGACGGCGACGGGGAGGAATCAGCGATGCGCCATCAGTATGCAACGCCATGGATATGGATTTTTCTGTTACCACTAGCACTGGACTATAAGGCGACCGACGCGAATACGGGCCACTTCGCGCAATCCGCGCTCGTCTTGCCCGCGGCCGCAGCGGGTCTTGCGCTGCTGCTGATCGCGCCCCGCTTTCACGAGCGCTCGCGGCTGCGTTCGGTCGTCACCATCAGCATGCTGCTGTGCGTGTTCGGCAGCATCGTCGCCCAACTGGTTCAGGACAACGACACCGGCAACTATCTGCGCACCCTGCTGCCATTCATGCTGTTCATGCTGGGCTACCTCGTCGCCTGCCGCCCGTGGAGCGAATACCGGCTCTCGCAGTTCGAAAAGGCGCTGTTCGTCGCCAACGTGATCAGCCTCGTGTTCACTTTCGTCTACGGAATGGCGACGGGCGGCGGTCTCGAAGACGTGCGCTACCGGATCATCTCCGTGACGCTGCTCGGATTGCAAGGCGTGCTGCTGCACGAATTCGTCGTGGCGCGGCGCTTCTCATTCTTCACCGTCGCGGTGTTCGCGGGCACCATCATCGTCGAATTGCTCAGCGTGACCCGCAGTCTGCTCGTCGGCACGGTGCTGCTGTTCCTGCTCGCGATGGCGCTGAGCGCGCCGACCATCCGCGATATCTGGCGCGCGCTCGCCCGCAGCCTGGTGGTCGGCGCGGTGCTGGCCGGCATGGCCGGCGTCGCGGCCTTGAGCTTTCCGACCGTCGCGGAGCACTGGACGCAGCGCATTTTCGCGTCCGAGGAAACCGCCTCCGGCAAGGACCCGACCACGATCACGCGTCTGGCTGAAATGCGCAATCAGTACGACCAGGTGACCTCGTCGGCGGACGCGCTGCTGTTCGGCGAAGGCTACGGCCATTACTATCGCTACTCGCCCGTCTATCTGCCGGACCTCGCGGGCCAGTTCAGCGAAAAGGACTTCTACGCGATCAACGAATGGGCCGCGGGTCACAACTTCTGGGTCTATCAACTGTTCGCGGGCGGCCTGGTGTTCGGCATCGGCATGCCATTGGCCACGCTGGCCGCGCTGGCGATCTGCTTCTTCTCGTACCGCTACTGGCGCTCGGTCGTGCCCGACGCGCCGCTGCTGCCGGTGCTCGGGCGCGCCATCATGTTGTTTGCCGCGTTGCCGGCCACGTCGATCGGCGGCAATCCGCTCGGCCCGCGTTTCTCGGGCCTGGTCTTCGGCGTCGCCCTCGGCTTGATGATCGCGACCCACGCGCGCCTGCAACGCGCGCTGCCGGCGCGCATCAAGCGCCCCCCACGGCCGCCGCAGCATCATCCGGCCGCGATGCCCGAGTTGCCGGGCCGCATCCAGCCCGGCATGGGACGCGCCGACCTTGCGTCCACGCTCGGCATGTCGCACGCGGAAAGCACCGCGTCCAAGCCGAACCAGATCAGCGCTCTGGTGTCGCGCAGTTCGCCGGCGCGACACTCCAACCGACCGAATATCGTCCGATGAAAATCCTCCACCTGCTTCCAACTGTCGATCCACGCGGCGGCGGCCCGGTTGAAGGCGTGCGCCGCAGCGGCATGGCCATGCGGGAAGCCGGGCACGACATCGAAGTGGCGAGCTGCGACGCCCCGGGCGACGGCTTCCTCGCGGCGTTTCCGTTTCCGGTCCACGCGTGCGGCCCGACCCGCAGCCGCTACAGTTACTGCAAGCGTCTCGCGCCGTGGCTCGCCGCCAACGCGAAGCGCTTCGACGCGGTCATCGTTCACGGCCTGTGGCAATACCACAGCTTCGCGGCATGGAAGGCGCTGCACAACAGCGAGGTGCCGTACTACGTGTACGTGCACGGCATGCTCGACCCGTGGTTCAAGGAGGCTTATCCGCTCAAGCATCTGAAGAAGTGGCTGTACTGGCCGTGGGCCGAATACCGTGTGCTGCGCGATGCCCGCACGGTAATCTTCACGACCGAGGAAGAACGCACGCGCGCGCGTCAATCGTTCTGGCTCTACCGCGCCAATGAGCGAATCGTGCCGTTCGGCACGACGGTGCCGGCGCTCGATCCGGCATCGGTGCGCGAAGCATTCCTGCAAGCGGTGCCCAGCTTGCGCGGCAAACGCATCATGCTGTTTCTCGGCCGCATCCATGCGAAGAAGGGTTGCGATCTGCTGATCGACGCGTTCGCGCGCGTCGCCGGCAACGATCCGGCGCTGCATCTCGTGATCGCCGGTCCGGACGAAACCGGCTGGGTCGCGACGCTGCGCACCCAGGCGCAGGCAGCCGGCATCGCGCATCGCCTGAGCCTGCCCGGCATGCTGCAGGGCGACCTCAAGTGGGGCGCGTTTCATGCTAGCGACGTGTTCGTTCTGCCCTCGCATCAGGAGAATTTCGGCGTGGCAGTGGCCGAGGCGCTCGGTTGCGGGCTGCCGGCGCTGATCTCCGACAAGGTCAACGTGTGGCGCGAGATCGAAGCGGACGGCGCGGGACTGGTGGCCGCCGACACCGTCGACGGCACGGAAAAGAATCTGTTGCGCTGGCTCGAACTCGACCCCGCCGCTCGCGACGCGATGCGCGCGCAAGCCGCCATCACCTTCAATACGCGCTTCCGGGTCGAAACGATGGTCAGCGCGCTGACAGCTCTGCTGGAGACGCAGCGCGGCCCCGGGAACGTCGACGAACATTCGCTCGGCAGGCTGCGCGAGGCGGCTCAGCAAAGCCGCTGAGCGTCGTTGCCGAGGTCACTCCTAAAGCCCCGCCCCGCCCATCATCCGCCCGACTCAAAACGATAACGGCGCGCCCAAGGCGCGCCGTTATCGTTTGCCTTCATCGCCGGTTCACGGCTCCTTCATCAATGGCGTCAAGGTGGATGCCGCGATCGGCAACGTCTCGGTTTGCGACGGCGCCTGAATCGCCATGGTCGAACTGTTCGCAGCTTCGACCCGCGTCCTGCCGACGACCTCCGGCGCATCGAGCTGCCGCACCAGATGGCCGGACAGACGCAGCGCCAGCGCGGCAATCGTAATGGTCGGGAAATTGGCGCCGACAGTCGGAAACACCGAGCTGCCGCCCACATACAGATTGCTGATCCCATGCACCTTGCAATCACGGTCGACCACGCCCTCGCTCGGCGAATCGTGCATGCGCGTGGTGCCCATGTGATGCCAGGTGCCCTCCAGCTCCGCCGGCCACGCCCTGCCTTCGAGCGGCGCGTCGAGTTCGATATCGGCAATATTGGCCATCTGCAATTCCTGTGCGAGCAGCAGGAAGGTTTTGTCGAAGGTGCGCTTCACCTGTTCGCCGAGGCGCCACTCCACCCGCACGCGCGGCATGCCGAAGCGGTCATGCTGGTCGGCCGACAATGTGACCCGGCTATCGGGATCGGGCACCGCTTCGACGATCGCCTGCAACGTCACATCGGTGATCAGCGCGGGCCACTGCAACAGCCGCGTCAGACCGTAGCCCACGGTGTGCAGCGGGTGCGCGATCATCGTCGCGATGTCCGTCTTCAGATTGCGGCGAGGCTGGTCCTTCTGCAACAGCGCTTCCTTGCAGTGGATCAGCGCCTCGGAACCCGCGCTGCCTTCGCCGTACCATTTCGAGTACAGCCACACACGCGAATTCAGCAGCTTCTCGCGTTCCATCAACTCCTGTCGCGGAGCGAACTGCGAAGAGATCTTGGTGCCATGCGCCGACACCGCGGCATTCTGATAGTGGTACTTGATGTCGTACAGCTTGTTGCGCGCAATGCCCGCACGAAAACGCACGTTGCCCGACATCATCCGCGGATGATCCATGAAGTAGCGGCCGACCAGATCGTTGGCGTTGCCGAGTCCCGCCGCCTGCACGTTGTTCGACGCGAGCAGCAGCCGCGCATTCTCGATGCCGCCGGTGGCCAGCACGAACATCCTTGCCTGCACCGAAATCCTGCGGCCGCTAATCGTGCCGACCCGCACGCCGGTGATCGTCGTGCCCTGTGCGTCGGCGTCGATGTTGAGCACGTTTGCGTGGAGGAACACGCGCACCCGCACCGAGCGCGACAGCTCGTCGCGATACGCCTTGCCGAAGCGCACCGGCGGGCTGAACTGCGCGACGGTGTCGCGCATGTCGCCGGTAGCGAGCGGCACGCGGCGCACGTCATGGCGGCCGATCTCGCGCTCCCAGTAAGCGGGGTCGAAATTCTGCGGGCCGAGCTTCAGCAATTCATGCGTGCGTGCGTAATACGGCGCCAGCTCATCGAGGCCGAACGGCCAGCCGCTGTGTGCGATCCAGTCACGTTTCTCGAAGTCCCAGGGATCCAGCGGGCGGCACCAGCCGCCCCAGCAGTTGCTGCTGCCGCCGAAGTAGCGGCTGCGCGAACCGTCCGCGAACGTATAGGGCAGCCCGATGTTCTCGCCGCGATAGAGGTCGCGGGTTTCGTCGTCGGGGCCGAACCCGCCGCTTTCGAGCATGCAGATGTCCACCCCCGCGCGTGACAATTCGAGCGCCAGCGTGATGCCCGCGACTCCGCCCCCGATGATGCAGACCGTCGTTTCAATAACGGTGTCTTGTTCAACAGTTCGAGTATCGATGAACATCCGCTGCTCCCCATCTTCGTCACGCATTTACCGCGTGCGTCGCTGAAGTGGCCGATCAACCGCGGTCACCCGGCAAATATGCACACGACGAGCCCGGACACCTTATGGACCGCCGCTGGCGTCGACAGACGGGTGTCGACAAATCCATGACGGCCACCGACCTTCCGGTGATCACGAGTCTGGTCTCCGCAGCGTATCGACGCTGTGGTTCTTTATCTGTGCTTCAGCTAACGGAAGCAAACCGCTTCCGGATAAAACGGCAAGGATTTCCGCCGTACACGCCCTCCGGTTCCAGCGAGCGATGCACGACCGACAGAGGCGTCACCACCGCCGAACGGCCGATCGTCACACCCATTTGCACCACGCACTTCGAGGTGATCCACACGCCGTCCTCGATGACGATCGGCGCGACGCACAAATCCATCGTGGCGCTCATGTCGTGAGACCCGGCGGTGAGGAACGTGCCCTGCGAAATGCAAACGTTCGAGCCGATGCGAATCGGCGCCTGGTTGTAGATCCACACATCGACGCCGAACCAGCACTTGTCGCCGACCTCGAGATTCCACGGCGCCTTCACGCGCAACGGATGGACGAACCGGCAACCCGTGCCGATCTTCGCGCCGAACAGGCGTAACAGCCCGACGCGCACAAACGAGATCGGCAGCAATTTGTTGTTGATCACACACGCTTCGAGCACAAACCAGATGAACTCGATCAGGACGCTCCGCTTGCTCTGATAGTTTCCCTTTCCCGCCAGACTCAGATCGATCACGCGCCCATCCTCGCGAGCGTCTTCGGTCTGTCGCAGGTGCTCGATCTGCTGATCGCCGGCAATGTTACCCATCAGCTTCCTCCGATGCACGAGCCGTGGTATGCACGTGCAGGCATACCAACCCACTCGCTCACATTATGTTGCGTCTCGTTCCCGCACTTTGCACAGTGGCTGTGCGGGCAAGCGTTTTGGCGGCTACGCGCGCCAAGCCTGGCGCACGATAGCTCTATTGCGACTGCATTTTCATGGGGACCACGATGACCACTTCGATTCGGCACGCTGCTACATGGATGTTGGCCGGCGCCGCAACGTGCGCCATATCGGCCTTCGCGCAGAACAACGCCGCCCCCGCCGCGGCGACGGTCAACGGTTATGGCGCCGCTGCGCCGGCTCCCGTCGACCGGGCCGCAAAAAATCGCAACAACGAACAACTGTTGCTCGGCGCACCACGCGAATACGGCGACGGCGGCATGCAGGACAATACCGACGACGCCCAGCGCGCTGCGCTGCTCGACCAGCAACGCATGACCGTCACGGGCGGTCAGCCGGCGCCCGCCGGCAAAGCTCAACGCAAGGCGCCGGCGGCCGCTAACGGCCAGGTGCGCGTCGCCGGCCAGCCGGGCCCGGGCCGTCAGAATGCCGGCGACGGCTTGCTGCCCGCGGGCGCGGCGAAGAACACCTACGCCGATCCGTACGGCACAAGCAAGCGCTCCGTCTACCGTTCGCCGTGGTGAGGTCGCATTCATCAGATGGCCGCGTGCCGGATCAATCCGGCGCGGCTTTCTCCGCAGTAGCCGGCTTGCGCCGCCGGGCCCCGCCCGTTGAAGGCCGCGGATCGAAATACGCCGCCCTCGTCTTCACCCGCGTCGTGCCCACCTGACGAAACACCGCGGCGAGGCGCTCCTCGAAAATCTGAATGATCGGCTCCGGTGACAGCGCGTGCTCCGCGTAATGGCGTGCAGCCCTGCCGAGCGCGGCGCGCCGTTGCGCGTCGCTGGCCAGCATGCTGAGCGCCGCCGCCAGCGCCTTGACGTTGTCCGGCGGCACCACCACGCCGCGCGACGCGACTGCTTCATGCAGCGCCGTGCCGCGGCGGGCCATCGCCACGGTTGCGCGGCCGCTCGCGAACATGCCGGTGAGTTTGGACGGCATCACCAGATCCGCCGCGTCGGCGCGCTGCGGCAGCACGTGGATGTCGGCGAGGTTGAGCAGTTCGTTCAGGCGTTCAGCCGGTTGCAGCGGAATGAAAATGCAGTTCGTCAGTCCCGTGCAGCGCGCGACCAAGCTCTCTTTCGCGGCGCCGCTGCCGCAGAAAACGAAGCTGATGTCGGTGCGCGCGGCAAGCAGCGCCGCTGCGTCGGCGAGCGTTTCGATGCCCTGCTTCGCGCCCATGTTGCCCGCGTACAGCACCACTTTCTGCTCATCGGGAATGCCAAGTTGTTGCCGGTAATCGCTCGCTCGCGGCAGCGGAAAGATGCTCGACGCGTCGACCCAGTTCGGCAGGCACACGACCCGCGCCGGCTGCACGCCCTTGGCCGTCGCGCGCACACTCATCTGCGGCGTGATCGACGACACCGCATCGAAGCGCCGCAACAGCGCGCTTTCGAACCAGCGCGCCACGCGCGCCGCACGCGAGCTTTTCAGCAGGCCGAGATCGAAAGCGGCGTCGACCTCGTAGTCCTGAATGTGCAGCCATGCGCTCGCGCGCGTGATGCGGGCGAGCAGCAGCGTAGCCGGCGCGCACATCAGGGTCGGCGCGATCAGCATCACCGCGTCGGGGCGCCACAGCGCATGCCGGGCGAGCAGCGGCAGCGAACTCGCCGCGAAGCTCGCCAGATGCAGCATCCGCTTGATGCCGGTCGGCTGCGACGGCACCCACAGCGGCGCGCGCCACAGCGTCACGCCGTCACGCGTCTCGCGCCGGTAGCGCCACGCCGCGTAGCCCGCCGACACGCGCCACTCGGGGTAGTAAGGCGGCGCGCACACCACTCGAACTTCATGTCCGCGGCTGGCCAGCAGCACGGCCATTTCCGCCGTGTACTTACCCACCCCCGTCAGTTCCGGCGCGTAGTTGAGGCCGTAGATCAGGATCTTCATTGTGACTGCCAATGTTTTAGAGCTTCGCGTGGGCGGCACTGCCGCGACTCGTGTCAATCGCCCAACATCAATGCGCAGCCGCGGGCAATATTGGCGGCAGCCGAAGGTGGATCGAAGCGGCGAATCACATCCATGCAGCGATGCGCGGTGCCGCCGGCGTCCGCGAACGCTTCCATCGCTTTGAGCATGGTGCGCTGAAGGCCGGGCACGTCGCCCGCCGTAAACGGATAACCGGTCACCCCGTCGATCACCAGTTCCGGCACGCAGCCGCAACTCTCGCTGACCACCGCCGGGCAGCCATGCGCGAGCGCCTCGTTGACGACCAGCCCCCACGGCTCGCTGTAGCTCGGCAAGACTATGCAGGTCGCGTGGTAATACTCCTGTGTGAGCGGTTCGTCCTGCAAACTGCCGGCGAACGTCACCGAGTCGCCGAGTTCGAGTTCGGTGACCTTCGCCTGCAGCACGTCGCGCATCGGCCCGGTGCCGACAATGCGCAAGCGCGCCGCCGGGATACGCCGCCGCAAGCCGGCGAACGCCTCGATCAGCGTGCCGATGCCCTTCTCTTCCGACAAACGCCCGACGAACAGGAACACCGGCGGATTGCCCGCACGCGCGGCGACTCGCTCGACCAGCGCGCGTTCCGGTGAAAACGACCCCGGCAAAGCGGCGGCCTGACACGGCACGAAGATCTTGTCGCGTTTCGCGCCGAGCGACAGCAGGTACTCGCGGCTGCGCTCGCCGAAGCCGAAGTAGCCGTCGCACAGCGAGAAGAACACCCGCTTCGGAATCGACGTGAGCAGTTTCTTGGGCCGGTCGCGCGCGGTCGAATCGACGAACACCGCGCGCCGCTTGCCGGTCACGATGCAGGCCGCCAGCATCGCCCAGTACTCGGGCCGGTGATAACCGGGCAGCACGATGAGGTCCGACTTCGCCCGCAGCACTTCCCAGGTGAGCCGGGCGATCATCTTGAGCGTCGGTACATCTTCGTAGCAGCCGTCGAACAGCTTTTGCATCGGATAGCGATGGTACGAATAATCGACGTCGGAAAAGCCGACCCGGTCGTACTCCGTATCCGCGATCTGCACCATCGAGTAGCGGATCGCTCCGGAGGCCGAAATGTTATGCAAAGCGGAGAACACAACACCCTTGTGGCGCGACCATACGACGTTATGGAAGATCGTGACTGACGCTGTCATTTTGATGCCGCTCCTCGAAAAATCGTCCCTGCGTGCGTTGCGCGTACTCCGCGCGCACGCCCCCCAAGCGCTCTTTCAGCCCGCTGTCGTGTTCAACGGTTCCGGCTTGCGCGCCTAAGCAGGCATCGCGGCCGCGGTCGAACCGTGCGCTTTGACGAAGTCTTGGTAGGTGGCCGCAATGCCCGCCTCCAGACCGATCGTCGCGCGCCAGCCTATCTGCGTGAGCCGTGAGACGTCGAGCAATTTGCGCGGCGTGCCGTCGGGTTTCGATGCGTCGAACACGAGTTCGCCCTCGAAGCCGACTACTTTGCAGATACATTCGGCCAGCTCGCGGATCGACAGGTCCTCACCCACGCCGACGTTGAACAGGCCATCGGTCAGGTTGTGTTCGAGCACGAACAGCGTGGCCGCGGCGAGATCGTCGACATGCAGAAACTCCCGGCACGGCGTGCCCGAGCCCCACACCGTCAAGGTCGCGGCGCCGCTCATCCTCGCTTCGTGCGCCTTGCGCAGCAGCGCCGGCAACACGTGGCTGCTGTTCAGATCGTAGTTGTCGTTCGGGCCGTACAGATTGGTCGGCATCAACGCGACGTACTGCGTGCCGTACTCGCGGTTGTACGCTTCGCACAGCTTGAGGCCGGCGATCTTCGCAATCGCATAGGCGTCGTTGGTCGGTTCGAGCGGCGAAGTCAGCAGATACTCCTCGCGGATCGGCTGCGGACACTGCTTCGGATAGATGCACGACGAACCGAAAAACACCAGCCGTTCAACCCGCGCGCGATACGCCGCGTGGATCACATTGGTTTCGATCACCAGATTTTCATAGATGAACTCGCCCGGCTGCGACGCGTTCGCGAAAATGCCGCCGACGCGCGCGGCCGCGAGCAGCACCACGTCGATCTGTTCGCTTTCGAAGAAGCGGTTCACGGCCGCCTGATCCGTGAGGTCGAGCTCGGCCCGTGTGCGCGTGACCACGTTCCCGTAACCGTCGGCGACCAGACGCCGAACCAGCGCCGAGCCGACCATGCCGCGGTGGCCCGCAACGAAGATGCGTGCTTGTTTGTTCATCGCCGTTACTCGTGATGTTCCATCGCCGTGAATCCGGCCAGCGTGACGAGCGCGTCACGGCGTGCAATCTGGTAGTCCGCGCGCACCATTTCCTTCACCAGCGAAGCGAACGACGTGGTCGGCTGCCAGCCGAGCTTCGCGTGCGCCTTCGACGGATCGCCGAGCAGCGTTTCGACCTCGGCGGGCCGGAAGTAGCGCGGATCGACACGCACGATCACGTCGCCCGGCGCGATCTTGATCTCGCGCCCGTCCACCTTTTCGACGATGCCGACTTCATCCACGCCGCTGCCTTCGAAGCGCACGGTGACACCGAGTTCAGCGGCCGCATGCTGGACGAACTGGCGCACGCTGTACTGCACACCGGTGGCGATCACGTAATCCTCCGGATGCTCCTGTTGCAGCATGCGCCACTGCATCTCCACGTAGTCGCGCGCATGGCCCCAGTCGCGCAGCGCCGACAGATTGCCGAGATACAGCGTCTTCTGCATGCCCACCGCGATGCGCGCGACAGCGCGCGTAATCTTGCGCGTCACGAAGGTCTCGCCGCGCACCGGCGATTCGTGATTGAACAGAATCCCGTTGCACGCATAGAGTCCGTAAGCCTCGCGATAATTGACCGTGGTCCAGTACGCGAACAGCTTGGCGACCGCATACGGGCTGCGCGGATAGAACGGCGTGGTCTCGGATTGCGGCACCTCCTGCACGAGCCCGTATAGCTCCGAGGTCGATGCCTGATAGAAACGCGTCTTGTGCTGCAAGCCGAGAATCCGGATCGCTTCGAGAATCCGCAACGCACCGAGACCGTCCGCGTTAGCCGTATACTCCGGTTCCTCGAACGACACCGCGACGTGGCTCTGTGCCGCGAGGTTGTAGATTTCGTCAGGCTCGACGCGCTGGATCACGCGCAGGATGCTGGTGGAGTCGGTCAGGTCGGCGTGGTGCAGAAAGAGTCGCTGCTCCGGGTCGTGGGGATCGCGGTAGAGGTGATCGATCCGGTCCGTGTTGAACAGGGACGACCTGCGTTTGATGCCGTGTACGTCATAGTCCTTGGCGAGCAGCAACTCAGCCAGGTACGAACCGTCCTGTCCAGTGACGCCGGTGATCAGTGCGACCTTGCGTTTCATAGAGCCTTCTCCCTCGTTAAGCCATTGAGATGCCAATGCCAATGCCTGCACCGATGCCGCAGCGCGGTCGAGCGGCCGGCCGAAGGCCGCGCCTTCAACCGGCAATGCTGTCGTAGCCGTAATAGCCGCCTTGATAGCCCGAGCCGAGGAACGCGCCTTCCTGCGGCACGTCGGTCAGCAGCACGCCCCGCATCGCCACGCCGCCATTGCGCAAGCGTTTGGCTGTCTCGATGATCTCGTTGAGCGGATGGCGGCCGTGGCGCACCACGAGCAGCGTCGTGCCCGCGTACTTGCCGATCACCGTCGAGTCCGTGACCGCGAGCACCGGCGGCGTGTCGACGATCACGAGGTCGTAGTGCGGCTTCAGTTCGTCGAGCATCGTTTCAAAGCGCTTGCTCATCAGCAGTTCGGACGGGTGCGTGGGCAGCGTGCCCTTGGCGAGTACGTCGAGACCGGGCAGCACGTCGCGCTGGATCATCGCGCTCAGATCGCCGCCGCTCAGCACGTCGGACAGACCCGGCTGATGGGCGATGCCGAAATGCGAATGGACGTCGCCGCGCCGCATGTCGCCGTCGATGATCAGCACGCGCTTGTTCGCCGACGCCACCAGCGCCGACAGGTTCACCGACAGGAACGACTTGCCGGTATCGGGCCGCGAGCCGGTGATCATCACGACGTTGTTCTCGGCGTGATCGAGCGAGAGCTGCAACGAGGTGCGCAGATTGCGCACGCCTTCCACCGCGATGTCTTCCGGCGCCTGCTGCGCGAGCACATGCAGGCCGCGCCGACGCAGCATCACGTCCTCCTGCAGCCGCAACTGGGTCTGGCTGCGCGGCACGACCGCGAACACCGGCACGCCGAGCATCGCTTCGAGTTCGTCCGGACGTTCGACGCCGCCGTACATCGCGCGCTTGAAGAAGGTCAGCAGGATGCCGAGCACGAGGCCGCCGCCGAGCGCGATCAGGATCGCCAGCACGCGCTTCGGGCGCACGGGTTCGTCGGGCGCTTCGGCAAAGTCCACCACGCGCACGCTGCCCACCTGGCCGGCCTTCGCCACGCGCAGTTGCTGCGCGCTGTTGAGCAGATTCGTGTACAGCTCCGTATTGACGTGCACGTCGCGCAACAGGCGCAATGCGGTCTGTTCGGTATCCGGCATCACCGCGACGCTGCGGTTCATGTTGGTCTGCGCGCCCTGCAATGCGGCGATTTGCGCGTCGAGCGCGGCCACCGCCGGGTGACTCGCCGTGAAGCGCTGCGACATCTCCGCGCGTTGCTGCTGCAGGTCCATCAACTTGGTCTTGTTGTCGACGATCTGTTGCAGCAGCAGGCGGCTTTCCTCGCCGAGGTCGACCGTGCCGTGCGTGTTGCGGAACTTGTTGTAGCGTTGCTCGGCTTCGTCGAGTTCCTTGCGCAAGCCCGGCAGTTGCTGATCGAGGAACGCCAGCATGTGCTGGGCTTCGGTCGAGCGGCTCTCGACGTCCTGACGCACGAACTTGCGCGCCATGCTGTTGACGATCGCCGCGGTCAACGCGCTGTCGCCGCCTTCGAGACTCGCGCGAATCACGCCGGACTGCAGCGTGGTTTCCTGCACCAGCAGTGCTTTCTGCAGACGGTCGACCGTGCTCAGCGTCGACGCGCGCGACAATTCGAAACGCGAGCCGGGTGCGCCGACCAGCTTGTCGACGCGCAGCGCGATCGGGCCGTCGGCGGTATCGGTTTCGACGGTCTCGCCGACCCGGCCTGACAGGATCGCAATGCCATTGCGGTCACGCAGCACGTACGTGCCGTCGGCGCCCGCAATCAGCGTGAAGGTCGTGTCGTACATTTCCTTCGACGTATCGAAGCGCGACACCGAAATGCTTTCGCCACCCCACGCGAAGCCGGACAGGTTGACGAACGACGGCAGCCTGAAACCCCATCGGCCGTTCACCAGCCCCGCGATCATCCCGCCGATGAGCGGAAAATAACGCGGCGACGCGGTGATATCGAGGTGCAGATTCCTGACAGTCTCCTCCGTGACGAGACGCGACTTCAGCAACTCGATCTCGGCCGCCGTCGACGGCTTGGTGTCGAACATGCCGGTGAGCGGCGGCAAGGAATCCTTGCCATTCGCATTGGCATTGGCCGTCTTGTCCTCGACGTGGAACAGCACGTCCGCGCGATACGTCGGCGGCGCGAGGAACGCATACGTGCAGCCCAACGCGAGCGCGATCAGCGTCACCACCAGAATGGTGCGCCAACCGCGCACGATCGTGCGAAGGTAGTCCGACAGATGAAGCTCGTCCGGTCCGGACACGTCGGTGTAGCGGTTTTCGAAGTTCATTGCCATATTCGTCACCCAGCAAAGCCCGGCGGTTCAGGTTTCATGTTGCACGCGTTGTCATTTCGCCAGCACGGCGCCCGTCACAGCCGCATTGATCGCCGGCAGCAGCAGGTTCAACACACGGTTGAAGCGGACCAGCCCGCCTTGACCGACATACACGACGTCTTTCGGCTGAAGCTCGAACTGATTGGCGAGCACCATCGACACCGGCGAGGTCGCATCGAGGTGGTAGACCTGCGGCGACTCGCTCGTCGAATTGCGGATCACGAACAACTGCCTGGCCGCGGCCGTGTTCGAGTCGAAGCTGCCGCTCTCGGAGATCGCTTGCGAAAGCGTCAGCGTGCCGTTGCGCATCGGCAGGATGGTCGCGGGCTTGTTGACTTCGCCCATCACATAAACGCCGTTGTCTTCACGCGATGCCACGCGCAGCAAATCGCCCGCCTGCAGATAGATGTCCGACGGGTTGCGGCCGCGCTTGATCAGATCGTCCACGTTGATGTGATAGGTGACGCCGTTGCGGATCAGTTCGAGGCGGCTGCGGTCGGCATTCGGGCTAAAGCCACCGCCCTGGTTGATCGCCATCATCAGCGACATCGGGATATCGTTGAACGATTGGGCGCCAGGCGTGCGCACTTCGCCGTCGATGTAGATCTGCGACGCGCGGAACGACGCCACCCGCACTGTCACTTCGGGCTTCTGGTACACCTTGCTCAGGCGGCTATGCAGTTCCTTCTGGATCGTCGCGGCGTCCTTGCCGGCCACGTGCACCGTGCCCGCGTACGGAAACTGGATGTCGCCGTGTTCGTCGATCAGGAAGCCGGGCATCGCATCCGAAGTACGCGCATTCTGCGGCGGCTGTCCAAGCGCGGCGGCGAGCTCCGGGTGGTCCCACACGACGATCTGCAGCACATCGCCGGGGCCGACCCGGTACGCGGCCGGTTTGCCGAACAGCCCGAGTGTCTGCGGCGAGAGTGCCGAGGACGTCTGCGCCTCATTCATCTTGTGCAGCAGCGACAGGTTGATATCGGTAATCGGTATCTGCTGTTGCTGCGATGCCTCGGTGCTGAAATCGCCACCTGTATCCTGAATCGCGGCTGGCGTGATCATCCGTTGGCCGGGGACGATCCCGCATCCGGCAAGCAATGTTGCAGTAGCGAAAACCAGGAGACTTCCCGTGCGTAAACCAAGTGAGCTCATGATGTTTCCTCCGTGCGCCACGGCGGCTGTTCTCGATGGAGGCAGCGCCAGGCGCGTTTGTTAACTACTTAGTAAGCGTTTCGATGCACCAGTCCAGCGACAATCGTCGCGCCGATAATCCGCATGTCGAGTGCGAACGACCAATGCCCCAGGTAATACAGGTCATGTTCGACTCGACGCTCCATCTTTTCGATGCGGTCAGTCTCGCCACGAAAGCCGTTGATCTGCGCCCAACCCGTAATCCCCGGCTTGATCCGATAGCGATTGATGTAGCCCGCGACCACTTTCTGATAGAGGTCGTCGTGCTCGAGTGCATGGGGACGCGGTCCAACGACCGACATGTCGCCACGCAACACGTTGAAAAATTGCGGCAGCTCGTCGAGGCTCGTGCGGCGCAGGAACGCGCCGACTTTCGTCACACGCTTGTCGTGGCGGGTCGCCTGGCTGAGCGTGCCTTTGGCCTCGGTATGCAGACGCATCGAGCGGAACTTGTAGATCGTGAAGACCCGGCCGTCGGCGCCCTTGCGTTTCTGCTTGAACAGAACCGGCCCGCGCGACGAGAGCTTCACCGCGATCGCAATCGCCAGCAAGATCGGCGCGAGACCGATCAGCGCGGCGGCCGCGAATAGCCGGTCGAAGATTTCCTTCTTCAGCATCGAACTGGCGGACAGCGGCGAGGCGACCAGATTGATCGCCGGCACGCCGAGCAGGTCGATCACGCCGCTGCCTTCGAACAGCGCGTGGCTGCGCACGTCCGGCATGAAGCGGATATTCACCAGGTCGTCGCGGAACTCGCCGATCAGCGCGCAGATCAGCGGCTCCTCGGTCAGCGACAGCATCAGCCAGAGTTCGTGCACATCGTTCGTGCGGATGTATTCCGCCAGCGCGTCGACGGTATCGAAGACCGGCACGCGCGGGTTCATCACGGCCGACACGTCCGACTTCGTGTTGTAGACGGCGGTCGCGCGAAAGCCGGCGGTCGGCGCGGATTCGATGCGCCGAATAATGGCGTCGCATTGCGAGCCGCTGCCGACGATCGCGACCTGATGCAGGTTCATGCCGGCGCCGCGCGCGCGCGCCAGCACCGCGTGCGTGATCAGCCGGTACGAGATCAGCAGGCCGCCCGTCACGGCGGTCCAGTACGAGAACCACAGCCGCGAGACGAAGTCGATGCGATGCAGCGAATACATCATGACCAGCGCACATACCTGCACCATCAGCCACGCGAGCGAGACCTGGCCGGCCAGCGCCAGCTTGGAGCGGCCGCGCCACGATTCGTAGACGCCGAACGCCGGGAAGATCGCCAGCGCGAACGCGGCGGAAAACATCACGAGCGCCCAATAGAACCCCGATTGCGCGAGGTAGTCGAAGCGGATCTGCGACGCCACCGCCGCACCCACCAACACCAAAGCGACATCGAAAACTCGCGCGAGCAAATCCTGAAACTTGCGCATTTTGCTTACCTCGTTCTTGCCGTTCTTGTCCGCAGTTGAGTCCCGGCGTGCTGCTTAGGAGCAGCGGCCGTAGTTGTCGTTGAACCTCACAATGTCGTCTTCGCCCAGATAGGCGCCTGACTGGATTTCAATGATTTCGAGCGGCACTTTCCCCGGGTTTTCAAGCCGGTGGCGAGTGCCGAGCGGGATGTAGGTCGATTCGTTTTCGCTCAGCAGGAACTGCTCTTCGCCGCGCGTGACGAGCGCCGTGCCGCGCACCACCACCCAGTGTTCGGCCCGGTGGTGATGCAGTTGCAGCGACAGCTTCGCGCCCGGTGTGACGACGATGCGCTTGACCTGGAAACGCTCGCCGCGGTCGATCGAATCGTAGAACCCCCAAGGACGGCGCACCTTGCGATGCGCGTCGGCCTCGGGCGCGTGCTGCGCCTTGATGCGCGACACCAGCCCCTTCACGTCCTGCACGTGCGAGCGGTCGACCACCAGCACGGCGTCGGCGGTTTCGACCACCACCACGTCGGTCGTGCCGACGCACGCGACCAGCCGTCCTTCCGAATGCGCGTAGCTCGACACCGCGCCTTCGAACGCGACCCGTCCGCGCCCCGCATTGCCGTTGGCGTCCTTGTCCATCGCGGCCCAGACGGCGTCCCATGAACCGAGGTCGGACCAGCCGGCATCGAGTCTGACGACGACGCCGGCGGGATTCGCATCCGCTGCGCGGCTGAGCGTGCCGTCCGTGCCGTCCGTGCTATCCGTGCTATCCGTGTCGCCGGTCGGCTCCGCGCCGGCGGTGTCGGTCAGACGCTCCATCACCGCGTAGTCGATCGAATCCGCGGACACGCCGAGAAACGCGTCCACGAGCGGACGGAACACCGCGCCATCGGTCCGGCCGCCGGCAAACGCGCGCTCGCAAGCCGTGTGCATATCGGGCTGCAGGCGCTTGAGCGTGTCGAGCCACACGCTCGCACGAACGATGAAGATGCCGCTATTCCACCAATACGTGCCGGCCGCGACGTACTGCGCGGCAATTTCTTCCGCGGGCTTCTCGACGAAACCGTCGATCGCATGGCCGCCGTCGCCCAGTTCGGCGCCGATCCGGATATAGCCGAAGCCCGTGTCTGGACGCGTGGGCGGCACGCCGAGCGTTGCGATCGCGCCCCGCTCCGCGTAGCGCGCCGCGCATTCCAGTGCGCCTTGCAACGCCCGCACATCCGCAATCGAATGGTCGGCCGGCATCACCACCAGAATCGCATCACCGCCGTCCGCACACGCGAGCGATGCCGCCAGCGTCAATGCCGGTGCCGTATCGCGGCGTGCCGGTTCCACAATAAGACGAGCGTCGACGCCGTTTTCATGAAGCTGTTCCGCAATGACGAAGCGATGCTCTTCGCCGCACACGATGATCGGCGCAACGTCCACGTTCCAGCCGGCCGGAAAGCCGTCCATGCGCCGCGCGGTTGCCTGCAGCAGCGAGTCGGAGCCGACCACGTCGATCAGTTGCTTCGGAAAGTTTTCGCGCGACACGGGCCACAGCCGCGTACCCGAGCCGCCAGCAAGAATGACCGGGACGATGTGCGCGCAACGCGCGCCCGCCGCTGCGGCATCCGCGTCGTCCGGTCCGACTGACGCGGCGCTTCCAGCTCCCTGAGTCACCATATTCGGATTCCTTATAATTCTCAAAGTCCAAGGAAATACTTCCCCGCCGCCGCGCTCCTCGCACGGCCGTCAGGCCGGCCCCGTTCGCGCTATTCGCCGACCATCCGGCGGCTTTGAATTCTGAATTCGGTAGGAGAGATTCTCATCCGCTTGCGGAACACTTTCGCAAGGCGGTCGCCGTTGCCCATGCCGGTGCGCCGGGCAATCTTGTCGACCGGTAATTCCGATTCGGTCAACAGGCTGCACGTCACCGCGAGTCGTTCGTGCAGCAGAAAGCTCGACGGCGTGATGCCCATTTCCATCTTGAAGCGGCGCAGAAAGTTGCGCTCGCTCATCGCGGCGAACTGCGCCGCGTCGGCGATCGAAATCGCCTGCTGGCAATTCTCTTGCAGCCAGCGAGCCGCCGCGCGGACCTTGTCGCCGGGGCTCAAGGCACCGTCTTCGCCAAGCAGCGGCGCGAGGTTCGAGCACGAATCGGCGAGCAGGCGTTCGGCCACCGCGCGCGCGGTGGCGCCGCCGAGGTCGCGCTTGATCATTGCGAGCGCGCTGCGCATCGATTCGAGACGGTCGCCCGCATCGGCGGCCGGTTCAGGCTGCCGTGCGCCATTCGTCTGCTGATGGAAATCGCCGCCTTCCTTGCCATCCGGTACGTACGCCGCCTCGAGCAGCACGCGGCCCTCCGCGATCGGCCGGATCATGCCGGTGTTGCGGCGCACGCGGCGCAGCCACGCAATCAGTCGCTCGTCGCCGGCGGCGGCGCATGCGCCCTTGCCGCCCGCAACGTACAACGCATCGAAGCCGCCGTAATGCCGCGCGTCGAGTCCGTCCGTCCACACCCGCAGCGCGGACGACGAAGTCACCATGCCGCCATCGGCCGACAGAAAAGAAACGTCGTACAACCAACCACCGGAGCCGGACGATGCCAGTTCATTCGCTGCCTGGAAGACCTCGGCAACGACGCCGGCACCCTGCAGCGAGCAGTCGTTGAACATCAGTATCGCGATGCGACGCATACCCTTGTTCGGAGCGTGCACCCAGCGCAGCATTGCAGACTCGAGACTCGCGCAGGTCATAGTCATCCTCTCGACAGAAAACGGATCTACTCTTCACCTTATTCCGGCCACAAAGAAAAGCCGACTCTGTGCAGTGCATCATAGCGACGGCCAATCCAGTATTTAGCCGCCATGACCGAAAGCGCAGACATGCTGGCGTATTGGCGACGTCACCGGCCAGTGCAATTCGGAACGCCCCCGGAATCACCCGCCTTTCAATGAATTAGCCGGCGATTCCACATATGAATGAATAGGCGTTTTGCGAATCTTAATGCAAATTAAAAGACCATTGCGTACGCCAGCGCACACTACGCGACCACTCGAAAACGACTAACTTACAATTTGATCCGCCCGTTAATACGTATAATTGAAGTGACCTTTTGCCGCCGGATCATCAGAATGAGTGTGGCCGCCTTTACTGCAGCAGTATTTGCCGGGCCCGCGCCAGTCGAATTTCTTCTGACAATTCATGTAGCGGGGTACAATGAGAGAAACCAGCATCCAATATAAACACTTTAGATGCCGACAAAATTATTTAATTGGTTGTTATTGGTTATCGTGAATATAAAGATGGCGATTAATGTTGCAAACGTGAAACACGGATATAAGACAACTTTAGCCCGCCGGGCAATAGGCGGGCCAATGGCCGATTGTGTCGAGTGAGGACCGGTTAGATTCCGCCAATGAATTGCGGAAATAGACTATGCGGTTTCCGCAACAGATTTGCGCGAGAGGCAGAAGAAGGCCGTTCTGACCTGGTGAACTAGTAGTTCGACGACGCGTCGTCGGAAGAAAATGCCGAGAACGAGACGGGGAACACATGTCGAATGTACGCGAATACCGCGCTCTGCGAACACTCGCTGGGGCACTTGCCGCTCACGAACGAACGCTGCGCGTTGCCGCCTCGGCGGCTGCCTTCATCGTGCTCGGCCTCACAGCGGCTCAATGCGGCGCGGCCAATGCCGAGTCGTCGGAGCCGAAAGGCGTGAGCAATGCCGAGATCACCGCCGACGGCAGAAAGTGGATGCCGTGCGCGGCGGAGTACGGCACCTGCCGCTTCGACGGCACGCGTGACGTGCTGTATGGCACCGTCGAACAGCATGTCGTGAAAACGTTTTCGAATAGCGCCGAATGCAATAACGGCGTGTTTGGCGATCCTGCGCCCGGTGTCGAGAAGCGCTGCGCGGTTGCGCAAACCGCGGCGAATTCAAGCGCGCCGCCCGCGCCGGCAACCGCGGCTGCAGCGCTCAAGGATGCCGCCGCGCAGTCCAGCGCGAGCGCTGCGCCGGTCGATCTGAAGGCACCGCCCGGACAAGGCCTGCGTTGCGCCGTACCGTCGTCGCCAGTGCGCGCGGCGGCGAATGGCGATCTGCTCGAAGCCGACACCCCGAGCGACGGCACACGCCTGTTCGCGGCCAACCAACCGTTCGCACTCGTCTTCACGGCACGCCCGACACAAAACGACACGCTCAACTGGCAGATCCGCGATAGCTGGAACGTCGTGCGGGCGAGCGGGCGCTTCCCGATTGCCGCGGGTCCAACACTGTCGACGCTCAGTTGCGCGTCTACCGTCGCCGGTTACTTCGCGGTCTCCGCCTCGCTGGAACGCGCACACGGGCAACTCGAGTCGCGCGGCACCCGCCCCGCGGGCATCGCCACCTTCGGCGTGCTGCCGGACCTGTCGTCCGCTTTATCCGCAGTGCGCTTTCCCTATGACGATTTGCATCGTTTCGGCGGACAGGGCACCGCCTATCTCGCGCCCGGCCAGCATTGCTGCGACGGCGACGGTTACCGCCCGGTCTACACCGCGCTCGGCCTGTCGTGGGTGAACGACAATCGCAACTGGTATATGGAGGAGCCGAAAAAAGCCGGCGCCTTCGACCCGCAGACGAAGCAGCTCACGCCGTTCTTCCGGCGCGGCGACATCATGCGGCTGATCCAGCTCGACGGCATTCCGTACTGGGTCAGTCCGACCGGCAAGGAAACCCACAGCTATGCGCCGACCTCGCTCGCGCAAATGAAGGACTACATGGCAAAAGTGGGCGCCGAGTCGAACCGCGTCCGCACGACCTACTTCCCCAGGCAGCGCGACAACTACTATCAGGTGACCTGGGAGCCGGACGCGGACGGCGGACTGCCGTGGCGCGACGGCGACGCGAATTTCATCGCGATGTACAAGGCGGTCTGGGAAGGCATCCATCAGACCGATCCGCACGCAGTGGTGATGGGTCTCACCTATTCGTCGGTGCAAGGCAACGTGACGTGGATGCGCCGTCTCGGTCCGCTCGGCATCGGCCGCTATATGGACGGCATGAGCGTGCACGGTTACTACGACGTCGGCACGACGCCTTCGCATCCGCCCGAGCGGGTCGCCGACACTGGCAACCAGGGCACCGTGCCGGGCGCGCTGCCCGCAGCGATGCGCGCGCTGCGCCACGAGCTGCGCCAGTACCTGAAACCAGGCGCGCCGCTGTTCGCCACCGAAACCGGCATCAGTTACGACATCGGCGAATCGTATGGCAAGAACTATCCCGGGGCGAACGTGCTGTACGCGCAGGCCGCGGTCGTCGCGCGCACGCATCTGATCCTGCTCGGCGAAGGCGCGGACATGACCTACGTGTTCTACCTCGCCGATATGCCGGAAACCGCAGCGGGCTACGGGATTTTCTTCGAGCTCGATCAACCGGCCGGCGCCTTCGGTCCGTCCCACATCAGCCCGAAGCCGGCCGCGCTCGCGGTGGCGGCGATGACGCGCATCTTCGACGGCACCGCTACGCTCGGGCCGCTCAAAGGCGTGCCCAAGGGCGTCTACGCGTACGCGTTCCGCCGGCTCGGCGGCGGCAAGATCGTGACCGCGCTATGGATGCACGACAACGACAAATGGAACGCGAAAACTGGCTTCGATGCGAGCCAGAGCGTGGACTACCGCCTGCGGGTCGACGCACCCGGCACGAACGGCGAAGTGACGGCGTTCGACATGATGGGTAACGCGACGAGCGTGCCGTACCACGACGGCTTGGCCGCGCTGAAGCTATCGCCCGCGCCGATTTATGTGGTCTCCAGCAACGCCGACGTGTTCAGGGATGCGGTCACCACACCCGAGGGCTACGTGGCGCGCTAGCGGCGCGATGTGACGATAGTTCGGCGCGATGTGACAGGTTCGGCGCTTGCTGGCGCACATAGCATCCGGGCAGTGCCGGGTTAGCATGCCTGACAACACGCTGGAGCCGCCTATGAACGGCCTTGCATGGATAATGCTGGTGCTCGCCGCGATGGTCGGTGCGCTCCTCTTTGTGACGATCGGCGCAATCGCGCTGGCGCTGCTGCTGGCGAACGCGTCAAACCGGCTCACGCGAAACGACGAGAATCATCGCGACTATTAGTCCGCTGACGAACGCCTCGGCAATCGCCTGACGAACACGGCGGATTCAACCGGCGCCCGACCTGTGGGAGAACGCATGCTGACGCAAATCGATTTCCTGGACGTGGTTCGTCTGACGCCCCTGGTCGCAATCGATCTGATCGTCAGCGACGCCGATGGGCGCATCCTGATCGGCCATCGCCGCAACCGTCCCGCGCGCGGCACGTGGTTCGTTCCGGGCGGCCGCATTCATAAGGACGAAACCCTCGACGCGGCGTTCGCGCGCATTGCCGACGCCGAATTGGGCATCGCGAATCTGACGCGCTCGGCCGCGCGCTTCGAGGGCGTCTTCGAGCATCACTACAGCGATAACTTCGCGGCCGAGCCGGACGTGTCGACTCACTACATCGTGCTCGCCTATGCGCTGTCGCTCGCCAGCACCGCGCCGATCGGCCGGCCCGACCAGCACAGCGAGTACCTCTGGCTCGCGCCCGCGGAACTGCTGGCGCGCGCCGACGTCCACGAGAACACCAAGGCGTATTTCCGCTAACGCAAGTGCACACATGGCCGCCGCGCTGAACCATCGGCGCTGCGCAATGTGCCGCTCATTGTGAGTTCGCCAACATGGCGGGCGATTCCACTGAAGTATGATCGAGCCCACTGTCAGGGGCTCGAATCACCATGCGTTCATCGGTAGCCAGGCTCGTTCGCGATTCATCCGTTGCTTTTCTCGCGCTGGTCTTCTTCGCGGTGCTTTCGGGCCCGGTGCGTGCGGCCGTTTGCAGCGCCGGCACGCTGGTCACCGTGGTCGCGCACCTCGACGACGACCTGCTGTTCGTGGACCCCGCGATCAACGAGCGGCTCGACGCCGGATGGTGCATCACCACCGTGCATCTGATCGGCGGCGCCAACGGTGCGGACTTCGCGTACGTGCAGACGCGCGAGCGGGCCTCGCGGCTCGCGTACGCGCGCATGGCGGGCGTACCCGACGACTGGATCGAATCGAACCTTGCGCTGGCCGGCAAGTTCGTGCACCAGATGGTGTTGAAAGCGAAGCCGCAGGTGCGCCTGCTCGAATTGCGCCTGCCGGGCGGCGGCGTGCGCGGCGGGCGCGTGCCGCTCGGTCTGCTGTGGGAACAGCACGCCACGCTCTTCACCTATCCGATGAACGAGGACGGCACCGGGCGCGTGAAATATGATCGCGATGCGCTGTCGGCGACGCTGAAGGCAATCCTCGCGCAGGCGTCGGAGATCTACACGCTCAATCCGGATACCGTGCCGTTCATCGAGCACCCCGATCACATCTACGCCGCGCGCATCACACGCCACGTCGCGCAGACGCTGGGCAAGAGCGTGCCGATCGTCTATCACGTCACCTACCCGACCGGCGGCTGGCCTGCCAATCTTCCGTCGGCCGAAGTGCAACGCAAGCGCGATATCGTCGCCAGCTACTTCTCGATCGACGGCAGCGAGTCGTCGCATGTGTTCGGCGAGTTTCAATGGGATGGCAACTGGGTGGCGCGCCGCTACGCGTTTGCCGACCGCGCGGATCGGCGCGTGCCGGATTTTCAGGCGCGTCCGGTACCACTGTTCAATGCCGCGGCGAGCCGTTGCGTGAGCTCCGCAGGCGCCGGCGAGGCGCCGACGCTCGCCGCCTGCAACGGGTCAGCCGCGCAGCAATGGCGCTGGGAACCGCTGAGCGTCTATCCTGGCAATACGCGCAACGCCGCGCTCGTCAGCGTCGCGACCTCGCAATGTATTGCCGAACGCGACGGCTATCTGGTCTCCGAGACCTGCGATCAATGGGACATGGCGCAGCGTTGGACGCCGTGGGACTTTGGCCTCGTCTACACGCCGCAGCGGCATTGCCTCGGCGAAAACGACGGCAAGCTCACGATGCGCGGCTGCACGTCGCTCACTGCGCGCTACCGGTGGGCCGCCACGCAACGCAGCCAGGCCAACGACCTGAGGCTCGCCACCGCGATGTATGGCGACCTTGCCGGCGCGGGCGAGCAGTCCGCGGTGTATGTGCAGCGGCAACACGACGGCCCGGGCTTCAACGTGTACGCCGCGTCGCTCGCCAAGGCCGCGCCGCCGGTGCTCTGGTATGCCAGCGCCGTGCGCTTCGATCCGCACGCCACAGCGCCGAGCTGCACCGCCGACTCACTGTGCTTCGACAGCGCGCGCTTCGTGCTCGGCGATTTCGATGGCGACGGCAAGCAGGATCTGATGGTGATCACCGCGCGTCAGGGCGGCACCGCATTCTGGCTGCTGCGCAGTAACGGTGAGCGCTTCGAGACGCCGCGCCTGTGGTTGCAGACCAGCGGGGCGTTCAAGCCCGAACTGACGCAGCAATACGTGGCGGCGGAGTTCGCCGGAACCCGCCGGGCCGGCGTGCTGATCGCGCAAAAACGGCCCGATAGCGGAATCGATCTCTGGTTGGCTTCATCGCAAGGATCGACCGGCTCGGCGCCGACGCTTTTAGCGCAGGCAAAAACCTTGCGGCAGAACGCCCAGTTGCTGCCGCTTCAGACTGCGGGATCGCGCGCGTCGCTGGTCGCGGTGGAGAACGTGGACGGCCGGCTCGCGCTCACGCCGATTGCCGACGACGGCACCCGCATGACCATCGGCGAGCGCAAACTATTGCCGCCGAATTTCGCCCCCGACTTCGTGAAGGTCGCAGTAGGGGCCGTGCACGACAAAGACGGCAACACGCTGATTCTGCTGACCCCGCATCCCGATGAAACGAGCGAGGACGCGAAGATCGACATCGCTACGCTCGACATGAGCAACGCGGCGAGTGCGCCGGTCCAGGCGACGACACTGCACGGCATGTCATGGTCGGATGTCTTTCCGGCTTTCGTGCGCGACAAACGAGGCGCGGCACTCGTGCTGTATCGGCGAAGCGACGCGACGCTCGGGGATTTCTATTTCACCGGCGGCGCACCGGCGCTGTCGCGCTATGCGTATGCGTCAGGAAACGGTTTCGCTTTGCGCGCGGCCCAGGATCTCGGCGAGTTGCCGGGGCTCTTCTCGGAGACCGTGCGAATCGACCGCCTGGCGCAGTAGCGCGGGCCGGTCCGCGCAAGGCCAATCAAGCCAATCAGGCCGATACCCGCAACGGCTGAACGAATTTCCGCGCGATCGACATGTAGCGATCCGCCGTGTCGTGCAGCGTGTAGCCCGCCAGCTGCCGCTTCGCGCGTGGCGTGTCGAGCGCGTGCAGCAGCGCGCGGCCATACGCGTCGGGGTCGGTCGTATCGACCAGACTCACGCCGGCAAACGCGCTCGCAAAACCGAACGACGGAATCCGGCTCGCCACCACAGGAATGCCCGACGCAAGCGCTTCAAGAAAACCGATGCTCTGCGCCTCGAAGCGCGAAGGCATCGCGAACACGCGCGAGGAGCGCAGGATCGCGGCCACATCGGAGCGCGGTCCGCCTACCGTCACCTTGCTCTCCAGACCGAACTGACGCACGAGCGCCAACACCGCCGCGTGATAGTCGAGATCTTCAAGGACCCCGCAAAACAACAGATGCGCGTCCGGTTCGCTTTGCAACACGCGCTGGAATGCGCGGATCGTGTCGAGCTGGCTCTTGCCTTCGATATAGCGGCCGATCTGCACGATCTGCTTCGCGGGCGCGCCAACCTCAAGCGAAGCCACGCTCTTGTCTTCCGCGAATAGCGACGCATCCACGCCATTGGGAATCACGACCATCGACGGATGTCGGCCGATCTCCCGCAGATAGTCGTCGAGATTTTGCTGCGACACGCCGATGACCGCCCTCGCCCGGCGCGACAACAGGCGTTCGGCCCGTTTGAGCGCGCCGTTCTCGAAGTCGTTGACGCCGGAATGCATGACCCACGCGATCGGCGTATGGACAGGCAGAAGCCGCACGTACAGCGCGGCGAGCGTTGCATGAGCGACGATGAAGTCGGGCCGGAACTGCCGCACCACGCGATACAGGTGCAGCAGCTTGCCTACTCTGCCGTAGTGAACCGTGGGGAACATGCAGGTGACGCCCGCAGCCTGAAGTTCGGCGCGAATGTCGGCGAAGTCGTCCTGCTGCGGCAGCAGCGACGCAATGCAGACTTCATGCCCCGCGCGCTGATGGTGAATCGCGACACCTTTGACAAGTACTTCTGCTCCGGACAACCGCGGTGCATGAACCAGTTGAAGAATCCTCACGATTTATCTCTCTGGATAACCGCCTTTTTTGCGCAGCGGATGGACAAGCCGCCCCCGTTAGTTGTCGCCCCCAAGTAACGTCGGCATCGCATCTTCGTTTACGAGGCGCGCTCCTCCGTGCGGAACGCGTCATCGGCTCGGTATTCAGCGACAGGTCCGCTGCGAAGTCAGTGTCGCGAGGAAACCTTACACCGAAGGCCCAGCACTTTTACGCCAACCCCAAGACCTCTTCGGCTATCGAATGAGTGCTAGCGCCCATATCCAGGCTCTTTTGTCTGATCTGGACAGTTAGGCATCCGTTTCAATTGATCCGCCCTGTTCGAATTGGCGGATAAAGACCACTTTCCACCGACCAATTTTTAGTCTGCACAATGCAATTAGTACTTCATCATTGTTCATACGTAACGACTCGTTACTTCTTTTAAGCAGACTAATGCGTATCGTTGCGGTCGATTCTTCCTTTTCATGACTCGCTAGCTTACGGAACAGTAGAAAGTTCGTTGTCTGGCGCCATGAAGTCAAGCGCTGCGATGTGAGTCGCGCTGTTCCGCAAGCCACCGGTTGTTTTCGTCGTACCTGCCCTGGTCGTCCGATTCCGCCAGAACCGCTGCAATCCGCGGCAGGGATTCGTGCGATCTGAATTTCTCCGACGAGAAACTCGTGCGGCGCCGGCAACCCGGGAAGGCATCAGCTTCACGCAACCCGACGGTTGCGTACCCAGGACGCCAGTGCCGAAGCCTTGTCATCGGCTGGCTTGCAGAAGAACCCGAGGTTCGCCTGTCTCCCGACGCGCTGCGCGCGAAGAGATGGACGGATGTTCAGCTAAAGCATTGCTCACAGATTGATGAAATCGCAACTACTCCTACTCTCGACCCTGTCCCTCGCGCTCGCCGGATGCGGCGGCGGTGGTGGCGGCGACAGTGCCGGCAGCACTGCGGCAACCCAGGCCAACGGCAGCAGCAACAGCGCAACCGGCTCGGCAGCTGCGGGCAACAGCAGTAGCAACAGCAGCAACGGTGCCACCGCGCTGAACGCGGCAGGCACCGCAGTCGCAAAGCTGAGCTGCACGTCGCCGGCCACCTCGGCAGGCACGGGCAGCGCGACGCTTGCCGCGGACACCCCCAGCGCGGACGGCACGCGCATCTTCGCGAACGGCAGCACCTTCAACCTCGCCTTCAGCACCAACGTGCCGAGCGCGGACATGTTGAACTGGGCCATCACCGACACACTCGGCAAAGTTGCGGCGAGCGGCAGCACGCCCGTGCCGAGCGGCGCGAAGACCATCACGTTCAATTGCACCTCCACGCTCGCCGGTTATTTCGCGGCGACCGGCACGCTCGCGCAGAACGGCGGCCAGTTGCCGCAAGCCGGCACGCGCCCGGTCGGCATCGCGACCTTCGGCGTGACGCCGAACCTGTCCGGCGTGGTTCCCGCCGTCACCTATGCGCGTCAGGAGCAGCATCGCTTCGGCATGCAGGGCGCCAACGACAACGGTCCGCTGCTGGCGGCACTCGGCATTTCGTCGACCATCGACGACCGCGAGCTCTCGGGCACGGAGCCGAACGGACCGAACACCTTCAACCCGTCGGCCGATAACCTCGATCCGTTCTACAAGTCCGGCAAGGTGATGCGCCTGATCCGTCTCGACGGGATTCCCGCGTGGGCGAGCAGCAGCGGCGCGTACCAGGACGACACCCACGTGCCGGCCGACCTGTCGTACTACCAGACCTACATGAGCCGCGTCGGCACCGAATCGAATGCGATTCGCGCCGCGTACTTCCCGACCCAGTCGGCCAACTACTATCAGGTGACGTGGGAGCCGAACCAGATGTGGGCCGACACCGACGCCAACTTCGTCGCCTTGTACAAGGCGGTCTATCAGGGCATTCATTCGACCGATCCGCACGCGGTGGTGATGGGCCCGGCCGATGCGTTCCCGAGCCTGACCACGTCGCATCTGAAACGCCTCGCGCCGCTCGGCTACGCGCAATACATCGACGCGGTGGCCACGCACGGCTACTACGACGCGGGCACCTCGCCGTCGCATCCGCCCGAGCGCTACGACAGCGACCCGTCGACCGCCGACGGTTCGTTGCGCGGCCAGATGCGCAATCTGCGCGCGGAAATGGCCACCGACTATCGCACGGGCATGAAGCTGTTTTCGACCGAAGCCGGCATCAGCTACGACCTCGGCAGCTCGTATGGTCCGAACTATCCGGGCGCGAACGTGCTGTACGCGCAAGCGGCGGTCGCGGCGCGCATGCACATCATCACGCTCGGCGAAGGCGCGGATCAGACCTACGTGTTCTACGGCGCGGACTATCCGGGCGAAGTCGGCTACGGCACGTTCTTCGATCTGAACGATGCGCAAGGCGCATTCGGCGCGCAGAACCTCAGCCCGAAGCCGGTCGCAATGGCGATCAGCGCGATGACGCACACGCTCGACGGCACCACCACGCTCGGTCCCGTGAACGGCACGCCGAACGGCATCTACGCGTACGCGTTCCAGCAGGTGGGCAACGGCGCGGTGATCACCGCATTGTGGGCGCACAGCAACAATGTGTGGAGCGCGAGCACGGGCTTCAGCTCGACCTATAGCGTGCCGTACAGTCTCGCCGTGGATGCGCCGGGCACGAGCGGCACGGTGAATGTGGTCGACATGATGGGCAATGCGACCAGCGCGAACTACAGCAACGGTACGCTGACGCTGAACCTGACCGAGTCGCCGGTGTATGTGGTGTCGAACAACGCGTCGGTGGCGAAGGCGAACGCGACGGTGCCGGTCGGCTACTTCGGCATGTAAGCCGGGAGCGGGCGGCGCGGCCGAGGTCCGCGCCGCCTGAACCGGCTTTGGACGTCAAAAGACAGAAACTCCAACATCAACGGCAAAATCAGCGCACACTACCTCACTGCTCCTGTGTGGAGCGAAAAACGCCAATTGGGAGTCCATCATGGCAAAAGGTCAGATGCGCAGTAACCGCGAAGTCAAAAAGCCGAAGCAGGAGAAGAAGCCGCAACCCGCCACTTCTCCGTCGGGCGCGCCGCCGATCCGCGTAGCACCGACCGTTTCGGCGACCCATAAGAAGCACTAACAGAGTCGGCCTGTCTCCGTGAGGCGGGCCGAATCGCTCACCCTCTCTCACTCATTGCCGGCAAAAGCGGCTACCTGGAAATATCCTCCAACGCGACGTCACGCGTTTTGGGTCCAAGCGTGCCGATCGCGACCATCACCACCGCCATCGCGCCGGAAATGAACACGAACACCCCGTTCACGCCGAAGCGGCTCAGACACCCGGCGATTACGAACGCCGAGAACATCGCCGAAATCCGGCTCCACGAATAAACGAATCCCACTGCCCGCGCCCGGATGCTGGTCGGGAACAGCTCCGCCTGATACGCGTGGTAGCTGTACGAAATGATGTTGCCCGCCAGCACGAGGCACACGCCGAGACTCACCAGCAGCACCGTCTCGCGCGCCTGGCTGAACGCCAGCCCGCACACCACGTTCACCCCCGCCATCAGGATGATCACCGTCTTGCGCTCGAAGCGGTCGGCAATCAGCAAGCCCAGCAACGGCCCGAGCGGCGCGGCAATCGCGATGAGGCTCGCGTACATCAGGCTCGTCGTGACCGTGATGCCCTGCTTGATCAGCAGCGTCGGAATCCAGTTCGCGAAGCCGTAATAGCCCATCGTCTGGAACACGTGGAAGATGATCAGCATCAGCGTGCGCTTGCGATACGGCGGCACCAGCAGATCGCGAAACGCCGCTCGCGCGCGCACCGGCTCGGGCAACGCGGGCTCCGGCAGCGGGCGTCCGGATTCGCGTTCCACGCGCGCTTCGAGGCGCGTCATCACCGCGTCGGCCTGGTCGATCCGGCCTTTTTGCGCGAGCCAGCGCGGGCTCTCCGGCAAACGCAGGCGGATCCACCACACCACGATCGCGCCGACCACGCCGGTCAGCACGACCAGACGCCAGCCGTCGAGTCCGAAGTAACGATGCGGCACCAGCAGATACGACAGAAACGCGACGATCGGCACCGCGCAGAAGCCGATTGCCTGCGAGCAGGCCGACGCGCGGCCGCGCACATGCTTCGGCACGAGTTCGGAGATGTACGTGCCGATCGTGACGATCTCCACACCGATGCCGATCCCCGCGATGAAACGCCAGAAGTTGAGCCCGAGCGCTGTGTCCTGAAACGCCATGATGATATTGGCCGCCGTGTACCACAGCAGCGACCACGTGAAGATCGCGCGGCGCCCAAACCGGTCGGCGAGAAAGCCGCACGCCGCGGTGCCGATGAACAGCCCCGCGAATAGCGCGGCGATGAAACTCGCGACGCCGCTGGTGCCGAACAGGCCATGCGTGGTCGCGGTGAGAATGCCGCTGCGCACGAGTCCCGGCGCGATATAGCCGGAGAACATCAGGTCGTAGAGTTCGAAGAAGAGGCCGAGGCTGAGCAGCATTACCAGCTTCCAGATCGAACGGGTGGCCGGCAAGCGGTCGAGCCGCGCGGAAATGCGCGCGCCCTCCAGCGCGATCTGCCCGGCGCGCCCGCCCGCCGACGTGTCCGTGCCCGCAGGCAAACCGCCCAGCGCGCCGGCATCGCCGACCGCTGCTGCATACACCGCTTGATTCGACGATTTCATTGTTTGTCTCCGTTGCTGAGTTCCGGTCTGCCGCCGGATGAGATTGAGGACCTGCGTTCAAGGCATCGCACGACGCGCCGCGCGCAAGCGAAGGCGCGCCGCCGCGATGCCTGACCGCGCAACACGCGTCAGGCTGCTTCGCGCGGCGCCGGAGGCGTCGCGCTGCTGCCCAGCTCAGCAATCTGCGCTTCGTCGTAACCGAGACCGCGCAGCACTTCGGCGGTGTGCTCGCCGATCTTCGCGATCGGCTGGCGTGGCTGCAAACGTGCGCCGTCCATGGAAATCGGCAGCAAGGGCATCGCGGTTTCGCTGCCGTCGTCGAGCGTCAGGCGGGCCAGGCCGCCGCTCTCGTTCAGGTGCGGATCGTCGAACAACTCCTCCGGCTTCGTGATCGACGCGAACGGAATGTGGTCGCGTTCGAACAGCGGCACGAGCGCCGCGCCTTCGAATTGGCTCAGCGTCTCGCCGAGCGTTTTCAGCAGCCACTCGCGCGCCAGCACGCGGTCGTTGTTAGTCGTGAGGCGCGGGTCGGCGAGCAGATCGGCACGGCCGAGAATCGCGCACAGCGCGCGCCATTGGCCGTCGCCGGTCGCGGCGATGAACATCTGCTCGTCGTTGGCGAGCGTGAACACGTCATACACCGCCCATGCGCTGATGCGCTCGGGCATCGGCGCGGCGGGCACGCCCGTCGCGGCGAACTGCTGCATGTGCTGCGCGGACAGCAACACGCAGTTCTCGAACAGCGCGCTCTGCACTTCCTTGCCGCGCCCGCTCGTATGCCGCTCGTGCAACGCGGCAAGCACGCCGATCGCGCCGAACATGCCGCCCATGATGTCGTTGACCGAACTGCCCGCGCGCAGCGGACGGCCGACCGGGCCGGTCATGTAGGCGAGGCCGGCCATCATCTGCACGACTTCGTCGAGCGCGAGGCGGTGTTCGTAGGGGCCGTTCAGAAAGCCCTTGTGCGACACGTAGATGAGCTTCGGATTGCGCTCGCGCAGCGTCGCGTAGTCGAGCCCGAGGCTCGCCATGCGGCCCGGCTTGAAGTTCTCGACGAACACGTCGGCGCTATCGACGAGCTTGTGCAGCGCGGCCAGTCCCGCTTCGCTGTCGAGGTCGAGCGCGACACTCTTCTTGTTGCGATTGAAGGTGCGGAAAAAGCCCGCGCCGGTGCCGAGCAGACGACGCGTGCCGTCGCCGCGCGGCGGCTCGACCTTGATCACTTCGGCGCCGAGGTCGCCGAGAATCATCCCGCAGGTCGGCCCCATCACCATATGCGACAACTCGATCACGCGAATGCCCGCGAGCGGCAACGCGCCCTGCCGCGGCGCTGGCGGAGTGGAAGCTGACGTAGAGGAAAGCGGATTCATTGCAGTACCTGCGGTTCGGAAGAGGGTTGGCGAGAGGCGAAACCTTGGCGGGCGGCGCCGAACTGCTTCGGCAAACCGGCGCGCGCCAGATAGCCATACAGTGGTTCGCCGGGCAACGCGTCGGCGAGCACCGCGCGCGACGCGAGCAGTCCGGCGAGGTCGATGCCGGTGTCGTAGCCCATGCTGTCGAGCATGAACACGAGGTCTTCGGTGTTGACGTTGCCGGTCGCGCCCGGCGCATGCGGACAGCCGCCGAGACCGGCCAGCGACGCGTCGAATTCGCGGATGCCGTGTTGCAGCGCGATCAGCGTGTTGGCGAGACCGAGGCCGCGCGTGTCGTGGAAATGCAGCGAGCGCAGCCGGTCGCCCGCGACCTCGCGCACCAGCTCGATGATCTCGCCGACCTGGCGCGGCGTCGCTTCGCCGGTGGTGTCGCCGAGCGCGATCACGTCGGCGCCCGCTTGCACCGCGGCGCGCGCGATCGCGGCGATATCCGCATAGGGCACCGCGCCTTGCAGCGTGCAGCCGAACACCGTCGACAAACCGGCGATCAGTTCGACGCGCCGCACCCCGGCGTTCGACGCGTTATCGATCAACTCGCGGATCGTGGCGAATGCGTCGATCATTTCGGCGGGCGTCTTGCGCACATTGGCAAGGCTATGCGCGGCGCTCACCGAAATCGGCGCGACGATCCGCTGCACGCCGGCTTCGAGCGCGCGTTGCGCGCCCTTCAGATTCGGCACCAGCGCCGTCACGATCAGATCGTCATAGGTGAGCGCGTGGGCGATGACGTCGTCGGCGTCGGCCATTTGCGGCAGCAGCTTCGCGGGCACGAACGACGCGACTTCCATCTGGCGCACGCCGGCGGCATAGGCGGCGTCGATCCAGCGCCGTTTGAACTCGGTGGACATGGTGCGGGCGACGCTTTGCAGACCGTCGCGCATGCCGACTTCGGTCACGACGACGCGCTCCTGGGTGTCACTCATGGTCTTGAATCCCGGTGTTGAGTCCCGCTGGGGATGCGGGGAATGAAGCAACTGGATGACAGCGTGCCCGCGCCCGGGCGCGTGGGGAAGTCTGCGTTGGCGACGCACTCCATCGCCGCTCGCGATGGCCGCTCAGGCAAGCGGGACGGGCGTGCGCGGTCGCAAAGGGGAAACCCTTAAGGGCTTTTCAGAGGGCGAAAACGCGATCCGCGCTCACACCGCCCGCAGCAAATGCTCCAGCAGATGCGACGCCGCGAGCGTCAACGCATTCCGGTCGCGCATGCAGATCACGAAGCGCCGCTCGGCCCATGCTTCGCGCAACGGCACGGCGACGATGCCGTATTCGTCGGCGGCATGGCGGGGCAGCGCCTCACGCGGCAGAATCGCCACCGCGAGGCCAGCCTGGATGAAGCGATAAGCGGCGTCGAACGTCGACACGTAGGTTCGATAGTTGAGTTCGCTGCCCTTCTCGACGGCGATGCGCTGCATCAGCGCATTCACCGACGCATTCGACGCGAGTCCGAGATGATCGAACGCCAGCGTCTGCTCGAAGCCGACTTCGGCCTCGCCCGCGAGCGGATGAGCGCGCGGCACGATCAGCGCAAGATGATCGGCGCGATACGGCACGACGTCGAGACTGCCCATCGGCACGACGTCGCGGCAGATGCCGAGATCGGCGACGCCCTCTTCCAGACCCCGGACGATTTCCGCGCTCACGCGCTCCTCGACGTCGACGCGAATCCGCGGGTTGGCCTTCAGGAAGATCGACAGCGCCTCGGGCAGAAACTCCACCATCGACGACACGTTCGCCAGCACCCGCACGTGGCCGCGCGCGCCGGCCGCGTACTCGCTGAGTTCGGCCTGCAAGCGTTCGTGGCCGCGCATGATGAGCCGCGCATGCCGCAGCAGCGCCTCGCCGGCGGCGGTCGCGCGCACGCCGCGCTGGCTGCGCGACAGCAGCGCGACATCGACCAGCGCCTCGAGATCGGCGAGCCGCTTGCTGACCGCCGACGGCGCGATGAACTCGCGCTCGGCCGCCCGCGCAATCGTGCCTTCCTCGCAAACGGCGATGAACAAGCGCAGCGTCACCTGATCGATCTGCCACATGAGCGGGCGCGCCCCCGGAATTTGAAGTGGCAAAATTATGCCCGAGGAACGCATGGGCCGAGCCGATCCCAGGGTATCCACCGCTCGCGCGCGAGCCGGGCTCCATCGGCCAGCCGGCCAGGTGCGAGGTGGCGTACCTCGACTTTGCGCGAGCATGGCTCCGCTCGAACACGCGCGGTCTTGCCCCCGCTTTCCGGTCTGGCTATGCTGACGGACGCGCTGGCCGCCCGCACTCCTGAAGCGCCGCGCCAACCGGCGAAGCCGCATGAACCCGAACGAACCGGCGCGAACGGCAGCGAACCGCAACCGCACCGCAACCGCAAACCGCAAACCGCAGCGAACCGCAACCCGCGCCACGAACCAGAACAACCGCTCAAGGGCTTCACCATGTCCACCACCAGTCTCTTCTTCACCGCCGCGGGCGTCGGCCTCGCGATTGCCGCGCCGGTCGGCCCGATGGGCATGCTGTGCATCCGCCGCACGTTGACCGGCGGTTCGCGCGCGGGGCTGGCGATCGGCTTCGGCATCGCGACCGGCGACGCGCTCTACGGTCTGATCGCGGCGCTCGGTCTGGTCGGCATCTCGCAGTTCATGCTCGCCTATGACCGCCCGCTGCATCTGCTCGCCGGTCTGTTTCTGCTTTATCTCGGCGTGCGTACGCTGCTGCAGAAGCCGGCCGCCGACCTTGCAAACGGCAACGGCGACGGCAAGCTCGCACAAGCAGGCCGCGCCGGCGCGCTGCGCGCGTACGCCAGCTCCTTGCTGCTCACGCTGACCAATCCGCAAACCGTCATCATGTTCGCCGCGCTGTTCACGACGCTCGCACCGCGCGGCGCGTTTTCATCGACCATCGCGCTGACGACGGTGGCCGGCGTGTTCGCCGGCTCGATCGCGTGGTGGTGCTTTCTGGTGACCGTGGTGTCGCTCGCGCGCCATGCGATCGGCAGCAAGTTGCGCGTCGCCATCGACCGCGTGGTCGGCTTCATGCTGGCGGCGTTCGGCATCGTCGAGATGCGCCGCGCGCTTTGAGCGGGATTCGCCGCGCGATGCGGCGAGCGTTCGCGGCCGGCCGCGTGCCGCACGCAAGCGCGGCAGTTTTGCGACAATAGCGGCTTTCGCCGCGGCCCGTGGCGCGCCTGCGGCGAACTACGGCGAACTACGGCGAACTGCGGCGAACTGCGGCGACCTATGCGCGGCGCTGCGCCGACGCGCGGCAGCACGCACACGCCGGCCTTGCCGCCCAACCCTTCCACCCACCCGACCGTCCGCGGTCCGCTCAATGGCACTTCCCCACATCGATCTGCTGTACTCCGTCTCCGGCCTGTTCGTCGGCTTTCTGGTCGGACTGACGGGTGTCGGCGGCGGCTCGCTGATGACGCCGATCCTGGTCCTGCTGTTCAACGTGCATCCGGCCACCGCGGTCGGCACCGACCTGCTGTACGCGGCCGCCACCAAGGCGACCGGCACCCTCGTGCACGGTCTGAAAGGCTCGGTCGACTGGCAGGTCACGTTGCGCCTCGCCGCCGGCAGCGTGCCGGCCGCGACGCTCACGCTGATCCTGCTGCATCGCCACGGGATGGACACGCCGGGCGCGAGCCGGCTGATCCAGATCGTGCTCGGCGCGGCACTGCTGGTGACGGCGGTGGCGCTGGTGTTCCGCCCGCAACTCGCGGCGCTTGGCGCGCGCGTCAAGCGCCCGCCGAAACAGGGGCGTACGCTGGCGCTGACCATCCTGACCGGCGCGATACTCGGCGCGCTGGTGTCGCTGACTTCGGTGGGCGCGGGCGCAATCGGCGTGACGGTGTTGCTGCTGCTGTATCCGTTGCTGCCGACCGCGCGCATCGTCGGCTCGGACATCGCGCATGCGGTGCCGCTCACGCTGCTGGCGGGCGCCGGTCATTGGCTGCTGGGTTCGGTCGACTGGTCGATGCTGCTGTCGCTGCTGGTGGGGTCGCTGCCGGGCATCGCGATCGGCAGCTACCTGTCGTCGCGCGCGCCGGATGCGCTGCTGCGCAACCTGCTCGCCGCCACGCTGACGCTGGTCGGCGTGCGCCTCGTGCTGGCCTGACGCGCCGGCCCAGGCACTGACACAAGCGCCGGCACAAGCACCGGCGCCGCACCGCTCGGGCCGCGGTTACTTGAAGAACCGGCAGGTCAGATCGGCCTCGAACTGCCTGATCCATTGACCATGACGGTCCTGATAGGACTGCGCCCAGCCGCCGCGCCGCACGGTGACGAGACGCTCGTGCGCGGGCTCGCCCGGCTTCGCGCACGCGCTGATGTCGAAATGCGCCGGCGCGAAGCCGTGCCGCGCGCACACCAGTTCGAAAGCTGCCCGATCGCCGATCGGCAGATCGGTATAGCGCAAAAGCGTGGTTCCCATGGCATTGACTCCGGTTCCCATGTGTCACAGTACGCTTCGCGAGACGTCAACTATGTGTCACAGCGCACGGAGCACTCACCGTGGCGGCGCTGGCATCCAGTGCGCATCGGCGGCAAGCCATCATCACGATTTCAAAAAAGCATCGCGGCGAAACATAAAGGCAAAAAAAGGGCTCCGGCGCTATGCCGAAGCCCTGGTGCAGGCAGGCTTCACGATCGTGCACACAGTGCCGAACCGCTTGCGCCAGCGTGACGCCGCGTGCGCCGGTCAGGTCCGCAGAGCGCCGGCCGCTGCGTGCCGTGCGCTCATGACAGACCGGTTACTGCTGCATAACGGTCAGCTTGTTCGACACCGACTTCACGCCCGCGACGCCCTTCGCGGCTTCGCCGGCAGAATCGATCTGGCGTTGGTCGGGCACCGTACCCGTCAGCGTCACCGCGCCTGCGCGAGCACGCACGGAGATGTTCGACACGTCGAGGCCTTGCGTCTTCGTGAGCGCACCGCGGACCTTGCGGCCCAGCTCGTGATTCGCCCGCTTGCCGGCCTTGACGTTTTCAGCCGCCGTTGCAGTCGCGCCCGTCTGCGCATCGCTTGCCTGAGCGTAGACATTGCACGCCACCACCATTGCCACAACCGAACCCAGCGTTTTCAGATAACCGACCGATTTCATAGTTTCTCTTCTCCTTGGTTTCACATTGGACCGCGTGTACAAGCGGTTTCGTTACGACTACCGGCGGCCACGCGCGAGACGCGTCAAGGTGCGGCTCGGCGCCGGCCGACTAGGGCTGCAACACGGTGTGCGAGAGGCAAGAGAGGCCGGCCGCCGTTGCCGCATGCGATGGCGGCCATGCAGTGCGGTACGGGAACCGGCAAGCCGCGAAGTTCGGCAGCGCGCCCGGTTCTGGTGTGTGGTGCCGGGTCGCGCGGCGCAAACGTCAGTTCGCGGCAGCGATGCTCAATTTAATCTAGCCGGGCCGGAAGCGCAAAGGGTTTAGTCATCCGCGTGGCCCGCGGCGCCTGCATGTGGGCCGGGTGGTATTCGACTGGCATCCGCTCCTCATCGATCGCGCATTCGCGTCAGGTTCATGCTGCGTTCACGCCGGGTTCACGCCGGGTTCACGCCGGGTTCACGATTTGTTACGGGTTTCTCGGCGTCGTGTGCCGTCACGCGTTTCGCCGTCCTGTGAATCTCAGGTACCATCGGCGCGACGCGCGCTGCCGCGCGGCCCGCGCGAAATTCGCCACGGCCGGCGCGGCCTGGCTCGTGCGCTGCGAGTGCCTCGCCCCGGTTCGTGCGCCGCAGAGCGCCGCCCCTGTCCACTTTCGACCGTAGCCGTCACGTCATCCGATGAAGCCAGCCACCGGCCAAAAGCGCCCTCCCCGTCTCGTCGCCCGTTTTGTCGCGATCTCCTGGCGCGATCTGGCGTTCTCGTTCGGACCGCTCCTGCTGCTCGCCGCCGCGGCCATCTGGGTCGCCGTGCGGCTCATCCAGCCCGCGCCGCCCAACACGCTGACCATCACCACCGGCCCCGCAGGCAGCACCTTCTGGAACGCCGCGCAGAAGTACAAGGCGATTCTGGCGCGCAACCGCATCACCTTGAACGTGCTGGCGTCGGAAGGGTCGCTGCAGAATCTCAAGCGGCTCTCGGACCCGAAAGCGGACGTCGACGTCGGCTTCGTGCAGGGCGGCATCGCGCCCGGCGCGGTGGACAAAGGTCTGATGTCGCTCGGCAGCGTGGCGTATGTGCCGCTGGCGGTCTTCTATCATGGCCCGCCGGTGATGTGGCTCTCCGAGTTCAAGGGCCAGCGGCTGGCGGTCGGCGCCGAGGGCAGCGGCACGCGTGAGCTGGCGCTCACGCTGCTCAAGGCCAACGGCATCGTGCCGGGCGGCGCGACCAAACTGCTGCCGCTGTCGGGCGAGGACGCCGCCGACGCGCTCATCTCCGGCAAGGTCGACGCGGCCTTCCTCGCCGGCGATTCGGCGCAGCCGGCGGTGATGGGCAAGCTGTATCGCACGCCGAACGTGCGCTTCTACGATTTCACGCAGGCCGAAGCCTATACGCGCCGCTTTCCGTACCTGACCCAGCTGAAGATGCCGATGGGCGCGTTCGACCTCGGCAAGAATCTGCCGTCGGCGGCGATCAGCATCGTCGCGCCGACCGCCGAGCTGGTGGCGCGCGACTCGCTGCATCCCGCGCTGTCGGATCTGCTGATCGAAGCCGCGCGCGAAGTGCACGGCGGCGCGACCATCATGCAGCGCGCCGGCGAATTCCCCGCGCCGCTCGCGCACGACTTCCCGATCAGCGACGACGCCGCGCGCTACTACAAGTCGGGCAAGAGCTTCCTCTACCGGACGCTGCCGTTCTGGATCGCGAGTCTCGCCGACCGGCTGCTGGTGATCGTGGTGCCGCTGATCGTGCTGCTGATTCCGGCGTTGCGGATCGTGCCGGGGCTGTATGCGTGGCGGGTGAAATCGCGCATCTATCGCTGGTACGGCTCGCTGATCGCGATCGAGCGCAGCGCGCTCAACGACAACTCGCCCGCCGAGCGCGCGTCGTTGATCGAACGGCTCGACGCGATCGAGGAGTCCGTCAACGGGCTGAAGATGCCGCTCGCGTACGCGGATCAGTTTTACGTGCTGCGCGAGCACATCGGTTTCGTGCGCCAGCGGCTCACGCAAAGCCGCGAAGCCCAGTTCGAAGAAGCGGACGACGGGTCGCAAGAGCGGCCGGACGGCGAGCCGGGCCACGGGTCGGACGAGGCCAGCGCCGAACCTGCCGCGCCCGCGGCGCATGAAGCGGCCGCGCTTGGCGAAACGCCCGACAACACCGCCAACCCAACCAACAGCGGCGCCACGGACACCAAATCATATTGACCGGTGCAAGCCGTGGCGGCACCGCGTAAGATCGTTACAATTTTGACGTTGAAGCAGACGCGCCGTCAGAAACAGGCAATCCGGGAGACATCTATGACCGTTGGCATCGACGCCAGGCAACCGCTGTGGTTTTACGACTTTGTCTCGCCGTTCACCTACCTGTTGCTCGAGCAGCACGACAAATGGCCCGGCTTCGACTTCGTGTTCACGCCGGTGGTGCTGAACGACCTGTATGGTCACTGGGGACAGCGGTCGGCCTACAGCGTGCCCTCGAAGCGCACCTTCGTGTACCGGCACGCGCTGTTTCGCGCGGAGCAGCTCGGCATTCCGTACAAGATGCCGCCCGCGCATCCGTTCGATTCGATGAAGCCGCTGCTGCTGGCCACCGCCGCGAACGGGGACATCAACTTCGTGCGCGAGATTTTCCGCTTCATCTGGCGCGACGGCCGCGATCCGTCAAGCGACGCGGGCTTCGCCGAGCTGTGCGCACGCGTCGGCATGCCGGACGGCCCCGAGCTGATCAAGAGCGAAGCAGTGAAGGCGCAATTGCAGCGCAATACGGCGGATGCGATCGGTCTCGGCGTCTATGGCGTGCCGACGTTTCGTCTGAACGACCAATTGTTCTGGGGCGAAGACGCGCTGCCGATGGTGCTGTACTGCGCGCGTACGCCGAACTGGCTCGAATCGACGGAAGTGAAGCGGATCAGTTCGCTGCCGTCGGGTCTCACGGACGAGACGGCGTAGCCGGGGCGTAAGGCGGGGGGCGGGCTTCGCGCGAGGCGGACGGCGGCGCCGTTGGCGTTGGCGTTGGCGTTGGCGTTGGCTTCGGCTGCCACAAGATTGCGTCGAAGATGCCCCGCTGATCCCGGCCATACCGCGCCTGCTATGCCGCTGCACCGCAAACGGGCCTAAGGTAATAACCTTTTGCGCCTGCGCGCGGGCTGTGTCGCGGATCGGCTTCGTCCGACGCTTCATCCGGGCCCGTTCCGCCTGCACAGCCTCGCTTAAACCATGGACGACGACGACACCGCCGCCTCACTCGATATCTGGCTCGTGCGCGTGCTGCGCACGCTGCTGGTCGAGCGCAGCGTCACACAAACCGCGCTGCGTCTGAATCAGACCCAGCCCGCCATCAGCACGGCGCTGCGCAAACTGCGCGAGACGCTGAACGACCCGATCCTCGTGCGCGGCAAGTCGGGCATGGTGCCGACCGAATATGGCGAATCGCTGCTGGCCTCCGCGCAACGCGTGCTGCGCGAAGTCGATTTCGTCGCGACGCCGCACGGCGATTTCGATCCCGGCCGCTCGCGCCGCACCTTCCGTGTCGCCGCGCCGGATTATCTGAACGACTTCTTCATGCCGACCGTGATCGCGCAGTTTCGCGAAGCGGCGCCACATGCGCGGCTCGAAATCGAATCGCTGGGCCCGCTGCTCGATCACTCCGCTGCGCTCGACGCCGGCGAACTCGATCTCGTGATCGGCAACTGGCCGAAGCCCGATCCGCGCTTCGAACGCAGCGACCTGTTCTCCGATACGGTGGTCTGCCTGATGCGCGCCGATCATCCTTTGACCCGCGCGCCGATGACGCGCGAAGCGTATCTGGCGGCGCCGCATCTCGCGCCGACGCCGTATAGCGGCGCGCGCGGCGGCGCGATCGACACGGGTTTCGCGCGCGCGCACGCCGAGCGGCGCATCGTCGCCACGCTGCCCTACTTCGGGCTGGTGCCGCAGACGCTGCTGCAGTCGGATCTGATCTTCACGACGACCCGCCGCTTCGCGATGCACTACGCGGACATTCTGCCGCTCGCGGTGGTCGAGGTGCCGATCGCGTTTCCGCGCATCAAGTGCTATCAGCTATGGCATCCGCAGCCGGATCGGCCGAGCGATGTCGGCTGGCTCAGGGCGTTGATGTCCCAGGTGTCGGATCAACTGGTCGCGCAGAAGGTGCGGCGCGCAAAGCGGCCGCGGAAAAAGGAAGAGTCGGGCGGGTAGGAGTGGCGGCTTTTATTGAGGAGTGGCGACAGACGTTCGGCCTTGAACGCCTGCCGTCTACCGCCTTCCCTTGTCAGGCACTCGTATCGGCGCCACCCATATCAAACACTCGCGCAAAGCTTCTGCGTCGCCATCTGCGCCACCACCTGCCGCGTCCTGATCTGCAGCAATTCCGCACACACCGCCACCGCGATCGCCGACGGCGCCTTATCGACGATGCCGTCCACACCGATCGGGCATGTCATCTCCACCAGACGGTCCAGATCCACGCCCCGCTCGAGCAGACGCCGTTCGAATTTCACGCGCTTGGTCTTCGAACCGATCATGCCGAAATAGGTGAAATCGCGCCGCCGCATGATGCGTGCGGCGAGCGAGAAATCGAGCGCGTGGTTATGCGTCATCACGAGGAAGTAGGCGCCGGGCGGCGCCGTATCGACGATCACATCGGGTGTGTCGGTCGCTTCGATCTGCACGTTGGCGGGTGTTTCGTCGGGGAACAGTTCGTCGCGCTCGTCGACCCACTGGACCACGCACGGCAAGCTGCCAAGCAGCCTGACGAGCGCGTGCCCGACGTGCCCCGCGCCGAACAGCACGATGTGCATCGGCGCCGGACGCGGCACATGCACAGCGCTGCGCCGGCCGATCTGAACGGACGAGAAATCGTTCATGACGGTCATCCCAGTGAGTAGATTGTTCACGCGCGTTGTGCTCCGCATTCCGCCACGCCTTGCGCCGCGCTTGCCGGCACGCTTGCCGCCGCACTAGCCGCCGCACTCATTGCCGCGCCGCCGCCGTCGCGGCCCGCACCGCGCCGACCGCCTTGAGGATTTCTTCGCTGGTTGCGGGCGCGTTCAGCGGCGGATTGACCTTGTGGTCGCCCACCGCCGACACCGCGTCGCGCACGGCAAAGAACACCGAGAACGGCAGCAGCAACGGCGGCTCGCCGGTCGCCTTCGAACGATGGATACTGTCCTCCGCATTGCGGTTCCTGAACAGCCGCACATTAAAGACCGGCGGCGTATCGTTGACAGTCGGAATCTTGTACGTCGACGGCGCATGCGTCATCAGCTTGCCGCCCGTGTTCCACCACAACTCTTCGGTCGTGAGCCAGCCCATCCCCTGGATGAACGCGCCTTCCACCTGGCCGACATCGAGCGCCGGGTTCAACGACGCGCCCACGTCATGCAGCGCGTCCGCGCGCAGCACGCGCATTTCGCCGGTCAGCGTATCGATCACCACTTCCGACACCGCCGCCCCATACGAGTAATAGTAGAACGGCCGGCCTTGCAGGTTCGACTGATCCCAGTAGAGCTTCGGCGTCGCGTAGAAGCCGTCCGACCAGAGCTGGATACGCGCGACATAGGCCTTCGCGATCACCTCTTCGAACGGCACGATCACGTCGCCGACCACCACCCGGTCGTGCACGAAGCGCACGTCCGCGGCATTCACCTGTCCCGCACCGAACCGCTCGGCGGCAAACGCCGCGAGGCGTTCGCGCAACTGGCGCGCGGCATCCTGCGCGGCCTTGCCGTTCAGATCGGAACCCGTCGACGCCGCCGTCGCCGACGTATTGGCGACCTTGCTGGTATCGGTGGCCGTCACGCGAATGCGGTTGAAGCCCACGCCCAGTTCATGCGCGACGACCTGCGCAACCTTGGTGTTCAAGCCCTGGCCCATTTCGGTGCCGCCGTGGTTCACCAGCACCGAGCCGTCGGTGTAGATGTGCACGAGCGCGCCGGCCTGGTTGAAGTGCGTCACGTTGAACGCGATGCCGAACTTGACGGGCGTCAGCGCGAGCCCCTTCTTCAGCACTTCGTTGTTCGCGTTGAATTCGTTGATCGCCGCGCGACGCGCGCGGTATTCGCTGGTCGCCTCGAGTTCGTCGATCAGCTCGTGAATCACGTTGTCTTCGACGATCTGGCCGTACGGCGTCTGGTTGCGCTCGGTCTTGCCGTACAGGTTGCGGCGGCGCACGTCGAGCGCATCGACGCCCACCGAACGCGCGACGTTGTCCATGATGTATTCGATCGCGAACGCGCCTTGCGGTCCGCCGAAGCCACGGAACGCAGTATTCGACTGCGTATTGGTCTTGCCGCAGAAGCCATCGATCGTCACGTCCGACAGCCAGTACGCGTTGTCGAAGTGGCACAGCGCGCGCGTCATCACCGGGCCGGACAGGTCGGCGGAGAAACCGCAGCGCGAAGTCATGTCGACCGTCACGCCGTCGATCACGCCGCGCTCGTCGTAACCCACTTCATACGCGTAGTGAAAATCGTGGCGCTTACCCGTGACCATCATGTCGTCGTCGCGGTCCGGTCGCAGTTTCACCGGGCACAGCAGCTTCCACGCGGCGAGCGCCGCGCAGCACGCGAACAGACCCGATTGCGATTCCTTGCCGCCGAAGCCGCCGCCCATCCGCCGACATTCGATCAGCACGTTGTGCGAAGCAACGCCCAACGCGTGAGCGACCATGTGCTGCATTTCGGTCGGGTGCTGCGTCGAACAGTAGACGTGCATGCCGTCGTCGTCCTTCGGCACCGCGTATGAAATCTGGCCTTCCAGATAGAACTGCTCCTGGCCGCCGAGCAGCATTTCACCGGCCTCGCGATGCGCAGCCCGCGCGATCTTCATACCGGCTTCGCCGCGCACGAGTTTCATCGGCGGCAATACATGCTGGTTCGCGGCGCGCGCCTGCTGCGCGGTCAGAATCGCCGGCAGTTCCTCGTAGACGACTTCAGCGCGGCGCGCGGCCAGACGCGCCGTTTCATGCGACGTCGCGACCACGATGAAGACCGGCTGGCCGATGTATTGGACGAGACCGTCAGCGAGAATCGGATCGTCGCCGTGAATGATCGGGCCGACGTCGTTGACGCCGGGGATGTCGTCGGCGGTGAAGACCGCGACCACGCCGGGCGTGGCGCGCACCTTGTCGAGCGAGATCGATACAATCTTCGCGTGCGCTTTCGACGACAGACCGAGCGCGGCGTGCAGCGTGCCGCCGAGTGTCGGGATGTCGTCGGTGTAAGTGGCGCGGCCGCTCACGTGCAGATGCGCGGACTCGTGCGGACGCGAGATGTGGACCTGGGTGAAGTCGTCGAGATCCTGAAGATCCTTCAGAAACGGCTCGGCTTGCTGATTCATTGTTGTGTTCTCCGTTTTCTTCGTGCGTGCGACGCGTGTCAGGCGCTCGCGCCGGCGGGTGCGCACGCGGCGGCGACCGCGCGCACATCGAGTGCGCTCTTCGGCAGCGGATTGTTCGGACGCGTTTCGAGCCAGAAGCGGTACAGCGTGTTCTTCGCCGCTTCGAGCCGGTAGTTGCTGGTCGCACGCATGTCGGACAGCGGCGCGTAGTCATTGCCGAGCGCGAGCATCGCGGCCTGCGCGCTGGCTTCGTGCCATTCGGCGTCGCGCAGTACTGCTTCGGCGTGCGTCGCGCGTTTGGAAGTGGCGGCCATCCCGCCGAACGCGATGCGCGGCTCGCGAACCAGGTTGCCGTCGGCGACGAACGAGAACGCGGCGCACACCGCCGAGATGTCCGAATCGAAGCGCTTCGAGAGTTTGTAGGTGCGGAATTGCAGGTTCTGACGCGCGCCGCTGCGGGTCGGCACCTTCAGTCCGACGACGAACTCATGCTCCGCCATGTCCTTCTTCTGATACGCGAGGTACAGGTCTTCGAGCGGCATCTCGCGCTCGATCTCGCCGCCGCGCACGATCACGCGCGCGCCGAGAGCGATCAGGCCGGGCATCGAATCGCCGATCGGCGAACCGTTGGCGATGTTGCCGCCGAGCGTGCCGGCATTGCGAATCGGCAGCGACGCGAAGCGTTGCCACATTTCGGTCAGCTCCGGATATTGCTTCGCGATCTCCGCATAGGCCTTTTCGACGCTCACGCCGGCGCCGATCTCGATCCATTCGTCATTGGTTGCGAGCTTCTGCAATTCGCCGATCTGCCCGACATAGACGATGTTGCCCAACTCACGCATCTGCTTGGTGACCCACAGGCCGATGTCGGTGCTACCGGCGAGAATGCGCGCGGCCGGTTCGGCTTCCTTGATCTTCGCGAGCGCGTCGACCGTGCGCGGCGCGGCGAACTGTTGACCGGCGTGCTCGTAGTGGAACGTGTCCTTTCGTTCGAGCGTGGCGAGCGTCGCGGCGAGCGCGTCGACATTCACCGGCGCTTTCGGCGCGGGGGCGTCGAACATGCGCACGGCCGCATCGACGATCGGGCGATAGCCGGTGCAGCGGCACAGGTTGCCGGTCAGCGCGTTGCTGATCGCTTCACGCGAGGGCACCGTACGGTTCGCGCAGCTCTGCTCGTGGCCGTGCTTTTCGTACAGCGACCACATCGACATGATGAAGCCCGGCGTGCAGAAGCCGCACTGCGAGCCATGGCACTCCACCATCGCTTCCTGCACCGGATGCAGCGAGCCGTCCGGCTGGCGCAGGTCTTCGACGGTGAGCAGCACCTTGCCGTCCAGCGTCGGCACGAACTGGATGCAGGCGTTGACCGCCTTGAAGTCGACGCCGCCGGCCTCGTTGCGCTCGCCGAGCACGACCGTGCACGCGCCGCAATCGCCTTCGGCGCAGCCTTCCTTGGTGCCCGTGCAATGCGCGTCCTCGCGCAGATACTGCAGGACCGTGCGGGTGACGGGCGCGTCCTTGATCTCGCGGATCGCGTTGCGGTGGTAGAAGCGAATCGGCTCAGTCATGTCTCGTTACTCTCGAATGTTCTGTGTCCGTGGGGACGTGCTGCAGCGATGGTTTGAAAACTATCACCGTCAATAAATACAACCCATAGCGCGGATCGCATGCGGGACATATCCGCGAAGCGATATAGAGATGAGTTTGGGAGCGGGTCCGCTTATGTCGAGATGGGATTTTTGCCGTGTATTTACGTTTTTTGCAGAATTATGGTCATCCGAAATCATGGCATGCCGCGACGCCCGGCCAAAAATACCGCCGCTAACGACGCGAAGCCGGACCACTATTTGGGCCCGCCACCGCCATTTGGTCGGATGAATAATTAAGCAAGTCCTGCAAGGGAATCGGTTCCATGGGAAAATCACGCCTTTCCGCCGTTTTCAAGTCTCGTTTTCCCCATGTCCACTGACTCCGCACCACCTCGCAGCGAATTTGCGACGACCATGCAGATCATTCCGGTCGTCTTTTTCACGTTTCTTTGCTACCTGACGATCGGCATTCCGCTGGCGGTGCTGCCCGGCTACGTCCACGGCGACCTCGGTTACAGCGCGGTGCTGGCGGGCGCGGCGATCAGCGTGCAATACCTGGCGACGCTGGCCTCGCGGCCGCTCGCCGGCCGTTCCGCGGACACGCTGGGGCCGAAGCGCACGGTGTCGATCGGCCTGCTGGGCTGCGGCGCGAGCGGGCTTCTGCTGCTGGTGGCGGTGTTGTGCGGACGCTGGCCGGTGCTGAGCCTCGCGCTGCTGGTGTGCAGCCGTCTGGTGCTGGGCTTCGGCGAAAGTCTGTGCGGCACCGGCGCGATTCTGTGGGGCATCGGCCGGGTGGGCACGAGCAACAATGCGCGGGTGATTTCGTGGAACGGCATCGCGACATATGGCGCGCTGGCGATCGGCGCGCCGCTCGGCGTTGCGATTGTGCACACGCTCGGCTTTGCCGCACTGGGGATTCTGGTGACGCTGCTGGCGGCGCTCGGCCTCTATCTGGCGCGCCTGATCGCGCCGGTGCCGCTCGTCCATGGCGAGCGGATGTCGTACCGCAGCGTGTTCACGCGGGTGCTGCCGCATGGCATCGGCCTCGCGCTCGGCTCCGCCGGGTTCGGCTCGATCGCCACCTTCATCACGCTGTTCTATGCCGCGAAGAACTGGCCGAATGCGGCGTTGTCGCTGACGGTGTTCGGCACGCTGTTCATCGGCGCGCGCCTGTTGTTCGCCAATACGATCAAGACCTACGGCGGGTTCCGCGTCGCGATCGCTTCGTTCTCGTTCGAGTGCGCCGGCTTGTTGATGCTGTGGCTCGCGCCTGAACCGCATCTCGCGCTGGCCGGCGCGGCGTTGACCGGCTTCGGCTTTGCGCTGGTGTTCCCGGCGCTCGGCGTGGAGGCGGTCGGGCTCGTGCCGCCCGCGAGCCGTGGCGCGGCATTGTCGGCTTATTCGGTGTTCCTCGATCTCTCGCTGGGCATTACCGGGCCGTTGGCCGGGTATATCGCCGGGGAGTTCGGCTATGGGTCGGTGTTCCTGTTCGCCGCGATTGCCGCAGCCGCGGCGGTGGCGCTGTCCACCGTGCTCCATCTGCGTAACGCCAAGGTGACCAATCTGCCCGCGGCGTTGTGAACCGCGTGGCGCTGCCCGCGCGGCGCCGGTTCGTCCGCGCGGGCAGCGTGGGTCTGGCGATCGTCAATCCTGTTCGGCAGCCATTTCCTGTTTGATGGTCTGCGAGCGCACCGCGATTTGCCCCTGGTTGATTCGGGCCGATACGCAGTACACGCCGATCAGCATGAACAGCTCCGTCGCGGCAACGGAGCACGCGGTCCCGACGCCGCCCCACAGATAGATGGCCACCGGCGCTTGCACCAGATGGAACAGCGCGCCGTAGACATAGATTCTCTTCAGCAAAGACTGATTGCCTGACGCAATGATGGTGAGCATCACCTGGGTCGTCGTCATGCCGACGATCGCCGGCACGAACACGAGGATCCGCAGAATCCGGAACGTCTCACCGAAAGCTTCGCCGAGAAACCGCCCGACGAACCACTCGCCGAGCACGGAAAACCCGACGAGGATCAGGACCGCCGACGCGGCGAAGGCGACCATGAACCCGCGGTTGACCTTGTGCACGTAGTCGCGATCACCACGCTCGTAGGCGACGCAGATCTTGGGAAAGAACGCCTGAATCGCGGGAGCGGTACACGCCCGCAGCGCATTGGTCAGCCGCTCCGCCGCCACGTAATAGCCGACGGCGCCCGGACCGCTGATCATCCGCAACAGGATCACGTTCGCGTACATGTACACCGACGTGAGCGCCGAGCCGAGGAAGATGTGATAAGCGTCTTTTGCCTCCGCCAGCACATCGGCAAAACCGATCTTGACGTTCAGCAGAATCTCGCGCTTCCAGATCAGCGTGACTGTGAGGATCGAGCCGCACACGAACGTCGGCGCATACTGCAACGCGGCCGCCAGCATCACGTCGTCGTGGCTCTTCACGAGCAGAAACAGCGGGATCAGCAGACCGATTCTCGACACCAGCAACGTACCCGCCAGCACCGGCAGCCGCTGCGATCCCTCATAGAAGCACCCGGGCGTGATGACGCCGCCCCAGATCATCAGCGAGCCCAGCAGCGTGGCGCCCCGCTCGGCAGGCGACATATGGCCCGCAAACGCCCATGCGACCAGCACCAGCGAACACAGCACGGCGAGTATCGCCTTGCCGATCGTCGTCGACCAGTAGATGCGGTTCACGACTTCCGGCTGATCGAGATGAACGGCCACCTTGCGCGCGCTGTTCAGTCCGAAACCGAAGTCGACCACGACCAGCAGAATCTGCGCAATAGACTGCGCGTAGCCGATGACGCCCAACCCTGCTGGCCCGAGTACGTGTGACAGGTACGGCAACGTGACCAACGGCAGCACATAATTGAGCGCGTAAACCGAATACAGAGCAATGATTACGTTTCTCGTCGACACAATTCGTCCCGTTTCCAGTTCCCGGCCACGCCAACCCGTTCGAATAGCTGCATATCAATCGGCGCTCAATGTGTCGCCTCTCAGGTTGAAAAAACAGAATACGACACGAAACAAGGTTCGCTCAGGACAATGTCGATTCTGTTGTGGCGATCGTCCGCGGAATTTGCGCCGAGCACAGCGCTCTTGACCGCATTGCCGATCAGGTTGTTGACGACCGTCTTGTAGCCGGCGTCCGACGCATCGGTGGCGAAAAGTATTTCGGCCAGTTGCGCGTGTGCTTCGGTGGCGGCTCGCACGACCACGCGGCCGGATGATCCGCGCAGCACGTTGACCGCGATCCGGGCCGTTTTCGGCGAAGTCACCTGGTCGCCGCAATGCAGCGCCGAGGCCACGCCGCCGCGCTCGAACCCGACGCCCAGATTGAGGCTGCGCACCAGATTTACATCTTTACCGCCGGCAAACGAACCGCCGCCGGGATACGCCTTGTTGAACCCGACGATCGAATCGCCGGCCCGGTCGCCAAAATTTCCGTGGATCGCAATGCCATCGAGCGGCGTACTGCCGGACGCGGTCGAACTGCCATAGACGAACTGCGGGCCGTCGCAACCGTCGTCTTCGTCGTCCCGGCCGGGCCGGAACCGGTTGCCGACGATCGTCGCGCCTTGCTGATAATCGATCTGGATGTGACAACTTTGCCCGGCCGGGACTTCCAGATACGAAGGGTGAGACGGCTTCGAGAACTTCCAGCGGCCCAGCGAGCCATTTCCCGCGCAGCCGTTTCTCGAGAAGTAATTGCCGCTCACCACTTTCCCCCAATTGCCGCTTTTCATATGAACGCCGGCGAAGCCGTTGCGGTCGAACACCGCGCCGGCGATCAGCGACTCCGCGCCGAGAATGATCCCGTGACGCGCGTTCCACTCCCATCTGCCGCCGATCACCTGCCAGAAGTTGTCGACCAGATCGGCGCCGGCCGTGTGGCAGAACATACCGATGCAGTTGATCAGCGAGCCGTCGGTCTTGCCGTGCGTATAGAAACCGCGGTCGCACATATACGCATAGCAGCGCTCCAGTGTCGACGTCGTGTTCAGCAAGAAGCCGGCGTGCGGAAACCCGATGGCCGTGCAATGACGGGCGCCGCCCGATTTCTCGAAACGTATGCCGACGGGCGTGTTCTCCGCATTCGCCGGATAGTTGGCCAGGTAGTAAATCACCCGCTCGTAATGCTTCGGCCGAACCTGCAAATGCTCCACATTCGCCGACACCCCGAGCGAAAGCACCGCCGGCGGCGCAGACGACGACGACGGCGACCACGGACGTCCCACATCCTGCCTTTCCAATACCGTCGCGGCCGATGAGGCTTCGCTGATCACCCTATATTCTCCGCCGCCGTCGCCGCGCAAATTCGAGCCGGTCGGCGTCGTCAGGTCGCCGGTGAATCGCCATATCCCGCGCGGCAGATAGAAGCCGCGTGCGCCACTCGCGAAGGCCGCGGCCAGATCGCGGCCGCAATCGTAGGTGGACGTGCCCTGCTGGATCGCGGCGAACTGGCGGGGGTCGACGAAGCGGGCAAGACTCACTTCCTCGCCCGCCAGAATGTCGCTGAGCGTCTTCAGATAGCGGGGCCCAACCGGGTCAGGAAACGGCTGCTCCTGCACATAGGCGGCGACCTGCCTGACCTTCACGTCGCGCGCCGCACCGTTGCGGGCAAGCCTCAACGTGTCGCTGTCCAGCAGGCCGCCGGCCTTACCGGTCGATGCGGATGCGCTTGCGCCCGCGAGTGCGTCCCGCCCGCCCGGCGCGTCGGTCGATGCGCGCACGCGGCGAATGTCGGCTGTCGTTGCGCTGGCCCCGGCCAGGCCGCCGAGCAGGAACGTCTTGATTGCCTGCCGCCGGGTCTTCCCCACCATAAAGTTAGCTCTCCTGTTCGCACGACACGTGTCTTTACACCGCGCTGTGCGGCTACTCCGATGCCGTGCGCGTGTCGATCCGGATCGGCCGCGGCTTGGGCCCGCGCATCAAGCCGTTGACACCGGGTGGCGTGAACAGCGGCAAGCGGTACTTGCGGCTGAATCGCCAAAGGCTGTTCATGTGCCGTCGGCCGGCCTTGCTCAGAAAGCCCGCGGCCGACGCCCGCTGATGTTCATGGGTGAGCTTCGCGCCCGGCACACAGAGCACCCGGTAGCCCGCTTGCCATATCCTTGCGCAGAAATCGACGTCTTCCATGTAGAGGAAGAAATGCTCGTCCATGCCGCCCAGCTCGCCGAACAGCGAGCGGCGCACGATAAAGCCCGTGCCCACCACCCATTCGGCCTCGAACGGTGTGCCCGCCCGCCAGGCATCGCGCATCAGATGGGCGTCGATGCGGCGCTTGAACGCATCCAGCCGGCCAAGGGGCGAACGCCTGCTCAGAATGTCGAGCAACGAATAGAAGCGCCGCGCCGAGAACTGCCGCTCGCCGTCCGGATAGATCAGATCGAGACCGACGAGCCCTACATCGACCTCGTTTTTCATTAACGTGACCACGTTTTCCAGCGACGCATCGACAAAGTACGTGTCGGGGTTCAGCACGAGGACCAGTTCCCTCGCGCATCCAACCACGCCGAAATTGACGCCGGCCGCAAATCCGCGATTAATCGAAGTCCTCACCAGCCGAACTCCCGCCGGTAACGTCTCTTTCAAATAAGAGAATGAATTATCCGTCGAGGCGTTATCCACCACGACAATATCCTCGTGACCGGCAATCGACGAATCGAGCACCGATTGCACACAGTTTTTTACCAGCTTCGGCGTGTTGTAATTGACGATGACCACGCTAAGCATCCCAATCAAGTTCATCCCCACCTCCTGCAAGGAATCAGGCGTTAGTGGGATTACCCCCGCAGCCAGATTGATTTATTCTTTTTCCATGCAATGCGCCGCGCGACGCGCGCGGTAACACAGCCAGCCTGTTCGAACCCAAAGAACCGATACGCGCAACCGCTACGTTCGACGCGGTTCTTCGACCGCATCGAACACGGGCAACGTCATCAACAGGAATACAAACGGAATCACTTCTATCGACTGATAAAAAAACGATTGAATTAGCGCAGCCCAAATGCAAAGTGTTATCTTGCTGCCGCGGCTCATCAGCCTCGTAATGGATATGAGCAAGCCGTAGTAAAAGAGGGTCCCCAACACGCCGACATTCAAAACCTGCTGAAGCAGGCTCGATTCGACAATGCCAAACTGGTTTTTCACGGCATCCGGTGCGGAGTTCGTGACGAGCCCGAAGTACGATCCCGCAATCACGTTGACTGGCAGAGCCAGCGCGGCGGCCTTATCCCAGGCTTCGGTACGGCCGTCGTTACCGTCCGACTGCAGGTTGGTCGCGCCCAGCATTCTTTGCGCACCGACGCTCACGATGCTGTCGCCGCTATCGCCGCGCGCTCCACCCAGCACCATGATCGCCATGCAGGCCAGCACGCCGGCGATGATCAATTTCGCATTTTTGGTGAGGAACCGGATCGGTTCCTTGAGGAACGCGAGACCAAACGTGCCCAGGATGATCAGCATTCCGCTTCGGGACAGCGACGCAAAGATGCAGGCCGTCAGCACCGCACAAGCGAGCCCGGACAGCACTTTCTTGTGCATCAGGTAATCGACCCCGCACAATGACGCGACGATCGCGACGAACAGCGGGTAATGCAGATAGCTGCCCGTCAAAGACGGCGCGCGCAGATTGTCGAACCCGTATGTGGTACCCGGCAAGTCGATCGGGAAGCTGCCTTGCTGCTGGGCCACGGCAATGCCGGCCTCGACGAGTGCGATCACCACCAGACCCGCATAGGCGAAGCGCGGCCGGATGAAGCGCTTGCGATAATTCGATATCGAATAGAAATAGATGAAAATCGTGAAGATGAACACGAACAGATAGGAGAATTCGATCTGTCCTGTTTCAGCAAGCGTGACCACGATCGATACGACGACGGTGAAGACCACGCCCGCGGTGAGCCCGAGCGACCATCGTCCCTCGCGCCGGAAATAGGAGGCCAACGCCGAGGGCGAGATGTACCACATGAGCAGTGCGACGATGCCGCCGGCCTGCACCAGGTACGCCGCGCTTTTTCCTATCTCGAACTCCAGCACTCCGCGAGTGGAGCAGAGCACGACAGCGAGCAAGTAAGCGATCGTCGCGATCATTTCTTTACGCCTGATATGACTCGGAGGCTTCGACATCCTGAATGCCCCCCAGGTAGATTCGCTCGATCACACTCGGGAACTCGTCAATCTCACAGACATTGAGTAGAGTCCCGTCGTGCTCCACGCCTTCAGCACCCAACGGCGTCGACACAACCGGAATCCTGGCCGCCAGCATTTCCAGCGTCTTCAGCTTGACGCCCGCGCCCGACAGCAAGGGCACTACGCCGACATGGGCAGCTTCGAAATATCTCCTCGGATCGTCGACGAATCCGGTCACGCAAATATCGTCGCTGTTCAGGCGCTTGACGCGCTCGCCCGGATCCGAGCCCACCACGAACAATTTGAGCGGAAGACCGCGCTGGCGCAGCGGCAAGAACGTCGAGTCGACGAAGTTGAGCAGCGCCTCTTCGTTTTCCCTGCGCTGCATCGCACCCCAGAACAGGATGTTGCCTTTATCCACGGTGTCCTTCGTGCGCCGGACTTCCTTCACGAAAGCCGGCAGCGAGATCGGAACAACCTGCAGCGAGCCAACGCCCGGATAAAGCGCCCGCACCAGTTGCGCATCCTTGTTCGACAGCACCCGGACGTTGTCCGCAAGCTTCATCAAGCGCTGTTCGAACTCGAATGTCTGCTTGGCGAACAACCGCCCCTCGATGCTCCTGATCCGGAGCACCACCTGAATCTGCACATCGTGCATACCCAGCACGAGCGTGATGTCGTTACCGAATCGGCGCTTCAGATCGACCGCGTACGAAAAGCACTGGGAGAACTCCAGCCGCACCGTGCCATAGCCGTTCTTCTCGATGAGCCCGCACAGGAAACTGCTAATCGACTTCGTATATCTCGTGAAGAAGCGCGGTGCGAAATGCAGTGGGTCCGCGAGGAACGAGGGGATCAGGTCCAACGTGCTCACATACTTGACATGGACGTTGCCCACGTACGCACGGAACTCGATATCTTTTTCCTCGATGGGTAGACGCGAAATGATCACCACGTCGACATCGGCTTGCGCCGCGAGTTTGGTCAGATAGTCGAACGCCAGGCGATGACCCGCTTGCGGCGCGTTTTTCTGGGGCAGAAAAGACGTGACAAATAGATGTTTCATCCGATTACCCCCTTCCCTCTCTGGCGAACAGTCAGCGATCGACACCGAAAGATCCTCTCGCGTGTTTATGTCCGAAGCAGACGAGTCGCCCGCTTCGCTATCTCGTGCCGATCGCAGAACGAGTGGTGCGTCCCGTTTCATCTTTCGTACGGCTTGTAGATGTAGCTCGCATACCGGTAGCGCCCGTAGCCGTAGCTATAGCGTCCTGGCCTCAGGCGCAGCGCGTTGACGATCACGCCGCGCACCGGCAGTCCGATCTTCTCCAGTTGCCGGGCGGACTCGCGCAGTTCGCCAATTCCGGTGACGCCTTGGCGCGCGACGAGAAACGTCGTGCCTGCCACACACGCGAGACGCATTGCATCCGCGGTCGACAGCATCGGCGGACCGTCGAGCAGCACGACGTCATACCCCGTGGCGAGCTGGCTCATCAGCACTTCCAGTTTTGCATTCGACAGCGCGTCGCCCGAACTCGTGACCTGCGGGCCGCACGCAATGAAGTCGACGCCCGGGAAGCGGGTCGTGCGGATCACTTCGTCGGCGCGCAGCGTTCCCTGCATCAGGTCGGACAAGCCAGGACCGCGGTCGCCGCCGAGATGGCGATGCAGGAAGCCGCGGCGCAGATCCGAATCGACCAGCAGCACGCGCTTGCCCGACGCACCCACGACCGCGGCGAGATTCAGCGCGACAAACGACTTGCCGATACCGGGCGTCGGGCCGGTGACCAGTACGATGCGATTGCGCGCCGCGAGCATCGTGAACTCGAGAGCCGTGTGGAAACCGCGCAGGCTTTCGATTGCCGGATCGATCGTCGATTCGCTTGCCAATACGAGGCTCTGTGATTGCGGGCGGCGGCGGTCATGCTCGAGCTTTTCCTCCTGCCTGCTGTACGGAACGCTCGCGTAGACCGGCAGATCCGTACGCAGCTCGATCTCGTATGGGTCGTCGATCGCGTCGAACAGACGCTGGCGCGCCAATGCGGCGACCACACCTGCGAACAATCCCAGCATCAGCGAGGCGAGAATGATCAGCGCGCGTTTGGGGCGGACCGGCGTGTCGGGCGGCTCGGCCGCATCGAGCACTCTGACGTTGCCGACCTTCCCGGCCTTGATGAGCTTTAGCTGTTCGAGCGTGTTGCGCAACATCGTGTCCAGCTCGGAGCCCACTTGCACGTCACGCTGCAGACGCAATACTTTTTGCTCGAGCGGAGGCAACAATTCCGTGCGGCTTGCGATCTGCCTGGTCTCCTGCTGCGACGCAGCCAACTGCGCGTCGATCGATTGCACCGCCGGATGCTGTTCGGTGAAGCGCGAGAGCAATTCCTTGCGCTTCTGCTCGAGTTCGGCGCGCCGCGTCTGAGCCGCGACCGAGAGTTGCAGCAGGCTGGATGCTTCTTCGCCGAGGTCAATCGTGCCGTGCTTCGCACGGAAGTCGTTGAAGCGGGTTTCCGAATCGGACAGCTGTTGCCTCATCTCCGGCAACTGCAATTCGAGGAACCGGATCGAGCGTTCCGCCTCTTCCGATTTGCGCTTCACATTCTGGTTCACGTACTCGCCGGCAATGGCGCCCAGAATCGCGCTGACCTTTTTCGGATCGCTACCTTCGAGCGACACGCCAATGACATCGGACTCCTTGCCTTTCTCAGCAATCGAGAGTTCGCTGCGCAGCTTCTCCGTCGTCGCCAGCGGTGAGAAGCGGCGCAGCTCGAACGTGGCGCCCGGCTTGGCGTCGATCTTGTCGACCCGCAGCGCGAGCGGGCCGTAGGGCGTCGTCGCGTTCAGCACTTCGCCGACCGTGCCTTGCAGCTTGAGCTTGCCATACCGGATCTGGTAGTCCTGCCCGTCGCCCTTCGTCAAGATGAACGGGCGATCGTAGAACTCGTGGGGCACGTCGAATTTCGACACATCGATATGCTCGTTGCCCCAGACATAGCCGCGCGGGCCGGGCGTCGACCACTCTTCGGCATACCGGCCGACTACCTGTCCGAGAATCGGGAAATAGCGCGGCGTCGCCTGGATGTAGAGGTTCAGCTTGTCCACCGCGGGGCTCACCACCATCCGCGAGCCGAGCACCTGGGCTTCGCCGGACGCCGCCGTCTTCACGTCGAACATCGCCGACACGTTGCCCAATACATTCCTGGTCGTCGTATTCGTGGTCTCCTCGACCTGCACGAGAACATCCGCGCGGTAGACGGGCTGGGAAAAGAACGCGTAGCCGACGCCGAGCGCCAACGCCACTGCCGTCGTAATGGCAATCAGCTTGCGGCTGTCATAAAGCGCGTCGAGATAATTGGCGAACCGTGCCGGCGGATATTCGTCAACATCTCTGTTATCTAGCGGTGCACTGCTTCGGTTCATTGCGCGTTCTCCAATAGTTCGCGAAGCGACTCTCCCGTGCCCATCTCAATCAAGCTGCCCGACTTGATCAGATCGAGATAGACTAGTTGCGCTACTTCACGTGCTTTGTGTAACAACATCTATTCTTATTCGCTTCGATTTCCTAACATCGCATCACACGCTTTTGTCATGGGGACCAAAATGAAAATACGCTTCGCATCTGTTCTGTTGTTGTCGCTGGCGGCTCACGGCGCGTCCGCTCAAACCATCCCGTCCGCTACCGCGCCCCGCTACGTCTCGCCTTATGTCGACAAGCATTCGCAGCTCGACGCGATGAGCCCGAGTGCCGCGAGTGCCACGACCGTCTATGGCGCCGATTCGGCTCTGACGCCGCAAGCAGCGGGTCGCTATCTGCCGTCCCCGATCCACACCGGCTCGCCAACCAATCGCGGAAAAGGTGCGCATCGGCGCCTCACGCAGCCGGCCCGCTCTGCCTCGGCAGCAACGGCGGATCCCTACAGCAACGATCTATGGAATGCAGGGCAGACCTACGCGTCTCCGGAGACGTCCGATCCATACAGCGCGCGTTAGCAATAGCAGAAGCGCGAAGCGGTCGGATTCAGCCCTTTTCATTGAAAGGTGGCCGCTTTCGTGGCCACGCCGATTGCCGGGTATTCCGGCACGGCGGCAATGCTTCCCCGGTCAGCCGCGTCTTGTCTGCTTCTCTTTCTCGCAAACGCTCACGACCTATGCACACCACAGTTCTTATATATATATTCGCCAGCGCACAGTTGATTATTTTGTCATCCTAAATCTGGCTGTCTTCAGCTTCGCTTTCCAACGCCCAACTGCGCGCCATTTCCTTTGACACATAGTATTCAGAGTGAGCGCTATTGGAACGTTCGGCAACCCACACAAAAGCCGATTGGAAAATTCAAATTTCAGCGGACGATTCTGGCTTCCAGCCAATACCTATTCGGATACCATAATTATGCCGCTTCCAGATTCTGTTTCTCGCGATCAGCGCTTTCGTTTCATCGGGCGTGACGCGGATTATCTGCAAATGGTGCGGCCAGTCCAGGACGTGTGGCAGGCGCCAGGCTTGCGCGGATATGCATGATTTCAGCGAGGCGCCTCGCGTAATGCTCGGGCAAATATTCGTCGACGTCGTAGCGTCTCTCGGCGTTCGAGAGATGGATAGCCAGTTCGCCAAGCGCCCGCCTCAGGCTGGTCGGGTCGGCGTGGAATTTGATCTTGTTGCCGACGGAGTCCGCTGTCGTCGCCATGCTGCCGCCATTGTGAACGAGTGCGGGCATGCCGAGCATGGCCGCCTCGATGATGACGAGCGGCGCGTTTTCCGCGGCGACCGACGGCACGACGACCGCATCGGCGAAGCGCCGCATTGCCGGGAACAGTTGCGCTTGCGGCAGGCTGCCGAAAAAGACCAGCTTGCGGCTCGCGACGAGCGGCGCGTAGCGTTGCTCGATAGCCGTGCGATCCGGACCTTCGCCATAGACACCAATGGATTCGATCCGCTCGAAGCCCGTCGCGTGCGCGAGCTCGACGAACTGCGCGAGGCCCTTCTCCGGCGAAATCCGCCCCACGAACGCGAGGTTGAAGCGTTCTTTGCCGCGCACGCTGACCAGAGGCTGCGCAGTCGGCACGGCGGACGGATTGTGCAAGATCACCGTATTGTCGATGCCAGCCCGGCGCAGCGCTTCCTGCATGAAGTCACTGGGGCAGAGTATCCGGTCGAACACGCGCGCCGGTTGATACGCCATACGTATCGCATGCCAGTACGTCTTCGTCATCAGGTCGTGCACGATGCCTTTCGGCGTCGGCCGAAGCTTGAACACCGCGGCAGTGCGCAACGCGTCGAGCGGCAGAATCAGCGGCCGGCCGTGGTCGAAGTACTGCAGCGACGGGTTGTAATAGACGAGATGGTAGTCGTGGCAAGTGTGGTACGCGCGGTAGCCGAAATCGCGCTGATGACGCACGATGACGCTCAGTATCGAAGGCGACAGAAGGTTATGGTAGTTGTGCACCATCAACCGATGCGGCCGGAACCTGAGTATGGTTTTCTCGAGCTCGCGAGCCGCGACCACATTCCACGACCTGGATAACATGGTGGAACGTGCGGAGAACTTACTATCGTCGAAGCGTTCGACGTCGACACCGGATAACGTGCCCAACAGGTCCGCGGATTGTTGATAGACAATCTCCGCACCGCCCTTTTGCGCAAAATCGTTAATCACCAATACCCTGCAGCGCCGCATGTTGCTCCCCTTTTGAATGCACGAACGCAACCACGCAAAAATACATGGGCCGGTATCGGCTTTTTATTTCTTCCTCGGAAAATACTAACGATTTACTTTCAGTGACTCTGTCTGTCAGCACACGTAGCCCGATATCGCGCCAGTGCACGGTCAAAACTGCGGAAACTTGCCGCTCCAGCTACCGCCGTCTTTCAGGTAACGCAAGAAGAGCGGGACGCCGGATAATTGCGCGGCAAACCGGGTGGTCGACGCGGTATCGTCGACAATGATCGTGCGCAGCCGGAACGGGTCGCTGCGCTGATCGTTCCAACCGATATCGCAGGTGCGGGCGCTCTTGAATCCCGCCGCCCTGACGAGACTGACTTCGCGTTCACCATAATTGCCGTTCGGGTAGGCGAAGTGCTCGCAGGGATGACTCAGCAGCGCTTCGATCTCGTGCTTACTGTCGCCGATCTCGGTCGCGCATTCGGTATCGCTGCAACGGGTCAGCACGGGATGGAATCGCGTGTGCGCCTGAAAGTCCACGTGCTCGCGCATCGCTTCCATTTGCTCGACGCTCAGACCGGTGGGCCGGTCGTCGGCGTCCTGGTAGTAGCCATTCGCGGCGAGTTCGGCGAGGCGCTCCGCGTTCGTCATCCGCTTCAGGCGTTCGTGGCCTGCCCGCAGCGAACCGGGATGCAGCCACCAATGGCTACGCGCGCGGCCGACGATCCGGCTGCAAAGGAAGATCGTCGGCCGCACGTTGTGCTTGATGAAGATCGGCAGCAACGCCGCGTTGCCCGCATGGCCGTCGTCGAGCGTAATGGCCGCGCGCGGACGTCCGTTGGCGGGTGCATAGACATCGGTCAGCGGCACCAGCTCGCATATTTTCCGCAGATACGACAGATGCCTGTCGAGCGTCTGCGGGTCCGGGTCGTGATAGAGCAGCACCGCGACCCGGTCGCGCCATAGCCATGCGCGCGTCGCCCGGGCAATCCCCGTCAGGACGACGAGCGCCGCGAGGAACTCTTTGATGAATGCCTTACCCCGTTTCATGGCGCCCTCCTCAGTGCGCTTTGGCGGACCTGCTGCCGCCATGATTGCGCCTGATGCTTAGTTGAACTGATACGTCAAAAGCTCGCCGGATCGCCTGAAAAAGCGCGGCGCTATTCACCCGTTCGCTCGGGCATCGGCGCTTCGCCAGCGGACCACACGCGTTGTGTCGCGCCCACTTTCAACGAACCGGCGATATGCCGCGCCACGCAGGGCGACGCGTGCCTGGTGCCGTAGACAAAACGCATGACGGGCCCAAAACTATGAGCGGACGCCGGCCCGATCACATACAAGCCTGGAATCTGGGTTTCGTAGTTGGACGTGAGTTCGGGCAACCCGCCGTTGACCGAAATCTCATCCGCGATGTCCTTCGAAAGAAAGGCGTGCTGTCTCATGTCGGTCTTGAAGCCCGTCGCCGCGATCACATGGTCGGCGCTAACCGACACTTCCTGGTTGCCGGTCAACACGCGCAGCACGACCCGGTCGTTGTCGATCGAGGCGGAGCGAACCTCGCTGCGAAACGAGATCTTCACCTTGTCGACGACGCGATCGTGCAACCACCACGCGCCGGACGCGCCATACGACTTCTCCATGATCCGCTCGCGCCACGCGTTATCGAGCAGGTGGAACAGGCCCGGACATTCGGACAGCAAGAGCGACCGCCAGCCTCGCCCGAGGCCCGCGTCGGGACCCTTCAGCTTCGACAGGATGCTGCGCGCCGCTTGCGGCCTTTGATACCAGACCACGTCCGCTTCGCGCATGAGTATGTGAGGCCGCGCGCCCAGTTCGTGCAGCAGCGCCGAGAGCCCCAGCGCCGACTGTCCGCCGCCGACAATCGCGACGTCCTTGTCACGCGCCCAGCCGAGGTTCCCGTATCGCTCCGAATGAGACACAAAGCGTTCGGGCAGCCCCTGTAGCGCCGGCGGTGTTTGCGCAAAGCCCTTGAGGCCCAAAGCGATCACCACCTTGCGCGCGATCAGCGAGCGGCCGTCGCTCAGCGCCAATTGAAAGTGCCCGTCTACGCGCCGCAGATTGACGACGTCGACCGGCTGGATCTCGCCGACGAGATTCGCCTGGAACCACAGCGCGTAGTCCACGAACATTTCCAGCGGCAGCGCCATGCCCATCGGCTCATAAGGAATGCCCTTCTGGCGGCAATAATCTTCCACCGTGAATCCGCTGCGCGGCGCATGGAGATTCGAAGCGAACGCCTCGGAACGCAGCAGCATGCCGGGCGGCATGTAGTTTCTCCAGGCGAGCATCGGGCGGCCGAGAATCTGGTGGTCCACACCCCTGGCTCTCAGATGCGCGGCCAGAGAGGACCCATAGGGCCCTGCGCCAATGATTACGGTGTCGGTCAAGGACATTGATGATCTCCTCCAGGGGGAAGGCATGCACGGCTGCGAAGCGCCCATTGCCAAAGCCAGGGCTGCCACGCGCAACACGTGGCCCATGCCGGTCCACGTTAAGCTTTGGCTTGCAGCGATTCGGGCAGCCTGATCGCTTTCCACCGGCGCTTGATCCGCTGCAGCGGACTGAGCAGACAATAGAATTGCAGTGCCGGGAAAGGATCGCTCCAGCGAAAATAGCCGTCGACGATCCTCGTGTGCTCGCGCAGCAGCTCGGGCGGCAGCCGGTCGGTGAACGTGGCGCGCCACGCGACCGGCACCCGGCACAGGCGCTCGGGTATCGGCGGCAAGCCGAGTTCATGCCGGTAAGCGGCCAGTGGAATGTTGACCCCGCACAGCGTGGCGATCTCTTCCTGCCAGTCCGTGCGGCCGACCGTCGGCTCAACCATCGCGAACTCCTTGTAGTTGTCGTCCCACTTGTATTCGATGCTGCCCATCCCGTCGAAGCCGGCCTGCTCGACGAACGCCAGGGTCAATGGCTCGAGCACTTCGCGAGCTTCCGGCGCGGCCATGCAGATCGCGGTATTGCCGACACCGGGCGGCGAACTGAGCACCTTGCGCCCGGTGAAGATGCTGATCACGTTGCCGTCGTTGCCACGATAGAACAGCGTGAAATGGATGTTGCTGTCAGGCCCTTCGATCCATTCCTGCGCGACGATGCCGCCTGGCGAGTCCAGCATCGCGATCGCGCGTTCACGCGCTTCGGCCAGCGTGTCGACGCGCACCGCACGTTCCTTCTCGCCCCGCAATACATTGCGTTTGTCGTCCGGCTTCAGCACGCACGGATAGCGCAATTCCGACAGAGACTGAATATCGGAGAGCTTCTCGAGCACCACGGAGCGCGGCACCGGAAAGTGATGCTTCTGAGCAAACTCGTGGAATCTCGCCTTGCTGGACAGCATCTTGACGGTGTCGTCCTCCGGCATGCGGAAACGAAACCAGTTTGACAGCGCTTCACGATTTTCCGACACCGAATGCACCGCGTCCTCGTCGGTCAGAATTAGAACCGGCGGCTGACTGAACCTCTTGCCGAGTTCGATCATGTCGTCGGCAAAGGCTTTGCCGATAAAGCTTTTGACCAGGTGCCCGCGCACATGGCGGCACCACATTCCCGCTCGAATCGTTTTCGTGTCGACCGCAACGACCGGAATACGCGCGCAGGCGAGCGATCTCGCCACGCCAAGTCCGTTGAGCTCCGCACCGATAACCACCCCTACCGTTTTATTAGAATCGTATGCACTGGTCATAGTAGTGATTCCCTCAGTCTTCGTACGTGCGCGAGCCTTCGAGACCATCGCCGGACATCGCGCGATCGACAATCGAATCAGATGGGAAATCGATTTTTCGCCTAGCCAGGGGCGCGTTGGCATTCAAGCTTTGACGTGGGACGGAATTCCTGCACGCGTGCGCAGGCCGGCACGTCATGACGCGCGCCTTGTTTCGAACGATGATTATTTCCCCGTAGTGTGTCGCGAGTCTTGCGTGGCTCGCGTCGTGCCCCACTCTAAGGGTCGGCGGGATTGGAATACGTTCGGCGGCGCACAATGGCCGATAAAAACGGAAAGACTCGCGGCGGGGTGCGCAAAAGTGCGCCGTGAACCACACCTCACGCCCCGCCGGGCTCCGAACCCCTTACTTCCCTTCCGACAAACCGCGTTCCAGCGCCGCCACCCCCGCCGGCAAATCGACCTTCACGCCGAGATCCACCATCGTCCTGCCCAGCGCATGCAGCGTGCGGAAAAGATTGTGTTCGCGGCACTGCTCGCCCATCTGTCCGATCCGGACAATCGGCAAACCAAACGAGCCCGAGATTTCCACCTGATGTTGCCGCGAAATATGCGAGCAGACATCGGCGGGAGTCAAACCCTCGGGGACCTCGATGCCGACCACCGAATTCAACCGGCAAGCCTCGGGCGCATACAACTGCAAGCCCAACGCGGTGACACCTTGCTGCAAAGCCAGAGAACATTTCAGATGCCGCGCGAAGCGCTTTTCCAGCGTCTCGGCGCACACCAGCCGCAACGCCTCGTGCAATGCGAGCACGCCCGACACCGGTGCCGTGTAGTGATAGCCGCCGTTATGCCAGAAGTTCTCGGCCAGCGACGCATCCAGACACCAATGCGCATTCGGCGCCGTGCGCCCTTTGACGCGCGCCCAGGCCGCGTCGGAAAACGCAATCAACGACACGCCGGGAATCGACGACAAACCCTTCTGCCCGCCGGTAATCACCGCGTCGATGCCCCACGCGTCCATCTCCAGCGGCATCGTGCTCAACGTGCACACCGCGTCGACGATCACCAGCGAGCCCGCCGCTTTCGCCAGCGCGGCGATGTCCTTCAGGTGGTGGTTCCACACCGTATTCGACGTTTCGCCCTGCACCACCGTCACGATCTCGGGACGCTCGCGGCGGATCGCCTCGGCGATCTGCTCGAGACTCGCCACCGAGCGGTCGGCGACTTCGAGCGTGCTCACTCGCGCGCCAACGCGCCGGCCCATCTCGCCCATCCGGTCGCTGAAAAAGCCGTTCTTGATGCAAAGCACCCGCGTGCCTTCCCACGCGAGGTTGGAAATCGCCATCTCCATTGCGCCCGATCCCGGTCCCGCCACGCCCAGCACCCACTTCGATTGCGTCTGGAACACGTAGCGCGCCATCGTCTTCACCTGGCTGATCACCTTCACCATCGCGCCGCCCAGGTGATTGATCACGATCGTGTTGGCCTTGGCCACGGCGGCCGGAATCGGCACGGGGCCGGCGCCCATCATCAGAAGCGGCTCTTCGGGAAGGATGGCGTCGAGCGATTCGACAACCGGACAGGGCACTGCGGATGCAACGGTAGAGATTGATGAAGTCGGCATGATCGGTACGTGAATGTCAGAACGCGAAGGGACGAGTGGCCTCACCAGCCATGACGCTGGAGAGGCCACTCGTCCGATCATTCACCGTTCCGCGCGATTGCGCAAGTTTTTTGACTATGCTCGAACGTCCCTGGATGACGTCGGCGATGATTGCAGGCTCACGTCGTCGATCTTCACCGACGGCGGATTACCCGGATTGATGAGGAACAACGCCTTCACTTTCGGATCGCGCAACTTGTCGGGTTCCTTCTTCGAATACTGCCAGCCGTTGGCGACATCGACTTCGAGATTCACCACGTTCAGTTGATAGTCGTTCAAGCGTGTCACCGGGCTTGATCAGGTGATTCTCGCGCATCGTGATGAGGATCTACGTCATCGCCGCCGTGCCGCCTTCCACCGCGAACACGTCGAACTCGCCGACGAACGGATGATGGCCGATCATCACGCGGCGCAGGTACTGCCCGACGATCAGTTCGGACCGCCTGAGCGTGCGGTCCGGCACCGGATGGCTGCAACACCAGATCGGGCGTCGGGTCGATTTTCTGGCCGCCGCGCCTGACTCGCTCGATCGTCAGAAAATCCTCGTGCTGCGTCTCGACATGCTGCACGGTTTTGCCGGCGCTGAAATCGATCTTGTACGAACGCCCCACCCGCTCGGGCAACGCGCTCAACTGCCCCGGCGCGTGATCGCGTCACCCGCCGTGCCGATAATTGCCGGTCCCTCGCGAAGTTGCCTAACGCTGCGAAAAAGACATAATCTGTAGTGGCTAATTTCACGGGCAGCTGTCAATAGGGTTTTCATTACTGCCATTCCACTTGGCGAAACATGCTCCGCGGTTAAAGCCGCTGTTTTGGCGCCGCACTGTGTCAATCAGTAACTGTCTGAACGAATAATTTATGCTGAACCGGCCGCTTGCCGCACCGTGACTGCGCTGGCTGGCGACGGGTTCATCTTCTTTGGAGCCCGACATGCGCATGATCCTGTTCAGCAGCCGCCAGTACGACAGCGACACGTTCACCGAAGCCAATGCCGCCCACAGCTATGAACTGCATTTCCAGGAATCGCACCTCGATAGCGAGACCGCCGTCCTCGCGCAGGGCTACGAAGTGGTGTGCCCGTTCGTCAACGACAACGTCGACGCCGCGGTGCTGGAGCAGCTTCATGCAGGCGGCACGCGGATGATCGCGTTGCGCTCGGCGGGCTTCAATCACGTCGACCTCGCGGCGGCCGAACGTCTCGGCATGATGGTCGCGCGGGTGCCCGCCTACTCGCCGCACGCGGTCGCCGAACACGCGGTCGGTCTGATTCTGGCGCTGAACCGGCGTCTGCCGCGCGCGGTCGCGCGCACCCGCGAAGGCGACTTCTCGCTGCATGGGCTGCTCGGCTTCGATCTGCACGGCAAGACCGTGGGCGTGATCGGCACCGGCATGATCGGCCGCGTGTTCGCGCGCATCATGGCGGGCTTCGGCATGCAGGTGCTCGCGCACGATCCCGGCACGCCCGCCGCCGACCTGCTCGCGCTCGGCGCACGCTACGTGCCGCTCGACACGCTGCTCGCCGAATCCGACGTGGTCAGTCTGCACTGTCCGCTGTTGCCGGCCACCTACCATCTGATCAACGGCCCCGCGCTCGCGAAGATGAAACGCGGCGCGATGCTGGTCAACACCGGCCGCGGCGGACTGGTCGAAGCCAATGCGCTGATCGGCGCGTTGAAGGACGGCCAGCTCGGCCATCTCGGGCTCGACGTGTACGAAGAGGAAGGCGGCATCTTCTTCGAAGATCACTCGAATCTGCCGTTGCAGGACGACGTGCTCGCGCGTCTGTTGATGTTCCCGAATGTGATCGTCACCGCGCACCAGGCGTTCTTCACGCGCGAGGCCATGAACGAGATCGCGCAGACCACGCTCGAGAACGTCGCGGCATGGCAGGCCGGCACGCCACGCAACGCGGTGCGCGCGGCGGGCTAGGCGGACCAGGCGTTAAGCCCCCGTGTCAGGCACGCAGCGCTACGCGCCGTCTTCGCTACCCAGCGAGGTGGCGCGGATCGCGGTGCGCGCGTCGTCCGCCGCGCCGCAGACTTCGCGCAGCAATGCCGCCTCGCGCTCGTGCACTTCCACCGGACACCAGCGCGCGCCCGCGTCGGCCAGATAGCGCGCGCGATGCTGGCCGTTGCGAAACGCCACCACGCCTTCGCGCTCCAGACCCAGCCAGCCCAGCAAACCCGGCGCGCGACGCGTCGAGAAGGTCACGTACGGCATCTGCGGAATGCGCGGGCTCTCGGGGTCGAGAAACTCGCGAATGCCGCGCACCTTGCCCGAATGCCACTCGGCGACCGGCTTCAATACGTAGTCCGTGTTGTCGCGATCCGCGCAGATGAGCAGCTTGCGCATGTCGACCAGTACGACCTGATGCCGTGTGCCGTCGGTGACGAAGACGCGTTTCAGACGCACATGGTCGTACCATGGATGGTCCTGCAGAGGCACGTTCCAGACCGTTTCGGGCCAGGACGGCGCGGCGGCTGACGATGAATTGGACAAGGGCAAAGGCAGGCTCGATAAGCTGACGAAAAAACGCCAGCGCGTGAATAGAGCGCTCACGCTACGAGCCGATTGTGAAAGAAGCATGACAGGCCCCGGGATTAATTATTCTGCATTGCACGCTGCATGAGCGCCCGCCATGAATGGACGGCCGCTGACCTTCAGGAATACGGACGATGATAACCACCCAAAATTTCAATGAATACGTGCGCATCGAAGCCAACGACGACACCGGCGTCGCCACCATCGTGCTGGAGCGGCCGGCGCGGCGCAATGCCGTCGACCGGCCGGTCGCCGATGCGCTGAGCGCCGCGTTCAAGCGCTTCGAAGCGGAGCCGGCATGGCGCGCAGCGGTGCTGTTCGGCGCGGGCGGCACGTTTTGCGCCGGCGCGGACCTGAGCGCGCTCGCCGACGACACACGCCGCAACGAACTGCACGCCGACGGCAGCGGCCCCGGCCCGATGGGCCCGACGCGCATGAGCTTCAGCAAGCCGGTGATCGCGGCGATTGCCGGCTACGCGGTGGCGGGCGGCCTGGAACTGGCCGCGCTGTGCGATCTGCGGGTCATCGAGGACGATGCGGTGCTCGGCGTGTTCTGCCGGCGCGTCGGCATTCCGTTGATCGACGGCGGCACGATCCGTTTGCCGCGTCTGATCGGCCTGTCGCGCGCGCTGGACCTGATCCTGACCGGCCGCGCGGTGAAGGCGCAGGAAGCGCTCGCGCTGGGTCTCGCCAACCGCGTCGTACCGACTGGCACCGCACGCGCGGCGGCCGAACAGCTGGCCGCCGAACTTGCCGCCTTTCCGCAAGCGGCGCTGCTGGCCGACCGCCGCTCCGCGCTGGAAAACAGCCCGCTCGACGATCTCGCCGAAGCGTTGCGGCGCGAAGGCGCCGGCGGCTATCAGGCGGTCTTTGATGAAGGCGTCGCCGGCGCGGCCCGTTTTGCCGGGGGCGCCGGACGTCACGGCGATACGCTTTGATCCGTCCGATCCGTTCCTCATCGGCTCGCGCATCCGCTAACCCGCGCGCCTCGTTACGCGGCCCGGCACCGCCGTGTGCCGCCGCTTTCAGCAAAAAACAACAGCGACTTTGACGATCAGCAAGCTGGTTTTGACTTAGGTAGAATCCCCTACTGTTTTCCCCTCGCATGGCGCCGGCGTTCTCGTCCCGAAAACGCGCGCCTGCCGCGCGACGCTTCCCGTCGTGCCGATTCACACTCCGTCACCATGCCTTTGCCCCTGCTTGCCCTTGCCGTTGCCGCGTTTGGAATCGGTACCACCGAGTTCGTGATCATGGGGCTGCTGCCCGATGTTGCGCGCGATCTGTCCGTTTCGATTCCGGCTGCCGGCATGCTGGTGTCGGCTTATGCGCTCGGCGTCACGATCGGCGCGCCGATCGTCGCGATCGCGGTCGCCAACATGCCGCGCAAGAAGGCGCTGATGAGCCTGATCGGCGTGTTCATCGTCGGCAACCTGCTGTGCGCGGTCGCGCCGGGTTACGCGGTGCTGATGGCCGCGCGCATCGTCACGGCGTTCTGCCACGGCGCGTTCTTCGGCATCGGCTCGGTGGTGGCGGCGGGACTCGTCGCGCCGAACCGCCGCGCGCAAGCGATCGCGCTGATGTTCACCGGCCTGACGCTCGCCAACGTGCTGGGTGTGCCGCTCGGCACGGCGCTCGGCCAGGCGGTGGGCTGGCGCGCGACCTTCTGGGCGGTGACGGGCATCGGCATCGCCGCGGCGGCCGCGCTCGCCGTGTGCCTGCCGGCGAAGATCGAGATGCAGAAGGCGAGCCTCGTCCACGAATTCAGCGTGCTGAAAAACCCGCAAGTGCTGATGGTGCTCGGCATCAGCGTGCTCGCGTCGGCCAGCCTGTTTTCCACCTTCACGTACATCACGCCGATTCTCGAGGAGGTGGCCGGCTTTACGCCGCACGCGGTCACGCTCGTGCTGCTGCTGTTCGGCCTCGGTTTGACGGTCGGCAGCACGCTCGGCGGCAAGCTCGCCGACTGGCGGCTGATGCCGTCGCTGGTCGCGTTCCTGCTGGCGATCGTCGTGATCCTGACCGTCTTCGCCGGCACGATGCACGCGCAGATTCCGGCGATGATCACAATTTTCGTGTGGGGCATCCTGGCCTTCGCGATCGTGCCGCCGCTGCAAATGCTGATCGTCGACCGCGCGAGCCACGCGCCGAATCTGGCCTCGACCTTGAACCAGGGCGCATTCAACCTCGGCAATGCGACGGGCGCATGGCTGGGCGGTATGGCGATCGGCGCGGGCGCGCCGCTCACGACGCTGCCGTGGGTCGGCGTGGCGACGTCGATCGGCGCGCTGATGCTGACGCTGTGGTCGGTGTCGATCGACCGGCGGGCGCAGAGGATGGCAGTGGCGGGTTAGAGTCAAGCGTGACGGCGGCTGGCTGAACGGGCGGCCGCTCTCCGCTCGTCGCGTATCGCTCGCGGCGGCTCGCACATGGCAACGCGCGGCCCATCGCGGACTCGCCTCGCCTTCACAGCAAACCGCGCGCCGCAGACCGCAAGCTCGCGCCCTCATCAAAACCGCAAGAGTGCCAACACCCCGCGGCCGTAGTAGCATCTCGGCCGATGAAAGTCATCTTCACCCGCGATTTCCTCGCCCTGATCCTCAGCGTCGCCGTCGTCGGACTCGGCAGCGGCGCCACGCTGCCTCTCACCGCGCTCGCGCTGGCGCAAGCCGGCTACGGCACCGACGTGGTCGGCCTGCTGACCGCGGCGCAAGCGGGCGGCGGGCTCGTCGTCGTGCCGTTGGCCGGCTGGATCGCGGCGCGCTTCGGCGGCCGCCAGGTGATCGTCGGCGGGGTGCTGGTGGTCGCGTTCGCCACCGCGCTGATGCAGCTCACGTCGAACCTGTGGCTGTGGGCACTGTTGCGCGTGCTGTGCGGCGCGGCGTTGATGCTGCTGTTCACGATCGGCGAAGCCTGGGTCAACCAATTGGCCGACGACGCATCGCGTGGCCGCGTGATCGCGATCTACGCGACCAACTTCACGCTGTTCCAGATGTCGGGTCCGGTGCTGGTGAGCCAGATCGCCGGCTTCACGCATTGGCGCTTCCTTATCTGCGGCGCGATTTTCCTGCTGGCGTTGCCGATGCTCGCCACCATCCGCACGACACCGCATGTCTGCGGCGAAGAGCACGCCGCGCACGGCAGCTGGCGTCACGTGTTGCCGCAGATGCCCGCGCTCGTGGTCGGCACGGGCTTCTTCGCGCTATTCGACACGATCGCGCTGTCGCTGCTGCCGCTTTTCGCGATGTCGCATGGCATCACCAGCGAGGTGGCCGTGCTGTTCGCGTCGGCGTTGCTGCTCGGCGATACGACGATGCAGTTTCCGTTCGGCTGGCTCGCCGACCGGCTCGGCCGTGAGCACGTGCATATCGGCTGCGGGGTGATCGTCGTGGCGCTGCTGCCGTTCCTGCCCTGGGCGATGACGTCGCCGTGGCTATGCTGGCCGCTGCTGTATGTGCTCGGCGCGGCCGCGGGCGCGATCTACACGTTGTCGCTGGTCGCGTGCGGCGAGCGCTTTCGCGGCGCCGCGCTGGTGTCGGCAAGTTCGCTGGTGGGCGCGTCGTGGAGCGTGGCCAGTTTCGGCGGCCCGCTGGTGGCCGGTGCGCTGATGAAGAGCGTCGGCAACGACGCAATGGTCGGCGTGCTGCTCTGCGCGGCACTCGTGTTTCTCGCCGCCGTCTGGTGGGAAAAGCGGCGTGCGCCCCTGCGCACCAGCGGCTGACGGCTGAGCGCTCAAAGCTGGCGCCGCGCACAATACGCGTGGTGCTAATCTTGATGCCACATTGCACGGCACTTCGCTGAACGGCCCATGCTTGATGGCGCCGCCGTACGCAATGGGGAGTCCGCCATGGAAACTCGACCTGCCCCGCGCCGTTTTTACCTCCTTTGCGCATTGCTCCTGCTGGCCGCGATGCTGTTCGCAGATTGTGGCGGCGGAGGGGGCGGCGGTGGCGGAAACGGAGGAACGAGCGGCGCGGCCGGCGGCACCGGCAGTACCGGCGGCACCGGTGGCACGAGCCCTGGCGCTGGCGGCATGGGCACGTCGCCGGGCGGCACGGCCATGCTTGCCACGCACGACGTCGTCACCTACCACAACGACATCGCCCGTACCGGCCAGAATCTCAACGAAGCCATCCTGACGCCCGCCAACGTCAACGCGACGACGTTCGGCAAGATCGGCTTTTTCGCCGTCGACGGCAAGGTCGACGCACAACCGCTCTTTGTCGGCTCGCTGACGATTGCTGGGGGCACGCATAACGTGCTGTACGTCGTGACCGAGCACGACAGCGTGTTCGCCCTCGACGCCGACAGCGGCGCGCAACTATGGCAGGCCCGCACGCTCAACACCGGCGAAACGCCGAGCGACGATCTCGGTTGCGCTCAGATCACACGGGAGATCGGCATCACGTCGACGCCAGTCATCGACCGCGCGCGCGGCGCGCACGGCACGATCTACGTTGTCGCGATGTCGAAAGACGCGAGCGGCGCCTACCATCAGCGCGTGCACGCGCTCGACCTCGCGAGCGGCGCGGAGCTGCTGAACGGGCCAGCGGAAGTGGCCGCCACCTATCCCGGCAACGGCGCGAACAGCGCGAACGGCCACGTCGTGTTTGCGCCGTCGTCGTATGCGGAACGCGCGGGCTTGCTGCTGCTCGGCGGCGTGATCTACACGACGTGGACGTCGCATTGCGACGCCGGCGCTTACACAGGCTGGGTGATGGGCTATAGCGCAGACACCTTGCAGCAGACCAGCGTGCTCAACGTCACGCCGAACGGTTCGGGCGGCGCAATCTGGATGAGCGGAGCCGGGCCTGCGTCGGATGGCTCGTCGATCTATCTGCTCGGCGGCAACGGCACGTTCGACACCACGTTGAACTCCGGTGGCTTTCCCACCCAGGGCAACTTCGGCAATGCGTTTCTGAAACTGGGCACGGCAGGCGGTCTTGCGGTCGCGGATTACTTCACGATGTCGAACACCGTTCAGGAGTCCAATACCGACGAAGACCTCGGCTCCGGCGGCGCAATCGTACTGCCCGATCTCACCGATGCAGGCGGCGTCGTCCAGCACCTCACGCTCGGCACGGGCAAGGACGACATCATCTATGTGCTGAACCGCGATTCGATGGGCAAATTCAATGCCGCGGGCGACAACATCTATCAGGAAATCGCGGGGCAGTTGAGCGGCGGGGAGTTCGGCATGGCCGCCTACTTCAACGGCCGGATCTATTTCGGCTCGGTCGGCGATCATCTCAAGGCGTTCACGCTGACCAATGCGAAGCTGTCGGCGACGCCGTCCGCGCAGACCGCGATGACGTTCGCCTATCCCGGGACGACACCCAGCATCTCCGCCAACGGCTCGGCGAACGGCATTGTGTGGGCGGCGGAGAATGGCGACATGGCGGCGCTGCATGCCTTCGATCCGGCCAGTCTCGCCGAGCTGTACAACAGCAACCAGATGGGCACCCGCGACCAGTTCGGCGCGGGCAACAAGTTCATCACGCCGATGATTGTCAACGGCAAAGTGTATGTCGGGACGACGAACGGAGTTGCGGTGTTCGGCTTGCTGAAGGGGTGAACGGCCACTTGTCGCCTAGCGCCGCGCCGGCAAAATCTCACCGGCGCACGTGCCAAAGCCCACGCGATACCCGTCACCCTGACACCAGCCGGCAAGCGTCAGCTCATCACCGTCTTCGAGAAAAGTGCGCGTGCCGCCTTCGCGCAACTCCAGCGGCTTTTTGCCGTTCCATGTCAGTTCGAGCAGGCTGCCGTACGAGTCCCCGGTCGGGCCGCTGATCGTGCCCGAACCCATCAGGTCGCCCACTCGCGTATTGCAGCCCGATACCGTGTGATGCGCGAGTTGCTGCGCCATCGTCCAGTACATGTGCCTGAAGTTGGTCCGCGCAATCGTGCTCGCCTGCTTCGCCTCGCGCGGGCGCAGCGTCACTTCGAGGTGGATATCGAACGCATGCTCGCCATCGTGATGCAAATACGCGAGCGGCTGCGGTTCCTGCACCGGCTGCGCGACGCGGAACGGTTCAAGCGCATCGAGCGTCACGATCCACGGCGAGATCGTGGTCGCAAAGGTCTTCGCGTTGAACGGGCCGAGCGGCACGTATTCCCATTGCTGGATATCGCGCGCGCTCCAGTCGTTCAGCAGCACCATGCCGAAGATATGCGCTTCGGCCTCGGCACACGCGATCGGCTCGCCCAACCCATTGCCTCCGCCGATCACGAAGCCCGTTTCCAGTTCGATATCCAGCTTGCGGCATGCGCCGAACACCGGACGCTCCTGATCCGGCAGCTTCAACTGACCATTGGGACGACGCACCGGCGTGCCGCTCACCACCACCGACGATGCGCGTCCGTTGTACCCGATCGGCATCTCCGACCAGTTCGGCAGCAACGCATTCTTCGGATCGCGAAACATCGAGCCGACATTCGTCGCGTGCTCCTTCGACGAATAGAAATCGGTGTAGCCGGGAATCTGCACCGGCAGATGCAGTTGCGCGTCGGCCTGGTGCACCAGCGATTTCGCGCGCAAGTCAGCGTCATCGCGCAACGTCGCGGTATCGCTCGAGAGAAGCTTGCTCAACTGGATGCGCACGCTGCGCCACGCGTCGCGGCCGAGCGCGATGAAATCATTGAGCGTGTCGCGCGCAAAGACGTCAGCCTTCGAGGACAGGTTCAACAGACCCGCCGCCTGCAACGCGGCCAGGTCGACGATCTCGTCGCCGATCGCGACGCCCACGCGGCGCGCGTCGTTGTGCCGGTCGCTGAAGATGCCGAACGGCAGATTCTGAACCGGAAAATTGTTAGCCGAATCGTTGGCCGACTCGACCCAGCTCTTGCGCGACGGCTCGAGCGTCGCCTGAAGATCGCTCAATGCGTTCATCGTTGCTCCGGGTTGAAGTGTTTCTTGAGACCTTGCCAGCACTCGTAGTAATGCACCTGCAATTGCGCGGTTTCGAGTGCGAAACGGGTGGGCTTGATCAGCGTGCGCGTCTCGAACATGAAGGCCATCGTGTCGCCGACCTTGTTCGGCGTCGACGTATCGATCCGCGATGCTTTTTCGAACGTGTCGGCATCCGGGCCATGACCCGTCATGCAGTTGTGCAGACTTGCGCCGCCCGGCACGAAGCCCTCGGCCTTCGCGTCGTACACGCCGTGCACGAGGCCCATGAACTCGCTCGCGACGTTGCGATGGAACCAGGGCGGACGGAACGTATCTTCGGCGGCGAGCCAGCGCGGCGGGAAGATCACGAAGTCGATCGTATCGACGCCCGGCGTGTCGCTTTGCGATTGCAGCACCAGGAAAATCGACGGGTCCGGATGGTCGAAACTGATCGAGCCGATCGTGTTGAAGCGCCGCAAGTCGTACTTGTACGGCGCGTAGTTGCCGTGCCACGCGACCACATCAAGCGGCGAATGGGCGATGGCTGCGCGCCACAGATTGCCGTTCATCTTCGCGACGAGTTCGAAGTCGCCTTCGCGGTCTTCATAGGCGGCATGCGGCGTGAGGAAGTCGCGCGGATTGGCGAGGCCGTTCGAGCCGATCGGGCCGAGATCCGGCAGGCGCAGCAACGCGCCGAAGTTCTCGCAGATGTAGCCGCGCGCCGCACCGTCCGGCAGGCTCACCGCGAAGCGCACGCCGCGCGGGATCACCGCGATCTCGAACGGCGCGAGTTCGAGGCGGCCCATTTCGGTCGCGATAGCGAGGCGCCCTTCCTGCGGCACGATCAGCAATTCGCCGTCGGCGTTGTGGAAGAAGCGGTCTTTCATCGAACGGTTCGCCGCGTACAGGTGAATCGCGCAGCCGTTCATCGCTTCGGCCGCGCCGTTGCCCGCCATCGTCACCCAGCCGTCGATGAAATCGGTCGGCTCGGCCGGCATCGGCAACGCGTCCCAGCGCAACTGGTTCGGCGGCGTCGGCGGCACCTCGGCGAAATTGCCGACGAGCCGCTCCGATGGCAGCGGCGTGAACGGCTTATGCACGGCCGCCGGACGGATCCGGTACAGCCACGAACGGCGGTTATGGCCGCGCGGCGCGGTGAACGCAGTGCCCGACAATTGTTCGGCGTACAGACCATAGGCCGCGCGTTGCGGCGAATTGCGGCCTTCCGGCAAGGCGCCGGGCAATGCCTCCGTCGCGAATTCGTTCGCGAAGCCCGATTGATAGCCTGGCTCGATTTCGAGCCGCGAGCTGGCGGTCGTCGGCGTACGGGTTGGGGTATCCATGCAAGGTTCTCCGTGGGTACTCGATCTTTTCATTTCGCGCGGGCGGCGGCCAGGATCGCGGCCGCGCTGTAATTTACGTACTGTAAAACGAATTACGCATAGTGAAATTAACGTATACCCTGAAATTCGCCCGGGCCACCGCCCGCAGCCCGGACACACCGGCGTTCGGCCAATAACGTTATGAGCATTTTGTTCATGTGAGCGTATTGCGGACTGCTACCATCAATAGATGCGGCAATTGAGTCGCGTTGCCGAGCGCCGCGTGCGCATCCCTTGTCGCCATCCACTCGCCTCCATGATTCCGCCGACCATCCCCAATCTCATTGCCCGCGCCGCTGCTCACCCGTTTCTCGGCGAACATCTGGTGATGGGGCAAGGCGTGCATAGCGATATCGCGCTGGCGCAATTCGACGGCATCGAACTCGCCAGCGCCTACGAGCCGATCTTCGATATCAGCGTGCATGCGCTTGCGCAGTCGCTGTCGTCGGGGGCTGAGGGGGTCGACCGTTTCGGCGATGAGCTCGGGTTTCAGGCCGTCACCTATCAACTCGGCGCGGCGCCGTTCGAAGTGTTCGATCCGTTCAACCGCATCGGCGACGATCAGGAACTGGTCGCGCTCGACCGCATGTCACGCGCGCTGCACGCGATCAATTTCTTCGGCGCGCAGCGGCACGGACTGCTCTTTCTGCGCGTGCACGAGCGTCTGCTCAAGAGCGTGAAGTACGACCATGGACGGCATTTTTCCACCGTGCTGATGTCGTTCGGATTGAACCCGTCGCGGGTGGTGATCGAGTTGCCGGCTGCGGCGGTCGCGCACAAGACCTTTCTCGCCTATCTGACCAGGAGCTATCAGCACTATGGGTTCAAGGTGGCAGGCAATCTGTCCAACGCGGGGCAGATTCTGTCGGTGTCGGAAGCGGCGCGGCTCGACTTCATCAAGATGGATGCCGCCGTCGCGTTGCGCGATGCGACGGTCAAGCCGCTAGTCGGCTATGCGGGCCGGCTGCGGATTCCGCTGATTTTCAATCGCGTGATGGATGAAGCGCAGTTCCTCGCCTTGCAGCAGTACGACGTGCGCTTCGTGCAAGGGCCGTTGTTCACCGCGCATTATCATGACCGGGCGGCCTGAACCCGCACGCGCGATACCTGCGCCCCCGCGTATGCGCCGATTCAACCCGTATCGCCCAGACGCCGCGCGAGCGCTTTCAGCCGCGGCGCGACCTTCTCGCGAAACACCTCTTCTCCCATCGACGACGCCGGCCCGCTGCAACTGAGCACCAGCCAGCGCCCTTCGCGCGGCTCGCGAAACGGCACCGCGACCGCGTTCACATCGTCGTGCCACGCACGAAACGAATAGCAGCAGCGCTCTTTCGCAAACGCTTCGATTTCCGCCTCGGCATCGGCAACCAGCGCTGCGCCCATTTTCCCCGCCGCCTTCCTGAGTTCGACCAGCAATGCGGCACGCGCATCGGCCGGCTGCACGGCCAGATACGCGCGCCCCATCGAACTCGTCAGCATCGACAGTTTCGAACCGGATGCCAGCCCGAGCGTCAGCGCGGTTTCGCTACGAATCGTTTCGAGATAAATCATGTCGAGCCCGTCGCGGCAACCGAGCGAAACCGCCGCGCCCACTTCGCGCGCGAACGTGCGCATGTGCGGGCGCGCGAGTTCGAGCGTGTCGGTGCCTGACAGCAGCGCGAAACCGAGCGACAGCACGCCGGCGTCGAGCGCATATTTGCCGAGGGTTTCATCGAGCCGCAGATAGCCGAGCACTGTCAGCGTGTACGCGAGACGGTTGACGGTCGCCTTCGGCAAACCCGTGCGTTCGACGAAATCCCGGTTGCCGAGCATCGTTTCGCCCGGCTTGAACGCGCGCAGCATATCCAGCCCGCGCGCAAGGGCGACGACGAATTTGCGCTCGTCGAGCGGTTCAGAGAGAGTGGATGCAGTCGTCATAGGGTGGTACACTCGGGCGTGGTTTGCAAAACATTGTTTCGCATAGCGGAACTTAAGTCAAGCTTGGATCGAGCTGGAAATCAGGAGATACGTCATGGCCGAAGCCGCGCAGTTTCACTGGGAAGACCCTTTGCTGCTGGATCAGCAGCTCACCGAAGACGAACGCATGGTGCGCGACGCCGCTGCGGCTTATGCGCAGGACAAGCTGCAGCCGCGCGTGCTCGAGGCGTTCCGCCACGAGAAAACCGACATCGAGATCTTTCGCGAGATGGGCGAACTCGGCCTGCTCGGCCCGACGATTCCCGAGCAATATGGCGGTCCCGGTCTGAACTATGTCGCGTACGGTCTGATCGCGCGTGAAGTGGAGCGCGTCGATTCCGGCTACCGGTCGATGATGTCGGTGCAGTCGTCGCTGGTGATGGTGCCGATTTATGAATTCGGCTCGCAAGCGCAAAAGGAGAAGTACCTGCCGAAGCTCGTCACCGGCGAATGGATCGGCTGCTTCGGCCTGACCGAACCGAACCACGGCTCCGATCCGGGCAGCATGGTCACGCGGGCGAAGAAAGTCGACGGCGGCTATTCGCTATCGGGCTCGAAGATGTGGATCACCAATTCGCCAATCGCCGACGTGTTCGTCGTGTGGGCGAAGCTCGAAGAAGACGGCAAGGACTCGATCCGCGGCTTCATTCTGGAGAAGGGCTGGAAAGGACTGTCTGCGCCGACCATCCATAGCAAGGTGGGCCTGCGCGCTTCGATCACCGGCGAGATCGTGCTCGACGAAGTGTTCGTGCCGGAAGAGAACCGCTTCCCGGAAGTCAGCGGCTTGCGCGGCCCGTTCACGTGCCTGAACTCGGCACGCTACGGCATCGCGTGGGGCGCGCTCGGCGCCGCCGAAGCATGCTGGCACACCGCGCGTCAATATGTGCTGGATCGCAAGCAGTTCGGCCGGCCGCTCGCCGCGAACCAGTTGATCCAGAAGAAGCTCGCCGACATGCAGACCGAGATCACGCTCGGCCTGCAAGGCGTGTTGCGCCTGGGCCGTATGAAGGACGAAGGCACCGCGGCCGTCGAAATCACGTCGATCATGAAGCGCAATTCATGTGGCAAGGCGCTGGACATTGCACGGCTCGCGCGCGACATGCTCGGCGGCAATGGCATCTCGGACGAGTTCGGCATCGCCCGGCATCTGGTGAACCTCGAAGTGGTGAACACGTACGAAGGCACACACGACATTCACGCGCTGATTCTTGGGCGCGCGCAAACGGGCATTCAGGCGTTTTTCTGATAGTTTGCTGATGCGCTGATGGTGCGGATCGTGGTGGTGTTTCGCCGCCCGATCAAGAAAGGCCGGTTCATCCTGAACCGGCCTTTTGCATTGCAGCGCCGGGTTACGGCCAACTGCGAGCCAACTACGAGCCAAACGGCGCGCTTCGCGGCCCATCAACCGCTTACTTGTTCGGCTGCGGCGTCATGCGCAGGTACGGACGCAGCGCCTTGTAGCCCTTCGGGAATTTCTGTTTGATGATTTCCGGGTCCTGCAGCGACGGGACGATCACCACGTCATCGCCCTGCTTCCAGTTGCCCGGCGTCGCGACCGAGTGGTTGTCGGTCAGTTGCAGCGAGTCGATCACGCGCAGCACTTCGTCGAAGTTGCGGCCGGTGCTGGCCGGGTACGTAATCATGAGACGGACCTTCTTCTTCGGATCGATCACGAACAGCGAACGGACCGTGAGCGTTTCACTCGCGTTCGGGTGGATCATGTCGTACAGCTCGGAAACCTTGCGGTCGCGGTCAGCGAGAATCGGGAAGCCGACATTGGCGGCTTGAGTCTCGTTAATGTCTTTAATCCACTCCTTGTGCGACTCGTTGCTGTCGACCGACAACGCAATCGTCTTCACCCCGCGTTTTTCGAACTCGTCGGCGAGCTTGGCGGTCAAGCCGAGTTCGGTCGTGCAGACCGGCGTGAAGTCGGCCGGGTGCGAAAACAGCACACCCCAGCTATCGCCCAGCCATTCATGAAACTTGATGCGGCCAACACTCGACTCCTGCTCGAAGTCCGGCGCAATATCGCCGAGACGTAGACTCATGTGTATCTCCTTCAGGTGGTTGGGATATATCGCGCGAGCGTTTGCCCGCGGCGCCCCGCAAAGATAAAGCATATGGCAACGACGGAACACGACGAACGAATATTGCGCCACTACTTTATGCGCTTTTGTAATTTTCGTCGATTTGATGGAAACTTTGCGGGACAGATCAACTCCATCATAGGCAAACTTTGGCTGCATTACCCTCCAAAGGGTGTTTTCATGCTTTGCTTAATCAGGAACGGTTCGTGCGCTGTTTGGAATCAACCGGGCACTGCGCTCGCCAGCGGCCGTTTCTTTGGTTACGATTCACGCGTGGCGTGAGACGAAGGGGAGTTGTCAATGTCGGAAGTCAACAAGGAGAGATTGATGTCGGATATCAAAACCGTCCTCGCGGATGCTGAGGATCTGCTGAAGCAGGCCGCGAGCGCCACCGGCGAGCGCGCTTCGGAATTGCGTGAAACGGCGCTTACGCGTTTGAAGCAGGCTAAGGAAAAGGCGGCTGACGTACAGGTCGTGGTGGTCGAGAAAGGCAAGAAGGCTGCCCGCGCCACCGACGACTACGTGCATGAGCATCCGTGGGCGTCCATCGGCATTGCCGCGGGCGCCGGCGTGCTGCTGGGGCTGCTGATCAACCGCAAGTAACACTGGTGAGGCCGTCGGACGATTCATGTCCGGCGCATCGGTGAATCGAGTTGACCGGCGCATGCCTGGCCGGTCCGCTTCTCTTGGCGCGCACGTTTGCGCGCGCCTTCACGCGCAACGCCCACAGCCATGACGATCGAATCACAATCGCAGCGCGGAGAACAGAGTCCGTTGCGCCGCATCATCGGGTCCGTGTTTGCCATTCTGCAGACGCGGCTCGAACTGGTCGGCATCGAAATCACCGAAGAGAAAGACCGTCTGCTCGGCGTGCTGTTCCTTGGCCTTGCCGCGATGATGCTTGCCTCGATGGCGCTGATCGCCTTGACTGCACTGATTGCCATTGCGTTCTGGGATACCTACCGATGGCAGTCGCTCGCCGGCATCACCGCGGTCTATGCGATTGCGGGCCTCGCCTGTGCGCTGAAAGCGCGCAGCAGTTTGCGCAATGCGCCGCTGGTGTTCGAAGCGACCATCGCCGAGTTTGAAAAAGACCGCGAGGTGTTCCGCAAGCCGTGACCCAGAAGGCGTAGCGGGCGCGGCTTCAGCGCCCGGCTTCGTTGAGATTTCAAGCGATTTGCAGCGCCGTTTTGCAGCGTCGTTGACCGTCCCACTTCCACTGCCGCCGACACACCATGAGCCAGAGCCGTTCCGATACCGCATTCCGTAACAGGCGCCCGCATGCCAAAGAGCTGAGCGCGCCGCACTTGCGAGCGCTACGCAAGGAATTGCTGCTGGTGCGTGCGGACGTCCAGCGCATCGAGCTCGCCCAGGCGACCATTGAATTGCGCCAGGCGGTCACGCACTTCAGCTGGCTGAAATTCATCGTGCCGGGCTTTGGCGGCATGCGGACTCGCCGCGGGTCGAAGGCCAGCTTTATCAATGCGGGGACCATCGGCGCGCTGCTCAAACAGTATCCGTTCATCAGCTCGATCATCTCGATGTTGCTCGCCAAGCCGCTGCGCGCGACTGTCGTAGCCGGTGCAAAGCCCGCCCTCAAGTGGGGGAGCCTTGGGCTTGCGGCCTGGGAAGCGTATCGGATCTGGCAGCAGATGAAACACGATTCCGCTGGGGCTTCTCGGGACAAGGCTGATTCGGTGGATAGCGGGTATTGAGGTATTGGTGGCGGAGTGTTGTTGGTCGTTAGGTCGTATTCCAGCATTCACTAGTTGCCGGCGTCGAACCGTTTGCACCATTTCTATTGCCTCGCTGCCCTGTCGCGTCAAGCGTAAAAGTGCCGCAAGGATCATCGCTCATTGGGCCAGACTCGCCCGGCGCAGCCTCTATCGAATAGCCGCCATTTGCGTCGTCCGCCGGCAGCACACGCAGGCGATAGATCGGCGTGCCGAATTGTGGCGCCTGGTCCAAACCCGGAGGCAACCTCGACACACCGTCGCTTGCCGCTCCCTCGACGAATTGCGCTGCCCGATACAGCGCGGACGCCGCGTCGATACGATGTGTTCGCGCGACGTGACTGCGATACGAAGGCACTGCAAATGCGGCCAGCGTAGCGGCTATCGCCAACGCGATCATCAGTTCAAGCAGCGTGAATGCGGATGTGTACGGCCTGGTCATGAGCCTCCCATCAAAATGGACTTGCGGCGACGCGTCGCCAATGACGTTCAATCGCGTCGCCGTCGATCACCAATTCCATCTGCAGCCACACTTGCGACTCGTTGGTCCGGCCAAAGCCGCGCGAGGTCAGTAAATAGGCTCGGGCGTCAGCGCGAGTCGCAAGACGCCAGGCCTCGATCAGACATTGCGGCGCGCGCAGCGATCCGGGCCATTGCGCGAAGGGCGTGATGGCGCCGGCTTCAAATGCGCTTTCGGTTTTCCATTGAGTCGGCTCGCCGGACGCGACCTGCGGCGCCGCCGCTGCCTCAGAGCCTGCGGCGATGACACTGCGGGAGCACAAATTCAGCGCCGAATCCGCGGCATGGAAAGCCTGCAGATAGTCGCGCACGTTGGTAGCCGCGCGAGCCGCAGCGAGCGAGGTTTCGAACCAGACCGCCGAAGTCGCCAACATCATGGCTGAAATGAGCAGCACGATCGGCAATACGACGCCGCTGTGCCGAACACGTGAAGCATGATCACTGCGACTGCGGTCGAGTAAGTGTTGCGGCTCATAGTGACGCCGACGGCGCGTCTCATGCGCGTGGCGCTCCGCTGTTTCCGGTCGCTTCGTCACAGAGAAACCTCCGCATGATTGCGCAACGCCACACGCCGCGAGAACGCCTGCCGCGGCCGCAAGTCGGCACCGAGCGCGCTCACGCCGTCGCAATCGACATAGCGCGAACGCTGCGCCTGTGGCGCACCGCGTACGAGCACACAGAGATCGACGGCCACGATCTCCGTCCATTGATCGGCCAGCACCGCCGACGCGTCTATCGCGACAAGAGCGCCGGCCAGCCAGTATTTGATCCGCACGCGCTCGACACCTTCGACCAGCGGCTGCGCGGACCCCGCGTTGCCGTTGCCTTCGCAGTAGAGCTCCGGCTCGCCGGTCGACCCGCTGACGCTGGCAAAGTACCGGTTGACGACCAGCACGCCCTGGTCAGCGAGCGCCGCGGTGTTGCCTGTCACGGCTTGTCCCAGGCAGTCGGTGGCCTGTCTGGTTGCAGATGGCCACGTGGACACGCTGTCTCCCACGTAACGGACTGCGACACCATCGGAGCCACTGGATAATTTCGTGCAGGCAAGGCTGGCGTCAGCGCCCGTCGGCCGGCCGGCCGAACATCCGAATAGCAAGGGAGGACCGTCGTAACGCACGACGTCGGCGGGTACGAAGCCGGCCATTTGCAGTTGCTGGCCAATCAGCGTCAACGCGGTCAAACCGGCTTCGCGGATTCGCATCGCGTTGCTCGCGTACTCGAACGCGCTTCGCTGCGTTGTGTAGAGCGACACGGCCCCCGCCGTCACCACGAGTCCCAGCGCCATTGCGATCACCAACTCGAGCAGCGTATGACCGCGAGCAGGATGCCAACGCAGCGTCATTTCGCGAACGCCAACGCGACACACGAGGAGCCCGCGGGAACATCCGCTCCGCCACAAGACTCGGGTTTGTCTATCACATCATCGGCACGCGGCAGGTCGGGCACGGAAGCCCATGTCACAAGCGCCGCCGCCACTCCCGCACTCTCTCCTATCGACGCTTCGCCATGCGGCAAGAGAACGCTTGCACGCGCGCTCCATTGCCTGGTTGCAACATCGAGCGTCGAAGGTGCGTACATCGCTTCGGCGACGGAATCGGCGATCCACGCCGCGTGTTCGCGCATCGCCATCGCACGGCCTTCGCGCGCGCTCCACAGTTGACCTGCGATCAGACCGAGCGCTGTTACCGCCATCAGTGCGACCGCCAGCATGACTTCGATCAGCGAGCTGCCGCGACACTTCGGCGCGCAGCGGCGCAAGCGCGTCTTTGGGGAAGATCGCATCATGACGCCGCTCCACACGCGCCCTCGGCAATCCGCGCGCGGCCGCCCGCCGCGATACGGATGCAGCGTCGCCACTTGTCCCCTTGCGTCGCCTTGGTCGGTGCTCGCGGCGCGATTTCAAAACTGCGAAAAGTCCCGATCAATTGCCCCGCTGGGGGCGTAAACGTGAGATTCGTCTGCACGCCGGTGATGCTCACCGCCGCAAGCAGTGGCTGCGCGCGAAGCAGGGAGAGCGTGCCGCCGCGATCCGCCAGTACGGCCCAGCCGCAGGACCAGTCGGTGATCCCGTCGCCACAAGGCTGGCCCGCAGCAAGGCAAGCTCGCGCCGCGTCGATCCGGCACACGGTGACGCGTGCGCCGCGGCGCAACGCCTCGCTGCGCGCATAAGCGAGCGTCGACGCAAGCGCCTTCGCACGTGCATCGACCTGATCGCGCACGTGCCACGCGACGAACGACGGCGTCGCCATCACCGCGACGACCGCCAGCAGCGCGATCACGGCCAACGTTTCGACAAGTGTGAAGCCGCCGCGCGAAGGGCGGCAAAACGCATCGTATTTCATCTGCATCCCTGATCATTTCGAAGAATGCAGCCAATCTAGCGGTTTGCAAACGGCTCAACAATCGGCCGGATGGCCAGGTGGCACTCGGACGCTATCCCGCGCAACAATGCACGCGACGAACCATCACGGAGCGGGAGATACTGATGCGTGAATTAACGCGTGAGACAACGGCGACACAAAAGCAATGCGCAGTCCGATTGCGATCAGCGCTTGCGGCCAGGCTTGGGCGGGGAAGAGGCGCGGCGGAATTCTTCGATCACGTCTTCGAATTCGGAGACGTCTTCGAAGCGCCGGTAAACGGAGGCGAAACGAACGTAGGCAATGGTGTCGAGCGCACGCAACTCGTTCATGACGAGTTCGCCGAGGCGCTCGCTGCGCACCTCGCGCTCACCGCTGCCGAGCAACTGATACTCGATGCGGGCGACCGCCGCGTCGATCGCGTCTGCTGCCACTGGGCGCTTGCGCAGCGCCAGCTGCATGCTCGCGACGATCTTGCGGCGATCGAACTCCGTGCGGCTGCCATCCTTCTTGACGACCGACGGCAACGCCAGCTCGACCCGCTCATACGTCGTAAAACGTTTGTCGCAGGCCGGGCAGCGGCGGCGCCGGCGAATCGTCGCGCCGTCTTCGGATACGCGCGAGTCGACGACCTGCGTATCGGCGTGGCGGCAGAAGGGACAATGCATGACGGCTTAGCGGTAAACCGGGAAGCGTTGCGTCAGCTCGGCGACTTGCCCGCGCACACGTTCGATCGTGGCGGTGTCTTCCGGGTTGTCGAGCACGTCGGCAATCAGGTTAGCCACCTGCTCGGCTTCCTTGACGCCGAAGCCGCGCGTGGTCATGGCCGGCGAGCCGAGACGCACGCCGCTCGTCACGAACGGCTTTTCCGGATCGTTCGGAATCGCGTTCTTGTTGACGGTGATGTGCGCCGCGCCGAGGGCCGCTTCCGCTGCCTTGCCGGTGATCTTCTTTGCGCGCAGGTCGACCAGCATTACGTGGCTTTCGGTACGGCCCGACACGATGCGCAGACCGCGCTTGACCAGCGTTTCAGCCAGCACGCGCGCGTTTTCGACGACTTGCTGCTGATACGCCTTGAATTCCGGCGACAGCGCTTCCTTGAACGCGACGGCCTTGCCGGCGATCACGTGCATCAGCGGACCACCCTGGATGCCCGGGAAGATGGCCGAGTTGATCTGCTTTTCGAACTCGGCCTTCATCAGGATCACGCCGCCGCGCGGGCCGCGCAGGCTCTTGTGCGTGGTGGTGGTGACGAAGTCGGCGTGCGGCACCGGGTTCGGGTAGACGCCCGCGGCGATCAGACCGGCATAGTGCGCCATGTCGACCATGAAGTAAGCGCCGACCAACTTGGCGATCTTCGACATGCGTTCGAAATCGATACGCAGCGCGAATGCGGACGCACCCGCCACGATCAGTTTCGGCTTGTGTTCCTGAGCGAGCTTCTCAGCGGCATCGTAGTCGATGTCTTCCGCTTCGTTCAGGCCGTAGCTCACCACGTTGAACCACTTGCCGGACATGTTGACCGGCGAACCGTGGGTCAGGTGGCCGCCGTGCGCGAGGCTCATGCCCATGATCGTGTCGCCCGGCTTGAGCATCGCGAAGAACACGCCCTGGTTCGCCTGCGAGCCGGAGTTCGGCTGCACGTTGGCGGCTTCGGCGCCGAACAGTTGCTTCACACGGTCGATCGCCAGCTGCTCGGCCACGTCGACGTATTCGCAGCCGCCGTAGTAGCGCTTGCCCGGGTACCCTTCGGCGTACTTGTTGGTGAGTTGCGAGCCTTGCGCAGCCATCACAGCCGGGCTCGTGTAGTTTTCCGACGCGATCAGTTCGATGTGCTCTTCCTGACGGCGGTTTTCCTGCTCGATGACCTTCCAGAGTTCAGGATCGACGTTCGCGATGGTGCTTTGGGCTCTGTCAAACATACGGATTCCGTTGAGTGGGTTCAGGTTGACCGGATCATGCGCCGAATCTTGCGTAGAGGGTACGCAGCGCTGCTGGCGGTTGGGCCAGCCCTGACGTGGCGAACGGAGAATCGCCGCACACGCGAAGCAGGACAGCCACCGTCAGCGCAGACAAATGCGCGCGGATCACGGCTGCCCAGGCGAACGGCAAAACGGCACCCTGCGCTTCACGGTGGGTTGTTCCACCTTGAACCCGATTGGTTGAATCGGTTCTATCGCCAGTCACGCAGGGTCGAGCGCGTTAGTTTATTGGAAGAGGATCGAATAGGCAACCGGCTTCCAGATGCGGCGGCGCAGGCCGGCGGGACAGGCCGCTGCGCCGCGCCACACGGCGCGCAAGCGGGTCGCGCAAACGCGCCGGGAATCCGCTGCGCGCGCCTGCCACAGCCACTTATCCGGCTGGTTCATCCTTGCCGCAGCGCCGCATTGGAAGTAGGCTTGGGGCCTTTCTCGCTTACCGACCAGGGAACTGCAATGATCGTGTTTGTCACCGGAGCGTCCGCGGGATTCGGCGCCGCCATCGCTCGCGCCTTTGTCAAGGGCGGCCATCGCGTCGTCGCTACCGCGCGCCGCAAAGACCGCCTGCAGGCACTCGCCGACGAACTCGGCGACGCGCTGCTGCCATATGAACTCGACGTGCGCGACCGCGCCGCCGTCGAAGCGGCGCCGGCCGCGCTGCCGGCCGACTTCGCCGCAATCGACGTGCTGATCAACAACGCCGGCCTCGCGCTCGGCGTCGAGCCGGCGCAAAAGGCCAGCCTCGACGAATGGAACACGATGATCGAGACCAACTGCACGGGCCTCGTGCAGGTCACGCATGCGCTGCTGCCCGGCATGATCGAACGCAATCGCGGGCACATCTTCAATCTGGGCTCGGTGGCGGGCCGCTGGCCTTACGCGGGCGGCAACGTTTACGGCGCCACCAAGGCGTTCGTGCGCCAGTTCGGCCTGAACCTGCGCGCCGATCTGGCCGGCACCGCGCTGCGCGTCACCGACATCGAACCGGGTCTGTGCGGCGGCACCGAATTCTCGAACGTGCGTTTTCGCGGCGACGATGAAAAAGCCGGCAAAGTCTACGAAAACGTCCAGCCGCTGACGGCCGAAGATATCGCGGATTCAATCTACTGGATCGCCACCCGCCCGGCTCACGTCAACATCAACACGATCGAACTGATGCCGGTGGCCCAATCGTTCGCCGGGTTGACGATTCATCGCGGCTAACGCCCGTCAGACGGGGCGCACACTTTGAAACAGACCCCGGGGTGTGCGTTCCGGTAAAATGCGCGGCATGAATATGTCGACCAGCCAGCCTGGCACGGAAATCGGCTGCACGTGGCCAATCCGCGTGTATTACGAAGACACCGACGCCGGCGGCATCGTGTTTTACGCCAACTACCTGAAATTTTTTGAACGGGCGCGCACCGAATGGCTGCGCGCGTGCGGCGTCGACCAGAACCGGCTCGCGGACGAAACCGGCGCAATGTTTATCGTGCGCAGCACCGCGGTCGACTACCGGGCACCGGCCCGGCTTGACGACGTCGTCAAAATCGTCAGCCGGATCGAACGTCTGGGCCGGGCTTCGGTAGACTTCGCGCAGGAAGCGTGGCGTGAAGGAACGCTGCTGGCCACCAGTTCGATCCGGGTCGGCTGCGTCGACCGCGTTGCGCTGCGGCCGGCCGCGATTCCTCCCCCGGTTCTCGCCGCCTTGCGGCGCGGGCCGGGCGTGAGCAACGGCGGCATGTCAACGAACAATGTCTGACCGCCGTTGTTACGGGGCCAGTGAACCCATACCGATCAAGCAACACAAAGCATGGTTCGGCTTGCAATATCGCCGAAGCTTCCGTTTTGCTCACGGCAAGCTTCGAGCGGCCTTGCAGCCGGACGCCCCCTTCCCGGGACGTTAAAACGAACCTTTATGAACACTACACAAGATCTGTCGATCGTTTCACTAATACTCAACGCGAGCCTGCTGGCGCAGGCCGTCATGGCCCTGCTGCTGTTGCTGTCGCTGCTGTCGTGGACTTTTATCTTCCGCAAGTGGTTTGCGATCCGCCGTGCGCGCGCGCAAACTGAACGTTTCGAACGCGATTTCTGGTCGGGCGGCGACCTGCAGGCGCTCTACCAGAGCGCCGCGAACAACCGCCATACGATCGGCGCGCTCGAACGGATTTTCGAGTCCGGCATGCGCGAATTCCTGAAGGGCAAGGAAAAGCGCCTGAACGATTCGGGCGCGATTCTCGACGGTGCACGGCGCGCGATGCGGGCCGCGTTCCAGCGCGAAATGGACGTGCTCGAAGCCAACCTCGCGTTTCTCGCGTCGGTCGGCTCGGTCAGCCCGTATATCGGCCTGTTCGGCACGGTGTGGGGGATCATGAATGCGTTCCGCGGCCTCGCCAACGTCCAGCAGGCTACGCTCGCGAACGTCGCGCCGGGCATCGCCGAAGCGCTGACGGCTACCGCGATCGGCCTGTTTGCCGCGATTCCGGCCGTGGTTGCCTACAACCGCTACGCGCACGACATCGACCGTCTGGCGATCCGCTTCGAGACCTTCATCGAAGAGTTCTCGAACATCCTGCAGCGCCAGGCACAGTAAGGAGTCCACGATGGCAGGCTCTCGCTCCTCCAGCATGCGCGGCTCCCGGTCGCGCCGCGCGATGGCCGACATCAACGTCGTTCCGTACATCGACGTGATGCTCGTGCTGCTCGTGATCTTCATGGTGACCGCGCCGCTCGTCGCGCCGTCGATCGTCAATCTGCCGACCGTCGGTGGCGCCGCGCCGCAGCAGCAAACCCCGCCCGTGATCGTGAACATTCGCGCGGACGGCAACATGAGCGTCAAATACAAGGACGATTCCGGCGCGCAGCAGCAGGAAAACATGACGAAAGCCGACCTGCATGGTTTCATCGCCGACCGGGCACAATCGCATCCTGATCAGCCGGTCGTGATCGCCGCCGACAAAACCGTGAAGTACGAAATCGTGATGAACGTGATGTCCGAGCTGAAAGCCCTGGGCGTCAAGCGCGTTGGATTGCTCGTCAAATCGCAATGATCCGCAAGAATTCCGAATACCCGCTCCAGCCACCGCGTGAACGCGGCACCGGGCGAGCCTTTGTGTTCGCGCTGGTGATGCACGTGCTGCTCGGGTTCTTCCTGTATCACGGCATTCAGTGGCAAAACAGCACCCCCGAAGGCGAGGAAGCGGAGCTGTGGACCGAAGTGCCGGACACGGCGACTCCGCGCCCCGTTCCACCGCCGCCCGTGCCGACCGCCCCGCCTGCCCCGCCGTTGCGTGACGAGCAGGCCGACATTGCGTTGCAGGAAAAGAAGCGCCAGCAACAGGAAGCCGCTCGCGAGGCGCAGCTGGCTGAACAGCAACGTCAGCAGAAGCTGCAGGCGCAGCAGGAAGCCGAGGCGAAGCGTCAGCAGCAACTGGCCGCCGATCAGGCTGCGCAGAAAACCGCGGCGGCCAAGCAAAAACAACTGCAGCAACAACAACAGCAGCAGGCCGACAAGCTGAAGCAGCAGCAATTGGCCGAACAGCAAAAGCAGCAGCAGCTGAAAGAACAGCAGCAGGAACAGCAGAAGCAAGCCGAGGCTGAAGCGCAGAAGAAGGCCGATGCGCAGAAAGCAGCGAAGGCCAAGGCCCAGGCAGAGGCCGCGGCGCAAACGAAGAAGCTGGACACGGAACGTCGTGAGCGTCTCGCGCAGATGCAGGGCGCGGTCGGCGGCACCAGTTCGTCCAGCAACGGGCTGGGCAAGAGTGGCACGGGCAGCGGCTCGGGCGGCACGGCGGCCTCGCCGGGTTACGCGGACAAGGTGCGTCGAGCGGTGCTCCCGAACGTCTCGTGGGGTGGCGAAAAGGAAGGTCTGGAAACCGTGGTCTCGGTGCGTTGTTCGCCGACCGGCACCTTGCTGAACGCGACAGTCTCCCGCAGCAGCGGCAATGCCGCGTGGGACGCCGCCGCATTGCGGGCGGTCCGTCGCACCGATCCGATGCCGCTGGACACCAATGGCAAGACGCCGGACAACTTCCTGATTACGCTGCGTCCGGCAAGTTGAGCAGCACCTTGAGAGTCCGTTGACAGCGGACGCGGCGTCCCGCCCGGCGGGGCGCGCCCGGGAACGAATTAATCGTTTCCCGGTCTGTCTGCTGTCGTGAAGTGTTAGTAAAACCGTTTTTGGGGAATCCATACAGCATGAGTTTGATGACCAAGCTAGGCCTGCGGACACTCGTAGCATCGTGCCTGATCGCCGTTGGCGGCACCGCCAACGCACAACTGAACGTCCTCGTGACGGGCGTCGGGTCCACCCAGTTTCCTATCGCCACGGCGAATTTCGCCAATGAGGCAAACTCGCCGCAGCAGGTCAGCACGATCGTGCGTCAGGATCTGCAACGCAGCGGCAAATTCACGAACATTGACGCGGGCTCCACGCCGGTGTCGGAGTCGGATTCCGTCGATCTCGGCGCCTGGAAGGCCAAGGGCGCCAATGCGTTCGTGTCGGGCAGCGTCAACCGCCTGCCGAACGGCCAGTACGAAGTGCGCTTCAAGCTGTACGACACCGTCAAGGGCGAAAGCCTCGGCGGCCTCGTGCTGGTAAGCCCGGAAAGCGGCTTGCGCATGAGCGCGCACAAGGTCGCGGACTACATCTACGCGAAGCTGATGGGCGGCCGCGGCGTGTTCGCCACCCGGCTGTCGTACGTCATCAAGACCGGTGGCCGTTACCAGTTGCAGGTCTCCGATTCGGACGGCCAGGACGCGCACATCGCGCTGTCGAGCCCCGAGCCGATCATCTCGCCGGCGTGGTCGCCTGACGGCACCAAGGTCGCCTACGTTTCGTTCGAAAAGAAGAAGCCGATCGTCTACATCCACGACCTGCCCACGGGCCGTCGCGTGGTCGTGTCGGATCAGAAGGGCAATAACAGTGCGCCGGCGTGGTCGCCGGATGGGCGCACGCTCGCCGTCGCGCTGTCGCGCACCGGCAACACGCAGATTTTCGCCGTCAACGCGGACGGCAGCGGCCTGCGGCGTCTCACGCAAGGCAGCTCGATCGACACCGAGCCGGCCTTCTCCCCTGACGGCCAGTCGATCTATTTCACCAGCGACCGGGGCGGCGCACCGCAAATCTATAAAATGCCGGCCCAGGGCGAAAGCTCAGGCGCCGCGCAACGCGTCACGTTCACGGGCAGCTACAACACCAGCCCGCGCGTGAGCCCGGACGGCAAGCAGCTCGCTTATATCTCGCGCGTCGGCGGCGGGTTCAAGCTGTATATCCAGGACCTGCAAGGCGGAACAGCCACGGGCCTGACGGACACGACACATGACGAATCGCCGAGCTTCGCGGCGAATGGTCAGTACATTCTTTACGCCACACAGGTGAACGGCCGTGGCGTGTTGGCCGCAGTATCGACCGACGGTCGCACTCGGCAGGTCCTGTCCGTTCAGGGTGGCAGCGTACGCGAGCCGTCCTGGGGCCCGTTTATGCAATAACGTTGATGCAATAACACAAGGAGAGTAACCAAATGATGTCCAAACTTCGTTTCGCATTTGCTGTACTGATGGTCGGCGCGCTGGCCGCATGTCACTCGGGCGTCAAGCTCGACGAAAACGCCAACAAGGGTGCAGTTTCGACGCAGCCGAACCCGAACGAGGTCGCCCAGGTCAACGTCGACGAACTGAACAATCCGAACAGCCCGCTCGCCAAGCGCAGCATCTACTTCGACTTCGACAGCTATTCGGTCAAGGACGACTACCAGTCGCTGCTGCAACAACACGCGCAATATCTGAAGAGCCATCCGCAACGTCACGTCCTGATCCAGGGCAACACCGACGAGCGCGGCACCAGCGAGTACAACCTGGCACTCGGCCAGAAGCGTGCTGAAGCTGTGCGCCGTTCGCTGTCGCTGATGGGCGTGACGGACTCGCAAATGGAAGCCGTGAGCCTCGGCAAGGAAAAGCCGCAAGCTACCGGTCATGACGAAGCGTCGTGGGCACAAAACCGCCGCGCCGACCTCGTGTATCAACAGTAAGTCAACGGGTTATGAGCCGAATGACGCATCGTTTCTCCTGGCTGCGGTTTGCCGCAGCGGCCTGCGTCGCAGGCACGGTCTTCGCGGCTGTGCCCGCGCATGCGGGCATCTTCGACGACGATCAGGCCCGCCAGGCCATTCTCGATCTGCGCTCGAAGACCGATAGTTTGTCGAGCCAGCTGTCGGCCGCACAGCGCACTATCCTCGATCAGTCCAACCGTCTCGACCAGTTGAACCAGCAGGTCGCGACGCTGCGTGGGCAGAACGAGGACATGGCGAATCAGCTCTCCACGCTGCAAAAGCAGCAGAAGGACTACTACACCGATCTGGACACGCGCCTGAAGAAATTCGAGCCACAGCAACAGACGGTGGACGGCGTCCAGGGCGAGGTGCAGCCGGGCGAAACCGATTCGTTCAATGCGGCTTCGCAGCAGTTCCGCAGCGGCGACTTCAAGAATGCGGCGGCGTCGTTCCGCAGCTTTATCTCCAAGTATCCGAACAGTCCTTATCAGCCGACCGCGCAGTACTGGCTCGGCAACGCGCTGTATGCGCTGCGCGATTACAAGGGCTCGACGGCGACCTGGCAAGGTGTAGTGAAGAACTACCCGCAGCATCCGCGCGCGCCTGAAGCGCTGCTGGCGATTGCGAACAATCAGATCGAGCAGGGTCAGAAGGCTGCGGCCAAAAAGACGCTTGAGCAGATCGTTTCGCAATACGCCGGGTCGGATGTCGCGCAGTCGGCTCAAAGCAAGCTGTCGCAAATCAAGTAGTCGGATCTGTTTGAGTCGTTGGCAGTAACGCGCAGTGTCCGAGGTCATAGCCACGCGCGCCTCTCGCTGAAAAGCCCGGGTAGTGATGCCCGGGCTTTTCATTATCTGAAGTGTCGATGGCTTGAATGGCCACAATGGGTTGACAGTCTCCTGGGCCATCGATATAATCTCGCTTCTCTTTTGGGTCGTTAGCTCAGCTGGTAGAGCAGCGGACTTTTAATCCGTTGGTCACAGGTTCGAATCCCGTACGGCCTACCAAAAGATTCAAGGGCTTGCACGCGTCAGCGTCGCAAGCCCTTTTTCTTTTTGCCGCGCACGGCGGAGCGGAGCCGCTGCAGCGACGCGCGCGATTTGACATCGTTTTGCACACCTTTGACACCCCGCCCGTTTCGGTTTTCGCACCTTTATTGTCAGCCGGTATCTAGCAGCGTTGCGCGATGAGTTACATTACTCGACTCCGAAGTCTCTGCGCATATATCTGGATCCATTATCAGGGGACATGAATGAGCGAATACTATGACGACCCGGCTGCTAAGTCCACACAGCAGCAGCGACGTGAAAAACTACTGGCAGGTGCAAATCTCAAGAATTTGGTCGGTGTCGAGATTGGCGCATTGTGTCGCCCAATCGTTCGGCGGGAAGACGGAGAGGTCATCTACGTTGACCACGCCGACACTCAATCCCTGAAACAGAAGTACGAGGGCGACCCACATGTCGACGTGGGGAAGATCGTTCGAGTCGATGCTGTTTGGGGGCAAAACACGCTCCAAGATGCAGTCCGGGGGCGCTACGTGGATTACGTTGTCGCATCGCACGTGATCGAACATGTACCCGATCTCATTACGTGGCTAAACGAGATCGCGTCGATTCTAAAGCCAACGGGGGAGGTCAGGCTGATCGTTCCTGACAAGCGATTCCTGTTCGACTGCCTGCGGCGCGAATCGAGCCTTGCGGATATTCTGCTGAGCTACGTCAACAAAGCTCGAGTGCCACAACCCCATTCGATGCTGGATTTTGCGTTGGGCGCTGTCAAGGCCGAACGGATGCAAATATGGCGCGATACCGTACCTGCCATCCCCGAGCGCCATTACACCGTCGAGGGGGCGATCAGTCTGGCTCGCGACATACTTGCAAACGGCAATTACCACGACATCCATTGCTGGGTTTTCACCCCACGCTCTTTCGCAAACCTGTTTGCCGAAATGGCGCGAGCCGGCCTTGTCGACTTCGCGTGCGAGCGCTTCGAAGACACCGAAGAAGAAGACTTTGAGTTCTACGTTACGCTCCGCCGCTCAAGGGACCGAGATTATATAGTGCAGAGTTGGGAGCGAATGGCCGACGCCGCTGTCACGATCGCGCCCGGAGAGCCATCGTGGCAGGCAAGGCGTCAAGCTGAACTCGACATAAAAAAAGAGAAGCGCGGCCATCTGTCACAGCGCCAGCCGGGTGAAAAGAGCACCCTTGATCCACTGGTTGCGATCGGACTTCCGTACGGATTCGACTCCGAAGAATACCTTCGCGCCAATGCGGACGTCGCGGCTGCCGGCGTGAATGCAGCGGATCACTATCTGCTGTTTGGATGGCACGAAGGAAGACCGATCCGGCCGAATCAGTCGTAGCAGATCAACATGGGATATCGGACCGCGCGCGCTTGCTCAGTTCAGGCGCCCGCCGTCCATAGGTAACAAGTCTGTTTCATAAGGGAAAAGCTGTGTCGCAAGTTAGGAAGCCGACATGCCAGCAAGCGCTGCCGCCCGCCTTGCCTCGTTGACTAGAAAGGCAAGTTCTGCCGAGAACACGTGGGCACTCCGATTCTCTGTTTTGCCCTCTGCCCGCATGCCTGCCATTGCGCATTGCAACGTATTGGTTAGCAAAAAAAATTTCTGATCATACGGTCATGAACCGCCTGATTGCTTCCGGACTGAGTTGCAAAGTGCAAGAGGTCGCACATCCACGTAGGTCTCCATAGTTATTTGATGTCGACCAGCGTGCGAAACCGCACACATGGACCGCGAGCCACCATGATTGCCAGGAACCCTGCTTGCCGCGCCGTTATCGACCAAACCCGTCATCTGCCAAACGCCCGTTTGCAAGCCACTCGGCCGTCTCTCCTCACATCACAACGTCAAATCCCACCCGGCCGCGCAAAAGAGTCTACGGCTTGCACGCGTCAACCTCGCACGCCTTTTTCCGTTTGCTTCACGCTTCGGCGCCCCCTTCGTTCATTCCCCAAAACAGTTCGACACCCCACAGACCACCCGCGCGTCGCCCAGGCATGATCTTTTCACAGCGCCAATAGAGCGCTCCAGACAAGACCACGAGACAGGGCGGCCAGGAACTACGATCACGCTGCCCATCCGCCTAGGGGGGCCCATGAAAACGACGACAAAAGTCATCTGGGTAGTGGGTATCGCAATCTCGACCGAGACGTTGCACGCTCAGGAAATATTCGTGCAGGGCGGCACACCTGGAATCGGCGTCGGCGCGGCAATGAACTTCAATTCAAGGGAGCCGTGCTGACCTCATCGACGCAACTGCGTCGAGCCGAAGCTTCACCCCGGTTCCTGTCGAACGATCGATTGAAACTCGCCCCAATCAACTGCGTTCTACTGCATTCCTCACAATCCAATCGACACATTCCCACAACACCAACCACCGCAACGCACAGAACAATCAAGCTCTTCTGACACCTGCTCCGCCCACACTGACGACACTCTACCGACTCCAAACCCGGTCATTTATCGAGATACAAAGTTATGCAATGATCGCCGCCGATCCAGCACAACACGCTGGAGCCTCGCGTCAACAGACGCGTTGGCAACATCGCGGCGCCCTGCGCATTCATTGGATCGATATGGCCAATTTTCTGTTCGATCTCGTCTCGAACTTTGCTTTACTCGCGATCGTGTTGATCGCGTGTGGTCTGTACAACCGGTTCACGCCCGGCCCGGCAATCAATGGCGTGCATGTATTCGCCGCGCTGGCCCTGGCCGCGTTTGTGTTCGATGCGGCGCTGACTTTCCTCGTGTTCGCCGATGCGCAGAACCGCTACGGCAAGTTCAGCACACCGGCAGCATTTTTCTCACGCGCCACCGCATATATGCTCGCCATCGTTGCCGCTTTCGCGTGGCATCACGTAGCACGCCGCAAGCGCTCCGCGAAGATCCGCGCTGACGAGGCGCTCGTCATCCGCACCTCGCCCTATTCGGAATCGCATCTGCGCATGTAACCCAACGCGCATCAGCACGACTCGTGACCGGCCACCAGGCCGCGACACGAACTTGCGTCAGCGGCGTCGCCGAACAGGCCACCGCACCTCCGGCGCAGCAAGCTGCCATCTCTTTAAAAGCGGCCGCCAAACCGCCCGCTCTTTCCCGCCAGGCTTCCCGTCCAGGCAGCGGGAACGGTCCTTGCACATGCGCGCGACGTCACCTATAACTCCCGAAGACCGAGTGTGGCCCCGAGTGTTACCGTTTGCGCCTGTCGCCGGGCATTTTGCCACTGTATTGCACCACCATCGTTCAATCAGTCGAAGGCAACTTATCCAACGAGGAACATCTTGGATCTCGATACCGTACACACGTTCATCATGACCCGAGGCATCGACCTCGGCACCAAGGTCCTCGGAGCGATCGTCTTATGGATCGTCGGCCGCTGGATCATCGGCCTGATCACCGGCTTGCTGCGCAAGTTGCTCGCGCGCAATGGCCGGGTCGATCCCACACTGGCTCATTATCTCGGCTCGATTCTCGGCGCCTTGCTGAATCTGCTGCTGATCCTCGCGATCCTGCAGGTGTTCGGTGTCCAGACGACTTCGTTCGCCGCGCTGCTCGCCGGTCTCGGCCTCGCGATCGGCACGGCTTGGGGCGGTCTGCTCGCCCACTTCGCGGCCGGCGTCTTCATGCAGGTGCTGCGGCCGTTCAAGGTCGGCGACTTTGTCACCGCGGGGGGCGTCACCGGCACGGTCTCGGAGCTGGGCCTGTTCGGCACCACCATCGTCACGCCGGACAATGTGACAACCATCATCGGCAACAACAAGATCTTCTCCGACACGATCTCGAACTTCAGCGTGTTGCCGGTGCGGCGCGTCGAGCTGACCGCGAAGATCGCCAACGGCGTCGATCCGACGGATGCGATGAACCGGTTGAGGGCGGCCATCGTGCAGATTCCGAATGTGGCCGGGAGCCCCGCGCCCGACATCGAAGTGTTGAGCTTCACGCCGGAGGGACCATTGCTATGCGTGCGGCCCTACACGCCCAATGACCATTATTGGCAGGTCTATTTCGACACAAATCGCGCGATCGTGCAGACGTTCAAGGATGCGGGCTATCCGACGCCGGAAACACCGCTTGCGCCACGCGTAATCAACTGAACTGAGCGCAACTGGCGTCACGCTTAGCTGAAGGGAAGTTTGCGCTGCGTCGTCAGCGATCCAGCACCGCAAAACGAAAAAGGCGTCGCGAGATTCGCGACGCCTTTTGTTCGTATGCCTGCACGTACCCCTGCAATGGATGTGTCAGTGGTGGCCGGCCTTGGCCCCATCCTTGCGTAACATCTTCCACAGCGCGCCGAGCAGAACCGGCACCACGGCCGCGCCGATACCCACCAGCACGATCACATTCAGATACTGACGGATGAACGGAATGTTGCCGAAGAAGTAACCGAGCAGCACGAGCAGCAACACCCACAACAGCGCGCCAACGACGTTGAAAAATTGAAACCGGCTCACCGTCATCGACGAAGCACCCGCCACGAACGGCGCGAAGGTCCGCACTACCGGAATGAAACGCGCGAGCACGATGGTCTTGCCGCCGTGCTTTTCATAGAAATTGTGGGTCTTCTGCAGCGCGCTGCGGTCGAGGAAGCGCTCGAGGAAAGGGATGTGCGAATTGAACACCCGCGGCCCAATGGCCCGACCGATCAGGTAGTTGACCGTGTTGCCGGTGATCGCCGCAACCACCAGCAGGACGATCAGCAGACCCAGGTGCAGCTGACCCGTCGCACAGAAAGCGCCACCGATGAACAACAGCGAATCGCCCGGCAAAAACGGCAAAACGACCAGCCCGGTTTCGCTGAACACGATCAGGAACAGCACCGCGTAGACCCAGGCGCCGTACACATGAATGAAGTCTCCGAGGAACTTGTCGATATGCAAGACAAGGTTGACGAAATGTAGCAGCGTGTCCAAGGAGCGTCCTCTGTTAAGCGAATGTGAGCGTGGCGCAAACCGCGTTGCCGGCCTTGCCGGCAGGCCTGCGAACGATGGCGGCAAGCGCACGCTCGCCGCCGGAAATTGACCGCGTCATGATACAGAAAGTGCCCGGCTGCGATTAAATATCTGCCGACCTTCGCCGTGGCTGCGGGCCCGCGTGCCGAATCGCTATAATTTCGCCATGTCCGAATTCTCCGAAACGCCTGCCGGCTCCGCCGCGCCCGCAGTGTCCGCCGCCGCGCCCGCCCCGCGCCCGTTGCGCGCGATCCTGCCTCTTCCCGATCAGCTGATCAGCCAGATCGCCGCTGGCGAAGTGGTCGAGCGGCCGGCCTCGGTGGTCAAGGAGTTGCTGGAAAATGCGCTCGACGCGGGCGCGCAGACGCTGCGCATCCTGCTCGACGAAGGCGGCGTCAAACGCATCTCGATCACCGACGACGGCTGCGGCATCCCCGAAAACGAACTGGCGCTCGCGCTGATGCGCCATGCGACCAGCAAGATCCGCTCGCTCGCCGAACTGGAGGCGGTCGCGACGCTCGGGTTCCGCGGCGAGGCGCTGGCCTCGATCGCGTCGGTCGCGCAAATGACCATCACGAGCCGCACCGCCGATGCACCGCATGCCGTGCGCGTCGACGCGCAAACCGGCGTGCTGAGCCCAGCGGCCGGCACCCAGGGCACGACGATCGAAGTGCGCGAGCTGTACTTCAACACGCCCGCGCGCCGCAAATTCCTGAAAAGCGAACAGACCGAACTTGGCCATTGCCTCGAACAGATTCGTCGCGCGGCGCTGGCGCGGCCGGACGTCGCGATTTCGGTGCTGCATAACGGCAAGGCGGTCGAACACTGGAACGCGAGCGAACCGCCGGTGCGGGTCGCGAAGATTCTCGGCGAGACCTTCGCGACGGCCCATCTGCCGCTCGACGAATCCGCCGGACCGCTGGCCGTCTATGGTTGCGCCGGTCTGCCGACCGCGAGCCGCGGGCGCGCCGATCAGCAGTACTTCTTCGTCAATGGCCGCTTCGTGCGCGACAAGCTGCTCACGCACGCGGTGCGCGCCGCTTATGAAGACGTGCTGCACGGCGACCGCTATCCGTCCTACGTGCTGTTCCTCGATCTGCCGCCGGAAGGCGTCGATGTGAACGTGCATCCGTCGAAGATCGAAGTGCGGTTTCGCGACTCGCGCTCGATTCACCAGTTCGTGTTTCACGCGGTGCAGCGCGCGCTGGCGCGGCATGCGGGCGCGTCGCCGGAAACGACCGCGGGTGGGCATGCGGCGCATCTAGAACCATCGGCAGGCGGGCCGGCTTCGTTCGGCGCGACGCCGCTGGGTGGCGCGGGCGTTGGCGGCAGCAGCTTCGGCTCAGGCGCGAGCTCGGGCATGGGCGTGAGCGGCGGCAACTTCGGCGCAAGCGGCCTTGGCGGCGGGGCAGACGGCGGCTTCGGCTCGTCGTCGCAACCCGGCAACACCTGGATGCGCAAGGCGCGCATGACGCAAGGCACGCTGCCGGTTGCGCAACCGCTGGCGTTTTACGACGCGCTGTTCGGCCGCAAAGACACCAACACCGCCACTGCGGAAGGCGCCACGCTGTTCGAAGCGCGCGACCCCGCTGCGGAAACGGCGTCGCCATATAACGCGTCAGCGCCCTACGCATCTCCCGCGTTCAACGCCGCCGACGAACAACCGCTCGGCTTCGCGCTCGGCCAGATTCACGGCATCTACGTGCTCGCGCAGAATGCCCACGGGCTGGTGATCGTGGACATGCACGCCGCGCACGAACGCATTCTGTACGAGCAGTTCAAGAACGCGCTGGCCGATCGCACGATCGCCGTGCAGCCGCTGCTGATCCCGCAGACGATGCAGGCCGATCCGATCGAAATCGGCACAGTGGAAGAAGAACGCGACACGCTCGACGCGCTCGGCTTCGACCTCGCTGTGCTGTCGCCGACCACGCTGGCGATCCGCGCCGTGCCCGCGCTGCTGAAAGACGCCGATCTGCAGGCGCTGGCGCGCGCGGTCCTCTCCGACCTGCACGCGTTCGGCGGCTCGCGCGTGTTGACCGAGCGTCAGCACGAACTGCTCGGCACGCTCGCGTGCCATCACGCGGTGCGCGCGAACCGGCGTCTGACGCTCGATGAAATGAACGCGCTGCTGCGGCAGATGGAGGCGACCGAGCGCGCCGATCAGTGCAATCACGGGCGGCCGACGTGGTATCAACTGACGCTGTCCGATCTCGATCGGCTGTTCATGCGCGGACAGTGACGGTGCGCTCGATGAAATTGCTTCGACGCGTGCCGGCTTGCTCATGACGTCACGCCCTACCCCCACGCCGATCCCTTGCCTGCTCGGCCCGACCGCATCCGGCAAGACCGCTGCCGCGCTGGCGCTGGCCGCGCGGCGGCCGGTGGAAATCATCAGCGTCGACTCGGCGCTGGTCTATCGCGAGATGGATATCGGCACCGCGAAGCCGACTGCGGAAGAACGCGCGGTGGCGCCGCATCACCTGATCGATATCGTCGATCCGAACGATGCTTATTCGGCCGCGCAATTTCGCGCCGACGCGTTGCGGCTGGCCGGCGAAATTCACGCACGCGGGCGGCTGCCGTTGCTGGTCGGCGGGACCATGCTGTACTACAAGGCGCTCACGCAAGGGCTCAATGACCTACCCGCCGCCGACGCCGACGTACGTGCAACGCTCGATGCGGACGCCGCGCGCGAAGGCTGGCCGGCCCTGCACGCGCGGCTTGCCGCGCTCGATCCCGTGACGGCCGCGCGCCTCGCGCCGAACGATTCGCAGCGGATTCAGCGCGCGCTCGAAGTTTTCCTGCTGACCGGGCAGGCGATGTCGGCGCTGCTGGCCGCCCCCGCGCAAGTCGACGACGCCGCTGCAGCGTGGCGCTTCGTGCCGATCGCGCTGGAGCCGTCCGAGCGCAGCGTGCTGCACGCGCGCATCGAGAAGCGCTTCGATGCGATGCTGGCCGGCGGTTTCGTCGATGAAGTGGTGAAGCTGCGCGAACGCGGTGACTTACTGCCCGAGATGCCGTCGATGCGATGCGTCGGCTATCGGCAAGTCTGGGAATATCTGGACGGCGCGGTCGATTATTCGACGATGCGGGACAAGGGGATCTTTGCAACCCGGCAGTTGTGCAAGCGGCAGCTCACGTGGCTGCGCAGCATGACCGAGCGGGTGGTGGTGGACTGCTGCGATCCGCACGCTACCGCACGGGTGCTCGATCAGATCGAGGCGTTGATCTGAAGCGTTGGTGTGAAGCGTTGAGGTGATGTGAAGCTTTGAGGCATCGAGCCCGCGCGGCACCTGCAATCTGCACGCCGCACGGGCCACGCGCCCTTAAACCACGACCGTCTGAGCTTCGCCGGCCGCGCTCTCGCGAATCGCGCCGATCTTCCAGACCTGCTCGCCAGCGGCGGACAACATACCGATCGCCGCATCCGCGTCGGCTGCGGCAACCACCACCGCCATGCCGATCCCGCAGTTGAACACGCGATGCATTTCCGCATCCGCGACGCCGCCGTGCTTTTGCAGCCACGCGAACAGCGGCGGCAGCGGCCATGCGCGATGATCCAGCTCGGCCGTCAGCCCTTCACGCAACACGCGCGGAATATTTTCGACCAGCCCGCCGCCCGTGATGTGCGCCATGCCCTTGACCGTGATCTGCTGCATCAGGGCCAGCAACGGCTTCACGTAAATGTGCGTGGGCGCCATCAGCGCGTCGGCCAGCGTTCGGCCGTCGAAGTCCGCATTCAGATCGGGCTGCGCGCGCTCGATGATCTTGCGCACCAGCGAAAAGCCGTTCGAATGAATGCCGCTCGATGCCAGACCCAGCACCACGTCGCCCGGGGCGATCGTGCTGCCGTCGATGATCTTGCTCTTTTCCACCGCGCCGACCGCGAAACCGGCCAGGTCATACTCGCCGTCCGGATACATGCCCGGCATTTCCGCCGTTTCGCCACCGATCAGCGCGCAACCCGACAGTTCGCAACCATGCGCGATGCCCTTCACGACCGTGGCCGCCGTACCGACGTCCAGCTTGCCGCACGCGAAGTAGTCGAGGAAGAACAGCGGCTCGGCGCCCTGCACGAGAATGTCGTTCACGCTCATCGCCACCAGATCCTGGCCGACAGTGTCGTGCCTGTTCAGTTGAAACGCGAGACGCAGCTTGGTGCCGACGCCGTCGGTGCCGGACACGAGCACCGGCTCCTTGTACTTCTTCGGCACTTCGAACAGCGCGCCGAACCCGCCGATGCCACCCAGCACGCCGTCTCGCATCGTCTTTTTGGCAAAGGGCTTGATCGCGTCGACGAGGGCGTCGCCCGCGTCGATGTCCACGCCGGCGTCGCGATACGACAAACCTTGGGCGTCAGGGGCGGATTTGGGTTGATTCATGGGGAAGAGCGAGAAGGTCGGTAAAATGCGATTTTACCCGATGCCGGCCGACTGGCTGGAATTTGATCATCCGGTTCCGACGACACCTGGGAAACAACTTTGCAACAAAACTCCTCGAATCTGACGCCTGTTCAGCGCCGCGCCCTTATCTGGATCGTGATCGCGCTGGGCGTCGGCATCCTGCTCTGGTTACTCAGTCCGGTCCTCACGCCGTTTCTGCTCGGCGCGATTCTCGCGTACATTCTGCAACCGGGCGTCGCGTGGATGGTGCGCCGGCGCGTGCCGCGCGCGCTGGCCGCATTGCTGATGATGCTGTTCTTCACGCTGCTGATGACCTTGCTCGTGCTGCTGGTGCTCGCGGCGGTCCAGAAGGAAGGGCCGCAACTGCGGCAGCAGGTGCCGCAGATGTTCGCGCATGCGAGCGCGTGGCTGCAACCCAAGCTGGCTATGCTGGGCCTTGCTGACTCGCTCGACTTCGCCAGCATCCGCGACCTCGTGATGGGGCAGCTGGAAGGCAGCGCGCAAACCGTCGCGCGGTACGCATGGACCTCGATTCGCACCAGCGGCAACCTGATGATGACGGTGATCGGCAACCTCGTGCTGGTGCCGCTCGTGCTGTTCTATCTGCTGTTCGACTGGAACCGCATGCTGGCACGCCTGCAGATCGTGGTGCCGCGCCGCTGGCTCGACAAGACGTTGCAACTGGCGCGCGACATGGACAAGATGCTGTCGCAATACCTGCGTGGCCAGTTGCTGGTGATGGCGGTGCTGGCGGCGTACTACTCGATTGCGCTGAGCATCGCCGGCTTCGAGATTGCGTTGCCGGTCGGTATTTTTACGGGCATCGCGGTGTTCATCCCGTACATCGGCTTTGCAACCGGCCTGGTGCTCGCGCTGCTCGCGGCGCTGCTACAGTTCGGCAACTGGTACGGCTTCGGCGCGGTCGCGCTGATTTACGGCTTCGCGCAGATCGTCGAGAGCTTCTATCTGACGCCGCGCCTCGTCGGCGAACGCATCGGCCTGCACCCGCTCGCGGTAATCTTCGCCTTGCTCGCATTCGGCCAGCTGTTCGGCTTTTTCGGCGTGTTGCTCGCGTTGCCGGTCAGCGCGATCCTGTCGGTAGCGATCCGCGAGTTGCGGCAAAGCTATCTGACGAGCACGCTTTACAACAATTGACCGCTTACTGACGTATTAAGGCCCGAGGTCCGGGCCACTGCGGCCTTAGCCTCATTTTCGGCATTAACCTACTGTGCTTCGTCAACTGACGCTCGATCTCGGCACCCCGCCGCCATCGACATTCGACAATTTCTTCGCCGGCGCGAACGCGGAACTGGTCACGCGGCTGCGTGAGCTCGACAACGCGCTCGCCGCCGGGCCGGTCGCCGATCGCACCTTCTACATCTGGGGCGAGTCCGGCAGCGGCCGCACGCATCTGTTGCAGGCGCTCGTGCACGAAGCGCCGCCGGGGCATGCGCGCTTCGCCGGTCCGCAGGGCAGCCTCGCCGCGTTCAGCTTCGACCCGCGCGTCGCGCTATACGCGATCGACGATTGCGACGCGCTGTCGGCCGCGCAGCAGATCGCCGTGTTCAACCTGTTCAACGAAGTGCGCGCGCATCCCACCAGCGCGCTGGTCGCCGCGGGCAACGCGCCGCCGATCGGCATGACGGTGCGCGAGGATTTGCGCACCCGCCTCGGCTGGGGCCTCGTGTTCCATCTCGCGCCGCTGCCGGACGAAGGCAAGGCGGCGGTGCTGAAGCTCGCGGCGCGCGAGCGCGGCATCATGCTCGCCGACGACGTGCCCGCCTACCTGCTCACGCACTTTCGCCGCGACATGCCGAGCCTGATGGCGCTGCTCGACGCGCTCGACCGCTTCTCGCTCGAGCAGAAACGCGCGGTCACGCTGCCGCTGTTGCGCACCATGCTGGCGTCGCCCGACGCCGACGAACGGCGCGCCGCGCCCGGCTCATCGGGCTCACAGGCTGGTTCACAAGCGGGCTCCCCGCCGGTTCGCACGCCGCTTCACCCGCTTCAAGTAAAATAGGCCCCCATGACTAACCTCGCACTCTTCGATCTCGACCACACGCTCATTCCCACCGACAGCGACCACGAATGGGGCCGCTTCATGGTGAAACAAGGCATGGTCGACGCCGAAAATTTCGCCCGCGAAAACGACCGCTTTTTCGCCGACTACAAAGCCGGCAAGCTCGACATTCACGCCTATCTGATCGCCATGCTCACGCCGCTCGCGAAGTACACGCGCGCGCAACTCGCCGAGCTTCACGCGCAGTACATGCACGAAGTCATCACGCCGGCGATCTTCCCGGTCGCGCTGGAGCTGGTGAAGCAGCACCGCGAAGCCGGCGACCTCTGCTGCGTGGTCACCGCCACCAACGAATTCATCACGCGCCCGATCGCGCAAGCCTTTGGCGTCGATGCGCTGATCGCCTGCGAAGTGGAAACCGTCGACGGCGATCCGCACGGCGCCTACACCGGCCGCCCGACCGGCACGCCGAGCTACAAGGAAGGCAAGATCGTCCGCACCGAAGCGTGGCTCGCCTCGCTCGGCAAGACCTGGGCCGACTTCGAGCACAGCTATTTCTATAGCGATTCGCACAACGACATTCCGCTGCTCGAAAAAGTCACCGATCCCATCGCGACCAATCCGGACGACACATTGCGCGCCCATGCGCAAGCCAAAGGCTGGCGCATCCTCGAACTCTTTCAACCCTCGTGATCAAAAAACTTATCCGCAAGCTATTCGGCCAGGACGCGGCGCCCGCTGACGACACGCTGCCCGCCGAAGCCGAAGCAGACGTAACCGGCCGCGCACCCGCGCGCGCGAAGTCCGCCGCGGCGGGCGCCAGCAAGGCGCGCCGCAAACCCGCCGGCGCCGGCGCGGCCGCCAGGACCGTGCGCGACCCGGACGTGCCGGTCATCATCCCGCACGACGTGCACGGCATCGATCCCACCTTGATCTCGAGGAACGCGATTCGCGTGACCGAAGGTCTGCAGCAGGCAGGCCACCGTGCGTTTATCGTCGGCGGTGCGGTGCGTGACCTGCTGCTCGGCGTCAAACCGAAAGACTTCGACGTCGCTACCGACGCCACCCCTGAACAGGTGCAGAAGCTGTTCCGCCGCGCGCGCATCATCGGCCGGCGGTTTCAGATCGTGCACGTGCAGTTCGGCCAGGAAATCATCGAAACCTCGACGTTCCGTGCGCTGGTCGATCCGCCCGCGGCGGACGCGGCGGACGCGGCGCCGCCGCGGCGCCTCAAGCGCGACGAGCTCGACCGCCGCACCCACGCGGTGGACGCGAGCGGCCGCGTGCTGCGCGACAACGTGTGGGGCGAGCAGCACGAGGACGCCACGCGCCGCGACTTCACGATCAACGCGATGTACTACGATCCGGCCACGGAAACCGTGCTGGACTATCACAACGGCATGGCCGACATGCGCGCGCGTCTGCTGCGCATGATCGGCGACCCGGCCACGCGGTATCGCGAAGATCCGGTGCGCATGCTGCGGGTGGTGCGTTTCGCCGCGAAGCTCGAGTTCGAAATCGAAGACAGCACGCGCGCGCCGATCGGCAAGATGGCCGATCTGATCAACAACGTGCCCGCCGCGCGTCTGTTCGACGAGATGCTCAAGCTGATGCTGTCGGGTCACGCGCTCGCCTGCCTGAAGCGCTTGCGCCAGGAAGGCCTGCATCACGGCCTGCTGCCGCTGCTCGACGTGGTGCTGGAGCAGCCGATCGGCGAAAAATTCATCACACTGGCGCTGACCAACACGGATAAGCGCGTGCTCGCCGGCAAACCGGTGTCGCCGGGCTTCCTGTTCGCCACGCTGCTGTGGCACGACGTGCAACAGCGCTGGCAGAAATTTGAAGCGGACGGCGAATATCCGGTACCCGCCCTGCATCGCGCGATGGACGAAGTCCTCGACATGCAAACAGGGAAACTCGCGATCCACAAGCGCTTCTCGTCGGATATGCGCGAAATCTGGGGCCTGCAGTTGCGTCTCGAAAAACGCTCGGGAAGAAGTGCGCTGAAGCTGCTGGAACACCAAAGATTTAGAGCGGGGTATGATTTCCTCCTGTTGCGCTGCGAATCGGGCGAACTCGATGAGTCGGCCGGTGCGTGGTGGACGGAGTTCATTGAAGGAGACGTCGCCGCGCGCGAGGCATTGCTCACGCAAGGCGGGAAGGACCGGAGTCCCAGAAAACGACGGCGGCGCAGCAGTGGCGCCAGAAACCGCAAACCGGGCGACGGAATGGAGGGCGGCACGCCAGCCGAACGCACAGACAACGACGCGGGCCACGACGGCTCGCACGACGACTGACACAGCGTTCGCTGGAGCCGTCGAACGATAGTTGCAGAAAGGTATGCCATGACGGTTGCTTATCTTGGCCTCGGCGCGAATCTCGGGGACGCGCGCCAGACCCTGAAAGACGCAGTGGTGTGTCTCGCACAGCAGCACACCATCTCCGTGCTCGCCAAGTCGAGCCTGTATCGCACTGCCCCGATCGACGCGGGCGGTGACGATTATTTCAACTGCGTCGTGAAGGTCGATACGACGCTCCCCGTGCGGCATCTGCTGGCGCTGTGCCACAAGATCGAGCATCAGTTCGGTCGCGAGCGGCCGTTTCGCAACGCACCGCGCACGCTCGACCTGGACATCCTGCTGTACGGCGATCAATCGATCGACGAGGCCGATCTGATCGTGCCGCATCCGCGTCTGGTCGAACGCGCCTTTGCCCTGGTGCCGCTGGTCGAAATCGATGCGGCGCTGGTCATCCCGCAACACGGCCGCGCTGATGCGCTGCTCGGCGCAGTGAGGGATCAACGCATCGAGAAGGTGAAGGGCTCCTGTCAGTGTCCAATGCTTAATGCATTAACCGCCGACGGCGGCGCTGCCGCCAAAGGCCGCTGCGAATGAGTTCGCCGCCACTCACGGTCACCGCGCCGCACTTGCGGCCTCCGTTCGGGTATCTCGCGATCGAAGGGCCGATCGGCGTCGGCAAGACTTCGCTCGCACGGCGGCTCGCGCAGCGCTGGTCGATGCACGAATTATTCGAGCGGCCGCAGGCCAATCCCTTTCTCGAACGTTTTTATCGCGACACCGCGCGTTACGCGTTGCCCGCGCAACTGCACTTCGCGTTGCAGCGCGCGCAGCAGGCGCAGGAAGTGAACGTGTTGCATGGCTCGGGCACGCCGCTGATCGCCGATTTCATGACGCAGAAGAACGACATCTTCGCGCGTCTAACCTTGCAGGAAGACGAGTGGCAGTTGTATCGCGCGCTCGCCGCGCGGCTTGACGTCAGCGCGCCCGCGCCGGATTTCGTGGTCTATCTGCAGGCCAGTCCCGAGGTGCTGTTCGCGCGCATCCAGAAGCGCGCCGTGCCGATGGAGCTGCAGATTTCCGACGCGTATCTGCGCGCCCTGTGCGACGCGTACAACGACTTCTTCTATCACTACGACGGCACGCCCGTGCTGACGATCAACGCCGAACACCTGAATCCGCTCGATTCCGACGCGGACCTTGCGCTACTCGCCGAACGCATCGAAACCATGCGCGGCCGCAAGGAATTCTTTGTCAAAGGCACGTCGCTCTGAGCGGCGCGGCCACCTCTTTTCCAATGGATTGACCCATGACCTATTTGCAGGAAGCGAGCCGGAACGCGATCACCGTGCCGAAACTGCAGGCAATGCGCGACGCCGGCGAGAGAATCGCAATGCTCACCTGTTACGACGCGAGCTTCGCCGCGCTGCTGGATCGGGCGGGCGTCGACGTGCTGTTGATCGGCGACTCGCTCGGCAATGTGCTGCAAGGCCACACGACCACGCTGCCGGTGTCGCTTGCCGACATCGCTTATCACACGGCTAGCGTGGCACGCGCGCGGCCGTCGGCGCTGGTAGTGGCCGATTTGCCGTTCGGCACTTATGGCACGCCGGAAGAAGCGTTCAGAAGCTCGGTGGAATTGATGCGCGCCGGCGCGCAGATGGTGAAGCTCGAGGGTGGCGTATGGCTCGCGGACACGGTGCGTTTTCTGGTCGAGCGCTCGATTCCCGTGTGCGCGCACGTCGGCCTCACGCCGCAGTCCGTGCATGCGTTCGGCGGCTTCAAAGTGCAAGGCAAGACCGAGGCGGGTGCGAGCCAGTTGCTGCGCGACTCGCTCGCGATGCAGGCGGCCGGCGCGCAATTGATCGTGATGGAGGCGATTCCGACGCAGCTCGCGAGCGAAGTCACAAAGCAGCTGCGCATTCCGACGATCGGGATTGGCGCGGGTCTGGATTGCTCGGGTCAAGTGCTGGTGCTGCATGACATGCTAGGGATTTTCCCCGGCAAGCGCCCGCGCTTTGTGAAGGATTTCATGCAGGGGCAGCCGAGCATTCTGGCCGCTGTGCAAGCGTATGTTCGCGCGGTGAAGGACGCTTCGTTCCCTGGCCCGGAGCACACGTTCTGACGTTCTGATGGATTGCAGCGCCTTGGTGGTTGGCGGGGCGCTGGTTTGTTTTTGCGCACGCGGACGGCTTTTACGTACCCGTGCAGCTCTTGCGTGCGACTCCGTCCGTGTTCTGACGGACGATCCGCGCCGGCAGCGCGCCGCGCAATGCGTTGCAGATCAGCAGCGCTTCGGCGTTCAGCACGTCCGCCTGCGTCAGGATTTTTTCGGCCGCTTGCAGACCCGACGCGCCTTCAAGCAACACGCTTCGCATCACACCGGGCAGCACGCCCGACGCGAGCGGCGGCGTCCACCATTGCCCTGCCAGTTTCACAAACACATTCGACCGGCCGCCTTCGGTCAACTCACCTCGTTCGTTGAAAAACAGGGTATCGAATGCGCCTTTCGCCTCGGCTTCGCGCCAGCCGCGGTCGTAGTCGGCGCGGCGAGTGGTTTTGTGGTGTAGCAGTGGGTCGTTGGCTTCGGTCGCGGGGAAGGCCTCGTCAGGACCGAGCAGGACGCCGACGATGGCGTCGGCTAGCGGCGTCAATACCGCGGCGGTGATTTGCATCGTGCCGCGCTTGCTCAGCGCGAGCCGCATGCGGTGCGGGCTTTGCGTCGGCAGCGACGCGCACTTCGCGGCGATTTGCGCACGAACTGCATTGATGTCGTCGAGTTTGAAGCCAAGCACCGCTGCGCTGGACGCGAGCCGTTCGAGATGACGCGATAGATGCCGCACGCCCTCTTCCCGCGTCGCGTACATCGTTTCGAAGAGTTCGAAGCCCGGGTCGGCGCCGGTAAGAAAGCTGGCTTTCAATTGGCACTCCACATATTCGTCGGCGGCCACGCTGTCGAGGACGATGCCCGCGCCGACGCCCATCTTGCCTCGCAGGCCGCCAGTTTGCGCGGACCGGTTCAACGTCAAGGTGCGGATTGCGACGCAGAGGCAGAAGTCGCCGCAGAGGGATTCGTTTGCGGTGGGTGTGGCGGCAATCTTTGCCGCCGCGCCAGTGGCATCTGCCTGCATGCCTTCAGCGCCAGCATGATCAGCATCCGAAGGTGCATCGAGCCACCCGATCGCCCCGGTATAAAGACCGCGCGGCGTACTCTCAAGTTCGTCGATCAACTGCATCGTGCGATGCTTGGGCGCGCCGGTGATCGAGCCGCACGGAAACAGCGCGCGCAGGATTCCGGCGAACGGCGTACCGGTCCGCAACGTCGCCTCCACCGTCGACGTCATCTGCCAGACCGACGCATACGGTTCGACCGAGAACAGCGCCGGCACCTTGACCGAGCCCGTCTGCGCAACCCGCGACAGATCGTTGCGCAGCAGATCGACGATCATCACGTTTTCGGCGCGGTTTTTCGGATCGTTGCCAAGGAACTCGGCTGCGCGCCGATCGGCGACCGGATCGTCCGAGCGCGGCGCCGTGCCTTTCATCGGCCGCGCGCGCAACTTTGCGCCCTGCTTCTCAATGAAAAGCTCCGGCGAGCACGACAACACCCAGCTATCACCCGGCAACGCGATGAGCGCGCCGAACGGAACCGGCTGACGCGCCCTCAAGCGCCGATAGAACGCGGTGGGCGTACCGAACACGTCGAAGCCGAGCCGATACGTGTAGTTGACCTGATACGAATCGCCCACGCACAGAGCGGCATGAATCGCATCGATCGCGGCGTTGAATTGCGCGGGATCGACGCTCGCGCGCACATTAGCCGTGCCTGCCACCGACGGCTCGAGCGCACCGCCGTCGCGCTCGGTGAGCCACGCGTCGACCTCTTCGCGCGACCGCTTGTCGCAACGCTCGAACAATAAAAAACGCAGCGTGGCATCGCCACGCTGCGTTTTCAGAAACCGGTGCGCACCTCCATCGAGGAGCGTCCGGCCAAACTCATAGTCGGCGAGCACGACGGCATGCAAACCATCCCGCGTATCGGCAACGACGCTCTCACACACGGCTTCGAGTTGCGCGGCGTCCGCGCAAACCCGTTCATGCACAAAACCCGTGTACAGACGACTCGAACGGCGCGCCGCCGTCGCGTCGCAATCGTCGAGCAACGCGAAAACCGCGCCGCGCTCATCTGCCGTCATGTTTGCCGCCAACTTCAAACTGCCATTAATCGAAGAAGCTCTTCACCCGATCGAACCAGCTCTTGCTTTGCGGGCTGTGCCGGGAGCCGCCTTCAACCAGCGCCTTTTCGAATTGCTGCAGCAACTCGCGCTGCGACTCGGTGAGCTTGACCGGCGTTTCGACTTGCACGTGCACGTACAGATCGCCGGCAATACTCGAACGCAGCCCCTTGATGCCCTTGCCACGCAGACGGAACGTCTTGCCCGACTGCGTGCCTTCCGGCACGGTGAAGCTGGCGCGGCCCGCGAGTGTCGGCACTTCGATTTCGCCGCCGAGGGCCGCCTTGGTGAACGGAATCGGCATCTGACAGTGCAGGTCGTCACCGTCGCGCTCGAATACCGAGTGCTGCTTGATGTGAATTTCGACGTACAGATCGCCAGACGGACCGCCGTTGATACCCGGTTCACCGTTGCCGGCCGAGCGGATGCGCATGCCGTCGTCGATACCTGCGGGGATCTTCACTTCCAGCGTCTTGGTTTCCTTCACCTTGCCCGCGCCGTGGCAATGGCCGCACGGCTCCGGAATATAGGTGCCGGTGCCGTGGCACTTCGGGCAGGTTTGCTGAATGCTGAAAAAGCCTTGCGACATCCGCACCGAACCCGAGCCGCTACAGGTCGGGCAGGTTTCCGGCTTGGTGCCGGGCTTCGCCCCCGAGCCGTGACAGACATCGCACGAGACCCAGCTCGGCACGCGAATCTGCGTGTCGTAGCCGTGTGCGGCCTGTTCCAGGGTGATTTCCATGCTGTAGCGCAGATCGGCGCCGCGATACACCTGCGGGCCGGCACGTCCGCCGCCACCACGTGCGGCGCCACCGGCCGCCTGGCCGAAGATGTCGCCGAAAATATCGCCGAACGCATCGGCAAAGCCGCCGAAGCCTTGCGCACCGCCTGCGCCCATGTTCGGATCGACACCCGCGTGGCCGTACTGATCGTACGCGGCACGCTTTTGCGAGTCCGACAGCATTTCATAGGCTTCCTTCACCTCTTTGAAATGCTCTTCCGCATCCTTGTTGCCCGGATTGCGGTCGGGGTGGTGCTTCATCGCGAGCTTGCGATAAGCCTTCTTGATTTCGTCGTCGCTCGCGTTCTTTGCGACGCCCAGAACCTCGTAGTAATCCCGTTTCGCCATATCGGTTCAACGCCACTCGCGCAATGCGACGCGGTGGCTCCTCTTGAATGCTGGAGTCTCACGACTCGTCCGGCCGCTGTTTCCACCCGCTTTGACACGGTTCAAAACAACGCCCTCCATAAAACAAATGTGCCCGGAGAGCCCCAAAAGGCTCGCCAGGCGTAATAACCGCTCTTGCACGTTGCTGTTGCCCGAGGGGCGCAGTTCCTTGTGCAGCCGGGCCGCGCACATCGCTGTGCACGGCTTTACGGTCGAAATACGACCTGGCTTTAGTCCTTCTTCACTTCCTTGAACTCGGCGTCGACCACATCGTCCTGCGGCTGGCTCGCGCCCGCCGCCGATGCGCCCGCACCCGCCGCGCCTGCCGCTGCTTCGGCACCTTGCGCAGCCTGCATGTCGGCGTACATCTTCTCGCCCATCTTCTGCGAGGCGGTCGCCACCACTTCGATCTTGGCTTCGATCGCCGCCTTGTCGCTCGAACCGCTCTTCAGCGTTTCTTCGAGGTCCTTCAGCGCGGCTTCGATCTTTTCCTTCTCGCCGGCTTCCAGCTTGTCGCCGTATTCGGTGAGCGCCTTCTTCGTGCTGTGGACCAGCGCGTCGCCCTGGTTGCGGGCATCGGCCAGTTCACGCAGCTTGTGATCTTCTTCCGCGTTCGCTTCCGCGTCCTTCACCATCTTTTCGATTTCGGCTTCGGACAGACCCGAGTTCGCCTTGATCGTGATGCGGTTTTCCTTGCCGGTCGCCTTGTCTTTCGCGCCGACGTGCAGAATGCCGTTCGCGTCGATGTCGAAGCTCACTTCGATCTGCGGCGTGCCGCGCGGTGCCGGCGGAATGCCTTCAAGGTTGAATTCGCCCAGCAGCTTGTTGCCCGCTGCCATTTCGCGTTCGCCCTGATACACCTTGATCGTCACGGCGTTCTGATTGTCGTCAGCCGTCGAGTAGACCTGTGCGTGCTTGGTCGGGATCGTGGTGTTCTTGTTGATCATCTTCGTCATGACGCCGCCGAGCGTTTCGATGCCGAGCGACAGCGGGGTCACGTCGAGCAGCAGAACGTCCTTGCGGTCGCCCGACAGAACCTGGCCTTGAATCGCGGCGCCAACGGCCACGGCTTCGTCCGGGTTCACGTCGCGGCGCGGATCCTTGCCGAAGAATTCCTTAACCTTTTCCTGCACCTTCGGCATGCGGGTCATACCGCCGACCAGAATCACGTCGTCGATTTCGCCGACCTTCACGCCTGCGTCCTTGATGGCCACGCGGCACGGCTCGATCGTGCGTTCGATCAGTTCTTCAACCAGCGCTTCCAGCTTCGCACGCGTAATTTTCAGGTTCAAGTGCTTCGGACCCGACGCGTCGGCCGTGATGTACGGCAGGTTGATTTCGGTTTGCTGGCTGGACGACAGTTCGATCTTCGCCTTTTCAGCCGATTCCTTCAGGCGTTGCAGCGCGAGCACGTCTTTCGACAGATCGACGCCCTGTTCCTTCTTGAACTCGCCAATGATGTAATCGATGATGCGCTGATCGAAGTCTTCACCGCCGAGGAACGTGTCGCCGTTGGTCGACAGCACCTCGAACTGCATCTCGCCGTCGACGTCGGCGATTTCGATGATGGAGATGTCGAAGGTGCCGCCGCCGAGGTCAAACACGGCGATCTTGCGGTCGCCCTTTTCAGCCTTGTCCAGGCCGAATGCCAGAGCCGCTGCGGTCGGTTCGTTGATGATCCGCTTCACTTCCAGACCGGCGATGCGGCCTGCATCTTTGGTCGCCTGACGCTGGCTGTCGTTGAAGTACGCGGGAACCGTAATCACAGCTTCCGTGACCGACTCGCCAAGGTAGTCTTCAGCGGTCTTCTTCATCTTGCGCAGCACTTCCGCGGAGATTTGCGGCGGAGCCAGCTTCTGATCGCGCACCTCGACCCATGCGTCGCCGTTATCGGCCTTCATGATCTTGTACGGCATCAGGCCGATGTCTTTCTGCACTTCTTTTTCTTCGAAGCGGCGGCCGATCAGGCGCTTGACCGCGTACAGCGTGTTCCTCGGGTTCGTGACCGACTGACGCTTCGCAGGCGCGCCGACGAGAATCTCGCCGTCTTCCATGTAAGCGATGATCGACGGCGTGGTGCGCGCACCTTCCGAGTTCTCGATCACCTTGACCGAATTGCCTTCCATGATCGCCACGCACGAGTTGGTCGTGCCGAGGTCGATACCGATAATCTTGCCCATTTTTACTAATCTCCTAACTTTGATCGCTGAGGGAATCGCCCCGTTTGCCCATCCGGCGGTCAGGCGATCCGCCCTAAATTCATACCTGCACTCAACATAAGTGCGCCCGCATCGTTTTCAAGACCTCTTTTGCGATGCGGTCTTTAATTTTTTTCAATCGGCCGAACTTTTGCCCGAATTCGCACCAGCAACTTGCGCACCGCCCGCGGCATTGGCGGCCCGGATCTTTTCCCGCGCCGCCTCGACCGCCGCCTCGAACTGCCCGAGGCCGTGCCAGCCGGTTGCCCGGCCAAGCCGCTTGCTGTGATAAAAGAAGAACCACGTGGGCACGCCGTGAAGCACGAAGCGCCGGCCCAGTTCGCGATGCTCGTAGACGTTGCTGTGAAACCATTTGAGGCCGAGCGCACGGATCGCGTCCGGCTGCGCCAGCATCGCCTTCCTGGCGATCTCGCAATTGAAGCAGTCGAGACCCCAGAAAAACACCACGGCCAGATCATCCCCGGCTTCGGCGAGCCCGGCGTCGAACGTGTCGGCGCTGAGCTCCTGCATGTCGAAAACGGCGAACGCGGTAGCGTCGACGGGAATGTTGGCCATGGCCGTGCCTGCCAGATGAAATGGCTTACACAAGCTTTGTGCCGCTTACTTCGGCGCCGCGACGGTCACGAGTGCGGGACGCAGCACGCGATCGGCGATGACAAAGCCTTTTTGCAGCACGGCGACGACGGTGTTCGGCTCCTGATCGGCCGGCACCATCGAGATGGCCTGGTGGCGGTGCGGGTCGAACTTCTCGCCAACCGGGTTCAGGGCGACGACGCGGCCCTTCTCCAGCGCGCCGGTCAACTGGCGCAGCGTCAATTCGACACCTTCGCGGACCTTCTGCAGGTCGTCGGACGAGTGGGCGACGGCGGCTTCGAGGCTGTCGACCACCGGCAGCAGATGTTCCGCGAAACTTTCGATCGCAAACTTATGCGCCTTGGCAACGTCGTCATGGGCGCGGCGGCGCACGTTTTCGGTCTCGGCTTTCGCGCGCAGGAAGCTTTCCTGCAACTCGGCAATCTTCGCCTGAGCTTCGGCCAGCGCGACTTGCTCGGCGGTTGCCGGCGTGTCCGCAGCGGCGCTCGGAGCCGCTTCCTGGGATGCTGCGGCCTCGGCGGCCTGGCGCTCGGTTTCGTCGGCGGGCGTGGGATTCTGGCTCGTCGGGTTATCTTGCGTGTTTTCCATGTCGCTGAAAGTCGTTAAAAGTAAAAACCAACGGTGGCGCAAGCGCGCAAAAACGTGGCGCGGTTTGTGCGTTGCAAAATCGCGACACATCACCCGGCGCGCAACCGCATATTGAAACGGCAGATGGGGCCGGAAAGACCCGTTTCAAGCGGATCTCGATGTTCTTTTCGCACCATCGGCGTACGGTCGAAACGCGCCGTTACAACCATTAATGCGGCGCAATCAGATTGAGATTGAGTGCGGCCGACAAGTGGCCTATCCTCCAATAAAGCATCGGAAAAGACACGTTAACCCTAATCTGACGTAAGCCTTACCGACATTTTGCAATTTCACCTGATTCGCCCGTTTTAAGATCGAATCGTCCCAAGGGGAGTACCGTGAAACTGACCTTTGCAATCGGGGTGGTCGCATTGGTACTGGTTGCGGGCACCACGACCATCTGCATGTCCGGAGCGGTCAACGACCACACGACCGAGTACGGCGGTGTGCACGCAACCATGGAACAGCTGTTCAATCCCCACCTGAAAATCTGTCGATAGTGCGCCGGTCGCGCTTGGTCGGCCGGCCGTGCAAAGCGGCGGCCGGTTCGCGATACGTCTTGCGCCGCTCCTGCTCGATCTGCCGCTTCACCCTGCTCTCCCCGGTTTCAGCATAGAGCGTCTGCGCGACGCTCGCCGGGCCGCGCACGTCGCACACGCCCAGCACCTCCACCTGCCACACGATCCGCTCGATCTCGATCTCGACCAGGTCGCCGATCCGCACGTCTTTGGCCGGCTTGACGCTGGCCCCGCCGATGCGCACATGCCCTTTGTCGACGGCATCCGCCGCCAGCGAGCGCGTCTTGAAAAAGCGCGCCGCCCACAGCCATTTGTCGATCCGCAGCTTCGCGCCCGCTTCGGTTGAAATCCTGTAGTTCATGAGCCCGTTCAACCTCCTGTGGTGTGAGGCACCGGCGCCGCCTGCACCGGCCAGCCCTGGAGATTCTGCGCGACGATTTCGCCGAGCGCGTCAATCCACGGCGGCGACGCGTTCATGCAGGCGATCCGGTGAAACTCCTTGCCGCCCGCATGCAGGAACTCGTCACGCACTTCCATGCCGATTTCTTCAATCGTTTCAAGGCAGTCGGCGGTAAAGCCCGGACAGAACACGTCGGTGCGCCGCACGCCCGCCGCGCCCAGTTCCTTGAGCGTGGGCGCCGTGTACGGCTGCAGCCATTCAGCCTTGCCGAAGCGCGACTGGAAAGTGATGCGGCATTCCACCGGCGTCAGTTCCAGCGCCTGCATCAAAAGCGCGCCGGTCTGCTGGCATTGCTCGTGGTACGGGTCGCCCAGGTCCAGCGTGCGCTTGGGCACACCGTGAAAACTCAGCACCAGCTTGTCGCCCGCCGCGAAGTCGGGCCGGCCGTGCTGATGCCAATAGTGATGCACCTGGGCCGCAAGCGCGGCAATGTACGCCGGATGGTCCGCGTACTGGCGCACTGTGCGGATCTCCGGCTGATTGCGCATGCGCTTGAGCGCCGAAAAGGCGTCGTCGAAAGCCGTGGCCGTGGTCGACGAAGAGTATTGCGGATACATCGGCATCAGCAGCACGCGCTCGGCGCCCGCCAGCTTCAACTGGTTCAGCATGGCCGGAATGCCCGGCGTGCCGTAGCGCATCGCGTAGTCGACCAGCACCGTGTAGTCGTTCAACTGCAACAGGTGGCGCAAGCCTTCCACCTGCTTTTCCGTAAAGACGCGCAGCGGCGAGCCCTCGGGCATCCAGACCGCCGCGTACTTCTTCGCGGAGCTGCGGCCGCGGGACGGCAAAATCAGCAGACGCAGAATGATCTGCCACAGCAGCGCCGGAATTTCGACCACCCGCGGATCGGACAGGAACTGCGCGAGATAGCGGCGGACCGCGCGCGGCGTCGGCGCGTCAGGCGTGCCGAGATTGATCAGCAGCACGGCGACACGATGTGACGTGGCGTTCTGTGAAGGCCGCTCGAGGTCGAAGCGCATAGGCAGCAGAAGTCACCGCTTTACGCGGAGAGTCGATTCAGTGGAGATTCATTATAGCGGCGCGGTCCATGGCCCGGTCCGCCAGATACCCCTGGCCGTTCGGCCGATTGGCAAGCCGCGCGCGCTCGCGCATCATTCGCAGCACGGCCTGCCGCAGCGGGAGTAACGGGTCGTTACTGCTGGCTCAGAGTCAGCGAAAGCAGACGCGCGGTGATATCGACAATCGGAATCACGCGGCTGTAGGCCATGCGGGTCGGCCCGATCACGCCGAGCGTGCCGACGATCTTGCCGTTCACCTCGTACGGCGCGGTGACGACGCTCATCTCCTCGATCGGCACGAGATTCGACTCGCCGCCGATGAAAATCTGCACGCCCGCCGCGTGACTCGACACGTCGAGCAACTGAAGGAGGCTGGTCTTTTGGTCGAACACATCGAACAGCTTGCGCAGGCGCGCCATGTCCGACGACAGATCGGCGACTTCGAGCAGGTTGCGCTCGCCGGATATCAGCACGGTCTCGCCGGTGTCGGATTCGTCCGTGCTGGCCGTGACGGCGGCGTGCATCAGCGTGGTCATGTCGCCACGCAACGCGTCGATTTCTTCGCGCAGGCGGCGGCGCACGTCGTCGAACGAGAGGCCCGCGAAGTGCGCGTTGATGTAATTGGAGGCTTCGACCAGTTGCGATGGCGAGAAGTCGCGCTGGGTCGCCATGATGCGGTTCTGCACGTCGCCTTCAGGCGTCACGATGATCAGCAGAATGCGTTTGTCGGACAAACGCATGAACTCGATCTGCTTGAACACGTGGCTGCGCCGCGGCGTGAGCACCACGCCGGCGAACTGCGACAGGTTGGACAGCACACTGGCCGCCGCCGCAACGACTTTCTGCGGCTCGCCCGGCTGCAGCGTAGTCTTGACGGTGCGCATCACCGCCTCTTCGTCGGCGGCGGACTCCACCGTCAGCATCGTGTCGACGAACAGCCGGTAGCCACGCGGTGTGGGAATGCGGCCCGCCGAAGTATGCGGACTGATCACGAGCCCCAGGTCCTCAAGATCGGACATCACGTTGCGGATCGTTGCCGGGCTCAGTTCGAGGCCCGAATAACGTGACAGCGTGCGCGAGCCGACCGGCTGACCTTCGGCGATGTAGCGCTCAATCAGCGTTTTGAGGAGGGTTTGTGCGCGAGGATCTAGCATGACGGAAAATTCTAGCCTAATGATGCGACTACCGCGAGCGCTAACGGCGCCTCCCCCTGACGATTGGGCCGCTGCTTGCCGGGACGCTCCCTCGCCCATGGTCCGGCGCGGTGCCCGGCAACCGGTTGGGGGCCTCGCCAGCCACCTTTTGCGCGACCGCCGGGGCCACCAGCCTTCAGACCACCACCTGGGCGCGCTATCCGGCAATGTGCCGCCGCATCTTATCCGGCGCGCATGTCATCAAGGCTTCACCATTTTAACGATAATCGCCGCGTACGCTGACGACCCGTGTGCGCCGCCCCGCTACCGGGTCTGTCTGCGGTTCTTTTCAGGCCCTACCTATGGTGTAATGCCGGCATGCAAGTGACCAGCCAGTTCAAGACCGTCGCGCTCGTCGGGCGCAACAATACGCCAGGCATCGGCGAGCCGTTGACCGCGCTCGCCTCGTGCATCGCCAGGCGCGGCTTCGAGGTCGTGTTCGAAGCCGACACCGCCACCGAAATCGGCATCACCGACTATCCGGCGCTCCGTCCCGCCGAGATCGGCGCGCGCGCCGACGTCGCCGTGGTGCTGGGCGGCGACGGCACGATGCTCGGCATCGGCCGCCAACTCGCGCCCTACCGCACGCCGCTCATCGGCATCAACCACGGGCGGCTCGGCTTCATTACCGACATCCCGATCTCCGACATGAGCGAGATCGTGCCGCAAATGCTGTCCGGCAATTTCGAGCGCGAAGAGCGCATGCTGCTCGAAGCGCGCATCATGCGCGGCGGCAATCCGATCTACCACGCGCTGGCCTTCAACGACGTGGTGGTCAACCGCAGCGGCTTCTCCGGCATGGCGGAACTGCACGTTTCGGTGGACGGGCGCTTCATGTACAACCAGCGTTCGGACGGCCTGATCGTCGCCACGCCGACCGGCTCGACCGCGTACGCGCTGTCGTCGCAAGGGCCGATTCTGCATCCGCAATTGCAAGGCATCGTGCTGGTGCCGATCGCGCCGCATGCGCTGTCGAACCGGCCGATCGTGCTGCCGGACGACTCGAAGGTGAGCATCCAGATCGTTTCCGGCCGCGAAGTGAACGTCAATTTCGACATGCAGTCGTTCACCTCGCTGGAGTTGAGCGACACGATCGAAGTGCGCCGCTCGCGTCATACGGTGCCGCTGCTGCATCCGGTCGGCTACAGCTATTACGCCACGCTGCGCAAGAAGCTGCACTGGAACGAATACCCGTCGCACGAAGAAGACCTCTAGCCCTGAGTGGCGAAGCAATGCTGGAACGCGACCGCCGCCGCTGCCGAAACCTGAATTTCAAGCTCATCAGACAACCTCCATGCTGCGCCACCTCTCGATACGCGACTTCGTCATCGTCGCCGCGCTCGACCTCGAATTCGACAGCGGCTTTACTGTTTTCTCAGGCGAAACCGGCGCCGGCAAGTCGATCCTGATCGACGCGCTGGCACTCGCGCTTGGCGCACGCGCCGATACGAATGTCGTGCGCAGCGGTGAGAGCCGCGCCGACATCACCGCGGAGTTCGAGACCCATGCGCAGGTCGAGCAATGGCTCGACGAGCAGGCGCTCGGCGCGACCGCCGACGACGGCCATCATGGCGGCACCGTGATGCTGCGGCGCGTGGTGGACGCCAACGGCCGCTCACGGGCTTTCATCAACGGCACCGCGGCAACGCTCGCGCAATTGCGCGAGGTCGGCGAGATGCTGGTGGATATTCACGGCCAGCACGCTCACCAGTTGCTGATGCGCCCGGACGCGCAACGCGAACTGTTCGATACCCACGCGGGTCTCTCCGACACCGCGGCCACCGTCACGCGCGCATGGCGCGCGTGGCGCGAGAAAGTGCAGGCAGTCGAGCACGCACAGACGCGCGACCGCGAGTTGCAGCTCGAACGCGAGCGCCTCGCCTGGCAGCTCACCGAACTGGACAAGCTCGCGCCGCAGCCGGGTGAATGGGAAGAGGTCAACGCCGAGCATCGGCGGCTGTCGCATTCGGCCAATCTGATCGACGGCGTGCAAGGCGCGCTCGGCGCGCTGTCCGAATCGGACGAGGCGATGATCACGCACCTTGCTTCGATCGTGTCGAAGGTGCGCGATCTCGCGGAGATCGATCCGGCGTTGAACGACGTGCTGGCCGCGCTCGAGCCGGCCGAAATCCAGTTGCAGGAAGCGGCGTATTCGCTGAGTCATTACGCGCAAAAGCTCGAACTCGATCCGGAGCGGCTCGCGCAAGTCGAAAAGCGCCTGGACGCCTTGCACTCGGCCGCGCGCAAATTCCGCCTGCAACCGGAAACGCTGCCTGACGAACATCAGGCGCGGCGCGCGCAACTGGCCGCGCTCGACGCCGCCGCCGATCTCGACAGCCTGCACGCCGCCGAAGCCAAGGCCAGGGAAGACTGCCTGAGCGAGGCGAAAAAACTGTCGAAGGCGCGCGCGAAGGCCGGCAAGGCGCTGGGCGCGGCGGTCACCACCGGGATGCAGGAACTGTCGATGAAAGGCGGCAGCTTCGAAGTCGCGCTGGTGCCGCTGCCCGAAGGTGGCGCGCACGGGCTCGAGCAGATCGAGTTCCGCGTAGCCGGTCATGCCGGCGTGCCGCTGCGTCCGCTCGCCAAGGTCGCGTCAGGCGGCGAACTCGCGCGGATCAGCCTGGCGCTCGCGGTCATCGCCAGCGCCGCCAGCCCGACCCCCACGTTGATCTTCGACGAAGTGGATACGGGCATCGGCGGCGGCGTCGCCGAGGTAGTCGGACGGCTGCTGCATCAGCTCGGACAAGCACGCCAGGTGCTGTGCGTGACCCACTTGCCGCAAGTCGCCGCACGCGGCGACCACCATTTCCAGGTGGCGAAGGCCGGCAACGGCAAGGGCGGCACGGTGAGCAGCGTGACCTCGCTCGACAAGGCGAGCCGTGTCGAGGAAGTCGCGCGGATGCTCGGCGGATTGGAAATCACCGCGACCACCCGCAAGCACGCGAAGGAAATGCTGGCCGCTTGAAACGACGTGGCCGGGAGATCGATCATCCCGGCCACGTTGCAATACTTCAGCCCGGCGCGGGCAAGGCTGGCAAGGCTGGCATCGCGCTCACCATCCCACCGCCCTCACCGCCGTCACCGCCCTCACTCTCGCCTCACGCACCGTCGCGTCAACCGAACACCCGCGTCCACAGCGCCAGCACCGCGTCACGCTCGGTGCTCACCAGCGCCGGATCGACCCGCGCCTTCTCCATTCCGTCCAGCCGCAGCTTGTGTTGCAACTTGCGGTACACGCGATACGCCGCGCCGACCGTCTCCGCTTCCGCCTCGCTCATCAGACCGATGCGCGACACTTCCCGCAGCAACGCGATGTTGCCGGTATTGCGGATCAGCTCGGGATCGCTTGCCGCATGCAGCAGCACCCAGTACTGCACGGTGAATTCGATATCGACCATGCCGCCGCGGTCGTGCTTCAGGTCGAACAGCGTCGGAGTATGGTTCGGATGCCCCGCCTCGACGCGCTCGCGCATCTCGACGATCTCCTTCGCGAGCAGCGCCGCTTCGCGCGGCGTGGTCAGCACCTGTTCGCGGATCGCCTCGAACTTCGCGCCGATCCCGGCGTCGCCCGCGCAGTAACGCGCGCGGCTCAACGCCTGGTGCTCCCAGACCCACGCGGTATTGGCCGCGTCGCCTTCGCGCAACTGGTAGCGGCGGAACGCATCCAGATCGGTCACGAGGAGGCCCGACTCGCCGTTCGGCCGCAAGCGCAGGTCGACATCGAACAAGGTGCCGGCGCCGGTCGCGGTCGTGAGCCAGGTGATCAGGCGGCGGGTGTAGGTCGCATAGACGTCGGCCGCGGCGTCGTCGGGATCGTCGTACAGGAAGATCACGTCGAGGTCGGACGCGTAGCCCAGTTCCTTGCCGCCCAGCTTGCCGTACGCGATCACCGCGAAACGCGGCACCTCACGGTGGCGTTTCGACAACTGTTTCCAGACCGCTTCGAGCGTGACGTCGAGCACAGCGTCGGCGAGTTCGGACAGCCGGTCGCTCACATGCTCGACGCTCAGCTTGCCGGCGAGATCGATCAGCAGAATGCGGAACACCTCGGCCTGATGCGCGTGGCGCAGCAGATCCATCTGCTGCTCGACGCCGTCGGCGGCGTCCAGCCGCAGGCGCAGCGTGCGCTTGAACTCGGGCCAGTCGAACGGACTGTTGATCGCTTCGGCGTCCAGCAATTCGTCGAGCAGTTGCGGATGACGAATCAGATAGCCGGCCGCCCAGCGCGAGCCGCCCAGCACCGACAGCACCTGATGCAGCGCCTGCGGATATTCGGTCAGCAGCGCAAGGTAGGCGCCGCGCCGGCTCACCGCTTCGAGCAGATCGAAAAACCGCGCGACCGTATCGCCGCGCCGCTCAGGCGGCTCGAGCGTACGCGCCGCTTCCAGCGCGCGCTGCGCGACGATGTCGAAACGTTGCCGGCTGCGCTCGGCCAGCCCCGCGTAGCGCGACGACTGCCACACCGCGCGCAAGCGCGCGAGCAGGTCGCCCGGCGCGGCCACGCCGAGTTCGATCAGGCGCGCGCGCAACGCTTCGTCGGCGCTGTCGTCGGCGAGCGCGCTGCTCCAGACCCACGCGGCGGCGCCGTCTTCCGGCGCGCCACAGCCGTCGCGGCCGCTCACCTTGTCGGCGAAAATCTGGTCGAACTGCTGTTCGACGAATTCTCGATGCACATCGAGCTTCGCCATCAACGCCGCGTAGTCGTCGCAACCCATCGCGTGAGCGAGCGCCGCGCGCTCTTCCGGGTCGACCGGCATTGCGTGCGTTTGCGCATCGTTGCGGTATTGCAGACGGTGCTCGAGCTCGCGCAGGAAACGATAGGCCTGCGAGAGCTTCACGCACACCGACGTATCCAGCAGCCCATGCGTGGCCGCGTGCCGCAACACGGCCAGCGTCGGCCGCACGCGAAAGCCCGCGTCCTGGCCGCCGCGAATCAGCTGGAACACCTGCGCGCTGAATTCGATTTCGCGGATGCCGCCTCGCCCCAGCTTGATATCGTCGGCCTTGTCGGGCCGCATCGACGCCCGGCGCTGCGCCTCCTGGCGAATCTGCAAATGCAGCGCGCGAATCGCGCTGATCACGCCGAAGTCGAGATAGCGGCGGTAGACGAAGGGCGTGACGATCGCGTCGAGCTGCTTCTGCAGCCGCTGCGCCGCGTCGCTCGCGCCTTCGGACACGAGCCGGCCCTTGATCCACGCATAACGCTCCCACTCGCGGCCCTGCACGTAGAAATACTCTTCGAGCATGCCGATGCTGCACACGAGCGGCCCCGAATCGCCGTTCGGCCGCAAGCGCATGTCGACCCGGAACACGTAGCCATCGGCGGTCACTTCGGCGAGCGCGCCGATCAGGCGCTTGCCGAGGCGCGTAAAGAAGTCCTGCGTCGCGATCGGCGAACGTTGGCCGCCTGCCGTCTCGCCGTCCTCTTCATAGACGAAGATCAGGTCGATGTCCGACGACACGTTCAGTTCGCGCCCACCCAGCTTGCCCATCCCCACCACGCCGAGCGCGAGGCGCTCGCCCTGCGGGCCGCGCGGCTCGCCATAAAGCGTTTCGAGTTCGGCGGACAGAACCGCGAGCGCGCGCTGGATCGTCGTTTCCGCCAGATCGGTCATCGCACCGGTGACTTCGGCGATGTCCGCCTCGCCCGCCAGATCGCGCTCCATCGCCGCGCAGAACACCTCGGTACGTAGTTGGCGCAGGGCCCGTTTGAGCGCATCCTCGCTCAATGGGGCACCGGCCGTGCCGGCCGCTTCGCCGCACAACGCGTCGAAGCGCGCGTCGATGCGCTCGCGGCTGAGCGGCGCGGACGCCAGCGCCGCCACGTGCGCCACGAGTTGCGGACGGGCCGCCGCGGCACGCGCGGCGTAATGTGAATAGCTGGAACTCAGGAGAGTGGCGTCAGTCATCAAGGGTCTGGCTCGCTCGTTGCTTGATTGGCGTGGTTCAGTTCGCTGCAACACCGGGGTCCGGCGCGCCGATGCGGGCCGTGAGGCGGCATGCAGACAGGGTTTGCCGGAAGTCCGCCGACGCTATCCCGTGTGTTACATTTCGTCGTTAATTCGCAAAACTACCATACGCCCACCCGCCGCAGCATGTCCGAGCGAAACGAATCCGCCGACCAGCACGAAACCGGGCAGGTCGGGCCTGTGAGCGGAAACGACCACATCGTGCTGCGTCGGACTTTGCGCGTGGTCCTCGCGCTCGCGCTCGTCCTCTACTTCATCGCGACGGGTCTGTTCCTTGGCTTGCGCTACGTGGTGCTGCCGCGCATCGACTCATTCCGCCCGCGCATCGAGGCCGCCGTCTCCGAAAAGCTGCGCACGCAGTTCACCATCGGCAAGCTGGCGCCGCATTGGAGCGGCTTTCAGCCGGGCGTCGACGTCACGAACCTGGTCATCCGCGATCACGACGGCAAAGCCGCGCTGACGATTCCGCACGCCACCGCCACGGTGTCGTGGCGATCGCTGTGGCAGTTTCATCCGGCGCTCTCCAGCCTGATCGTCGATCAACCCGACGTGCTGGTCTCGCGCAATAACGACGGCGAGCTGTCGGTGGCGGGGCTGCCGGTGCCGACCCGCCACAGCGGCAACGACACGCTGTCCACCTGGCTATTGCGCCAGCAGGCGATCGTGTTGCGCGGCGGCGTGCTGCGCTGGCGCGATGCGACACACAATGCGCCGGAGCTCGCGCTGCGCGACATCCGGATCGCGATTCTCAATGACGGCTACGACCACCGGCTTGCGCTGCAAGCGCCCGCCGACGGCCAGGTGCTGCACGGCCCGATCGATTTCCGCACGAATTTCAGACACGCGCCGCTCTCCGCGATCGGCAAGCCGATCAACTGGACCGGTCAGGTGTACATATCGACGGGCCCGGTCGATCTGCCGACGCTCGCGCGCTACATCAATTTCCCGATCGAGACATTTGCCGGCCGCGTCGACAACGCGATCTGGGTCGACTTCGCCGAGGGCCGCATGAGGACGGCAAGCGGGCAACTGACCGGCACGGACGTCGCCTTGCGGGTGCGGCCGACGCAGCCGAAGCTGCTGCTGCCGGTCGCCCATTTCTCGTGGCACCTCGACGTCGAACAGCAGGGCGACTACCGGCTACAACTGACCGACCTGCGCGCCGAGCTCGGCCAGCCGCCGCTCGACGACGGCACGCCGCTCACCCGCACGCTCACGTTCACGACGCTGAACAGCCGCTACCGGACGGCGTCGCAGCAGCATGGGCAGCTCGTCAGTGTCAGCGGCGATCGCGTCGATCTGGGCATCCTCGCGGAATTCAGCCGTGCGCTGCCGTTGCCGCGGCGTCTGCTGAACAATCTCGTGCGCTTCAATCCGCGCGGCCTGATGGCCAACTACGTGATCGAGGTCGAGCGCGGCAAACCGGAATCCGGCGAAGCGGGCAGCGACCGTCGCTCGAGCGGCGCGGAGCCGATCGAGCGCTATCGCTTCAAGGGCGATCTGCAAGGCATCAGCGTGGCCGCCCAGGAGCCGCCGCCGGGGCTCACCCCACGGAATCACCCGCGCGCGGGCATACCCGGCATCGAAAATCTGTGGGGCAGCGTCGATGCCGACGAAAACCACGGCACCGCGCTCCTCGACACGTCCAATGTGGCCATCACGCTGCCGGGCGTGTTCGACGATCCGCGTTTGAAGCTCGATCGTCTGCATGGCCGGGCCGACTGGACCATCACGCCGAAGGCGCCGGGCGAGAATCGCCCGGCCTTCGCCGTGAAGGTAGCCGAGCTCGCGGTCTCGAATGCGGACGTCGCGGCCAGCGCCAACGCCAACTACAGCAACCCCGGCCACGGCCGCGGCTCGCTCGACCTGAAAGCCGACTTCCAGCGCGCGCAGGTGACGCGCATCGTCCGCTATCTGCCGACCAGCATCAGCGAAAAGCTGCGCATCTATCTGGGTCATGGGCTGCAGGCCGGCATGTCGCACGGCGCGATGATCGAAGTGCACGGCGATCTGACCAAATTCCCCTACTCGCGCGATCCCGACGCCGGGATCTTCCATATCGTCGCGCCGTTCAAGGGCGGAAAGTTCGATCCTTCGCCCTTCCCGCCGCGCAAGATGAGGAACGGCACGCCGAACGTGTGGCCGCCGCTCGACGGCATCGACGGCGTGTTCGAACTCAAGCAGAACGTGCTGCGCTTCGATATCGACCGCGCGCGTTACAAGCGGGTCGCGCTGCTCGGCGTCAACGGCAAGATCGACGATCTCGGCACCAGGGCGTCGAACCTCGTCATCCAGGGCAACGGCCGCGGGCCGCTCGCCGACATGCTCGACTATGTGAACGAGAGCTCGCTCGGCATCATGGCCAGACACCAGACCGAGAAGATTCGCGCCGAAGGGCCCGCGTCGCTCGCGCTCAAGCTGACGGTGCCGCGCACGCCGAAACCGCATATCGGCGTGGAAGGCGCGGTCGGCTTCCAGAACAACCGCCTAAGCGTCGCCCACGTGCCGCCACTGTCGCAACTGAACGGCAGGGTGCGTTTCACCGAGCGGACGGCCCAGGTCGACCGGCTCTCCGGGCAGTTTCTCGGCGGCGACCTGCATGCGAATGGCGGGCTGAGGCAGGACGGCACGTATGCGCTCGCGCTTGGCGGCCATATCGCCGTCGAGGCGGCGCGCGGCCTCGATCTGCATGGCCCGTCCGCGCAGGTGCTCACGCATATGAGCGGCAGCGCGCCATATGCGCTGAACGTGCGCGGCGCGCGGGGACGCTTGCCGGAAGTGACCGCGAACTCCGATCTGACCGGCCTCGCGCTCGACTTCCCCGCGCCGTTCAACAAGCCGGTCGGCGCGCCGATGCCGCTGCACTTCGCCGTCAGACCGTCCGCGACGCCGGGTGAAGCCGGTCTGGAACGCGCCGACCTGACCTTCGGCCCGATCGCCGCCGCCTATCTGTTGCGCTACCAGCCGAAAGCGGCGCCGACGGTCGTGCGCGGCGCAATCGGCGTGAACAAGCCCGCCGACCTGCCGTCCGAAGGCGTGGTCGCCGCCGTCGACTTGCCGGCGTTCGACGCCGACGCGTGGCGCGCGCTCGTCGCGCAGCTGCGCAGCCAGGGCGCGCCCACGGCGCCGGCCGCGCCGAATCCGGCCTTCACGCAATTCCTGCCGAACCGCTTCGCGCTGCACATCGAGACGCTGACGCTGCTCAAGCGTCACTGGGACAGCGTGGTCGTGGGCGCGTCGCAGGCGGACCGCAAATGGCAGGCGAACATCGCGTCGAACCAGGTGTCCGGTCACGTTTCGTGGCTGCCGGGCGCCACCCGGGAGTCGCCTGGCGAACTGCAGGCGCGTTTTGCGCGCGTCGTGATTCCGTCGGTCGCGGACAAGGACCTGCTCAGCCCGGCGATGTCGGCGCCCGCGCAAAACATGCCGTCGATCGATCTGGTGGTCAACGAGCTGATCGTGCGCGATCGCAACATCGGCCGCCTCGAAGTCGATGCGCACAACTTCGAGGAAGACGGCGTGCCGGTCTGGCAGCTCGACAAGCTCGACATCACGAATCCGGCCGCCTCGCTGAGCGCCACCGCGAACTGGCGCACCTCGACGGAACTGGGCAGTACCGCCGACGAAACCACGCCGCGCCGCACGGTGTTTGATTTCAAGCTCGACGTCAAGGATGCCGGCGCGCTGATCGAACGGTTCGGCCAGCCGCGCACGCTCAAAGGTGGCAGCGGGTTGCTATCGGGCAATATGGTGTGGCGCGGCGGCCCGACCACGATCGACTTTCCGACGCTCAATGGCAATCTGGCTCTCGACCTGCATCACGGCCAGATTCTCAAGGTCGATCCGGGTGTCGCGACGCTGCTGGGCGTGCTCAGCCTGCAAAGCCTTGCGCGCATCGCCACGCTGGATTTCCGCGACGTGATCGGTGAAGGTCTGCCGTTCTCGAGCGTCACCGGCACCGCGCAGATCCACAACGGCATCGCCCGCGTGGACGATTTCAAGATGGTCACCGCGCCGGCGCGCGCAGACATGGCGGGCTCGGTCGACCTCACGCAGAAGACCCAGGACCTGCGCCTCCATGTCGTGCCGACCCTCAGCGTGGGCGCCGGGGTGATCGCCGCGGCGATCATCAATCCGCTGTTCGGGCTGGGCGCGCTGGTGGCCGATGTGGCGCTCAGCCAGTCGGTTTCGCACGTGTTCGCGCGCGAGTATGCGATCACCGGTTCGTGGTCGAAACCGCACGTCGAGCGGGTCACGGGCGATCGCGGTAAGATGGACGCTCCGGCTTCGACCGTGGAAGCGCACTGAGTTTTTACCCGGCCCTGCGTGCGGCCGGGCAAGCCCAGTGCCGCGACGGCGGCCCCAGCCTGCCCTGAACGACGTTATCGACGTAAGTGGCGCCAGCGGTTCGCGCCGCCGCCTTGCCGGGAGTTTTTCGAAACGCTCATGAGCGAAACACACGTCTCTTCATCTCCATCCGCCGCGGCGTCCAGCGGTTCTATGGCAAGCACCTTCCGGATCGCCGCGCTGCAGATGGTGAGCACGCCGGATCGCGAACGCAATCTGGCCGAAGCGCAACGCCTGATTGCCGAAGCCGCCGCCGACGGCGCGCAACTCGTGCTGCTGCCCGAATACTTCTGCTTCATGGGCTTCAAGGACACGGACAAGCTGGCCGTGCGCGAGCCCTATCAGGACGGCCCGATCCAGCGTTTTCTCGCCGATGCCGCCCGCCGCCACCAGATCTGGGTGATCGGCGGCACGCTGCCGATCACCGCGCCGGAGGCGTCGCGCGTGCTGAACACCACGCTGGTGTTCGACCCACAGGGCCACGAAGCCGCGCGCTACGACAAGATTCACCTGTTCAACTTCGAGAAGGGCGAAGAGTCGTTCGACGAGGCCCGCACCATCCGCCCCGGCGACGAGGTCCGCAGCTTCGAGGCGCCGTTCGGCCGCGTCGGCCTGTCGGTCTGCTACGATCTGCGCTTTCCGGAGTTGTACCGGCGCATGGGCGACTGCGCGCTGATCGTGGTGCCGTCCGCCTTCACTTACACCACCGGCCGCGCGCATTGGGAAATGCTGTTGCGCGCCCGGGCGGTCGAAAACCAGTGTTACGTGCTGGCCGCGGCGCAAGGCGGCAAACATGAAAATGGCCGCCGCACCTGGGGCCACAGCATGCTGATCGACCCGTGGGGCGAAGTCGTCGCGGTGCGCGATGAAGGCGCCGGCGTGGTTGCCGGCAATCTCGAGCGTGCGCGCATCGACGAAGTGCGACAGAGTCTGCCCGCCTGGCGTCATCGTGTGCTCAGCTGACTCATTTGCCAACCGCGCGACATTGAAACCGCGGCGCCCCTCACTCATCGAGTGACTCGGGCGCTAACCGAATCCTCCGTATCGAGCAGAACATACTTCGCATGAACATCATCGAACCCGGTATCCGTAATCTCGCCGCCGCCAAGGACATCCTCCTGACGCCCTACGGTCTCGACGAATCCCTGCTCACTCGCACGCTCGCCGAAATCTTCACGCATCGCATCGACTACGCGGACCTGTACTTCCAGGCAACCCGCAGCGAAGCGTGGAGTCTGGAAGAAGGCATCGTGAAGTCGGGCAGCTTCAGCATCGACCAGGGCGTCGGCGTGCGCGCCGTGTCGGGCGACCGCACCGCTTTCGCGTACTCGGACGACCTGTCGCCCGAAGCGATCCGCCAGGCGGCCATCGCCACCCGCGCGATCGCCAGGGCGGGCGGCGGCAAGCAGAAAATCAAGGTGGCGTCGTCGCTGACCGGCATTGCCGGGCGCGATCTGTACCTGCCGTCCGACCCGCTCCATTCGCTCGACGCCACCGCCAAGGTCAAGCTGCTCGAGCGTATCGAACAGATGGCGCGCGGCCGCGACCCGCGCATCCAGCAGGTGATGGCGGGCCTCGCCGGCGAATACGACGTGGTGCTGGTGGCGCGCAGCGACGGCGGCTTCGCGGCCGACATCCGGCCTCTGGTGCGCGTCTCGGTCACGGTGATCGCCGAGCAGAACGGCCGCCGCGAAATCGGCAGCGGCGGCGGCGGCGGGCGCTTCGACTACGGCTACTTCACCGACGAAGTGCTGTCGCGCTACGTCGACGACGCCGTGCATGCGGCGCTGGTGAACCTCGACGCGCGTCCGGCGCCGGCCGGCGCGATGACCGTCGTGCTCGGACCGGGCTGGCCCGGCGTGCTGCTGCACGAAGCGATCGGCCACGGCCTCGAAGGCGACTTCAACCGCAAGGGTTCGTCGGCCTTCGCGGGCCGGATCGGCGAGCAGGTTGCGGCCAAGGGCGTGACGGTGGTCGACGACGGCACGCTGCCGAACCGCCGCGGCTCGCTCAATATCGACGACGAAGGCAATCCGACCCAGTGCACGACGCTGATCGAGGACGGCATCCTGAAGGGCTACATCCAGGACACGCTGAACGCCCGTCTGATGAAGATGCCGGTCACCGGCAACGCGCGCCGCGAGTCGTACGCGGCGCTGCCGATGCCGCGCATGACCAACACGTACATGCTCAACGGCGACAAGGATCCGCAGGAAATCCTCGCGTCCGTGAAGCACGGCTTGTATGCGGTGAACTTCGGCGGCGGCCAGGTCGACATCACCAACGGCAAGTTCGTGTTCTCGGCCTCCGAGGCGTACATGATCGAAAACGGCAAGATCACGTACCCGGTCAAGGGCGCGACGCTGATCGGCAGCGGCCCGGAATCGCTCAAGTACGTCAGCATGATCGGCAACGACATGAAGCTCGATTCGGGCGTCGGCGTGTGCGGCAAGGAAGGTCAGAGCGTGCCGGTGGGCGTCGGTCAGCCGACGCTGCGGATCGACCGGATGACGGTCGGCGGCACTGCTTGAATTTGAAGAAAACGCATACTTCGTGCGCGCAACGCGCGAAGTATGCGGATTTTCCGCATTTTTGCACCCTGTGGCTTGTCAACCGAGCCTGTGCGGGTTATAAAGTCACTCACCCTTTTTGACCAGCGACCTCATTTCGCCATGTCCGCCAAGTTTTATTTTTACTTTTTTTGGTATCTCAGACCGCTGGCGGATCGAGAGGGGTGTTAGTGCACGCAGGACACCAAGAATTCCCGAAAAACCGCCAGCCAGCCTGGCGGTTTTTTTTCGCCCCACGCTTTTGAAACCACATTTGAAACTTTTGTCGTTGAAAACTTTTTGATTGTCGTCCGCTCTGGCATCGCTGCCTCATTACAGCCTTCGTTGCCCGCGCGAACACGCTACGAACCGATTCAGGAGAACATCATGCCCCCGCACAATACCGACGATGTCCGCATTCGCGAATTGAAAGAACTCACGCCGCCCGCTCACCTGATCCGCGAATTCGCCTGCGACGAGACGGTGTCCGATGTGATCTACAACTCGCGCACCGCGATGCATCGCATTCTGCACGGCATGGAAGACCGCCTGATCGTCATCATCGGGCCGTGCTCGATTCACGACACGAAGGCGGCGATGGAATACGCCGGACGCCTGATCGAGCAGCGCAAGCGCTTCGCCGGCGAGCTCGAAATCGTGATGCGCGTGTACTTCGAAAAGCCGCGCACGACGGTGGGCTGGAAGGGTCTCATCAACGATCCGCACATGGACAACAGCTTCAAGATCAACGAAGGCCTGCGCACCGCGCGCGAGCTGCTATTGCGCATCAACGAACTCGGCCTGCCAGCCGGCACCGAATACCTCGACATGATCAGCCCGCAATACATCGCCGACCTGATCTCGTGGGGCGCGATCGGCGCGCGCACCACCGAGTCGCAGGTGCACCGCGAACTCGCTTCGGGGCTGTCGTGCCCGGTCGGCTTCAAGAACGGCACGGACGGCAACGTCAAGATCGCCGTCGATGCGATCAAGGCCGCCTCGCAGCCGCACCATTTCCTGTCGGTCACCAAGGGCGGTCACTCGGCGATTGTGTCGACCGCCGGCAATGAGGACTGCCACATCATCCTGCGTGGCGGCAAGACGCCGAACTACGACGCGGACAGCGTCAACGCCGCCTGCGCGGATATCGGCAAGGCCGGTCTCGCGGCGCGTCTGATGATCGACGCGAGCCACGCGAACAGCTCGAAGAAGCACGAAAACCAGATTCCGGTGTGCGCGGACATCGGCCGCCAGATTGCTTCGGGCGACGAACGGATTGTCGGCGTGATGGTGGAATCGCACCTGGTGGCGGGCCGCCAGGATCTGCAGGAAGGCTGCACGCTGACCTACGGCCAGAGCATCACCGACGCATGTATCGGCTGGGACGAAAGCGTCGCCGTGCTGGAAGGCCTCGCCGAAGCCGTCAAGCAACGCCGCGTCGCGCGCGGCAGCGGCAACTAGAACGCTGCCTCGACTGCTCTGGCAGGTTCGTGGAAAGCCCGGCTCGTCGAGTCGGGCTTTTTGTTAGCCGAACGGACGAATGGTGCTTCATGAGCCGTCTCTGTACCGTAACAGCTCATCGCCAGGTCGCGTACGACTTGACCGGGTGGAACGTTACGTATAAGATTTTGTACATGGAAGGCGTCTATGGAGCAGGAAAAAGAAATTCGCTGGTTGGGGTCCAGCTATCGCGATTTACTCGCCTTTCCCGAAGAACCACGTCGTTGCGCAGGGTTTCAGCTCGGCAAGATCCAGGCAGGACTCGACCCTGACGACTGGAAACCGTTTGACTCGATTGGCGCTGGAACGCGCGAGATTCGCATCAGAGACGCTGACGGCACTTTTCGCGTGATGTATGTGACCAAATATGTTGAAGCGCTGTATGTGCTGCATTGCTTCCAGAAGAAAACGCAAAAGCTGGGGCCACACGACAGAAAGATTGCCGAGACGCGATACCGCGCCATCATTAATGATAGGAAAACTTAACAAATGACGATCGACACCAAAATTCGTCACGTGACAAAGCCCGGGGCAAATCTGTTCCTCGAACTGGGCTTTTCCGCCGACGAGGCGAAGCGCCTGCACGCCGCATCGCAAAAGCAGATCAACGACACGCGGCTGCTCAAGGAGCAGCTGATGACCGAACTCTCCAGCTGGATCGAACAACACCACCTGAAGCAGACCGAGGCCGCCGAAATTCTGATGGTGTCGCGCCCGCGCGTGTCCGACGTGGTCAACAAGAAAACCACCAAGTTCACCATCGACACACTGGTCGAAATGATGAGCCGGATCGGCAAGCCGGTCACGCTGGCCGTCGGCTAACGCGCGCGGCCATGTTGGCGCGTATGGCAAGCATGGCGCTGGCGCGCGCGATCCGCTTCGCGTTCTAGCCGGCGTTGCGATCGCGCTGCCACAGCACGTCGGTGCCACCGTCAGCGCGATTGAGCACGCGCGCGAGCACGAACAGCAGGTCGGATAGCCGGTTCACGTATTGACGCGGCGCCGCGTTGACCGGCTCATGTTCTCCCAACGCAACGATCGCCCGTTCGGCACGGCGGCAGACCGTGCGGCACACGTGCGCGAGCGCCGCCGAGCGCGAGCCGGCCGGCAGAATGAATTCCTTCAGCGGCGGCAATGCCGCGTTGTAATCGGCGAGCCAGTCGTCGAGCTGGGCGAGATGCCGGTCGGTAATCAGCGTGTGGCCGGGAATGCAGAGCTCACCGCCAAGATCGAACAGGTCATGCTGGATCGCGACCAGCGCGGCGCGCACCTCGTCTGGCAGCGTTTCGCACAACAGCACGCCGAGGTTCGAGTTGAGTTCGTCGACGTCGCCGATCGCGGCAATGCGCGCGCTGTCCTTGCGCACGCGACGGCCGTCGCCGAGGCCGGTGGTGCCGTCGTCACCCGTACGGGTGGCGATCTTGCTCAAGCGGTAGCCCATCATGTTTCCCTTGCATGCAGTGACGATGCAGCCACGCAACACGGCGTGGAACAACGCAAAATGGCCGCCGGTTGGCCACCGCGTTTATCCATATTGCGCGCATCGTGAAGTCGCCGCCATTATAGGAGCGGTAGCCGGCCTGGCGCCGGCCCACGGGCGATCGGCGTAAAATGAAACACATGCTGCAAACCAGCCCTGCCTAAAATATTGGCCACCAGCTTGCATGGGACCAGAGTAGGCGCTAAAGCGCCAACTCTAGCAACCATTTATATGGACCAGAGTAGGCGCTAAAGCGCCAACTCTAGCAACCATTTGTATGGGACCAGAGTAGGCGCTAAAGCGCCAACTTTAACAACCATTTGTATGGGACCAGAGTAGGCGCTAAAGCGCCAACTTTAACAACCATTTGTATGGGACCAGAGTAGGCGCTAAAGCGCCAACTCTGGTCGACACAGGAGACATGCGTGAACCATCCCGTGCCGCCGGCGCCGCTGCGCCGGCCGTTTCCCGCCGAACTGCTCGACGCGCTCAAAGCCGCATTCGGCGAGCGCGCCTCGGTTGCCGAAGCCGTACGCGCCCACCATGGCCGCGACGAATCGCCGTTCGATCCCCAACTGCCCGACGCCGTCGTGTTCGCGCGCACGACCGAAGATGTGCAAACCATCGTCAAACTCTGCGGCCAGTACGACGTGCCGATCATTCCGTACGGCAACGGTTCGTCGCTCGAAGGACATCTGCTGGCCGTGCAAGGCGGCGTGTCGATCGATCTGTCGGAAATGAACCGGGTGCTGTCGATCAACGCCGAAGACCTCACCGTCACCGTCGAGCCCGGCATCTCGCGCAAACAGCTGAACGAAGCGCTGCGCGACACCGGGCTGTTCTTCCCGATCGACCCCGGCGCGGACGCGAGCATCGGCGGCATGTCGGCCACGCGCGCGTCGGGCACCAACGCCGTGCGCTACGGCACGATGCGCGAGAACGTGCTCGGCTTGACTGTCGTTCTGGCCGACGGCCGCGTCATCAAAACCGGCACACGGGCACGCAAGTCGTCGGCGGGTTATGACTTGACGCGTCTGTTCGTCGGCTCGGAAGGCACGCTCGGCGTGATCACCGAAATCACCGTACGCCTTTACCCGCAACCGGAAGCGGTATCCGCCGCGGTATGCGCATTCCCGTCGATGGGCGATGCGGTGCGCGCGGTCATCGAAACGATCCAGATCGGCGTGCCGATCGCGCGCGTCGAATTCGTCGACTCGCTCGCGATCCGCTCGATCAACCGCCATTCGAATCTGACGCTGCGCGAAGCGCCCACGCTGTTCTTCGAATTCCACGGCACCGAGGCCGGTGTGAAAGAGCAGGCCGAACTGGTCCAGCAGATCGCCGCGCAGAATGCCGGCGAAGACTTCGAATGGGCAACCCGCCCGGAAGACCGCAGCCGTTTGTGGAACGCGCGTCACAACGCTTACTTCGCGATGCTGCAACTGAAGCCCGGCAGCCGCGCCGTCACGACCGACGTCTGCGTGCCGATCTCGCGCCTCGCCGAATGCGTGGTGGAAACGGAGCAGGATCTGCAAGCGTCGCCGCTGCCCTGCCCGATTGTCGGCCACGTCGGCGACGGCAACTTCCACGTTGCGATCCTCATCGACCCGGACAAGCCGGAAGAACTCGTCGAAGCCGAGCGTCTGAACCATCGCATCGTGCAACGCGCGCTGCGCATGGACGGCACCTGCACCGGCGAGCATGGCGTCGGCCTGCACAAGATCGGCTTCCTGCTCGAAGAACACGGCGACGTCGCCGTCGATACGATGCGCTCGATCAAGCACGCACTCGATCCGCGCAATCTGATGAACCCGGGCAAGATTTTCGCTTGGGCGACTTAAGGCGTTGTCCGGCGCGGCCGCGTTGCAACGGCAGCCGCGCCGGCTTCGAAACAAGAGCATGGGCGAAAAGCACGAGGAGACAAGTCACATGAACGCACCTGCTGAACTGACGGCTGAAGTACTCGCCCAGCGCCAGCGCGAAGTCGTGCAGGCGCTGATGGCGGTGTTGCCGACCCACTGTCTGTTGTATCGCGAGGAAGACACCGTCGCCTATGAATGCGACGGCCTCGCAGCCTACCGGCGTCTGCCGCTCGCGGTCGCGCTGCCGGAGACGGAATCGCAGGTGCAACGCATCGTGCAGATCTGTCATCGTCTCAATGTGCCGATCGTGCCGCGCGGCGCGGGCACCGGCCTATCCGGCGGCGCGATGCCGATCCGTCACGGCGTGGTGGTGTCGCTCGCGCGCTTCAGGAAGATCATCGAAGTCGACCCGTATGCGCGAACCGCCACGGTGCAACCGGGCGTGCGCAACCTGTCGATTTCCGACGCGGCGGCGCCGTATGGCCTGTACTACGCGCCGGACCCGTCGTCGCAGATTGCCTGCACGATCGGCGGCAACGTCTCCGAGAATTCCGGCGGCGTGCATTGCCTCAAGTACGGCCTCACCGTGCACAACGTGCTGCGCGTTCGCGCCGTGACGATGGAAGGCGAGGTCGTCGAATTCGGCTCGCTCGCGCCGGACGCGCCCGGCCTCGATCTGCTCGCGGTGCTGATCGGCAGCGAAGGCATGTTCGCCATCGTCACCGAAGTCACCGTCAAGCTGATCCCGAAGCCGCAAACGGCGCAGGTCATCATGGCCAGTTTCGACGACGTCGTGAAAGGCGGCGAAGCGGTCGCCGGCATCATCGCCGCGGGCATCATTCCGGCGGGCCTGGAGATGATGGACAAACCCGCCACGCGCGCGGTCGAGGAATTCGTCAACGCGGGCTACGACCTCGACGCGGCGGCGATCCTGCTGTGCGAATCGGACGGCACGCCCGAAGAAGTCGCCGACGAAATCGTGCGCATGACTGCGGTGCTGCGCGAACAGGGCGCCACACGCATCCAGATTTCCCGCTCGGAGGCCGAACGGCTGCGCTTCTGGTCCGGCCGCAAGAATGCGTTTCCGGCCGCCGGGCGCATTTCACCGGACTACTACTGCATGGACGGCACCGTGCCGCGCCGCAGTATCGGTCCGCTGCTCGCGCGCATCGAGACGATGGAAAAAACCTACGGCCTGCGCTGCATCAACGTCTTCCATGCCGGCGACGGCAACATGCACCCGCTGATCCTCTTCAACGGCAATGACCAGGACGAGTGGCACCGTGCCGAGGCGTTCGGCAGCGACATCCTCGAAACGTGCGTCGAACTCGGCGGCACGGTGACGGGCGAGCATGGCGTCGGCATCGAGAAGATCAATTCAATGTGCGTGCAGTTTTCACCCGAAGAGCGCGACACGTTCCACGCGGTCAAGCGAGCGTTCGACGCGCCCGGCCTGCTGAATCCCGACAAGGGCATTCCCACCCGAGCGCGCTGCGCCGAATACGGCAAGATGCACGTGCGCGGAGGCTTGCTGCCCCACCCCGAGCTACCGCGTTTCTAGCGTACGCACAGCGCATAGCCAGGCCGCTCCGGCGGCGTTTCCCGGTGCCCTACCCTGATTACCCGATGCGGGTCCGCTCCTGGTTGCCAGCGAGCCCCCGCCCGGTACAATCAAACGAAACACAACGAAGCAGGACACCATGGAAGAGGACGACATCGTCGCCGTATGGTCGGAACGCGTGCGTTCGGCCAGCGCCGAGGGACGCGCGTTGCGCATCCGTGGCGGCGGCACCAAAGACTGGTATGGTCAGACGCTGGAAGGTGAGATCCTCGACACGCGCGCTTATCGCGGCATCATTGCGTACGATCCGGCCGAGCTGGTGATCACCGCGCGGGCGGGCACGCCCCTGCTGGAAATCGAAGCCGCACTCGCCGATCACGATCAGATGCTCGCCTTCGAGCCGCCGCACTTCGGGCCGCAGGCGACCTTCGGCGGCTGCATCGCCGCCGGCATCGCCGGTCCGCGCCGCCCCGCCGCCGGCGCGGCACGCGACTTCGTGCTCGGCGCGGTCATCATGAACGGCCAGGGCCAGACGCTGCGTTTCGGCGGCCAGGTGGTGAAAAACGTCGCCGGTTACGACGTCTCGCGTTTGATGGCCGGCTCGCTCGGCACGCTCGGACTGATCCTCGAATTGTCGATCAAGGTGCTGCCGCTGCCGCAGGCCGAAGCCACCCTCAAGTTCGACATGAACGGCACCGACGCGGTCCGTAAGCTCAACGAATGGGGCGGCCGGCCGCTGCCGATTACCGCGAGCGCGTGGCGTCATGGCACGCTCGCGGTGCGCCTCGGTGGTGCCGAAGCCGCGGTCAAGGCGGCGCGTACGTCGCTCGGCGGCGAAGTCGTCGATGCGGTCGAAGCGGAACGTTTCTGGGCCGGCCTGCGCGAGCAGACCGATTCGTTCTTCGCGGCCATCCCGCCGAAAGCCGCACTCTGGCGTCTCGCGCTGCCGTCGATCACGGAGCCGCTGCAACTGCCCGGCGCGCAGCTGATGGAATGGGGCGGCGGCCAGCGCTGGTGGATCACCGACACCGACGCGCAAACCGTGCGCATCAGCGCGAAGCAGGCCGGCGGTCATGCGACGATCTTCCGCACCGGCCTCGGCTACGACCGCAGCGCCGGCGTGTTCACCCCGCTACCCGCACCGCTGATGAAAATCCACCGCGGCCTGAAAAGCGCCTTCGACCCGGCCCGCATCTTCAATCGCGGCCGTCTCTACTTCGACTTCTGAGTGACGCGATGCAAACCAACCTCGCGGACTTCATTCGCAATACGCCCGATGGCGACGAAGCCGACGCCATTCTGCGCAATTGCGTGCATTGCGGTTTCTGCACGGCCACCTGCCCGACCTACCAGTTGCTCGGCGACGAACTCGACGGCCCACGCGGGCGCATCTATCTGATCAAGCAGATGGTCGAAGGCGCGCCGGTCACGCGCAGCACCCAGGTTCACCTCGACCGCTGCCTGACCTGCCGCAACTGCGAAACGACCTGTCCGTCCGGCGTGCAATATGGCCGGCTGGTCGAAATCGGCCGCAAGCTCACCGAAGAAAAAGTCACGCGTCCGCTCAGTCAGCGGCTGCTGCGCCGGTTGCTCGCGAGCGCCGTGCCGAACAGCGCGATCTTCACGCCGGCCATGCGTATCGGCCAGCACTTCCGCCGGGTTCTGCCGAAGAAACTGCGCGACAAGGTGCCTGCGCGGCAACGTCCGCTCGAATGGCCGACCGCGAAACATCCGCGCAAGATGCTGATGCTGGCGGGTTGCGTGCAGCCGTCGATGATGCCGAACGTCAACATCGCGACCGCGCGGGTGCTCGATGCGCTCGGCGTCGAAACCTTGATCGCGCCCGACGCCGGCTGCTGCGGCGCGATCCGTCTGCATCTGGGCTACCACGACGAAGCGCTCGACGACCTGCGCGCCAACATCGACGCATGGTGGCCGTATGTCGAACAGGGCGCCGAGGCGATCGTGATGAACGCGTCCGGCTGCGGCGCGACGGTCAAGGAATACGCGCACCTGTTGCGCCACGATCCCGCGTATGCGGAGAAGGCGCGCCGCATCGTCGAATTGACGCGCGACATCGCGGAGATCCTGCCGGAGTTCGAGGAAGCGCTGACCACGGTCACGCGCCGCCGCTCGGTGCACACGGTCGCGTTTCATCCGCCCTGCACGCTGCAGCACGGTCAGCAGATACGCGGCAAGGTCGAACATCTGCTGAGCGCGCTCGGCGTCGAAGTGCGTCTGCCCGCCGACAGTCATCTTTGCTGCGGCTCGGCCGGCACTTACTCGCTGACGCAGCCCAAGCTCTCGTACGCGCTGCGCGATCAGAAACTCGAACGGCTGCAGGCGCAGGAGCCGCAGGTGATCGTGTCGGCGAACGTCGGCTGCATTGCGCATCTGCAAAGCGGCACGTCGACGCCGGTCGCGCATTGGATCGAATTGGTCGAGCACATGCTGTCCGTATAATCCGGTCATTGCCTCTAGCTGAATTGCCGGTTCCGATCCATGCCCGATCTGATTCACAACCTCGAAGCGGTGCGGCAGCGCATCGCCGCGGCCGCGCACGCGGCCGGACGCGACGCGCGTTCGGTCATGCTGCTCGCGGTCTCGAAGACCTTCCCCGCCGCCGACGTGCGCGCCGCGCACGCCGCCGGCCAGCGCGCGTTCGGCGAGAACTACGTGCAGGAAGCCATCAGCAAGATCGAGACGCTCGCCGATCTACGCGCATCGCTCGACTGGCATTTCATCGGCCCGTTGCAATCGAACAAGACGCGGCCGGTCGCCGAGCATTTCGACTGGGTGCATTCGGTCGATCGCCTGAAGATCGCGCAGCGGCTGTCGGAGCAGCGCCCTGAAAACCTGCCGCCGCTGAACGTGTGTCTGCAGGTCAACGTTAGCGGCGAGGCATCGAAAAGCGGCGTGAGCGTTGCCGAGGCGGTCGAAGTCGCGCGGGCAATCGCCGCGCTGCCGAAACTGAATCTGCGCGGGCTGATGTCGATTCCGGAACCGGCCGGCGACGTCGACGCGCAACGTGCGCCGCATCGCCAATTGCGCGAGTTGTTCGAGCGTTTGCGTGACGACGGGCTGGAACTCGATACGCTGTCGATGGGCATGTCGAGCGATCTCGAAGCGGCCGTGCTCGAAGGCGCGACAATCGTGCGAGTCGGCACCGCGATCTTCGGCGCGCGCGATTATTCCAACTGACCTTTCCGGGCCTCCGCGGGCTCTTCACCGAACCTCATTCGGAACATCATGAAAATTGCTTTTATCGGCGGCGGCAACATGGCCGCTGCGTTGATCGGCGGCCTCATCAAGCGTGGCGTGGCCCCTACTGACCTCTACGCGATCGATCCCAACGAAGAGGCGCGCAAGCGCAATGAGCAGCAATTCGGCATCCGCACCGGCGCGGCCGCGGACGGCGCGCTCGCCGCGTACGACGCCGTCGTGCTGGCGGTGAAACCGCAGATCCTGAAGAGCGTCGCCGAAGCGCTGGCGCCGCATCTGCAGGCGTCGCAACTGGCGATCAGCATCGTCGCCGGCATTCGCATGGGCGACATGTCGCGCTGGCTGAACGGCCACGGCCGCATCGTGCGCGTGATGCCGAATACGCCGGCGCTGATCGGCATGGGGGTGACGGGTCTTGTCGCGACCGGCAGCGTCGACGAAGCGGGCCGCGCGCTCGCGTCGCAGGTGCTCGGCGCGGTCGGCGCAACGGTCTGGTTCGACGACGAAGCGAAGATCGACGCCGTCACCGCGATCTCGGGCAGCGGACCGGCCTACGTGTTCTATTTCATCGAAGCGTTGCAGGAAGCCGCGCGCCAGCTCGGCATGGATGAAGCGCAAGGCCGCGCGCTGGCTGTCGCGACCTTCACCGGCGCGGCCCAGCTGGCGGCGAATTCCGACGAACCGCCGAGCGTGCTGCGCGAACGTGTGACGTCGAAGGGCGGCACGACCGCCGCGGCGCTGGCGTCGTTCGACGCAAGCGGCGTCAAGGACGCGATCGTGCGCGGTGCGCTCGCCGCCGATGCACGCGCGAAGGAAATGGGCGACGAGTTCGGCGAGCAGTAGACGCGTTTGCGCAGCGCGGGGCGGCGCCTACGGCAGAGAAAACGCCAAAGCAGCGCAAGCGCCGCGCGCAAGCATTAAAACGAAGCCACCGCGTAATGCGCGGCAATCCCGGCAAACAACGCGCCGCCCAGCCAGTTGTTATGCCGGAACGCGGCGAAGCACGCCATCCGCTCGCGGTTGCGGATCAGCGTGTAGTGATAGATCGCGCAGCCCACTGCCACCGCCCAACCCAGCCAGTACAGCACGCCGAAACCGAGCATCACGCCGATGCCGACATAAATCCCCAGCGTCACCGCATAGCACAGCATGATCGCGGCCACGTCGAAGCGGCCGAACGTCAACGCCGACGTGCGGATACCGATCTTGATGTCGTCGTCGCGATCGACCATCGCATATTCGGTGTCGTACGCAACCGACCAGAACACGTTAGCCAGCAGCATCACCCACGCGAGCATCGGCACGTGGTCCTGAATCGCGGCGAACGCCATCGGAATGCCGAAGCCGAACGCAATGCCGAGATAAGCCTGCGGGATCGCGAAGAAACGCTTGGTGAACGGATACGAACCGGCGACGAACAGCGCCGCCACCGAGAGTTCCTTGGTCAGCGTATTCAGCGGCAGGATCAGCAGAAATGCCAGCAGCGACAAACCGGCGGCCAGCACAACCGCCTCCCATGCCTTGATCTTGCCCGACGTGATCGGACGATTTTCGGTGCGCTTCACGTAGCGGTCGAAATCGCGGTCCGCATAGTCGTTGATCGCGCAGCCCGCCGAGCGCATCAGCACCGTGCCCACGGTGAAGATCACCAGCAAAGGCCAGGACGGATGACCGTCGGACGCGATCCACAGTGCGTTGAGCGTCGGCCACAGCAGCAGCAGGCTGCCGATCGGCTTGTCCATGCGGACGAGGCGCAGATACAGGGGAAGTCGGGCGAGCATGGGCGGATTCGGTGAAGTGCGAAGACGGTGCGGCTATTTTACGGGATGTGCGCGGCACGCAGTTTCCGCACGCGGACACGGCCCGAAAAGGTCGGCCTTCGGTGCGGCTCGCTCACCGTCACCGCAAAAAACAAAGCCTCCCGCACAGGGAGGCTTTGTTCTGATTCAGTGCAACGTCAGCGCCTGAACGAAGCGAGCCGCTCGACCAGCGGCAACCAATGCTTAAGCCAGCATCGAGCGCAGCATCCACGCGGTCTTTTCGTGCGTTTGAATGCGTTGCGTCAGCAGGTCGGCGGTCGGCTCGTCGTTCGCGGCTTCCGTCGACGGGAAAATCGCGCGTGCGGTACGCACCACGGCTTCCTGGCCTTCCACCAGCTGGCGGATCATTTCTTCCGCGGCCGGCACGCCGTCCGCTTCCGGAATCGACGACAGCTTCGCGAAATCCTTGTAGCTGCCCGGCGCATGCACGCCCAGCGCGCGAATCCGTTCAGCGATCGAATCGACCGCCAGCGCCAGTTCGTTGTATTGCGTTTCGAACATCAGGTGCAGCGTGTTGAACATCGGACCCGTGACGTTCCAGTGGAAGTTGTGGGTCTTCAGGTACAGCGTGTAGGTGTCGGCGAGCAAACGCGACAGACCTTCTGCGATCTTCTTGCGATCCTTGTCGCTGATTCCGATATTGACGTGCTGTACGGCTGCGGCTTCTTTCTTGGCCATGATGACTCCTTTGAAGAGTGATACGAACCGGTCGGCAAAGTGACGGCTTGCGGACGGCAAACTCGAAACATCGAACGCTCGACAGTTTAGCCTGGAAACCCGCTGCGTTCGCGTGACGCGGGGTCACTTGCCGCGTTGAAAGCCTGGCTGCAATCAGCGGCCCAGCGTGTGTTGCAACGCCTGCACGACGATCACCGCCAAGCCGCTCGTGACGATCGCGAAGCCGACTGCCTTGCGCAGCAAGAATGCCTGCTGCCGTTGCGCGCCGCGTGCGGCCGGCGAGCCGCCTATCGTGGCCATCATCATCTGGATCATGATCGTACTCCCGCGATTCGTATCGGTATCAGCGGGACGCAGATGCGCCCCGCTTTGCTGCATTGCTTCAACTGCTTGTTGCTTACTTCTTGCCGCCTTCAGCCAGTTCGGCCAGCGCGGCGATCACGCCTTGCGCATACGCCGGATCGGCGCGGCGGAAATGCTCGATCTGCCGTGCGACGATGTCCTGCGGCACACCGTTGATATGGCGCGCGATATTGCCGAACAGACGCTGACGCTGTGCCGTGTCGAACAGCGCGAACAGCATGCCCGGCTGCGTGTAGTAGTCCTCGTCCACGCGATGATCGTAGCGATCCACCGCACCCGCTGCGAGCGGCGGCTCCGACGCGTTCGGATCCTGCGCGAACTCGCCGAAACGGTTCGGCTCGTAGTTCACGTTGCCGCCGAGATTGCCATCCGTGCGCATCGCGCCGTCACGATGGAACGAATGCGGGTTCGGCACGCGCGACGCATTCACCGGAATCTGATGGTGATTGATGCCGAGGCGATAGCGCTGCGTGTCGCCGTACGAGAACAGCCGGCCTTGCAACAGACGGTCCGGCGAAAAGCCGATACCCGGCACCACGTTGGCCGGCGTGAACGCCGCCTGCTCCACATCCGCGAAATAGTTCGCCGCATTGCGGTTCAACTCGATCGTGCCGACGTCGATCAACGGATAGTCCTTCTGCGACCACACCTTCGTGATGTCGAAAGGATTGAAGCGATAGGTCGCCGCGTCCGCTTCCGGCATCACCTGAATCGCGAAGCGCCATTTCGGGAAGTTGCCCGCGTCGATGTTGCCGAGCAGATCGCGTTGCGCGCTTTCACGGTCCTGCGCGACCACTTGCGCGGCTTCGGCATCGGTGAAGTTTTCGATCCCCTGCATCGACTTGAAGTGGAACTTCACCCAGAAGCGCTCGTGGTTCGCGTTGATGAACGAGTACGTGTGCGAACCGAAGCCGTGCATCTGGCGGAAATTCTGCGGGATGCCGCGGTCGCTCATCAGAATCGTCACCTGATGCAGCGACTCCGGGTGACGCGACCAGAAATCCCACGCGGCAACGTTGCTGCGCATATTGGTGTACGGATCACGCTTTTGCGTGTGGATGAAGTCGGGAAACTTCAGCGGATCGCGGATGAAGAACACCGGCGTGTTGTTGCCGACCACGTCCCAGTTGCCCTCTTCCGTGTAGAACTTGATCGAGAAGCCGCGCACGTCGCGTTCCGCGTCGGCCGCGCCGCGCTCGCCGGCCACCGTCGAAAAGCGCATGAAGAGCGGCGTTTCCTTGCCGACTTCCGCGAATACCTTGGCCAACGTGTAGCGCGAGATGTCGTGCGTGACCTTCAGCGTGCCGAAGGCGCCCGAGCCTTTGGCGTGAACGCGGCGTTCGGGAATCACTTCGCGATCGAAGTGAGCGAGCTTTTCGAGCAGCCAGACGTCTTGCAGGACGACCGGGCCGCGCGTGCCGGCGGTCATCGAATTCTGGTTGTCGGCGACGGGTGCGCCGGCGGCATTGGTGAGCTTACGTTCGGACATGCGTAACTCCTGCGTGGTTTTTATCGAAATGGATGGAGAGAGAGGCGCGGCACACTGCTGCCGGAGATTGATGCGTTATGCGGACAAGGCCCGATCGACCAGCAAGGACAACGCGACGGTACGCATGCCCGGCGCCGGGGCGGTCGCGCGGCCAGCGGCGGCGCCGGCCAGTTGAGCGACGAGAGCCTGGATTTGCTGCGAGTTCGGTTGCGTCATGATGTCCTCCTGGTCTTATCGAATAAGAGATCGGGTGATCCATGGAGGAAACTATAACAACCCTATCAAACAAGCGTATTTGATTAATTCTATCTATTCAATAGGGCTTGCGACTTTCCCGCGCGGCGAGCGAGCGCCGGGGCGGCTGCCGACGGCGTACCGGTGTACGCCGAGCCGGCACGGATACAGAAGAGGTGGAGCGTTAGTTGACGGCGACCGGCAAATCGAGCTTCTTCACGCCCGGCAGATCGCAGGCGCTGATCGCCTCGCAAATGGCGTCGATCGCGGGCATCCGGGTGAAGCTCTTGCGCCACGCGAGCACGACGCGGCGATCCGGCACGGGTTCGTCGAACGCGACGTAGCTGAGCAGGCCCGCGTCGATGCCACCCGCGTTCGGCTTGACCTCATGCACGGACATGCGCGGCAGCACCGTAATCCCGACGCCGCTCGCGACCATATGGCGGATGGTCTCCAGCGACGATCCTTCAAAGGTCTTCTGGATGCCGTCCGCGTTCTGCGAGAAACGCATCAGTTCCGGGCACACGCCCAGCACATGGTCGCGGAAGCAGTGGCCGCTGCCGAGCAGCAGCATGGTTTCCTGCTTCAGATCGTCGGCATCGATTTTCGGGCGATTTTCCCACGCGTGGCCGGACGGCAGCGCGACGACGAACGGCTCGTCGTACATCGGACGCAGCATCAGACCCGTTTCGGGAAACGGCAGCGCCATGATGGCGACGTCGATTTCGCCCTGCTTGAGCAGTTCGATCAGCTTGAGCGTGTAGTTTTCCTGCAGCATCAACGGCATCTGCGGGACGCGCTTGATCATCTGTTTGACGAGCGTGGGCAGCAGATACGGCCCGATCGTATAGATCACGCCGAGGCGCAGCGGCCCGACCAGCGGGTCTTTGCCCTGTTTGGCGATTTCCTTGATCGCGAGCGTCTGTTCGAGCACGCGCTGCGCCTGCGTGACGATCTGTTCGCCGATCGGCGTGACGCTGACTTCGCTGGTGCCGCGCTCGAAAATCTGCACGTTCAGCTCGTCTTCGAGCTTCTTGATCGCCACCGACAGAGTCGGCTGGCTAACGAAACACGCTTCGGCGGCCCGGCCGAAGTGCCGCTCGCGGGCAACCGCAACGATGTATTTCAATTCGGTGAGCGTCATTCGGGGATCAATCAGTGCGGTGAATTCGATAGGCTCTAGTTATACACCTATAGGGTCGGTTCGCCAACCTCTGGTTGTCCGGCAGATCGCGCCGACCGGCGTCAAACCGCACTCACGCCTTCAGATACTGCTCACGCGCCCCGAGCCAGCGCGCCAGATGCTGCAGCACCACCTCGGGATATTGCTCCAGCAAAGCCGCGGCCGCCTCGCGCGCGGGCTCGATCAGCCACTGATCGTTCTGCAGATCGGCGAATCGCAGCATCGCCGCCCCCGATTGGCGGGCGCCCAAAAACTCCCCCGGTCCGCGAATCTCGAGGTCGCGCCGGGCGATCTCGAAGCCGTCGGTCGTTTCCCGCATGGTCTGCAGGCGCGCGCGCGCGGTCATCGACAACGGTCCCGTGTAGAGCAGCACGCACACCGACGCCGCGCTGCCGCGCCCCACCCGTCCGCGCAACTGGTGCAGCTGCGCGAGGCCGAAGCGCTCCGCATGCTCGATCACCATCAGCGACGCATTCGGCACGTCAACTCCCACTTCGATCACCGTCGTCGCGACCAGCAATTGCACCTCGTTGCGGGTGAACGCGTCCATCACCGCCGCCTTCTCGGCCGGCGCGAGTCGTCCGTGCACGAGGCCGACGTTCAGTTCGGGCAGCGCGGCCACCAGTGTCTCGTAGGTCTCGACCGCGGTCTGCAGCTGCAAGGTCTCGCTTTCCTCGATCAGCGGACACACCCAGTACACCTGACGCCCTGTCAGCGCCGCCTCGCGCACGCGGCCGATCACCTCGTCGCGCCGCGCGTCGGAGACGAGCTTGGTGAGGATCGGCGTGCGCCCGGGCGGCAATTCGTCGATGGTCGAGACGTCGAGGTCGGCGTAATAGGTCATCGCGAGCGTGCGCGGAATCGGCGTCGCGGACATCATCAGCTGATGCGGCTGGAAATCGGGCGCACCGTCGGCGGCGTTGCGCGCCTTGGCGCGCAGCGCAAGCCGTTGCGCGACGCCGAAGCGGTGCTGTTCGTCGACGATCACGAGCCCGAGGCGCGCGAATTCCACCGCGTCCTGAATGATCGCGTGCGTGCCGATCACGAGCTGCGCGGTGCCGAGCGCGGCGGCTTCGAGCGCGGCGCGCTTTTCGCGGGTCTTCAGACTGCCGGCCAGCCACGCGACGCTCACGCCGAGCGGCTCCAGCCAGCCGCGCAGTTTGCGCGCGTGCTGTTCGGCGAGGATTTCGGTCGGCGCCATCAGCGCGGCCTGGTGGCCAGCGTCGATCGCCTGCGCGGCGGCCAGCGCGGCGACGATCGTCTTGCCGCTGCCGACGTCGCCTTGCAGCAGCCGCTGCATCGGATGCGGCTGCGTCAGATCCAGCGCGATCTCGCCGCCGACGCGCTCCTGCGCTTTCGTCAGCGAAAACGGCAGCGCCTTCAGCAAGCGCGCCACCAGCGCCGACTCGTCGCCGAGCTTGCGGCGCGGCATGGCCGGCGCGGCGCGCGTGCGGCGCTCTTCGTGCGCGCGCTTGAGCGACATCTGCTGCGCGAGCAGTTCCTCGAACTTGATGCGCACCCACGCCGGATGCGTGCCGTCGATCAACGCGGTCTCATCGGACTGCACGCCCGGATGATGCAGCGTGCGCACGGCGTCCATCAACGACGGCACGCCGAGTGGTTGCAGATACGTTCGCGCGATCGGCTCGGGCAACAACTCCGGCAGCGACGTGCGCGACAACGCGTTATCGATCGATTTGCGCAGATACGCCTGCGTCACGCCCGCGGTGCTCGGGTACACCGGCGTCAGCGCCTGCGGCAACGGCGTATCTTCGTCGACGACGCGCACCGCCGGGTGCACCATCTCCATCCCGAAGAAACCGCCGCGCACGTCGCCGCGCACCCGCAGCCGCGCGCCGATCGCCATCTGCCTGACCTGTGAGCCGTAGAAATTCAGAAAGCGCAGCACGAGCTCGTCGCCAGCGTCGTCGTGCAGCTTCACCAGCAACTGACGGCGCGGGCGATAGGCAATCTCGTTGTCGAACACCACGCCTTCGGTTTGCGCGATGCCGCCCGGTAGCAGATGGCCGATCGGCGTCAACGAGGTTTCGTCCTCGTAGCGCATCGGCAGATGCAGCACCAGGTCGATATCGCGCGTGAGACCAAGTTTGGCGAGCTTGTCGGCGGTTTTCACGGGGGGCTTGGCAGCCGGCTTCGCGGCGGCTTTGCCAGCGGACTTGCCGGCGGGTTTGTCACCGAAAGGGTCAGCGGGTTTTGCGTCGGCGTTTTCAGCGGATTTGTCACCGGATTTGCCACCTTCCGGCGCGGCCTTTTCGCTCTCCAGCGCCACACCCGCGCCGGCCTCGCTCACCTGCGCGGCCGCGTTGCCTCGCGCGACGCGGCGCTTCGGTTCGGCGCTCGCTTCATCGGTAGCGGAGGGCAATCGGCGGTCGGACAAAGGCATAGGCTGCTTCGCAAGTACAATATCGGCTGTCAAAGGGTGCGCCGCCATACAGCGCGCGGGCTCGCGGGCCGCTCAGGCGTCCCGCAATCATAGCCGCCCGGCTCCGGCTTCGGCTCAATTCAGTCTCAATTCGCTTCCAGTCGTTCGCATGTTTACGCTTTCCGATTTCGATTTCGATCTGCCGCCCGAGTTGATCGCGCAAGTCGCGCTGCCCGAGCGCAGCGCCAGCCGTCTGCTCGAAGTGGACAACACAGGCGCCGCCGATGCCGCGCGTCTGATCGACCGCCGCTTCGCCGAACTGCCCGAGTGCATCGCGCCAGGCGATCTGCTGGTCTTCAACGATACCAAAGTCCTGAAAGCGCGCTTCCTCGGCCAGAAGGCCAGTGGCGGCAAGATCGAAGTGCTGGTGGAGCGCCTGACCGGCGCGCGCACGGCGCTCGCGCAGATCCGCGCGAGCAAGACCCCGCAGCCGGGCACCACGATCCGGCTCGCGGATGCGTTCGACGTCACGGTCGGCGAGCGGGTCGAGCCGTTCTACACGCTGCACTTCCCCGCCGACTGCCTGACGCTGATCGAGCAATTCGGCCGCCTGCCGCTGCCGCCGTACATCGAGCACGATCCCGACTCGACCGACGAGACCCGCTATCAAACCGTGTTCGCACAGAACCCCGGCGCGGTGGCGGCGCCCACCGCCGGCCTGCATTTCGACGACGCGCTGCTCGCGCAACTCGATGCGCGCGGCGTGGAGCGTGCGACGCTGACGCTGCACGTCGGCGCGGGCACGTTCCAGCCGGTGCGGGTCGAGAATCTCGCCGAGCACAAGATGCACAGCGAGTGGTATCACCTGCCGCAGTCGCTCGCCGACAAGATTGCCGCGACGCGTGCGCGCGGCAACCGCGTGATCGCGGTGGGCACGACCTCGATGCGCGCGCTCGAAGCCGCCGCGCGCGACGCCGAAGCCGCCGGCCGCCCGCTAGCCGCGGCCAGCACGGAAACCGACATTTTCATCACGCCAGGCTATAAATTCCGCGTGGTCGACCGGCTGGTGACGAATTTCCATTTGCCGAAGTCGACGTTGCTGATGCTGGTGTCGGCGTTCGCCGGCGTCGAGACGATTCGCGACGCGTATCGCCACGCGATCGAGCAGCGGTACCGGTTCTTCAGCTACGGCGATGCGATGCTGCTGACGCGCCGCGACGGCTGAGCCGCCTGACAAGCCGTTTCAACGTTTTTGCAGTTCCCTGAGCTGCCGCGAATACTTGCGGCGGCGCTTCAGCGCTTACTCCTGTCCCGTGCAAAGCGGGTCGATCCGGAGTTAGTTTCAACATTTGCGCCGGACTGTATTCCGGTAGCACAGGAGTTATCCAATGACCGACGGTCATCAATCGCAACAGACCACCACCGAACGCCCCGCCAACGGCCTCAAATTCGAACTGCTCGGCACCGACGGCCAGGCCCGCCGCGGCCGCGTCACGCTGAATCACGGCGTGGTCGAAACGCCGATCTTCATGCCGGTCGGCACCTACGGCACGGTGAAGGCCATCCAGCCGCGCGAACTCGAGGAAATGCACGCGCAGATCATCCTCGGCAACACCTTCCACCTGTGGCTGCGCCCGGGTCTGGAAACCATCGAAGCGCACGGCGGCCTGCACGGCTTCATGGGCTGGAAGAAGCCGATCCTGACGGACTCCGGCGGTTTTCAGGTGTTCTCGCTCGGCGACCTGCGCAAGATCACCGAAGACGGCGTCACGTTCGCGTCGCCGATCAACGGTGACAAGCTGTTCCTGTCGCCGGAAGTGTCGATGCAGATCCAGAAGGTGCTGAACTCGGACATCGTCATGCAGTTCGACGAATGCACGCCGTACGCGACCAATAACGTGCCGACCTCGCACAAGGAAGCGGCCGATTCGATGCGCATGTCGATGCGCTGGGCGCAGCGCTCGATCGACGAATTCAGGAAGCTGGGCAATCCGAATGCGCTGTTCGGCATCGTCCAGGGCGGCATGTTCGAGGACCTGCGCGACGAGTCGCTGGCGGGCCTCGCGGAAATGGACTTCCACGGCCTCGCGATCGGCGGGCTGTCGGTCGGCGAGCCGAAGGAAGACATGATGCGCGTGCTGAACCACATCGGCCCGAAACTGCCGGCCCACAAGCCGCACTACCTGATGGGCGTCGGCACGCCGGAAGACCTGGTGGCGGGCGTCGCGGCCGGCGTCGACATGTTCGACTGCGTGATGCCGACCCGCAACGCGCGCAACGGCTGGCTGTTCACGCGTTTCGGCGACATCAAGATCCGCAACGCCACGCACAAGAATTCGCTGCGCCCGCTCGACGAGCAATGCGGCTGCTACACCTGCCGCAATTTCACGCGTGGCTACCTGCATCACCTGCACCGCGTCGGCGAAATCCTCGGCGCGCAGCTGAACACGATCCACAATCTGCACTACTACCTCGAACTGATGCAGGAAATGCGCGACGCGATCGACGCGAAGATGTTCGAACCGTTCCGCAAACGCTTCCACGAGAACCGCGCGCGCGGTGTCGAACAGGCGCCATGACGGCATCCGGCAGCGGATTCAACAGAAGAATCCGTCCGCATCGCGAGGAAAACCTTACAATCCACTTTCGCGGACGGTGTAAAAAGGCTTTAAACGGTTGATCGGAAAGCCGATTCGCCGCGCCGACGCGCGTCAGGCCGGTGGTAGAATAATCGGCTGATTTTTTGATCGTTTGACTGATAACGGAGAGACCAACGTGTCGTTCATTTCCAATGCCTTCGCCCAAGGCACAGCAACTGGTGGCATTGAATCGAACCTGATGAGCTTCCTGCCGCTGATCCTGATGTTCGGCGTGCTGTACTTCATCATGATTCGCCCGCAAATGAAGCGCCAGAAGGAGCATCGCAACATGCTCGCCGCGATGGCCAAAGGCGACGAAGTGGTGACGAACGGCGGCATCGTCGGCAAGGTCACCAAGGTGGGTGAAGCTTACGTCGGCGTCGAAATCTCGGAAGGCACGGAAATCACCGTGCAAAAAGCGTCGGTCACGACGATTCTCCCGAAGGGCACGATCAAGTCGCTGTAAGGCCTGCTCTCTCGCGTCCGGCGCGGCCTCGCCGGCGCTTCACGCCATTGCGCGCTGAATCGCCCGCGCTCATCGCCGGACGCATCGCTTCCAAGCCAACCTTCCCGTTGGACCACTCATGAATCGCTACCCCCTCTGGAAATACGCCGTGATGCTGGTGGCTCTGGTCATCGGCCTCGTGTACACGCTGCCCAACCTGTTCGGCGAAGCGCCGGCGGTGCAGGTGTCGAGCGGCAAGGCAACGGTCAGGCTCGACTCGACCACGCTGGCCGCAGTCGAAGCCGCGCTTGCCGCCAATCAGATCAAGCCGGACGCCGTCACGTTCGACAACTCGTCGACCAACGCGAACATCCGCGTGCGGCTGCCGGACACCGACACGCAATTGCGCGTGAAGGACCTGCTGCAGAAGTCGCTGAACAGCGATCCGACCGATCCGCAGTTCATCGTCGCACTGAACCTGCAAAGCGCGTCGCCGACCTGGCTGTCCGCGTTGCGCGCACTGCCGATGTACCTCGGTCTCGATCTGCGCGGCGGGGTGCACTTCCTGCTGCAGGTGGACATGGCCGGCGCGCTCAACAAGAAGCTCGACTCGGACGCATCGGACGTGCGCACGCTGCTGCGTGACAACAACGTGCGCGACGGCGGCGTGAATCGCGTGGGCCAGTCAGTGGTGATCAATCTGGCCGATCAGGCCACGGCGGACGCGGCGCTCAAGCTGCTCGGCCGCAGCATCAGCGAACTCCAGTGGGCCTCGCAGGCGGGAGCGGACGGCAGTGTGCAACTGGTCGGCACGTTCACGCCGGCGGTGCAGCGCGCGGTGCAGGACGCCGCGCTCAAGCAGAACATCACCACGCTGCATAACCGCGTGAACGAACTCGGCGTGGCCGAGCCAGTCATCCAGCAGCAAGGCGCGGACCGCATCGTGGTCGAGCTGCCGGGCGTGCAGGACACCGCGAAGGCGAAGGACATCATCGGCCGCACGGCGACGCTCGAAGCGCGCCTCGCCGATCCGGTCAACACGCATCCGAATCCGGCCGACCCGGTGCCGCCGGGCGACGAACTGTTCACGCAAGGCAACCAGACGCCGGTGCTGCTGCGCAAGCAAGTCATCTTCACGGGCGACCGGATCATCGACGCGTCGGCGGGCTTCGACGAACATCAGCGTCCTTCGGTCAGCCTGCGCCTCGACTCGGCCGGCGGCCGCGCGCTGCGCAGCGTGTCGCGCGACAACATCGGCAAGCCGATGGCGATGGTGCTGTTCGAACGCGGCAAGGGCGAAGTGCTGACGGTGGCGACCATCCAGTCGGAACTGGGCGACCGCTTCCAGATCACCGGCCAGCCCACGCCGCAAGCCGCCGCCGACCTCGCGCTGCTGCTGCGCGCCGGTTCGCTCGCCGCGCCGATGGAAATCATCGAAGAACGCACGATCGGCCCGAGCCTCGGCGCCGACAACATCAAGAAGGGCTTCCACTCGGTGGTGTGGGGCTTCGCGGCGATCGCCGTGTTCATGATCGCGTACTACATGCTGTTCGGCGTGATCTCGATGATCGGCCTGTCCGTGAACCTGCTGCTGCTGATCGCCATCCTGTCGATGCTGCAGGCCACGCTCACCTTGCCGGGCATCGCCGCTATCGCGCTCGCGCTCGGTATGGCGATCGACGCGAACGTGCTGATCAACGAACGGGTGCGTGAAGAACTGCGCAACGGCGCGCCGCCGCAACTGGCGATCCAGAACGGCTACGCGCACGCATGGGCGACGATTCTCGACTCGAACGTCACCACGCTGATCGCCGGCCTCGCGCTGCTCGCCTTCGGCTCCGGCCCGGTGCGCGGCTTCGCGATGGTCCACTGTATCGGCATCTTGACGTCGATGTTCTCGGCGGTGTTCTTCTCGCGCGGTATTGTCAACCTCTGGTACGGCGGCAAGAAAAAGCTGAAGTCGCTGGCGATCGGCCAGGTGTGGCGTCCGGAAACGGCGCCCGCGGGCTCGAGCGCTTACCTCGGCAATAACGACGCAGCAACCGACACCGCGCAAGCTATCGCCGCGGCCAAGGGCAAGCCGAAGGCCCCGGCTGGCGCGCAGGCGCGCACCGGCAAGCCGACGGTGCGCCGCCGCGATGCGTCGAATCCGCCGCAGAAACCGGGTTCATCCCGCTGAGTCCCGGAGAACAAGACCATGGAATTTTTCCGTTTTCGCAAAGACATTCCGTTCATGCAGCGTGCGTTGATCTTCAACGCAATCTCGCTGCTGACGTTCCTCGCCGCTGTGTTTTTCCTGGTGCACCGTGGGCTGCATCTGTCGGTGGAGTTCACCGGCGGTACCGTCATCGAAGTGCAGTACCCGGGCGCCGCGCCGCTGGATCCGGTGCGCGGCACGCTGGCCAAACTCGGCTATGCCGACGCTCAGGTGCAGAATTTCGGCACCTCGCGCGACGTGCTGATCCGTCTGCCGCTCAAGCAGGGCTTCACGTCGGCGCAACAGAGCGACCAGGTGATGAGCGCGCTGAAGGCCGACACCCCGCAGGTGCAGTTGCAGCGCGTCGAGTTCGTCGGCCCGCAGGTCGGCAAGGAGCTCGCCACCGACGGCCTGCTCGCGCTCGCCTGCGTGGTGATCGGCATCGTGATCTACCTGTCGTTCCGTTTCGAATGGAAGTACGCGGTGGCCGGCGTGATCGCGAACTTGCACGACGTGGTGATCATTCTCGGCTTCTTCGCGTTCTTCCAGTGGGAGTTCTCGCTGTCGGTGCTGGCCGCGGTACTCGCGGTGCTCGGCTATTCGGTGAACGAGTCGGTCGTGATCTTCGACCGGATTCGCGAGACCTTCCGCCGCGAACGCAAGATGACCGTGATCGAAGTGATCAACCACGCAATCACCAGCACGATGTCGCGAACCATCATCACGCACGGCTGTACGCAGATGATGGTGCTGTCGATGTTCCTGTTCGGCGGCCCGACGCTGCACTACTTCGCTCTGGCGCTGACGGTCGGTATTCTGTTCGGTATCTATTCGTCGGTGTTCGTCGCCGCAGCGCTCGCGATGTGGCTCGGCGTGAAGCGCGAAGATCTGGTGAAGGACAAGAAGGAACGCAGCGATCCGAACGACCCGAACGCAGGCGCGCAAGTCTGATCCGGCAGTAGAGGCGGACTTCGCAAATGGCAAAAGGCCGGTTCATTCTGAACCGGCCTTTTGCGTTTACCGCTGCGCTGCATTGCTGCCCTGCCGCCCTAACGCACAAACGGACTAGCGCACCAACACGCTCACCCACTAACGCTCCGCTCAAGCGCGCAGCAACAAGTCACCTCGCCTCAGCGAAAACCGAGCTTGCGACGCGCCGCCATCAGCGCCATCAGGCTCACCGCCGCGGCAAAAATCATGTAGTAGCTCGGCGCGGCCTTCGACCCCGTGACGCTGATCAGCCACGCGATGATGAACGGCCCGAAGCCGCCGAAGATTGTCACGGCGATGTTATACGCGAGCGACATGCCGGTCGTACGCGTCTGCACCGGAAACATCTCCGACAGCAAACCCGGCAGCGCGCCGAAGTATCCGGTCATCAGAAAGCCGAACACGATCTGCAACGCGATCAGCGTGCCGAAGCTCGGATGCGCGACCAGGTACACGAAAGCCGGATAGATCAGCACGAGCAGCAGCAGCGCCGAGATCAGCATGGTCGTGGTGCGCCCATGCCGGTCCGACAGATGACCGATCACCGGCGAGAACACCATCTGGATCACGCCGGTCAGCGCAATCGCCGCGAACGCGACCGACGGCGCTAGTCCCAACTGCTTCACGCCGTAGGTCGGCATGAACAGCACCAGATACGTCGACACGGTGCCGAGCACTACCACGCCGATGGCGATCAGAAGCCGCAGCTTCTGGCTCGTGAAGGTGTCGCGCAGCGGTGTCGAGGTCGTTTCCGCCGCGAGGAATTCAGGTGTCTCGTCGAGCCTGGTGCGGATGTACCAGGCGACCGGCCCGATCAGCAGACCGAAGACGAACGGCACGCGCCAGCCCCAGGACGCCATCTGCTCCGGCGTCAGCCGGCCGGTGAGGAGCACGCCGAAGCCGGCCGCCAGCAGCGTCGTAAGACCTTGGCTCGCCACCTGCCAGCTCGCGAAGAAGCCGCGCCGCCCCGGCACGTGTTCCGCGAGAAAAGCGGTCGCGCTGCCGAACTCGCCGCCCGCCGAGAAGCCCTGCATCAAACGGGCGATCACGAGAACCAGCGGCGCGGCAAGGCCGATGCTCTGGTAGGTCGGCAAGATCGCAATGATCAGCGTGCCGCTCATCATCAGCAGGATCGACAGCGTAAGCGCCGCCTTGCGCCCGGCGCGGTCCGCGTAGGCGCCGATCACGATCGCCCCGAGCGGCCGCATGAAGAACGACACGCCGAAGGTGCCGAGCGTCAACAGCAGCGAGACCGTATCGTTGCCGGCCGGAAAGAACAGCTTCGCAATGGTCACCGCGAAAAAGCCGTACACCACCAGATCGAACCATTCCAGCGCATTGCCGATCGAGGCGGCGATCACCGCGCGCCACGAACTCTGCCGACTCCCCGCGATGCTTGCTGCTGTCGTTGCATTCATCCAGATCTCCAGTTCGCGCGAAATATTATTGGTGCGGGCTCGACGGGCCCGATAGCGCCGGACCGGCTATGCGCATAACCGGTCCGATGCCAGCGCTCTATTTAACTGCAAAAAAATCTGACGCGAGCGGTAGATTGGATGCAGCGCCGCATAAGGCATCCGGTCTATTGGCCAAACAATAAAAAACCGCTTCGTCGCAAACCGAACGAGGCGGTTTTTTGCGTTGCGGCGCGACGCTATTCGATACCCGTACTCAAGGGCGCGTTAAAGCACTTACTGCTTGATGCCTTCGGACTGGATGTGCAGCTTCGTCTCCATGCTGAAGCCGTATTTCGTGCCGAAATCCATGCCGAAATCGGCGCGGTTGAATTGAGCGCTCGCTTCGACACCGCACACTTCGCGCTTGAGCACCGGGTGCGGCATGCACTTGAACGACTCGACCTTCAGATTCAGCGGCTTGGTCACGCCGCGAATCGTCAGGTTGCCGATCACTTCGGCCGGTTTGTCGCCGTCGAACTTGATATCGGTGCCTTTGTAGGTCACCGCGGAATACTTGGCGACGTCGAAGAACGCATCCGATCTCAGATGTTCGTCGAGCTTGCCGTTGCCGGTGCTGACCGAAGCGGGATCGACCGTCACGTCCACCGTGCCGGTCTTCGCCGTGCGGTCGAGCGTCACCGTGCCGGAGCTCTTCGTGAACTTGCCGCGCCATACCGACAGGCCGCCCAAGTGATCCGCCTCGAAGCTCGGAAACGTGTGAGCCGGGTCGAGCTGATAGGTGTCGGCGGCGGCAAACGCGCCGAGCGAGAAAGTAGAAGCCAGTGCGCCAACCGCGATCAACATGGATGTTTTCAATTCATGCTCCCAGGTTCCGGTGAAAAAACAGCCGCGCCCGAACAGCGCAGCGGACATCACGAACATCGCACGCATCACTTCTGCGCCGCGACGATATGAAACTTGATCACCACCTCATCGGCGACCACCGACGTATCTTTCCATTCGCCGGTACCGACGTCGAATTGCGAGCGCTTGATCGGCAGCGAGCCGTCGAAGGTTTGCGTCGCGCCCTGCTGGCCCACCGTGACCGGCACCACCACCGTCTGCGATTTGCCCTTGATGGTCAGCTTGCCGGTCACCTTGAACTGATTGCTGCCGGCCGGCGCGATCGCGCTCGAAACGAACGTGGCGCTCGGATAGGTCTTCGCGTCGAACCAGTCCTTGCCACGCACCTGTTCGTTGTAGCTCTCGTCGCCGAGATCGTAGCTCGCCACATCCATACTGATCTGCGCGCTGCCGTCGGCCGGTTTCGCCGGATCGAACTTGACCTGCGCGGTGAACTTGCCGAACTTGCCTTCCACCGGCACGTTCATCTGCTTCGAGGTGGCCGTCACGGAGCTCTTCGCGACGTCGACCTGCGCGAGCGCGCAGCCCGCCGCGGTCAGCGAAGCCGCGGCGAACGCGGCGAGCATGTAGCGATAAAACGAGACCTTCATGGTTGTCCTTATTTGAGGAAAGGGAGCATGCGCGAAAGCAGGCCGTCGCGATCCAGCCATTGATGCTTGAGCACGGCCGCGATGTGTACCGCGACCAGCACCAGCAACGTGTAATTCAGCACGATATGCACGTTCTTCAGCAGTTCCTTCAGGTGCGGGTCCGGCGCGATCAGACGCGGCAGCGGGATCAGCCCGAGGTACACCACGGGCACATTCGCCGCCGAGCTGTACAGGTAACCGGAGGCGGGAATCGCGATCATCAGGACGTACAGCAACAGGTGCACGAGATGCGCGGCGCCACGCTGCCAGGCCGGCATACGGCGCGGCATCGCCGGCTCTGCGTGAGTCACGCGCCACAGGATGCGCAGGATCGCGAGCGCGAACACCGTCACGCCGATCCATTTGTGCCAGGAGAAGTAGCGCAGCTTGGTAGGCGTGAAGCCCGGAATGTCGGTCATCACCCAGCCGAGCGCGAAGCCGCATACGATCAGCAGCGCGATCAGCCAGTGAAAGGCGATGGCAGTCCGCGTGTATGACTCCCGGCTGCCGAATGAAGGATTGAGTGCCATGACAGATCAACGCAAGCCAAGAAAAGTTAACGGCGCAGCTTGCCCTGCTATTCCCCGCATCGATGCGCACCGCATCGATGCCTACGGCCAGGGACATACGCGCTGCGGTACACGCCACGGCCGCCATGCTACCCCATGCACAAAAAGCTGGCTGCAGTGGTTTGAGCTGGGCTGGTCCGAATTTTGCCGCCCTGCGAACCGTAATCGAACAATTAGGGACCGAGAATGTCAGAACTATGCCAAAACGTGTAAGACTTCGGAATGCCGCCGCTGTCCAGCGCGCGGTTCGCACCCGGTGCACGGGCCGACGCGGCAGCGAAGCCGCGTTTGGTACTATTGCTCCACACTCTCACCCTGCCTGCCATAAGAACTGGCCTTGCACGCTGCCCCTCATGTCGTTAGCCCTTCTGCCGTATGGAACATGACAACCTGATCGCGTGCCATGAATGCGATACGCTGTTCCGCAAGCCACGGCTTGTCGGGCGCACGGCCGCGCGCTGTCCGCGCTGCGGCGCGACGCTCTATCGCGGCGTCTCGCGCAAGCTCGACAGCATCTGCGCGATGACGCTGGCCGCGCTGATCACCTTTGTGATTGCGCAGGGCTTTCCGATCGTCGAACTCGAGACCAACGGCATCACCTCGCAGACCACGCTGTTCGGCGCACTCGTCGCGCTGTGGGACGAGGACATGCAGATCGTCGCGGTGATGGTGTTCTGCTCGACCATCCTGTTCCCGCTCACTGAACTGGTCGCGCTGCTCTACGTGCTGGTGCCGCTGCGCTCCGGCCACGTGCCGAGCGCGTTCAACCGCGTGCTGCGCGCGATCCAGTTCGTGCGCCCGTGGGGGATGATCGAAGTGTTCATGCTCGGCGTGCTGATCACGATCGTGAAGATGGTCAGTCTCGCGCGCGTGATCCCCGAGGCCGCGCTGTTCGCGTTCGGCACGCTGACGCTGATGTTCGCGGTGGTCGTCACGTTCGATCCGCGCGTGCTGTGGGATCTCGCCGACGAACTCGGCGAGCGCAGCCAGCGGCCGCTGCCACGCACCTCCGCCGACAGCGCGGCGGCCGCCGTCAGTTCGCAGGCCGGCCCGCCCGCGCCGGCTGACGTCCACCCGGCGGTGCAAACCGCGCCGCCAACTGACGTGCAAGCCACGGCGCAACCCGCGTTGCCGCCCGGCGTGCCACCCGAGCCGCGTCGGGGATGAACACACGATGAAATATGTCACCGCGAAACGCGCGGGCCTCGTGTCCTGCCATGCGTGCGGACGCGTCGAACCGCGCATCCGCTCGATCACGCCGCAGCACTGCGGGCGCTGCGGCGCGCACCTTCATTCACGCACCCCCGACAGCCTGATGCGCACGTGGGCGCTGCTGATCGCCGCCGCGCTGCTGTATATTCCCGCGAACCTGCTGCCGGTGATGCACACTTCGTCGCTGCTCGGCTCCGAAGACGACACCATCATGAGCGGCGTCGTCTATTTCTGGACCTCGGGCGACTGGCCGCTCGCGGTGATCGTGTTCATCGCCAGCATCATGGTGCCGATGCTCAAGCTGAGCGTGCTCGTGCTGCTCACCGTCACCGCGCAGCGCCGCTCGCGCTGGCGGCCCGGGCAGCGCACCACGCTGTACCGGATGGTCGAACGGATCGGCCGCTGGTCGATGCTCGACGTGTTCGTCGTCACGCTGACCGTTGCGCTGGTGCGCTTCAAATCGCTTGCCGTGATCACGGCCGGACCGGGCGCGATCGCGTTCGGCTCGGTGGTGATCCTGACCATGATGGCGTCCATGCAGTTCGATCCACGGCTCATCTGGGACCCCGTGGACGGCAATACTCAAAAACCTCAGGATCTTGACCATGACTAGCCCGCAAGGACCGACGCCCGCCTCCGATGATGCGCCGCGCAACGATTCGAACGGACCCAAACTGCCGCCGCAACTTCCAGACCCCGAAATCGAGCCGCGCAGCCGCTGGTTGCCTTCGCTAGTCTGGGTGATTCCGCTGATCGCCGCGCTGATCGGCCTCGCGCTCGTGATCAAGTCGGTGACCGAGAGAGGCCCGATCATCACCATCAGCTTCATCAGCGCCGAAGGGCTCGAGCCGGGCAAGACCCAGGTCAAGTACAAGGACGTCACCGTCGGTTCGGTGAAGACCATCACGCTATCGGAGGATCTGTCGCACGTTCTGGTGCAGGTGCAGTTGACCAAGGAAGGCGGAAAGTTCGCGGTCAAGGATTCGCGCTTCTGGGTGGTGCGCCCGCGCGTCGGCGCGAGCGGCGTGTCGGGTCTCACCACGCTGCTGTCGGGCGCGTACATCGGCACGGACGCCGGCCGTTCGCCGGACAGCGAGAGAAACTTCGTCGGCCTCGAAACGCCGCCGCCGATTACCGGCGACCAGAAGGGCCACCAGTTCGTCCTGCACGGCGACTCGCTCGGCTCGATCGACATCGGCTCGCCGATCTTCTACCGGCGCGTGCAGGTCGGCCAGGTGGTCGGCTTCTCGCTCGACAAGGACGGCACCGGCGTGACCATGCAGGTGTTCGTGTCCGCGCCGTTCGACCAGTACGTCGGCACCAACTCGCGCTGGTGGCATGCGAGCGGCGTCGATCTGCGGCTCGACTCGAGCGGCTTCAAGCTCAATACCCAATCGCTCGCGACGGTGATCGTCGGCGGCCTGTCGTTCCAGTCGCCGCCCGGCCAGGGCGTGGGCGCGCAGGCGCCGAACAATATGACGTTCCGCCTCGGCTCGGATGAAGCGGATGCCATGCGCGAACCGGACGGCGTGCCGCTGCGCGTGGTGATGAACTTCAATCAGTCGCTGCGCGGTCTGTCGATCGGCGCGCCGGTCGATTTCCGCGGCATCGTGCTCGGCCAGGTGACCAACATCGGCATCGACTACGACCCGAAGACACGCAGCTTCACGATGCCGGTGACGATGAACATCTACCCCGACCGCCTCGGCAAGCGCTTCCGCGAAACCGCGCCGCAACCGGGCAGTCTCGCCGGTCAGAGCCTGTTGCAACAGCTCGTCAAGCATGGACTGCGCGGCCAGTTGCGCACCGGCAATCTGATCACGAGCCAGTTGTACGTCGCGCTGGATATCTTTCCGAAGGCGCCGCCGGCCAGCGTCGATGTCGCGAGCGATCCGCTCGAACTGCCGACGATCCCGAACTCGCTCGACGAGTTGCAGGTGCAGGTCGCCGACATCGCGAAGAAGCTCGACAAGGTGCCGTTCGACCAGATCGGCACCAATCTGAACAGCGCGCTGAAGAACGCCGATCAGCTGTTCACGCGGCTCGACAAGGAAGTCGTGCCGCAGGCCCGCGATACGCTCGCGGCGGCGAAGCAGACCTTCGGCTCGGCCGAGGCGACCTTGCAGCAGGACTCGCCGTTGCAGTCGGATGTTCATCAGGCGTTGCAGGAACTGACGCGCACGTTGCAGTCGCTGAACGCGCTGTCGGATTATCTGGAGCGTCATCCCGAATCGCTGTTGCGCGGTAAATCAGGAGATAAACCATGATGTTTGCCCGGCTCCCCCGTCCGCCGCGTTCTCTCGTGCGCGGCGCCGTGTATGCCGGCGCGCTGGCCGCGGCGGTGGCCATGGCCGCGTGTTCGTCGCCGCCGAGCCGCTTTTATACGCTGGGCGCCGAGGGTGCGGCCGGATCCGCCGCGCCTGTCAGCGCGAGGACATCGGCTGCGCCGGCCTGGATGATCGAGGTCGCGCCGATCGACGTGCCGCCGCAGGTGACGAAGAATCAGCTGGTCGTGCAGACCGGCCCGACCCAGGTCAAGGTGCTCGAAGAGGAGCGCTGGGCGTCGCTGCCCGGCGACGAGATCCGGCGCGCTCTGTCGACGAGCCTCACGCAGCAGCTCGGCACCATCGATGTGTATGGCACCGCGCATTCGGATGCGACGCCGGTGTATCGCGTCAGCATGAATGTGCAGCGCTTCGAGTCGTGGCCTGGATCGCATGCGTTGATCGATGCGGTGTGGAGCGTGCGGGCCGTGCGCAGCAATACGGTGATGACGTGCCGCAGCGTGGTGAGCGAGCCGGTCGGCGGCGGCGCGTATGACACGCTGGTCGATGGACATCGGCAGGCGTTGGCGCAGATTTCCGCGCAGATTGGGGCGGCGGTGCAGGCCATGGCTGCGGCTGTTGCGCGCGGGACAACGGGTGGGGCGGCGGGTAAGGGGGCTGCGGTGGTCGTGCCGGCGTGTCCGTCCGCGGGTGCGACTACGGCGGCTGGCGGCTGAAGGGGGTTGGCTGGCGTCAGCGTTTGAGGGTTTGAGGGTTTGAAGTTTGTCCGCCAGCTGCGGCTGCTGCTGTTTCACGCACATCATTGCGCCAGAAAAGGCGCACGCCACGCTGCGCGCGTTCTCGCTGCTGGGACCGACGCCGTGCTACGCCGCGTTGACCGGCCGGCGAAAACCGCGCGCGAAGCGAGGAAGCGAGAGACGTAGCAAGCGCTCGCCGCGCCGGCCCGCAGGCCGGCGCGGCCGGCGCCGTCATGCAGTCGCGCATGGCGGCCCATCCCGACCGCGTACAATGGCGCCTTATCCAACGCCTTCCGGCAACTCAATGTCCTTCGATTTCTTCCTCCCTTGCCCACGCGGCCTTGAAGCCTCGCTCGCGGCCGAACTTGCCGAAATTGCCGCCAAACACCTGAACGGCGCGCCGTTCACGGCCGGCGCACAAGTGCCGGGCGGCGTGCATTTTCGCGGAGGCTGGGCCGCCGGCATGGCCGCCAACCTGCATTCGCGCCTCGCGAGTCGCGTGCTGCTGAAGATCGCGCATCGACCGTATCGCAGCGAGCAGGACATTTACGCGCTCGCGGTCGAACAGCGTTGGGAACAATGGTTCTCGGCGAACGAAACGCTGCGGGTGGACGTCACCGCGATCAAGTCGCCGCTGCGCAGCCTGGAGTTCACGACGCTGCGTGTGAAGGACGCGATCTGCGACCGTCTGCGCGAAGTCAGCGGCGCACGGCCGAGCATCGACACCGGCATGCCTGACGTGCGCGTGTTCGCGTTCCTCACCGCCACCGATTGCACGCTCTACCTCGACACCTCCGGCGACCCGCTGTTCAAGCGCGGCTGGCGCCTCGACAAGGGCGCGGCGCCACTGCGCGAGAATCTGGCGGCGGGCATTCTGCGTCTGACCGGCTGGAACGCGGGCACGCCGCTGTATGACCCGATGTGCGGCAGCGGCACGTTCCTCGCGGAAGCCGCGCAAGTGGCGCTGAATATCGCGCCGGGTGCGGAACGCCGCTTCGGCTTCGAGAAGCTCAAGCAATTCGACGCCAAGACCTGGCAGACGCTGAAGGCGGCCGCGCTCGACACGAAGCACGCCGCGCGCAGCTCGCGCGCCGATCTGCAGATCTTCGGCAGCGATATTTCCGGCGACATGCTCGACAAGGCACGGGCGAACTTCCAGCGCGCCGGCTTGCCATCGATCCCGCTCAAGCAGGTCGACGCACGCGGCATGACACCACCGACGTCCGCAGCGGGCATCCTCGTCGCCAATCCGCCGTACGGCGAGCGGATCGAAGTGCGCGGGCGCAACGCGCGCGGCGAGCTTCGCGAAGGCCGCGGCAATCGTGACAGCCGCGAAGACGACGGCTTCCGCCGCGTCCAGGAAGAAGCACCGGACAGCGAGTTTTTCCAGTCGCTCGGCGACGCGTTGAAGCAGCGCTTCACCGGCTGGCATGCGTTCATCCTGACGTCGGATCGCAAGCTGCCGGGGCAGTTGCGTTTGCGTGAGTCGACCAAGACGCCGCTCTTCAACGGCGCGCTCGAGTGCCGGCTGTTCCGCTTCGATCTGATTGCGGGCAGCGTGCGTCAGCGGCCGCAGAGCGATACGCCGGCGGCTTGAGGCGAACGCGCTTAACGCAAAGCCGCTTGAGGCGCGCTGTAGCACGGCAATGAAAACCGCGGACCTTTTGTCTCCGCGGTTTTTTTCGCCGGCGCGCGCCAGGCTGGGAATTTTTCTGGCGCAGCGCCCCATCCCTCGCTCTACCAACGACCTACCTCCTGCCACACCCTACTGACACCACGCTGTCAGCAGCACCCTCGCACACTCCTTCTCACGCCATCCGGCGCTTTGCACGGCTTACCCGCCATCCACAGGAGAGTGTCATGTCCACGTCATCCAAAGTTGTTGCATGGTTCGAGATTCCGTCCGTCGATTTCGATCGCGCCGTCCGCTTCTACGAAGCCGCGCTCGACGTCAAACTGAATCGCCAGGAAGTCGGCGGCCAGCCGATCGCCGTGTTCGGTTACGAAGAGCCGGCCACCGGCGGAGCGATCGTCCACAGCCCGTCGATGACGCCGACCGGGGACGGCGTGCTCGTCTATCTGAACGCGCAACCGACCGTCGACGCCACGCTCGCCCGCGTCGAACAGGCCGGCGGCAAGACCGATGGCCCGGTGATCAAGCTGCCGCAGGACATCGGCTACATCGCGTTCTTCACCGATACGGAAGGCAACCGCCTCGGCCTGCACTCGCGCACCAACGGCTGAACCGCAACGCAACGCGGCGCGCACGCGAGTCGGCAGCGCGCGCGCCGTAGCGAAGCCTGAGCGGAGGGCGGCATGCGGCGCTATCATCGCGGGACCGTTCCCGTCCTCTTCTACAAGACGCCCACGATGACGCGCCGCGCCGACCGCCTGTTCCAGATCGCCGAACTGCTGCGCGGACGGCGTCTGACCACCGCGCAACAACTCGCCGACTGGCTGAGCATCTCGCTGCGCACGGTCTATCGCGACGTCCGCGATCTGCAATTGTCAGGGGTGCCGATCGAAGGCGAGGCCGGCATCGGCTACCGGCTGAGCCGCACGGCGAGCCTGCCGCCGCTCACCTTCACCGCGGACGAACTGGCCGCGCTCGCCGCCGGTGCGCGCATGCTCGAATCGTGGGGCGGCGCGGATTTCGCGAGCGGCGCGCGCGGGGCGCTCGCCAAGATCGCATCGGCGATGCCCGCCGACAAGCGCGCGACGCTCGAAAGGCTGGCGATCTTCGCGCCGTCGTTTCATATCAAAGGGGATTTTTCGGCGCAACTGGACGCGCTGCATCGCGCGATCGACGCACGGCAGGTGGTGCGCTTTGCCTACACCGACGTGAACGGCGCGCAGACCGAGCGCCGGGTCTGGCCGCTCGCGCTCGCCTATTGGGGCGCGCGCTGGACGCTCGGCGCGTGGTGCGAAATGCGCAGCGACTTCCGCAATTTCGGACTGGAGAAGATCCGCGATCTTCAGGTGCTCGAACAATACCCGGATCAGGAAGGCAAACGGCTCGCGGATCTGTTGCGGCACGTGAATGCGAAGCCGAAGTGAGGATCGCGAGCCTTAGTCAGGCAACCCGCGATCCCCACGCACACTCATTCCACCGACTTCACCATATCCTCGATCACCTTCTTCGCATCGCCGAACACCATCATCGTCTTGTCCATGTAGAACAGATCGTTGTCGAGCCCGGCGTAACCTGCCGCCATCGACCGCTTGTTGACGATCACCGTCCTCGCCTTATACGCCTCGATGATCGGCATGCCCGCGATCGGCGACTTCGGATCGTTCTTCGCGGCCGGGTTCACCACGTCGTTTGCGCCGAGCACCAGCACCACGTCGATCTGGCCGAACTCGCCGTTGATGTCGTCCATTTCGAACACCATGTCGTACGGCACTTCGGCTTCGGCCAGCAGCACGTTCATGTGCCCCGGCATCCGTCCGGCCACCGGGTGAATCGCGTACTTCACCTCGATGCCCTTCTCGACCAGCTTGTCGGTCAGCTCCTTCAGCGCATGCTGCGCGCGCGCCACCGCCAGTCCGTAACCCGGCACGATCACCACGGTTTCGGCATTGCCGAGCATGAACGACGCGTCGTCGGCCGAACCCGATTTCACCGGACGCTGCTCCGCCGCGCCGCCCGCTGCCGCCGCGCCCGGCTCATTGCCGAAGCCGCCGAGAAGCACGTTGAAGAACGAACGGTTCATCGCGCGGCACATGATGTACGACAGAATCGCACCCGACGAACCCACCAGCGAGCCCGCGATGATCAGCATCGGATTGTTCAGCGAGAAGCCGATGCCCGCCGCCGCCCAGCCCGAGTACGAGTTCAGCATCGACACCACCACCGGCATGTCCGCGCCGCCGATCGGGATGATGATCAGCACCCCGAGCACGAACGCGATCACCGTCATGATGATGAACGGCAGCCACGACTGCGTGAGGAAGAAGAGGATGCCGAAGCCGAGCATCGCGATCGCCAGCATCAGGTTGATCAGATGCTGGCCGCCGTACACGACCGGCGCGCCCTGGAAGAGCCGGAACTTGTACTTGCCCGACAGCTTGCCGAACGCGATCACCGAACCGGAGAAGGTAATCGCGCCGACGAACGTGCCGATGAACAACTCGATGCGATTGCCATAAGGCAGAAAGCCCGGAACCGGATTCTCCGGATCGACGAGACCGAACGCGGACGGCTCCGACACCACCGCATACGCGATGCAGACCGCGGCAAGACCGATCAGCGAGTGCATCGCCGCGACCAGTTCGGGCATCTTGGTCATCTCGACGCGCGCCGCGACGAACGCGCCGACCGCGCCGCCGATCACCAGCGCGAACAGCAGCAGGCCGAGCCCCAGACCGAGATTCGAGCCGAGTTGGCCCGCCTGTTTGGCGATCAGCGCGAGGGTCGTGAGAATGGCAATCGCCATCCCGACCATGCCGAAGGTATTGCCAACACGTGCCGTCTTCGGATTCGACAGCCCCTTGAGCGCCTGAATGAAGCAGACCGACGCGACCAGATAAAGCAGCGTGACGACGTTCAGACTCATTACGCGTTCTCCTTGGCAGCGGCGGGAAGCTTCTTCGGTTCTTTCTTGCGGAACATCTCCAGCATTCGCCGTGTGACGAGAAAGCCGCCGAACACGTTGACCGCCGCAAGCGCGACGGCGAGCGTGCCGAAGAGCTTGCCGGGGCCGCCGAGCGTCAGCCCGGTCGCGAGCATCGCGCCGACGATCACGATCGCCGAGATCGCATTGGTCACGGCCATCAGCGGCGTGTGCAGCGCGGGCGTGACGTTCCAGACCACGTGGTAGCCGACGTAGATCGCCAGCACGAAGATGATGAGGTTGATGACGGTGTGGTTGAGGACTTCCATCGCCGCTCTCCTGGTTAAAGTTCGTTGGCGCTTCAGGCGTTGCGCACGACTGCGCCGTCGCGGGCCAGCAGCGTGGCCGCGACGATGTCGTCCGCGAGATCGATGTTCAACGTGCCTTCCTTCGTGACGATCAGCTTGAGGAAGTCGAGCAGGTTGCGCGCATAGAGCGACGACGCGTCGGCGGGCACCATCGAGGCCAGGTTCGTATAGCCGACGATCTGCACGCCATGCCTGACCACCACCTGATCCGCCTCGGTGAGCGGACAGTTGCCGCCGCGCTGCCCCCCGCTGCCGTCAACCCCCGCGCCGCGTCCGGCGGCGAGGTCGACCAGCACCGAGCCCGGCTTCATCGCCTGCACGGTTTCGACCGAGATCAGCGTCGGCGCGGCGCGGCCCGGAATCAACGCGGTGGAGATCACCACGTCCGCCTGCTTCGCCCGCTCGTGGACCAGCGCCGACTGGCGCGCGAGCCACGACGGCGGCATCGGCCGCGCATAGCCGCCGACGCCTTGCGCGGCTTCGCGCTCCTCGTCGGTTTCGTAGGGCACGTCGAGGAATTTGGCGCCGAGCGATTCGATCTGCTCTTTCACCGCTGGCCGCACGTCGGACGCCTCGATTACCGCGCCGAGGCGCTTGGCGGTCGCGATCGCCTGCAAACCGGCCACGCCCGCGCCGAGAATCAGCACGCGGGCCGCTTTCACGGTGCCGGCCGCGGTCATCAGCATCGGCATGAAGCGCGGATAGAGCGTCGCCGCCAGCAGCACCGCCTTGTAGCCGGCGATGTTCGCCTGCGACGACAGCACGTCGAGGCTCTGCGCGCGGGTGGTGCGCGGCGCGGCTTCGAGCGCGAACGCGGTGACGCCGGCGAGAGCCAGCTTCTGCGCGTTGTCGGCGTTGAACGGATCGAGCATGCCGACCAGCGTCGCGCCGCGTTTGAGCAGCGGCAACTCGGTATCGGTCGGGGACTGGACTTTAAGGACGAGATCGGCGCCGAAGGCGGTGGCCGCATCGACGATTTCCGCGCCGGCGGCTGTAAACGCTTCGTCAGGAAAGCTCGCGCCGGTGCCGGCGCCGCTCTGGATCGTGACCCGGTGGCCCTGGGTCACGTACTTCTTGACCGTTTCGGGCGTCGCGGCGACGCGGGTTTCGTGCGCGCGCGTCTCGGCTGGCACTCCGATGTGCATCGTGGTTCCTCCTCGACTTCCTGTTTGACGACAGACTGGCCGACGAGGCACGCCGGCTTGCATGTGCAACGGCTAACGCCTCACTTTAACCGAAACAAGGGGGTGCGCAGAAATCGGGGACAATCCGGGGTTGCCCGCTCGGCCCGCTTCCCGGCAGCCCAGGCCCATAAACGGTAAAATGCGCACCCATGAAACCGGAAACCTGGCTGCCGCACGTCACCGTCGCGGCGATCGTCGAGCGTGACGGGCGCTTTCTCGTGGTCGAGGAACATACCGCCGACGGCTTGCGCCTGAACCAGCCCGCCGGCCACCTGGAGGCGGGCGAAACGCTGCAGCAGGCGGTGATCCGCGAAACGCTGGAGGAAACCGCCCATCCGTTCGCGCCCGAGGCGCTGGTCGGCATGTACATGACCCACTTCGAGCGGCCCGGCCGTGAAGGCATCACGTACCTGCGCTTCACCTATTGCGGCGCCAGCGGCGAACCGGATGCGGCGCGCGCGCTCGACCGCGAGATCGTCCGCACGTTGTGGATGAGCGCCGACGAATTGCGCGCCTGTCCGGAACGGCATCGCACGCCGCTCGTCATGCAGTGTCTCGACGACTATCTGGCCGGCCGGCGTTTCCCGCTCGACTTCGTGCATACGCATTCAGTCGGGCAAAAAAGGTAGCAGTCACGAGCGGCCATCCCACGATCCATGCAGTCATGCAGCACCCAGTGAGCATCTTATGAGCAAGCAGAAAGTCGTAGTAGGCATGTCGGGCGGCGTCGATTCGTCGGTCACCGCGTGGCTGCTGAAGGAACAGGGCTACGACGTGGTCGGCCTGTTCATGAAAAACTGGGAAGACGACGATGACAGCGAATACTGCTCGACGCGGCAGGACTGGATCGACGTGGTGTCGGTGGCGGACCTGATCGGCATCGACGTCGAAGCGGTCAACTTCGCGTCGGAATACAAGGACCGCGTGTTCGCCGAATTCCTGCGCGAATATTCGGCCGGCCGCACGCCGAACCCGGACGTGCTGTGCAACGCCGAAATCAAGTTCAAGGCCTTCCTCGACCACGCGATGTCGCTCGGCGCGGAGACCATCGCGACCGGCCACTATGCGCGCGTGCGCGAGAACAACGGCCGCTTCGAACTGCTGAAGGCCTTCGACCATACGAAGGACCAGTCGTACTTCCTGCATCGCCTGAATCAGGCGCAGTTGTCGAAGACGCTGTTCCCGCTGGGCGAGATTCCGAAAACCAGGGTGCGCGAGATCGCCGAGCAGATTGCGCTGCCGAACGCGAAGAAGAAAGATTCGACCGGCATCTGCTTTATCGGCGAACGGCCGTTCCGCGACTTCCTGAACCGCTATCTGCCGACCAGACCGGGCCCGATGAAAACCACCGACGGCAAGGTGATCGGCGAACACATCGGCCTCGCGTTCTACACGTTCGGCCAGCGCAAGGGCATCGGCCTCGGCGGCAGCAAGGACGGCAGCGGCGAACCGTGGTTCGTGGCCGGCAAGGATATTGCGTCGAACACGCTGTACGTGGCGCAAGGCCACGATCATCCGTGGCTGCTCAGCCATAGGCTGAGCGCGGGCAATACGAGCTGGGTCGCGGGCGAGCCGCCGGCGGAAGGCTTCGCGTGCGGCGCGAAAACGCGTTACCGGCAAGCGGATGCGGCATGCACCTTCAATGCGGCGGGCATTCGTGCGGCGGGCATTCGTGCGGCTGATATCAACGCGAACGGTGGCGCAGACCTCTTCGAGCTGACTTTCGACGCGGCACAATGGGCTGTCACACCAGGGCAATCAGCGGTGCTCTACGATGGCGACGTGTGCCTCGGCGGCGGCATCATCGAACATGCGGTGACCGGGCAACCGGCCGCGCGCCAGCCGCAAAAGGCGGCACTGCTGAGCGCGCGCTAAGCGATGCGCGCCGGTGAGCCCAGCCGACGCCAGCTTCACGCTAACAAGCATTCGTCAGTTTTCCTTCGCGGTGGATTCCGTCTGCGCCGACCGCGGCGGCGATCCCTCCGTGACGATCTTCACTGCCCTGGAGTCCCCATGTTTTCTCGACGTTATCTGGCCATGTGGTGCGCAGTCGCGCTGCTCGCCGTCTGCGCGGCGCTCGCCGTCACGCATCACCTATCGTGGTTCTGGATCATCGTGCCGCTCGCGCTCGTCGCGCTCGGCCTGTTCGACCTGACGCAGCAGCGTCACGCGATTCTGCGCAACTATCCGCTGTGGGGCCACTTCCGCTTTCTGTTCGAGTTCATCCGTCCGGAAATCCGCCAGTATTTCGTTGAAAACGATACCGACGAGAAACCGTTCTCGCGCGCGCAGCGCAGCATCGTCTATCAACGCGCGAAGAACGACGTCGACAGCCGCCCGTATGGGACCGAGCTCGATGTCAAAGCGGTCGCGCACGAGTGGATCAGCCACTCGCTCGCGCCGACCACGCTCGACAATCACGACTTCCGCATCGTCGTCGGACCCGATCGCGCGCAGCCTTATTCGATGTCGATCTTCAACGTCTCCGCGATGAGCTTCGGCTCGCTGTCGGCGAACGCGATCATGGCGCTGAACCTCGGCGCGAAGAAAGGCAACTTTGCGCACGACACGGGCGAAGGCTCGATGTCGAAGTATCACCGCGAGCATGGCGGCGACATCATCTGGGAAATCGCCTCGGGCTACTTCGGCTGCCGTAACGACGACGGCACCTTCAGCGCCGAGAAGTTCGCGAAGCAGGCCGCCGAGCCGCAAGTGAAGATGATCGAGGTGAAGCTGTCGCAAGGCGCGAAGCCGGGTCACGGCGGCGTGCTGCCGGCGGCCAAGATCACGCCGGAAATCGCCGAGACGCGCGGCGTGCCGATGGGCCGCGACTGCATCTCGCCGGCCACCCACTCCGAGTTCTCGACGCCGCGCGGCCTGCTCGAATTCGTCGACCGTCTGCGCACGCTGTCGGGCGGCAAGCCGACCGGCTTCAAGCTGTGCATCGGGCATCCGTGGGAGTTCTTCGGCATTGCGAAGGCGATGCTGGAAACGGGGATTCTGCCGGACTTCATCGTCGTGGATGGCGCGGAAGGCGGCACCGGCGCGGCGCCGCTGGAATTCACCGATCACGTCGGCGTACCGTTGCAGGAAGGATTGCTGCTGGTCCACAACACGCTGGTCGGCCTCGGCTTGCGGCAGCGCATTCGCATCGGCGCGAGCGGCAAGATGATCACCGCGTTCGATATCACGAAGACGCTGGCGATCGGCGCGGACTGGGTCAACGCGGCACGCGGCTTCATGTTCGCGGTGGGCTGCATCCAGGCGCAGACCTGCCACACCGGACGCTGCCCGACCGGCGTCGCGACCCAGGACCCGGTGCGCCAGCGCGCGCTGGTGGTGCCGGACAAGGCCGACCGCGTGTTCAACTTCCACCACAACACGCTGCATGCGCTGAAGGAAATCATCCAGGCCGCGGGGTTGAAGCATCCGGCGGAACTGCGTGCGCATCACATCGTGCGGCGCGTGTCGTCGCATGAGGTGCGCTTGATGTCGGATCTGCTGAAGTATCTCGAACCGAACGATCTGCTCAACGGCAAGTATCGCTACTCGCTGTTCGAGAAGTGGTGGCCGGTCGCGCAAAGCGATTCGTTCTCACCGAGGGTGGAGCTCACGGCAACGTAATCGGCTAGCCGGCAAGCAACGCATAGCCAACCACCCATGACCGACGACAAAGGGCCGCAAGCAGCGGCCCTTTGTCGTTCAAAAACCGCATTCGCTCGCGTCCGACCCCGCAAAACGGACACCCCCCTGCCTTTCCGTTAAAATCCAGGGTTTAGCACTTCGCTCCACGGCCACCTCGCGCGCTTCGGCGCTTCGCGGATCGGCCCCATGCCCGAAAGGCACTTCATGCTCACGTTTCAGCAAATCATCCTGACACTGCAGTCCTATTGGGACAAGCAGGGTTGCGCGTTGCTCCAGCCGATCGACATGGAAGTCGGCGCGGGCACGTCCCACGTCCACACGTTCCTGCGCGCAATCGGCCCCGAACCGTGGCGCGCCGCCTATGTGCAGCCGTCGCGCCGTCCGAAAGACGGCCGCTATGGCGAGAACCCGAACCGTCTGCAGCACTACTACCAGTACCAGGTGGTGCTCAAGCCGGCGCCGGAAAACATCCTCGACCTGTACCTCGGTTCGCTCGAAGCCCTCGGCTTCGACCTCAAGCAGAACGACGTGCGTTTCGTTGAAGACGACTGGGAAAACCCCACGCTCGGCGCCTGGGGTCTCGGCTGGGAAGTGTGGCTGAACGGCATGGAAGTGACCCAGTTCACCTACTTCCAGCAAGTCGGCGGGCTGGACTGCAAGCCGGTGCTCGGCGAAATCACGTACGGCCTCGAACGCCTCGCGATGTATTTGCAGAAGGTCGAAAACGTCTACGACCTGGTGTGGACCGAGTGGGAAGAGCAAGGCCCGAACGGCCCGGAACTCCGTCGCCTGACGTACGGCGACGTGTATCACCAGAACGAAGTCGAACAGTCCACGTATAACTTCGAGCAAGCGAACGTCGATCTGCTGTTTACGTTCTTCAACAGCTACGAAGCGGACGCGAAGCGCATGATCGAAGCGCAGCTCGCACTGCCCGCGTACGAGCTGGTGCTGAAGGCCGGCCACACGTTCAATCTGCTCGACGCACGCGGCGCCATTTCGGTCACGGAACGCGCGGCTTATATCGGCCGGATTCGCGCGCTGTCGCGTCTGGTTGCGCAGGCCTACTACGATGCGCGCGAGAAGCTCGGCTTCCCGATGCTCGGCAATCCGGTGCACGGCGTGCCCGGCCTCACCACCGACGCGCAAGATGCCGCGATGCCCGCGTGGGCGCCGCCGCTGAAAGTCGAACGCAAGATCGACCAGGACTGACGAGAACATCACCACATGACGCAACCCCATCAAGCTACCCTGCTCGTCGAGCTGCTCACTGAAGAACTGCCGCCGAAAGCGCTCGCACGTCTGGGCGACGCGTTCGCTGAAGGCATTGCGCAGCGCCTCGCGGCGCGCGATCTGATCGAAGGCGAACTGTCGTTCGAACGTTACGCCACACCGCGCCGCCTCGCTGTCACGATCAAGAATGTGCGCGCGGTCGCGCCGGAAAAACACGTGCGCGAAAAAGTGCTGCCGGTTTCCGTCGCACTGGACAAAGACGGTCAACCCACCGCACCGCTCGCGAAGAAACTCGCTGCGCTCGGCTTCCCCGATTTTTCGGTGAACGACCTGGAGCGCGCGCAGGACGGCAAGGCCGACGCGTTCTTCCTGCGCTATGCCGCGCCCGGCGCGACGCTCGCCGAAGGCCTGCAAAGCGCGCTCGACGAAACGCTCGACAAACTGCCGATCCCGAAGGTCATGACGTATCAGCGCCCGGACGGCACCAATGTGCAGTTCGTGCGTCCGGTGCATCGTCTGACCGTGCTGCATAACGACCAGATCGTGCCGGTCACCGCGTTCGGCATCGATGCCGACGACACCACGCTCGGCCACCGCTTCCTGTCCGAAGGTCTCGTGGCAATCCAGCACGCGGATGCCTACGCCGAAACGCTGCTGCACAAGGGCCGCGTGGTGGCGAATTTCGCCGATCGCAAGGAAACCATTCGCACCCATCTGCTCGCGCACGCCAACGGCGACCAGGTCGTGATGCCCGAAGCGCTGCTGGATGAAGTGACGTCGCTGGTCGAATGGCCGGTGGTCTACTCATGCCGTTTCGAGGACGAGTTCCTGCAAGTGCCGCAGGAATGCCTGATCCTCACGATGCAGACGAACCAGAAATACTTCGCGCTAACCGATGCGAACGGCAAGCTGCGCTCGCGCTTCCTGATCGTGTCGAACATCGAAACGGCGACGCCGGGCGATATCGTCGAAGGCAATGAACGCGTGGTGCGCCCGCGTCTGGCCGACGCGAAGTTCTTCTTCGAGCAGGACAAGAAGAAGCCGCTCGCGGATCGTGTGCCGCTGCTCGCGAACGTCGTCTATCACAACAAGCTGGGTTCGGCGCTGCAACGCGTCGAGCGCGTCGAAGCGCTGGCCGGCGCGATCGCCGGCCTGACCGGCGCCGACGCAGCGCTCGCGAAGCGCGGCGCGCGTCTGGCCAAGGCCGACCTGATCACCGACATGGTCGGCGAATTCCCCGAGCTGCAAGGCACGATGGGCACGTACTACGCGCGCCACGACGGCGAGCCGGAAGAAGTCGCACTCGCGTGCTCGGAACACTATCAGCCGCGCTTTTCCGGCGATGCGTTGCCCGCCACCGCAACCGGCACCGTCGTCGCGCTGGCCGACAAGCTCGAAACGCTGGTCGGCATCTGGGGCATCGGCCTGCAACCCACCGGCGAGAAAGACCCGTTCGCGCTGCGCCGTCATGCGCTCGGCGTGCTGCGCATTCTGGTCGAGAAGCAACTGCCGATCGACTTCGTCGAACTGCTGCGCACCGCTTACGCGCAATTCGCCGCAATGCCGAACGTCGCCGAATCGACCCAGGCGATCTACGAATTCAGCATGGACCGCCTGCGCGGTCTGCTGCGTGAGCGCGGCTATGCAGCCGGCGAAATCGACGCGGTGCTGGCGCTGAACCCCACGCGTCTCGACGACATCGTCGCGCGCCTGGATGCAGTGCGCGAATTCGCGACGCTGGCCGAAGCGGCTTCGCTTGCAGCGGCCAACAAGCGCATCTCGAACATCCTGAAGAAGTCGGAAGGCGCGACGAGCAACGGCGTGCAGGGCGCGCTGCTCGTCGAAGCGGCGGAAAAAGCGCTGCATGCGCAGCTCGAACAGGTCGCGCCACGCGTGCAGACGCAACTGGGCGCACGCGACTACACGGGTGCGCTGACCGCGCTGGCCGCGCTGCGCGAACCGGTCGACACGTTCTTCAACGACGTGATGGTCAACGCCGAAGATCCCGCTTTGCGCGCCAACCGTCTGGCCTTGCTCGGCGCACTGCATCAGCAGATGAACTGCGTCGCCGACATCTCCCGACTCGCCGCCTGAGCCCCGCGCCATGCAGAACAGAAAAGTGGTGATCCTCGACCGCGACGGCGTGATCAACGTCGACTCCGACGCGTTCATCAAGTCGCCGGACGAATGGGTCGCACTGCCCGGTGCGCTCGAAGCGATCGCGCGGCTGAACCAGGCCGGTTATCGCGTGGCGATCGCGACCAACCAGTCGGGCATCGGCCGCGGTCTGTTCGACATGAACGCGCTCAATGCGATGCATCTGAAGATGCACCGGATGGCGGCGGCGGTCGGCGGGCGCATCGATGCGGTGTTCTTCTGCCCACACACGGCGGAAGATCATTGCGAATGCCGCAAGCCCAAGCCCGGCATGCTGAAGATGATCGCCGAGCGCTTCGAGGTCGATCCGGCGCACACGCCCGTCGTCGGCGACGCGATGCGCGATCTGCAAGCGGGCGCGGCGCTCGGTCATCCGCTTCATCTGGTGCTAACCGGCAAGGGCCGCAAAACGCTCGCAGCCGGCGGCTTGCCCGACGGCACGATCGTGCACGACGACCTGCGCGCATTCGCGCTCGACTTCCTCGCCGACGCCCAGGAGTGACGCGCGCCATGCGCGTCCCCAACCCTCACTGACCACGCCGATGCGCTTCATACGTTCTTTGCTGCTGCTGATCTACTTCGTGCTGTTCACGGTGCCGTACGCGACCGCGTGCTTCATCGCGTTCCCGTTCTTGCGCGCCGACCATCGCTACTGGATGGCGGCCGGCTGGTGCCGCGCAACGCTCAACACGGTACGCTGGCTCAACGGCATCCGCTACAGAATCGAAGGTTACGAGAACCTGCCCGACGGTCCGGCGGTGCTGTTGTCCAAGCATCAATCGGCGTGGGAAACGCTGGCGTTTCCGGCACTGATGCCGCGGCCGCTGTGCTACGTGTTCAAGCGCGAGCTGCTGTATGTGCCGTTCTTCGGTTGGGCGCTCGGCATGCTGAAGATGGTTCATATCGATCGCAAGGAAGGCAAAAACGCGTTCGAATCGGTCATCAGGCAAGGCAAAGCACGCATGGCGGAAGGCGCCTGGGTCATCATGTTTCCGGAAGGCACGCGCACGCCGACCGGCAAGCAAGGCAAGTACAAGACCGGCGGCGCGCGCTTCGCGATCGCCAGCGGCGCGCCAGTCGTGCCGATCGCACACAACGCCGGACGTGTGTGGCCGCGCAACTCGTTCCTTAAATATGCGGGTATAGTCACAGTGTCGATCGGCAAGCCAATCGATACAACGGGGCTCACGCCCGACGAAGTGAACACGCGCGTCGAACAGTGGATCGAAACTGAAATGCGCCGCATCGATCCTACCGCGTATCGCGCGGCGGAAGGCAGTTCCGCCGCCGCACCAATCTGACGCGCCCACGCCCTCGAAGGCGTATTGCGCGAAGCTAATCCGATGCAGAAGTCTCCCACATCGCAGCCCGCTGCGGCGCTCGATAACCGGCAGCTCGATCTCCCGCTCTTCGCCGAGCCGGGGTCGACGTCGTCGTCCCCTTCACCGTCCGCGCCCTCAGCGGGGTCGCCCGCCGCGCAACCGCCGACCGTGCCGCTTGCGCCGGACGGCAGCAAGCTGCGCAGCCTGACCGTCGGCGCGCGCACGCTGCATTACGTGCTCAAACGTTCGGCGCGCCGTTCGATCGGCTTTGCGATCGACAGCACCGGTCTGACGATCACCGCACCGCGCTGGGTCACGCTCGCCGATATCGAAACCGCGATCACCGAAAAGCAGCGCTGGATTTTCACGAAGCTGATCGAGTGGCAAACGCGTGTCGAACAGCGCGCGCTGCCCAAGGTCGACTGGAAAGATGGCGCCGAAGTGCCGTACCTCGGCCAGCCGGTGCGCGTGAAGCTCGGTTCGCCGCAAGGCACACTGGCGTTCAGCGCGGGCGATGCGGCGCTGCAAGTGCCGTTGCCATTGCAGGCCGATCCGCAGCAGATCAAGGACCGCGTGCAAGGCTGGTTGCAGGGCGAAGCGAAGCGTCTGTTCGGCGAGCGCCTCGCCATCTACTCGGAGAAGCTGGGCGTCAACTATCGCGCGTATGCGCTCTCTTCAGCGGCCACACGCTGGGGCAGTTGTTCGAGTGACGGCAAGATTCGCCTGAACTGGCGGCTGATTCATTTCCCGCTGTCCATCATCGATTACGTCGTTGCGCACGAGCTCGCGCATCTGCGTGAAATGAATCACAGCCCGCGCTTCTGGCAAACGGTCGAATCGATTTTTCCGGAATTCCGCGAAGCGCGGCAGACGCTGAAGTCGCATCCACCGGAATTGCTGCCGACGCTTTGAGGTCTGCACAGCCTGGCGCCGGCGCTTCACGCTGAAGCGCCGGGCCGCATTGCAAGCGGCAAACAGCAGCGGCCAACCCGCGACCGCTAACCGTCAGCCGCGACGATCCGCCGCTCACTCCGTGCAGCAGGTTTCGTGCAGATGACGCCACGTCACCTTGCCTTGCGCATCGAAGTCCAGCACCGCCGTCGAGCGCCGCACGTTCGCATTACCCGCGTTGTCGCGCTGATACGCGCGATACTTCACCACCGCGCCCGACGCATACTCGGCGACGATCTCCATATCGCGAATCGTGATTTGCTAGCCCGGACGCGCGCCGCGCAGCTTCGCGAAAATCTCGCGCACGCCGGCGTGGTCCAGTGCGACGCCGGACGGCATGATCATCGTGAATTGCGGCGCGAAGCGCGCCACGATTCGTTGCAGCGCGCCGCCATCCGCTCAGCCGTCGAACCACGCCTGGATTTCGGCATGAATCTCGACGAGTTCTTTGAAGCAGGGATTATTTTCATCGTTTGACTGCGCCGCGCCGTCTGGATCACTTTTTCTTCTGGATGAACTCGATCTTGTAGCCGTCCGGATCCGTGACGAAAGCGATCACCGTGGTGCCGTGTTTCATCGGGCCGGCTTCTCGCACGACCGTGCCGCCTTGAGCCTTGATCTTGTCGCATGCGGCGTACGCGTCGTCGACTTCGACCGCGAGGTGCCCGAAGCCAGTGCCGAGATCGTACGACGGCGTATCCCAATTGTGCGTCAGTTCGATGACAGTGCCGTCGCGTTCGTCCGTATAGCCGACGAACGCCAGCGTGAATTTACCGTCCGGATAGTCTTCGCGGCGCAGCAGTTTCATGCCGAGCAGCTCGGTGTAGAAGGCAATCGAACGATCCAGGTCGCCGACCCGGAGCATGGTGTGAAGCAGGCGCATTGTGCACTCCCTGTTGCATGATAGCGAGACCGTAAATGTACCCGGAATCACGCAGCGCTGCTGAGCGTGGCACACGCAGCCCGTCAATCAGAACTGATGCCGCAGTCCCGCCATCAAGCCGAGTTGTGTGCTCTTCTGCCCGAGTGCGACGCCGTTGACGCCTTGCAGTTGCGCGCCGATCAGACCGCCCCGGTACTGCGCGTAATCGCCTTCCAGATAGACGTCGGTGTGGCTCGACAGGTTGTAGTCGGCGACCAGTTGATACTGCCACGCCGAACCGTCCTGCTTCGCGGTCTTGCCGTCCTGCAACGTGCGCCAGATGTTCGCAGCGAAGTGCCATACATTGCCGACCTGTTGCGTGATGCCGCCCATGATCATGCGACGCCGCGAGAAGTCCGTGTACTTGAGCGCGGCCAGCGCGGCTGCGCTGAACGGCCCGTTGGCGAAATTCGAAAAGCCGGCGTCGTTCTGATTGACGATGTACCCTGCCGAAAAACGCGTGAGGTTCCACGTGTACGAACCGCCGAAGGTCCACGCTTTCGCTGCCGCGCCGTTGACCGAATCCTTCGACTCCTGGTACGCGCCGCCGACGCTGAACGGACCGCCCGCCGGTCGATAAGCAGCAGCCGCGCCGATCTGGCTGCCGTACGAATTGCCCGCGTTGCCGCCGAACGCGTAACCGGCCGCGAAGGTAAAGCCGTTGTATCTCGCCTGATACTGCACCTGGTTGCTGGTCCAGATGCCGCCGGTCATCGTCACTTCCGGCTGGAAACTGAAATCGTATGGAATCCACCAGTTACTGCCATAACCGCCCACCGTGACGCCTTCGATCATCACGTTGTACTGACGACCCAGAATCACCTGGCCATATGCGTTCGAACGCACACCCACTTGCGCTTCGTTGAAGAACGGCAACGTGGGATCACTCTGGCCACTGTTGATGTTGAAACGATTTTCGAGTTTGAAGAAGGTGGACCAGCCGCCGCCAAGATCCTCGACGCCTTTCAGACCCCAGCGGCTCTGGGCCAAGCCGCCGGGACCGAGCCCGATCGACGAGTCGCCGGCCTTGTTCACGTTGGTCAGATAACGCACGCTCTCGTCGGCCACGCCGTAGAGCGTCACGCTGGATTGCGCGTGCGCCAGCTGGCATCCCAACGACGCCATCGCGGCGGGCATCACCGCCGCCGCCCACCTGGTTACGTGCTTCATGACGTCTCCTCGTACCGGCTCCGCATTGCGCGGATAGAGTTTGTCGGCGTGGGCGGCGCACATTGATCCGGCGCACTGTCAACGCGTTCTTGATGGCGACGCGCTGCACTGCTGCTGTCAAAGTCTGTATAAGAATCCTGACAAAACGCTGGTGTTGAACCTTAGCGCGAAACAGTGACGCCAAGAAATCAGTCTGATCAAGGTGTTGTTTAGTGAGCAAAAAACTTGCGGCCCGTGAGAAGCACGCGTAGGAGGCAGGGGCTTCGGTTGGCGGGCGGGTCGGGTTTGCTATCGTATGGCCTATTGCGGCTACCGCACGCTCGAAGCCGGGGTTCCATCCGGCCGATTACCGATTACCCGCCCCGCGGCGGCAGCCGATACTGAGCGCCGCCCTTCACCGCTGCCCCCACCTCGCCAACACTCATGAGCACCACCGCCCTGCCCACACGCCGCGCCCCGGATAACTTCGCGATCCTGTTGATGATCGGCTTGTGCGCGATCTGGGGACTCCAGCAAGTCGCGATCAAAAGCACCAACTCGGCGCTGCCGCCGGTCTTTCAGGCGGGCTTGCGTTCGGCGATCGCGGCGGTGCTGGTGTGGGGTTGGGCGCGCACCCGCGGCACCCCGCTGTTTCGCGACGACGGCACGCTGGGTGCGGGCCTGCTGGCGGGCGTGCTGTTCGCGGCCGAGTTCGTCTGCATCTTTCTCGGCCTGACGCTGACCAGCGCGTCGCGCATGGCGGTGTTTCTGTACACGGCGCCGTGCTTCACGGCGCTCGGCCTGCACTGGTTCGTCGACGGCGAACGGATGCGGCGGATTCAGTGGCTCGGCATCTTCGTGGCGTTTGCGGGGATCGCGCTGGCGTTCGCGGACGGCTTCCTGCACGGGCCCGCCGCGCGCGGTTCGGCGTTCGAGGGTGTGGCCGGCGACGTGCTCGGCGTGCTGGCCGGCATCGCGTGGGCCGCGACGACCGTGGTGGTGCGGGCGACGCGCCTCGCGCACTCGAGCGCCAGCAAGACGCTGTTCTATCAACTGACGGTGTCGGCGGTGGTGCTGCTGGCACTCGCACTCGGGCTCGGTCAGGCCCGTGTGGAAACCATCACGCCGCTGGCGTTGGCGAGCCTCGCGTATCAGGCGGTGGTCGTCGCGTTCGTCAGCTATCTGGTGTGGTTCTGGTTGCTGACGCGCTATGTCGCGTCGCGCCTGTCGGTGTTCTCGTTTCTCACGCCGCTGTTCGGCGTGACCTTCGGCGTGCTGCTGCTCGGCGAGTCGTTCAGCCTGCGCTTTCTGATGGCCGCGGTGCTGGTGCTGACCGGCATTGCGCTGGTCAATGCACCGGTGAAGCGGCTTGCGGCTTAGGCATTAAATCGACGACATGCCGCTCAAGGCGTGGGCTTGAGTTAAGCCTTGCCCGCCACGATCTGCGCCACGCGCACGTATTCGGCCACCGGCACGTCTTCGGCGCGGCGTTGCAGATCGAAGCCGAGCGCGTCGAAATCCACCGAATCGCGAAACGCGGCCAGCGTGTTGCGCAACATCTTGCGACGCTGCGAGAACGCCGCCGTCACCACTTCGCCGAGCACCCGCTCGTCGACGGGCGGCAGTTCATGCAGCTCGTACGGGATCATCCGCACGATCGCCGAATCGACCTTCGGCGGCGGCTGGAATGCTTCGGGCGGCACGTCGAGCTGCTTGTCGATCACGTAGCGGTATTGCAGCATCACCGACAGACGGCTGAACGCCTTGGTGCCCGGCTCCGCCACCATCCGCTCGACCACTTCGTTCTGCAGCATGAAGTGCTGATCGATCACGCGATGCGCGAACGACGTCAGATGAAACAGCAGCGGGCTCGAAATGTTGTACGGCAGATTGCCGACGATCCGCAGCGACGCCTTGTCGCCCGGCGCGGCCAGCGAGCCGAAGTCGAACGCGAGCGCGTCGCCCGCATGCAGTTCGAGCAGATCGCCGAATTTCGTCTTCAGACGGCCGATCAGATCGCGATCGAGTTCGACCGCGTGCAACGGCGCTTCCGGCGTCGCGAGCCGTTCGATCAGCGGTTCGGTGAGCGCGCCGAGACCCGGTCCGATTTCGACCATGCGCTCGCCGCGCTGCGGCCGGATCACGTCGACGATCGAATCTATCACGCCCATATCGACCAGAAAGTTCTGCCCGAAACGCTTGCGCGCGATATGACCTTGGTGCCGGCCCTGTTGCTGTCTGCTGGTGGACATCGAAGAAACGCTAAGAAAGAGAACTGCTTAAGAAAAGGAACACGCGCAACGTGCGTGGAAACTGCTTATAGGCCGCGCATCAGCCGCATGAAAGCCACGTCTGGGCCACCTGCGCGCCACGCGCTGCTCACTGCCGAACCCACTGGCAGCAAGACGCGAGCAGCGGCGCTGACTCAGCCCGGGCGGCGGTGCTGCGCCATCGACACGGCCGTGTCGATCGCGGCAATCAGGCTGCCCGCATCGGCGCGGCCGGTGCCGGCCAGATCGAGCGCGGTGCCGTGATCGACCGAGGTACGGATGATCGGCAAGCCGAGCGTGACATTGATGCCTTCGCCGAACGTCGCGTACTTCAACACCGGCAGGCCCTGATCGTGGAACATCGCCAGCACGCAGTCGGCCTCTTCCAGATAGCGCGGCTGAAACAGCGTGTCGGCCGGATAGGGACCGCGCGCGTCGATGCCTTGATTGTTCGCGAGTGTGAGCGCCGGCGTAATGACCTCGATTTCCTCGCGGCCCAGATAACCGTTTTCGCCGGCGTGCGGGTTCAACCCCGTCACGAGGATGCGCGGCGCGGGCAAACCGAAGTGATGCCGCAGATCGTGATCGATGATGCGCAGCGTCTCGACGATGCTCTCGACCGACAGCGCGGCGGCGACGTCCTTGAGCGGCAGATGCGTGGTCGCGAGCGCGACGCGCAGCGGACGCTTGCCGGTGCCGGCCAGCATCATCACCACGCGCGGCGTGTGGGTGCGCTCGGCCAGATATTCGGTGTGGCCGGTGAACGGCACGCCGGCGTCGTTGATGGTGCTTTTCTGCAGCGGCGCGGTGACGATCGCGTCGAACGTGCCGGCCATTGCGCCGTCGATCGCGCTGTCGAGCAGATCGAGCACGTAGCGGCCGTTGGCGGCGTCCAGCTTGCCCGCGAGCGACGGCGCGCCGAGCGCCGTGTGCTGCACGCGCACGCGCTGGCCGTGCGCCAGCAGCGCGGCCCAATCGACACCCACGGCGCGCGCGCGTTCGGCGAGCAGATCCGCGTCGCCCAGCACGGTGAACTGCGCGGCGGGCCAGTGCGCCGCCGCGCCGGCCAACGCCTGCGCCGTCAGTTCGGGGCCGACGCCGGCGGGCTCGCCGGTCGTGATCGCGATCTGCAACGGCTGGCTGGCGGACTGGGCGGCGCTTGTCATGATGGTTATTGCACGCTCGGCAGCGTGGGTTTCACTTCCACGTACGCGGTATCGCGCAACTCGCGCAGCCAGTCGGCGTAAGCCTGCTCCGCCTTGCGCTGACCGATTGCCTGGCGCGCCAGATCCATCTGCTGCGAAACCGAGCCTTCCGCATCGCGGCGGCCCAGCACCTGAATCAGGTGGTAGCCGTATTCGCTGCGGACCGGGTCGCTGATCTGGCCGTCCTGCAGCGAGTTCATCGCGCGTTCGAATTCCGGCACCGTCTCGCCCGGGCTGATCCAGCCGAGGTCGCCGCCTTGCGACGCCGAACCGTCCTGCGAGTAGCTGTGCGCGAATTTCGCGAAGTCACCGCCCGCGGCGGCGATCTGGTTCTTGATGTCGAGCAGCTTCTGACGCGCTTGCGGCTCCGACATGCCGTCGCCGACGCGCAGCAGGATGTGGCGCACGTGCGTCTGCACGAGCTTCGGCGCATCCGAGCTGGTGCCCTGACCGGCGCGGCGGTCGACCAGCCGCACAATCTCGAAACCGTCGTTGGTGCGGATCAGATCCGGGTTGACCTGACCGGGGCGCATCGTCGATGCGGCCTTGACGAATTCAGGCGGCAGCTTGGCCGGCGCGACGAAACCCAGGTCGCCGCCGTTCTTCGCCGCGTCCGGCGCCTGCGAGTTCGACTTCGCGAGCTTTTCGAAATTGGCGCCGCCCTTGGCTTCGGTCAGCAGCGCCTGAGCTTTCTGCTGCGCCGCCTCGATTTCGGTCTCCGGCGCGTTCAGCGGCGCCTTCACGAAAATGTGCTGGATGTGCAGATCGCTCGTCTGGCCGGCGTTCGGGCCACGCTGACTGGCGATGTAGTTCGCGACCTCGGCGTCCGACACCGTGATCTTGCTGTCCACTTCCTTCTCGCGCAGACGCGACAGCGTGAGTTCGGTACGCGCGTCGCCAGCGAACGTGGTCCAGGGCACACCTTGCGCCTCGATACGCGCGCGGTACATCTCGAGCGACATGTTGTTCGCCTGTGCGAGCCGTTCGAGCGTTTTTTGCACGGCGGCGTCGTCGATGTTGATGCCGTCTTCTTTCGCCTTCTGCAACTGGATGCGCTCCAGCACCATCTGGTTGAGCACCTGCTGACTCAACTGGTCCATCGGCGGGATCGGCGCGTTCTGCTGGTTCAGCCGGCGCGTGATCAGGCTAATGCGCTCGTCGAGTTCGCGCCGTGTAATGACACCGTTGTTGACCACTGCGGCGATGGTGTCGACCGTCTGGCCGCCACCGCCGCCCAGCGCTTGCGCCTGAGCCGGCGCAACCGACAGGAAAGACGCCCCGGCGACGAGACCGGCCGCAAGCGTTGCCAAGCGAAGCTTTTTCATGATTGCCACAGATACTCCAATGATGTCGGGCGCGCCTGGCCCGTCTTTTCGCATTCTATAAATGTTCGGGCGAGCGTCATTCGTAATTGCTGAAACGCGACTCCGGCGGCGGCGGCGGCGGCAACGGCGTATAGCCCGCCACGCTGCTGCGGAACGCGGTCATCAGCCCGTTGTCGACGCTCGACAAGCCCTTGAACGTCAGCTGCGCAAGAAAACGCGTGCTCGACTGATTCTGCCCCGAGGTGTTCAACCCGTTCGCATAGCGCTGGATCCCGGCGCCGAGCGTCCAGCAGTCGGCGTCGTACTGCATGCCGATCAGACCGTCGACGACCCGATGCCCGCCCAGGTCGTAATTGAACCGGGCGACCCCGAACACCCGATGGGTCAGCGGCCATTGGCCCGAAATCACCACCTGGTTGATCGGCTGGTTGTCCAGCGTGGTGTTTGCGCGCGTGTAGCGGTAGCCGACATTGATCACCTTGCCGGTGGCCGGACTGAACCCGAAGCCGACGCTCGTCTTCACCAGCTGGTTGTTGTCGGCATTATATTGGAACGCCGTTTCCGAAGCGAAACCGGCGCCGAGCTTGAACGACGCACCCGCGATCAGGTCCGAGTGCGTGGCCTGCGTGCTGGTCTGGTTCGGCTGCAGCGTGACGCGCTGGTCCTGGAAAAAGTACTGCTGCGCGAGCACGAAGCGCGCCCGTTCGTCGCCCGTGGCCGGGTTGATGAAGCGCGTGGTGATTGCCGCGGTCAGACGGTTCGCGTCGGCGATCCGGTCGTTACCGACAAAGGTGTTCGGCTGGAAAATCTCCGCCAGACCGAAGTCGGACTCGGCGGTGTCGAACAGCGGCGCGTGGTCCTGATTGCGAAACGGCGTGTACACGTAGTACAGGCGCGGCTCCAGCGTCTGGATGTAATCCGCGCCGAACACCCGCACCGAACGCTCGAAAATCAGCCCCGTGTCGAAGCTCAGCGTCGGGATCGACTCGGTGAAGTTTTTCGGCGTGCCGGCCGCGACGTCGGCGGTGCTGAGGTTGTTCAGGTTGTACGACGCGAAGTGCCACTGCACCTTCGGCGTGACGAAGTAGCCCGGCCCGACCAGCGAATACGACACATACGGGTTGAACAGCACCCGCTGACCCTGGGTCATGTCCGCGGTGGTGATGCGGAAATTCGTATAGTCGGCTTCCGTGCCGAAGTCGAAGCCGCCGACGTTGTACTTCGCGTACTTCACGTTCAACTGCGGCTCGCGGCCGTACGGCGCGACCGAAGGCTCCAGCGTCTGCCAGTGCTGTTCACGCGCGAGCACCGACCACGGTCCGTTGTTGTAGGTCAACCCGGCTTCCTGCTGATACAGGAGCTGGGTGCCGTTCATGAACTGATTGACCGACGACGACAAATCTTCCGGATACGTGTTGTCCGAAACCTTGTTGTAGTAGATGTAGCCGCCGAACCCGTTGCCGAAGTTCTGGTTGTGCTGGATGTACAGCGCGTAGCGGTTGGTCTTGGTCAGGCGATCGTCCGGCAGGAATTCGCCGGTGATCGAGCCGGAATACGTCGGCGACAGATAGCGGAACGTGCTCTGCAACTGCACACCGCGCTTCGAGATCAGACGCGGCGTGACCGTCAGATCGCGATTCGGCGCGATGTTGAAGTAATACGGCACCGACAGTTCGAAGCCGTTCGACGAACTGACCGAGAACGTGGGCGGCAAGAGGCCGCTGCGCCGGTCGCCCGACAGCGGGAACGACAGCCACGGCGACGCGAACACCGGCACGCCCTGGAAGAACAGCACGCTGTTGTACGCGACACCTTCGTCCGCGCCGGTGTCGAAGTCGAACTCGCTGCCCTTGATGTACCAGGCCGGGTTGTCCGCGCACGCGCACGCCGTGTAGGTGCCCCTCGTGAACACCGAGCGCTCGTAGTCGAGCAGGTCGACGCGCTCCGCGCTGCCCGAGCCGCCGGTCAGGTTGAAGTGGTACTTCGGCGAGGTCATGAAGCCCTCGGTCGAATCCACCCGCAGATGCGCTTCCGGACCGATGAACGTATTGCCGCTGTTGATCACGTGGACCTGGCCGTACGCGTCGGCCATGTCCGTGTCCTGATCGTAGTGCAGCGCATCGGCCTTGATCACGGCCGTATTGCGGCGCACCTCGGCCGAACCCTTGGCCACCAGGTCCTGGTCGATGGTGCCGCTGGCGCTGTCGCCGAGCACGAACGTGGCCGGCCTCTGGCCGGTTTGCAGCGGATGTTCTTCGAGCTGTGGCGCGAGCCGCATGCCCCACGGCGCGTCGATAGGTTGCGGCTGCGCGGCTTCCCCCACCAACTGGGCGTGCGCAAGCGCGGGCATCAGGCCCGGAGCGGCGATCAACGCCGCGACGAGCCGCCTTTTGCGCGGCACTACGGCACAAGAGGGAGTCGTTTGGGAAAGCTGTCTAGGCGGCATGTATCGTTTGGCGAATCGGCCCGTCCGTCAGCTTCTGCAGTCACGATCCACCGCCTGCACACCCCGACCGTGACAGTCGGCTGTACATCAATATTTACAATCTGTCGAACGATGAGGCGGGCGGTAAAGCGGAACACGCGAAAAGCTGGCGTGAGTCGCGTCAAAAAAGTCGTGGGGTATTATATGGCAAGACGTTGCCCCCAAGAATTTGCCGCCGGTTTACATGACGCTGCCCTCTTCCCGACACACGCCCCAAGATTCCACCGACAGTCGCCTCGAACTGCTCAAAACCTGGCTGCAAGGCCACGCGGCGCGCTATGCGCTCGAGCTCGACACGCTTGTCCCGGCTTCGTCCGACGCCAGTTTTCGCCGCTATTTCCGCCTCGCCGGTAAGGCGGCGGAAGGCGAAAGCGCCGGCACCCTGATCGCCGTCGACGCCCCGCCGCCCGAAAAGTGCCGCGAATTTGTGCGGATCGCCGGATTGCTCGACGCAGCCGGCGTGCACGTGCCGCGCGTGCTGGAGACCGATTTCGACGCAGGGCTCATGCTGGTCACCGATCTGGGCACCGCGTCGTACCTCGGCGCGCTGACGGATGCACAAAGCGCCAACGACCCGCGCCGGGCCCGCACGCTGATGCGCGACGCGCTCGACGCACTGATCCGCTGGCAACTGAGCTCGCGCGAAAACGTGCTGCCGCCGTTCGACGAAGCGTTCCTGCGCCGCGAGATGGAGTTGATGCCGGAGTGGTTCATCGGCCGGCACCTGGGCCGCGAGGTCGACGAAAAGGCGCGTGGGCTGCTCGATCGCACCTTCGCGCTGCTGATCGCGAGCGCCCGCTCGCAGCCGCAAGTGTTCATGCTGCGCGATTTCATGCCGCGCAATCTGATGCTCGCCGCCGCGCCGAATCCGGTGAACCCCGGCGTGCTGGACTTCCAGGACGCGGTATACGGCCCGATCACGTACGACGTCGCGTCGCTGCTGCGCGACGCGTTCCTCGGCTGGGACGAGGAGTTCGAGCTGGATTGCTTCGTCTATTACTGGGAGCGCGCGAAGAAGGCCGGCCTGCCGGTCGATGTGGACTTCGGCGAGTTCTACCGGCAGATCGAATGGATGGGACTGCAACGGCACATCAAGGTGCTGGGTCTGTTCTGCCGGATCAACTACCGGGACAACAAGCCACATTACATGAAGGATCTGCCGCGTTTCATCGGCTATGCGCGCAAAGTGGCTGAACGCTATGCGCCGCTGCGTCCGTTCGCGAAGCTGCTCGACGATCTCGAAGGCCGCGCGAATGAAGTCGGCTACACGTTCTGACCGATGACGATGTCCCTGAAGAAAGCGATGATTTTCGCCGCGGGCCGCGGCGAACGCATGCGTCCGTTGACCGACGCCTGCCCCAAGCCTTTGCTCGAAGTGGGTGGCAAGCCGCTGATCGTCTGGCAGATCGAACGGCTCGCGCGAGCCGGTTTTCAAACCATTGTGATCAACCATGCGTGGCTTGGCGCGCAGATCGAAGCCGCGCTCGGCGACGGCTCACGCTGGCAAGTCGAACTGCGCTACTCGCCGGAACCTGAGGCATTGGAAACGGCGGGCGGCATCGTGCAGGCGTTGCCGCTGCTCGAAGATAACGGCGCGAACGAAGTGTTTGTCGCGGTCGCCGGCGACGTGTACGCCGATTTCGATTACGCCGCGCTGAATGCTCGTGCTGAGAAGCTGCGAGTGTCGCCCGAGCCCGGCATGCATCTGGTGATGGTGCCGAACCCGGCGTTTCATCCGAACGGCGACTTTGGTTTAGCCGACGGCGTGCTGTCGCTCGACGCGCAGCCACGCTTGACGTTTGGCAGCATCGGGCTCTATGACACGCGGATGTTCCGCGATCTGCCTCGCGGCACAAGGCGCGCGCTCACGCCTTACTACCGCGAGACGATTGCGCGCGGTCTCGCGAGCGGCGAGCTGTATGAAGGCTTGTGGGAAAACGTCGGTACGGTGGCTCAATTGCACCATCTGGATCAGCGTTTGAGGGTCCGCTGAGTGCACAGGGCCAGCGCACGAAGTCACCAAGCATCGAGCGAAGCGGCGACGTAACGGTCCGCTCGTTCCTGTTTGCGCCGTCGCCCCCGCTTGCCTAGCGCCCGCCATCCCCCGCGCCAATCGTTTCCATCGACTCCGGCGCCTCTGCCGCACGCTGCTGCTGCAACGCCCACATCTGCGCAAACAGGCCGTTCGCGCGCAGCAATTCCGCGTGCGTGCCGCGCTCGACGACACGCCCCTTGTCCATCACGATGATCTGCTGCGCGTGCACCACGGTCGACAGCCGGTGCGCGATGATCAACGTCGTGCGCTCGCGGGCGATCTGATCGAGCTCGTGCTGAATCGCGCGCTCGGAGCGCGAGTCGAGCGCGGAGGTCGCTTCGTCGAACAGCAGGATCGGCGGATTCTTCAGGATGGTCCGCGCAATCGCCACGCGTTGCTTTTCGCCGCCGGACAATTTCAGACCACGCTCGCCGACCGGCGTCTCATAGCCCTTCGGCAACCCTTCGATGAAGTCGTGAATATGCGCCGCGCGCGCCGCCGCGATCACTTCTTCACGCGTCGCCGACGGCCGGCCGTAAGCGATGTTGTAGTAGATCGAATCGTTGAACAGCACCGTATCCTGCGGCACGATGCCGATCGACGCGCGCAGCGAATCCTGCGTGACGTCGCGAACATCCTGACCGTCGATGACGATCGCACCGCCCGTCGCGCGGTCCAGATCGTAGAAGCGGAAGATCAGGCGCGCGAGCGTCGATTTGCCCGAGCCGCTATGGCCGACCACCGCCGTCGTGGTGCCCGCCGCGATCGTGAAGCTCACGTCGTGCAGAATCTGGCGCGCCGGCTCATACGAGAAGTTCACCTGCTCGAAACGCACCTGCGCCCCGCTCACCCGCAACGCCGGCGCACCGGCCAGGTCGGGCACTTCCTGGGTCGCGCCGAGCAGCGTGAACATGCGGTCCATGTCGGTGAGACTCTGCTTCAGTTCGCGATACACGACGCCGAGAAAATTCAGCGGAATATACAGCTGCAGCATGAAGGTGTTGATCAGCACGAGGTCGCCGAGCGTAAGGCGCCCGGCCATCACGCCTTGCGTCGCGCGCCACAGAATGAACACCAGCCCCGTGCCGATGATCGCCTGCTGCCCGAAGTTCAGCGCCGACAGCGAACGCTGCGATTTGATCGCCGCCGCGCGATAGCGCTTGAGGTTCTCGTCGTAGCGGCGCGCTTCCCACTCTTCGTTGCCGAAGTACTTGACGGTCTCGTAGTTGAGCAGCGAATCGATCGCGCGTGAATTCGCCTTCGAATCGAGCTCGTTCATCGTGCGGCGAAAATGCGTGCGCCACTCGGTGACCTTCACCGTGAAGACGATGTACACCGCGAGCGCGATGAACGTGACGATCGCGTAATACGCCTCGTATTTGACGACGAAAAAGCCGAGCACGAGGCCGACTTCGACCAGCGTCGGCAGAATGCTGTACAGCGAATAGGAGATCAGCTGCGTGATGCCGCGGGTGCCTCGTTCGATGTCGCGCGACATGCCGCCCGTTTGCCGTTCCAGATGAAACCGCAACGACAGCGCATGCAGATGGCGAAACACCTTCAGCGCCAGTTGCCGCACCGCGCTTTCGGTCACCTTCGAAAACAGGATCTCGCGCAGTTCGGTGAAGAGCGACGTGGAGAGCCGCACCACCGCATACGCGACCACCAGCAAACCGACCCCGCCCAGCAGCACGATACCCGGCGCATCGTGCGCGCGGCCGAGCGCGGTGAGATGCTGGACCGACGCGAGGCTGTCGACGATGCGCTTCATCACGATCGGCACGCCGAGGTTGGCGACCTTCGCGCCGATCAGGCAGCTCAGCGCGAAGCCGACGCGCCATTTATAGGTGGCGAGGTACGGCAGCAGCGACAGGATCGTCTGCCAGTCGTTGCGGGGCTGGGTGGAAATCGGCGGGGGTTCGGACGAGGGCGTGCGGCGCATGGGGATCGGCTGGGGAGGGTATGGAATGCCGGAGTTCACAGCGGCGCGCCGACCGCGGCATGCCGACCCGGCACACAGCTTACTGTCGCGCGACCCGGCTGGGCGCTTTCCCGTACAATTCGTGATCTTTGTATTGTCGCAGAAGCCGGCTGGCGCCGCTTTTCATCGGCTGTCCGGCCACCGGTGCAGGTTGGCCGCGCGGCCGTGCCGTGCGGCCGCGCTGTATTGTCGGACCGTTCCGGCGATCGGTGCAGTTGTCGTGAAATCCCCGCCTGCCGGTCGAGCCGACCGAGCCAATACGTTTCCCAAGGGTGTCCCCGATGACCGAACTTCTTCAACTCCCGCAAAAGCCTTGCGCACTGCGCGTCATGCCGCAACCGTCGGACGCGAATGTCCACGGCGACGTGTTCGGCGGCTGGATCATGGCGCAGGTGGACATTGCCGGCTCGATTCCGGCAAGCCGGCGCGCCAACGGGCGGGTGGCGACCATCGCGGTCAATTCGTTCGTGTTCAAGCAGCCGGTCTTCGTCGGCGATCTGCTGAGCTTTTATGCGGATATCGTCAAGACGGGCAATACGTCGGTGACGGTGTCGGTCGAGGTCTACGCGCAGCGCATGAGCCTGACCGAAGACCTCGTGAAGGTCACCGAGGCGACCCTGACCTATGTCGCCACCGATAGCGACCGTCGCCCGCGCGCACTGCCGGTACTCGATTGAGCGGCCCACACGGACGACCCGCACGACACGCACACGCACACGCAATGAAAACGAGGCGCCGCGGCGCCTCGTTCAGCCTCATACCCAGGATTTCCCGCGTGGATCATCGCGCGCGAAGCGCAGCGGCTTACTGGCTCGCTGCCGCGCCGATGCCCGCCTTCTTCTGCGCGTTCTGAATGTCGGTCGGATAGTTCGGATCGTTGCGCGACGGTTGATAGCCGTGCGCCTCCAGTTCCTTCAGCTCGGCGTTTTTCTTCGCCCGCGCCTCTTTGCGCGCGGCCTTGCGCTCGGCTTTCGTGGTGGCGGCCGGTTTCGATGCGGCGGTCGGTTTCGCCGCATCCGAATTGGGCCCCGCCGCTCCTCCGCCGCCGCCTTGCGCGAACGCCGGCGCGACAGACGCCACGCTCAGTACAACCGATGCCAGCAGCACAGCCAATTTCTTTGCAGATGAAGACGTCATGGTTCTCTCCAGTCGGATTGGCGGATATTCGATGGCACAACGCCCAAGACCACGTGCGAGCAGCGAGCGGGCGTAGCGTCGCGTGAATCGATGCTTCATGGCTCCCAGCAAAGCCTGAGATGGGAATCACGAATATAGCCGACTGAAATCCGTCCGCAAGTCGCTTTTACCCGCCTGCGCACGAACTAGCCCACGCGCCGCGACGCCGTACACGAGCCGCTACCGCGCAAATAGGCGTCGACCTGGCCTTCGATCCACTGCGCAAAATGCGCCTGGCCCGCGTTGAGAATGTCGCGCTGCTGCCACACGAGCCAGTACGGATAGCGGTATGGCACGCGAATATCGGTGATCTGCACCAACTGGCGTTGCGCCAGCGCATGCGCGACCAGACTGCGCGGTTCGAGCGCAATGCCCTGGCCCAGCAGGACCGCGCCGATCACGATGTTCGAATCGTTGGCCGACAGCACCACGGCTTCGGCGGGCGGCTGCGCCACCCGCGCCGCCTGGCACCAGCCGGTCCACGGCGTGTCGGGGCTGGAGATCAGCGGACAGGCGACCACGTCCTCGGCGGTAACCGGAAAGCGGCCATTCGGCGCGAGCGCGAAATGCGGCGCGGCGACCACCACCATCTCGTCGTCGAACAGTTTCTGTTGCGCGACGCCCGGCTGACAAGCAGCATGAGCCGTGGGTCGAGCGCGTGCGCACGCAACTGCTTGCCGCCTACGCCGAACTCGAACGCGATCTCGCGACGGCCGCGCTGCCGACCGGGCAGCAACGGTTCGACGCGGCGGACGTCACCGTGGCGGTCGGTTGGCACTTCACGCAGATGATGTTGCCGGAAATCGTCGACAAGGCGGCGTATCCGCACTTGCAGGCGTTTTCCGCGTTGGCGGAGGCCTTGCCGGTTTTCGTGGATACGCCGGTTGGGGCGCGGCGCGGATTCCGCCGCCGAACCGTGAAGCCGCCGGAGCGCAACGAGCCGCAACGCCAGCCAGGCGTCGCATCACGCTGCGTGTGAAGCTGCGTGCGGAGTTGCGTGTGACATCGCGCCCGCTCACACCGTCGCCACCTCCCGCCCCACGCCCCCGTGCAGCAACTCGGAAATCGCCTCCGTCGACAACGGCTTCGCGAAGTAGAAGCCCTGCATCTCGTCGCACGCGCGCTCTTTCAGGAAGTCGAGTTGCGCCGACGTTTCCACGCCTTCGGCGATCACCTGCAACTTCAGCGAATGTGCGAGCGCGATGATCGCCGACGTGATCGTCTCGTCGTCGCCCGACACGCCGATGTCGGAGACGAACGAGCGGTCGATCTTCAGCCGGTCCACCGGGAAGCGTTTCAGATAACTGAGGCTTGAATAGCCGGTGCCGAAGTCGTCGATTGCGAGGCCGATGCCGAGCGCGTGCAGTTCGTTGAGCATCGACACCGCTTCTTCGGCGTTGCGCATGATCGCGCTTTCGGTCAGCTCCAGTTCGAGGTATTTCGGCTCGAGACCGGTCTCGGCGAGCACCTGCATCACGAGCTTCGCAATATCGCGCTGTTGGAACACGCGCGCCGACAGGTTCACCGACACCCGCGCCGGCGGCAAACCCGCATCCTGCCAGGCCTTGTTCTGGCGGCACGCTTCACGCAACACCCACTCGGACAGCGGCCCGATCAAACCGCTCTCTTCCGCGACCGCAATGAACGACGACGGCTGCACCAGCCCGACTTCCGGATCGCGCCAGCGCACCAGCGCCTCGGTGCCGACGATCTGACCGCTGACGATATCCACCTGCGGCTGGTAGTGCAGCAGGAATTCGTTGTCGCGCAACGCGCGGCGCAAGCGCCGTTCGAGATTCAGCCGCGCGCCCGCGCTCGCGTTCATCTCGGGCTGATAGAACTGGAACGTGTTGCGGCCCATGTCCTTCGCGCGATACATCGCGAGGTCGGCCTTTTTCATCAGCGTTTCGGCGTCGTCGCCGTCTTGCGGGAAGAGGCTCGCGCCCATGCTGCAACCCACATACAGCTCGGTGCCGTCGAGCCACACCGGCTCGGAAATCGCCGTGCGCGCCCGCTCCATCCACGCGATCAATGACTGTTCGTCGACGGTATCGGTCATCACGATCACGAACTCGTCGCCGCCGTGCCGCGCCACCGTATCGCTCGTGCGCGAGCAGCGCGAAAGCCGCTCGGCGACCACGCGCAGCAGACGGTCGCCGACGCTATGGCCGAGGCTGTCGTTGACGTTCTTGAAGCCGTCGAGATCGAGGAACACGACCGCGACGCCGTTGTGATGCCGTCGCGCGACGATCAGCGCATGCTCCAGACGGTCGCGCAGCAGATTGCGGTTCGGCAGGCGCGTGAGGTTGTCGTAGTTGGCCTGGTATTCGAGCTGCTCCTGATAACGGATCAGATCGGTCACGTCGTTGATCACGCCGATGTGATGCGTGATCACGCCTTCCGCGTTCGGCACCGGCGCGATGAACAGCTGATTCCAGAACAGCGCGCCGTCCTTGCGATAGTTGCGCAGCACCGCGCTGACTTCGCGGTTCGCCGCCAGCGCCTGGCGGATCAGCGCGACGCCTTCCTGTTCGCGGTCGTCGCGTTGCAGCACGCGGCAATCGTGGCCGATCACCTCGGCGGGATCGTAACCGGTGATGCGCATGAACGCCGGGTTCACGTATTCGATCAGATTGCCGGCCGGCGACGGCGCGGTGATCAGAATCGCGTTGACGCTCGCATCGAGCGCGCGGCTTTGCAGACGTAGCGCGAGATCGGCGCGCTTGCGCTCGGTGATATCCGTGTACGAGCCGAGCACGCCGATCACGCGGCCCTCGCCGTCGGTGAACGGCAGCTTGCTAGTGACCGTGGTGCGGTGCACGCCGTCGATCACCACGTCGACTTCGAAGTTCATCTTCGGCACGCCGGTGCTCACCACTTCCCTGTCGTGGTCGTTCAGCAGTTCGGCGAATGCGCGCCACGGCATGTCGGTGTCGCGCTTGCCCACCACCTGCTCCGGATACGCGAGTCCCGCATCGCGCGCGAACGCCATGTTGCAGCCGAGATAGCGCGAATTCAGATCCTTCCAGAAAATGCGCTGCGGAATATTGTCGATCACCGCTTCGAGCATCTGGTTCGAACGCTGTGCTTCGGCTTCGGCGTTGATCTGGTCGGTGACGTCGTCGGCCAGTACGAACAGCGCGGAGCGGCCCATGAAGTTCAGCGCGTGATACGAAATGTCGACGCTGATGATCGAGCCGTCCTTGCGCTGGTGATGCCAAATACCCGCCATCGTGCGGCCATGCGGGATCGCGTCGCTGCGTTGCAGATGCGATTCGAGACGCCCGATCTCGGCATGCGTGCGGATCGCGCGAATCGTCATGCCGAGAAATTCGTTTTCCGAGTAGCCGTATTGCTGGATCGCGGCCGCGTTGACGGCGAGAAAACGCATCGTCTCGCGATCGAAGATATACATCGGCACCGGATGGTCGTCGAACAGGCCGCGAAAGCGTTCGTCGTTGCGGCCGGGCGCGCGCACGCTGCGCAGTTTTTCACGGGCGCTGCTCTCGCGGGCGCTGAACGTAAAGATCAGGATCGTGCTGCCGGCCAGCATCGTCATGATCAACAGGAACATGGCGCGCTGGGTTTCACTTGCCGAGGCCGCGAGCGCCTTCTGCAACGTGTGGTTTTCCTCGCCGCGCAGCGCGGCCAGCGCGGCTTCCACGCGATCGAGTCCGAGCCCGAGACGCGTATAGGTCGCCGCCGCCCACGCGCGCGACGCATCCGGCTCGCCGCTGGCGCTCTTCAACAGCGCGTCGTTGATGTCATGTTGCAGCGCGTGACTGTCCGCGCTCAGCCTCGCCAGCGCGTCGAGCATGGGCGGCTCGCCGGCCAACTCCTGGCGCAGGTCGCGCTCCAGACCGACGAGCGTCGTGGTCATCGCGGCGGCCGAGCCGACCGGCGCCGGCTCGCCCGATGCCTCGAAGCGCCCGAGCGCAGCCAGTGCGCCGTCGAGCGCCGTGTGATACGCGTCGAGGTTCTGGCGCACGCTCGTCGAACGCAGCATGCGCGCATCGGCATCGCGTTGACCACAAATCTGCGTGTAGGCGACGAACGCGTTCGCGCCGATCGCAGCGACGACGACCGCTATATTGATCAGCAGCCGCTTCGATAAAAAAGAAGTCATGGATTCCGAACGTCAATCGTTCCGAGTGCGGGAGCGCGTGGTCGCTTTCGGTGCGTCGGGCCGCATCGATGCGAGTCTTTTTACGCGCCAACCCATGGATAACGGCAGGGTTCGGGAGCGGGTTGAGGGTGGTGAGCGAAAAAAATCGTGAGGGGCGGGGCGGGATGGTGGGTTGCTTGGGGTGGATCACGCTTGTTGGGGCATGCGTGGGCGGCCGCGGCTCGCTGGTCGCGCGTCGTCACCGTACTTGATGCGCCGCATCTAGCTGACTGCGTTTGGCCATTCACGCCTGGCTGGCCAGCCGCAGCTAGCTGGCCGCACCTGGCCACTCGCACCTGGCCGGGCGCACCTGGCCACTCGCACCTGGCCACTCGCACCTGGCCGGTCGCGCCTGGCCGGCCGCACCTGGCCGGCCGCACCTGGCCGGCCGCACCTAGCCGGCCGCACCAAATTCCTTCATCGCCGGCACGAAGTCGTGATTGGCCTCCGGCTTGCGCGACAGCTTGGCGAGCACATAGCGCTTGAAGGGGTCAAGCTCGGCCCAGCGGGCGACGCTCGGCGTGACGAGACCTGCCAGCCCAGCCTGAAGCGCGACGCCGTCCGGCACGCTTTCCGTGCAGCGCCAGGCGGGCATCTCCTCGGGCGTGAACCACTCCGGCTCGACATTCGCGTGGGTGCGCAGCATCTCGAACAGCGCGTGATCGAAATTCGGTTCGATTTCCGCGTCTTCCTCGACCGGGAAACGCGCCAGCAGCTTGCGGTCTTCGAGCGGCAGCAACTGCCATTGCGCGAGCGTGATGCGCAACCCGAATCGGTCGAGATTGAAGCGCACCGACATCGGGATGAAGGTGAAATTCTCCGAAGACGCGACTTCGAAGTTGAACAGAAGCGGTGCTTCGTTGAGTCCCATGACAGTGCTCCTCCTGAATGGCGGACAGCGTGCGAGCGCAGCTTGAGGTATTTTAGAACCTTATTCGCGCGACGTCGGCCCGGTCGGGAGCCGCGTTGCGGCACAGGACAAGGCTGGCAGCCGCTCACGCGCGCGCAGCATGGCACAGGAGTGAAGCAGCTTGAACGAACAGCAAACAGGACAGCCGGGCGCGGTGGAGCGCGAGGTGCGCCGGCATCGCGGCGCGGCGGTCGAAACCGTCACGGATCACGTCGGCCAGGAGTGGCCGGTCGCGCTCGTCTTCAACGGCATTTCGCATGCGGTGATGATGTGCACTCCGCGCGATCTCGAAGCGTTCGCGGTCGGATTCGCGATTTCGGAAGGGATCGTCGAGCGCGGCAGCGACATTCAGGACATCGAGGTCGAACTGCATGACGACGATGAATTGCCGCATGCCGAAGTGCAGTTGCAGGTGGTGCAGCAGGCGTTCGTCGCGCTGAAGGAGAAGCGCCGCGCGCTCGCCGGGCGCACCGGCTGCGGCGTCTGCGGGATCGAAAGCATCGATCTGCTGGATCTGCAACCGGAGCGGGTGCCCGACACCGGCTTTCTGCAACGGCTCGCGCCGGACGCGATCGCGCGCGCCGCCCGTGAGTTGCCCGGCCACCAGGCGTTGACGCGGCTGACCGGCGGCCTGCACGCGGCCGCATGGTGCGATGCGGCGGGCGCGATCCGCTACGCGTTCGAGGACGTCGGCCGTCACAACGCGCTCGACAAGCTGATCGGCCAGCTCGTGCTCGATCGCGCGGACACCCGCGACGGTTTCGTGTTTCTGTCGAGCCGCGCGAGCTACGAACTGGTGCGCAAGGCCGCGCGCGTCGACGTGCCGATGGTCGCGACGATCTCCGCGCCGTCGTCGCTGGCGATTGCGATTGCCCGCAAGGCGGGCGTGCGGCTGGTCAGCTTCTGCCGCGAAGCCAGCTACGTCGATTACGACACGTTGCAGCCGACGCAGCCTTGAGCGGCTGAAGCGCGCGAGTGACCAGCCGCCCAGCCATCCAGGCGCTCGGTCGTGGCGGATCAATCAAATTGCCGGAAGTCCGGCTTGCGCTTTTCGAAGAACGCCTTGAACGCCTCGCGCGCTTCCGGCGCGAGCAGCATCTTGCCGAAGTGCACGGCTTCTTCCGACATCTGCGTTTGCAGTTGCTGGTGGCTGGCGCGCTTCATCAAGTTCTTCGTCACGCGCAACGACGACGCCGGCAACGCAACCAGCTTCGCCGCCTGCGCTGCGGCGAACGCGTCGACCTCGGCGGCCGGCAGCACGCGATTCACGAAGCCCATACGCTGCGCTTCGGCCGCGTCGAACGCTTCGCCGAGCAGCAGCTTTTCCGCCGCCGCCTGATAGCCGCCCACCCGCTGCAACAGCAGACTCGACGCCGCTTCCGGGCAAAGCCCGAGTTGCGTGAACGGCAGCGAGAAGCTCGCCGTGTCGGCTGCGTAGACCAGATCGCAATGCAGCAGCAAGGTCGTGCCGATGCCCACCGCCGGCCCCGCCACCGACGCCACCACCGGCTTCTCCGCCGAACTGATCGCGCGCAGGAACTGGAACACCGGCGCGTTTTCGCCCATCGGCGGCGTCTTCATGAAATCTTCGAGATCGTTGCCGGCGCTGAAAATGCCGGCGCTGCCGCGAATCAGGATCGCACGCACCGACGCGTCGCCGTTCGCTTCGACCATCGCGTCGGCCATCGTCTGATACATCGCGGCCGTAATTGCGTTCTTCTTGCCGGGCCGATTGAAGGCAATCGTCAGCACGCCGTCTGCGCGCTCGATCAGAATATCCATCGTCATCTCCGTCTCCTCGTACTCTTGCTGGGAATGAAAAAACGGTTCGCAAGCCAGGCGGCCTGCGAACCGTTCTGCGGTCCTCAAGGGATCACTGCGCGGACAACCGCGAGGACCGGGGCGTCCATGCTTACAGGCGCTCGATAATGCCCGCCGCGCCCATGCCGGTACCGGCGCACATCGTCACCATGCCGTACTTGTAGTTGCGGCGGCGCAGGCCATGCACCACCGTCGACGCACGAATCGCGCCCGTCGCGCCGAGCGGGTGGCCGAGTGCGATCGCGCCGCCCAGCGGGTTGATCTTCGACGGATCGAGACCCAGGTCCTGAATCACCGCCAACGATTGCGCGGCGAACGCTTCGTTCAGTTCGATCCAGTCGAGGTCGTCCTGCTTCAGGCCAGCGGCCTTCAGCGCAGCCGGAATCGCTTCCTTCGGGCCGATGCCCATGATTTCCGGCGGCACGCCGCGCACCGCGAAGCTGACGAAACGCGCGAGCGGCGTCAGGTTGAACTCTTTGAGGATCTTTTCCGACACGACGATCAACGCGCCCGCGCCGTCCGACGTTTGCGAGCTGTTGCCCGCCGTAACCGAACCCTTGTTCGCGAACACCGCGCGCAGCTTGGCGAGACCTTCGAGCGAGGTCTCCGCGCGCGGACCTTCGTCGAGCAACACTTCGCGCGTCTTCACGCGCACTTCGCCGGTCGCGAGATCGGGGAAGCGCTCGGTGATCGTGTACGCGGCGATCTCGTCGTTGAATTCGCCGGCCTGCTGCGCGGCGATCGCGCGACGGTGCGATTCGACCGAGAACGCATCTTGCGCTTCGCGGCTGATCTTCCAGCGCTCGGCGACCTTCTCCGCGGTCAGGCCCATGCCGTAGGCGATGCCGATGTCTTCGTTGCGATCGAAGATATGCGGCGACAGCGACGGCTTGTTGCCCATCATCGGCACCATGCTCATCGACTCGCAGCCGCCTGCGATCATCGCCTCCGACTCGCCGACGCGGATGCGGTCAGCGGCCATCGCCAGCGCGGTCAGGCCCGACGCGCAGAAGCGGTTCACCGTGACGCCGCCGACCGTGTTCGGCAAGCCGGCCAGCAACGCGCCGATCCGCGCGACGTTCAACCCCTGTTCGGCTTCGGGAATCGCGCAGCCGACGATCGCGTCTTCGATCACCTTGGTGTCGAGGCCAGGCACTTGCGCCACGGCCGATTTGATCGCGTGCACCAGCAGCTCGTCCGGGCGGGTGTTCTTGAACATCCCGCGCGGCGCCTTGCCGATCGGCGTACGGCTCGCGGCGACGATGTATGCGTCTTGCAATTGCTTTGCCATTTAAAGCTCCTTTGTCGGCTGGAGTTAGCGCTTTAGCGCTTACTCCAGCCCCATGCAATTCATTGCGGTCGATCAGAGTTACCGCTTTAGCGGTTACTCTGATCCCATGCAACTTGTTTGCGGTCGGCTGGAGTTAGCGCTTTAGCGCTTACTCCAGCCCCATGCATGTGTTTGCGGTCGTCGCTCAGTTACGTACCGGCTTGCCAGTCTGCAGCATGCCCATGATCCGTTCCTGCGTCTTTTGCGTGCCGAGCAAATCGACGAACGCACGACGCTCGAGTTGCAGCAACCATTCTTCGTCGACCAGGCTGCCCGCTTCCACATCACCGCCGCACACCGCTTCTGCAATACGGCTGGCGATCAGGAAATCATGCTCGCTGATGAAGCGGCCGTCGCGCATGTTGACGAGCGATGCCTTGATGGTCGAGATCGCCGAGCGGCCCGCGACCGGCACTTGCGTGACACGCAGCGGCGGACGATAACCCGCCGCGGCCAGCGCGCGCGTTTCCTTCTTCGCGACGTCGAGCAGTTCGAACACGTTGAAGACGATCGTATCGGACGGCTTCAGGTAGCACATTGCGCGGGCCTCGAGCGCAGAGGCCGAGACCTTCGCCAGCGCGGCGTTTTCGAACGACTTCTGCACGAACTTCAGCAGGTCGCTGGTCGCGCCGACTTGCGTGGCGGCTTCCGCCGCGCGCAACGCCGCTTCCTTCAGGCCGCCGCCCGCGGGCACGAGACCCACGCCGACTTCCACCAGCCCCATATAGCTTTCGATGTGCGCGACGCGCTTTGCGCTATGCAGCGCCAGTTCACAGCCGCCGCCGAGCGCGATGCCCGACACCGCCGAGATCACCGGCACGCTCGCGTACTTCACGCGCAGCATGCCTTGCTGGAATTTCTTCACAAACGGCTCGATGCCTTTCGCGCCGCCCATCATGAACGCCGGCATCGCTTCTTCGAGGTTGGCGCCCGCGGAGAACGGACCGCCCGGCGTGCCGAGCTTCAGCGAGGTCGGCTGCCACACCACCAGACCTTTGTAGTCCTTTTCGGCCAGCTCGATCGCCTGCGTCAGACCGTCGATCACCGACGGTCCGATCGTGTTCATCTTGCTTTTGAACGACACGATCAACACGTCGTTCTCGCCCGCGCGATCGTCGACCCATGCGCGCACGGCGTCGGTTTCGAACAGCGTCTTGCCGTAGGTCTTCGGATCAGCCGATGTTTCGCCGGCGAGCGGCGCACGGAACACCTGCTTGTCGTACACGGACAGCGACGAGCGCGGCACGAACGTCTGCGAAGCCGGCGACCACGAACCTTCGTTCGTATGCACGCCGCCCTTCTCCGCGACCACGCCTTCCAGCACCCACGCCGGCAGCGGCGCGTTCGACAGCGACTTGCCCGCCGCGATGTCTTCCTGCACCCACTGGGCGATCTGCTTCCAGCCGGCCGTCTGCCAGCCTTCGAACGGACCTTCGTTCCAGCCGAAGCCCCAGCGGATCGCCAGATCGACGTCGCGCGCGTTGTCGGCGATCGACTCCAGATGCACGCCGATGTAGTGATACACGTCGCGGAAGATCGACCACAGGAACTGCGCCTGCGGGTGCTCCGATTCGCGCAACAGCTTCAGGCGCTCCGCCGGCGGGCGCTTCAGAATGCGGCCGATCAGCTCGTCCGCCTTTGCGCCGCCATCGACGTACTCGCCGGTCTTCGGGTCGAGCACCTTGATCGCCTTGCCTTCCTTCTTGTAGAAACCGCCGCCGGTCTTCTGACCCAGCGCGCCCTTCTTCACCAGTTCGGCCAGCACGGCCGGCGTTTCGTAGACCGGGAAGAACGGGTCGTCCTTCAGCGTGTCCTGCATCGTCTTGATGACGTGCGCCATCGTGTCGAGACCGACCACGTCGGCGGTACGGAACGTGGCCGACTTCGCGCGGCCCAGCCGCGAGCCGGTCAGGTCGTCCACTTCGTCGAAACGCAGGCCGAACTTCGCGGCTTCCGCAATAACGGCGAGGATCGAGAAAACGCCGACGCGGTTGGCGATGAAGTTCGGCGTGTCTTTCGCGCGCACGACGCCCTTGCCGACCACGCTCGTCAGGAACGTTTCGAGTTGATCGAGGATTTCCGGACGCGTCGTCGCGGTCGGAATCAGTTCGACCAGGTGCATGTAGCGCGGCGGATTGAAGAAGTGCACGCCGCAGAAGCGCGCCTTCAGTTCATCCGGGAAACCATCGGAGAGCGCCGTGATCGACAGGCCCGACGTGTTGGTTGCGAAAATCGCGCTCGGCGCGATGTGCGGCGCGACCTTCTTGTACAGGTCGTGCTTCCAGTCCATCCGTTCGGCGATCGCTTCGATCACGAGGTCGCATTCGGCGAGCTTCGCGATGTCGTCGTCGTAATTGGCCGGCCGGATGTATTGCGCGTCGTCCTTCACGCCGAACGGCGCCGGCGACAGCTTCTTCAGGTTCTCGATCGCCTTCAGCGCGATCGCGTTCTTCGGGCCTTCTTTTGCAGGCAGGTCGAACAGCAGCACGGGCACCTTGGCGTTGATCAGGTGCGCGGCGATCTGCGCGCCCATCACGCCGGCGCCTAGCACGGCGACCTTGCGAATGATCAGATTGCTCACGTCGTTCCTCCGGGGAGTTATGCGGGTGTCGCGAAGGTTCATGGACTCTTCACGATGTGTGGCTGGGGCCAGGCTGAAATCAGGCGTCACGGATTCGACACGCGCGGCGCCTGCGTTGATGTGCTTGCCCTGGACTTAGAACAGCGCTTCTTCGACTTCCATCATCGACTTCGAACCAGCGCGCGCCTGACGGATCGTCATCGCCGTTTCCGGCAGCAGCTTCGCGAAGTAGAAGCGTGCGGTGGCGAGCTTCGCCTTGTAGAACGGATCGCCCGACGCTTCCTTGTCGAGCGCGATACGCGCCATGCGCGCCCAGAAGTACGAGAACACCAGATGGCCGACGGTGCGCAGATACGGCACGGCCGCGGCGCCGACTTCGTCGGGGTTCTGCATCGCCTTCATGCCGATTTCCATGGTGAGCTTCTGCACCTTGTCGCCAAGGTCGGCGAGCGGGTTGATGAACTCCTGCATCTCCGGCTTGATGCCTTCGGCTTCGACGAAGTCCGTCACCAGCTTGCCGAACTTCTTCATCTTCGCGCCCATGTCGCCGAGGATCTTGCGGCCCAGCAGATCAAGCGCCTGAATCGCGTTGGTGCCTTCGTAGATCATGTTGATACGCGCGTCGCGCACGTACTGCTCCATGCCCCACTCGGCGATGAAGCCATGGCCGCCGTAGATCTGCATCGCGTGATTGGTGCCTTCGAACGCGTTGTCCGACAGGAACGCTTTCAGGATCGGCGTGAGCAGCGCGACGAGGTCGGCCGCTTCCTTGCGCACCGCTTCGTCGGCGTGCGACAGTTCCTTGTCGATCTGCAGCGCGGACCAGTACGTGAACGCGCGCGCGCCTTCGGCGTAGGCCTTCTGCGTGAGCAGCATGCGGCGCACGTCGGGGTGCACGATGATCGGGTCGGCGGCCTTTTCGGGCGCCTTCGGGCCGGTCAGCGAACGCATCTGCAGACGCTCTTTCGCGTACGCCAGCGAGTTCTGATACGCGACTTCGGTCAAACCGAGGCTCTGCATGCCGACGCCCAGGCGCGCGGCGTTCATCATCACGAACATCGCGTTCAGGCCTTTGTTCGGCTCGCCGACCAGCCAGCCCTTCGCGTTGTCGAGATTGATCACGCAGGTCGCGTTGCCGTGAATGCCCATCTTGTGTTCGATGGAACCGCACTTCACGCCGTTGCGCTCGCCCGGCTCGCCCGCTTCGTTCGGCACGAACTTCGGCACGATGAACAGCGAAATGCCCTTGGTGCCCTTGGGCGCCTCCGGCAGACGCGCGAGCACCAGGTGAACGATGTTCTCCGCGAGATCGTGTTCGCCGCTGGAGATGAAAATCTTCGTGCCGCTGATCGCATACGAGCCGTCGCTGTTCGGCTCGGCCTTGGTGCGCAGAATGCCGAGGTCGGTGCCGCAATGCGGCTCGGTCAGGCACATCGTGCCGGTGCAGACGCCCGTGACCAGCTTCGGCAGATAGCGCTGCTGCAACTCAGGTGTGCCGTGCGCGTGCAGACATTCGTAGGCGCCGTGCGAAAGGCCCGGGTACATCGTCCACGCCTGATTTGCCGAGTTCAGCATTTCGTAGAGCGCATTGTTGACGAATGCGGGCAGCCCCTGGCCGCCGTACTCCGGATCGCAGCCCAGTGCCGGCCAGCCGGCTTCGACGTACTGTTGATAGGCTTGCTTGAAGCCCTTCGGCGTGGTCACGACGCCGTCGCCGGTGTACGTGCAGCCTTCCTGGTCGCCACTGTGATTGAGCGGGAACAACACTTCGGAGCAGAACTTGCCAGCCTCTTCAAGCACCGCGTTGATCGTGTCGGCGTCGAGATCCGCGTGCTTCGGCATCTGCTTGATTTCGGCTTCCACGTTAAGCAATTCGTGCAACACGAATTGCATGTCGCGCAACGGCGCGGCGTACTGTCCCATGACTCTCTCCAAAGTTTGACAAGAAGCCAGGCTGTCAGCTGAGTCCGTGGATCGGGACTTTCTGCGCCGCTGAATCCGGTTGGTATCCGGCGACGCTGCTAACGGCTTTCGCTTTGATACGAAACAATCAATTTTTCCAGCGCGGCCCACGTGAGACGCACCGCATCCGGCAAGTGCAGGAAGCGCGCGTCGTGATGCAGGCCGAGCGTGACGCTGTACAGTTCGAAAAGCATCAGTTGCGGATCGGTATCGGCGCGCAGATGCCCCTCTTCCATTGCCTGCGAAATCGCGCGCGTGAGCGCCGTACGCCAGATCGTCACGCTCGACACCAGTTGCTCGCGCACCGGGTTATCCCCGCGGTCGTCGTATTCGACGGCGCCGCTGATGTAAATGCAGCCGGTGGTGACTTCCTGAATGCGCTTTTCGATCCAGCGGGAAATCATCGCGCGCAAGCGCGGCAAGCCACGAGGCTCGCGCAAGCTCGGAAAAAACACCTCGTCTTCAAAACGACGGTGATATTCGCGCACGACTTCAACCTGCAGATCCTCGCGCGATCCGAAATGCGCGAACACCCCACTTTTGCTCATCTGCATGCGCTCGGCCAGCAGTCCAATCGTCAGACCTTCCAGTCCGTCGCGGCTTGCCAGATCGAGTGCTGCGTCGAGAATCGCGGCTCGCGTTTGTTCGCCTTTTCGCATAGCTATTTTTACCGTTCTAATGTGACCGAAAGAAAATCGAACGGACGTACTATTATTGAGTGCTGCCGTCCGCGAAACAAGGACTTTATTAGAAACCGGTTTCTAACCCGGTTTCAATTCTGCGGCATCCGTCAATCAGAGGAATCAGATTTTTTAGAGGCGTTTGCCTTGAGACTGGGATTGCCATCCAGCGCGCTTGCTTTTCTGATTGTCGCAGCCGGCCGACATGATGCAGCAAGTCGGCGGGAATCAAGAAGAGTTTGATGTGTTGCGGGGGTGAGAGGCGGTTGTTGGGGGTGGGATCGGGACAGCGGCCGGGGTGAATGGTGGCTGCGGCGGCGCTAGCGCGGCAAGGGGATGCGGTCGTTGCGGGGCCGTTGCGGGGGCGTTGCCAGCCCCGATCAGGACGGCTCGACGGCTAGCTGGCGTCGGAAGCGGTGGCTCGCTCCAGCCGCAGGTGTCATTCGGCCGCTGGGAAATTCTGCTGCAGGGCAGCGGCGACCCGCATCAGCACATCGTCCCAGTCGCCTCGCTGCGTCTGGGTGAATAGCCGCAAGCCCGGATACCAGGGACTGTCGTCTCGTCCACGCAGCCAGCGCCAGCAGCCCGCGAAGCGGTTGAGCAGCCAGACCGGCTTGCCCAGCGCGGCGGCAAGATGCGCCACCGAGGTATCGACGGAAATCACCAGATCGAGGGTCTCGATCAGTGCCGCGGTATCCGCGAAGTCCGTCAGTTCATCGGTCCAGTCCGTTAGACGCGCCTTGCTGGCGGCGTCGGCACGCTTCGCGGGATCGTCGGTCTTTTGCAGACTGACCCAGTGCACTTGCCGCAGCGCGAGCAGCGGCGCGATCTGCTCGACCGCGAGACTGCGCCGCTGGTCCACCGCAATGCCCGAATGGCCGCCCGCCCACACCACGCCGACGCGCGGTAAATGCGCGGTCGGCAGCGCTGCGAAGCGTGCGCGCCAGGTGGCGGCGCGCGCGGCGTCGGCGTGCAGATAAGGAAGCGCGGCCGGGATCGTGGCGACTCGTGTATCGAACGCCATCGGCAGGGACATCAGTGGACAGTAGCGGTCCCAGTTGTGCAGTTCGGCCGGCACCGCGTCGAGCAGCACGAGACCCGGCCAGCGTGCGCACAACGACTGCTCGTACAGGCGGCGCAATGGCGGCGGGCAGACATAGCCCACTTGGGAAAAGCGCTCGAGCGCCAACGGCAGGTAGCGCACGAACTGCAGACTGTCGCCATAGCCTTGCTCGTCGAGCACGAGCAGACGTTCGTCGGGTGCACGCCCCGTTCGCGTGCCGCAGGTGCCGTGGGTGCCGCAGGTGCCGCAGGTGCCGCAGGTGCCGCAGGTGCCGAGCGTAGCGGACGCCCCCTCGCCCGACCAGCGCAGCAGCAGCGCCACTTGCACAGGCGCCGGCGCGGGCCGTCCATCAGCCAGCTTGAAGCTGACCCAGCGGTCTTCGAAATACGGCCACGCCTCTTCGTAGCGGCCGCAGGCGAGCAAAACCATTGCCAGGTTGTTGCGCGCGACGAGGTTCGCGGGCGCCAGTTCGATAGCGCGCCGGTAGTGCCGCTCGGCCTCTTCCAATGCGCCGAGATCCGCGTAGATGCGCCCCAGATTGTTGTGTGCCGCCGAGTGGTCCGGGTCGATTTCGAGCGTTCGACGGTAGCTGAGCGCGGCGTCCTCGATACGGTCGAGATGTTGCAGCGTCAGTGCGAGGTTGTAGTGGAGCGCCACGAAGTCCGGCTGCAGCGCGAGCCCTCGCCGCAGACTGTCGACGGCGCTCGCAAAGTCGGCGAGTTTGAGTTGAATCGCGTAAAGCGTGTTGTACAGGATCGGCTCGGGACGAATCTGGATCGCGCGTTCGAGCCAGTGCCGTGCGCTTTGCGTGTGGCCGGAAGCAAGCGCAAGCAGGCCTTGCAGATGGAGCGCGCCGACATGCTCGCTGTCCTGCCCGAGGATCCGATCGACGAGCGTCTGCACCACGTCGAAGCGACGGGCTTGATAGGCCGCCACGGCCTCATCGTGAAGGGACGATGTGTGGTCGGATTGGGCTGGCGAGGGGACGGGCATGGTTGACGAACGAGGAGCGTCCATGACGCGCCGGGCCGGTCGCTGTGAGCGGCACAGGCGGACCGGCAAACACGGCTTGATGAAGGAGAGGGTTTTTCAGCAGCGCGTGCAATGCACCGTGCCGCTCGATTTCTATCGAGCGGAAATTATGTTTGAGCTGCTGTCGGGAGTCTTTAAGAGCGTTCTGAAACGCGTTGCGCTTTGCGTTGATGCGAGGTACGGTACAACGTACTCGCGCCCGCCATCTCCCGCCACGCCCGGCTCGCGTCGCCATGGGCACATTGCCACCGCCTAATCGTACCCACCCACCGTCAACAGCTTCATCGCCACCCGATAGCTCGTATAAGCAAGCCAATTGAGCGCCCGTTCGCCGGCCGGACGCGATTCGTAGTGCGCCTCGTCGATACGGCGCGCATCCTTGAACGCGTCGAGGATCGCCTCGCGCAGCGTTTCGATCGACGGGTCATTCACCAGCACCACATTCGCCTCGTTGTTGAGCATCAAACTCAGCGCATCCAGGTTCGACGAGCCCACGGTCCCCCAGTTCGAATCCACCACCGCGACCTTGCCATGCAGCAGCGTCTTTTCATACTCGGCGATCTGCACGCCGGCCCTGAGCAACGCGTGATAAAGGAACGGCACCGCGTAGTCGAGCGCCTTGAACTCCTTGCGCCCGATGATGAGCTTCACCACCACGCCGCGCCGCGCCGCGAACACCAGCGAGCGCCGCAGCTTGCGCCCCGGCATGAAGTACGGATTGGCGAGCAGTATCTCGTGACGCGCCTGGCCGATCGCGGCCAGATACGCCTTTTCGATCGCGCGGCGGTTGATCAGGTTGTCGCGCGCGACGAATGCCACGCACGGTTGCCCCCCTGCCCACAATTCCTCGTTACGGCGGCGGCGCCGCCGTCGCAAACTGCCGAGCGACGTCGAGGTCTTCTGCCCGAGGTCCGGCTCCATCGCCTCGAACGGCCGATGGCCGAGTTGAATCCGGCGCCACTGCACCTCGAACGCCTGGCGGACATCGGCGATCACCGGTCCGTGCAACTCGACCGCGAAGTCCCAGCGCCGATAAGGCAGCGTCTCGCCGTTGTTCTCGTAGTCGTCGACGATGTTGATTCCGCCGCAATACGCAAATTGATCGTCGATCACCGCCAGTTTGCGGTGCGTGCGCGAAAAGCCGAAGCGGCCGAATAGATGCGGGTTGTAGACGCGATGATCGATGCCGCCAAGCAGCCACTCGTTGAACATCGGCAGACGCGCGGTGCCGATGCCGTCGGTGATCACGCGCACCTTCACGCCGCGCGAGGCTGCGCGCAGCAACGCCCCGCTGACCGCCTGGCCGGCGTTGTCGTCGCAGAAGATATAGGTTTCGAGAACCACGTCATGCTGCGCGGCATCGACACGCTCGACCAGCGTGCTGAAATATTCATCGCCTGAGCGCAGCAGTTTGACGTCGTTGTCGCTGGTGAAACGATAACGCTGCCAATAGCGTCGGCCAAGCAGCGTGTGCCGCAGTCGGGTGAAACGGCTCGCGCCGCCCGAGCTCACCGGCCACGCTCCCCGGAGAGCCGGTCTGCCGCGCTCCGCCCAAGCCGCCTCGGCAACTGCAGGATCGCATCGGCATTCGACGACGAGAAGCAGCGCGACGCCGCCTCTTCATACGGCAACCAGAGAAACGCGGTGTGCTCGCGCGGCGCGAGCGTCACCTCGATCTGCTCGGGCACCTGTACGCTGAACCAGTGCTCGGTGTTGTGGATCACGCCTTCGGCATAACGATGGCGGAACTCCGGGTAGATCTCATATTCGATCGAATAGTGCCAGTCGAACAACGCGCTTTGCGGCACCCACGCTCCGCCGATCACGATGCCGGTCTCCTCGGCGACTTCGCGCACGGCCGTTTCGATGAGCGGTTCGTCGAGCTGATCTTTGGAGCCCGTCACCGACTGCCAGAATCCTGCATGATCGGCGCGCTCGATCAGCAGCACGCCGAGCGCGGGCGTATGAATGATGACGAGTACGGATTGCGGAATCTTCGGCGGTTTCGGCATGGTGTAAAAACTGGGCGCAACGCTTGCGCGGTACATGTCGGCGAGTGGTCGAATGAGCGATCGAAAGCAGTTGCTTCGACTGTAACGTAAAAAACGAAAAAGGCGCCGGGAGTTTCCTCCCGCGCCTTTTTCGTGTGCTCTTGCTGTCGTTTTCAGACAGCACCCATTTGACTCAAGCTCGCTGCTTCAAGCCTTGCTTCAAGCCATTACGCCTTCGGTTCCGGTGTACGCAAACGGATGTGCAGTTCGCGCAACTGGCGCTCATCCACTTCGCTCGGCGCCTGCGTGAGCAGACACTGCGCGCGTTGCGTCTTCGGGAACGCGATCACGTCGCGAATCGAATCGGCGCCGGCCATCATCGTGACGATGCGGTCCAGACCGAACGCGATACCGCCGTGCGGCGGCGCCCCGTATTGCAGCGCGTCGAGCAGGAAGCCGAACTTGGCTTGCGCTTCTTCCGCGTTGATCTTCAGCGCGCGGAACACCTTGCTCTGCACTTCCTCACGGTGGATACGCACCGAACCGCCGCCGATTTCCCAGCCGTTCAGCACCATGTCGTAGGCCTTCGCGAGACAGCGCGCCGGGTCCGTTTCGAGGTACTCGAGGTGCTCGTCCTTCGGGCTCGTGAACGGGTGATGCGCGGCGACGTAGCGGTTGTCTTCCTCGTCGTACTCGAACATCGGGAAGTCGACCACCCACAGCGGCTTCCAGCCGGACTCGACCAGACCATTGGCCTTGCCGAATTCCGAATGACCGATCTTCAGACGCAGTGCGCCCAGGCTGTCGTTCACCACCTTCGCGCGATCCGCCGCGAAGAAAATGATGTCGCCGTCTTGCGCGCCGGTGCGCTCGATGATCGCCTTGACCGCTTCGTCGTGCAGGTTCTTGACGATCGGGCTTTGCAGACCGTCACGGCCCTTCGCGACTTCGTTGACCTTGATCCACGCCAGACCCTTCGCGCCGTAGATGCGCACGAATTCCGTGTAGCTGTCGATATCGCCACGCGAAAGTTCGCCGCCCTTCGGCACGCGGATCGCCGCGACGCGGCCGTCCTTCGTGTTGGCCGGCGTGCTGAACACCTTGAAGTCGACGTCCTTGACCGCATCCGTGAGGTCCGTGAATTCGAGCTTCACACGCAGGTCCGGCTTGTCCGAACCGAAGCGGCGCATTGCTTCCGAATACAGCATGACCGGGAATTTCTCGTCCAGCGTGATGCCGATCGTTTCCTTGAACACGTGACGGATCATCGCTTCGAACAGATCGCGGATTTCCTGTTCCGACAGGAACGAGGTTTCACAGTCGATCTGCGTGAATTCCGGTTGACGGTCGGCGCGCAGGTCTTCGTCGCGGAAGCACTTGACGATCTGGTAGTAGCGATCGAAGTTCGCCACCATCAGCAGCTGCTTGAACAGCTGCGGCGACTGCGGCAGCGCGAAGAACTGACCCGGGTTGGTACGCGACGGCACCAGGTAGTCGCGCGCGCCTTCCGGCGTGCTCTTCGTGAGCATCGGCGTTTCGATGTCGATGAAGCCTTGCGCGTCGAGGTACTTGCGCACTTCGATTGCGACGCGGTAACGCAGACGCAGGTTGTGCTGCATCTGCGGACGGCGCAGGTCGAGCACACGGTGCGTCAGACGCGTGGTTTCCGACAGGTTGTCGTCGTCGAGCTGGAACGGCGGCGTGATCGACGCGTTCAGCACGATCAGCTCGTGGCACAGCACTTCGATCTTGCCGCTCTTCAGCGCGGCGTTGGTCGTGCCTTCCGGACGGCTGCGCACGACACCCTTGATCTGCAGGCAGAACTCGTTGCGCACGCCTTCGGCGGCCTTGAACATCTCCGCGCGGTCCGGGTCGCAGACGACCTGAACGAGCCCTTCGCGATCGCGCAGGTCGATGAAGATGACGCCGCCATGGTCGCGGCGGCGGCTCACCCAGCCGCACAGCGAGACGGATTGGCCCAGCAGTTCTTCGGTCACCAGACCGCAGTATTCAGATCTCATCGACATGATGTTTGTCTTTCGTTTTGCATTGGTTGAACGGCGCGCCGCAGTTGAACACTGCGTGAAACACTGCGCACCGGCATTACAGCGGAGGCTCGACTGTCGTGCGGCGCACCGGCGCCGACGGCGCCGGCGGCGCGGACGGTGCCACGACGCCCATCGAGACGATGTACTTGAGCGCAGCGTCGACCGTCATGTCGAGCTCGATCACTTCGCTCTTGGGCACCATCAGGAAGAAGCCGGAGGTTGGGTTCGGCGTAGTCGGCACATACACGCTGACGTAATCTTCTTTCAGGTGGTTGACCACGTCGCCGCCGGGAACGCCGGTCAGAAACGCGATCGTATAGGAGCCGCGGCGCGGGTACTCGATCAGGAGCGCCTTGCGGAACGCATTGCCGCTGCTCGACAGCAGGGTGTCGGACACCTGCTTGACGCTGGTGTAGAGCGGGCCGACCACCGGTATGTGGGCGACCAGCAGTTCCCACCACTTCACGAGCTTCTGCCCGATGAAGTTCTGCGTCAACAGCCCGACAACAAAGATGAACGCGAGCGTGAGCACCGCGCCGAGGCCGGGCAGTCGATAGCCGATCGCGCGTTCCGGCTGCCAGGAAGTTGGCAGCAGCAGCAGCGTCTGGTCCATCGTGCCGATGATCAGACCGAGCACCCACAATGTGATAGCCAGAGGCACCAGCACCAGCAGGCCAGTCAGGAACACCGATTTGAGCGTCGTTTTTTTCGTCGTCATGTGTACCGCCAGAAAGCCGCGCGAGCCGAAGCCCTACGCGCGGCGTGTGCGCCGCCCCTGTGGGCGGCAGTCCCACTAGGCGTTGCCGGCACCGCTCGAGCTCGCCGAAGCGGCCGGTGCGGCAGCAGGCGCGGCCGGCATAGCGGCTGCGCTCGATGAACCGGCTGCGGCCGGGGCCGTGTCGGATTTGGCGGCGCCGTTATTGGCGGGCGCCGCATTCTCGCTCGCGCCATTCGACGCGCCGTTCGCGTCGGGCTTGGCCGGCGCGCTGGTGCCGCCATTGCCGCCGCGGAAATCGGTCACATACCAGCCGGAGCCCTTCAACTGGAAACCGGCAGCAGTGACCTGCTTGCGAAAGGTGTCTTTCCCGCATTCGGGACACTGCGTCAACTGCGGGTCGCTGATCTTCTGAAGCACGTCCTTCCCGAAGCCGCATGACTCGCAACGATAAGCGTAGATCGGCATGAACTTTTCCCTACTGAAATCTTGTAAACGCTTGCAAAGCCTTGAATTATAGCCGCAAACGATATCCGTCCCGTGGATTTCGGGAACCGATGCTCGACGCGACCGCCGTTGCGGTAAGTTGGGGCGGCCGCGGTCGAATCAAGTGCGGCCCGGGCGGTGCCTGAGCGCGGCGGCGTGCGCCCTCATGCGCGGCGGCGCCAGCTGAGCCAGCGCTCACGTCCGGCAAAAACGGCGATCGAATCGGTCACGGCTTCGTCTTCGATCAGCTCGAAGTATGGCGTGAGCAGCGCATCGAGTTCGGCGCGCTCGATACCGAACGGCGGCCCTTTGGGCGTCGCACCGATGAAATAGAAACCCGCGAGCAGCCCGCCGCCGGGCAGTAGCGCGGCCATCCGGCGGACGTAGTCCGTGCGGCGTGCCGGCGGCAACGCGCAGAGGAACGCGCGCTCGTAGATCCACCCGGGCGTGAAAGGCGGCTCATAGGTGAAGAAATCCGCCTGTTCCACCAGTTGCGCGTGCTGCGCGCCCAGTTGCTCGTGCGCTGCCGCGACGGCCGCCGGCGAGAAGTCGATCGCGCGAACCAGGTTGCCCTGTCGGGCGAGCCAGACTGCTTCGTACGCGCTGCCGCAGCCTGGAATCAGCACGGCGGCGTCGCTGTGACGCCCGGCGAATGAACGGAACGCCGACGGCACGCCCGCCTGGTCCCACGGCATGAAGCCGCGCTCGAAGCGCTCGTCCCAGAACGCCGGCGAGTTGGGGTCGCGGGTCTCGAAGTCGGGCGAAGAAGATTGGGTCGGGTCGCTCATCGGATGCCTCGCAGGGTATGCAATCAACCGCCGTAAGCCAGCGCGAGAAACGCCCGCGCCAGCACCGCACCGACCCCGACCGCCACGCCGAACAGCAGCAAACCTTGCAGCAGGCGGTTGGTGCGCTTCTGCTCGAGCAGAATCTGGCGAATTATGTCGTCGTTCACGCCGCGCGTATTGTCGTGCCGCTCGGCGAGCACGTGATGGATCAGGCGCGGCAACTGCGGCAGCGTCTTGCTCCACTGCGGCGCTTCGATCTTCAGACGCTCGTACCAGCCGCGCACGCCGATCTGCTCGTTCATCCAGCGTTCGAGATAGGGCTTCGCCGTCTTCCACAGATCCAGCTCCGGATCAAGCGAGCGGCCGAGCCCTTCCACGTTCAGCATGGTTTTTTGCAGCAACACCAGTTGCGGCTGAATTTCGACGTTGAAACGGCGCGAGGTTGAGAACAGTCGCATCAGCACCTGGCCGAGCGAAATATCTTTCAGCGCGCGGTCGAAATACGGCTCGCAGACCGCACGGATCGCGCTTTCGAGTTCTTCGACGCGGGTCGTCGGCGGCACCCAGCCAGACTCCAGATGCAGCGTCGCGACGCGGTGGTAGTCGCGTTTGAAGAACGCGAGGAAATTCTGTGCGAGATAGTTCTTGTCGAAATCCGACAGCGCGCCGATGATGCCGAAGTCCAGCGCGATATAGCGGCCGAAGTGCTCTTGATCGAGGCTCACCTGAATGTTGCCCGGGTGCATGTCGGCGTGGAAGAACCCGTCGCGGAACACCTGGGTAAAGAAAATCTCGACGCCTTCGCGCGCCAGCTTCGGAATGTCGACGCCCGCCGCGCGCAGCGTCTCGACCTGGCTGATCGGCACGCCGACCATGCGCTCCATCACCAGCACCGTGGGCGTGCAAAACTCCCAGTACATCTCCGGCACCAGCAGCAGATCGAGCCCGACGAAATTACGCCGCAACTGGCTGCCGTTGGCCGCCTCGCGCATCAGATCGAGTTCGTCGTGCAGGTATTTGTCGAATTCGGCGACCACCTCGCGCGGCTTCAGGCGCTTGCCGTCGGCCCACAGGCGCTCGGCCCACACGGCAATGTCGCGCAGCAACGCGAGGTCGGAGTCGATCACCGGCAGCATGTTCGGGCGCAGCACCTTCACCGCGACCGCCTTGCCCGCATGCTGGCCGGCCTTCACCTTCGCGAAGTGCACCTGCGCGATCGACGCGCTCGCCACCGGCACTCGCTCGAAATCGTCGAACATCACGTCGACCGGTGCGCCGAGCGACTTCTCGACCAGCCCGATCGCAACCGCCGAATCGAACGGCGGCACCTGATCCTGGAGCTTCGCCAGTTCGTTGGCGATGTCCACCGGCAACAGGTCGCGCCGCGTGGACAGCACCTGGCCGAACTTCACGAAGATCGGCCCGAGGCTTTCGAGCGCAAGCCGCAAACGCACGCCCGGCGGCGCGTCGAACTTGCGCCCGAGCGTGGTGATACGCAGCAGCAAACGCACGCGCCGGTCGTTGATGCGGCCCAGCATCATTTCATCGAGGCCGAAACGGATGACGGTGAAAAAAATCTTGAGGAAACGCAGAAAACGCATGGTTGTGCCCGGTGACTAGCGCGTGCCGCGCAACGTGGCGGCGCCGCCCGGCGCATCGGCGCCGCGGGCTTCGACCTTCTGTTCAAGACGCTCGATGTGTTTTTCCACGCGGGCCAAGGCGTCGCGCGCGCGGGCCAGTTCGACGTTGAAATCGTCAAGCGCGGCGCGGCGCACCAGTTGCGGATTCTCGTCGAGCAGATATTCGGCGGCCGTGTCGAGCAGGTTGCGGCCGGTGCGTTGCACATGCTCGCCGACCGTACGCACGACCGACGCAACCCGCCAGGCCGGACCGTCGCCGATCAGCTTCGCCAGGTCTTCTTCCGGCTCCCAGCGCAGATGCTCGGCGAGCTTGGCGAGCACGGTGGCGAACTCGGCGTCGCCCTCGATCTTCACGTGCTTCATCACGGCGGCCTGGCCGCCTTGCACGAAAGCCGGCAGCGCGTCGGACGGCACCGAGATGGTCACGTCGAACTGGTGCGCGTCGGCTTCGCCGATCGCGGCCAGATAGCCGTCCGGTTGCACCAGCAATGTCAGGACGACCGGTGGACATGACAGTCGAGCGGTCTTGCCGGCGTAGGGGGCGAGGCGCTCGCGAGCCCACGATTCGCGGGCGAGCAGATGATTGACAGCAGCAGCGAAGGGCTTGGCGGCGAGGGTCATCGAAAGTGGCAAGAAAAAACCCGCGCGAACGAGGTGCTCGCGCGGGTTCCTATTGTAACGTCCGTTCGCTTCGCGGCCTGCTATGCCGAACGGCCAACGCAATGCGCAAAATCAGGAAGAGCCGCACCGCCCCGGCTCTCTCCCACTCATGGTTCAGTGCTGCGCCACTTGCTGGATACCGGCGAGCAGCCAGCCTTCGCCTTCGCGGTTCGCCTTCGACAGGTTCCAGACTTCGACGAACGGCTCGGCTGCCGCGCCCGGCGCTTCGCGGATCAGGCCGGAGAAGCGCACGCTGGCGAAGTATTCGTTCGCGCGCTCTTCGACGCCCAGCAACTCGGCGTTCAGTTGCACCACGTCCGTCTGATTGGACTGCGTACCGCGCGAAGCAAGATCGACCCGCACTTCGGCGAACATTTCCGGCGTGGTGAATTCGCGGATGTCTTCGACGTTGCCGACGTCCCATGCGGCCTGCAGGCGCACGAAGTACACCTTCGCGTTACGCAGGAACGCTTCCGAATCGAAGCCGGCGGGCACTACGGGCATCGGGTTGATGGACGGCGTGGTCAGCGGGTTGCCTTGCGGTTCGAGGTACGAGCCGGTGGGCGGCGCACTGTAGCGCGGTTCCTGGACGTAGCCGGTGTTGCCCGCGTTCAGCGACGGCGAAGTGCCGGCATACGCAGGTTGCGCCGTATCGCGCTTGCGGCCCGTGAAGCGGCGGATCAGCCAGATGACGACCATCGCGATCAACGCAATCACGATGACGTTGGCCATCATGCCGGCGAACGCCTCGCCCAGACCGAAGTGCGACAGCAGCGCGGCGATACCGAGACCGGCGGCCAGACCCGCGATCGGCCCAAGCCAGCGGTTGCGGTTAGGCGCGGCGGGAGGCGTCGGCGTCGGTTGCGCCGGTTGCGCGCGCTGCTGCATGGCCTGATTGCTTTGGGAAGGTTGCGACGGCGTCGCCTGTTGTTGCTGAACGGTGTTCGACTGACGGCCGATACTACGGCCACCGCCCATGCGGCGAGCTTCCGCATCGAGCGAGGCGATCGAGCCGGCCATGATCAGACCGACCATCGCGATCAGTCCGATTCTTCTCACCAGCGACCGCTTAACCTTACGGGGAGATAACACATCTGAATCGGACATTTTCGTACTTTCCTTTAAAAATCGATGGGTTAGGAACCCTAGTATTTGGTCCCCACGTGTAAAGCTACCACGCCAGCTGACAAATTGTAATATTTAACGCCATCCAGGCCCGCTTGTTCCATCATTGTTTTTAAAGTTTCCTGGTCCGGATGCATCCGGATCGACTCCGCCAGGTACTGATAGCTCTCGGCATCTTTCGCAAAGCGTTCGCCAAGCCACGGCAACACCTTAAAAGAATAGACGTCGTAGACCTTCTTGAGCGGATCCCACACCTTCGAAAATTCCAGCACCAGCAGACGCCCTGCCGGCTTGAGCACGCGGCGCATTTCCGCCAGCGCGACGTCCTTGTGCGTCATGTTGCGCAAGCCGAACGCCACGGTGACCACGTCGAAGTAATTGTCCGGAAAGGGAATTTTCTCGGCGTCGCAGAGCAGCGCCGGGGTAATGACGCCCTTGTCCAGCAGCCGGTCGCGGCCCACCCGCAGCATCGATTCGTTGATGTCGGTGTGCCAGACCTGGCCGGTCTCGCCCGCCTGTTTCGCGAAAGCCCTCGACAGATCGCCCGTGCCGCCCGCGATGTCGAGCACCTTGTAGCCCGGCCGCACGTTCGCCTGGGCGATCGTGAACATCTTCCACGCCCGGTGCAACCCGCCCGACATCAGGTCGTTCATCAAGTCGTAGTTCGCGGCAACCGAGTGGAACACGCCCGCCACCTTCTGCGCTTTTTCCTGTTCGTCGACCGATTGAAAGCCGAAGTGGGTTTTGCTCATCGCGCTCGTCCTTTCGCGTATTCTGAAATGTTGCGCCGCATCAGCGCGGCGATCGGGGCGAATCGTATCAGTGACAGTGTCCGTGCGCAGCGCCGGATGGCACCATCGGCGTATCGCGGTCGACGCCGGCCGCTTGCAGTCTGGCGAGATAGTCGCGCCAGAGTTCATCCTGGCGGACCGCCATGTCGTACAGCAGATCCCACGAATAGATGCCGGTGGCGTGGCCGTCGGAAAAAGTCGGCTGCAGCGCGTAGTTGCCGACGCCTTCGATCATCGTGATCGTGACCTCGCGCTTGCCGGTCTGCAGGGTTTGCTGGCCGGGCCCATGGCCCTGCACTTCCGCCGACGGCGAATACACGCGCAGCAGTTCGAACGGCAGGCGATACGATTCGCCGTTTGCGTACTGCAATTCGAGCACGCGCGATTTGGAATGCAGCACCACACCGGTCGGCACCGGGGTCTCGGGAGTCAGTCCGCTCATAATGGCCTCAGGCAAAAGCTTGTTCGATTTCCTGCCGCACCGCTTCACGCAGCAAGGTGGCTTGCGCACGGCGCGACGACAGCATGGCTTCGGACACCGTGCGCTGGCGCGGCGCCCAGATGGGCAGGGGGAAATGAGCGTCGTTCGAAAAACGCGGAATCACGTGCCAGTGCACGTGCGGCACCTGGTTGCCGAGGCTCGCCAGATTCACCTTCACCGGGTGAAGAATGCGCCGGATCGCGCGCTCGACCGCATATACGGCCCTCATCACGCGATCGCGGTCACTGGCGCCGAGATCGGAAAACTCGGCCACATGGTTGTTCCAGATCACCCGGCAAAAGCCCGGGTAATCGTGTTCGTCGGCGAGAACGACACGCAGCGTGTCGTCCTGCCACAGTACATCGCCGCCATCTTCGCGGCAAAAAACGCAGTCCATCGTCGTCCTCAGGCAAAAATCGTCAGTCGTGCCATTAAACCAGCACGCGCTCGATTCCGCCATTGTTCGCCCTTTGAACGTAATCCGCCATCCAGTCTTCGCCCAGCACGTGACGCGCCATCTCGACGACGATGTAGTCCGCCTCGGTGTTCGCATCTTCGTTGTAGCGCGACAGCCCTTGCAGACAGGACGGGCAGCTCGTCAGGATCTTCACGTCGGTGGCGCCGTTCGGCTGCGGGCCGTCGCCGGCCTTGAGCACCGAGCCATTCGGCGCACCCGCCGCGCCGGCCGATGCGTTGGCCGGATTGATCGCGTTCGCACCGGCTTGCGCCACCACCGGAATGCCGCGCAGCCTGGCCGCGCCCTTGCGGATCTCCTCTTCCTTGCGGAAGCGCACCTGCGTCGAAATGTCAGGACGCGTCACCGCGAGTGTGCCGGATTCGCCACAGCAACGATCGTTCTTCTCGATCTTGTAGCCGTCTTTTTCCGAACCCATCAGCTGATTGACCAGCTTGACCGGGTCCATCGTCTTGATCGGCGAGTGGCACGGGTCATGATACATGTAGCGCACGCCGTTCACGCCCTCGAGCTTGATGCCCTTCTCCAGCAGGTACTCGTGGATGTCGATGATCCGGCAGCCCGGGAAGATCTTCTCGAATTCGTAGCCGGCGAGCTGGTCGTAACACGTGCCGCACGACACCACCACCGTCTTGATGTCGAGATAGTTCAGCGTGTTGGCGACACGGTGGAACAGCACGCGATTGTCCGTGACGATCTGCTCGGCCTTGTCGTACTGGCCCGAGCCGCGCTGCGGATAGCCGCAGCACAGATAGCCCGGCGGCAGCACGGTTTGCACGCCCGCTTCCCACAGCATCGCCTGGGTGGCCAGACCCACCTGCGAGAACAGCCGCTCGGAGCCGCAGCCCGGGAAGTAGAACACCGCTTCCGTGTCGGCGGTGGTCGTCTTCGGATTGCGGATGATCGGGACGATCTTGTTGTCCTCGATGTCGAGCAATGCGCGCGCGGTTTTCTTCGGCAGGTTGCCCGGCATCTTCTTGTTCATGAAGTGGATCACCTGCTGCGTGACCGGCGGCTTGCCGACCGTGGCCGGCGGATGCGCCGTCTGCTTCTTCGTGAACTTCTTCAGCACTTCGTTGCCGAGGCGCTGCGCCTTGTAGCCGACGCCCATCATCGCGGTGCGCGCGAGGTTGATGGTCTGCGGGTTGGTCGCGTTCAGGAAGAACATGCCCGCCGCGTTGCCCGGGTTGAACTTCTTCTTGCCCATCTTGCGCAGCAGGTTGCGCATGTTCATCGTCACATCGCCGAAGTCGATCTTCACCGGGCACGGCGTCACGCACTTGTGACAGACGGTGCAGTGGTCGGCGACGTCGTTGAACTCGTCCCAGTGCTTGATCGACACGCCGCGGCGCGTCTGCTCCTCGTACAGGAACGCCTCGACCAGCAGCGAAGTGGCGAGAATCTTGTTGCGCGGGCTGTACAGCAGGTTCGCGCGCGGCACATGGGTCGCGCAGACCGGCTTGCACTTGCCGCAGCGCAAGCAGTCCTTGATCGACTCGGAAATCGCGCCGATATCGGACTGCTGCATGATCAGCGATTCATAGCCCATCAGGCCGAAGCTCGGCGTGTAGGCGTTGCGCAGGTCGGCGCCTTCGAGCAGCTTGCCCGCATTGAAGCGGCCATGTGGATCGACGCGCTGCTTGTACGCGCGGAATTCGCCGATCTCGTCGTCGGTCAGGAATTCGAGCTTGGTGATGCCGATGCCGTGCTCGCCGGAAATCACGCCGTCGAGCGAACGCGCGAGCTTCATGATGCGCGCGACCGCTTTGTGCGCGTCCTGCAGCATCTCGTAGTTGTCGGAGTTGACCGGCAGGTTCGTGTGCACGTTGCCGTCGCCCGCGTGCATGTGCAGCGCGACGAACACGCGGCCGCGCAGCACCTGCTTGTGGATTGCCTCGGCTTCGTCGAGGATCGGCTTGAACTCGCCGCCGTTGAAGATCTGCCGCAACTCGGCGCGGATTTCCTGCTTCCACGACACGCGGATCGTACGGTCCTGCGTGATATGGAACACGGTCGCATCGGGCTGCGCGTCGGCGCGGTCGGCGAATTTTTCCGCCAGCGCTTCGTAGCCGAGCCCGACCAGATAATGCTGCGCCTCGCGCACCGACAGGTCGAGCTTGTCGCGCAGGAATTCCCAGCGCGTGCGCACGCGCGTCAACAGATCGAGCGCCTGCTGCACGCGATCTTCGAGCAACTCGGCGCTGGGAATTTCGTTGGCGTCGTCGCTCTTGCCGAGCGGCAGCTTGCCGCTCCTGAAGAACGCGTCGAGCGCGTCGACCAGTTGCAGCTTGTTCTTGATCGACAGCTCGATGTTGATCCGCTCGATGCCGTCCGTGTACTCGCCCATGCGGTCGAGCGGGATCACCACGTCCTCGTTGATCTTGAACGCGTTGGTGTGCTTCGCGATCGCGGCGGTGCGGCTGCGGTCGAGCCAGAAACGCTTGCGCGCCTCGGCGTTGACCGCGACGAAGCCTTCGCCGCTCTTGCCGTTGGCCATGCGCACGACTTCCGAGGTGGCCAGCGCGACCGCATCCGCATCGTCGCCGACGATGTCGCCGATCAGCACCATCTTTGGAAACGCGTTGCGCTTGCTCTTGGTCGCGTAGCCGACCGCGCGCAGATAGCGCTCGTCCAGATGCTCCAGACCCGCGAGAATCGCGCCGCCCTGGCGCGACGTCTCGAACAGGTAGTCCTTGATTTCGACGATGCTCGGAATCGCCTCGCGCGCCTGGCCGAAGAATTCGAGGCAGACGGTGCGCGTATGCGCGGGCATCTTGTGCAGCACCCAGCGCGCGGACGTGATGAGGCCGTCGCAGCCCTCCTTCTGAACGCCCGGCAGACCGGCGAGAAATTTGTCGGTGACGTCCTTGCCGAGGCCTTCCTTGCGGAACACGCGGCCCTTGATGTCGAGCGCTTCGGTGCGCAGCAGCTTTTCGCCCGGCGCGTAGTTGCCGTCGAACCATTTGAGTTCGAAACGCGCGACTTCGATGTCGTGAATCTTGCCCATGTTGTGGTCGAGGCGCGTGACTTCGAGCCAGTTCCCTTCCGGGTCGACCATCCGCCACCACGCGAGATTGTCGAGCGCCGTGCCCCATAACACCGCCTTCTTGCCGCCCGCGTTCATCGCGACGTTGCCGCCGACGCAGGACGCGTCCAGCGAGGTCGGATCGACCGCGAACACGAAGCCGGCCTGCTCGGCCGCTTCGGTCACGCGGCGCGTGACGACGCCCGCGCCGGAGAAAATCGTCGCGACCTTGCGATCGACGCCCGGCAGTTCGGTCATCTCGACCGCGCCGAGCTGTTCGAGCTTTTCAGTGTTGATCACGGCCGAGAACGGCGTGAGCGGCACCGCGCCGCCCGTATAGCCCGTGCCGCCACCACGCGGAATCACGGTCAGCCCCAGTTCGAAACACGCCTTGATCATGCCGGCGATCTCGGCTTCGGTATCCGGCGTGAGCACGACGAACGGGTATTCGACGCGCCAGTCGGTGGCGTCGGTCACGTGCGACACGCGGGACAAACCGTCGAACTTGATGTTGTCCTTTTCCGTGACCTTGCCCAGCACCTTGGTCGCGCGACGGCGCAGATCGTAGGTCTTCTGGAATTCGCTCGCGAAATCGTCGACCGCGCGGCGCGCGGCCTGAACCAGCGTTTCGACGCGAGCGGCACGGTCGACGCCCGCTTCATCGCCGTGTTCGACCAGATCGGCGCGGCGGCGCTTCTCGATCTCCGAGAGACGGTGATGCAGCGCTTCGATCAACATCGCGCGGCGCTTCGGGTTGTCGAGCAGGTCATCCTGCAGGTACGGATTGCGACGCACGACCCAGATATCGCCGAGCACTTCGTACAGCATCCGCGCCGAACGGCCGGTGCGGCGTTCCGCGCGCAATTCGGCGAGCACTGCCCAGGCGTCATCGCCAAGCAGGCGGATGACGATTTCGCGGTCGGAAAACGACGTGTAGTTATAGGGAATTTCGCGCAGACGCGCTTCGGGATCGGCGGCCACCGCAGCGGCGGCCCCATGCGGATCGAAAACTTGAGGTGCGTTCATGTTGGACGACTCTGTAGGTCAACCGGGCGCGCTCATCGGGAGGCGTCGGCTGACAGTGCGCGTGGGGCGCAATGCCTGGAAATCTTTCTATTAGGTGGAGCGAAGCATGACCGACGGCCTTACCCACATCGGTCGCTTCGCGGCGCTCAGATCTAACTACACGATCGTGCGTGGCGGACGAGACGCTCCGCCGCGGGGCAAGACTCACGCGGGACGGGCATCAAGTGGGCGATCCGAGGCTGCCAGTGCATCTTCCGATCCTTATTCCAAAATGGAATTCTACCGCATGATTCCGCCACGCGTTGACGGCTGCAATCGGACCTGTGACGGGGCTTCAGGCGTTTTCACGAGGAATCGCGCGGCGGCGCGCAGGCGCGGAATTGCCAGACCGAATGGTCGGGCGGCCCTTGACGGCACGGCTTCGGCGGATAAGCGGAAGGCCAGAGCCAGCAACGTTGGCGCTATCATTGACGTTTTCCCGTCTTCCAACGCGCACCGCGCCACCCGCATGGCTTCCAACGATTACCTGAAAAAAATCCTGACCGCGCGCGTCTACGACGTGGCCCGCGAGACCGAACTCGAACGCGCGCCGAATCTGTCGGCACGCCTGCGCAATCCGGTCTATCTGAAGCGC
>NZ_CADIKK010000005.1 GCF_902859915.1 Paraburkholderia ultramafica
GCGCTTCAGATAGACCGGATTGCGCAGGCGTGCCGACAGATTCGGCGCGCGTTCGAGTTCGGTCTCGCGGGCCACGTCGTAGACGCGCGCGGTCAGGATTTTTTTCAGGTAGTCGTGACGAAGCGCGACGCTGCCAGCGGTTTCGGCAGCGCGTTCGAGTTCGAGTTCGTGTAGCAGCAAGGCAAGCTCCTGTGTGGCAGGGACGAATCAGCAGAGAGTTCACCAGGAGGCAGGCAAGCGGACATAAAAAAACCCGCCTCGTGGGGCGGGTTAATGTGTCACTGCGATCCGACGCGCGCTAACCCACCATTCGATGAATGATGCTAATAATCAGCGCAATACGGATGTCGAGGCAGTTCATGCGTCCGATCTTCGTTGAGTTGGCGTGCTTTGTCAATCCTTGTTCGCTGCGTCGGGCGTCTCAGCTTGCCATCTGCGCAGCGGCGAAACACGCTCGCCACATCGCCGCCTCTGCCGCAAACAACATCGCAAACGGTGCCGCCAACCACACGCCACACTCGACACTGCTGTGCCTGCGCGACGCGCGCCCTGATCGCAACACGGGCCGCCAGCGGCGCGCGTCACGCACCGCGGCAATCAATCCTGCACGCCGCTCTGCTTCTTGAAGGCGCTGAGAATGCGCCTCTCCAGCGCGTTGTAGTCGCCGCCGAAGTGATGGTCGCCCGACGTGCGAATCACCTCGATGCCAGTCTTGGTCAGCGCGGGACACAACGTGTCCTTCTCGTCCGCACCATAGAAACACTGCACCATCGCAGGCGGCACGCGCGTCAATTCCGGCTGCACCTTCAAGGCCTTGTCACTGGCTGGCATGCCGAGCCAACCACCCACCCGGATCTGAAAATCGGCGTCGGGCGCGAAGCCGAGCAACGCGATCAACGACACCTTCGCGCGCTGCGCTTGTGGCAGGCGGTTATACGCGAACGGCATCACATCGGCGCCGAACGAATAGCCGACGAGCGCGATGTGCTGCGCGTGCCAGCGCGCTCCGTAGGTTTGCATCACGCGCGCGAGGTCGCGGCTCGTTTGCGCAGGCGGCTTCTCGCTCCAGAAGTAGCGCAGGCTGTCCCAGCCGATCACGGAGACGCCGTCTTTCTGCAACGCTTGCGCAATCGTCTTGTCGAGATCGCGCCAGCCGCCGTCGCCGGAAATAACGATCGCCATCAGGCCGTTCGGATGAGCGGCCGGTAATTCAATCAGCGGCAGATCGGAGACATCATCATCGCTCGTCGACACCGCTTGCAGATGCGGCGTGAGCAACGCGACGAGACGCGCGCGATCGGCGTTACCTGTACTCGCCTTTTCGACGAAGCCCGGCACCTTGTCGCGGATCACTGTCGGGTCCGGCGGGCACGGCCGGAAACGCGCGTCGAGCGTGCGCTCGGCATCCACCGAGACCGCGCCGGCAATCGTATTCGACGGCGCCTGTTCGAGCACGCGCATCGCGAGCGTCGCGCCCTGGCCGGTGCCCGCGACGATCGGCGCGAAATAGTAGCTCGATTGCGATTGCCGCTCGAGCTGATGGCTCAACGCTTCGGCGTCGCCGATCAGTTGATGGCAGGTTTCCTTCTTCGCGCTCAGGTTGGCCGCATAACGCGCGGTATCCACACCGACAGTCAACGCACCTGCTTTCGCAAGCGCATCGGCGCTTTGCTGGTCAGCCGCGCTCCAGCCGCCGGCTTGCGAGTAGAGCACCACGAAGCCGCGCAACGGGCCGGCCGGCTGCGTGACCGTGACGTTGCCATAACGGCCGCCGGGCACCGTGGTGGTTGCCGCGTGCGCGAACGCGCCGCAGCTCATGACGCTCGCCACGACGGCGAGCCTGAAGATCGAATGCAGTGTCATGAACGCCGGCCTCCCGCCAGCAATGACAGGTCTGCGAGCGTGAAGAACACGCCCACCGAACCCGACGCCGCGAGATAACGCGGCTCCCAATGCGGCTGGAACTTGCTCTTGAAAGCACGCAGTCCGCGGAAGTTATAGAAGCGGCCGCCGAAGCGCCACACGATGCCGGCCAGCCGATGCCAGCGCGACGCGAGCGGCGTCGGCTGCATGCCTGAGAGCGGCGCGATGCCGAGACTGAGCGAGCGGAACCCCGCCTGCTTCAGATGCAGCGCCAGTTGTGTGAACAGATATTCCATTGCGTACGGCGACGCGCTTTCCACGTGCCGCATCACGCCGACTGTCGCTTCAGTGTTCATATCGGTCGTCATGAAGGTGACGAACGCGGCCGGTTCGCCGTTCTGGCGCACCAGCATCACTGATTGCGCGGCCAGGTATTCGTCGGTGAACGCTGCCACCGAGAAGCTCTTCTCGCGCGCGTCGCGGCTGTCGAGCCAGCCGTCGGAAATCCCGCGCAGCGTCTCGAGCGACGCCGGCACGTTCGCCTGATCGATCACTTCGACGGTGAAGCCATCGCGCTCGCCGCGCTTGAGCGCATAGCGCAGATGCGCGCGATGCGAGCCCTTGAGGTCGAAATCGTCGAGCACCACGTGCGCTTCCTCGCCGAGCTTCATCAGCGTGAGGCCGGCGTCGAGATACAGCGGCAACGCGTTGGCGCGAACCTGATAGAACGCCGCGCGCCCGCCATGCGCATGCGCGAGCGCGACGAACTTGCTGATCAGGCCAGCCCACTCCTCGCGCGGCCCCACCGGATCGTGCAGCGCGGCCCACGTGCGGCCGTTTTTCGCGTACATCAGGAACGCCTCGCGCGACTCGGAAAAGAGGAAGCTCTTGTCGCCCATCAGCGCGAGACCGGCGTCGCTGCGCTCCTGCGCGCGCACGATACGCGCCGCGTCGTGCAGATCCTCAGGCGCGGGTTTGACGAAGCGGCCCGGCGCCGGACGCAGCAATTGCCAGAACGAAAAGGTCGCCGCGAACAGGCTCGCGGCCAGCGTCGCGCGCAGCGCGCGCGGCGCGCGATCGTCGAAAGCGAATTGCCACCACAGGTCGCGCGTGTACGGCACGTCACGGAAAGCAAACAGCATCACCCACGTGGCCAGCATCAGCACCATCGCCACCGACACCAGCCAGCCCGCCGTAAAGCGCTCGGCGAACAGCGACGAATGACGGTTGAAACGCTGGCGCGTGGACAGCAGCAGCGCGATCAGCATGCCGAGCACACCCGCCTCGACAAACGCGAGACCTTTGGTCAGCGACAGCGCGAGACTCAACACCGCGAGCAACAGCGTCATCCACCAGGCGGCGTCCAGACGGCGCAGCAGACCGCGCGCGACGAACAACAGCAGCACGCCGAGCACACTGCACAGCATCTGCGAGCTTTCGAGCACCCACAGCGGCACGAGGTCGCGCAAGATGTGGATGCGTTGCCAGAACGCGGGCGTCGCGCTGGAAATCACCAGCATGCCGCCGACCACGAAGGTGACAAGGCTCAGAAACAGCGGCGCGAGCTCCGACGCGCGCTGCGCCTGGAGCAGCGGCAAACGGTCTTTCAGCGCGCGGCCTTCGAAGCCCGCGAGCAGCGCGGCCGAGACGATCAACGGGACACCGAAATAAATCGCGCGATAGGCGAGCAGCGCGGCAACCATCTGGTGCGTTTGCACGCTGCCGCTCAGCGTGAACACCATCGCCGCTTCGAACACGCCGACACCGCCCGGCGTGTGGCCGATCATGCCGAGCAGCATGGCCGCGGCGTAGACGGTGATGAAGGTCACGAAGCTCACGTTCGCATGCGGCAGCAGCGCCCACAGCGCAAGGCCCGCGGCCACCACGTCGAGGACCGCGAGGGCCACTTGCGCAAGCAGATCGCGGCGCGCCGGAATATCGAACGACAGCCACTGCCAGCGCGTGCGGATTGGCCGCGTTTCGTGGCGGCACGCGGCGGCCGCGAGCGCGAGGGCGATCAGCAGCACCAAACCGCTCCAGCGCAGCGTGAGCGGCGGCAGGTGTAGCATCGGTGCGAGCTGGCCGGCCAGCCCGACCATTCCGAGCGCCGTCATCAGCACCAGGGCGAGCGCCAGCGACACGCTGGTGAATACCGTCATGCGGCCGATCTGCGCGGGCGTGATGTTCGCGACGCCATAGACGCGCGCGCGCACGGCGCCGCCCGTCAACGCGCCGAAGCCGGTCGCGTTGCCGAGCGCGGAGCCCGCGGTCGCGCCGATCCACAGCGCCACGCGCGGCACGGCCGCGCCCAGGTAGCGCAGGCCGACGGCGTCGCGCCCGACCAGCGCCACGTAGCTGAGCGCGGTGGCGCTGAGCGCGGCGGTCCACTCGCTGGCCGTGAGTTCACGCAACTGACGCATCACCGAGCGATAGTCGACCGCTTGCGACAAATGCTGCAAGACGACCAGCAGCAATCCGCAAATCACGAGCGCGAGCACGGGCGAGAGGAGTCCCGGGTTGCCAGGCGGCTTCGAGATACGCTCGAACATCGCGCGTGGCCGGTCGAGTTTGTTGTTATGTCGATGGAACATGGTCAATGCGGGGGGCCTTGCGTGGAGCTGTCGCGCCGACGGATCGTCCATCGCTGCGTCGCCTGATTCCGGCGATTACAAAGGGATAACGGCAAAGCGTGCAAAAGGTTGACAGCGTTAGCTATTTCGCCGGGATTTAAGTTGGAGGCGGTCGAAATAAGGCGGTCGATATTGCCGATTGCGTTGCGATTGCGTTGCGATTGCGTTGCGATCGGGTTGCGATCGCTGGCGAAACCCCGCGACGCACAAGGGGCTGGAGTTTAAACGCTAATTGCGCCCGCAAATGGAGATTCGCCCCCACGTTGATCGCGTATTTTTGCCAGATTCACTTCAAAAACTGATTCGCGGCATCGAGCTTGTCACTTCGCGTGCCGTAGTCAAGGGCAATAGCACGATGAGATGTAGCGTATTTGCCGTGTGAAGCGGGGTCATTGAAGGGGAATGATGATGGCGGATCAGGATTTGGTGACGGCGGGCGTGGAGAGCGAATTGCGGTCATGCCGGCGATTCAACCGGCCGCGATTTCCGCGCCAGATAACACAGCGCCCGCCATGTAGGCGGGCGGGCTGTGGCGGGCCACGGCTGGGCGTGGCACCAATGACCAGAAGGCGGACCAGAAGGCGCGAAAGCCGCGCACTCGGCAGGTCGGCGCATTCCGGCGCCCCGCTCTGCTTTCTCAGCGAGCGTGGCGCGCAGCGCCTGTCTTCTTACAGCGGACGGCGATGAGCTTCTGCGATCACCGCGCAGTTTTGCAGGTGCAGGTTCAGCGCGTGCAGCGCCATCGCGCGCAGCTTGCCGAACAACGTGGTGCTGGCAGCGGTGGTAGCACGGGCAGCAGCGTCGGGAGCGGTGTTCATGGTGGACTCCTTTAGGGTTTATACCTAGGTAATAGCCCGATTATAGCCTTCTTATGCCGCATCGCAACAAGTATCAAAAATGTGCCTGACCTGTTGCGCCGCAGTCACAGCCGGCGGCCGCGAATCCTGAATGGGGCACCATCGGAACGTCGTCTATTAACAATCTGCACCGTACAGGTGCAATAATGACCCCTTTGCCTGCACCAGTGCGTCGCAGCACGACTTCATGACCGTCGCCCAGAAAGCTCTGATTGCGCCCCTTATCGTCGCGTGCGCGATGTTCATGGAAAGCGTCGACGCGAACGTGATCGTCACCGCGCTGCCGGCCATGGCGCGCGACTTCGGGCGCGATCCGGTCACGCTGAAAATCGCCGTGACGAGCTACGTGCTGGGGCTCGGCGTGTTCATCCCGGTGTGCGGCTGGCTGGCCGACCGCTTCGGCGCGCGCACGATCTTCCGCACCGCGATCGGCATCTTCGTGGCGGGCTCGCTGCTGTGCGCCGCGTCCAATTCGCTCGCCACCTTCACGCTCGCGCGCTTCGTACAAGGCGTCGGCGGCGCGATGATGGTGCCGGTCGGGCGGATCATCATCTTTCGCGTGGTCGACAAAGCCGACTTCATCCGCGCGATGAACTATCTGAGCGTCCCCGCGATGCTTGGCCCCGCGGCCGGCCCGCTGCTCGGCGGCTTCATCACCACCTATCTGCACTGGCGCCTGATCTTCTTCATCAACGTGCCGATCGGCATCCTCGGCATCTATCTGACCAACAAGTACATCGCCAACACGCGCGAGCCGGACCCGGGGCCGCTCGACTGGATCGGCTTCTTGCTGTCGGCGGCGGGCGCGGTGCTGCTTCTGCTCGGGTTGTCGCTGGTGGGCGGCGAACTGATTTCCAACGCCGACGCGTTCGGCATGTGCGCGAGCGGCGCCGTTCTGCTGGTGATCTACGTCGCCTACGCGCAGCGCGTCAAACTCCCGCTGCTGGACCTGCGTTTTTTCAAGGTGCCGACGTTCCAGGCCAGCGTGCTCGGCGGCTCGCTGTTTCGGATCGGCCTTGGCGCGTTGCCGTTTCTGCTGCCGCTGATGCTGCAGGAAGGCCACGGCATGAGCGCGTTCCAATCCGGCCTGATCACCTGCGCGTCCGCGGTCGGCGGCATGTTCATGCGCACGATCGCGTCGGGCGTGCTGCGCAGCTTCGGCTTTCGTTCGGTGCTGGTGGTCAACGCCGCGCTGTCGGGGCTTTCGATCGCGGCATGCGGGCTGTTTTTCCCCAGCACGCCGACGTGGATCATCTGGGTGGTCGTGCTGCTCGGCGGCTTCTTCCCCGCGCTGCAATTCACGAGTTTGAATTCGCTGACCTATGCGGAGATCGCCAGCCGCGACGTGGGGCGCGCGACGAGTCTCGGCAGCGTCGTGCAACAGATGTCGCTCGGGCTCGGCGTGACGGTCGGCGGTATCGTGCTGCAGATTTCGCGGGTGCTGCATGGGCATCCGAGCATCACGTGGTCGGATTTCTGGCCCGCGTTTCTGGTGGTCGGTCTGTGCTCGTTCGCTTCGATTCCGGTCACGCTGCGCATGCCGCGCGGCGCCGGCGAAGAAATCTCGCGCGGCGGCCGGGGCTGAGCGCCGCGCGCTTCTCACCGGCTTCTCACCGGCTTCTCACCGGCTTCTTATCCGCTTCTTACCCACTCGTCACGCGTTCTCGCGGATCACGCTCACGTCGCCATTGCGTTCGAGAATCGCCGCGGTCACGTTGTCCAGCGAGCGTGAGCCGGTTTTCTGCCGGACGCTTTCGTGAACATCGGTGCGCGTAATCAGCGGGGCATCCATTTCGCGCGCGTTGAACGCACCCACCGTTGCTGAACACCTCGCGTTCGACGCCGCCCACCAGCCGCTCGAACCCGCGCGAGCGCATGCAGGCCCACGCCAGCACGCGACGATCGCGAACGATGCGACGAGCGTCGCGACAAACGGCGACGCGCCGACAATCGCCCGGCTCAGCGTTGCACCGAGCAGAATCACCAACACCGAATCGAACGGCAAGCGTTGCCCGAACGAGCGCCGGCCCGACACTCTGATCAGCACGAGCGCGATCAGGAACACGGCGATCGAGCGCATGGCCATCTGCAATGGGTCGAGGTTTCTGCCTTCGCCGAACAGAACGAAGATCGCGTTCGCCATGTCGCCCTCCTCGCAGCCGCCGTCTTGATCTTCTGCTATCCGAATCAAATTCGTGAGCGACGTGCATTGACGCCAGCTGCATGGTCGCGCGTATCGAGCATCGTGCCTTCCTGAAACCGTTCGATCTGCCGTGCGCGGACGTTCGATAGCCGCCGCATATGCAGACAGACACCAAGCCACGTGCCGCAGGCGCTCAACGCCGGGCCTCGCCGTGGTCTTTCAGGAAAGTCGAGGTGCGCAAGCCTCCGCACCGTGCTGGCATGACAGGGAAACGCCGCCGCTTCGACGTTCAGCCGGCACCGCCGCTATCACGCCGCGCTTCCACCTGCGCGAGCAACGCATCGAACAGCGCCAGTTCCACCGGTTTCACCAGATGCGCGTGAAACCCGGCATCGCGAGTCCGCTCGCGATCGCTTGCGTGGCCGAAGCCGGTCATCGCGGCGTACATCGTATCGGCCACCTCGGGCATCTCGCGTAGTGCCGCGAGCGTCGCGTAACCGTCCATCTTCGGCATCGCAATGTCGATCACCGCAAGGTGAGGCACGAAGCGCGGCGCGATCTGCAACGCCTGCTCGCCTTCGTAGGCGATGCGCACCTCGTGGCCTTTGAGTTCGAGCAGCATCGCGAGACTGTCGGCCGAGTCGTGATTGTCGTCGACCAGCAGAATCCGCAGCGGCGCGACCTCGGGCGTGACCGCGTTCGCCTCGCCAGCCGGGGCGTCGGACAGCGTGGCGGCAAGCGGCAAACTCAGCGTGAACGTACTGCCGCATCCCGGCCCCTCGCTGCTCGCGATGATGCTGCCGCCGTGCATTTCGACCAGCGACTTGCACAACGTGAGGCCGATGCCGAGGCCGCCTTCGCCCGAATTCTGGCCTTCCTTTTCCTGCGCGAACAATTCGAAGATCTTGTCGAGCGAGCGCACCGGAATGCCGCATCCCGAGTCGCGCACTTCGACCACCGCCATCCGATAGTCGATGCGGCCCGTGATGTCGATACGGCTACCCGCCGGCGAGAACTTCGACGCATTGTGCAGCAGGTTTTGCAGCACCTGGACGAGACGGGTCATATCGCCGCGAATCGACACCGGATCGTAGGGCAGATGCGGCACGACGTGCTGCTCGTGAGCATCGGTGAAGGGCCGCGCCGCTTCGATCGCGCGCGTCACCAGCTCGCTCAGATCGACACGCGCGAGGCGCAACTCGACCTTGTCCGACATGATCCGGCCGACGTCGAGCAGATCATCGACCAGCCGTGTGAGATGGGTGACCTGACGATCGATCAGATCGCGCGAACGCGCCATGGCGGGGCTCAGCCCGGTCTCGAGCTGCATCACGCCGACAGCGTTGCGCACCGGCGCGAGCGGATTGCGCAATTCATGCGCGAGGGTCGCGAGAAACTCGCGCATGCGCTCGCCCGAGCGCTCCAGTTCTTCGCGCTGACGCCGCTCGGTCAGATCGCGCGTAACCTTGGCGAAGCCGCGCAACCGGTTCGACTCGTCATGCACCGCCGTGATGTTGACGTTGGCCCAGAAGGTCGTGCCGTCCTTGCGCACGCGCCAGCCTTCGTCTTCGACGTGACCGATCTGCCGCGCGATGGTCAGCTCGCGCGCCGGTTTGCCCGCGGCGGCATCTTCCGGCAAGTAGAACAGCGAGAAATGCCGGCCGACGATTTCGTCGCGCGTATAGCCTTTGATGCGCGCCGCGCCCGCATTCCAGCTCACCACATAGCCTTGCGGATCGAGCATGAATATCGCGTAATCCTTGACGCAATCGACCAGCAGACGGAAGCGCTCCTCGCTTTGCCGCAACGCTTCCACATACTCGCGTTGCGCGGTCAGGTCGCGCGTGATCTTGGCGAAGCCGGTAAGGATGCCCGCCTCGTTGCGGACCGCGGTAATCACGACGTTCGACCAGAACGCGGTGCCGTCCTTGCGCACACGCCAGCCTTCGTCTTCGAAGCGGCCGGTCAGCGACGCCTGCTGCAACTCATAGGCGGGCCAGCCTTGCGCCAGGGCTTCGGCGGTATAGAAACGGGAGAAGTGCTGGCCGACGATCTCCTGCTCCGTGTAGCCGTTCAGCTTCTGAGCGCCGGCGTTCCAGCTGACGACGCGCCCGCTTGCATCGAGCAGGAAGATTGCGTAGTCCTCGATCGCTTGCACGAGCGTCCAGTAATCGACGCCGGCAATCGGACTCGGGCGAGTCCCGGCCTGCCCTCGGTCAGGCTCGCCGTTGTCGCGGGCGGAAGTCACATCGAGCTGGTTCATGGCGCGCAAGTATCGGGGTTCTGGCCAAAGGATACACCGGGCATAGCCTGCTGCTTTGCCTATGGTTTCACCTGATGAGGACATTGGCGGCGGACACGCCGCTGTGTTGCCGCATGAAGGGGAAGCGATGACGCCGGGCCCCGCGCTTGCTACGTCGATTGCTGTATCGATTGCTGCATTGCTCGCACATGTCGATCGGCCATCACGAAGCGAAGAATAAGAACAAGGCCGCAAGCGCCGCAGCAGTCGCCAGCCAACCCGCCGGAAAATCGGACCTGGCCACCAGATAAAAAAAGCCGGTCGTGACGTGTCGATCACGACCAGCTGGTTCGGACGACCCGCAAAATCACACTGGACGTCGGCCTCCCGGCAATCTGCTTAGCCGGCCGCCGCGACCTTCTCCGCCAGCTTCGCGTCGTAACTGGAATGGACGTGTACGCGTTTCTTCTCGGGATACGCGTACGAATATGCCTTGCGCAGCGCCAGCGACGCCTCGTGAAAACCCGACAGTATCAGCTTCTGCTTGTTCGGATAGTTGGCGATGTCGCCGACCGCGAAGATGCCTGGCCGCGAACTCTCATAGTTGGATGTATCGACATCGACACGCCCGCCGTGAATCGTCAGCCCCCACTGCGCGATCGGCCCGAGATCCGCGACCAGTCCATACAGCGCGACGAGGTGTTCGGTCTCGAGCTGCGTCTCGCCTTCGATATGCCGCAACGTCAGCGACTTCAGCGCATCGCCTTCAACAGTCAACCCCGCAATCGCGCCGACGATGAAGTCCATCTCGCCCGCCTCGACCGCGCGCCGCATCGACGCGACGCTCGAATCGGCCGCGCTGAAACCGCTGCGCCGATGTACCAGCGTCACGCGCCGCGCGACCTTGCGCAACGCGAGCGCCCAATCGAGCGCGGAATCGCCGCCGCCGGCCACGACCACGGTCTTGCCGGCGAAATCCGCGACACGCGGCACGCTGTAGTGCACGTGGCGCGACTCCAGCGGCGCGGCTTCGGGCAGGGTCAGCTTTTGCGGCACGAATGCACCGTTGCCGGCCGCGAGCAGGATCGCCGCGACGTCGAACACGAGGCCGCGACCGGTGCAGACGGTCCAGCGTCCGTCGCCGCGCTGCTCGACCGACGCGACCCGCTGCTCGAGATGGATCGGCACGTCGAACGGTTTGCATTGCATCATCAAACGCTCGACCAGTTCGCGCGCGGTGCAGGACACAATCGCGGGGATATCGTAAATCGGCTTGTCGGGATAGAGTTCGGCGCACTGCCCGCCGACCTTGTCGAGCGCATCGACGATCTGGCACGACAGGCCGATCACGCCCGCCTCGAACGCCGCAAAAAGACCGACAGGGCCGGCGCCGACGATCAGGACGTCGGAACGGATGGGCGGCGCAAGTGGGTCAGCGGCGGGCGTCATGGGCGGTCTCTTCGAATAGGCGATGACCCACCATACCGAATCGCCGGAAGTCCGGCAACGATGCCATTACAGGCGGTAAGGGCGCTCGGCGGGCCGCCGGCGCTGGTTGTCACGACCTGAGTCAGGACCCGAAAGTGGTTACCTGAAAATAGCTGGAATCGGTCATTTTACGAATCCAGCCATGTGACTAAGCTTGACCCATCGCATCACGGAATGCGTCCAACCCGACTCAGGAGTGAATCATGGAAGCACGTCTGAACTTCTACAAAGCCAATCCCACCGCGATCAAGGCACTGATGGGCGTCGAAGAGCGCATCGGCAAATCGGCGCTCGAAAAATCGCTGACCGAACTGGTTCGCCTGCGCGCGTCGCAGATCAACGGCTGCGCGTACTGCGTCGACATGCACAGCAGCGACGCCCGCAAGGGTGGCGAAACCGAGCGGCGCCTCGCGACCGTGGTGGTGTGGCGCGAAACGCCGTTCTTCACGGACCGCGAACGCGCCGCGCTCGAATGGACCGAAGCGCTGACGCTGGTGTCGCACGAGCATGTGCCCGACGCGGTATGGAACGCGGTGCGCCCGCACTTCAGCGACGAGGAACTGGTCGACCTGACGCTGCTGGTCTCGGCGATCAACGCGTGGAACCGCTTTGCGATTTCGTTTCGCACGATGCCGGCCTGAGGGTCGCCCTGAAGGTCGGCTGGAAGATCGATCTGCCAGCCGGCCTGAACACCGCTGCTTGACGGACGCGTCATTCGCCGATCCACGAACCGCGCAGATCGCTGTCATGCAGCAGTTGCAGCAGCGTGCCGGCCGGGCGGCTGAGCCGTTTCGCCGCCAGCGCGATGAACTCCACCGACGGCAGCGTCGGCAGCCCGGCCGCGTTCAGCGGTGGCGCGAGCCCTCGCGCGGCGAGGTACTGCGGCCGCACAGTAATGCCAAGCCCGCCGCGCGCGGCCGCGATGCAGCCCGAGTGGCTGCTGCTCGTGCACACCACCTGCCAGCTGAAGCCTGCCTCGGCGAGCGCGTCGAGCACGACGGCCCGCGTCACGCTCGGCTCGGCGACCAGAATCAGCGGCAGCGGCTGGCTCAGATCGACCAGCGTGCCGGCGCGCGCCAGCCACTCCAGCCGCCCGGTGAACAACGGCACGCCGCGCCGGTCGCCGAGCCGCCGTTTGCCGACCAGCAGATCGATCGACCCCGCGTCCAGCAACTCGTACAGCTTGCCGGTCATGCCGATGGTGATCTCCAGCTCGACATCGGGATGCGCGTCACGGAACGCCGCCAGCACCGCGGGCAGCGGTCCGAGCGCGACGTCGTCCGAGGAGCCGAGGCGCACCCGCCCTTTCAGGCGCGGCGCGCGAAACTGCGACTCGGCCCGCGCGAGCGCCTGCAGAATCACGCTGGCGTGCGCGAGCATCGCCTCGCCGTCCGGCGTCATCGCCAGTGAATGGGTGTCGCGCACGAACAGCCGCCGGCCCACGCTCTCTTCGAGCCGCCGGATGTGTTCGCTGACGCTCGACTGCGTCAGGTTGAGCCGACGCCCCGCCTCGGTAAAGCTGTGGCAGGCGGCGACGGTCGCGAAGGTCTTGAGCCAGATGGGATTGAGCATGCGGCATTGTCGCGCTGCTTATCGGCAAAGTCGATAACAGTCAGCGTCCTTAGTGGGGTTCCCGATTGACGACGATGTCAATATGATGACGTAACTCCCCCATGATTGCTCCGCGCGGGCCCCAGTCAAGCCGCCCCGCCCCTGTAAAAGATGACCAAGGATTCCTCCCAGACCGCGCTGCTATGGATCGTCGCCGCCGGCTTTTTCATGCAGTCGCTCGACACGACGATCGTCAACACCGCGTTGCCGTCGATCGCCAACAGCCTGCACGTCGCGCCGCTCGCGATGCAGCCTGTCGTCGTCGCGTACACGCTGACGATGGCGATGCTCACGCCCGCGTCCGGCTGGCTCGCCGACCGCTTCGGCACGCGGCGCGTCTACTTCGTGGCGATCCTCGTGTTCGTGCTCGGCTCGATCTGCTGCGCCGGCGCGCACACGCTCGGCCAACTGGTCATTGCGCGGGTGCTGCAAGGCCTGGGCGGCTCGATGCTGCTGCCGATCGGCCGGCTCGCGGTGTTGCGCAGCGTGTCCGGCGAGCAATACGTGTCGGCGCTCGCGTTCATTTCGATTGCCGGCCAGCTCGGACCGATCGCCGGACCGACGCTCGGCGGCTGGTTCGTGCAGGCGATCACGTGGCACTGGATTTTTCTGATCAATGTGCCGATCGGCGCGGTGGGTCTGTACGCAGTGCAGCGGTTTTTGCCATCGCACGACACCATCCAGGCGCCGCCGTTCGACTTCATCGGCTGCGCGCTGCTGTCGCTGTGCATGATCGCGTTTTCGCTCGCGATCGACGCGCCGGTCGCCTCGCATCGCGCGGCCTGGTCGGCGGGGCTGTTCGCGCTCGCCGTCGCCAGCGCGCTCGCGTACATTCCGTACGCCAGATACCGGCGTGATCCGCTCTTCAAGCTGTCGCTATTCGGCGAGCCGAATTTCAGCGTCGGGCTGATCGGCAACCTGGTGTGCCGCGTCGGTTCGAGCGCGGTGCCGTTCCTCGTGCCCTTGCTGCTGCAATTGCAATTGGGCTATTCGCCACTGCACTCAGGTCTGATGATGCTGCCCGCCGCGCTCGCCGGCACGCTCGCCAAACGCTGGATCGCGCCGCTCGTGCGCCGCTACGGCTATGACACCTTCCTGCTCGTCAATACGCTGATCGTGGGCTCGGCGATCGTCGCGTTCTCGTTGATCTCGCGCGGCACGCCGCTCGTGATCGAGGTCGCGATTCTGGCCGTGTTCGGCGCGGCCAACTCGATGCAGTTCGCGGCGATGAACAGCGTCACGCTGAAGGATCTCTCGCACGAAGACGCGGGCAGCGGCAACAGCCTCTTTTCGATGGTGCAGATGCTGGCGATCGGCCTGGGCGTGTCGATCGGCGGCGGGCTGGTGAATCTGTTCTCGGCGCAATCGGGCTCGGCGGCGCTGGGGTTCCGGCTGAGCTTCGTGTGCGTCGGCGTGATTACGCTGCTGTCGGCGTGGGTGTTCCGTCATCTCGACGACCCGTCCGGCACACGCGTGGTGCGCGGGCAGGCGGCACAAAGTGCGGGCCGCTGATCTCAATCCGGCAGACGTATCCCCGAAAAAACCTCGCACGCCTGAATCAAACGCTCCTGCACGGCGACGTCGTGCAGCGCCGGATGCGTCTCGCGCGGTTTCATGTGATAGAAGTACGCGCCGCTAACGGTGGCCGCCGGCTCATCGCTGACGGCGAGCCACACCTGGGTTTTCGGCGCTGCCTGCAAATCGTCCGGCGCGCCTGCACCACCCATTTTCGTCGCGACCCAACCTGGCTCCAACGCATTCGACAACACCCCCGGCCAGCGGCGCGCGATCGCAAACGCGAGCAACGCGTCATGCAGCTTCGAGTCCGAATACGCGCCCGTACCTTGCCACGGTCGCCGTTCCCACGCCAGATCGTCGAGGCTCGCGTCGCCGCTGCGATGCAGGCCTGAGCTTAGATAGACGAGCCGCTGCGGCTTGTCGATCAGCGCGGCCTGCGCTTGCGGCACCGCCCGCAACGCCTGTTCGGCGCGCGCGGCGCTGCGCGCATGCAGCACCACCTGATGTCCGGCGTCGACGAGCAGACGTGCCGCCATCTGGCCGAGGCCATCGGCGGAACCGGTAATAAAAACACCCGACATGATGCGTTCTCCGTTGACGAGTCCAAATATGCCCGATACATAAGAGAACCGCATTCCACCGTACGTCAGGCGAGTTCGCATAGGTTAACGGCAGCGGCGTGTCTGACGCGACAGCGTGACTGTCATTGCACTCATGACACACAATCATCGATTCGTCTTGACAGGTGTCACGTCGCTACGTCAACACGTGAATTCCAACAGACTTTCGAGTTAGCATGTGGGGCATTAACGAATAACAAAGGAACCTCACATGCCATTTGACGAGCGCATGCTGAACGGCATGGGCGTGCTCACGGCGATCGTCGATTGCGGCAGTTTTGCGGCGGCCGGCGAAGCGCTCGACATGTCGCAATCCGGGGTCAGCCGTTCGGTCGCGCGGCTCGAAACGCGCCTGGGCATCCGGCTATTCGACCGCACCACGCGCTCGGTCACGCTGACCGACGAAGGCCGGCGCTTCTACGAACAGATCGTGCCGCTGCTGGGCGGTCTCGAAGAAGCCGCGGCGTCCGCCGCCCAAGGGGCGACCGCCGTGCGCGGACGCTTGCGCGTCAACATGGACCCGTTCTTTTCGCGCCTCGTGCTGGGGCCGAGGCTCGGCGGCTTCATCGACAAGCATCCCGATCTGCAGCTCGAACTGATCACGCGGGACCAGTTGGGCGATATGGTTGCCGACGGTTTCGATCTCGCGATCCGCTTCGGCGATCCGCCGGTGTCGACGCTGATCGCCCGCAAGCTGCTGGATACGCGCATTCTGACGGTGGCGGCGCCTTCGTATCTGAAGAAGCATGGACATCCGGCCAACCCGGGCGAACTCGAAGGCGGTCAGCATGTGTGCATCAAGTTTCGCGATCCGCTGACCGGCTATCCGTTTAGCTGGGAATTTCATCGCGGCCGCAAGAAGCTCGTGATTACGCCGCAAGGCCGTCTGACCGTCAACGACGTGGGCACCTTGCATAGTGCTTGCGCGGCGGGCCAGGGCGTCGCGCAGATTCTGTCGCTCGGCGCGGAGTCGTTGCTGGCTAGCGGCAAACTGGTCGAGCTGTTCCCCGAGTGGGGCGACGAAGTGTATCCGCTGTATGCGCTGTACCCGTCGCGGCATCATCCGCCGGCCAAGGTGCGGGCGTTCTTCGAGTTCATCGTTTCGCTGACAGGCGGCGCACCGCGCGAAACGGCCGCCTGAAGCATCAACCGATCGTATAGCGGTTTTGCGGGCCGGCGACGTAGATGCCGCGCGCGAGCGTGAGAATCTGTTCGCGATGCTCGTCGAACGCCGCCAGCACCGCCGGTTCGTCGGAACCCGTATTCGGGCTCAGATTCGAAATCACCGAATGGTTGACGGTGAAGGCTATTTCGCGCGCATTGTCGTAGCCCCAGAAGTTGACGCAATGGTGATACGCGTCATAGCTGCGGCTCGGGTTCGGGAAGTTGAGGGACATTTCGGACTCCCGCAGGATCGGTTTCCTTTTCCACGTTGCGCTGAATGAAGGGCGCGGTCAAGCGCTTGTTTGTAATTGTGCGGGCCGTTCGATCCGCACGCCAGCGGTTGAAGTGCGAGTTGTCGAGCGAGTTTTCCATCATCCGCAGCGGACTGGTTTCCCGGCGCTGCGCTAACAGCGCTCGCGCGAAGCATGGCGGGCCGCGCGGGCGCATGATGGACGCGTTTTTGGCGCTGCCTGCCAACACGCAAAGCATCTCAGCGCGGCATCGGGTCTGCGCCTTGCTGCACACAAGATGTCTTCCACCCAGGAGAGCAGCGATGAGCGAAACAAAGGAACACCCGAAGGACAGACCGGCCGACATCGAACACCCGCAGCCAGTCCAGCATAGCGATAACGAAAAAAGCAAGCTGCCCGAACGCCACGACGAAGGCCGCAAGCAGTCGCCCGCGGACCGTCCCGGCAAGAAACCCGGCGACGGTGAGCCGTCAGTCGGTTGAAAAAATAAGCGCGAGTCGTCGAGCGGGTTTGCTGCGTTTGAGCAGCGAATCCGCAGAATTTTTCCCCTTCGATCTGCTTTCGGAAGCCAAACATTTCTTCCTGATTTTTACCGATTATTTTTTTCGCACGATGGACTATTTTGCTGCTTGCAGCGATGTGCGCGCCAAGCGAACCGGCTGCCGCCCCTTAATCGATAAAAAAGGCGACGCCCATGTCCATCTTCTCAAACTCCCCAACCTGCCCTCATCTCGCCAAAGTCTCCATCTGCCTGCCTACCTGCAATCGTCCCGAATTGATCGCGCAGTGCATCGATTCGTGCCTCGCGCAGACCTACGGCAACGTGGAAATCGTGATCGGCGACGATTCGAAGGACACCCGCACCCAGCAGTTGATCGCGGCCCGCTATGGACAGGAGCCGCGGGTACGCTACACGCTGAATCAACCGCCGCTCGGCCAGGCGCGCAACGTCGCGAGCCTGTTCGAACGCGCAAGCGGCGACAAGATCCTGCTGATCCACGACGACGATCTGCTCACCACCGACGGCGTCGAAAAACTCCTGTCGCTGTGGACGCGTCATCCGCAACTCGATGCGGCCTTCGGCGACCAGTACGAGGCCGATCACAACGGCGCCGTCGACTTCGACGCGAGCACGCGGCTGAACTCGGCGTTCCGCCGCACCAGGGACGCCGAAGGCCTGCAGCCGCTGGCAGGCAGAACCGGTCTGATCCAGATGTTCCCGAACAACGGCTGGATGGCCGATGCGCGGCTCGTGAAGCGGATCGGCTACAAGGACCAGTACGGCATGTGCTGCGATTTCGTGTTCGGCACCGAACTCTGTCTCGCGGCGCGCGAGGTGTTCTATCTGCACGACTATGTCTCGGTGTATCGCAAGACAGCGAGCTCGATCTCGCACAGCACGCGCGGCACGGCGGTCGCGGCGACGGTCAGCGCGTATGCGTTCGTGAAGGCATTGCAACTGCCGCCGCAACTGGAGCCGTCGCGCAGGCTTGCGTTGCGGCGTCTCGCGCCGATCGTCGCCTCGGTTCATGCGAGGAACCGGCAGGCGCTCATGGGTCTCAAGATCGTGCTCACGCATCCGTTCGCGTACAACTATGGGTTCAGTGTGCGGCTCTACTACCATCTTCTGATGCTCGCGCGCGCGGCGCTGACCGTACGACAACAGGCCGTCGCGGCGGCTGCGGTTGCCGCCGTCGCTGCGGCGCCCGCGGTTGCAACGGATCCGGCCGCCGTGGTGAAGGAACTCATGACGGACGGGGCCGAGCAGGTGTGATGTTGGGCGGTGTCGTGTCTCGGGCTTCGGGCGTTCGGCGTTAAGTGATCGGCGCCAGGCGACAGTTGCAGCGAGCTTTGGCACCGCCATCGCGGCAGCGCTGCAAGACGCGCGCGGCAGGTATGTTCTTCAGCGCGCTTCTCATCACGTTCTCATCACGTTCTCATCGCGTTCTCAGCGCGTTTCTAGCCGCGCTTCCAACCGCCTCCCTAAGCGCCTTTCCTGCTAAGCATCCTCTGCTTGGCAAACGCGTATTTGTCGCTTGGTCCGGCGCACGGCGCTGACTACGATGAACACGAACCGTCATCAGCCCGGAGGTGATTCGCGATGTCCGACAGTGCCTGTTTCAAGCCGCGTGTGATCGAGCCTGTGGTCGTCAACCAGCCGGAAGGATTGGGGCTCGCGGTGGAGTTGTGGCTGGCGCATCCCGTCGACGGCATCGCGGGCCGCGCGCTGCAGATTCATTTGCGCCGCGACGCGAAGATGGCGCAGGCCGAGGCGCTGCGCGATCTGCTGCATGCGTGGGGAACCGAGATCGTGGTGAGTTGAGCGCGCAAGCTACCCTCGCGCGCATCGCGCGTCGTCTCGCATCACGTCGTCCACACAATATGAAACGGCGGCCAGGTCGCCCCAGGCCGCCGTTCTCAACCCGCACCCCAGGTGCGCGGTTCGAGCCTCCCGCTAACGCTCAGGGCTCGTGACGCAGATACCCTTCCGTCGACGGATCGCGCATACGCAGCGACACGATGCCGGCGATCGCGCACATCACCGTGACGTACCAGAAGAACATCGACTCGACGCCGATCGACTTCAGCCACAACGCCACGTATTCCGCGGAGCCGCCGAAGACCGCGTTGGCCACCGCGTACGACAGGCCCACGCCGAGCGCGCGCACTTCCGGCGGGAACATTTCCGCCTTGATCAAACCGCTGATCGACGTGTAGAAACTGACGATCACGAGCGCCAGCACGACCAGGCCGAACGCCGCGTACGGGCTCGTCACGTCTTTCAACGCATGCAGCAGCGGCACGGTGCCGATCGTCGCGAAGAAACCGAAGCACAACATCGAACGACGGCGGCCGATCCGGTCCGACAGCGCGCCGAACGCCGGCTGCATCACCATATAGAGGAACAAGGCCGCGGTCATCACCGTGCTGGCCGTCTTCGTTTGCATGCCCGCCGTGTTGACCAGGTACTTCTGCATGTAGGTCGTGAAGGTGTAGAAAATCAGCGAGCCGCCGGCCGTGAAGCCGAGCACCGTCATGAACGCGGCCTTATGCACCCACAGCCCGCGCAGCGTGCCGGCTTCCTTGCGCTGACGCGTCGCGGCGGTGGTGGTCTCGTCGAGCGATCTACGCAGATACAGCGCGATCAATGCCGCCCCCGCGCCGATCACGAACGGCACGCGCCAGCCCCACTCCTTGAGTTCCGCGGTGGAGAGCGTCTGTTGCAGGATCACGATCACCAGCAGCGCGCACAACTGGCCGCCGATCAGCGTCACGTACTGGAACGACGCGAAGAAACCGCGCCGGCCCTTGAGCGCGACTTCACTCATGTAGGTCGCGCTGGTGCCGTATTCGCCGCCCACCGACAAGCCCTGGAACAGCCGCGCGACCAGCAGCAGCGCCGGCGCCAGCGCGCCGATCTGCGCGTACGTGGGAAGCACGGCGATCACCAGCGAGCCGCCGCACATCATGAATACCGAGATCATCATCGCGGTGCGCCGGCCATGCTTGTCGGCGAGGCGGCCGAAGAACCAGCCGCCGATCGGACGCATCAGGAAGCCCGCGGCGAACACGCCCGCGGTATTGAGCAACTGCGTGGTGGTGTTGCCGCTCGGGAAGAACGCCGGCGCGAAATACAGCGCGGTGAACGAATAGACGTAAAAGTCGAACCACTCGACGAGATTGCCCGATGAAGCGCCAACGATCGCGAAGATGCGGCGGCGTGTGTCGTGAGCCGAGGCCACGGATTGGTCGGTTAGGTCGGTCATGCTGGTGTCTGTCCTTGTCTTTTAACGAAGATGGCGGCCGTGGCGCCGCCTTCACAGCGCGCGCGTCGAAGTGCTCGCCGCGAGCGTGCGCGAATTTTACAGAATTGCAAGGGGTGGATGGGGGTTTGTCAGGCAATCTTATGACGCAAGACTCGTCTGCAACTCCTCGAACCCGGCCTCGTGTGCGTCGCGCATCAGCGCTTCGACCTCCGGCAACGTGCGCCGCACCAACACTCGCGCCGATCGTGGAAGCGCAGCGCAGGCGTCCTCGATGTCGCCACTCCGATGTTCGCCCAGCATCGCCAATAACACCGAAGCCTGCCGCACATCCTTCTGCGACTTCACGAGCGTATTGGTCCGCAGCCGGGACACCAGAAGCTTGTGGATCGCAAACCTCGACGGTTCGGGTACGCGCACCGGCACCGCGCCATGTCGCGAGATAAGCGTGCCCGTTTGCGCGTTCGCCAGCACGTACGCGAGGTAAGGCAAAGCCGTGGCGTGGGCATTGAGCTCAGTCACAGGCACGGTCGAGAATGTGTCATCACGCGACGGAACCAGCAGATCGACGTGAAAGCGCGACTTACCGGCTTCGGTAAATGACGTCGACGGCTCACCGCGTTTCATTGAAGGAACGGATACGAAGTGGATGCCGGTTTCCTTGAGCATGGCGAGCAAACCTCCCTTTGGGATGTTGGTGAGCGCAAGCTGATGCCGACGCGCGATGTCGATATCTTCGGTCTCGTAGGAGATGGCCTTGATGCCAAGCGAATTCAAAATGACGGCGTAAGCGTGTGAGCCAACCAGTACCGCCCCGGCTTCGAACAGTCCGTAGTTGTATAGAACGCCAACTGTCGCATAGGTCTTGTTGTCCGCCAGTTGAAAGCCCAGCTTGCTCAAATCCCGGATTCTCGAAATGAGATCCTTACTCAAATCAATGCGTTGCAGCACGTGCTCGACCCGGGCGTCCACCTCGGGGTCGCCCTTCGGGCCACCCAGATTCTCTTGCTGTCTGCGTCCCTCCGGCCCCATGTACTGGCGCGCATAGTACGCCGCCCCGCCGCGCTTATGCTCGATCACGGTGCCAGGCGCTCCCATCAGCACTTTGTCCTGCGTAGCGGCTGCCTGTGCGACGTTGGCAAACTGAGAGCAATAGGCCAACTCGTGCTGCTCGTAAAGGGGGAACGGTGACATGGAGTTTTTCAGTAGTTTTTCTAATTTTACTGAAAAATCGGATGACGGCCTTGTTTTCAGCACTTTTTCCAAAACTACTGAAAAATTGTCTACGCCCGGTGCCATGCCCACACAAAAAAGCCCCTGCCGGTCTCACGACCGCCAGGGGCTTCGAACAGATCCAAACTGGGTTTCAACCAACCGCCGATCCGACGTGCTTCACACCCTCACCGCGGGCGGCACATACCGGCACTCATAGCGCTTGCGAACCGTGCCGTTCTCATCGACGCTTTCCAGATACACGTCGAACTGCCACAAGCGCGCCATGTGTTTGAGCACTTCATCGCTATCCGACGACAGATGCCGGTTGTCGCTCATGAAGTGCCGCAGCGTCAGGCTCCGGTCGCCGCGCGTATTCACCGCCCACACCTGAATGTTCGGCTCCCGATGATGCATGTCGTACTGCCGTGACAACGCCTGACGCACGTACTGATATCCGCTATCGTCATGAATCGCCGACACTTCGAGCGCATCGCGCATGTCGTCGTCGAGCACCGAGAACAGACGCATTTCCCGGATCAGATGCGGCGACAGATACTGCGCGACGAAACTTTCGTCCTTGAAATTGCGCATCGCGTAGTGCATCGCCGGCAGCCACGGACTGCCCGCCAGTTCCGGGAACCACTTGCGGTCTTCCTCCGTCGGCGTTTCGCAAATCCGGCGGATGTCGCTCATCATCGAAAATCCGAGCGCATACGGATTGATGCCGCTGTAGTACGGCTTCGTCACCGGCGGCTGATAGACCACATTGCTGTGCGAATGGAGAAACTCCATCATGAAGCCGTCTTCCAGCTTGCCCTGGTTGTACATCGTGTTGAGCAACGTGTAGTGCCAGAACGTCGCCCAGCCTTCGTTCATCACCTGGGTCTGCCGTTGCGGATAGAAATACTGGCCGACCTTGCGCACGATGCGGATCACCTCGCGCTCCCACGGCTCCAGCAGCGGCGCGTTCTTCTCCGCGAAATACAGCAGATTTTCCTGCGGCTCCGGCGGATAACGCTCCTCGATTTCCTCCGGCAACGGCGTATGCCGGGTCGGCAGCGTGCGCCATAGTTCGTTCACCTGCGATTGCAGATAGGCCTCGCGCTCACGGCGCGCGGCGAACTCCTTTTCGAGCGACAGCTTCTGCGGACGCTTGTAACGGTCCACGCCGTAATTCATCAGCGCGTGGCACGAATCGAGCAGTTCTTCGACCCGGTCGAGCCCGAAGCGCTCCTCGCACTCCGCGATGTAGTTCTTCGCGTAGACGAGGTAGTCGATGATCGCGTGCGCATCAGTCCACAGCCGGAACAGATAGTTGCCCTTGAAGAACGAGTTATGCCCGTAAGCCGCATGCGCGACGACGAGAGCCTGCATCGTCATCGTGTTCTCTTCCATCAGATACGCGATGCAGGGGTTGGAATTGATGACGATCTCGTACGCCAGCCCCATCTGCCCGCGGCGGTAGCTTTTTTCGGTGGAGAGAAAGTGTTTGCCGAACGACCAGTGACGGTAGTTCACCGGCATACCGACGGACGCGTACGCATCCATCATCTGTTCGGCACTGATGAGTTCGAGCTGGATCGGATACACGTCGAGTTCATATTGCTCCGCAACAAGGGCAATATGCGAGTCGTACTCCTCGATCAATTCGAAGGTCCAGTCGGACGGGCACGGCAAAGGCCGTCTATCGGCTACGTTCATACGGACTTCCCTTTGCCCCTCAATGGGCGTTCCGGTGTGTCCCCGTGCTGCAGCAGTGTCGACTGCTCCGGCTGCGGCGGCGCCAGCATGTTCCGCCCCGGTCTCGGCATGCCCCGACTTTTGCTGCGGCACGCCTTTTCCGCGCTCCGGCTGATAGCCGCGCGCTTCGTTGTGCAAGTGCTTGTCCGTCATGAAGACGCCACCTGCTTTTCAAACAGCTCACGAAACACCGGATAAATGTCGGCCGCGGTTTCGACCTTCTTCATCGCCATGTGCGGCTGGCTCAGCGCCAGCTGCGCATATTCGAGCCACAGGTTCTGCTCTTCGGGCGTGACCTGAATATACGCAAAATACCGCACCTTCTCCAGGATGTCACCCGCCAGTATCTTGCGGCACTTGGGCGAGTCGTCGGTCCAGTTGTCGCCGTCCGAGGCCTGCGCCCCGTAAATGTTCCATTCAGTCGGCGAGTAGCGTTCTTCCATCACCTTCTGCATCAGTTCGAGCGCGCTCGACACCACCGTGCCGCCGCTTTCGGTCGAATGGAAGAACGTGTCCTCGTCGACTTCCTCGGCGCGCGTATGGTGGCGAATGAACACCACCTCGATGCGCTCGTAATTACGCTTGAGAAACAGATACAGCAGGATGAAGAAACGCTTGGCGAGATCCTTGCGCTGCTCGTCCATCGAACCCGACACATCCATCAGACAGAACATCACCGCCTGGCTGGACGGCGTGGGCTGCTTCACGCGATTCACGTAGCGCAGATCGAACGGATCAATGAATGGAATCCGCCAGATGCGGCCGCGCAAATGATGGATCTCCTCTTCGAGCAGCTTGATCTCTTCACGGCGATCCGCGGGATCGGCCTTCATCACGTCGAGCTGCCGCTCCATTTCGTGCAGCTGGTTGACGAGCGGCGCGCCGAGCGCGATGCGCCGGCCGAGCGCGCTGCGCAGCGAACGGACCACGTCGATGTTGTTCGGCGTGCCTTCGGCGGACCAGCCCGCGCGGATGCTCTTCCACGTGGGCACGGCCAGCAGATGCGTTTTGACGAGACGCGGCAGCTCGAGATCGTCGAAGAAATACTGCATGAATTCTTCGCGGCTCAGCTCGAACACGAAGTCGTCCTGACCCTCGCCCTCGTTGCTGGCCTGATTGCCCCCGCCGCCTCCGCCACCCCCTTGCGGGCGCTGGATCTTGTCGCCGCGGATGTAGTCCGAGTTGCCCGGATGCACCATTTCGCGCTTGCCGCCGGGGCCGTGGCGGAACGACGGCTCCGCAATATCCTTGCGCGGGATCGTGATGCTTTGGGTGTTCTGGATATCTTTGATGCTACGGTCGCGCACCGCCTCCGAAACGGCGCGGCGAATATAGTTCTTGACGCGACGCAAAAAACGCTCGCGATTGGCAATGCTCTTGTTCTTGCCTGCTAACCTGCGGTCGATGATTTGATGAAGCACGCCCGGTCTCCCGTGTCGGTCGGAGTTAGCGCTTTAGCGCTTACTCCGATCCCATGCAACGCTGTCGGTCGGAGTTAGCGCTTTAGCGCTTACTCCGATCCCATGCAACGCTGTCGGTCTGAGTTAGCGCTTTAGTGCTTACTCAGACCCCATGCACTCGTATGTCGGTCTGAGCTTACGCTTTAGCACTTACTCCGATCCCATGCAGTTGCGCTAATTTCGGGTGCGCGAGACGCACACCGCTTAATGCAATGCTTGCGCCTCGCAGGGTGCCCGCACGGTCCAACCGCGCGGGCGGCACGCCATGCGCATCATGACGACTTGCGCACCCGCAGATACCAGTCACACAGCAAGCGCACCTGCTTCGGCGTATAGCCCTTCGTCACCATGCGATTGACGAAGTCTTCGTGCTTGCGCTGCTCTTCCGCCGAGCCCTTCGCGTTGAACGAAATCACCGGCAGCAATTCTTCCGTGTTCGAGAACATCTTCTTTTCGATTACGACGCGCAGCTTCTCGTAGCTGATCCACGCAGGATTCTTCCCCGCATTGGCAGCACGCGCACGCAGCACGAAGTTCACGATCTCGTTGCGGAAGTCCTTCGGGTTGCTGATGCCCGCGGGTTTCTCGATCTTCTCCAGTTCGGCGTTCAGCGCCGCGCGGTCGAAACTCTCGCCGGTGTCGTGGTCGCGGAACTCCTGATCCTGAATCCAGAAGTCCGCGTACGTCACGTAGCGATCGAAAATGTTCTGACCGTACTCGGAATACGACTCCAGATACGCGGTCTGAATCTCCTTGCCGATGAACTCTGCATAGCGCGACGCGAGCACGTCCTTGACGAACGACAGATACTTCTGCTCGGTCTCCGGCGGGAACTGCTCGCGTTCGATCTGCTGTTCGAGCACGTACATCAGGTGCACCGGATTGGCCGCGACTTCGGTCGAATCGAAGTTGAACACGCGCGACAGGATCTTGAACGAGAAGCGGGTCGACACGCCGGTCATCCCTTCATCGACGCCCGCGAAGTCGCGATACTCCTGATACGACTTGGCCTTCGGATCGGTGTCCTTCAGATTCTCGCCGTCGTAGACCTGCATCTTCGAGAACAGGCTGGAGTTCTCCGGCTCCTGCAGACGCGTGAGCACCGACATCTGCGCCATCATCTTCAACGTGCCCGGCGCGCACACCGCATTCGCCAGCGACGAATTGCGCAGCAGCTTCTCGTAGATCTTGATCTCTTCACCGTAGCGCAGGCAGTACGGCACCTTCACGACGAAGATCCGGTCGAGCAGTGCTTCGTTGTTGCGGTTGTTGCGGAACGCCTTCCATTCCGACTCGTTCGAGTGCGCGAGGATCACGCCGTCGAACGGAATCGCGCCGAAGCCTTCCGTGCCTTTGAAGTTGCCTTCCTGGGTCGCGGTGAGCAGCGGGTGCAGGACCTTGATCGGCGCCTTGAACATTTCGACGAACTCGAGCAGCCCCTGATTGGCCAGACACAGGCCACCGGAATAGCTGTATGCGTCGGCGTCGTCTTGCGCGTACTGCTCGAGCTTGCGGATGTCGACCTTACCGACCAGCGACGAGATGTCCTGATTGTTCTCGTCGCCCGGCTCGGTCTTGGCGATGCCGATCTGGCGAAGGATCGACGGGTAGCGGCGCACCACGCGGAACTTGCGGATGTCGCCATTGAATTCGTGCAGGCGTTTGACCGCCCACGGGCTGAGGATGTTTTTCAGGTAGCGGCGTGGAATGCCATATTGTTCTTCGAGAATCGGGCCGTCTTCCTCGTAGTCGAACAGACCGAGCGGCGACTCGTTCACCGGCGAGCCCTTGATCGCGTAAAACGGCACGCGTTCCATGAGCTGCTTGAGACGTTCCGCGATCGACGATTTACCGCCGCCGACCGGGCCCAACAGATACAGGATCTGCTTCTTTTCTTCGAGCCCCTGGGCCGAGTGCCGGAAGTAGGCGACCACCTGCTCGATCACCTCTTCCATTCCGTAGAACTCACGGAATGCGGGGTATACCTTGATGACCTTGTTCGCGAAGATGCGCGACATGCGCGGATCGTTGCGAGTGTCGATCTGTTCCGGTTCTCCGATTGCCGTCAACATGCGTTCGCCAGCGGTGGCGTACGCGGCGGGATTGTCTTTGCAGAGCGCGAGATACTCCTCGAGCGAGAGCTCATCTTCTCGCGTTTTCTCGAAGCGGGTCGCGAAACTGCTGTAGATATCCATGCTACCTCCTCGCCGAAGTCTAGACCGATGTCGTGCGCGGCGCGCTATTCGGAAACGACATCGCTCGAATTCATCCTAAACCCTTTTAAATTTTTTTTCACGAACTACGTTGCGAAAATCGCGCCGTACCCGCCTCCCGACATTCATCACTTGGAAACATAGTTTCGACCACCTACAATTTTGCACTCACATCGCAGCAATTGCGGCCTCACGTTGCTGCCCATCGTTGCCTTCATCCCGCCGTCGTCACGAGACGGCATCTCGGTACCGCACTGCTGCTCAGTGCTCCTGCACGACTCCATTGCACTGCGCCACTCGTCGTTATCGAACGATCTCGCTGCGGTATCGGACATGCTGTCTGCGCACGCACACTTTTTTATTGAACGCACGGACGTCATGCGCTTTTCATGCCCGGTCACTTTTTCATCAACGCGCGGCGCATGCCATCGGTCTACATGCGCATGCATCTGTTACATCTTCACTCACGTATCGTCAGGCGGTTCGTCAACGCGCGGCGGGTTTTGGTTCCGCTTCATTCAGCGAACCCACACAATGAATCATTGCGCGAACCACGAGCGCTTCACTATCTGGATTAACCGCGGCGTCGGCAGGGTCGCCGCGTGGATGACTGAATCACGGCGACGCAGCGGATGGTTTTCATAGGTGTATACGGCAACGCCGCTTTCGCAGATGCGGCAAAGGCAAAACGGCCGCCCTGGGCAGCCGTTTGAATGAAGCTTCGTAATGCACTGTAACAAGCACAAGCGCGCTATACCAGGCACGCCGACACCGGCCGCGCCGTGATCCGTTCAGGTCAGTTCAATCTCCACTTCCCCGAGGCCGTCGATATGGCCGCGCGCGATGCCCGGCTTGTCCACCTTGTGTGCGCCGACGTACGAACCGGTGGTGAGCGTCCAGTCCGGCTCGATGGTGATGCCCATGGCGGCGCAATGGTTGACGAACCATACCAGCAGTTCGCGCGGGTCGCCCGCCGGGTTGCCGGTGGCCTCCGGCACCAGCGAGCCGCCGTCGAAGCTCAGCTCCAGTTCGGGTGAAACGAAATCGAAGCCGCGCGCGAGCCCCGCGTAGGCGACCGGATGCCCGGTGATCAACGCGCCGTTGTTCTGCGCGTCGGCCAGTTGCGCGAGTGGCGCGACATTCGGCCATTCGCTGAAGCGGCTATCGACGATCTCGATCGCGGGCAGCACCACGCCGACCTTCGAGAGCACCTCGTCGCGCGCATACGCACGGCCGCGCGGCTCGATCGCCTCGGCGAAACGGAAGGCGATCTCGAGCTCCAGCAGCACCCGGAAAAATCCGCCATGCGCGACGCGCGCTGGCGATGGCAGCACCAGCGAGGCCGGAATCGGCGCACCCGCGGCGGCGGCGCCCGGCGCCCTCGCGCCGATCTTCCACGCGCCGGTCGAGTCGCCGAGGCCTGCGATCACCGCCTGCTGGATCGCATACGCGGTTGCCGCGTCGGGCGGCAGGCTGTCGGGTGCGGGCACATCGATCGGGCGATGCTGCCGGCGTGCTTCGACGAGGCGGAGCGCGAGGTCGTGTGGCGTCATGTCGGTCCTTTCTGGCTGGCGCATGGGGCGGTTCACTATGGCGTGCGGGTTGGGGGAAGCCTGGCATTGCAGCGACTGAAGGCAGGCGCCCACGCGTCTCGAATCGACGATCAGCGTCAGCGATGCCGCCGCGACAAGCGATGGCCGCGCCCGTCAATGTACCGGATCACGACGTCCGCCAGGGAGCGGACTGTCACTGCAAACGTTACATAGTGCGCACACCATGAAAAAAGACCGCGGATGCCAACGCAATCGCGGTCTTTCGAGAGAAGGCGCTCATCCGCGGCGGCCTGCGATGCGCTGACGCGTCGGCGGGAATGAATGTTGCGTTGTGAGGTGCTCGTCCGGAACCGCCTGAAGCCGGTTAGAACGTCTCCCAATCCTGAGCGCCGCCGGCGCTCGCCGTCGTCATGGCTTTGGCGGGCGTGCGGGCGGGCGTAGCGGCTTGCGTTGCGACCGGGGCCGTCAGCGGCTTCGCCGCTGACGCTTGCCGCGAGCCTGCGGACGAAACCTTGCGCGCGGCCAGCGAGTGCACCGGCCTGGCCGCGTGCTTCGGCGCCGTGTTCACCGGCGCGTTGTAGCCGCCTTCTTCGAGCTGAAACACCGCCACCGCGGTACGCAGCTTGCCAGCCTGGTCTTCGAGCGAAGACGCGGCGGCGGCAGCTTCTTCGACCAGCGCCGCGTTCTGCTGGGTGACTTCGTCCATCTGCGTAACGGCGCGCGCCACCTGATCGATACCGCCGCTCTGCTCTTCCGACGCCGCCGCGATCTCGCCCATGATGTCGGTCACGCGCTGCACCGCGGCGATGATTTCGGTCATCGTGCGCCCGGCTTCGTCGACCAGCGCCGAGCCCGACTGGACCCGCTCGACCGAGGTGTCGATCAGTTCCTTGATTTCCTTGGCCGCCGCCGACGAGCGCTGCGCGAGGCTGCGCACCTCGCCCGCCACCACCGCGAAACCGCGCCCTTCTTCACCGGCCCGCGCCGCTTCGACGGCCGCATTCAGCGCCAGGATATTGGTCTGGAACGCGATCCCTTCGATGATCGAAATGATGTCCGCGATCCTCGCCGAGCTCTGGTTGATGTCGCCCATCGTGCCGACCACCTGGCCGACCACCGCGCTGCCCTTGTTGGCGATCTCCGATGCGTTGGCCGCGAGCGCGCTCGCCTGGCGGGCGTTGTCGGCATTCTGCCTGACCGTGCCGGTCAGCTCTTCCATGCTCGACGCGGTCTCCTGCAGCGCCGAGGCCTGCTGTTCGGTCCGCGACGACAGATCGATATTGCCGGCTGCGATCTGACGCGTCGCGGTCGCAATCGATTCGCTGCCGCTGCGTACGCTACGCACCGTTTCGGTGAGGCTGCGCTGCATTTTGGCGATTCCGTCGAGCAGTTGCCCCATTTCGTCGCGCGAAGTCACGACGACCGGACGGCGCAGATCGCCCGCGGCGATCGCGTCGAAATGGCCGAGGGCGTCGTCGAGCGGCCGGGCGATCGCGCGGCTCAGCGTCAGGTAGGACAGCGCCGCAGCCAGCACGCCGACGAGCAACGCAGCCAGGCTGACCATGCGGAACACGTCGAAACTGCCCTGCGCGGCGTCGTAACCCTGCTTCGCCTGTTCGAACTGGACTTTGCGCAGCGCGTCGTCGGCGTTGGCGAGTTCGTTATAGGTCACTTGCAGGCGCTTGGCGCCGTCGATCAGTTTGGACTGGTCGTTCGCCGCGACGATTGCCGCAAAGACGTCCATCTGCTGATGCAGCGTGTCCCGTTTGGCGACGACGTCCTGCGCGACGCGGTCTTCATCGGCGTCGCGCGGCATGCCGAGATATTTTTTCCACCACATGTCGGACGTGGTGCGCATCAGACGCGCGCGCTCCAGCGTCGGCGCCGCTTCCGGCGTGCCGGCCATGAACGCGGCCCGGTCGAGCGCGAGGCGCTCGCGCGCCGCGTACAGCTCCGCGTTGCCGATATTGACCGCGCTTGGCATCGCGTTCGTGAAGGTGTCCTTATACGAACTGTTCGCACGGCTCATGCCGAACAAACCGAACACGCCAATGGCGACCAGCAGCGCGGCGAGAAAAGCCATCGTGAGGCCAATCCGCGCCTTGATCGTAATGCCTTTGTTCAACATGCCTGTTCCTGTGCGTGGCAAATGAGAGGCTGCATACGCAGCGCGAAGTAAGGTGTGGCGTCTGCGTTCTGGCACTTTTTGAGCAAGCGCTCTAATACTCTCGTTTACGGCGCGCAAACCGCATACTTGAAGAATTTATATGGTATGAAGAAAGGCGTTGTAAGCACCTGGAAGAAATTACAAAATACTGACGGGCGCTGAAGTTGCGGGCTGCCTGGATGGACTTGTTGGACTCGTCCGGATTGGCGTCGGAGTGTGGGAACGGGCGCTCAGACCCCGTATTAGTGCCGTCGCGCGGGGTTTTTTGACTCGGGGGGGGCGAATGCGCGCGCGGCAGGGGATGCGGCGACTAATGAGGGAAAAGCCGAGGCGAGGCTGGAGTAAAACGCAAGCGGCGCGGAGATGAAGCGCCGCCGCGCGCGCATTCCCATGTCGCGCGTGACGCCGCTTCCTGAAATCAGATCGAAGCGTCCAGTTCAGCGCGAGTCGGAATCGAAGGCTGCGCGCCAGCACGCGTCACCGACAGCGCCGCGGCGCGCTGCGCAAAACGGATCGCCACATCGACGCTCGCGCCCTGCGCGAGCTGCGCCGCGAATCCGCCGATGAAGGTATCGCCCGCCGCCGTCGTATCGACGGCCTTTACCCGCGGCGCGTCGTGCAGCGTGGCGGCCGCGCCGTCGAGCGTCGCATGCACGCCGCGCGCACCGAGCGTCACCAGCACATTGCGCGCGCCGGCCGCGCGCAGCGCGGCGGCGGCTTTGGCCGCGTCCTCGGGTGTCTCGACCGGCAAGCCGCTCAGCGCCGCGGCTTCCAGCTCGTTCGGAATCAGGTAATCGATCAGCGGCAGCCAGTCGGCGGGCAACGGCCCGGTGGCCGGCGCGGGATTCAGGATCACCGTCTTGCCGAGCCGCCGCGCCGCGGCCAGCGCCGCGCGCACCGTGGCAGGCGGGGTTTCGAGCTGGCAGATCACGACGTCGGCGGCGGCCAGCACCGCCTCGTGACGGGCCATCGTCTCGGGCGTGACTTCGCCATTGCTGCCCGCGACGATCACGATCGCGTTCTGACTCGCATCGTCGACGACGATCAGCGCGACCCCGGTCGCTTCGTTGCCGGTTTCGAGCGCCGCGCAGTCGATGCCTTCCGCTTCAAGCCCGGCTCGCAGTTGCGCGCCGTTGGCATCTGCGCCGACGCAGCCCAGCATCGACACCTGTGCGCCGAGCCGCGCGGCCGCGACCGCCTGGTTGCCGCCCTTGCCGCCCGCGACCTGCGCAAACGTGCGGCCGGCCAGCGTTTCGCCGGGATGCGGCAGACGCGGCGCGCGCGCCACGAGGTCCATGTTCAGACTGCCGACCACCGTCACGCGTGAGCGCGTTGCGTTACTTGCCACTCCGGCCTCCTCGATTGCGCGCAGCGGGTCCGTGCGTGTTGCAAAGCACGCGGCCACCTCATGCGGCCACACCATACGACCACATCACGCGGCCAGATCGTGTTGTGCCGCGCCGGCCCACGTCGCGGTGGACTCGCGCACGATCAGCCGCGGCGACACCACGCGCCGGCGGCCCGGCGCACGCACATTGCCCGACGATGTCCCGGCAATGCGTTCGATCAGCGTCTGCGCGGCCATATCGCCGAGCGCGCGCACCGACTGCCCGACCGTCGACAGCGCCGGATAAGTGAAGCGCCCCAGTTCGATGTCGTCGAAACCGATGATCGAACAGTCGCGCGGCACGCTGATATTGCGTTCCGCCGCGGCGCGCAGCGCACCGATGCCCATCATGTCGTTGCCGGCGAAAATCGCCGACGGCTTGACCGTGTCGAACAATTGCCCGGCCGCACGGTGGCCGCCGGTGCCCGAGAAATCGCTCTCGACAATCGCATCCGGCGGAATCTCGATGCCGCGTTCGGTCATTGCGCGGATGAAGCCATGTACCCGCATCGCGCTGACTGCCGTCTGCACCGGCCCGGTAATGCAGCCGATCCGCACATGCCCCAGTTCGAGCAGATGACGGGTGGCGAGATACGCGCCCTTTTCGTGGTCGATCTGCACCAGGTCCGCGTTCAGCCCTTCGATGTTGCGGTCCACGATCACCAGCGGTTCGTGCGAGTCGGCGAGCGTTTGCGCGAGCACCGCGTCGTCGCCGGCCGACGCGACGATCAGCCCGTCGATGCGCTTTTCCTGCAGCACGCGCAGATAGTTACGCTGCTTGGCCGGGTCGTCGTCGGAATTGCAGAAGAACACGCAGTAGCCGTTGCGCGCGCAGCCGTCCTCGATGCCGCGCGCCAGCTCCGCGAAATACGGATTCGTGCTGTTCGGCACCACCAGCCCGATCGTCGCCGTCGCGCGCGCCTTCAGCGAGCGCGCCACCGCCGACGGCACGTAGTGCAGTTGACGGATCGCGTGTTCGACCTTCGCGCGCACATCGGCCGACACCGGCCGCGAGTTGTTCACCACGTGCGATACCGTCGTGAACGACACGCCTGCCACGGCCGCCACATCCTTGATCGTCGCCATAACCTGTTGCTCTCCTGCCTGTTTTTCCCGCCGGCCGCGCCACCTGGCGACCCACCGGACGTCTTCCTCGAAGACAGACCCAACCCATGAATACCTATGCTGTACCGCTAATCAGGCTGCCACTGCTGTTGGTTGCGCGCGGTTCGACGACTCGCGGCTCAGGCGCGCTTGCGCCGGCTCCGGTACGTGTCCAGCACCACCGCCACCACGATCACCGCGCCGGTGATCATGCGCTTGGTCGGCTCGTTCGCGCCGATCTGCGCGAGCCCGGCCGCCAGCACCGAAATGATCAGCACGCCGAAAAACGTGCTGATCACCGAGCCGCGCCCGCCCATCAGACTCGTGCCACCGATCACCACCGCCGCGATCACCTGCAGTTCCACGCCGACGCCCGCGTTCGGATCGGCCGCTTCCAGACGCGAAATCTGGAACAGCGCGGCGAGCCCGGCGAGCGCGCCCATCAGCGCGAATACGACGACCTTGTACGGCCGTGGATTGACGCCCGCGAGCCGCACCGCTTCCTCGTTCGTGCCGATGCCGACCAGGTAGCGGCCGAACACCGTGCGCGTGAGCACCAGTTGCGCAATCACCATCACCGCGACCGCGATCAGGAACGCCGGCGAAATGCCGAGCGCGATCGGGTTCGACAGGAAGTCGAATGCGTCGCCGATATAGGCGGTGCGCGAATTGGTCATCTGATACGCCATGCCGCGCGCGGCTTCAAGCACGCCGAGCGACACGATGAACGACGGAATCCGCCAGCCCACCGTGACCGCGCCGGTGATGGTGCCGGTCAGCGCCGCCGCGGCGACGCCGAGCAGCGCCGACGGCAACGGCCCCCAGCCCCACTTCAACGCGGCCACGCTCACCACCGACGCCCCCAGCGCCAGCACCGAGCCCACCGACAGATCGATCCCGGCGATGATCAGCACGAAGGTCATCCCGACCGACATCACCACCAGATCCGGAATCTGGTTGGCGATCGTGCTGAACGTGTCGTAGGTCAGGAAGTGCGAACTCAGCAGCGAGAACAGCACGATCATCGCCAGCAACGCGCCGGCCACACCCAGGTAGTTCGAAAAGCCGAGCCGCGTGCCAGCCGGTTTGCCGCTCGCGAGCGGCGCCGACGGGTCGGCCGGCGGCGTCACATTGGCGTGTGCATGTCCGTTGGCGCCGGCCGCGCCCGGCTTGCCGCTCGACCCTTCGCGCAACGATTGATCGGTCATGACAGACTCCCTGCTTCGTTGGTGTCGCGGGCGTGCAGCAACGCTTCGCGGCTGCGGTAGCCGGCGAACGCGGCGGCCAGCAACGCGTCCTGCGTCCAGCTGGCGCGCTCGAACACACCCGTCATGCTGCCCGCGGACATCACGCCGATCCGGTCGCAGATCAGCATCAGCTCACGCAGATCGCTCGACACCACGACGAGCGCGCGCCCTTCGCGAGCCAGCGCACCCATCAGGCCATAAATATCGAACTTCGCGCCGACGTCGATGCCGCGCGTAGGTTCGTCGAATAACAGCACGCGGCAGTCGCGCGCCAGCCAGCGGCCGATCACGACCTTCTGCTGGTTGCCGCCCGACAGCTCGCCGACAATCTGCGCCGGGCCCGAGCTGCGAATCCGCATCGCGTCGATCTGCTGCTTCGCCAGCGCGTTCTCGCGTTTCGCATCGACGATGCCGTGCCGCGCGACGCTGCCGATATTGCCGAGCGACACGTTGGCCGCGATCGGCTGCGGCAGCAGCAGGCCTTCGCCTTTGCGGTCCTCGGTAATCAGCGCGATGCCGGCGCGCACCGCGTCCGCCGGCGAATCGATCCGCACCGGCGTGGGCGGCGCGCCCGGCGTCGCGGCCAGCGCCACCGTGCCGCTGTCTCTCGAATCGGCGCCGTAGATCAGCCGCATCAGTTCGGTGCGGCCCGCGCCGATCAGGCCGCTGATGCCGAAGATCTCACCTGCGCGCACGTCGAACGACACGTCGCGCACCACCTTGCCGCGCGCGAGCCGGTCCACCTTCAGCAGCGGCGCGCCGATGTTGCGCACGCCCAGGTCGATCCGCTCGCCGAGTTCGCGGCCCACCATCCACGTGACGATCTGCTCGCTCGTCAGGTCGGCCATCGTGTCGACATGCACCAGCCGGCCGTCGCGCAGCACCGCGATCCGCTCGGCCACCCGCGCCAGCTCCTCGAGCCGGTGCGAGATATAGACCAGCGCGACGCCGCGCGACTTCAACCGGCCGATCTGTTCGAACAGCAGATCGACTTCGCGCGCGGTGAGCATCGCGGTCGGCTCGTCGAGGATCAGCACACGGCAGTCGTCGATCAGGTTGCGCGCGATCTCCACCATCTGCTGATGACCGATGCCGAGTTCGCCGACCAGCGTGTCGGGATCGATCGCGTCGAGGCCGACTTGCGCCATCGCCTGCCGCGCGTCATCGCGCAGCTTGCGGCGGTCGATCCAGCCGAAGCTGAACGCGCCCACGCGCGGCAGGCGGTTCAGGAACAGGTTCTCGGCCACCGACAAGGTCGGCAGCAGATTCAGCTCCTGCATCACCATCCGTATGCCGAGCGCCTCGGCTTCGGTGCGGCTCGCCGGCGCATAAGGCTCGCCGCCGAGGCGCATGGTGCCGGCGCTCGGCTCGACGAGCCCACCGATAATTTTGGACAGCGTACTCTTGCCGGCTCCGTTCTCGCCGGTCAGCGCCAAGACCTCGCCGGCTCGCAGCGACAGCGAGACATCGGCGAGCACCGGCTCGGCATAGGTCTTGCCGATACCGCTGACGGACAGTACGGCAGGCAAGGCGTCGTGGTCGGTTGAATCCATCGCGATCCCGGTTCCATGGCGGCCGCGCGGCCTCATGCGATTCACTCGAATAAAGCCGCTAACAGCCGCCACGTGTCATGCCGGCCCAATGCGCGGAATGCGCAGGTGCTAACGGCCGCGCCTCCTCCCACCGCGCAGCCACCGTCATGACGCTTACCTCTGGATTTAACGGCGGCGCGGCAGGTTTCTTGAGCGTTTATTGAACGCATGGTGAGCGTTTATTGAATAAACCCGGATTCGCGCGTTGTTGCTGCAAGGCGGCATGCAGCGGCGCCGGCGCGAACCCGCCCGCCCGGGGCTGACTCCAGCGCCGGGCGCACGCCTTTATTTGGTCACCAGACTGACCGGCGTTTCCACCACGCCCGACAACTCCGACTGCTTCTTGTGCTCGCTGAGCGCCTTCAGCGCGGTGTCGATACCGAACACCGCCTGCTTGGCCGCGTATTGATCCGCGGTGGCGAGCACGCGGCCGTCCTTCAACATCGGCCTGATCGCGTTGATGTTGTCGTAGCCGACCACCAGCACCTTGCCCTGCTTGCCCGCCGCGCGCACCGCCGAAACGGCGCCGATCGCCATGTTGTCGTTGCCGGCGAGCAGCGCCTTCAGATTCGGATATTCATTGAGCATGGCCGATGCCACCGCGTTGCCCTTGTCGATTTCCCATTCGCCCGACTGCACCGAGACGACCTTCGCGCCGACGCTCTGCATCGCGTCCTTGAAGCCCGCGGTGCGCTGCTGCGCATTGGTGGTGGTCGACACACCTTCGAGAATGCCGACCTCGTCACCCGCCTTCAGCCGCCCGGCAAGGAAATCGCCGACCATCAGCGCACCCTTGCGGTTATCCGGGCCGACGAACGGCACATTCAGGTCTTTCGACTTGAGCACGTCCGGGTCGAGTCGGTTGTCGATGTTCACGACGATGATGCCCGCGTCCATCGCCTTCTTCACGACCGGCACGAGCGCCTTCGAATCGGCTGGGGCCAGCACGATCGCGTCGACCTTGGAGACGATCATCTGCTCGACGATGCGGATCTGGTTCGCGGTGTCGGTCTCGTCCTTGATGCCGTTGGTGATCAGGTCGAACTGGCCGGAATTGTGTTTCTGGTAGTCCTTCGCGCCGGTTTCCATGGTCAGGAAGAACTCGTTGGCCAGCGACTTCATCACCAGCGCGATTTTCGGCTTATGGGCCGGGGCGTTTTGCGCATACGCGGCGGAAAACGGCAACGCGGCGCTAGCGGTGGCGAGGATTGCGGCGGCGACGATGCGACGGCGAATACGATGGCTCATGCGTATCTCCAAAGTTATTCAGGCTCGGGATCGAGCCGTATTTTTAGTGGCGCGCAAACGTTTGCGACGGCTATTCTCAGCGCAATCCTTAAGAAATGTCAACGATCCGCGGTGGTGTGGTGCACCGGCGCGCAGAATCTGCGGCGCTGCCGGGCACCCGATCGATTCAGGCCGGCACGCGGGGTAAGCGTGTCGGCAGGCAGCGTGTGGCAAGGGTCCCTCGCTCGGTCCGTGCATGGTGGTTTTGCCATCGGCTGCAAGCTGGGCAACCGATGGGCCGCCTATGCTGGCCTTTTATTGCGCGCGATGCAAGCGGGGACAACACGGGGCGCGCGAGATGGGCTCGACGTGCGAGCGGGAGTAAACGGGCGGCCAGGCCGATGCGGACCCCACGCGAACGCGGCCGCCGCGCGCCAGTTCGTGACGCCGCGCAGACCGGCTTAGAGCCAGCCCGCCCGGCGAAAGCGCCGATACAACACGAGGTCGACCGTCAGCATGATCGCCAGACACATCGGATAACCGAACCTGAAATGCAGCTCGGGGATGTTTTGAAAATTCATCCCGTAGATGCCGGCGATCATGGTCGGCACCGCAAACAGCGCCGCAAACGAACCGAGCCGCTTGGTCACCTCGTTCTCGGCAAGCGAAATCATGCCGAGATTGACCTGCACCGCGGTGACGACAATTTCACGCCGCCCTTCGATGGTTCTGACGATCCGCTCGAGATGGTCGTAGACATCGCGAAAGTAAGCCTGCATCCCCTGACAGGCACTCGGAATGCGGCCGCCGGTCAATTTGCTGACCGCTTCCTGCAGCGGAACGATATGGTGCTGCAGGGTCACGAGACGCCGCTTCAACGAGTAAAGGTCCTGAATGATCGCGCGCGACGCCGCCGAATTGTTGCGGTCGAAAATGCGGTCTTCGAGTTCTTCGATCTCGGTGCTCATCGCCTCGATGATCGGGAAATAGCGATCGACGACGTCGTCGAGCAACGCGTACAGCACGAATGCCGCGCCTTCCTTGAGCAAGCGCGGCTCGCGCTCGCAACGCGCGCGCACGCTCTGAAAACCGACGCGGGTGCCGCGGCGCACCGACAGCACATAGTTGTGCCCGACGAACACATCGACTTCGCCAATCAGCAATTCGCCGTCGTCGTCCATTTCGACCGTATGCATCACGGCGAACAGCGACTCGCCGTATTCCTCGATCTTGGGACGCTGGTGGCCGTTTTGGGCGTCCTCGATCGCGAGCTCGTGCAGGCCGAACTCATGTTTCATCACGGCCAGCTCGTCGGGCCCCGGCTCTTTCAGCGCGACCCAGACGAAGCACTCGGGCCGCGCCACGTAGTCGCTGATGCTATCGATGTCGATGTCAGCCAGCTTCCGACCGTCCTGGTAGGCGGCGCAATTGATCAGCATGTTCGGATTACCCTTTAAAACGGAAACGGACCGGCCGGCCTCGCCCTGTGCGTAAGCCACGTGTCAGGTCCGCGTTGACGAATAAATATTAGCCGCCATGTTAAGTGCGTACGCGAAAACGCCACGTATCCAATTGTTAAACCTTGTGGGCAATGACCTTGAGCCCGCGTCTGCCTCCCGTTGCTTGCGGGCCACCCTGTGCAGCTCGATGTGATGATCTTCATTGAACCTGACCCGCGCGCGGTTCGGTTAGTTGATTGTGGTCAAGCTTTTTCCAGCGTCTGATGAGGGCTGGCGCGATACCTGGCGATCCTGATTGCTCCCGCCCAGCCGTTGCCAGCCATGATCGCAACGCGCGAACGCTCCGCCAGCCTGGCCGAATGGCCAAACGCGCCCCCTTGCATGGCATCGCGTTCTTCTTCATGATCGCTGCAAAGAGCACGTTCCGTACACGCTTCGCATTGCGGATTTACCCCCGGTTCGATCGCATGCCGCGCTATTTGGCCGGCCTGCTGGCTTCGCCGTCCGCGGCGCCGGACCTACGATCAAGGAGACTGCTATGTGGTATTTCACCTGGATTCTCGGCGTCGGCGTGGCATTGGGCTTCGGCGTCATCAACGTGATGTGGCTGGAGACCAACGGCAAGTTCGCGCGTGACCCGCAGCCCGCCGACACGCCGTCCGCCCCTCCCGAGAGCAAGCCTTCGTGACGCATCTGGTTTTCTTTTGCGGTCACGCAGGCACCGGCAAGACCACGGTCGCCAGGAAGCTGATCGGCCCGCTGATGAAAGCGAGCGGCTCCCCTTTTTGCCTGCTCGATAAAGACACGCTGTACGGCGGCTATAGCGCGGCCGCGATGGCCATGCTGACCGGCGACCCGAACGACCGCGACAGCCCGCTTTTCCTGCAGCATCTGCGCGACCCCGAGTATCGTGGCCTGCTCGACACCGCCCGCGACAATCTCGAACTCGGCATCGGCGCGCTGGTGGTCGGGCCGCTTTCACGCGAAGTGCGCGAGCGGCGCCTGTTCGATCGCGCATGGCTGGGTGTCGGTGCGCAGGTGGCGCTGCGGGTCGTGTGGGTCTATACGTCGGAAGAGCTGGCGCGGCAGCGGATCGTCGAGCGCGCGAATCCGAACGACGCGTACAAGCTCGCGCACTGGGACGAGTACCGGCAGCGCCGCTTCATGCCCAGCGGCGAGATTTGCGACGATCTGTTGATGTTCGACACTACCGCGCCCACGTCGGCGGACTATGAGGCCTTGCTGGCGCGCATCGTCGGCGAGCCGCGCGCGGCGTCCACGATGATGCCGCCGGTGCCGGTGTAGCCGCCGCGGCCAGAAACAGAAATGCCCCGCTAGACGGGGCATTTCCGTGGCCCTCTGCGGGGCCTTCGTTACTAGTCGCAGCGCACGCTGCGACTTTCGTTGCACGGCCCTCGATTGCCGGCTCTACAACCATGACTGCGCGTTATGCGATCGCCATCGCATCCAGCGACTGCCCTTCATACAACTGGCCGAAGCGGTTCGCGAGGAAGTCGCGCAGCGACACCTGCTCCTGACGCACGAAGCCTTTTTGCGGCAGCTTCTGTTCGCGGAACAGATCGAGCACCGCGCACATCGCGCCGGCCGTGGTGATCTGGATCGCGCTCATCGCCATTCCGCACACTGTCTTCGCGAAGATCTTGCGGGTAAACACCTCCTGCACCAGCTGACCGTCGCGCATGCCGCTGACCGTGATGAACACCAGCACGACGTCTTGCGCGGTCGACGGCACCGAACGGCGCATGATGGTCTTCAGCGTGTCACGATCGCTGGAAAGACGCAGGTCTTCGAGCAGGAACTGCATCAGATTACGGTGGCCCGGATAGCGCACCGACTTGTAGTCGAGCGATTCGACCCGGCCCGCCAGCGTCTCGCACAGCGTGCCGAGGCCGCCGGACGTATTGAAGGCTTCGTACTCGGTGCCGTCGAGCGAAAAATGTTCGAGGCCTTCGAGCGGCTGCACCCACTGCGTGCGGCTGTCGCGGATCGCTTCGCAAGGCTGGCAGTACTCGTTGATCAGACCGTCGACGCTCCAGGTCAGGTTGTACTTCAGCGCGTTGGTCGGAAACTCCGGCAGCGCGCCGACGCGCATCTTGACGTCGCGGATTTCGGTAAAGCGGTTCGCCAGCTCATGCGCGGCAATCCCGATGAAGCCCGGCGCGAGACCGCACTGCGGCATGAACGCATGCTCGGCGTCTTCGGCGATCGCGCGGATCGCGTGGGTGGCGCGCACGTCCTCGGTCAGATCGAAGTAATGCACGCCCGCGCCCTTGGCCGCCGCCGCCACGTTCACCGCAAGGTAATACGGCAGTGCGTTGACCATTGCGTCGAAGCCCTGCACCGCGGCGCGCAGCGCTGCGGCATCGGCGGAATCGACGCGGCGTGTCGGAATGCCCTGGGCGGCGAGCTTGTCGAGCGCATGCTGATCGCGGTCGAGTGCGACGACGTCGTAGTCGCCGGTTTCGCGCAACATATGCGCGATGGTGTGACCGATCAGACCGGCACCAACAATGGCTACTTTCATGCGATTCTCCTTTGTCGATCGGAGTTAGCGCTTTAGTGCCTACTCCGATCCCATCTGTCTGCTGTCTCCAGCTTGGGAAGTGCGCTGCGCGTGGTGCGCGGCGCCCGGCGGGCTGAACCCTTGAGCAACAGTTTAGGGAGAAGCAAAAACAGTTCATACGCGCAAAATGCTGCGTTATGACCATCAAGTTCGACGTTTTGACGAACGTGGCAGTCGATATGTCGAAATGGTGTTAAAAACGCGTAAACGCCATGAGCATCCATCAGCGCCCGCAAGCGCCGCGCGCATGTTCACACCATCCCGCGGTCGATCTTGCGCGCGAGGATGATCGAGGTCGTGGTCCGTTCCACGCCTTCCATGCCGCCGATCTGGTCGAGCAGATCGTTCAGCCGATCGGGCGAGTCGGCGCGCAGCCACGCGACATAGTCGAACTCGCCGCTCACTGCGCACAGCAACTGCACCTCCGGCATCTTGCCGAGACGCTTCTGCACGGCCGGCCCGTGCTTCGGCGCGATGATCATGCCGACATAGGCGACGATGCTCGAGTCGAGCACGTCCTGGCCGAGCCGCACGCTATAGCCGGCGATCACGTTGCTGCGCTCCAGCCGCGCGATTCTCGAGATCACCGTGGTGCGCGCCACGTCGAGCTGGCGGGCGAGATTGGCGACGCTTTCGCGGGCGTTGGCTTGCAGCAGCGCAACGAGGTTGCGGTCGAGGTCGTCGAGCTGGTCGAGGCGCGGAGGTCTCATCGAGGGCGGAGGAAGTTGGTCAACGGTGGAGCGGATTATCGCGCGTCTTCAGCGTGCGGTGGCGGTGGCGGTGACAGTGGTTATGGCGGTGGCGACCACTTGGCGATGACTGCGCCGCTCATGCCCCGAACCGCTCGATCACGAAATCGATGAAGCTGGTCAGCTTGGGCGTGGCGCGGCGATCGCGCGGATAGATCAGATGCACCGGCGCGCCATCGGGCAGATAGTCCTCCAGCACCGACACCAGTTCGCCGCTGGCAATCTCGCGCGCGAGCAGCGCCTCTGACGAATTTGTCCACCGGCTATTTCCCTTTCGTTTCGGTTGTAAGCGTTTGTCGCATAAGAGCCGCATTGCAGGGATATCGTGATACTAATAGCGGCGACGGCGAAATGGGGTAGCCGGCCACCGTGCGTCACGATGGCTGACGCATGCCGGGCCGCTCGCCACACGCCTTGTCCCAATTCGAATAGACATCAGGAGTTTCGATGAAAAAAGCACTTGTAATGCTGGCTACCGCCGTTTCCATGAGCGGCGCGTTCGCACAAACTTCCGCGCCGGCTTCGGCACCGACGAGCGCCGCTTCGGCGCCCGCGGGCAAGGCTGGCCACGAGCGCAACGTCGAAGACCGCATTGCCTATCTGCACGCGCAATTGAAGATCACCCCGGCGCAGGAAACGCAATGGAATGCGTTTGCCGACGTGATGCGCAGCAACGGCGAAACGATGGGCCAGTTGTTCCAGCAACGCAAGGCTGCCACCAACGTGACCGCGCTCGACGACATGAAGCAGTACGCGACGATCGCGCAAGCGCATGCGGACGGCATGAAGAAGCTGGTCGATACGTTCGATCCGCTGTATAGCAGCCTGTCGCCGGAGCAGAAGAAGCTGGCCGATGCGACGTTCCATCAGCCGGGCGCCGTCGACGGCGGCCATCGTCACCACCATGGCAAGGGCAAGGCGGGCACGCGCGCGAGCGACGAGACTGTGAAGGGGTAAGAAGTCCGCTGATGCGCAGCGCGGTTTTTTGCGCTGCGCGTCCGGCTCGTTCGCAATGGACGGCAGCATGCGCCGGCGCGCGTCGCGCCTTGCCTGACGCGTCGCTTGACGTATCGGTCACGCGGCAACTTCGTCGTCTGCATGCCCGCTCGCTGAAAGCGGGCGATCCATGCTGTCTATTGCAAAAGAGTCCGGTCGCCAGATGCATCTGGCATGATGCGGGTGCGCGGCATCAGGACGTGACGTCCCGATGCTCAGCCTCGACGCAAAGTCGACGCGCCGCCGTCAACATTTCCACCCCTGCCCGCTTCATGACCGAACTCACGAATCTCGATCTGCGCCAAGACCCCCACGCCCAACGCGTCGTCAAAGACGAAACGGTGAACGTCGAATTTGCCGCCGCCGAAGGCGAATTGATGAGCCTCGAAGGCCCGAACCGTTATGTGCGCGGCGATGCGCTGATCACCGGATCGACGGGAAACCGCTGGGTCGTGTCGCGCGAGCGCTTCGACGCCAAATACGTTCCCGCCGACGCCGCCCTCGCGCATGGCGAAGCCGGCGCGTACCGCAATCGCCCCGCCGTCGTGCTCGCCAGACAGATGAACGAAGCGTTCTCGCTGGCCCGTTCCGCGGACGGCGGCGATGTGCTGCGCGGCGCCGCCGGCGACTGGATCATGCAGTACGCGCCCGGCGACTATGGCGTGGTCCAGGCCGCGCGCTTCGCGAAGGTCTATCGGCGCGCGGACTGATCCGTATCAGGCGAACTCGTCGCCGAGATCCACGGTGACGTCGCGCGGCACCGCTTCGCCGTTCGCATACTGCTCTTCGAGCGAGCCTAGGCTCGCTTCGACATACGCGCGCAACACCGCGAAACTGCGGCCGCGCAGCCGCGCCGGCAACGCGCGATAACGCGCCAGCGCCGCCGGCGCGATCATCACCGTCATCACGATGCGGCGCGCGGTTGCGCCGAAACGCATCGCCACCCAGTGAATCGCCAGCGTGGGGGTGCCGTCTTCCGCCGCGCGCTGGATGAACTGCGTCTGCTCGGGAAACAGATCGCTGATGACGCGCGCCAGTTCCTCGAACTCGGGATTGGCGCAGTCGTATTGGTAAGCTTCCATGGGGTCTGCCGGACGGGGTCCTGAAGGGGGTTCCGCAAAGGGAACCGATTTTAGAAAAAGTCCGGTGCTTTAGCGAGAGCCCGAATCACGCAGCCAGCGCGGGACGCCTGAAGGTCCGGAACAGCAGACCCGCGACCATCACCGCCCCCAGCGCATACACGGCGTCCACCGCCGCGAGCGGCACGAGCTGCGCCTGAAACAACGCGGCGGGCACGTCGACCAGCGCATGCAGAGCGATCGCGAGCGGCAGGATACCGCGCCAGCCCGCCCGCACGCCGCGCCACATCAGCACCGACAGACCAATCTGGAACACCAGCGCGGCCACGCGTTCGAGCGCGAAAATGCCGGCCATCTGCGGCGTCAGGCTGGCGAGAATCAGGTGGATGCGCATCAGCGAATCGGCCGGCAGATTGCTCAGATAGCTGTCCAGCTGGCCGCGGTTTTCGAACACCGCGAACAGGATCCATTGAATCTGCACCAGCACGCCGACCAGCCAGACTTCCGCGCCGCCGTGGCCGAGACCGTAGGTCAGTGCGGTGCCGTCGTCCGCGCGCAGCGCGTTCGCATCAGCGCCAGACTTCGCCGCGGCGCGCTTGAGCAGCAGCCGCATGCCGATGAAACGCCCCACCTCCTCGCAGATGCCCGCGGCCAACGCGCCGTACACGACGAAGGCCAGCGGATTCGACAGGAAGGTGGCCGTCGCCTCGTTCCGGTGCAGCACGTAGTCGTTTAGCGCACGCTCGATCACCATCGCGAACAGCGCGAAAATCGCGATGCCGATGATCGCGTCGCGCGGCTTCAACGCGAGCGGCCGGCGCAGTCGGCGGTAGATCAGGAACGGTAACGCGGCGACGAACAGCGTCGCGACTGCGAGGCTCGAGAGGGTAAGCGGTGCAACAACCATGAGTTTCCTTGCGATGACCGGCGCGCACCCGCTGCGCGCCGCAGCCCGCATGATCGCAGATCAGCGCGAAGTTGACGCGCGAACGATCAGCTCGCCCGGCAGAAGGCAGTCGCGCGCGGTGGTCTGAACGCCTTCGATGCGTTCGTGCAGAAACTCGACCGCTCGATAGCCGATCTCGTAGGTCGGCTGACGGATCGTCGTGATGCCGGCCAGTTCGGCCCACTCGGGGTCGTCGATGGAAAGGAGCGCGACGCGGGTCTGCCAGCCGGCGCCGTAACGCGCTTTCAGATGCAGGGCGAGACGCAGCGCGACTGGGGCGTTCGCCGCGAACAGCGCGACGCGGGCGGGGTTGCCTGGGTTGCCGGCTTTGCCCGTGACACGATCGCTGCCGGCCGCATCGATCGCGTGGTCCATTGCGGCCAGGCTGCGCTCGGCCTCGCCCGGATCCGCGAGATTCAGCACCAGCGTATGCCCGCATGCGGCGCCCTGAGCGCGCATCGCGTCACGAAACGCGAGCTCGCGCAGTTGCCGCGAACTGACCTGCTCAAACGGCTGGACCACGAACCAGATGTCGTCGAAACCCTGGTCCAGCAGATGCCGCGTGCCGAGTTCGGCGGCGGCCCGGTTGTCGAGGCCGACCATATCGGCGACGAGCCCGTCCACCGAGCGGTCGACCAGCACCGCCGGAATCCCGCCGCCGCCCACTGGCCGCAGCGTTTCCTCGCGCACGCCGAGCGCGTTGACGATCACCCCTTCCACCCGATACGTGGTCAGCAGTTGCAGGTAGCGCCGCTCCATCTCCACTTCGTTCGCCGCATGGCAGATCAGCGGCATCAGACCGAGCACGTGGCAGGCCGCTTCCACGCCTTGCAGCACTTCGACCGTGTAGGGATTCGTCAGGTCGGCGAGCAGCATGCCGATCAGCCGGTTGCGGCCGCGCTTGAGACCACGCGCCATCTGGTTCGGCTGATAGTCGAGCCGGGCGATCGCGGCTTCGATGCGCGCGCGCAGTTCAGGCGATAGCACGCTCAGCTCGCCGTTCAGATAGCGCGAGATGCTGGTCTTGCCGGTGCCGGCTTCGCGCGCGACGTCGGTGATCGTCGCGCGGCGCGGCGTGGTCTGGGGCGTCGTGCTCATCGGTTGCTCACGCGTCGACTCGCCGAAGTCGGCTCACTTGTCGACTCACCCATCGGCCCGCTTGTTCGCTCAGTCATGTCGGCTCACTCGTCAGGCTCATCCGTCGGTTCACTTTGCCAGTACTTCGCGATTGACGACGTTGTTGGTCAACGTGCCGTCGAGCGCGGCGACGAGGTTCTCCGCCGCATTGCGCGCCATCGCGTGACGGGTTTCGTGAGTCGCCGAGCCGATATGCGGCAGTGCGACCACGTTCGCCAGCTTCAGCAGAGGCGAGTTTGCCGGCAATGGTTCAGTGTCGAACACATCGAGCCCGGCACCGTGAATCGTGCCATTTTGCAGCGCTTCGATCAGCGCCGTTTCGTCGACGGTCGCGCCGCGCGAAGCATTGATCAGAATCGCACTCTTCTTCATCGAGCGGAGTTCGGCCGCGCCGATCATGTGCTTCGTCTCGGGCGTGAGCGGCACTTGCAGGCAGACGAAATCGGCGCTCGCGAGCAGTTCCGCCAACTCGACGCGCCGCGCGCCATAGGTCTTTTCAGCCTGCGGATTCGCGCTGCGGTTGGTGTACAGCACCTTCATGTTGAAGCCGAGCGCCGCGCGCCGCGCCACCGCGCCGCCGATCCGTCCCATGCCGATGATGCCGAGCGTCTTGCCTTGCACATCGACGCCGAACTGAGCCGCTCCGATGCTGTCGCGCCACTGCCCCGCCTTCACCCACCCGGCGAGCTCGACCACCCGGCGCGCCGTGGCGAGGATCAGCGAAAACACGGTGTCGGCGGTGGACTCGGTCAGCACGTCCGGCGTGTGCGCGAGCACGATGCCGCGGCGCGTGAGATCGGCAACCTCGAACTGATCGAAGCCCACCGAGATGGTCGACAAGGCCTTGAGGCGGCTCGCGCCTTCGAGCATCGCCGGCGTGACCTTCACGCTCGCGCCGATGCCGCCGTCGGCATCGCGCAACGCGGCGACGAATGCGTCGTGCTGCGCGGGATCGACCTGCACCACTTGCGCATGCTGTTGCAGATACGCGAGCACATCTGCCGGCAGCGACTTCCAGGCGACAATCTTCTTCATCAGCTTATTTTCCTTGCAATGGTGTGGCGAGCGGAGGCGCCTGAGTCAGCGGCTGCGGCTTGACGATCAGCGTCAGGATTACCGCGGCGAGCAGCGCCACGCTCATGAATGCATACGATGCCGACGGCGAACCGGTGGCGCCGTTCAGATAGCCGACCACGTACGAGCCAACGAACGAACCGAGCGCGCCCATGCTGTTGATCAGCGCCATCGCGCCGCCCGCGACGTTCTTCGGCAGCAGCTCCGGCACGATCGCGAAGAACGGACCGTAAGGCGCGTACATCGCGCCGCCCGCGATCACCAGCAATGCGTACGAGAGCCAGAAGTGCGTGGAGCCGAGCGCATACGACGCCGCGAACGCCACCGCGCCGACCAGCAGAAACGGCCACACGAACACTTTACGGCGGTTGAGTTTATCCGATGCCCACGAAGCTGCAAGCATCGCGATGGTCGCGGCCAGATACGGCAGCGCCGACAGCCAGCCGGTTTCGACCATGCCGAGCGACGAGCCGTTCTTCAGGATCGACGGCAGCCACAGCACGAAACCATACACGCCGATGCTCCAGCAGAAATATTGCGCGCACAGCTTGATCACCGCGGGCGTGCGAAACGCCTCGCCGTAATTGCGCACCGGCTTGATCGCGGCCTGCTCGGCGCGCAGCGTTTCGGCGAGATCGTCCTTCTGTTGCTGGGTGAGCCACGAGACCTGCTGCGGCTTGTCCTGCACGATGAACCACCAGCACACGGCCCAGATGATCGCGGGCGCGCCCTCGGCGATGAACATCTGCCGCCAGCCGAACGAATGCACCAGATAGCCCGACACCACCGACATCCACAGCACCGTCACCGGATTGCCGAGAATCAGGAACGTGTTGGCACGCGAGCGCTCGCGCCTGGTGAACCAGTTGCTGATGAAAATCAGCATCGCCGGCATCACGGCGGCTTCGACGACCCCGAGCACGAAGCGGATCACCATCAGCGACGGAATATTGCTGACCATGCCCGTGAGTGCCGCGCAGCCGCCCCACAGGATCAGGCTCCAGAACACGAGCTTCTTGACGCTGCGGCGTTCCGCGTAAATCGCGCCGGGAATCTGGAAAAAGAAATAGCCGAGGAAGAACAGCGCGCCGATCAGCGACGACAGGCCCTTGCTGATGCCGAGATCCTGGTTGATGCCGGCCGCCGACGCGAAGCCGAAGTTCGCGCGGTCCAGATAAGCGAGGCTGTACGTGATGAATACGATCGGCATGATCGTCCACCAGCGGCGAATTGCAAGCGATGATTTCATGTTTGTCTCCTTGTCGATCAGAGTTAGCGCTTTAGCGCTTACTCTGATCCCATGCAAAGCTGTCGATCAGAGTTAGCGCTTTAGCGCTTACTCGGATCCCATGCCAAGCTGTCGATCAGAGTTAGCGCTTTAGCGCTTACTCGGATCCCATGCCAAGCTGTCGACCGTATTCAGGCTGCGGTAGCAATAGGCGTTGCGCCGGCGTTGGCGTTGGCGTTGGCCTCGGCCAGTTCGAGCGCGTCGAGTTCGGCGCGCTGCGGCAGGCCTTCCGAATCGCCGATCACCTGGATCGCCAGCGCGCCGATGCGGTTGCCGCGCGCGACCGCCTGCGGCAGCGTCCGGCCTTCGAGCAGCGCGCTGACCACGCCGACCGCGAAACCGTCGCCCGCGCCGACCGTGTCCACCACCTTCGCGACCGGATCACCGGCGATCACGGCGGCAGCATCGGCGGTGCGGAAATACGCGCCTTGCGCGCCGAGCTTGATGATCACGCCGCGCGCGCCGCGCTCCAGATAGAAGCCGGCGATGTCGTGCGGCTCTGTGTAGCCGGTCAGTATCTCGCCTTCGCCGATGCCGGGCAGCACCCAGTCGGCCAGCGCGGCGAGCGCGTTCAGACCTTCGACCATTGCGGCGCGCGACGGCCAGAGCGTCGGGCGCAGATTCGGGTCGAACGAAATCGTCTTGCCGGCCGCGCGCATTTCACGCGCGAGATGGAATGCGAGTTCGCGCGAGCTTGCCGAGATCGCGGGCGCGACGCCAGTCAGATGCAGGTGACGCGCCGGCAGCACGTAGTCCGCCGCGTAGTCGGCCAGCGACAGATGGCTCGCCGCCGAGCCCTTGCGGAAGTATTCGACCGCCGGGTCGCTGCCGCCGTCGTTTTTCGACTTCAGCTGGAAGCCGGTCGGATAGCGCTCGTCGGTACTGACGCAGCGTTGGTCGATGCCCTCTTTCGTCAACGTGTCGCGCACGTACTGGCCGAACGAATCGTTGCCGACCCGGCTCATCCAGCCGACCTTGAAGCCCAGCCGGGACAGACCGATCGCCACGTTCAGATCGGCGCCGGCGATGCGCTTCGTAAATTGCCCGACGCCCGCGAGCGGGCCGGTTTCGGCGGCGACGAACATGGCCATCGCTTCGCCGTAGGTGATGACATCGAGTGCTGCGTCTGGGGTGCTCATCCTTTGCTCCTGCGTGTTTCTTTTGCTGCGGGTCGTGCTGCTTGCCTTGTGCCACTCACCCTATGTCGCGAGCTTCACGCCGCTGTTGTTCCGGGTACGGCTCTCTCAGATTCCAGGCGCCGCTTACACAGCGGCCAGCCACCCAACGTAGTGCGCCGCGTCCGCCTCGATACGGCTGGCATCGAACGGAAATTCGATGCCCCGCGGCACGTCGCGCGGCAAGCCGTCGAGCACCTCAATGAAGCGAGCGTCGTCGGCGGCCGGAGCGGCGGGAAAACGCCGCGCGCCCTCGCCAACCGTGGTCTTGCAATGGATATATTCGACGTGCGGCGCCAGCAGCCTGGCGGCATCGAGCGGCGCGACCTCGCGCCATGCCCAGTTGCCGATGTCGAAAGTCATGCCGAGCACATCGGCGCGGCCTTCGCGCGCCAACGCGTCGAACAGGCCGACGAATTGCGCAAGCGAGCCGCCTTCTGCCAGTTGCCCATTTTCAACGACCAGCCGCAAGTTCGAGCCACGCATCTGCTCCGCGATCGCCACGCCATCCGCGTCATGGACAAACCCGCCGAGTTGCAGCTTGACGAAGCGCGCGCCGAGCGCCGCCGCTTCGTCGAGCGCGAGACGCAGTGCGGCGGTGTCGAGCCGACCGTCCGCCGCGTACAGCGAAGCCGGCGTCGAAAACACCATCCACAAACCCAGTTCGGCAATCGCCGCGCCGAGCGCGCGCAGACGCTGCGGCGCGACCTCGGCCTCGCCGGCGAACAGTTCGCGCCGCACTTCGAAACCCGCCGCGCCGGTCCGCTTGCTCGCCTCCGCCCACTTCAGATGACCGCCCGTGCGCACCGCATCCATCCCGAATGCGCTTGCGACGATCACCACGTCAACTGCGTCAGCCATGTCTAATTTGCTCAATCCCGTGTCGTCAGCGTCATTTGGAACCGTCTGGAACCGGTTCCAACTCCACCTCGAAAAAAAGCGCCGAAGCGCTTGCGATGTCCGGATAGTGCGCCGAGACCTCCAGCACGCACCATAGAGGAAATCCCCAGGCACATCGGACACGGCGGGCACGGCAGCGCCGCGCCGCTCAGGCCTCATCGGCGAGACACAGCACGAGAAACTGCTCCACCACCCGCGACGGCGCGCTTGCATACGGCACGAGGATCGACAGCCGGCGCGTCAGCGGCTCCGGGCGCAGCGACAACAGGCACAACGCGCCGTTCTCATGCCGCATCGACATTGCGGAGACGAAGCCGATGCCCATGCCGGCCCGCACCGCCTCCTTCACGCCTTCGACGCCGGCAATCTCCAGCGCCACGCGCATCGGCACGCCCGCCCGAGCGAACGCGCGCTCGACGATTTGCCGCACGCCCGAGCCGGCCTCGCGCAACACCAGCGGATGCGCGCCAAAGTCCGCCAGCTCCGCGCTGCCGCCTTCGCCCGCCTGCGCCAACGGATGCGAGCGCGGCACGATCGCGACGATCTCGTCCTCGCGCCATGCGTGCACGGCGGTGTCCGGCGGCAGATCGGCACCGACCGGCCCTTCGATCATCGCGATGTCCACCGAGCCGAGCGTGCCGACGATCTCCGTGGTGTTGCCATTGGCGGTATGCACGGTCACGTCTGGATAGCGGCGATGAAAATCGGCGATCAGGTATGGCAGCAGATAACTCGCCGGCGTCGTACTCGCGCCGATCCGCAGCGTGCCCTGCTCGAGGCCGCGCAAAGCGTCACGGTACGCATGGGCCTGCCGCCAGGTGTCGCGCAGCCGCGTCGCATAGCTCGCCAGCTGCTCGCCGGCGGGCGTCAGACGCACGCCGCGGCCGTCGCGCTGATAAAGCGGCTCGCCGAACTCGTCCTGCAACTGCCGCAGTTGTCCGGAGACCGCGGGCTGCGACAAATGCAGCGCCACAGCCGCCCGGCTGATGTTGCGATGCTCGGCAACGGCGGCGAACGTTATAAGCTGATCCGCAGTCATGGCAATCAAAGTATCGGTTGAATCGATACTTTACATCCTAAATCACGATTTTTCATATCGATATATCTAATTTAGGATTGGCCCCATCGAATCCAGTCAGTCCCCGAGTACCGCGCCATGTCCACTACTCCTGTTCCGCTTACCGCCGTAGCCACTCCCGCCGGGCATTCCACCCGCGGGCAACTCAACGGCATTCTGTTTGTCGCGCTGTTCGCCGCCGCCGTGACCCGGATCGCGTCGATTCCGGCGATCGCCGGCCTCGGCCTGAGCCCGCTGATCGTCGGCATCGTGGCCGGCGCCATCTACGGCAACGCGCTGCGCGACGGCATGCCCGCAAGCTGGGCGGCCGGCGTCAATTTTTCGGCGCGCAAGCTGCTGCGCATCGCGGTCGCGTTCTTCGGACTGCGCGTGAGCCTGCAGGAAATCGCGCAGGTCGGCCTGCCCGGCCTCGCGGAATCCGTGCTGATCGTGGTGAGCACGCTCGTCATCGGCACGTGGGCCGGCATGAAAATCATGAAGCTCGACCGCGATACGGCGCTGCTGACCGCCGCCGGCAGCGCGATCTGCGGCGCCGCCGCGGTGCTCGCGTTCGAGTCGACGCTGCAATCGAAGCCGCACAAGAGCGCGATGGCCGTCGGCAGCGTGGTGCTGTTCGGCACGCTGTCGATGTTCCTCTACCCGGTTCTGTTCAACGCCGGCTGGCTGCATCTCGACACGGTCGGTGCGGGCCTGTTCTTCGGCGGCACGATCCACGAGGTGGCGCAGGTGGTCGGCGCGGCCAGCAACGTGAGCCCGGAAACGACGCACATCGCGACCATCGTCAAGATGACCCGCGTGATGCTGCTGGTGCCGGTGCTGCTGGTGGTCGGCATCTGGGTGAACCGCTCGGCGCGCAAAGCTGCGGCGTCGGCGGGCTCGCAGGACAGCGCCCAGAGCGAAGCACCGCGCAAGCTGGCGATTCCCTGGTTCGCGTTTGGCTTTCTCGCCTGCGTCGTGATCAACTCGCTGCACGTGTTGCCGGAAGCCACGACCAGCACGCTCAACATGCTCGACACCTTTGCGCTGACCATGGCCATGACGGCGCTCGGCATCGAAACGCGCATTGCGCAGATCCGCCAGGCCGGCCCCCGTGCGCTGACCGCCGGCTTGATCCTGTACGTGTGGCTGATTGCCGGCGGTCTGGGAATTACATGGACTGTCCAGCACCTGTTGGGCTAAGCCGCCCCCGCCTTCGAAACCACCCCGCCGCGTGCGGGGTTTTGCGCATTCTGGAGCACCATCCGGCTGGTTCGCGCGGCATACTGCGTGCTGCGTCATCCGCTCATGCACGCCACTCGTGCAGTCCACGCATGCAGCCCACTCAAGCAACCCGCTCATGCAGCACGGCTGAGCGACCGGAATGAGGATCGATCGATGAGCCTGGAACTTTACTATTGGGACGGCCTCCAGGGCCGCGGCGAATTCGTGCGGCTCGCGCTGGAAGAAGCCGGCGCCGACTACGTGGAAGTGGCGCGCGGCGAGCCATCGGAAGGGTTCGGCACCGGTGCGATGATCGCGGTGATGAAGAGCCGCGACGAACCGTATCCGCCGTTCGCGCCGCCGTTTCTGAAAGACGGCGATCTGGTGATCGCGCAGACCGCCAATATCCTGTTCTACCTTGGCCCGCGGCTGAAGCTCGCACCGTCGGTCGAGAGCCTGCGCTACGTCGCCAACGGCCTGCAACTGACGATCGCCGACGTGGTCACGGAAGCGCACGACACGCACCATCCGCTCGCCAGCGCCCTCTACTACGAAGACCAGAAAGACGCCGCCAAAGTGCGCGCGCACGACTTCATCGACAACCGGATTCCGAAGTTCATGTCGTATTTCGAGCGCGTGCTGAAGCAGAATCCGGCCGGCGACACCTTCATGGTCGGCGACGCGCTGACCTACGTGGACCTGTCGATGTTCCAGCTGATCGACGGCCTGCTGTACGCGTTTCCGCGCGCGCTCAAGCGTTTCGGCGAACATTATCCGCGGCTCGCGGCGTTGCACGACGCGGTGATCGAGCGGCCGAACATCGCCGCGTACTTGCAATCCGGGCGGCGCATCGAACATAACGAGGCCTGCATCTTCCGGCACTACCCGGAACTCGACAAGGCGGCGGCTTGAGCCGCGCCGCCCTCCTTCGCTCACCCACAGCAGCGCGCCCGCCGTCCGCAGCGGGCGCGCTGCTGTTGCCGTGCGCGTTCCTGAACCCGCCCTCACGCCCTGTCCCGTCGACGTGCTTTCATTCCTGCTGAAGCTGCGCACCCGCGCCCAACACCTGTTCCGTCTCTCCGAAGCCCACACGATGCTGGGCTGGTCGGTGGTGGTCGGCATTGCCGGCGCGTTCGCGACGATCCTGTTTCGCGAGGCCATCGCGCTGCTGCAACTGGCGGTGGCCGGCCGCTCCGGCAGCTTCGTCGAAATGGCGCGCAGCTTGCCGTGGACCGTGCGGATCTGGCTGCCCGCCGCCGGCGGTCTGATCGCCGGCTGCTTCCTGCTGATCGCGCAGCGTTACGCCGACAAGGCCAATCACGTCGACTACATGGAAGCGGTCGCGATCGGCGACGGCGTGGTGCCGGTCAGGCTGAGCTTGTGGCGCACCGTGTCGTCGCTGTTCACGATCGCGAGCGGCGGCTCGATCGGCCGCGAAGGACCGATGGTGCAACTGGCGGCGCTGTGCGCGTCGCTGATCGGACGCTGGGTGCATTTCGATCCGTCGCGGCTGCGCCTGCTGGTCGCCTGCGGCGCGGCGGCCGGGATTACGTCCGCGTACAGCGCGCCGATCGCGGGCGCGTTTTTTGTCACCGAGATCGTGCTCGGCTCGATTGCGATGGAAAGCTTCGGGCCGGTGGTGGTGTCGGCGGTGGTCGCCAATATCACGATGCGCGAATTCGCCGGCTACAAGCCGCCGTACGAGATGCCGGTGTTTCCGGCGGTGACCGGTGTCGAGGTGCTGCTGTTCGTCGCGCTCGGCGTACTGTGCGGGCTGGCCGCGCCGCAGTTTCTGCGGCTGCTCGACGCGTCGAAGGCCGCCTTTCGCAAGCTGCCGGTGCCGCTGCCCGCGAGGCTCGCGCTCGGCGGTTTCGTGGTCGGTATTCTGTCGATCTGGACGCCCGAGGTGTGGGGCAACGGCTATAGCGTCGTCAACTCGATCCTGCATTCGCCGTGGACATGGACCGCGCTCGTCCTCGTACTGGTGTTCAAGCTCGCCGCGACCGCGGCCACCGCGGGTTCCGGCGCGGTCGGCGGGGTCTTCACGCCGACGCTGTTCGTCGGCGCGGCGGTCGGTTCGCTGTTCGGCCAGGGCATGCACGCGCTGTGGCCCTATGCGACGTCCGAGCCGTACGCGTATGCGATGGTCGGCATGGGCGCGTTCCTTGCCGGCGCGACCCAGGCGCCGCTGATGGCGTTCCTGATGATCTTCGAGATGACCCTCAGCTACCAGGTCGTGCTGCCGCTGATCCTGTCGTGCGTGGTCGCCTATTTCATCGCGCGCGCGGTCGGCAAGCGGTCGATGTACGAAATCACGTTGCACCGCAATCGCGAGGAGCAGGAGCGCATGCGCCTGCGCGCCACCCAGATGCGCGAGCTGATCCGTCCCGCCGAAACCGTCGTGCCGCCGAACGCGACCGTACAGGACATGACGCGTGTGTTCCTCGAATATCCGGTGAAGTACCTGTACGTCGCCAACGAGTCCGGCGCGTTTCTCGGCGTGGTCGCGCTCAAGGACATCACCTCCGATCTGCTCGACAAGAGCGATACGTCGACGAAAACCGCGGCGGATTATCTGCAGCCGCATTTCGATGTGCTCACGCCGGACATGTCGCTCGCCGTCGCGTTGCAACACTTCCTCGCGTTTCAGGGCGAGCGTCTGCCGGTGGTGGAAAGCGCCGCGCAACCGAAGCTCACGGGCGTGGTCTACAAAACCTCGCTGCTCGACGCCTATTTCCGCATGAATCCGACGCCCTAGGCGGTGGCATCCGTGGCTCCCGCGGCGCCGTGCAAAGCGCCGCAGATTCTCTACAATGGGAAGACCGCTCCCGGCAAAAAACAGCACACCAACCCGGCAGCGCGCGTTACGCCAGGACGGGCGCGTCGAGGCGCCCGCCGTTCGATCGGAGCGAAGATGAGCGAACCGTCCCTCGATGCCGTGCGCCGCGATCAGGCAGGCTGGATTTTCCTGCATATCGAAGGCGAACCGTACGATCGCGGCGAGCAGCACGGCCAGTTGCTCGCCACCGAAATCCAGAACGCGATCCACACCGCCCGCTACCTCGCGAAGTGGGATACGGGCGAAGAGTTCGACACCTTCGTCGACGCCGCGGTCACCCAGTTTGCCAACAAGCTCAACACCGAATTCGCCGACGAAATCCAGGGCATCGCCGACGGCGCGAAGCTGCCATTCGCCGAAGTGCTGGCGTGGAACGGCTACATGGATCTGCTGCAAAGCTGGTGGCCGAGTCACGTGGCGCAGCAGCAGCCGCACCTCGCCACGAAGCCATGGCGCGGCCGGCGCGGACACCATTGCAGTGCGTTCATCGCCACCGGCAACGCCACCCGCGACGGCCGCATCGTGATGGCGCACAACTCGTGGGACCGCTACGCCGCCGGCGACGCGTTCAACGTGGTGTTCGACATCGTGCCCGATCGCGGCAACCGCATCCTGATGCAGGGCTTGCCGGGCTGCATCTCCAGTCTCACCGATTTCTGGGTCACCGCAGCCGGGCTGATGGTCACCGAAACCACCATCTCCAACTTCGTCGGCTACAACGCGGCCGGGGCGCCCGAGTTCTATCGCTCGCGGCGCGCGTCGCAGTATGCGAACAGCATCGGCGAATGGTGCGAGATGTTCGCGCACGCCAACAACGGCGGCTATGCGAACAGCTGGCTGCTCGGCGACGCCAAGACCGGCGAGATCGCGCGTTACGAGCTGGGGCTGCACTATTCCGGCTTCGAGACCACGAAGGATGGTTTCTACAGCGGCTACAACACCGCGACCGATCTGAAGATTCGCAATCAGGAATGCGTCGGCGAAGGCGAGGACTACACGGACGTGCGCAAGAACGGCGCGCGGCGCCTGCGCTTCATGCAGCTCGAAGAAACGCATCGCGGCAAGATCGACGTGGAGCTAGCCAAGGAAATGATCGCCGACCATCACGACGTCTATCTCGACCGCAACGACAACCCGTGCTCGCGCACCATCTGCGGCCATCTGGAACTGGACGACGCGCGCTTCGGCGGCACCGATCAGGGGCCGTTCAATCCGTGGGGGGCCAACGACGGCAAGGTGGTCGACAGCGAAATGGCGCGCGCGATGGCGTTCACCGCGCGCTGGGGCCATCCGTGCGGCCGGCCGTTCGACGCCCAGGCGTTCATGAAGCGGCACCCGCAGTGGAACTGGCTGAACGGCTATATGCGCGACCGGCCGTCGTGGCCGTGGACGCGCTTCGACGTGCTGCGCTAGCGCGCACGCCTGCCGCGCCGCGCCGCACCGCACCGTATCAGCGTGCCCCGCACGACGGTCTGCGCAGGAGTTGCGCCACCGTCACCGCTTTCGTGCCATCATCTGAAATCTACAATGCCGTTTTGTCGCAAATGTGCGCGCGCTGCAGTATTTGCCATCTAAGATGGTAGATGCGTGCAGGTCGCGCATCGCAATGCGGCGTGTAGCTTGGGCCTTCCTTTCGACGCGGGGACGGCACAGCGTTTGCTCTACTGTCAGCGCCGCATGAGCATAGGAGGTCGGGTGATGAAAACCTCGACACTGTTGACCATGGTGACGCTGTCCGCCTCGTGTTTTGCCGCACCGGTACACACCGCGCAGGACGGCACGAATGCCAGCCTCCTCGCTGAACGCGCCAATGCCGCACCGGTTGCCCCCGCGGCGCCGGACGTCGCCGCCACCGACGATAATCGGCCGGAACAATGGCAGCACATTGCGCTGCCGAAGTCGCGACATCTCGAGCGCAGCGTCATGGGAAAGAACGAGCATTTGCAGACCTGACGGCGGTGACGTCCCGGCGGTGGTGTGCTGGCTTGTGCGTTTGCCTTGCCCCGTCAACGCCAGCAACTGATTCCAACCGCGTACCCACTGGAGCATTTGCATGACTGCATCGGCTATTCCCGGCGAATCGATTGACCTGCAGATCGCCGACCTTCTCAGCGAAGTCCATTTTCCGACCAACAAGGACGCGCTGGTCGACGCCGCGCGTGAAGCCGGCGCGAGCAACGAGGTGTTGTCGATGCTCGACGGGATGCCGGAGCAGGATTACGTCGATGTCGCGTCCGTCACGCGTCTGATCAGCGGTAATTACGGCCCGGGGCTGGGCGCGTAAGCGACGGGCACAACCTGCGCGCGGCCGTAGTTGCCACCCATCCCAAAGCTGCACGTCACCCGCCGACCCGCGTGAAGGCCGTCACGTCAGTCAGCGTCAAACCTGCGACGACTCCACGATCCGCGTGCGCGACGCCTTGGGCAAGCGACGCACCACCTCGCGTGACAACGCCGGCACCGCCGGGTCGTCTGTCCCGGCCAGCGCGTCCGCAACCGGCTTCGCAGCCGCCACGATCCGCGCATCTCGCGCCGGCTCGCCAGCCCGCTGGAAATGCTCGACGAGGTGATCGATAAAAGTGCGCACCTTCGCTGGCAGATGAAGTCGGCTCGGATACGCAATCGTGATCTCGATCTGCGGCAAACGGTAATCGTTGAGCAAGGGCACGAGCCGCCCGGACGCCAGATCCCTGCGGATCAGATAGCTCGGCAGAATCGCCACTCCCATGCCCAGCAGCGCGAATTGCCTGAGCATCTCGGTGTTGTTCGCGGCGATCGCGTTGACCGGCCGTACCCGGACTTCGCCGTCCGGCCCGCTGAACACCCGCTCCTCGCCGCCCTGTTCGGACGGCCGGCTCAGGCACGGATGCTTCAGCAAATGCTCGGGACGCGTCGGCATGCCATGCTGCGCCAGATACGCGGGCGTCGCGCAGACCGTCATGCTGCCGGTCGTCAGGCGTCGCGTGACGATGCTCGCACTGCGCATGTGCCGCGCGACCAGAATGCCGACGTCGAAGCCTTCTTCGACCAGATCGACGTGGCGATCCGCGAGCGTGACGTCCGGCATCACGTCCGGATAACGCGCCGCGTACGACTGCACCACCGGCGCGAGGCTATGCAGCCCGAACACCACCGGCGCGACGATACGCAACGTGCCGACCGGTTCGTGATTGCGCGCCACCACCATTTGCTCGACGCCTTCGAGGTCGTCGAGAATGTGCCGCACACGCTCCAGATAAGTCCTGCCGGACTCGGTCAGCGACAGCCGGCGCGTGGTGCGATTCAGTAGCCGCGTGCCGAGACGCGCTTCCAGATCGGCCACATGCCGCGTGACAACCGCGGTGGAAAGGTCCAGCGCGCCGGCCGCGCCGACGAAACTGCCGAGGTCCGCCACTTTGACGAACACGCGCATCGATTGCAGTTGATTCATGGACGACTCCTGCCTCGGTAAAGCCGGGCCGGCGCAACCCTTGCCGCCTGTATCGACCCGTGCGGCAAGGCGCGCGCGGGTTTGCCCAACGAACCGATTGTATCGACCTGATCATGTCCCAACCCTGACCTCAACATGACATTCCAGTCAGGTTGGCGAGGCGCTCGCGTCACCATTGCGAAGCGCGCCGCTGATTTCGACTAGGTATAAACCCTAGTATTCTGTTAACATAGCGGCCGAAAGGAAATTAACCGCTATGACACATCGTTTTCAGCTTTTCGAAAAAATCGCGTTCTCGCTGGTCTGCTGGTCCGCCGCAGCCTGTTCGGCCTTCATCGCCTACGAGCGCTGCCCGGACATCAAGGTCGTCCTGCATGCCGGTGAGGAAGTCCTGCGCTACAGCGGGCAGTACTCGTTCGCCTGCGCGGCGCCGGCCGCCGACGTCTGCGCGCAATTGCCGACCAACTGATTCGCCGCAACGGCATCTGCATCTGCGTCGGCATCTACGTCGGCATCTACGTCGGTCAGGCACCCTTCCACATTTCGAATCGCCCCGTCGGTCGCGCCGCTATGAACGGCACCGGCCGGATGGCGGTTCGGCCTGAACCGGCCGCCCCGCTTCCCCTAGCGCGTGGACGCCGCACGCATCACGCGTCGCGTCCGAACACCACGCGCGCAAAAAATCCCGCCAGCACCGCTTCGGCCCGCTCCGTCGGCACGTTCTGCGGGTCGACCGTGTAGAAGAACTGCACGCCGTCGCACAAGCCCATCAAACCGATTGCCAACGACTCCGGCTCCATCAGCATCGGCGTGCCGACGCGCGCCGAAAACTCGCGAATGTACGCGCTCATCTGTTCGAGCTTCTCCTGCATGAACGCGTTAAAACGCAGCCGGAAGCGGCCGTCGCGCACCGCGAGCAGCTTCGCCTCGACCCACAGCAGAAAGCATTTGTTCTCGCGATGCAGGTTGCTGTAGTAACGCAGCACGCGTGCTTCCATCTCCTCGCGCGAGGCCGCGCTCGCGAAGATGGCCTGCAGCCCCGCCTGCATCGTTTCGTGATCGCGCCGCAATAGTTCAAGAAACAACTCGCTCTTGCTGCGGAAGTTCGAATAGAACGCCCCGCGCGTATAGCCTGCCGCCGCCGCGATGTCTTCGACGCTCGCCGCGACAAAGCCCTTCTTCATAAAAATCGCTTGCGCAGCGTCGAGCAGACGCTCGCGCGTCTGGTCCTTGCTTTGCTCGCGTGTCAGTCGTTGCCGTTTCATGGGCGCAAGTCTAGCACCGAAAAGAATTCCAATTCACATCTACATTCAAATACAGGTGTGTATTAGAATGCACTTCTCCATTTGAAGTCAGACACGTATGCCTATCGCATGAATCGGTCTGCGGGTCTTCGCTGGCGGGCCACTGCGGCTTGCCGTGTTCGTTCGCTGTCTCCAGTTGGGGTAATTGTGAAGCGTCCCGGTTCTCCCGCATCGTCAGTGATGCGCCAGCAGTCCCATCGGTATGTGCGCCACGCAGCCTGCGCCGTTGCGCTGGCCGGCGTCGTCACGCTGGCCGCGTGCTCGAAGAACGAAGCGGCGGCGCCCGCGCCCCGGCCTGTGGTTGCCGTCGCCGTGTATGCGGACGGCAGTGCGATGCCAGCGGCGTCGTTGCCCGGCGAAGTGCAGGCGCGCTATTCGACGCCGCTGTCGTTTCGCGTCGGCGGCAAGATCATTGAACGGCGGGTGCGCCTCGGCGACGTCGTGAAGAGCGGGCAGATCGTCGCCCAGCTCGACCCGGCGGATGCGCAAAAGAGCGCGGCCAGCGCCCAGGCGCAACTCGAGGCCGCGCAGCACAGCCTCGTGTTTGCGAAGCAGCAACTCGATCGCGACCAGGCACAGGCGAAAGAAAACCTGATCGCGCCAGCGCAGCTCGAACAGACCACCAATGCGTACGCGTCCGCGCTCGCGCAGCGCGACCAGGCGGCGCAACAGGTGGCCCTGTCGCAGAACCAGTTGCAGTACACCACGCTCGTCGCCGGTCACGCGGGCGTCATCACGGCGGAACAGGCCGACACCGGTCAGAACGTGTCCGCGGGCCAGGCCGTCTACAACCTCGCGTGGAGCGGCGACATCGACGTGCTCTGCGACGTGCCGGAAAGCGCGCTCGCCGCGTTCGCGGTCGGGCAATCCGCCAACGTCACGCTCGCCGCGCTGCCGGGACGCAAGTTCACTGCGCGCGTGCGCGAACTGTCACCCGCCGCCGACTCGCAAAGCCGCACCTGGCGCGCGCGGCTCACGCTCGACAACCCCGGCCCGGACGTGCGCCTCGGCATGACGGCCGATATCGCGCCGGTCGCGCCGGTCATGCCATTGACGTCGAACGGCGCGGCGAACCAGCACGGCTGGTTCACGCTGCCCGTCACCGCGCTGTTCCACGAAGGCCGTCAGCCGGCCGTCTGGGTCGTGCGCGCCGCCGACAACGCGCTGGAACTGCGCCGCGTCACGGTCACGCGCTTCAACGAGCGCACCATCGTGATCGGCGAGGGGCTCAAGGACGGCGAACGCGTCGTGCTGCAAGGCGTGCATACGGTGACCGCCGGCGAAAAAGTCCGCGTGATCGCACCGCTGCATCCCGAGGACTTCGCTTCATGAGCACGATGCATGAAGAAGGACGCTTCAACCTGTCCGCCTGGGCGCTGCGTCATCAGGCGCTGGTCGTCTTCCTGATCGCGCTCGCCACCGCGTTCGGCATCCTCGCCTATACGCGGCTCGCGCAATCCGAAGACCCGCCGTTCACGTTCCGCGTGATGGTGATCCGCACCTTCTGGCCCGGCGCCACCGCGCGGCAGGTGCAGGAACAGGTGACGGACCGCATCGGCCGCAAGCTGCAGGAGACGCCCGCGATCGATTTCATACGCAGCTACTCGCGCCCCGGCGAGTCGCTGATATTCTTCTCGATGAAAGACTCGGCACCGGTCAAGGACGTGCCCGAGACCTGGTATCAGGTGCGCAAGAAAGTCGGCGATATCGCGGCGACCTTGCCGCCGGGCATTCAGGGCCCGTTCTTCAACGACGAATTCGGCGACGTCTACACCAACATCTACACGCTCGAAGGCGACGGCTTTTCCGCCGCGCAACTGCACGACTACGCGGACCAGTTGCGCACGGTACTGCTGCGCGTGCCGGGCGTCGGCAAGGTCGACTACTTCGGTGATCCGGACCAGCACATCTACATCGAAATCGCCAACACGCAACTCACGCGTCTGGGCATCTCGCCGCAGCAACTCGGCCAGGCGATCAATTCGCAGAACAGCGTCTCTCCGGCGGGCACGCTGACCACCGCCGACGACCGCGTGTTCGTGCGGCCCACCGGCCAGTTCAAGGACGTCGCCGCGCTCGCCGACACGCTGATCCGCATCAACAACCGCACGTTCCGTCTCGGCGACATCGCGACGATCAAGCGCGGCTACGACGATCCGGTCGTCACGCAAATGCGCTTCGGCGGCAAGGCCGTGCTCGGCATCGGCGTGACGATGCAGCCGGGCGGCGACGTGATCCGCCTCGGCAGGGCGCTCGATCAGCAAACCGCGCAATTGCGCAAGGCATTGCCGGCCGGCTTGCAACTGGTCGAAGTGTCGAGCATGCCGAACGCGGTCGAGCGCTCGGTCGACGACTTTCTCGAAGCCGTCGCCGAAGCCGTTGCAATCGTGCTGGTGGTGAGCCTCGTGTCGCTCGGCGTGCGCACCGGCATGGTGGTCGTGATCTCGATTCCGGTGGTGCTCGCCGTCACCGCGCTCTGCATGTATCTGTTCGACATCGGGCTGCACAAAGTGTCGCTCGGCACGCTGGTGCTGGCGCTGGGGCTGCTGGTCGACGACGCGATCATCGCGGTCGAGATGATGTCGGTGAAGCTCGAGCAAGGCTGGAACCGCACGCGCGCGGCGGCCTTTGCGTACACCAGCACCGCGTTTCCGATGCTGACCGGCACGCTCGTGACCGTCGCCGGCTTCTTGCCGATCGCGCTGGCCAAATCGAGCACCGGCGAATATACGCGTTCGATCTTCGAGGTGTCGGCGATCGCGCTGATCGCGTCATGGCTCGCGGCCGTCGTGCTGATTCCGCTACTCGGCTATCACCTGCTGCCCGAGCGCAAGCGTCAGGCGCACGAAGCGGAAGACCACGAACACGATATCTACGACACGCGCTTCTACCAACGCCTGCGTGGCTGGATCAGCTGGTGCATCGAGCGGCGCTTCGTCGTGCTGGTGATCACCGTCGTGCTGTTCATGCTGGCGATGGCGGGCTTCACGCTGGTGCCGCAACAGTTCTTTCCGAGTTCGGACCGACCCGAGCTGCTGGTGGATGTGCGCCTGCCTGAAGGCGCGTCGTTCGAAGCCACGTTGCGCCAGGCACAGCGGCTCGAAAAGGCGCTGGTGGGCCGTGCGGAAATCGATCATACGGTGAGCTTCGTCGGCACCGGCGCGCCGCGTTTCTATCTGCCGCTCGATCAGCAATTGCCGCAGCCCAATTTCGCGCAGTTCGTAATCACCGCGAAGTCGGTGAAGGATCGCGAGAAGCTCGCGCAGTGGCTCGAACCGGAATTGCGCAATAACTTTCCGGCGATCCGCACGCGCCTGTCGCGCCTCGAGAACGGGCCGCCGGTCGGCTATCCGGTGCAGTTCCGCGTGAGCGGCGACGACATCGCGACCGTGCGCTCGATCGCCGAGCGCGTCGCCGCCACCATGCGTGGCGACCGCGGCACCCGCAACGTCCAGTTCGATTGGGACGAACCCGCCGAGCGTTCGGTGCGTTTCGAAGTCGACCAGAAGCGCGCGCGCGAACTCGGCGTGAGCTCCGAAGACATCTCGAGCTTCCTCGCGATGACGCTCTCCGGTTACACCGTCACGCAGTACCGCGAACGCGACAAGCTGATCAGCGTCGATCTGCGCGCGCCGCGCGCGGAACGCGTGGACCCGTCGCAACTCGTTGCGCTGGCCGTGCCCACGCCGAACGGCCCCGTGCCGCTCGGCACGCTCGGCCATCTGCGCAACGACCTCGAGTACGGCGTGATCTGGGAGCGCGACCGCCAGCCCACCATCACCGTGCAGTCCGATGTTGCTCCAGGCGCGCAAGGCATCGACGTCACGCACGCGGTCGACCGTGCGCTCAGCCAGATTCGCGCGACGCTGCCGGTCGGTTACCGGATCGAAGTGGGCGGCTCGGTCGAGGAAAGCGCCAAGGGCCAGACGTCGATTAATGCGCAGATTCCGATCATGGTGATCGCCGTACTGACCTTGCTGATGATCCAGCTGCAGAGCTTCGCGCGCGTACTGATGGTCGTGCTGACCGCGCCGCTCGGGCTGATCGGCGTGGTCCTCACGCTGCTGCTGTTCGGCAAGCCGTTCGGCTTCGTCGCGATGCTCGGCGTGATCGCGATGTTCGGCATCATCATGCGCAACTCGGTGATTCTGGTCGATCAGATCGAGCAGGACATCGCATCGGGGCAGAAGCGTTTCGACGCGATTGTCGGCGCGACCGTGCGGCGTTTCCGGCCGATCACGCTGACCGCGGCCGCCGCCGTGCTCGCGCTGATTCCGCTGTTGCGCTCGAACTTCTTCGGCCCGATGGCGACCGCGCTGATGGGCGGCATCACGAGCGCGACCATCCTCACGCTGTTCTATCTGCCCGCGCTGTACGCCGCGTCGTTCAGGGTGCGGGGCGACGAGCGCGAACCACCGACGCCGTCCGGCGCGACGCATACGGGGAATTGAGCATGGCTATGGCTACTTTTGCACTGCCCCCCCTCTGCCGCTATGCGCGACTCGGCGCGCTCGCCGTTGCCTGCGCGCTGGCCGGCTGTTCGTTCGGACCGACCGGCGAGCCGCCCGCGATGCCGCAGCCGGCGCATTACGGCGCCCAGGCGCAGCCAGCGCAGACCGTGCCCGCGCAAGGCGTCACGCAGCAGTTCATGGTCGGCGCGCAGCCGGTGCCCGAATGGTGGAAGCTGTACCAGTCGGATGCGTTGAACGCGCTGGTCGATGAAGGCTTGCGCAACAGCCCGACGCTCGCCGCCACCGATAAAAGTCTTGCCGCCGCGCGCGAGCAATTGCGTGCGCAGGTCGGCAGTTCGCTGCTGCCGACCATCGACGCGGGCGGCCAGGCGACCCGCAACCGCGCGCTGGCGATTCCCGAGATCGGCCCCAACACGTTTCTCTACAACATCTTCGTCGGTCAATTGCAGGCGCATTACACCTTCGACCTGTTCGGCGCCGTGCGTCTGGCCAACGCGGCGCTCGCCGCGCGCGTGAACGTGCAGGCTTACCAGTTCGACGCCGCGCGCCGCGCGCTCGCCGCCAACATCGTGACGGCGGCGATCACCAGCGCCGCGCTGCATGCGCAGATCGACACCACCGAACGGCTCGTGACGGTCGCCAACGATCAGGCGCGCGACACGCAGCGGCGCTATGCGTTGGGCGCGGTCTCGCACGCCGATCAGTTGAGCGCGCAACAGAGCGCGGCGAGTCTGTCGGCGAGCTTGCCGGGTCTCGAGCAGCAGTGGCTGACCACGCGTCATGCGTTGGCGGTGCTGCTCGGCCGCACGCCGGATGCCGCGCCGAACGACCTCGAGCTCGCGCGGCTGCATGTGCCTGAACAGGTGCCGGTCGTGGTGCCGTCGGAGCTGTTGCGCTCGCGGCCCGACATTCAGGCTGCCGATGCCGCAGTGAAGGCCGCGGCGGCCGATGTCGGCGTCGCGACGGCACAGATGTTTCCGAGCCTGTCGCTGAGCGCATCGATGGGACAAGGCGGCTTTAGCTGGCCGGTGGCGCTGTCCGGCGCGGGGGCGATATGGAGCATCGGCGCGTCGTTGTCGCAGCCGCTGTTTCACGGCGGTGCGCTGGTGGCGCAGCGTCGGGCCGCGCAGCACACGTATGACGCCACGGTCTCGCAGTACAAGCAGACCGTGCTGGCCGCGTTCCAGAACGTCGCCGACACGCTCGCCGCGTTGGAGCACGACGCGCAGGCGCTCGACGCGGCGAACATCGCCGCGCGCTCGGCGCAGGGCATTTTCGAGGAGACGTCGGGACGTTATCGGCTGGGTGCACTGCCGGTCGCGGCGACGCGTTCGAGCGAGCAGCAGTTTCGCAACGCGCAGCTCGATGAGATCCGCTATACCAGTGCGCGTTTGACGGACACGGCGGCTCTGTTTCAGGCGATGGGGAATCCGCCGGTCGAAGCGGCGGCGTCCTCAACGTCGGCGGCGAATGCGGGGATGCCCGACTAAACCTGGGATTCCGTACGGATAGCGACTGACTTATCCCCAGTTTGTGTTGAAGATCCTGTTGAAAACTATCTGACAAGCGAGCTAACACATTGATCGCGCTGGGATTTGTGGGAGCGGTACGGAATGAACCAGCGAGCGTCGGACGGCCGCTTTTTCTTGGGATGAAGCGGTTGGGATGCCTCAACCTTATCCCCAGTTTGTGTTGATAGGGCTGTTGATAACTATAGGGGTACACGCTTAAGTGCTTGAAGCGAATCGGTTTGTCGGGTGCGGTGCCGGTGGATGCAGGGGCACGGGAATACCCGGGCCACGGCGCGGTGAAATGACCGCACCGCCGCTTATCCACAGATTCTGTTCACAGCCCTGTTGATAACGCCTGGAGATCCCGACTAGGTACTTGAGCGCGCAATGGATTCAAGTGCAGATGCGTTTGCTGACGCGTCATGGATAAGTCACAGGCCCGCAGCGCCGCCAATACCGCTTCAAGCCCCCACCACAGCGACGACTCCGGCAGCCTCAATAAACCCCCGCCTCCCCCGCCGACCGATTCTTGAACCGCTTATGCACCCAATAATATTGATCAGGAATCCGTCTTACCTGGGTCTCGATAAACTCGGTAAGCCCCTGACGCCTGCCACGCGTAATAGGTATCTCAGCGTGATGCGCTCAATGATGCTGGACGCGGCTAACGATTGGGAATGGATCGACAAGGCGCCAGCTTTGCCGGAGTGGCCCGAGCCACCGATCCGGATACGCTGGATCACGCGGGAGGAAGCGCGGCGGCTGCCGCAGCCACCGATACCGTGCCGCGTCGCGCGCCCCGGTATCGTCTGCGACTGGCTGGGCGTCATGCGCGCGGTCGTGTTCGATCGCCTTGTCTGCAGGCATTGTTCGCCGGCAGTTCTCCCGGCCATGCAATTCGATCGCGACGAGCGCAGTCGCTGTGCTGTCTTTGCCGCCAGACATCGAAACTACATGGAGCGTCGGATGTTCGTTCACGCGACCTCCAATGCTAGCGGCCGCTGAATCGGGGCCGTCGTGCGCTCCCAAAATGTAGGCGACTGATTCGCCTCGATGCGATCGCGCATCACTTGCGCTCGCGAATGGGACGCGTGTGAACACGAGGATCTGCTACCGGATCGGTATTCGCTGCCGTGGGTCCGGCGCCACAGGCAATACCTGTATTGGGTGACGTCAGTGTTTTATGTCATGCCAGTGTTCGCTGCGACCGGGCGTTTTGAGAATGTCGCACAGGTCATTTTCTATTTAGGAATGGCCGGGTCCGGCATGGTGCTGGCGTTTCTCGAAGCTCGAAACAACAAGAAGGGGGCGCCGTGCGTCGATTGATTCAATTTCTGGTGGGCCTCGTGGGGCCTGATGTGGGTAGCAACGGCGTATGCGATGACCGCCACACAGGATTCGCTGTCACGCGAGGTTGGCGATATTCCGCTCGAATCCTGGGCGCTCCCTGTCGTTTTGTCGTTGATCGGCGGCGCGGCGGCGGCGTTCCAGGGGCTCGCTTCCGATGGGCCCGGCGGCCGGTGTGGGTTGAGATCGGCAGCGTTGTGACGGCTTCGTTTGTCGCCGGCCTCGCGGCGTTTTTCCTATGCGAATGGCGGCATGCGCCGGCGCCGCTGACTGCGCTGGCGATCACCGTGGCAAGCTGGGGCGGTAAGCGCGTCCTGGACGTGATGCTCGAAGCGGGCCTAAAGCGGGTGCAGAGCAATCAGGGCAACGGCCAATAAAATGCCCGCCGTCCGGGGAAGGGAGCGACGGGCGAGTATGCCAAGACAACCGGGGCTAGCTCAGCATCCGGAACCCGCGAGTTTCCGTTTCGCCCCGACGCCCAACAATCAGCAAAAATCCGAAAGTCCTGGCGTCAGTTGGCGGAAAGAGGCATTGGTGATTTGATGGGATCAGATGCGGGGTCACGAGAGGAGGTTAGCTTCCCGGACGAGGCGGCGGCGACCAGTCTATCGGCTCCGCAGTCGTGATATGAAGCCGATTGCGTAGCTCCTCGTGTACACCAGCTTGCATAAGTATCGCCATTGCGCCGAGCTTGCGCGCGTCTTCATCCCCAATCGGCTGTGTACTGTGCTCTGATGCGTCGGGAGGTATGGTCATGCCGCCGCTTCTCGCCAGTTCGCGGTCAATGACCACCTGCACTTCACGCCGAAACACCGTACACAGTTTCAGTTGCTGTGTTTCTTCATCATAGAAAACGATAGTCGCACGTGGGGGTTTCGCCATTTCAGTATCCTCTACAGCTCTGGTAGTTGGAAAAAGCACGCTGCGTGCACACTGCGTAAGTGCGCGGGTCTTGATATATCGCGCGCGCGAAATTGCATTCTTCCATATCCCGGTCATACAGCGCGCCACATTCGGCCTCTTCTTCTTCGCTGAGCCCACGCGCGGCCAAGTCCTGTACGTCGCCGCTCGAAACATCCTCGCTGTACTCGAACGGCTGCGCATCGCCGAGCGGCGTCGTCAAGCTGCCATCGTCACCAGACATTGCCGCTTTCGCCGCGGCGAGTTGCCCGGAAGCCTCCCGGTCTGGACTGTAGTCGCCCGATAGAACCGGTTCGCCGGGCGGGTACAGGATGCTACGGGCAAACGCCCGCATCTGTTCGGCGTCCTCCGGGTCCAATGCTGCGTAGGCGGGCGCGCTGGCGGCCGACGTGCCACTTCCCACGGATCCGCCGCCCAGCGCTTTCTCCGGGACTACGATAACGCTGCCCCCGCGTACCATGTCGTGCAAGGTCTGGACCACTTCCTGCGCGGTCCCGTTCTTCGTCAGTCGGCCGTGCCAGTGGAAATTTGCACCGAGGAACTGTCGAACGCGGGCGACGAGCGCAGCGTCTTGCGCCCACACCTCCGGGTACGCCGACGCTGTGAACTTCCGACCTGCCTCGCCGGCTTGCTGTTTTTCCTCGCGCGACGCAAAAGGCATAAGCGATGAATCGTCACTTCGATACATCACATACCGATGCCACGCATCCGTTTTAAGCTCCGTACCGCTCATTGATTGATCCCGTCATTTGTGACGGCGTAAACCTAGCAGAATGTTGCCTGGACATGTTTTTGGGATGCGCGCTGGCACGCATGCGCGGCAGCGATATCTAGTACGAGCGGCCTACACAGCATCCGGGCGCTGTGCCCAAAGTGTGCCTCAATCCTATCGGCAACCCCGTAAAATCCCTGAAAACCTTGATAATGCCCGTTGCTGACCGGCGCGAGACTATCTGTTAATAATCAGTAGGTTACCGCTATTTCCAAGCTATCTTCAACCGGTCATGGATCTGTTCGAGTCGAACAAGCCTTGATGAGCGTGCGTGTGCGGGCCATGCGGGCCGCACACGCAAGTTTTTGAAAGGGCGGGCAAAAAGCGAGATCCGGCAAGGCTTTAGCGGCATTTTCCCGGCGCTCGCGCCAACCGATTGTCTGTCCGGGATCGGCGCTGTGTTTTAATCGCGCCTGCGGTGTTTTCACCTTGGGTTCTACCCGGACGCCCGATGCCTAAACGGTGTCGGCCTCCAGCAGCACAGCGCCTCGCCGCGAGCGAGGCGTCCATCTTCAGAACGCGCAGCGCGAGACCCGGTTTGACGCGCGCGCATGTCACTTCGATCGTCGGCGACCCTGAGGTTGCGGCGGCCGGCGTGTTCGCCATCCAGCATCCACCGGGTCCCCGCCTTGTGAAAAGTCGAATACTCATCTGTCTGATGACGGGTCTGCTGCGCACGTTTGCTTGCTTGCCCTACGGGCTTGTCGCGCGGATCGGCACCGGCATCGGCGCGTTGCTGTACCGGATTCCGAGCAGCCGCCGGCGCGTCGTGCATACCAATCTGAAGCTGTGCTTCCCGGACATGAGCGACGATGCGCGCGAACGTCTGGCGCGCGCGCACTTCTGCCATGTGATTCACAGCTACGTCGAGCGCGACCCGCAATGGTTCGGCAATGCGCAGATGCTGGCGCGTGTCGTCGAAGTGGAGAGTGCGATCGATCTCGCCCACATCCAGGCGCAACCGACTATTTTCGTCGGCTTCCATTTTGTCGGCATCGAGGCGGGCTGCATGATGTATGACGCGCCACCCGGTTGCGTCGCTCTATACGCCGATGTCGAACCTGCTGCTCGATGCGATGGTGAGGCGCCAGCGCGGCCGCTTCGGCACCGAGATGATTCCGCGCGGCGACAGCGTGCGGCGAGCGTTGCGCGAAGGCAAGCCGGTGATGCTTGCAGCCGATATGGATTTTGGCTTGCGCGATTCGGTGTTCGTGCCGTTTTTCGGCGTGCCGGCGTGCACGCTGACATCGGTGTCGCGGATGGGGCGCGCGGGTAATGCGCGGGTGGTGCCGTTTGTGACTGAGGTGCTGCCGGACTATCGCGGCTACAAGCTGACCATTTTCGACCCACTAAGCGATTTTCCATCCGATGATGTGTCGGTCGACGCGCGGCGGATTCTTGCGCCCTTGCGCACTGCTTCGATACCAGGCGGGTGGTCAACCTTCGCGATGGCGCTGAGATATGCCCACCTTGCACCCGACCAATTGGCGCAGCATGCCGGCGCCGTAATGTTGCAGGAGCCTGCGCGCCTGATAGCAGTCAAGTGATGGCCTGTCACATTAGTGGCACACAGCCGACGCAGTTTTTCATCGGTGCATCATGAAAACCGCGCCGGCTAAGCGTTACAGCGTCAAGGCTTGTTCGACTCGAACAGATCCATGATCTGCTTCTTCTCGTTCGACGACACAGTCGGCGGCGGCACCGCCGGCGGCGTCATGCCGGCCGGCCCGACTCCGCCGACCGCATCGCTCACGCCGGCCGTCGGGTTCGCCGAGTCCAGACCGATGCTGGCGACGAAGCCGTTGCCCGGCATCATGTCGGTAAAGAACAGTTCGCCGTCTGCCACGCTCACACCGTCAGGCTGCTGCGGTTCGGCTTGCGGCACGCCGCGCAGCGCGCGCTGCATGTACTCGACCCAGATCGGCAACGCGAGATGCGCGCCGAATTCACGGCTGCCGAGGCTCTTCGGCTGGTCGTAACCCATCCACGCGACCGCCACCAGCGACTGCTGATAGCCGGCGAACCAGCCGTCCTTCGCGTCGTTGGTCGTACCCGTCTTGCCCTGCAGGTCCGAACGATGCAGCACGTTGGTGCCCGCGCCGGTGCCGGCGGTCGCCACCGAATGCAGCAGGCTGTTCATGATGTACACGTTACGCGGCTCGAGCGTGCGCGGCGCGTCGCGCCCGGCCGTCAACGGCTGCGCTTTGGACAGCGGCTCGCCGCGCGCGTCCGTCACCTCGTTGATCAGATACGGGTTGATCCGGTAGCCGCCGTTCGCGAACACCGAGTACGCGCCCGCCGACTGCAACGGCGTGACGAGGCCCGCACCGAGCGCCATCGGCAGATACGGTGGGGTCTTGTCGGCGTCGAAACCGAAACGCTGCGTGACGAAGTCCTGCGCGTACCTGGTGCCGATGAACGAGAGGATGCGGATCGACACCAGGTTCTTCGACTTCTGCAACGCGAGGCGCATCGGCATCGGACCGTCCGGCTGGTCGTCGTCCTTCGGCTCCCACGCGTCGCCGCCCGGCGTGCTCGCCGGGAAGTACAACGGCGCGTCGTTGATGATCGTCGCCGGTCCCAGGCCCTTGTCGAGCGCCGCCGAATAGATGAACGGCTTGAAGCTCGAACCCGGCTGACGCCATGCCTGCGTGATGTGGTTGAACTTGTTCTTGTTGAAGTCGAAGCCGCCGACCAGCGCGCGGATCGCGCCGTCCTGCGGCGTGAGCGACACGAGCGCGCCTTCCACTTGCGGCAGTTGCGTGATCTGCCAGTTGCCCTTGTCGTCGGCGACGAGGCGCACGATCGAGCCCGGCTTGATCTTCGTGGCCGCCGCCGCGCGTACGCTCAGCGCGCCCGCGGCGAAGCGCAGGCCGTCGCCGCTGATCGTCACCTGGGTGCCGTCCACCAGTTGCGCCTTCACCTGCTTCGGACTCGCGTCCGTCACCACCCCGGCGATGATCTCGCCGTTGTCCGGGTGATCGGTGAGCGCGTCGTCGATGGTCTGGTCGCGGTCGTCGCCCGGCTCGGGCAGTTGCACGAAGCCTTCCGGTCCGCGATAGCCGTGGCGCCCCTCGTAATCCATCACGCCCTTGCGCACCGCGCGATACGCGGCGTCCTGATCCGCCGAGTCGATCGTCGTGGTGACGTTCAGACCGCGCGTATAGGTTTCGTCCTTGTACTGCGCGTACATCATCTGCCGGACCATTTCGGCGATGTATTCCGCGTGCACGCTGTATTCGTTGCCCGGATTCTTCGTGTGGATCTCTTCCTTCACCGCCTGGTCGTACTGCTCCTGGCTGATGTATTTCAGCTCGAGCATGCGCTTCAGGATGTACTCCTGACGGATCTTCGCGCGTTTCGGATTGACCACCGGGTTATACGCGGACGGCGCCTTCGGCAAGCCGGCCAGCATCGCGGCTTGTGCCAGCGTGATGTCTTTCAGATCCTTGCCGAAGTACACGCGCGCGGCCGCGGCGAAGCCGTAGGCGCGCTCGCCCAGATAAATCTGGTTCATGTACAGCTCGAGAATCTGATCCTTGGTCAGCGCGCGCTCGATCTTGTACGCGAGCATCATTTCGTAGATCTTGCGCGTGTAGGTCTTTTCGCTCGACAGGAAGAAGTTGCGCGCCACCTGCATCGTGATCGTGCTCGCGCCCTGCGACGCGCCGCCGTGCGCGAGGTCGGCAAAGCCGGCGCGCAGAATGCCCAGGAAGTCGACGCCGCCGTGCTCGTAGAAGCGATAGTCTTCGATCGCGAGCACCGCTTTCTTCATCTGGTCGGGAATGTCCTGGAAGCGCACGAGGCTGCGCCGCTCCTCACCGAATTCGCCGATCAGCACGTGGTCGGCGGTGTAGACCCGCAGCGGCACCTTCGGACGATAGTCGGTCAACGCGTCGAGCGACGGCAGTTGCGGCCCCATCACCACCAGCGCATAGCCGACGATCAGCGCGCCCACCACCGCGATGGTCGCGACCAGCCCGGCGAACCAGATGGCGACGGTCGTGCCGGGCGAACGGCGGCCGGCCTCGGCATCGCGCGAAGCAGCATGGCGTCCTGGAGTGCGGTGGTAGGAGTCCCGGTCTTCACCGGACGGAGAATGGGAGGAATGCGGTCGTTTGATGATTGGCATGACTGGAATAGTGGGCGCATGACTGAACGCCTTTCTGCCCGCGCTCATGGCGCGCGCATGGGTCGTGATCGAGCATCGTAGCCTGAGACGGAAACCACCGCGCTGCCGCTTGCCCCCGGCCGGCCGCACGGCACGCCTGGGATCCTGCCCGGCGCAACGTAACAGCGCATTTTAAAGAATTCAAGCGCGCCTCAAGTCAGTTTTTTTGTAAGAATTCCCTTCGCGCCCAGAGCGCAGGTAGTTTCGGGCGGTCCGCAGCCCCCGCTGCGCGCGGCGCCCGGGTTATCAACAGAAAATGTTGAAAGGGCTGTGGACAAGCCGCCTGGAAACGCCACAACTCGTTGATGTCACGGGATTTTCATGTCACGCCCGTTCCGCATCTGCGCAACTCGTCATATGATGGACCCGGCGCGCGCGACCACACGAATGCGCGCGATGGCGTATGCCAGATGCACGCCTTGACCCGCCAATGCCAACAAATCTGCGAGCCGACCATGAACAAGCCCAGCGAGCGCATCGTCGTATTCGTGACGACCGCGCAAAAACGCGCGATCACCGCCACCGCCGAGAATCTGGGCATTAGCGTCAGCGAGCTGATGCGGCGCGCGGTGCTGAGCTTTGGCGCAACCAGTGAACAGGTGAAAGCGGCGAGCATCGTCGACCGGCTGCGCGCGCCCCGCGCGCCTGACGCGCTCGACGCGGCGCTGCAGCGGGTGGCGCGTGGCACACGGCACGCGCGCGCGGCCTTGCCGGCGGCGCTGCAAACACGCGTGGACGGCGCAGGCGCGCCGGCGGATCGCGTCGCGGCAGCGGACTTTGAGGCGGCGGCTGGCGCGCCGTCGGGTGCGGGTGCATTGCCGCGCGCCCCGGCTGCGCAACCTGCCCCGCTGCTGCCTGCGGGTCTGGCAGCCGCGCTCGCCGCCGAAGTCGATCTGGAAGCCGCGGCAACCGCCGAAGCGGTCGCGCGCGTAGCAGCCGCGAAAGCTGCGGCCGATGAAGCTTCGCCCCCGCAGCCGCTGGATACGGAAGCGCAGTTGCGCACCGTGTTGAAGCGCCCGCGCATCGACACCCCGCGCGACGACGACGATCCGCGCAGCAACCCGAGCACCGAAGGCGGCCGCTTCGCCTGATGAAAGATGCGGCATTTTCCGCACACCGCGAATCAGGCCGTTGCATATCGTTACATTAACGTGAATCAAATGAATGAGCTTTCGATATTGCAAGCTTAAGCATTTGAATAGCGATCTGTTCGACAGCGGCAAGTACATTACGTACGCATTATTCGCTTCATTGAACCCGCACTGTCAAATAGGCCGCAGCCTGGTTCGCATGCCCGCAACCATTGAAGCTGAGGGCACCACGCGCGCCCTTTTCATTTACATCGCCGAAGCCCGCCGCGCGCAAAATGCGCAATTGCGCCATTGCATCCTTTAAGCCGTTTTTAAGAGAGCCCGTGGTGTAATATCCGCCACCTGATCAACCACTCCTCGCGCGCTTTAAGCTTTGAGACTGTCAGCAATTCAATATTCAAACCGAACAATTTACGGCACCGCTATTGCAATTGGCGAGCGCGCCCCGAACTCCGGTCCGATCGTTGCGCAGCTTCGCGCGCAGCGGCGTAAAGTAGCAGTGGAAAGCAGTCAAGCGCGCGGGATAATTCAGCGCCAACACTATTCTTTGGAGGTTTTCATGTCGCTTTTTGACAGCATTTCGCGCACGCTCAAAGGTCTCCTGAACGACGCGGCCGACTCCGTGCAAGATCCGTCGCGCGACTCGCGCCAGATCGTGCGCGAACTCGACGAAAGCATCGGCCGTGCTGAGAACTCGCTGATCGAGATTCAGGCGCAAGTGGCCACGCAGCAAAGCAAGCGCGATGTTGCCGCGGACAAGGCGAAGAAGTACGAAGACGGCGCGAAGCGCGCGCTGCAATCCGGCGACGAAGCGCTCGCCCGTGAAGCCCTCGGCGCGCAAGCCACGGCCGAAGCCGAACGCGATGCGCTGACGAAGGAACTGACCACGCTGGAGCCGTCGGTGGCGCAGTTGAAGAGCCAGATCGAAGACATGCGCAGCCGCCGCAACGACCTGAACGCTCGTTCGAACATCCTGCAAGCCAAGCAGCAGATCGCTCAGGCCAAAGACGTCGCGGCCACCGCGTTGGGCGGCATCGGCGGCAAGAATCTGTCCGAAGATTTCCAGAAGCTGGAAGACAAGGTGGCATTGTCGAATGCCCGTTCGGACGCCCGCCTGAATTCGGCAGACGCCACGAGCGGCAAGGCGCTCGACGACAAGCTCGCGGATCTGAACCGCGGCCCGTCGGTCGAAGACCGTCTGGAAGCGTTGAAGAAGCAGCTCAACACGCCGGCCCAGTAATTGCGCCGGCAGACCATACCGGCGCCCGCGTGCGGACGTCCGGTATGCCGGCCGAGCACCTGCGCGGCCACTGGAAACGACTGAAGGAGACGGGCGCCACGCGCCCGGTCCGTAAATGAAAAAATTTCTCGCAACCGGGTTCGCTTCGTTGCTGTTGGTGTCCGCCGCGGCGTTCGCTGTGCCGACGGCTCAGCAGATCGAATCCGCGATGTCGCAAGGCAACTGGCAGCAGGCCGATGCCGGCCTGAGCGAGGTGCTGCAGGCGCATCCGAACAATGCCCACGCACACTACCTGTACAGCCAGGTGCTCGATCGCGAAGGCCGTTATGCGGACGCGCTCGCCCAGCTGCAACAGGCGAAGACGCTCGACCCGCAAATCCGCTTCACCGACGCGACCCGCTTCGCGCAAACCGAAGCACGCATCCGCAGGGACGCGGAACGCGCGGGCGATGCGGGCGGCAACGCCACCAGGCGCGCCACGAATCCGTTCGTACAGCAGAATGCGCCTGCTGTGCAGCAACAGTCGGCGATGATCTCGCAAGCGCAACAACGGCATGGTCCGGGGGTTGGTATGTGGATCGGTATCCTTGTTCTGATTGGTGTGATCGCGCTAGTGCTGCGCTGGACGTTGCGCCGGGCCCGCACGCAAGACGACACGCGTGCCGGCGACGAGCGTCGCGTGCAACTCAAGCGCGCGACGGACATGCTCAACGCCGTGCGTTCGCTGAAGCTCGACGTGAAGCTCTCCACCGCGCCGGGTCATGAGGCGCTGGAGAAGGAAGTCGAAGCGACCGAAGACCAGTTGCGCGGCTTCGTCGAAACCTTGTCGAACGGCAAGAATCCGCTGCCGCCGTATCAACTCGACGAACTCGAGCAGCGCATCGGCAGCCTGCGTGCGCGCGCCGACGGGCGGCCCGATCCGGCTGCCGCGCCGGCCCAACAGTCGTCGTATGCGCAGGAAGCCGAGCGTTTCGGCAATCCGCCGCAAGCACCTTATCCACAGCAAGGACCGTATCAGCAACAGCCGCCGGTCATCGTGCAGCAAGGCGGTGGCGGTTTCGGCGGCGGCATGGGCGGCCTGCTCACTGGCGTGCTGCTTGGCGAAGCGCTGAATTCCGGACGTGAGCGCGTGGTGGAGCGTGACGTGATCGTCGACGACGAAGCGCGTCGCCGTGGCAATGACGGCGGCAATGGCGGCGGCCTCGACTTCGGCCAGGGATCGAACGACTGGAGCGACAACGGCGGCGGTGTCGACATGGGCAGCAACGACGACTCCGGCGGCTGGACCGATACCTGAGCATCGTGCCGTGCCGCCCGCGCGAACTGGCGTGAATCGGCGGCAATCAGGCAAGCGTCAATTGAAGAACAGGCTCCTGTACGGAGCCTGTTTTTTTGCCGATTCGCTTCATGAGGTTTCGGCTCGCGAGGCTTCAGTCAAGCCCGCGCCGACGCCTGCGCCCTGCCCGCCTCATGCTGCGCAAGCAGCAACGAGCCCGCAAACAGCCTGACGATAAAACGCTCCGCGTAATCGATCAGCGCCGCACGGCGCGCGGCATGCGCGTCGATGTATTCGGCCGATAGATGAAACAGTTGCAGCACGATCTGCGTGCAGACTTCATCGACGGTTTCACGAGCCAGCGTCGGCATCAACTCCAGTTGCACGACGTCGTCCGCCATTTCCGCCGACACCTCGTGGAGGTTCGCGCGCACCGCTTCGCGCAGCACCGGCGATGTGCCGTGATATTCGGCCAGCGCGCTCAGGAAAGCCTCGCGGTTTTCCAGCGTGAACGCGAAGAACGCCACGCACGCGCGACGCGCCACGCTATGCGGCTCGTCGTGCGCGGCGAGCCAGCGCTCACGCCGCAGCATCGGCCGCAAGCGCCGGCTCACCGATTCGACGGCCTCGCGCGCCAGTTCGTCGAGCGTGTCGAAATGACGGTAGAACGTGTTGGGATTGAGCCCTGCCTCGCGCGCCAGTTCGCGCAAACCCAGGCTCGCAAAACTGCGGCCGCTGGCGGTCAGCCGCAGTGCGGCTTCGATCAGCTTGCGCTTGCCAGCCGGCAATTCCTGCCCGGTGGCAGCGCCATGGTCGGCGAGGGCCGCCGCGTCGGGTACGGATTTCATGGGCTTTAAATCACTGCGCGGTGCGCGCGTTTAATAGGAGCACTCTAAACGATCTTGACTCGATGTGTACAGTTGTCTACTCTGCGCGTTACGCCGCAGTAGACATATGTAGACGCCTGGATCTTGCATCAGACTTTTGCCCCATGCCGGAGAACGCCGTGACGCCTGCCACCCCTGCACCACCCGCCGCGCCACGCATCGCGATTGTCGGCAGCGGCTTTGCCGGCATCGGCATGGCGATTCGCCTGCTGCGGATGGGCATCACGTCGTTCACGATTTACGAGGCGGCCGGCGAGATCGGCGGCACGTGGCGCGACAACACCTATCCCGGCGCGGCCTGCGATGTGCCGTCGCATCTCTATTCGTTTTCGTTCGAGCCGAATCCGGCATGGTCGCGTGAGTTCAGCGGCCAGGCGGAAATCCTCGCCTACCTGAAACATTGCGCGCGCAAGTACGGTGTGGAGCGTCACGTGCGCTGCAACGCGAGCGTTGTCTCAGCGCGTTTCGACGCGGCACGCCAGGTCTGGCAGGCCGAGATCGATGCGAACGGCACGCGTGAACCTGTCGAGGCCGATGTGGTGATCGCCGCGAGCGGCCCGTTGTCGCGCCCCGCGATGCCGCAAATCGCCGGACTCGAACGCTTCGAAGGCAAGCTGTTTCACTCGGCGCGCTGGGACCATGCGTATCCGCTCGAAGGCAAACGCGTCGCGGTCATCGGCACTGGCGCGAGCGCGATTCAGTTCGTGCCGCAAATCCAGCCGCGCGTTGCGCAACTCGACCTGTTCCAGCGCACCGCGCCGTGGATCATGCCGAAGCCCGACAAGCCGGTCGAGCCGCGCGCGCGTTGGCTGTTCCGCCATCTGCCGTTCGCGCAGCGCCTCGTGCGCAGCGCGATCTACTGGCAACTCGAAGCGCGCGCGATCGCGTTCGTGGTCAACCCGAAGCTGATGAAGCTGCCGATGAAGTTCTGCCTGAGCTATCTGGCACGACGCGTGAAGAATCCGGCGCTGCGCGCGAAGCTGACGCCGAACTACCGGCTAGGGTGCAAGCGGGTGCTGCTGTCGAGCGACTACTACCCCGCCGTCAGCCAGCCGAATGTCGACGTGGTGACGGCCGGCATCCGCGAGATCGTCGCCGACGGCATCGTGACCGACGACGGCGTGCTTCGCCGCGCCGACGCGATCATCTGCGGCACGGGCTTCCAGGTCAACGACGTCGGCGCGCCGTTCAACGTGACCGGCCTCGACGGCGCGGATCTCGGCGCGATGTGGTTGCGCGACGGGCCGCAGGCCTACCTCGGCGTCAGCATCGCGAACTTCCCGAACTTCTTCATGATCGTCGGCCCGAATACGGGGCTCGGCCACAACTCGATGATCTACATGATCGAGTCGCAAGTGCAGTACATCGCCGAGTGCCTGCGCGCACTGCGCCGGCGCAACGCGCGCACGATGAATCTGCGGCCCGACGTGCAACGCGATTTCAATGCGCGCTTGCAAAAGACCATGCAGCACTCCGTATGGGTCAGCGGCTGCCATAGCTGGTATCAGACGAAGAGCGGCAAGGTCACCGCGTTGTGGCCGGGGTTCACCTTCAGCTTTCGCAAACGCACCCGGCGGGTACGGCCGCGCGATTATCGCTTCGCGCGTTGAGGCCGCGCGAAGCGGGCGCGATCCCACTCGCACCAAAGCGAAAAAAAAAGGGAGACAAAAACATGGCAGGCATCGAATCGACCACGCCCTCATCCAGCGCCGCGCTGCCGCCCCGTTCGCTCGCCGCGCGCCTCGGCATCACCAGCGTGCCGCGCGCCGAACTGCGCCGGCGCTACACGCTAAGCGGCTCGAAGTTCGTGCAGATCATGGGCGCCGACGTGCATTACATCGATGAAGGCCGCGGCGACACGATCGTGATGATCCATGGTTTCGCGTCTTCGCTGCATACGTGGAATCGTGTCGCCGACGAGCTCGAGCGCGGGCACCGCGTGATCCGCCTCGACCTGCCGCCATTCGGCGTGACAGGGCCGCTGCGTTCGAGCAGCGGTGCCATCGAAACGATGAATCTGCCGACCTACCGCCTTTTCATCGATACGTTCATGCAGGCGCTCGGCATCTCGCGCGCGACCGTCATCGGCAATTCGCTCGGCGGGCTGATTGCGTGGGACTACGCGGTGCGCCATCGCGAGGCCGTCGAACGGCTGGTGCTGATCGACTCGGCCGGCTTTCCGATGAAGCTGCCGATTTACATCGGCCTGTTCAATAGCGCGCTGGTGCGGATCAGTTCGCCGTGCTTGCTGCCCGAAGCGATTGTCAAAAGCGCGGTGCGCAACGTGTATGGCGATCCGCGCAAGATCGACGCAGCGACGCTGCGGCGCTACGTCGAGTTCTTCCACGGCGAAGGCACGCGCGCCGCGATCGGCAAGATGGTGCCGGCGCTCGATTTCAGCGCAGTCGACACCGGCGTGCTGAAGAAGCTCGAGGTGCCCGCGCTGGTGCTATGGGGTGCGAAGGATCGCTGGATCCCGAGCGCGCACGCGGCGGAGTTTGCGAGCCGCATTGCGGGCGCGAAGTCGCTCATATATGCGGGCTTGGGCCACATTCCGATGGAAGAAGCGCCCGAGCGCGTGCTGGCCGATCTGCGCGCGTTTCTCGGCACGTCCGCGACGGATGTGCCGGCTGGCGAAGGCACGCACCGCGCGCCGGCCTGAGCTTACCGTTCCTTTCCCGCTGATTCATCGACTCATCGATTCGCCAGTTCGCGCGCAGCGGCTGCGCGCGAATCCCGCTATACGCCTGCGCCCGTCCGTCCTTTCGTCATACTCAACCGCCCCCCAGCAGACGCAGCAGTCCCCAGAGAAACTTGCCGAGCATTACGAGCAGCTCCCACAGGTGATAGAGCTGTTGCCAGCCCGAAACGCGCGCGAAGGAGTCGATCATGGTTGCCGGTAAAAAAGGGAAAGGCTGCGGGGGAATCACTGCGAAGCAGTTCGACCGCACATCATAACGACTGCGGGATACCCCGTATCAAGTCGATTGAAAGTGTGCCGTAAACGCACGGAGAAGACGCTGCATCCGCGCCGGGGTGACCGCGCTCGCATTTGCACCATCAGCATCCGCGGCACCACCTGCACCACCCGCGCCATCCAGGAGACGACCATGTCGCGTTTCAGCTTTCGCCGAGCGGCCCGTTCGCATGGGGTCGTCGGCGATATTGCCGCGCAAGCCGGCAAACTGGGCATCGAGATCTGCGACGTATCGGGCCACGTCGAGGAAGTCGGCGGACGCCACTGGGGCGGCGTGCGGATCGGTTATCAGGTTTGAACGTAGGCGTGCCTCGCGCGGCGCGCACTGAACGTGCGCCGCGGGGGGCACCCGAACCTAGACTGCCATCACCGTCCGCTTGCGCTCCGCGCGCTGCATGAAATAATTGGCCGCCACCACGCCGACCGTCACCACCGCGATGAACAGCGTCGCCAGCGCATTCATTTCCGGGTTCAGCCCGAGTCGAACGCGCGAGAACACCACCAGCGGCAGCGTCGTCGAACCGGGGCCGGACAGGAACGCCGACAGCACCAGATCGTCGATCGACAACGTGAACGACAGCAGCCAGCCGGACACGAGCGCCTGCGAAATCAGCGGCAGCGTAATGGAGAAGAACACGCGCAGCGGCGTCGCGCCGAGATCCAGCGCGGCCTCTTCGAGCGAAGGGTGCAACTCCTTCACACGCGATTGCACGATGATCGCCACATACGAAATGCACAGCATCACGTGCCCGATCCAGATCGTGAAGATGCCACGCCCGGCCGGCCATCCCAGCCACTTGGCCATTTCGATGAACAGCAGCAGCAACGAGATTCCCTGAATCACCTCGGGAATCACCAGCGGCGCGTTGATCATCCCGGTATACAGCGTGAAGCCGCGAAAGCGGCCCATTCGCGCAAGCACGAAACCGGCCCACGTGCCGATGATCACCGACGCGAAAGCGGTGAGCAACCCTATCCGCAACGACAACCACGCCGCCGTGATCAGTTCGTCATCCCGCAGCAGCGCCGCATACCAGCGCGTCGAAAAGCGCGTCCACACCGTGACCAGTTGCGATTCGTTGAACGAATACACCACCAGACTCACGATCGGGATATACAGAAACAGAAACCCGATCCCCAAGGCAATGAGCTGCAAAATCCGGTTCGGTTTCATCAGCGCCTTTCCTCCATCGCCTTTGCCTGCGCGTGCTGGAAAAACGCCATCGGCACCAGGAGCAACAACACCATCGCGCACGTCACCGCGGACGCCATCGGCCAGTCGGCATTGTCGAAGAACTCATTCCACATCACGCGGCCGATCATCAGCGTGTTCGCGCCGCCCAGCAATTCAGGAATCACGTACTCGCCCACCGCCGGAATGAACACCAGCAGGCAACCGGCGATGATGCCGTTCTTCGACAGCGGCAACGTGATCTGCCAGAACGCTTTCCACGGTTTCGCGCCGAGGTCGTACGCGGCTTCGAGCAAGGTCAGATCCATCTTCACCAGATGCGCGTACAGCGGCATCACGAGAAACGGCAGGTACGAATAGACCATGCCGATATAGACCGCGGTGTTCGTGTGATACAGCTCGATCGGCGCATGAATCAGTCCGGTCGACATCAGGAAGTTGTTCAGCAAGCCGTTGTTCTTCAGGATGCCGATCCATGCGTACACACGAATCAGAAACGACGTCCAGAACGGCAGCATCACGGCCATCATCAGCACGTTGCGGCTTGCCGGGTTCGAACGCGCGATGTAATACGCCATCGGATAGCCGATCAGCAGACACAGCAACATCGAGATCGCGGCGATCACCACCGAACTCACATAGGTCGCGAAATAGAGGCTGTCGGTCAGCAGAAACGCGTAATGCGACAGGTCGAGCGTGATGTGAAGCGCGCCTTCCGCGAAGTTGACCAGTCGCGTGTACGGCGGAATGCCGAGCTGTGAATCGGCGAAGCTGATCTTCACGACCAGCAGGAACGGCACGAGGAAAAACAGCAGCAGCCAGAGGAACGGCCCGGCCACCACCGCGCTGCGGCCGGTCAGGTTGAAGCGCCGCACCGGCCAGCTGGCAAAGGCATTGAGCGCGCGCTTCATGACGTCAGCACCACACCGGCCGATGCGCTCCAGCGCACGTACACTTCGTCGCCCCACGTAGGCGGATCGATCTCGGTGAGCGCGAGGCTCGTCACGTTCGCGATCACCGTTTTGCCGCCGTCGAGCTTCACGTGATACAGCGAATAGCCGCCCATGTACGCGATATTCGTGACGACGCCCTTGCCCCAGTTGTACGCGCCTTCCGGCGGCTTGCGCGTGAGCGCGATGCGCTCGGGCCGCACCGAGATGGTCACCGGCATGCCGAGCGGCCCGGTGATGCCGTGGCTCACGTACAGGCGGCACGGCAGGTCGGGCGTTTCGATGAACACGTAGTCGGGTTCATCCTCGACCGTATGGCCTTCGAACAGATTGGTCGAGCCGATGAACTCGGCCGAAAAACGGCTGTTCGGATACTCGTAGACCTCATGCGGCGTGCCGAGCTGGACGATCTCGCCTTCGCTCATCACGGCGAGGCGGTCCGCCATCGTCATTGCCTCTTCCTGATCGTGCGTGACCATCATGCAGGTCACGCCGACCTTGTCGAGAATGTTGACCAGTTCGATCTGGGTGCGCTGACGAATCTGCTTGTCGAGCGCGGACATCGGCTCGTCGAGCAGCAGCAGCTTGGGCCGCTTGACCAGCGAGCGGGCCAGCGCCACGCGTTGCTGCTGGCCGCCCGACAGCTGATGCGGCTTGCGCTTCGCGAAGCGGCCCATCTGCACGAGTTCGAGCGCGGTCTGCACGCGCTCGTTCAGTTCGGCTTTCGGCACGCCTTCCTGCTTCAGACCGAAGGCGACGTTCGCCTCCACCGTCATGTGCGGAAACAGCGCGTACGACTGGAACATCATGTTGACCGGCCGGCGGTACGGCGGCAATTGCGCGAGGTCCTGGCCGTCGATCAGGATCTTGCCCGAGGTCACGCTTTCCAGCCCGGCCATCATCCGCAGCAAGGTCGACTTGCCGCAGCCGGAACTGCCGAGCAGCGCGAACAGCTCGCCCTTCTTCACCGACAGGTTGACCCCTTTGACCGCCACGGTCTCGCCGAACTTCTTCACGACGTCGACGATCTGGATGAACTGGTCCGCTGCGTCGCCCGTAACGGCGCTCAGGCCCAGGGACGGCGCGGCCGCCCCTGCCACCGCGCCCGACTGGTCACTACTTGTCATGATGCTGCTTCACTCTGGCGTTTGACGAACAAAGCCCCCGGTGGACACCGAGGGCTTCATGATGATGCTTACCCGTTCACGGTTGCCGCGGGTCAGCGGCCGGACTTGAACTCAGTCCACAGCCGCGTTTGCAGCCGCTGGATGTCCTGCGGCAGCGGCTTGAGCAGGAACAGGGTCTTGATGACTTCAGGCGGCGGGTACACGGCCGGGTCGTTCGCCACGTCCTTGTCCACGTACTTGCGCGCTTCGAGGTTCGTGCTCGGGTAGTAGACGGCGTTGGTGATCGCGGCGTGAACCTGCGGCGTTTCGATGTAGTTGATCCATTCGAGCGCGGCTTCCTTGTGCTTCGCGTCCTTCGGAATCGCCATCACGTCGAACCACACCGGCGCGCCGCCCTTCGGAATGAGGTACTCGATCTTGTACGGCTTCTTCGCTTCGGCCGCGCGATGCTTGGCGATCACCACGTCGCCCGACCAGCCGTACGCGAAGCATACGTCGCCGCCGACCAGGTCGTTGATGTAGCCCGACGAGTTGAACTGCGTGATGTACGGGCGGATCTTCTTCATCATCTCGAGCGCGGCGCGGTAGTCGGCCGGGTTCGTGCTCATCGGATCCTTGCCCATGTAGTGCAGCGCGGCGGCGAACATCTGGTCCGGCGCATCGAGCACGGACACGCCGCAGGCCTTCAGCTTCGAAATGTTTTCCGGCTTGAACAGGATGTCCCAGCTATCGAGCGGCGTGTTCTTGCCGAGAATCTGCTGCACTTTGGTGACGTTGTAGCCGAGACCGGTCGTGCCGTAAGCCCACGGCACCGTGTACCTGTTGCCCGGATCGGCGCCGGCCACCAGCGCCATCAGCGACGGGTCGAGGTTCTTGAGGTTCGGCAGCTTCGACTTGTCGAGCGGCTCGAAGATATTCGCGGCGATCTGCTTGCCGGCGTAATTGCTGGTCGGCACGACGATGTCATAGCCGGAATTGCCGGTGAGAAGTTTGGCTTGCAGCGTGTCGTCGCTGTCGTAGTTGTCGTACTTGACCTGGACGCCGGTCTGCCTGGTGAAGTTCGGGATGGTGTCCTTGGCGATGTAATCGGACCAGTTATACACGTTCAGCTGCGTATCTTTCGCAGCGGCCGTCAACCACGGCGTCGCGCACAAGATCAGCGCCGCCACTTGCCCTACTACCCGTTTTTTCATCCCGTTCTCCCTGGCCGGCTCACGCTGGCTGTCGTCGCTCACGCCGCGGCATCACGCGCACGGCTCCCGTGAAAAACCCGAAAACTACCATCAATTATTGCGCGCTCCAATAAAAACGCCAGGCTGTCGCGCAAACGGTACAGCGTAGGCCGCACCAGTGGAAAATGGGCGCAATTTTAGCGGGTTATCGGCGCGTGTCTACCCGAAAAAAACACCGGCGGCGGCCGCGTTGTTATCTGGTTGTCAAGTTGACGCGACGAGACCACGCGTCGGTCGTGCAACGCGTGGCGGCCGGTGGGCGTTTCCCATCGTTTTATGCGAACCGGGCGGCGTTGCCGCGCGCGTTTGGGAAGGGCGTGAGCCCTATGGCGTTTCACGGTGCACAATAGGCGCTAGAGGACCGACGGACAGCGCACTGCTAACAGCGCGCCTGGCCTCGGGCTCCGCCGCGCCGTCCGCTGTATGCGCCGTATGCGCCGTGGGCACGTGGCTTGCGGGAGGATGCAGTCTTGAACCTCAGGCATCGATGAACACCAACCCATTCGCGTTGCGCCCCAACCGCCGCCGGCGTCTGCCGGGCAGCGGGCCGGCACGTCCTGCGCACTGGTTTTCGTTCGTCGGCGCCGGCGCGCTGATCGCGGTCGGCTATATCGACCCCGGCAACTGGGCGACCGCGCTCGGCGCCGGTGCGGGCTACGGCTACCGCCTGCTCGGCATGGTGCTGCTGTCGAGTCTGATGGCGATGCTGCTGCAATGGCTGTCGTCGAGGCTGGGCGTGGTGACCGGGCGCGATCTCGCGCAGATCTGCCGCGAACGCACCGGCCGGCCCGGCACCCTCTTTCTGTGGCTGACCAGCGAAGTCGCGATCATCGCGTGCGACGTCGCCGAGGTGGTCGGCAGCGCCGTCGCGCTGCAATTGCTGCTCGGCGTGTCGCTGACGGTCGGCGTGCTGATGTCGGCGGTCTGCACGTTCGCGCTGCTCGCGCTTCAGCAGAAAGGCGGTCGCAAGCTCGAAGCGGTGATCGCGCTGCTGATCGGCTTCGTCGGCCTGTGCTTCGTGGTCCAGCTGGCGCTGGCGCGGCCCGACTGGCACGCCGCGCTGGCCGGCACTGCGCCCAGCCTCGAGCTGCTGCGGAACGCGGGCATGGTGTGGCTGGCGGCGGGCATCGTCGGCGCGACGGTGATGCCGCACAACCTCTATCTGCACTCGGCGCTCGTCAAGCACCACGCGCCGGAAGGCAGCGACGAGCAGATCAAGGTCGCATTGCATGTCGTCAATATCGATACGTTCGCGTCGCTTGCGTTTGCTTTCGTGATCAACGCGGCGCTGCTGATCGTGGCCGCCGCGGTGTTCTATGCCAGCGGCCATCGCGACGTGACCGATCTCGCCGACGCCCACCGGCTGATCGCGCCGCTCGTCGGCACGCACTGGGCCAGCATCCTGTTCGCGGCGGCGCTGCTCGCGTGCGGCCTGAGCGCGACCGTCACCGGCACGCTGGCGGGTCAGGCGGTGATGGAAGGCTTTCTGCGGATCCGTCTGCCGCGCTGGAAGCGCGCGCTGCTCACCCGTGCACTGGCGATCGGGCCGGCGTTGTTCGCGGTCGCGCTATTCGGCCAGCACGGCTCCAACCAGTTGCTGGTGGCAAGCCAGGTGGTGCTGAGCCTGCAATTGCCGCTTGCGGTCGTGCCGCTGATCCGCTACACGTCGGACGCTTGCCTGATGCACGGCTGGCGCGTGCGCGGCGTGCCGCTCGCGCTGGCGTGGCTGTCCGCGGCGTTCATCATCGTGCTCAACGGCGCGTTGCTGTGGCAGTTGGCGTTTGGCGGGTAACGCGGCTTTTTTCCTGCCTGCCGGCGAATGAAGGCGCAGGTATGTATTCTCAGCGCCGGAACGCGCAAACCTCGGCCATGCTGCTCGCCACGGCGAGGTGCACGCCGCGCATCGGTTAACATAGCGGATCTTCGCTTCCGCGCTCCAAGGTTCCCGATGGCTTCGAATCTCCACGATCTTCCCGACAGCCCGTGCATCGGCGTCTGCTCCACGCTCTTCGACGAGGTTTGCAAAGGCTGCGGCCGCACCGCCACCGAAGTGTCCAACTGGGTGTTCCTGAGCGACGAGGAAAAGCACGCCGTGTGGGTGCGCATCGAGCAGGAAGGCACGGCCATGCGCTTCCAGAACGACAAACTCTAGTCTTGCGCTGCGCCGTTTTTGCCGGGCATCCGTTCAGCGCTTGAAAACATCGCGACCATGAAAAACGCCGGGATCATCCCCGGCGTTTCTTTATCGCGAACGTAGCGCGGCTGGCGCCGCGCCGAAATCAGAACTTCATGCCGACACCCAGACCGACGATCACCGGATCGATGCTCAACCGGCCGAGCGACTGACCACCGAGCGATGCGTCCGTGTGCATCCAGACTTTCTTGATGTCCGCATTGACGAACAGCGACCTGGTGACCTGCACGTCCACGCCGGCCTGCAACGCGGGGCCGAAGCTGTGATTGGAGATCGCGATCGGCTGGCCGCCTGCGTTCAGGCCGTTGTTATAGAACAGCGTGTAGTTGATACCCGCGCCGAGATACGGACGAATGCGCCCTGCGTGGTTGAAGTGATATTGCAGCAGCAGCGTGGGTGGCAGCACGTTCACGCCACCGAGACCGCCGAGGCTCGACGTCACCTGATGGCGCGACGTGCCGAGAATCAGCTCGACGCCGAGGTCGTCGCGGATCATGTAGGTCAGATCCAGCTCAGGCACGATCGCGTTGTTGACGCCCACGTTGAGCGCCGACAGCGTCTGACTGGTGGTCACGTTCGGGATGATGCTGATGGCGCGCAGACGCACCAGCACGTCGCCCGCGTGAATGCCGCTCATCGCGTCGTCGCTGGCGGCCTGTGCCTGCGGCGCCAGCGCGGCCGCGCATAGCAGGCTCGACACAACCGCGGCGGCCTTGATCTTCTTCCTGAGCGAGTACTTCATGTGCTTCCCCGTGTGATGGATGTTGATGTCGTGCGGGGATTGTCGAAGTTCCCGTCAGGTTGCGCGTTGACCCGAATCAACCCAGCGAGAACGACCATCGCCCTGCGACAGCCGGTCGCGCCACACCGGTCAGCAGCAGCTCGATCAGATCGTGGACGCTGCGAATCGCGGTGCCGAACGGCAACGCTTCACGCCCGCGGAAGAACAGACCGTTGGCCACGTCGCCGCGCAATGCCGCGGCAAGCCGTGTGTCGATGCAGAAGTGGCCGAACTTCTCGATGCCGTCGCGCCAGCCGCATACACTCAGGCATTCGAGCGCGGTCGGACACGCGTGTTTGAGCGCGCCGACCTTGTCGCGGATCTTCGTTTCGTGGCGCAGATAGCGCATCAGCCACGGCGTTTTCACGGCGCGCGCGGGCAGCCCGGTCACGCTGACGAATTCGACGATGTCATCGGGTGTCGCTTCGGCCAGCACGCGCTTGAAGTTCGGATGCGCGTCGCCTTCTTCGGTGACGGCGAACGGCGTGCCGAGTTGCACGCCGCTCGCGCCCGCGTGCAGGAGTTCACGCACGGCCTCGTGACTGTTGATGCCGCCCGCGACGATCAATGGCACGTCCTGCCGCTTCAAACCGAGCGACGCAAACACGGTCTCGAGTTCTTCGAGAACACGCAAAAAACCGAAGCGGCGATCATCCATGTCGGCCAGGTTGCTGACGCCGAGATGCCCGCCCGCGTGGGCCGGATGTTCGATCACGACCGCGTCGGGCAAGCGGCCTTTCTTCATCCACTTCTTCAGCACGAGCGCGACGCCGCGGCTATCCGACAGAATCGGGATCAGCGCGATGTCGTGGCCCTGGGTCATGTCCGGCAAATCGAGCGGCAGGCCCGCGCCCATCACGATCGCGTCGGCGCCGCTCTCGCAGGCCACGCGCACGTAGTCCGCCTGCGCGCTGACCGCTTTCATCACGTTGACGGCGATCATGCCGCGGCCTTCGCTGAGCGCTTTGGCCGCGCGGATTTCGCGCGCGAGCGCGGTGAGGTTCGCGTGTTCGAGCGTTGCGGTATCTGGTGACTGACGGCACAGCTCGATCAGGTCACGATGATGATGACGCAGGTCGATACTGGCGATGGTGCCGAGCGCACCCTCACGGGCGACGCTGCCGGCCAGCCGGTGGGCCGAGATGCCGACGCCCATGCCGCCTTGCACGATCGGCAACAGCGAGCGGCCGCGGATCACCAGCGGTGAGAAGGAATGAGAGTTGAGCATGACTGGCCCGATGACGAATGATCAAACCATTGATAATCGACTGTCGGGCGCGACCTGCTTTGCGTCAGGTCAATGCGGCTGCGAATGAGCTGGGTGCGCGCGTTGATTGGTTGATGCCGATCATCTGAATCAAACATTGAACGCGATGCGCGCCGGACGCGCGATAGAAAAAGCCCGCTTCAACGAAGCGGGCTTTGCGGTGCAACGTGACGCGGCGCGAGCAGCGCGTGCGCCGATAAGCTTATTGCACGCCCTGGCTCAGCAGGAAGTCTTCATAGTTGCCGCCGAAGTCGTTCAGCGTACCGTTCGTCTTCACTTCGATGACCCGGTTCGCCAGCCCGCTCACGAACTCCCGGTCGTGCGACACGAAAATCAGCGTGCCTTCGAACTTGTCGAGCGCGATCTGCAGCGACTCGATCGATTCCATGTCCATGTGGTTGGTCGGCTCGTCCATCAGCAGCACGTTGTGGCGGCCCAGCATCAGCTTGCCCCAGATCATGCGGCCCTTCTCGCCGCCCGACAGCACCTTGACCGACTTGCGGATGTCGTCCGCATTGAACAGCAGGCGGCCGAGCGTGCCACGCACCATCTGCTCGTCGTCGCCTTCCTTGCGGTAGCCGTCGATCCAGTCCATCAGCGTGACGTCGTCCGGAAACTCTTCATACGTGTCCTGCGGCATGTAGCCGATGTTCGCGTTTTCCGCCCACTTCACGGTGCCGTGATCGAGTTGCAGCTTGCCGAGCAGCGAGCGCAGCAACGTGGTCTTGCCCGCGCCGTTCTCGCCGATGATCGCGATCCGCTCGCCCGGCTGCACGCTGATGCTGAAGTCGTTGAAGATGGTCCGGTCGTACTTCTTCGAGATCTTCTCGGCCACCACCGCGATGTTGTGCAGTTTCTTCTCGTACTCGAAACGGATGAACGGGTTCTGCCGCGACGACGGCTTGAATTCCTCGATCTTGATCTTGTCGATCATCTTCAGACGGCTGGTGGCCTGACGCGCCTTCGACTTGTTCGCCGAGAAGCGGCGCACGAAGTCCTGCAGGTCGGCGACGCGTTCCTTCGCCTTCGCGTTGGCGTTCTGCTGACGCTCGCGCGCCTGCGTGCTGGCCAGCATGTAGTCGTCGTAGTTGCCCGGATAGACCTTCAGCGTGCCGAAGTCCATGTCGGCCATGTGCGTGCAGACCTGGTTCAGGAAGTGTCGATCGTGCGAGATGATGATCATCGTCGAGTTGTACTGGTTGAGCACGTCTTCCAGCCAACGGATCGAGTTGATGTCCAGGTTGTTGGTCGGTTCGTCCAGCAGCAGCACGTCCGGCTTCGAGAACAGCGCCTGCGCGAGCAGCACGCGCAGCTTCCAGCCCGGCGCCACGTTGCTCATCGGGCCGTTGTGGTCTTCGATCGCGATGCCGATGCCGAGCAGCAGTTCGCCCGCGCGCGCTTCGGCGGTATAGCCGTCGTACTCGGCGAACTTCGCTTCGAGCTCGGCGGCGTGCATGTAGTCGTCGTCGGTGGCGTCGGGGTTCGCGTAGATCGCGTCGCGCTCGGTCATCGCGGCCCACATTTCGGTGTGGCCCATCATCACGACGTCGAGCACGCGCACGTCTTCATACGCGAACTGGTCCTGGCGCAGCTTGCCGAGGCGCACGTTCGGCTCGAGCATCACGTTGCCCGAGCTCGGCTCCAGGTCGGAACCCAGAATCTTCATGAAGGTGGACTTACCGCAGCCATTCGCACCGATCAGGCCATAGCGGTTTCCTTCCCCGAATTTGACCGAAATGTTCTCGAAGAGGGGCTTCGGCCCGAATTGCATGGTGATATTGGCGGTAGACAGCACGGCGCGTCCCTTTGAATGTGATATCGGCGAAAAACCTAATATTTTAGCAGGTTATCGCGAATTCAACCCACGCGCACTCGGCGCTACCGGCTTGCGCCGCCGCGCGGCGTCTGCAAAACGTCGATGAAGGCCGACAGATCGGCCTCGGCGAGCCCCATCGCCGCGCCGAGCCGCAGCAGTTGCTGGACCGTCGACGACACCGGCATCGGCGTGCCGGTCTCGTACGCGGTGGCCGCGACCGTGTCGATGTCCTTCTGGAACGTGCGCAACGCGCCGATCGGCGCGAGGCCGGTCTGCGTCATGCGCGGCACGAAAATCTGCAGCAGCACCGAGTCGGCCCAGCCGCCGGCGAGACCCTCGATGAGTTTCGCCGCATCGAGGCCGCTGCGCTGCGCCAGGCTGACCGCCTCGGCAATCGCCGCCAGCGTCGCGGTGACGATGGTCTGGTTGCACAGCTTGGCGGTTTGTCCGGCACCGACCGCGCCCATATGCGTGACGCGTGATGCGTAGGCGTCGAGCAAAGGCTTGATGGCGTCGATATCGCTCGCCGCGCCGCCGGCCATGACCGCCAGCGTGCCGGCGTTCGTGCCCGCGACGCCGCCCGACACCGGCGCGTCGACCCAACCGATGCGCGCCGCGCCCGCGCCTTCGCGCGCCGCCGCGGTCGGCGCCGCGAATGAAGACGCGAATGAAGGCACCCACGCCGCCGCGCGCTGCGCGAACGCGCGCGTCGCGGCCGGCGGAATACTGGAGTGATCGACGATCCAGCGCAGCCGGGTCGGCGCGGCGGATTCGGCGCTCAACAGCCCCGTTGCGCCGAACACGGTCTCCTCCACCGCCGCCGCATCCGCGACGCACAGCAGCACCGCTTCACATCGTGCGGCCAGTTCGCGCGGCGTATCGGCGACGCTCGCGCCGTCCGCGACCAGTGCCTCGGCCTTGGCCCGCGTGCGATTCCAGACATGCACCGTATGCCCGGCGCGCAGCAGATGCCGGATCATCGGCGCGCCCATCAGACCGGGACCGCAAAAACCAATTTCCACTTTCGAACCTCGTCGGCTGTCAGATTGCGTTGCGCGGACATGATAACGGCCGCGCGCCGTCACCGCATACCGGGCACGCGACGTGCGGGACAACCCGCTGATGCGGCGGCCGCGCGCCGCGCTTCCCTTTGCCTATACTTTTTGGACATCAACGAAGACCAAAGGAGGAAGTTCATGTCAGATCATGTCTACAAACAGATCGAACTGACCGGCTCGTCGGCCATATCGAGCGACGACGCCGTCAGCACCGCGATTGCAAAAGCATCGAAGACGTTGCGCAACCTGCACTGGTTCGAAGTCACGGAAACGCGGGGCCAGATCGAAAACGACAAGGTCGTCTACTGGCAGGTGACGATCAAGGTCGGCTTGCGGATCGACTGACGCACGGCATCAACGCGCGTCGCACGTCAGTGCCAGATTCGCAGTGAAAAAAAGCTGCGTCCGTTGCTGGACGCAGCTCCTGAAAGCAGCGGTTGCTGAGACCGCCGCCTGGTCCATCATGAATCGTTCAGCGTTGGCTGAGCGGGACGACTTACTTCGGCAGCGAACCGTCCACGCCTTCCACGTACCAGTTCAGACGTTGCAGTTCCGGATCGGTCAGCGTCTTGCCGGCCGGCACCTTCACCGCGCCGGACTGATCCTTGAGCGGGCCGGTGAACACGTCCCACTTGCCGCCCGCCAGCTCGTCGCGCTTCGCCGCGACCTGCTTCTGCGCGTCAGCCGGGATCGCCGACGTGTTCAGGTTCTCGAGGTTGACGGCCTTCTGCGGAATGCCCCACCACACCGGATCGTTCTTCCACTTGCCGTCCAGCACCTGCTGGATCGCCGCGGTGTAATAGACGCCCCAGTGCGCGACCACCGAACCGAGGTGCGCTTCAGGACCGAACTTCTTCATGTCCGAATCCCAGCCGAACGCGTGCACGTGCTTTTCCGACGCGGTGGCCAGCGTCGCGCTCGAATCGGTGTTCTGCAGCAGCACGTCGGCGCCCTGGCCGATCAGCGTTTCAGCCGCCTGCTTTTCCTTGCCCGGATCGAACCAGCTGTTGATCCAGATGACCTTCGTGTGCACCTTCGGATTCACCGAGCGCGCGCCGAGCGTGTATGCGTTGATGTTGCGGATCACTTCCGGAATCGGCACCGACGCGACGAAGCCGAGCGTATTGGTCCTGGTCACGTAGCCCGCGGCGACGCCGGCCAGATACGCGCCCTGATACATGCGCACGTCGTAGGTGCCGAAGTTCGGCGCCTTCTTGTAGCCGGTCGCGTGCAGGAACACCGCGTCCGGGAAATCCTTCGCGACCTTCAGCTGGAAGTCCTGAAAGCCGAAGCTCGTGCCGATGATGATCTTGTTGCCCTTGTTCGCCAGGTCGCGGAACACGCGCTCCGAGTCGGCCGATTCCGGCACGTTCTCGACGCGGGTGATCTTGATCTTGTTGCCGAACTTCGCTTCTGCTTCCCGCGAGCCCTGGTCGTGCGCGAAGGTCCAGCCGGCATCGCCCGGATTGCCGAGGTAGACGAACGCCACGCCCGGCGCGTCGGCGGCCTGCGCGGCTTGCGCGAGCGGCACGGCGAGCGCGAGCGACGCCGCGCCCCAGGCGAAAGCGGTCAGCAGATTTCTTCTCGTCATTTTTGGTCCTGTCGTGTTGGTCGGATGATGAAGGTATGGCAAATGAGTGTGGCCGATGTCTGGTCGATCAGCCCGCCGAGAAAAACGGCTTGCCCAGCGATGCGGGCGCATTCAGACGGATCGTGTTCGGATTGCGCGAGATCAGCACCAGCACGACGACCGTCGCGACGTACGGCAGCATCGCGAGGAATTGCGTCGGCACCGGCACGCCGATCGCCTGCGCGTAAAACTGCAGGCCGGTCACCGCGCCGAACAGCAGCGCGCCGATCAGGAGGCGCCCCGGCCGCCACGTCGCGAAAACGACCAGCGCGAGCGCGATCCAGCCGCGGCCCGAGGTCAGATTTTCCTGCCACAGATGCAGATTGACGATCGAGTAATACCCGCCCGCGAGCCCAGCCATCCCGCCACCAAAAGCGACCGCGCCGTAGCGCACGCCGATCACCGGAAAGCCGACCGAGTGCGCGACCTGCGGCGATTCGCCGACCGAGCGCAGCACCAGTCCGGCGCGCGTGCGGTACAGGAACCAGCCGATCACCGCGAACATCAGGAACGCGAGGTAATCGAGCGGCGTGAGGCTAAAGAGCGCGGGGCCGAGCACCGGAATTTTCGAGAGGCCGGGAAGGGTCCACGTGTCGATGGTCGCGCGCACCGCCGCCGACGTGTACGGCTTGCCGACATACGCCGACAGGCCGATGCCGAAGATCGTCAGCGACAGACCGGTGGCGACCTGATTGGCGAGCATGGTCAGCGTGAGAAACGCGAACAGCAGCGACATCGCGAGACCGGCGGCGATCGCGGCGAGCACGCCGAGCCACGGGCTGCCGGTGATCGACGTGACCGCGTAGCCGGTCACGGCGCCCATCAGCATCATGCCTTCGACGCCGAGGTTGAGGACGCCCGATTTCTCGGTAACGAGTTCGCCCGCGCCCGCGAACATCAGCGGGATCGCGGCGGTGACGGCGCTCGAGGTGAGCGCGCTGGCTTGTTGAATATCCATGGAAGTCCGGCGGGAAAACAGTGAGCTAATCAGTGAGCAATTCAGTGAACCGCGGCGGCGAGCGTTCGGCTGCGCACCCGGTAGTTCACGAACAGGTCGGCGCCCAGCAGGCAGAACAGCAGCAGCCCCTGGAACACGCCGGAGAGCGCCTGCGGCAACTGCATCGAGGTCTGCACCGCCTCCCCGCCGAGATACAGCAAGGCCATCAGCAGACTCGCGAGCACGATGCCGATCGGGTGCAGCCGCCCGACGAACACGACGATGATCGCGGTGAAGCCGTAGCCCGGCGACCATGTCGCCTGCAACTGGCCGATCGGGCCGGCGATCTCGCCCATGCCGGCGAGGCCCGCGAGGCCGCCGCTGATCAGCAGCGAAGTCCAGATGGTCTTCTTGTCGGAGAAGCCGGCATAGCGCGCGGCGAGCGGCGCGAGACCGCCGACGTTCATCCGGTAGCCCGCGAAGCTCTTGCGCATGAAGAGCCACACGAGCGGAATCGCAATCAGCGTGACGAACACCGACGCGTTCAGCCGCGTGCCGCGCAGCCATTTCCAGTGCCAGTCGCCGTATAGCGTCGGATAGAGCGCGTCGCCGCTGAACATTTCCGACAGCGGAAAGTTCATGCCCTGCGGATCGCGCCACGGGCCGCTTACCAGGTAGATCAGCAACTGCGTGGCCACGTACGTGAGCATCAGGCTGACGAGAATCTCGTTGGTGTTGAAGCGGCTCTTCAGCAGCGCGGGAATCGCCGCCCACGCCATGCCGCCGAGCACGCCGGCGAGCATCATGGTCGGCAGGATCCACCAGCCGGTGGCCTGATCGAAATAGATCGCGACGCCGCTGGCGGCGATGCCGCCGAGCAGCATCTGCCCTTCGGCGCCGATGTTCCAGACGTTGGCGCGGTAGCCGATCGCGAGACCGAGGCCGATCAGGCACAACGGCGACGCCTTCAGCAGCAGCTCGGACCAGCCGTTCACGCTGGACAGCGGTTCGATGAAAAACGCGTGCATCGCCTGCAGCGGATCGCGGCCCACGAGGCTGAAGATCAGAAAGCCGATTGCGAGCGTGAGCAACGCGGCGATCAGCGGCACGGCGAACTGCATCGTGCGCGAGGGCGTCGTGCGGGCTTCGAGTCGATAGGGAAGAATCATGGGTAGCGTGTGATTTATTGGTTCTGGTTCCGGTGGTCGAACGCGGCGCTGGCCGGCTTCGGCTCACGCATGTGCCGGATGTTCCGCCGACGGCGCCGCGCCCTCGCGGCCGCCGAACAGGCCCGCCATCCAGCGGCCAATTTCCTCGGCGTTGGTCGCCCCCGTCGCGCGCACCGGCGAGAGTCTGCCACCGGCGAGCACCGCGATGCGATCGCAGATATCGAACAACTCTTCCAGTTCCTCCGAGATCACCAGGATCGCGACGCCGCGCGCCGACAGATCGAGCAACTGCTGACGAATGAACGCCGCCGCGCCAACGTCGACGCCCCACGTGGGCTGCGCGACCACCAGCACCTTCGGCGCCTGCAGAATCTCGCGGCCCATGATGTACTTCTGCAGATTGCCGCCCGACAGACTTTGCGCGAGCGCTTCCGAGCCGCCGCAACGCACGTCGAACGCTTCGATGCAGCGCTTCGCGAATGCGCGCATCGCGCCCGCCTTGATCCAGCCCGAGCTCACCATCTGCTGACGATGCGCAGTGAGCAGCGCGTTTTCCGACAACGACATCGCCGGCACCGCGCCGCGGCCCAAACGTTCTTCCGGCACGAAGCCGAAACCGAGCGCGCGCCGGCCGCCTGCGCCGAGGCGTCCGGCCGGCTTGCCGCAAATCGTGACCGCGTCGGCGCGCACGCCGCGCTTCTCTCCCGACAACGCCGACAGCAGTTCCGCCTGGCCGTTGCCCGAGACGCCCGCGATGCCGAAGATCTCGCCCGCATGCACGCCAAACGACACGTTGTCGAGCGAGGTGCCGAACGGGTCGTCGCTCGCCACCGACAACTGCTTCACATCGAGCAGGACGGCGCCCGGATTGTGCTCGCGCCGCGTGTAATCGGGCAGCGAATGGCCGACCATCAATTGCGCGAGCGACGCATGGGTCTCGCCCTTCGGCTTCACGTGACCGGTCACGCGGCCGCCGCGCATCACCGTCGCGGTATCGCACAGCTGCTGGATTTCATCGAGCTTGTGGCTGATGTAGAGGATGCTGCAGCCTTCGGCGGCCAGCCGGCGCAGCGTCGCGAACAGCTTGCGCACCGCTTGCGGCGTCAGCACCGAGGTCGGTTCGTCCATGATCAGCAGGCGCGGGTTCTGCAACAGGCAGCGCACGATTTCGACGCGTTGCCGCTCGCCCACCGTCAGGCTATGCACGTGACGCTGCGGATCGATGTCGAGACCGTAGTCGGCCGAGACTTCGCGAATCCGTTTGGCGAGCGTCTTCAGATCGAACGGTTCGTCGAGCGCGAGCGCGATGTTTTCGCCGACCGTGAGCGTCTCGAACAGCGAGAAATGCTGGAACACCATGCCGATGCCGAGCTTGCGCGCCGCCGCCGGGCTCGCGATCTCGACCGCCTCGCCTTCCCAGCGGATCTCGCCGGCGTCGGGCCGCACCGCGCCGTAGATGATCTTCATCAGCGTGCTTTTGCCGGCACCGTTTTCGCCGAGCACCGCATGGATTTCACCCGGCGCGACGATCAACGTGACGTCGTCGTTGGCTCGCACCGCCGGATACTGTTTGGTGATGCCCTGAAGCACCAGCCGGTGCGCCGCCTGTTCCGGCCCGGTTGCCGGCTGCGCGGCGGCGCCGTCGCTATAAGAAGAGTCGCTCATGTGATTCCGTAGTACGTCAGTGACTGCCGGTTACCGCGCGTCCGTCCACCTTGCCGGCAGACGATCCGTCACCAGAACCGGATGACAATACCTAATTCGACCCAGTCAGTCGAGCCGTCAAAATTCCCCCGAACCCGCGCCGCAGCGCGGCTCTGCGGGTATGCCACCCTTGACGCCGTATTTCGTTCATATTAAAACCCATATACCCTCACGCCCGATCGATCAGCCAGAACATATATTTCGGAGAAGTCATGAGTCAGCAACGCGAGGCGATCGATACCTACCTACTGCGCGTCCTGCATACCCTGTTGATGGAGCGCAGCGTCACCCGCGCGGCTGTCAAACTGAATCAATCGCAACCTGCGATCAGCGCGGCGCTGCGCCGTTTGCGCGACATCACCGGCGACCCGCTGCTGGTGCGCGGCAAGTCCGGCATGGTGCCGACCGAGTACGGCCTGCGCCTGCTCGAACCGGTGCAGAACGCGCTGCGCGAGATCGAACGCATCAAGTTCCAGCAGCACAACTTCGATCCGGCGACCTCGATCCGTTGCTACCGGATCGGCTGCCCGGACTATCTGAACGTGCTGTTCGTGCCGACGGTGGTCGAACGCTTTCGCCAGGCCGCGCCGAACGCGACGCTCGAATTTCACTCGCTGGGGCCCGCCTTCGACTACGAACTCGCGCTCGAGGACGGCAAGCTCGACATCGTGGTCGGCAACTGGCCGGAGCCGCCGGAGCAACTGCACCTGTCGAACCTGTTCGTCGATCAGATCGTCTGCCTGATGAGCAACACGCATCCGTTCGCCAAACGCGGCGGCCTCACGCTCGACCAGTACCTGAATGCGCCGCATCTCGCGCCGACTCCTTACTCGGTGGGCCAGCGCGGTGCGATCGACGTGCATCTCGCGCGCGAGCGGTTAAAGCGTCACGTGGTCGTCACGTTGCCGTACTTCAATCTGGCGCCGTACGTGCTGATCAAGTCCGATCTGATCTTCACGACGACGCGCCTGTTCGCCGATTACTACGCCAGGTTCCTGCCGCTTACCGTGGTGCCCGCGCCGCTCGATTTCCCGCCGATGCAGTATTACCAGTTGTGGCACGAGCGCGTGCATTACTCCGATGAAGTGCGCTGGCTGCGCAGTCTGGTCGCCGAAGCGACCAGGACGTTGATCGACAAGCCCTGACGGTTTGTTGCACGGGGGTTATCGGCAGCCATGCGATGCGTGGCGGCGGCCGCCGGTAAGCCTGCTTGCTCCTCTCGGCTCTCTCCCGCTTTCGTCTTCGCTTTGGTCTTCGCTTTGGTCTTCGCTTTGGTCTTCGCTTTGGTCTTCGCTTTGGTCTTGTTTACGCCGCCGCTTCGTAAAGCGTCTTCGCCAGCCGGTTGTGCTGCTCGATGACCGGCCCGAGTTCCAGCGTCGTCAACTGTCCGTCCTTCACGACCAGCTTGCCGCCGATCACGCTGTAGCTCACTTGCGACGGCGCGCAGAATACCAGCGCCGCGACCGGGTCGTGCAACGCGCCCGCAAAGAGCGGCTGACGCAGATCGAACGACACGAAGTCCGCCGCCATGCCGGGCGCCAGCGCGCCGATGTCGTCGCGATTGAGCACCTTCGCGCCGCCTAGCGTCGCGATTTCCAGTGCGTCGCGCGCGGTCATCGCATCCGGTCCGAAACCGACCCGCTGCAACAGCAGCGCCTGACGCACTTCGGCGACCATCTGCGCGGCGTCGTTCGACGCCGAACCGTCGACACCCAGCCCCACCGGCACACCCGCCAGACGCATCCGCCTGACCGGCGCGATGCCCGACGCGAGCCGCATGTTCGAACACGGACAGTGCGCAACGCCGGTGCCGGTGCGCGCGAACAGTTCGATGCCCGCGTCGTCGAGTTGCACACAATGCGCGTGCCACACATCGTGACCGACCCAGCCGAGGTCTTGCGCATACTCCGCCGGCGTCATGCCGAACTTCTCGCGGCTATACGCGATGTCGTTGACGTTCTCCGCGAGGTGCGTATGCAGGGACACGCCGTATTGGCGCGCCATCAGCGCCGATTCGCGCATCAGGTCGCGGCTCACCGAGAACGGCGAGCAAGGCGCCACCACCACGCGCAGCATCGCGTAACGCCCTTCGTCGTGATACGTCTCGATCAGACGCTGCGTGTCGTTCAGGATATCCGCTTCACGCTCGACCACCGAATCCGGCGGCAAGCCGCCGTCCTTCTGCCCCACGCTCATGCTGCCGCGCGCCGCGTGAAAACGCATGCCGATCCGCCGGGCCGCGGCGACGCTGTCATCGAGCCGGCTGCCGTTCGGATAGATATACAAATGGTCGCTCGAGGTCGTGCAACCGGACAGCAACAGCTCGGCCATCGCCGTCAGCGTCGAGACTTCGATCATCTCCGGCGTGAGGTTCGCCCACACCTTATAGAGGTTCGTGAGCCAGCCGAACAGCTCGGCGTTCTGCGCGGCGGGAATCGCGCGCGTCAGGCTCTGATACATGTGGTGGTGCGTGTTCACGAGGCCCGGGATCACCAGGTGGCCACGCATGTCCAGCACTTCGTCGGCTGTTTGCGGCAACTGCGCCGTGGGTCCGACCGCGACGATGCGGTTGTCCTCGATATACAGGCCGCCGTCGCGCAATTCGCGCCGGGCGCCGTCCATCGTGACCAGCACGTCCGCGTGCTTCACCAGCATCGTTTTCTTCGGCTCACCGCCCTGATATGCCGGCTGCTGCGCCGTCTGCTCCATCGTCATTCGTTTCTCCGCTTTAATGCTGCCGTGCAAAGTCGTTCGAACGCGATGTGACGGCACGCCAACCGTGCCGCCGCGTCGCGTCGAACGCCGTTGGCCCGGTTACCCAGCGTATTCCGCCGTCTTCGGGGCGCCCCCAAGGGGACTTCCTTCCGGACGCCTCCTTTTGAGGCTTCCTTCGGGCGTGCGCCGCGCTCGAGCCGCATCCGGCGCGCCGGTGCTGCGGCGCACAGGCGTAAACTTCGACGGCCAAAATAACGCTGGCAACTCGCGCCGCTGCGATACCCAACTTCACGCTGCCAATATAGTGGGCCATTTTTGGCGCCGGTACGATCGAATCGGCGTGCGAATCAGCCTGCAAAAGTCGAACGAATCGACTCGCTGCGGCTTTCAACAGACTGTCCGTCATGTGCCAGCTATTATCTTTCCTATCTCGCGCGCGCTGAACGGAACAACCTTTTTACAATGGCTGCCACGGCGCTCGCTTCAATTCGCCGACGGGTATGCAGCCACTGACGTGGAGCCTCGATCCGCCGCAAACGTATCTGGATCGGGCTGCCGCCGAAACCTCGCATTCACATAAGGAAAATTGCGAATGGGAAAGCTCACTACCCATGTGCTCGACACCGCGAACGGCCGTCCCGGCGCTGGCATCAAGGTCGAACTCTTCGCGCTCGCGGGCGATACGCGACGCGCGCTCAAAACCACCATCACCAATGACGACGGCCGCTGCAATGAGCCGCTGCTCGAAGGCGACGCGCTCGTCGCGGGCGAATACGAACTCGTGTTCGGCGCCGGCGACTACTTCGCGTCGATCGGCACGAAGGTCCCGCAGCCTCGCTTCGTCGATCGTGTGGTGCTGCGCTTCGGCGTGGCCGATGCCGGCGCACACTATCACGTGCCGCTACTGGTGTCGCCGTGGTCGTACAGCACGTATCGAGGCAGCTAGAGACAGCTGGAGGCGGCCAATACGGTCACGCTCGATTGCATTGCGCGGGTGCTCGCTGGTGTTCACGAATGTCCCGGCGAGCATCTGCGCAATGCAATCGACCGCGCCCGGCCTGAACCGACCCGAACCTGAGACCCATTAAAAAAACGACGCGGGGCGAACTGAGCGCGCCGCGTCTTCGACCCCGCAGTCAGCGCGGTGACGCGGTGCCAGCCCGAGACCCGTCAGCCGGGTCCACCGAGGCGCCGAACGTCATCGCGCGTACAACGAATCAGAAGTGGAGGAGTTTCATGGAAGGCTTTATCACCGACTGGCTGAACCTGGCGATTCGCTGGTTCCACGTCATCGCCGCGATTGCATGGATCGGCGAGTCGTTCTATTTCGTCGCGCTCGACAACAGCCTGAAACCGCCGCAGGATCCGAACCAGCGCAGGCGCGGCGTGTTCGGCGAGCTGTGGCACGTGCACGGCGGCGGCTTCTACAACATGCAGAAGTACACCGTCGCGCCGCCGGAAATGCCGGAAGATCTGCACTGGTCGAAGTGGCCGTCGTACACCACGTGGCTGTCGGGCTTCGGTCTGTTTACCGTGCTGTACCTGTTCTCGCCGACCACCTATCTGATCGACAAGAACGTGCTAGACATGGGTCCGGTGGTCGCCGTCGCGTCGGCGCTCGGCTTCCTCGCGGCCGGCTGGATCGTGTACGACTCGTTGTGCCGCATCCTCGGCAATAAAGACAAGGTGCTCGGCATCTGCGTCGGCGTGTACGTGCTGATCGCGGCGTGGCTCGCATGCCATATCTTCGCGGGCCGTGCGGCTTATCTGATCATGGGCGCGATGCTTGCGACGATCATGTCGGCCAACGTGTTCTTCGTGATCATTCCGGGCCAGCGCAAGATGGTCGACGCGATGCTCAAGGGTGACACGCCGAACCCGATCTACGGCAAGCGCGGCAAGCAACGCTCGGTGCACAACACGTATTTCACGTTGCCGGTGGTGTTCGCGATGCTGTCGAACCACTACGCGATGACCTACACGCACCCGTACAACTGGGCCGTACTCCTGATCATCATGCTGGCCGGCGCGCTGATTCGCCAGTTCTTCGTGATGCGCCACCGTGGCCAGGTGTTGTGGTATCTGCCGCTGGTCGGCATCGTACTGATGTTCGGCGCGCTCTTCTGGACCATGCCGAAGCCGATCGTGCCGCAAGCGCAAGCCGCGAACGCGCCGACGGTCAAGCTGGCCGACATCGCGCCGGTGCTGCAACAGCGCTGCGTGGCTTGCCACTCCGCGCATCCGACGATGATGGGCAGCGCGCCGGCCGGCGTGCTGCTGGATACGCCCGATGAGATCTCGCAGAACGCGCAGCGCATCTATCAGCAGGCGGTGACGTTGAAGGCGATGCCGCTCGGCAACGTCACGCATATGACCGACGACGAACGGATGAAGATCGCCGCCTGGTTCGAAGGTGGCGCGGCGAAGTAAGTGTGCTGGCCGGACGTGATGTCCGGCTTTCCGATTGACGAAGCAACATGAAGCGGGCTTTTCGCGCGAGCGACAGCAAGCTGTCGCAAGAGGAGTTGGCGCGCCGCGCAGGTGTCGCGCGCACCACCGTCGCACGCATGGAAACGCTCGCCAAAAACGATATGAGCGTGTCCGTGCTCGTGCGCCTGCTCGAAGCGGCGGGCTACGACCTCAAGTTCGTCGCGCATGGACATGGGCGCACGCTCGAAGACATCCTCGCTGAACAACGCAGCCCGGACGCGAACCCATGAGACTCGACGTCCAGGTACTGGGCAAGAACGTCGCCACGCTGTTTCGCGAGCGCGACGACTACGTCCTCAAATACAACGGCAACGCAAGTACCGTTTCGCGTTGCCCTTTAGTTGCCCCTTAATAAGGTCCGTTCGACAATGCAAAAAGCCCACAGCATTTCCGCTGTGAGCTTTTTTGCTCATCAACCCGGGCTTGCTACGCCGAAGCAGCCAACCTCAAACAGCCACCGCGCTCAACGCATCTTCCGTGAGCCACAACGACTCGGCCAGATCCAGTTCATTCAGGTTGAGCCCGTCGCCGCCACGATCGACGACGATAAAGTCGCTCACATCGCCCAATGCGATCAGCGGATGGTGCCACACGCCCTTCGCATAATTGACGCCCTGCCAGCCGCTCGTCACGAACGCGCGAATCTTCGACGCATCCAGCTCGCCCGCCGGCGCCACCACGACCAGATACGGCTTGTCGTTCAGCGGCACGAACGCCTGGCTGCCGAGCGGATGACGTTCGAGCATCTTTACCTCGAACGGCAGCGTGCGCGGTTGCCCGCGAAACAGGTTCACGAGCGTGCGGCCGTTCTCGTCGGTCACATCCACTTTCGCGAGATCGTGATAGCGGATCGTCGTGCCGAGGTTGATCGGAATCTGCTTCGCGCCTTCGAGTTCGATCACGTCGCCGTACGCGGCGAACGCTTCCTTCGTCAATGGTTCGATAGCGAGCGTTTTCATGATGCGAGCGTGCCCCACAGACGCAGACGCGACACGCCGCCGTCCGGAATGATGTTGAAACGAACGTGCGTGACCGGGCCGAGCGCCGCGATCTCGCTTTCGAAGTAGTGCTGCTCGTCCATTTGCAGCTTCTGTTCGCCCAGCAGCACCGGCCAGAACATCGCTTGCGTGACCAGCGAGCTGTCGGTGCCGCCCGTCACATACGCGGCCTGAATCGAACAGCGATCCGGAAAGTTGCCCTTGAAGTGCGCCGTATCGACTTCGATCTTCCTGATCACGCCCGGTTGCGCCAGCGCGACGATCGCCCAGTCGTTGCCCGGCTCGCGACGGCGGCGCGTTTCCCAACCGTCGCCCATGTTCACGCCGCGGCCCGGCATCAGGATCGTCGACGCCGCGCCGAAGTGCTGATTGTTCGCCGCGACCAGATACGCGCCGTTTTCCATCGCGGCCAGATCGAACTGTTCGGTGCGGCTCGCGCCGGCCCAGTCAACTTGCGGCTGACCGTACACGCGCAAACGCGCGATGCCGCCGTCCGGATAGATGTTCACGCGCAAGTGCGTGTACGCGTTCGCGTCGCTGACTTCATGATAGTGGTGGCTATTGCCCTGCAACGTGGCCGACGGAACGATCTCGGTCCATTGCGTCGACTGGTTCGGCGTGCCGTCCACCACGCGCGCGGCTTCCACCGACGCGGCCGGCGGAAAGTTGCCGGTGAAATGGCTGGTGTCGAGGTCGAGCCCCTTGATCACGCCCGCACGCGCCAGCTTCACGACACACCAGTCATAACCGGTGGCGCGCTTGCGGCGGGTTTCCCAGCCGTCCATCCACTTGCCGTTGTCGTCGTACTTGCCGGGAATGAAGACGGCCGGCTCCGGATTCAGCATGCGTTCCTTCGGAGCGAAGAAATCATCGCTGGCCTCGAGCGCCTGCGCGCCCAGACGCGGGTCCGCCAGGTTCACATAACGGCGCGTGAATTCCGGTGCGTTGGGGTCGAGAATCGGGAGTGCCATGTTTGTCGTCCTTAATATGTGTTGGTGCTGAAAATACGTTTCGGTTCGAGGTCCGCGACGCGTGGCTTGAGCCTACGCGTCGATCAGGTCGTCGAGCCGCAAACGTGCGATGCGATAGATCTGATCGAGGCTCGCGCGCAATTCGTCGGCGCGGCTATTGTTCACCCGCGCCTCGAAGTTCGCGATGATGCCGTGACGGTCGTAGCCGCGCACCGCGAGGATGAACGGAAAGCCAAACTTGGCGCGATACGCGCTGTTCAGCGCAAGCAGCTTGTCGAACTCTTGCTGCGTGCACTGCGCGAGGCCCGCGCCGCTCTGCTCGCGCGTCGATTCGGCGGTCAGTTCACCGCGCACCGCGGCCTTGCCGGCGAGTTCCGGGTGGGCGTTGATCAGCGCCAGTTGCTTCTCTTCGCCGGCTGTTTCGACGATGCCCGACATCTTGCGATGCAGCTCGTCGATGCTCGCGAACGGCCGTTGCTGCGCGGCGACTTCCGCCACCCACGGCGAGTGCTCGAAAATGCCCGACAGCGCTGCGACGAACGCGTCGGTCGAGATACTGTTGAGTTGGTCCAGAGTGTATTGCATCGCCTTCATGCCGCTGCCCCGCGGTTGTTTTGCTGGTAAGGGTGATGTTCGCGCCAGTGCCGCGCGATATCGACGCGCCGCGTCACCCACACGCGATCGTGCTGTTCGATATGGTCGAGAAAACGTTGCAGTGCCCGCAAGCGCCCCGGGCGTCCGAGCAGGCGGCAGTGCATGCCGATCGACAGCATCTTCGGCGCTACGTCGCCTTCTTCGTAGAGCACGTCGAAGGCGTCGCGCAGATAGGTGAAGAAGTGGTCCGCGGTATTGAAGCCTTGCGGGCTGGCAAAGCGCATGTCGTTGGTGTCGAGCGTGTACGGCACGATCAGTTGCGGCACTTTCGCGCCGCCCGTGACGTCGACGTCCATCCAGAACGGCAGGTCGTCGCCGTAGTAATCCGAGTCGTACAGGAAGCCGCCGTATTCGGCGACCAGACGATGCGTGTTGGGGCTGTCGCGGCCCGTGTACCAGCCAAGCGGCCGCTCGCCCGTCACGCGTTCGATCGCTTCCATGCCGAGACGCATGTGCTCCGCCTCTTGCTCCGGCGACACGTCCTGATAGTGAATCCAGCGATAGCCGTGGCACGCGATCTCATGCCCGAGTTCGACGAACGCGCGTGCCAGTTCCGGATGCCGTTCGATAGCCATGCCGACGCCGAACACCGTGAGCGGCAGGCTGCGTTTTTCGAATTCGCGCAGGATGCGCCACACGCCCGCGCGCGAACCGTATTCGTAGATCGACTCCATGCTCATGTGGCGAGCCGGAAAGGACGCCGCGCCGACGATCTCCGACAGAAACTGCTCCGAGCCGGGGTCTCCATGCAGCACGCAATTTTCACCGCCCTCTTCGTAGTTCAGGACGAATTGCACCGCGACTCGCGCTCGCCCCGGCCAGTTTGCCTGCACCGGGTGGCGGCCGTAGCCGATCAGATCGCGTGGGTAGTTCGGGTCGAGTGGCATGGTTTGACGGATGCGTAGTGACGGTACGTAAAGTTCGCGAGGCGCTCACGCGGCGGGCACGTGGGCATCGCGTGGGCCTGCTTGCGGGGTGCCTGTGAGTCACGCCGGCGCGGATGCAAACACAGCGGAATCAGCGGTAAAAAAGCCCTTCTGGCACCCGCGCCGAGTTGGACCAGTGTAGCGAAAACGTCCGGGTGCGCCCATACACCGGGCCAGATAGTGCGTGTCAGACTGAATGTATGTGCTGCTCCCGGTTTTCTAGTGTTTACCCGCAGCAGATCCGCGGCTTAGCGCTTTCAGTGCTCTCGTCGTTTTGCTGCGCAAGCGCGGAAGAAACGCCGGTGGAGCCACGCGGCGGCTGCGGATTCAGAGCGGCCCCGCTCGGGCTGAAGGCGGCCAGCGCGCCGTCGTAGCGCTTGGCCAGCGGCCGCGCGTAGTCGCCGCGCTTGGCGGTCGACAGGCGCAGTGCAACCAGCGCCTCGGTCCACTTCACGGCCGCCGTCACACCCTCGATCACCGGCGCGCCCAACGCGTCTTCGATCTCCGCGCACAACTCGGCCATCCCCGCGCAACCGAGCACGATCGCGTCCGACCCGTCCTCGGCCAGCGCGCGCCGGCATTCGTCGAGGATGATGCGGCGCGCCGCCGAGCCGGGCTTGTCGAGATCGAGCACCGCGACGTCGGTCGCGCGGACGTTGCGGCAAAAGCGCTTCATGCCGTAGCGCTCGGCGAGATGCCACGCCATGCCGCACGTGCGCGCGAGCGTCGTCACCACCGAGAAGCCCGGCGCCAGCACGCTCGCCGCGTGCATCGCCGCTTCCGCGATGCCGATCACCGGGCCGCGCGCCAGTTCGCGCGCGGCGTACAGACCGGGATCGCCGAAACAGGCGATCACATAACCGTCGCAGCCTGCGCGCTCGCCCGCGGCGACCTCGGCCAGCAAGCCCGGCGTGGCGAGCGCTTCGTCGTAATAGCCCTCGATCGACGGCGGCCCCATGGTCGGATTCACTGCGATCACCTCGGTGCCGGGTGCCGCGACGTCGCGCGCGCAGCGGCCCATCGCCTCGGTCATACGTTGGGTCGTGTTGGGGTTGATCAGTTTGATGCGCATATCGACTCCTGTTGCGGCGCCCTGAATGAAGTCCTCTTCGGGGACGCCTCGAAGGAAGTCCCCTGGGGCACCGGGAAACTCAGCGTGCAAGAACGCGATAGAACAGCGCACCCAGCCCCGCGCCGATGAACCACGAGAAATTCGCCATACCGTCGAGCCCCGGCGTCATCACGCAGATCACGGCGATCAGCGCGGCCGGCAGCAACGCGGCCACGGCCCGGTAGTTGACGCCGTTGCGATACCAGTACGAGCCAGTCGGCGCCACCGTGTACAGATCGTCGAGCACGATCTTCTGACGCTTCACGAGATAGTAGTCAACGATCAGGACCCCGTACAAAGGTCCGATGAAGCTGCCGAGCACGTCGAGCGTGTAATGGATCACGGCCGGGTTGTTGAACAGATTCCACGGCGTGATGAAGATCGATGCCACCGCCGCGAGCATCCCGCCCGCACGCCAGCTGATCAGGCGCGGCGCGACGTTCGAGAAGTCGAAGGCCGGCGACACGAAATTGGCCACGATGTTGATGCCGATCGTCGCGATCGTGAAGGTCAGCGCGCCGAGGATCACCGCGGTCGGATAGTCGATATGGCCGACCGTTTCGACCGGGTCCGTAATCAGCTCGCCGAACACCGGCAGCGTGGCCGCGGTCGTGATCACCGTCACCAGCGAGAAGGCGAGAAAGTTGACCGGCAGTCCCCAGAAGTTGCCGCGCTTCACGCTGCGAAAGCTTTTGCCATAGCGCGAAAAGTCGCCGAAATTCAGCATTGGACCAGAGAAGTACGACACCACCAGCGAGATCGCCGTGATCATCACCGGCACCACCTGCATGCCGTGATATTTGACGCCGCCCAGGTTGATGCCGATGTTGCGCCACCCCGCGCGATACACCATGTAGCCGGCAAGAATGAACATCACCACGTAGACGGCGGGACCGGCGAAGTCGATGAACTTCTTGATCGTCTCCATGCCGTGCCAGAACACCAGCGCCTGCAACACCCACAGCAGCATGAAGCCGACCCAGCCGAGCGTCGACAGGCCCATGAAGCCATGATGATGAACGTCGGCATACGGCAGCAACGCGGGGATGAACTTGAGCACCACGATCACCAGCGCGCTCGACGCCAGATAGGTCTGAATGCCGTACCACGCGACCGCAATCAGGCCGCGAATCACCGCGGGAATATTCGCGCCGAGCACGCCGAAGGTTGCGCGGCACGCCACCGGATAAGGCACGCCGTTCGTCTGACTCGGCTTGGCGATCAGGTTGCACAGCAGGTTGACGATCGTGATGCCGACCAGCAGCGCGACCAGCACCTGCCAGCTCGTCAGGCCGAGCGCGAACAGACTGCCCGCGAACACATAGCCGCCGACGCTGTGCACGTCCGACATCCAGAACGCGAAGATGTTGTACGCGCCCCAGGTTTGATGGCGCAGCGGCGCGAGGTCCGCGTTGTAGAGCCGCTCGCTGTAGCCAGCCGGCAGCGACGGATCGGCGGACGCGCCGTCGTCGGCGTACGTGGAAATGGTGGGACTGCCTGGCGCTGCACTGAACTGAGCCATGATTCCTCCTTGAGATTGGGACCATCGATAACCGCATCGACGGACGTTGCATCGGCCATGCCAGTCGCGCCCTCCTCGCCCGCCCTGGGGTGAAGAAGTCGGCGCGATCTGTGCGGGCCGTGCCGCGGGTGTCTCCGTACTGAAGTACTTGTGGTTATCGCATCGCCAGCCGCCGCGGATTCCCGGCGATGCGTCGCTGCTCGAAATCCGTCGTGTAGCGGCGGACACGCGTGCGCAAGCCGGCAGCGCTCACGCCAAGCCGCCCTGCAACGCCTGATTCGGTTCAGTTCAATTCAGTGCGGCGCGCACCGCCAACGGGCGCGCGCCTTGCTGCTTGCCTCAGCCCGGTGTGGAGCTGGCTTTGGAGGCATCCTTCGGCGCCACGCTCAGCGCGCCGAACACTTCATGCAGGTCCGCCGCGCCACGTGCGGGACGCTCCAGCATCTTCAACTCGACGCTTTGCAGATGGCGCGACATCAGTGCCGCCGCCTCTTTTGCATCGCCGGCGTCGAGCGCGGCGAGAATCGCTGCATGGTCTTCGAACGAGCAAGGGCTCTTTCCGAGCGACTCGTACAGCGCGGAGATCAGCGTCGAGCGCGCGACCAGCCCGTTCAGGCAGTCGCACAGTACGGCGTTGCCGGTGAGTCCGGCCAACTCGGTATGGAACTCGCCCGACAGGCGAATCCACGCCGGGAAATCACGTGTTTCGAACGCTTTGCGTTCACGGCCGATCATGCTGCCGATGCTATTCAAACGCCGCATGCCATGACCGTTGCAAATCTTTTCGACCACCGCGAGTTCAATGATCCGGCGCATTTCGAACACCTCATGCACTTCCTGCAGCGACGGACTCGCGACGAACGCACCGCGATTCGGTTCGAGGTCAACGAGGCGGTCGGTCGCCAGTTGCGCGAGCGCCTGCCGGATCGGGCCGCGCTTCACGCCGAATACTTCGCACAACTGCGCTTCGGTCAGCTTGGCGCCGGGTGCGAGCCGATGCTCGAGGATTGCGGCGCGGATGCGCTCGGCAATCGCTTCGGGTTTCGAACTGTTCGCGGCGGCGGAGTCTGTGTCGGACATGATCTGCGTCTCGGTATGTTGGTCATCATAGGATGGACACAAAGATTGTCAACAATTTTTATCTCGAATATCGACAATCTTCAAGATGGGGTTGGGCTACAGGTTAAGCGGTAGGCGCCACCAGCAAGGCGTGGCTTCAATAGCAGTTTAATTAGGTGACGTGGAGACTGTCTATTGCAGGCGTGTTTTGTCAACAAAACGTGAGACATTCACGGGACGGACTGCTCGCGGTGAGAAGTGAATTACTGACCGTTAGTTGCGTTATTTAGGCAAAAAGAGAGCGGGCAACCGCCCGCTTCGCTCCGTCAGCTCAGCCGAGACACGGATAGCCCGCCAGCATCAGCTTGAACCCGTGCGCATCGGCGACGAGATGCGCGTCCGCACCCACCGGCAAGGTCAGCATGTTGCGGACATGCCCGAATTGCAGACCCGTGACGATCGGAATGCCGATCAACGACCTCACCTGCTCGATCATCGCGTGCAGGTCGTAGCCGTTGTCGTAGTCGTACGGTTTGCTGCCTGAGAAGTCGCCCAGCACGAGAGCCTGCTGCTGCGCGAGGATGCCGGCCAGGTGCAGTTGATAAATCATCCGCTCCACCCGAAACGGCTGCTCGTTGACGTCCTCGATAAACAGGATGCCGCCCTGCACCGGCGGCATATACGGCGTGCCGATCAGCGACGCCAGCACCGCCAGATTGCCGCCCCACAGCATGCCCGACACGTCGACCGAATGCGCTTGCGGCGTGTTGCTCGTCACCGTCATGGTCGGCTTCGTCAGCGCCGACCAGAAGTGGTGCATCGTGAATTCGCTGAGATCCTCCGCGCCGAAGTCGCTCACCAGCATCGGGCCGCCGAACGTTTTGACGCCGGCACGCGCCAGCAGCGCGAGCTGGATCGCGGTGAAGTCGCTATGCCCGACCAGCGCGACCGGCTGATCGGTCAGCCGCCGTTGCAGCCCTTCATAGTCGAGCCCGTGCAGGATGCGCACCGCGCCATAACCGCCGCGCACGGCCAGCACCACGTCGGGCAGCTCACGCGAGGGATCGGCGAGCCGGTTCAGATCTGCCGCGCGCTCGCCGTCGGTGCCGGCGAAGCGCTGATAGCGGCGCGTCGCCGCCTCCTCGCCGCCGACGCGGTGCCCCTGCGCATGCAGGCGATGCAGCGCGCGATGCAGCGCCTCCGAGTCATGCGGATACCCGGACGGCGCGATCAGTTCGAAGTTGCGATGAACGGTCATTGGCAAGACCTGTTGGACGTAGTTGTTTTAGAGCGGCTCAGCGGGAGCCGGCTCTCCGGCTGCCTCGGCACCTGCTTCGCCACGTGCCGCCGCGCGCGCAGCGCGGCTCGCGCGACGCCGTCCGGCGAAGAACGACTTGAGCGCGGCGCTGCATTCGGCTTCGAGCACCCCGCCGCTCACCGTGGTGTGATGATTCAACTGCGGATTCGCGAACGCATCGACGACGCTGCCGCATGCGCCGGTTTTCGGATCGCGCGCGCCGAACACGACGCGGGCGATCCGGGCGTGCATGATCGCGCCCGCGCACATCAGGCACGGCTCGAGCGTCACGTAGAGTTCGCAGCCCGGCAGACGATAGTTCTCGACGGCTTGCGCGGCGGCGCGCAACGCGACCATTTCCGCATGCGCGGACGGGTCGTGCGCGCCGATCGGATGATTGAAACCGCTGGCGATGACTTCGTCGCCCCGCACGAGCACTGCGCCGACCGGCACTTCGCCGGCTGCGCGCGCTTCTTCGGCGGCGGCCTGGGCCAGCGCCATGAAGCGGCGATCGCGATCGGAGACGACGGCTGGTGCAGATGGATCGACGGGCATGGAAGCGCTGGTCGCCGTGGCGGCGGCCGCGCCGCAATCTGTCAGCGACGATCCGGCAGCTTCGGCGCAGGGAGACTCCAATCCGCCTGGCGAAGCAGGCAGTGCCGGCACATTCGGCGCGTCGCCGGATTCTATCGACGCCGGCTCTGACGCGGCGCAGCGGACAAGCGGCTCGCTCACCGCGAACCCACGTCTGCCGTGTCGAGGCCGCCGACGCGCTCCGACAGCCGCTCGGCAATGCGCCGGCAATATTCGCGCGGCAAAACCAGTGGGCCGCCGCGCAGCGATTCGAGTGCCATGTCGAGCGCCAGCATGCGCGCCTGCAGACGGCAACGGGTAGCCTGGTCGCTCACGGCATTCAGCTCCGTTTGCAGGTCACGCAATGCGCGCAACTGCTCGACAGCGGGCGGCACGAAGCCCGCATTCTTTAAAATCCGGTTGGCGACGCGCACTTCTTCCGGGACCAGTGCATCGTCGTCCAGGGGCAGCGGCGCGCCCGCGCTCGGCAAGTCGTCGAATTCACCGCGCGCGGCTGCGGCGGCAATACGCTGTTCGACAAGCGCATCAAGCAATTTCATCGGCAATCCACTACGTTGCGGCTCAAGCATTCTATCAGGGAGCGCACGACCGTTCCGATTGTCCGGCTGGCAAATCTTGCCACTTTTCAGATTTTGCGTATTTGGGGGCGCATGAGTGTGGGCTAGAGTGAGAGATTCGCCCGAGCGGCGCGTTTCGCCGCGACAGAACCGCCAAAAAGTCTTCCAGCAGGCGACCCCGCTCGTGCCCCTGCTCTTCGCTCCCCGAGGTCCCTGACGCTATGCGATCCGGAATGATCGACCCACGATTCAACCGCCCCGTCGCGACATCCGCCGCGTGCCCTGCGCGGCCGTGCAAGCGCCTATTCCGACCATGGCTGCGCGCGACCCTGGCAGCCACGATCATGTCGATGGCGCTGTCCGGTTGCGGCGTATTTTGCGGTGGCGCCGGTGGAAGCGGCGGCGGCTTTGCCGCCGGTTGCGGGACGGGTGTGCGGTTTTGATCCGACGCCCATTGGCATGGGCGTCACCCACGCTCGACGCGCGCCGCAGGTCATGACTCGCCACCCACTAGCGGCCAGCGCGCCAGCGCAACATGCCGGGTACGCCCAAGCAAACTGTGCATCAACGCAAACTCCCGCACGTTCCAGCACACCGGTTCAACGGGGCGTACGGCGGCCCAAGGCATGCCATACGCCAACGTGACATGCGGCGTATAAGGCGCGGCGATTGAACCTGCGCGATCGCCCAGACCAGCGTCTTGCAACGCATGTCCCAGCGCGCCGTGAAGCGCATGAAGACCCTCGACGCCGTCGCCCCCGCTCAACACCATGGGCCCCGGCCGCGGTTTCGACGCAAAGCTGACGACCGAGTCGAATTCGACTGTGAATGGCGCCATGCTGATCGACGCGGCCGCCCGCATCGCGGCCTCGACTCGATCGCGCGGCAAGCCGCCCGCGAAATTCCCGAGGTGCAGCAAGGTGACGTGCAAGCGGCCAGCCGCGAGCGGTTTGCTACGGGCGCGCGTTGCCCCGCAAAGCTGTTGGGCAAGCTTCGAGATGCTGGTCGCCGTGTGGGTATCCGGGAAGACGGCGAAAAACAGGCCGTCTGTCGGCGTTGGCGGCGCTTCGAGCCCGGGCAGCCAGAGTTGTTCAGGCATGTTGTTCCTGACCGGGTAAAGCCGGCATGTAGATGGATCTCCGTTCACGGTGCGCACTCGCCCGCGAGTCTGATCGTTTCAGACGACACATTGTGAGAGGCTCTGCGGTTTAGGTATGCTTCAAGGTAGATGCCAACAATCTGAGGCGGGAGCACGGAAATGACCGCGCTTGCTGAAAGCATCGGCAATAACAGGCCACGCAAATCGAAACTGATATTAGCCATCCTGACCATGTGCTGCCTGTGCCACGGCCTGCTCGCGCGGGCGGCGGACGATGCTGCGAGCTTGCGCGAAAAATACCAGAGCCTCACGCAACAGCTCAAACATAATCAGTTCCAGCGTCCGCTGTATCTTGAATCGGCGGAGTCACCGTCCGCGCTCAAGGGCGACATTTACGCCGTGGTGGACTACCCGTTCGCTACGGTCAGCGGCGCGCTCGATGACCCCGCGCACGGCCCTGCCAACTGGTGCGATGTGCTGATACTGCACCTCAATACCAAGTATTGTCATGCGTCAACCAGCGCCAACGGCGACATGCTGAGCGTGAATATTGGCAAAAAGGTCGAACAGAAACTCGCGGACACCTACCGCGTGCAATTCAATTACCGCGCGGCAGCCACAAGCCTGGAATACTTCCAGGTGGACCTCGACGCCGACCGCGGTCCGCTGAGCACCAAGGACTACCGTATCGTGCTCGAAGCGGTCGGCATCGATGCCAACCGGACCTTTCTGCACCTGACCTACTCGTACGGCTACGGCATGGCGGGGCGCATCGCCATGAAAACCTATCTGGCGACCATTGGCAGCGATAAGGTCGGTTTTACCACCGCCGGAGGCCCGTCGTCCGGGCAGGCTGAATACATCGGCGGAGTTCGCGGCCTGGTGGAACGCAATACCATGCGCTACTACCTGGCGATAGACTCGTATCTTGGCGCGCTGTCCAGCCCGGCCGCCAGGCGTCTGGAGCAACGCCTCACCAACTGGTTCAATGCAACTGAACAGTATCCGCGACAGCTGCATGAGGTCAGCCGGCAGGAATATCTCCAGATGAAATACAAGGAGTACGAACGCCAGCAGACGGAACAATAGGCAGGTGGCACACCGCGCCGGCACCGCACCATGCCGGCGGCCTGTTTCTCGAGCCGAGCCGAGCCGGGCGCGCTAACGCGATGCGACCCGGGTTCACACGCCATCTACAGGCGCGCACATGACTGCGACAGTGCCTTCTACGACCTGAAAGAATGCACTCGCTGAATCCGCCCGAAGTACTCTATGGATCAGGCACCCGCCTCATCCTGGGCTTCTTCCATGCACGGCAAAGAAATTGTGTCCACGCATCCGGGCATGCCCGCGTTCCAGACGAACGGTGACTGGCATTCTTTCGGTAACGCGGCGATCGCCTTGAACTGGACTGTCAGGCATCAGCATCTGGCTGATTTCGTCCTGACCGACCGGGTGCACGCGCGCACGCTGCAGGTTACCGCGCCGTTTGCGCTATCGCTGGCCGCTGGTCGCACAATGGGCATTGCCGACCTGAAGCTGCTGGCGCCGCTGCGCGAAGAAATGCTGACGGTCAATCCCACGGCGTCCCGCCTGGCCGACCGGATCGCAGGCAGACGCGTGCGTGCCATCCTCGGTGACGAGCAGGATCGCCTGCGGGTGGAGTGGAGCGTGGAGCAACGCGAAGGCTCGCAGTACTTGCGCCTGCAAGTGGCGATTACCGCACTCAGCAAGGACGAGCACATTGCCACCGTTGCACTGTTGGAGACGCAGGCGCCCGGTGCGCAAACTTGCGGCGAGTTCAAGGGAACACCTGTGATCGCGGGCAACGTCTATTTCGGTTTCGAGCTCCCGTTGTCGGAAAGCCAGGTACGCGGCGACACCGTCAGGTTCATCCTGTCGCAAGCCCTGCCGCTGGGAAAGGGCAAGACCAGCGTCTTCCCGGCGGTGGCGGGTGTAGCGCGCGACGGCCAGCTACGCCGCGATTTCGCGGCCTATCTCGAACGCGAACGAGCCCATCCTTACCGCCCGTTCCTGAACTACAACTGTTGGTACGACATCGGTTACCTCGCGCCGTACACGCAGCGGCAAGCGCTCGAACGCATCGACGACATTGGCCGCGAACTGTACGACAAGCGCGGCGTACAACTCGACTCCTTCCTGTTCGATGACGGTTGGGACGACTACAGCGGCAGTTGGTATTTCGGCAAGGATTTTCCGCATGGATTCATACCGCTGCGCGACGCCGCCACCCGATACGGCGCGGCGCCAGGCGTATGGCTATCACCGTGGGGCGGCTATGGCTCGACGCGGCAGGAGCGCGTGACACGGGGTCGTGCCGCAGGATACGAGATCATCGATGGTTGCTTCGCGCTGTCCGGGCCGAAATACTATCGACGCTTCCATGAGGCCGTGATGGAACTGCTCACGCAGCACGGCATCAATCAGTTCAAATTCGATGGCCTCGGCAATGCCGGCAAGGTGGTCCCGGGCAGCCGCTTCAGCAGCGACTGGGACGCGGCGATCCAACTGATCGAGGACATGCGCGAGGCCAGGCCCGATATCTTCATCAACCTGACCGTCGGCACCTATCCGTCGCCATTCTGGCTGCGCTACGCCGACTCGATCTGGCGCGGTGGCAAGGATGATGACCTGGAAGGCGTCGGCAGTAACCGCGAGCGCTGGATTACCTATCGCGACGCACAGACCTACCGCAACGTCGTAGTCAGGAGTCCGCTGTTTCCGCTCAACTCGCTGATGCTCCACGGCATCATCTACGCGCAGTGCAACGATCGGTTGAACACAGCTCAAGGCCAGGACTTCGCCAATGAAGTGCATTCGTACTTCGGCAGCGGCGCACAACTGCAGGAGCTGTACATCACGCCGTCGCTGCTGGGCCACGGCGACTGGGACGTCCTCGCCGAGTCCGCCCGATGGACCCGGGCGAACGCCGACGTGCTGCGCGACAGCCACTGGATCGGCGGTGCGCCGGACAGACTCGAGGTGTACGGCTGGGCTGCATGGTCGCCGGTCAAGGCGATCATCACGCTGCGCAATCCCGACAGCCGGACGCAGCGCTTCGTGCTCGATTTGCGGCGGCAATTGGAGTTGCCAGCCGACGCGGCGGGACGATTTCAGACGCGCAGCTTATGGCACGGCCATGCCTCGCATTTTCCGCCGGTGCTGGACGCAGGCCGACCGCACGCTATCCCACTCGCGCCCTTCGAAGTGCTCACGCTGGAACTGGTGCCGGTCGATGGCGAAGGGTAATCGAAGTGATCGCGGATTTCTCGCTAATGGCTTCCGGTGCCTCTTTACGATAGCGTGCGCGCAAGTTCAACCGGTTTCGCCTGCACCCGGTGCAAATCGAAGATGAGGATCTCGTTGTCACCCGGCCTCAGCCAGGGAGCAGGACAGTACAAGCGCTTTTGCGGACCGATATTCCAGTAGCGCCCCAGATTGTGCCCGTTAACCCAGACCACGCCTTTGGTCCAGTGACGCATGTCGAGATAGGTATCGCCGACGGTGTCCAACGCCAGGATCGCCTTGAAAAACAGTCCGGGCTTACGCGGGTTCGCGCAGACGCTGCGCAGGTTCGCGATAAATGCGCTATCCATCGGCAGCAGGAAGACTTCCCACTGGGTGAGCGGGTCGCTCGCACCTCCCGCATCCTGCAGCGTGACCGGTTCGAGAATGCCTTTGCGGTCGATCATCGCGTGGCCATAGTTGACGCGCCCCATGCCCTCGACGAGGATATCCAATGCGACGTCGCCGTCCGTCGGCGACGACACGTGCGCCAGCGTCAGCGGTGCGTGGTGCGTGACATGCAGCGGCTGCGCACAGTGCTCAGGCATCAAAGCTCTCGACACTGCGCCTACGTATTGCTCGCCGATGAAAACGGTGGCGTAATCGTGGACATTCCTGAGATCCAGCACGCCACCGCGAAAGCCCTGCAGCTTCTTGCGATACAGCGCCAAACCAGACGCCTGGCCGTACCGTTCGAACGGCTGTGGGTGCACGGTTTGCTCGGCCGGCAGCGCGGCCGGCAGGTTGTCCCAGATGGACGCGCAAAGTTCCGGCATCAAGGCCTGCCCTCCTTTGCGGCTGATCGTCGGGACAGGTTCGGGTATATCGGGCAGCGGCGTCGGGAGATAACGGGCGATGACGCTGCGGTACTGCATGTACTTCGGTGTCGCCACGCCCTGCTCGCTGATGGGTGCTGCGTAATCGTAACTGGTAATGTCGGGTTGATATTCGCCTGAATCCGCATCCACGTTGGCGCCGGCATAGAAGCCGAAACTGGTGCCGCCGTGAATGACATAGAGGTTGAACGACAGCTTCAGCTGCATGAGCACGTCTAGCGTGCTGGAAATATCGACGGCCGTACCTTTGAGCGTTTCGTCACCCCAATGGGTGAGCCACCCTGGATACACCTCACCGGCCATCGCCGGAACGGCTGGAAATTCCCGCCGGACGGCCGCGATTTGCTCGGCATCGCCATTGCTCAATGCAATCGCGCCGCCCATGACGTTGGTGCGATTCTGTTCGAGCTGCCTGATGCCATCTTCGGTATAGAACGGCCCCCGTATCCCTTCCTGAAGCCAGAGCTGCCGTATCTCTTCGAGGTAAGCCGGGTTGCTGGCGTACGAGCCGAATTCATTCTCGATCTGAATCATCAGGATCGGTCCGCCGTTACTCGCCAGCAGTGGTTGGATGCGTGGCCCCAGTTCCCTGATGTAGCGCGCCACCGCCGACATGTAGCGAGGATCGTGAGCGGAGTCGGTCCTGAGTTGAATGTCCGGATAGCTCAACAGGTACGACGGAATACCGCCTAGATCCCATTCGCCGCAGATATAGGGCCCCGGCCGCAGCAACACCCACATCTTCTCCTGCTGGCACAGCCGAATGAATGCTTCGATGTCGCGGTTCCCCGTGCGGAAATCGAACATACCCGGACTCGTTTCGTGGTAGTTCCACATGACGTAGAGGGCGATGCAGTTCATCCCCATCGCTCTCGCCATCAGAATGCGATGCTGCCAGTATTCGGCCGGGATACGGGCGGGATGCATTTCGCCGCTACGAATCTGGAATGGCTCGCCGTCGAGCAGGAAGCTTTCGCCATCCTGGCTGAAAGAAAAAGACCGTGCGCTTTTGACCGTCGAAGCTGGGATGCCGACTGCGGAAGCTTCGGGTAGGCTGCTCTCCGGGTCATTGCCGGCATCGCGTACCAACCTGACTGGCAGGGGCGCGGTGAATGCCGGGGATTCTCGTGTGGCCATGGGTTGCGTCTCCCAAGATGCTATCGAGCCGTGCTGAACGGAGAACGGATCCGCGCATGGCCTCTCGACTGCGACGCCCGCTTGCGCGGCGACGCCGCTGCCAGCCCGTTCAGATTGCTTCGAGGACCACGACGCTGCGCGCCTCGGCACGACACTCTCCGGACTCGATCGTAGCCTGCTGCACGACAGGAACGATGTCATGAGGACTATCCCGCGCCGTGTCGACGATCCGGCGCCAGCGTCGCCCGTTGAGCACGGGTAAGTCAAGCTGGCGCGCGCAATCGTCCATGTTCAGAACCACGTGCAACGCAGGCTCCCCACGCACTTCGCCGCCGAGCGTGAAGACCAGCAACCGCGTACCCGGATCATGCCAGCCGGGCTCGTTCAGGCGTTCGCCGTGCCAGACCACATCCGGCTGCGTTTGGCCGGACGACGGCCGGCCAGTGAGGAAACGTCGCCGGTGCAGACTGGCGTGGCGCTTGCGCAGCGCAATCAGCTCACGCACGAAACGCGGCATGCCCGAGGCCGCGTCCGTCAAGCGCCAGTCGATCCAGGAGAGCGCGTTGTTCTGGCAATAGCAGTTGTTGTTGCCGCGCTGGCTGCGCAGCATTTCGTCGCCAGCCAGGATCATGGGCACGCCCTGGCTCAGAAACAGGATGGCCATCAGGTTGCGCGCCTGCCGACGACGCAGGCGAAGAATTTCCGCGTCGTCCGTTTCGCCTTCGGCACCGCAGTTCCATGACAGGTTGTCGTTGCTGCCATCGCGGTTCTCCTCGCCGTTGGCCTCGTTGTGCTTTTCGTTGTAGCTCACGAGATCGTTCAACGTGAAACCGTCATGGCAGGTGACGAAGTTGACGCTGTTGGCCGGCAACCTGCCATTGTCCGCATACAGGTCCGAGCTCCCCGCGATGCAGGTGGCAAGCTCGCCGACGATTCCGGGGTCACCGCGCACGAAGCGGCGGATCGCGTCCCGGTAGCGGCCGTTCCATTCGGCCCAGGCCATGCCTGGGAAAGCGCCGACGTGATAGAGCCCGCCTGCATCCCACGCTTCGGCGATCAGCGGCACGTGCGAGAGTATCCGCGAAGACTCGATTGCCCAAGGCAGCGGCGGATCGCTCATGAGATCGCCACGCTGATCGCGCGCGAAGACGCTGGCCAGATCAAAGCGGAAGCCGTCCACACCCAGTTCTTCCACCCAGTATTCGAGGCACCGGACAATGAACGCCGTCACCAGAGGGTGATTGCAATTGACGGTGTTGCCGCAGCCGGTGTAGTCCCGGTAGCGGCGCCGGTCGCCGATGTCCAGGTGATAGAAGATGTCATTCGCGAGGCCCTTGAAATTGATTACCGGCCCGGATGCGCCCCCTTCCGCCGTGTGGTTAAAGACCACGTCGAGCAACACGCCAATGCCCGCGCCATGCAGTGCGTCCGTGAGCGCGCGGAATTCCCGGGGAGCGCGTGCCGGCTCGACGCAATAGCGGGGATGCGGGCTGTAGTAGCTGTGCGTGCTGTAACCCCAGTAGTTGGTCAGCCCTTTGGCTGCGGCCGCCGGCGCAACATCCTGCTCGTCGAAGGCCATCACCGGGAGAAGCTCGACGTGGGTCACACCCAGCTGTTCGAGGTAGGGAATCTTCTCGATCAAGCCGGCAAAGGTTCCGGGATACCTCACACCACTCGACCGATCGCGGGTGAAGCCGCCAACATGCAGTTCATAGACGACTGCGTCGTCCAGCCCGCGGAAAACCCGTGGACCGCACGCGGATACAGGCTCCGCCACAATTGCGCGGTGCGACGCGTGGCCGGCTTCGAATGGTTCGGCGGCACCAGGACGCTTCCACAGGTTGTCGCACACCGCACGCGCATACGGGTCGAGGAGCTCCCTGCGCGGATCGAACGCGTAGCCCGTGTGTTCCGTGTCCTGAGGTCCGTCAACGCGCCATGTGTAGCAGGTGTGCAATGGCAGGCCCACCATCAGCACATGCCAGTAAAAGAACGTCCGGTTGCATTCGGGCTTCAGCGCGATGACCTGAAACGGCTCAGGGCTGCCCGGGGTGGCGTACAAGAGGAGTTCCACCCGTGTGGCGTGGCGGGCGAAGACGCAAAAGTTGATGCCTCCCGGCACCACCGTGGCACCCGGTGGGAACCGCGATCCGGGTCCGACCGAATAGCCCGGGGCCTGGCCAGGCTCAGCGTTGCTCAAGGGGGATTCTCACCGGGCGGATCTTCCAGATCTGCTCGCAGTACTCGCCGATTGCGCGGTCCGACGAGAACTTGCCCGCGCGTGCAGTGTTGAGGATGGACATACGGGTCCAGCGGCGCGCGTCCTGCCATGCGGCGCTCACGCGTTCCTGGCACGCGACGTAGTCAGCGTAGTCGGCTAGCACGAGGAACGGATCGGCTTGCAGCAGGTTGTCCACCAGCGGCCGGAACATCTCGCGGTCGCCACGCGAGAATTGGCCGTCGGCGATCAGCTTCAGCACGTCACGCAATTCGGCGTTCCCGTTCGCATAGTCTGCAGGGCGATAGCCGTCGCGCTTGACGCGTTCGACCTGATCCGCATTCAGACCGAAAAGAAAGAAATTCTCCTCGCCAGCTTCCTCGCGGATCTCGACGTTGGCGCCATCCAGCGTGCCGATTGTCAACGCACCGTTCATCATGAACTTCATGTTGCCGGTGCCCGATGCCTCCTTGCCGGCCGTCGAGATCTGCTCGGAGAGGTCCGCCGCCGGATAGATGAAGTGAGCGTTCTTGACGTTGAAGTCGGGAATGAACACGACTTTCAGTCGATCGTTCACCGCGGAGTCGTTGTTGACCACTTCGGCCACGCCATTGATCAGGCGGATGATCAGCTTGGCCATCGCGTAGCCCGGTGCCGCCTTGCCGCCGAACACGAAGCAACGGGGCGCGTGCGTCAGTTGGGGATTGTTCCGCAGGCGTTGATAGAGGCCGATGATGAAGAGCGCGTTCAGGTGCTGGCGCTTGTACTCGTGGATCCGCTTGACCTGAATGTCGAACAGCGCGCCGGGGTCGACGACGATGCCCATCGCGCTGCGGATACGCGCCGCCAGCGCTTCCTTGTTCGATAGTTTGACGCGCCGCCACCGCTCCTGGAAGGCTGCATCGTCGGCATGCGCTTCGAGTCCATGAAGCCGTGTGAGGTCGGCAATCCAATCCTTCCCGACTGTTTCGTCCAGCAGCCGCGCGAGCTCCGGATTGCAAAGCAGCATGAAGCGGCGTGGCGTGACGCCGTTGGTGACGTTGTAAAAGCGCTCGGGCCAGAGCTCGGCAAAGTCTCGCAGCACGGTCTGCTTAAGGAGTGCGGAATGCAGCGCGGCCACGCCGTTCACCGCATGGCTGCCGACGCTCGCCAGGTGGGCCATGCGCACGAGCTTCTCGCCGCGCTCGTCGATCAGCGACATTCGCGCGGCGCGCGCCTCGTCGCCGGCGTAGCGTTGCCGGACCTCGTCGAGAAACCGGCGGTTGATCTCGACAATGATCTCCAGCAGACGCGGCAGCAGGCTTTGAAAGAGTGGCAGCCCCCAGGTCTCGAGTGCTTCGGGCAGCAGCGTATGGTTGGTATAGGCCAGCGTGCGCCGGGTGATCTCCCAGGCGTCGTCCCAAGGCAGTTGCCGCTCGTCCACCAGCAGCCGCATCAGCTCGGCGACAGCAATGGATGGATGAGTGTCGTTCAGTTGCGCCGCGAACATGTCCGCGAAGCGGCTCGTCGTCTCGCCCTTGAGATCGAGCAGGCGCAGCATGTCCTGCAGCGAGCACGAGACGAAGAAGTATTGCTGCGCAAGGCGCAGGCGCTTGCCCGCTTCCGGCTCATCATTCGGGTAAAGCACCTTGGAGAGCGTTTCGGAGATCACCTTTTCCTGCACGGCCTGGTAGTAGTCGCCGGCATTGAAGTCTTGCAAATCGAACGACTCGACCGCCTCGCTCTTCCATAGCCTCAACGTGTTGCACGTGTTGACGCGAAAGCCGAGCATCGGGATGTCGCAGGCCACGCCCTTGACCTTGTTCGCCGGGATCCAGCGCACCCGAAGGCGGCCCTGCGCGTCGGTCTGGTGCTCCGTGTGCCCGCCGAAGGCCACATAGTACGTCACGTCCGGGCGCACGATCTCCCACGGGTTGCCCATCTGTAGCCACTTGTCGGTCACTTCCACCTGCCAGGCATCGCGGATCTCCTGATCGAAGATGCCGAACTCGTAGCGGATGCCATAGCCTATCGCCGGTATTTCAAGCGTGGCGAGCGAGTCCAGGTAACAGGCTGCGAGCCGCCCGAGCCCGCCGTTGCCGAGCCCCGGCTCTTCCTCCTGGGCAAGCACAGTGTCGAAGTCTTGACCGAGCGCCTGCATGGCCGCGCGCGCGTTGCCCTCGATGCCCAGGTTGACAAGGTTGTTGCCGAGCTGCGGCCCGATCAGAAACTCAGCGGACAGATAGCAGGCTAGCCTCACCTCGCGTGCGGCATAAGTTTGGACAGTCGCCACCCAGCGTTCCAACATACGGTCGCGCACGCTGTAGGCAAGCGCCATGTACCAGTGGTGCGCAGAGGCAATGGCCGGATAGCGGGCTTGCCGGTAGATAAGGTTATCAACGATGTCGCGTTGCAGCGCGTCGGCATCCATTGCGCTGCGCGCGGGTCCGGCGCTGTGGGACGGGTTGGCGGTGGGGTCGGCGGCCATGGTCTTTTCCCTCCAACACTCAGTCTGGCCAAACCCAGTCGGTAATCTCGGCGCGGTCGATGCCGTGCGTGTGGGCATAGTTCAGGTTGCTGATAATCGCGTTCGTCATGTCTTCCCTGAGATGCGCCGTCCTGCCCTGTAATCGCGGCACGCGATCGAGAACATCGATCACCAGATTGAACCGGTCAACCTGATTCAGGATCGCGAGTTCGAGCGGCGTATTGATGTTGCCCTTCTCCTTGTAACCGCGTACGTGCAGATGCTTGTGATTGCGGAAGCGATAGGCGAGCTTGTGGATCAACCACGGGTAGCCGTGGAAGTTGAAGATCACCGGCTTGTCCACCGTGAACAGACTGTCGAACTCGCGCGCGGTCGAGCCATGCGGGTGCTCGCTCGCCGGCTGCATCCTGAACAGGTCCACCACGTTCACGAAGCGCAGCTTGAGCTCGGGCAAGCGCTCGCGCAAAATGGCCGTCGCCGCCAGCGATTCCTGAGTGGCGACATCGCCACACGAGGCCATCACGACGTCCGGTTCCTCGCCCTCGTCGCTGCTCGCGCGCCGCCAGACGCCCAGACCCTTCGCGCAGTGCACGATCGCTTCGTCTATCGTGGTGAACTGCAGGTGCTTCTGCTTGTCCGCCACGATGACGTTGATGCAGTCGGTCGAGCGCAAACAGTGATCGGCCACCACCAGCAGCGTATTCGCGTCCGGCGGCAGGTAGACGCGCGTGACGGACGGGCTCTTGTTGGTCACGAGGTCGATGAAGCCGGGGTCTTGATGCGAGAAGCCGTTGTGATCCTGCCGCCACACGGTCGACGACAACAGGATGTTCTGCGACGACACCGACGCGCGCCACGGTACATGGTTCTTGCAGATGTCCAGCCATTTCGCATGCTGGTTGAACATCGAATCCACCACATGCGCAAATGCCTCGTACGTATGGAAGAAACCGTGCCGCCCGGAAAGCAGGTAGCCCTCGAGCCATCCCACCAGCGTATGCTCGGAGAGCATTTCCATCACCCGGCCGTCGCGCGTCAATTCCCCGCCGTCCTCGTCTTCGGGCAGCAGGTCGGCCATCCAGATCTTCTTGCTGACCTCGTAGATGGATTGGAGCCGGTTGGAAGCCGTCTCGTCGGGGCCGAACACGCGGAAGGTGGTCATGTTCTCGCGCATGGTGTCGCGCAGGAATTCGCCGAGCGGCCGGGTGTTCTCGTGCAGCACCTTGCCCGCGTGACTGAAGTCGACCGCGTAGGCACGGAAATCGGGCAGCTTCAACTCCCTGCGCAACACTCCGCCGTTGGCATGCGGATTGGCGCTGATGCGCCGTGGTCCCACCGGCGCGAGGGCTCGCAGTTCCGGGATCAACCGCCCGTCGGAATCAAACAGTTCCTCGGCCTTGTAACTGCGCAGCCAGCTTTCCAGAAGCCCGAGGTTCGCAGGATTGTCACGTACGTCGGAGAACGGCACCTGATGCGATCGCCACGAGCCCTCGGCCTTGTGGCCGTTGACCTCTTTGGGTCCGGTCCACCCTTTGGGCGTACGCAGCACGATCATCGGCCAGCGCGGCCGCTCGACCTGGCCGCCAGCGCGCGCCTTGTCATGGATCGCGCGGATCTCCGCAACGACGGCGTCAAGCGTGCTGGCCATCTTCTGGTGCATCTCCGCATGGTCCGACCCTTCGACGAAAAACGGCTTGTAGCCATAGCCCACGAATAGCGCCTCGAGTTCCTCGTGACTGATGCGCGCGAGGACGGTCGGGTTGGCGATCTTGTAGCCATTCAGATTGAGAATCGGCAAGACGGTCCCGTCGCGAGCGGGATTGACGAATTTGTTCGAATGCCAGGCCGTGGCAAGCGGCCCAGTCTCCGCCTCGCCATCGCCGACCACGCACGCAACGATGAGCTCAGGGTTATCGAGCGCGGCGCCGTACGCATGCGACAGGCTGTAGCCCAGTTCGCCGCCCTCATGGATCGAGCCGGGCGTCTCCGGCGTGACATGCGAGCCGATGTGGCCCGGAAACGAAAATTGCTTGAAGAACTTCTGCATGCCTTCTGCATCTTCGCTCTTGTCCGGATACACCTCCGAGTAGGTGCCTTCCAGATAGGCGGGGCCGAGCACGCCGGGGGCGCCATGTCCGGGGCCGGCCATGAAGATCACGTCCAGGTCGTCGCGCTTGATGACCCGGTTCAAATGCGCCCAGACAAACGAAAGCGCCGGACTCGCACCCCAATGCCCGAGCAGACGCTGCTTCACGTGCTCGGCCTTCAGCGGCTCCCGCAGCAACGGGTTGTCAATCAGGTAGATCATGCCGACCGACAGGTAATTGCACGCGCGCCACCAGGCATCAATCAGCCGAAGTTCGTTGGAGTTGAGGGCAGCCTGTTGTGAAGCGCCCGAAGCGGGATGCTTGCCCATAGCGAAGTCTCCTGAACATGCAGCCTCATACGAAGGACTGTGCTGTGCAACTGGCGCGCTGCATCGACGCTTCTCTGGAGTTCTCGGGCCGCGTCGCGCCTGTCGGCGGTCTCTCTACATCCAGATTGCCATGAGCAGCTGAAAGACATTCAACATCGCAGAATACTTTACGAGGTGCAAATTGCAAGTGCGACAGGTACTGCGGCGACATGGCTTGAGGCCCGAAGACAGTCCGGATGATAAGGAATACTTAGTCTGTAAAATAATAAAAGCAGTCGGCCTTAGTCTGCTCAATAGCGCGGTCTTCCATTTGACGTTTTGCGAGTTCCACGCAGTGTCTCGACGTCGGCGAGCAGAATCCGCGCGCAGCGGAAAAATTGTGTTGGTCGTCTTATCCATGGCGCAGCACAGAACGTTTTATTGTTCTTTGACCTTGATGAACTTTTTGTGAACGCGCCAGATCTCCCAGACTGGATGTTTTTTGCGGTGGCCAAGCACGTTCTGGAACGTGGGCAGCAAGCGGATAGCCGGCCGCCTGAATGCAGCAGGACCGTTCAATATGCGTGCCGCGTCAAACGTCAGCGCTCGCGTAGCGACGGCGCACGTTGCGTCATTTGGGCAGCAAATCACAAAGTCGTTGCCTATGATTCAGCTAGGCCGGTTCGAGTACCTCGCAGCGCAGAACCCCGGCCAGTCTAGGGTTTCACCCTACACCGATGGCTCCCTGATCCCATGCTCATCCGCGCCAGCGAAGTCCGGGCTCGCGCCGCCCAGATCACAACGTTTCAGCCGAGCGTCAAACGGAGTCGCGCAGATGAAAGCTCCTCAGCGTCCACTACGCATCGAGTTGTCGGCACCACTCTCGGGCGTCATGGTGCCGCTCGAAAGCGTGCCCGATCCCGTCTTCGCGCAGAAGATGGTCGGCGACGGTGTTTCAATCGACCCGACTTCGGATGAGCTGCGCTCGCCGCTCTCCGGCAAGGTCACGCAACTGCACAGTTCCAGCCACGCCGTGACGATCACCGGCGATAGCGGGCTCGAAGTGCTGCTCCACATCGGGCTCGACACCGTGTTGCTGCGTGGCGAAGGCTTCACCCCGCTGGTCAAGCAAGGCGACATCGTTGCGACGGGCCAGCCTCTGATCCGTTTCGATCCTGTCTTCGTCGGCGCCAAGGCGACGAGCCTGCTGACCCAGATGGTGATCGCCAACGGCGATCTGGTAACGCGCTACGTGGCCGCCAAAGGCCTCGTCACTGCGGGCAAGGACGTTGCACTGTCGGTTGAACTGGTCGGTGAAGCGGTCGAAGAGCATACGACCGGCGCGACCGGCACGGCCGGCGCAATCCTCTCCGACGAAGTCACCCTGCCCAATCCCGCGGGCATGCATGCACGGCCCGCCGCGGTCTTCGCCGGTGCAGCGAAGAAGTACGAGTCCGACATCCGCCTGCTGCGCGGCAGCGACAGTGCGAACGCCAAGTCGATCGTGTCCATCATGGGGCTCGCGACGAAGTTCGGCGACAAGGTGCGCGTCCAGGCCGCCGGTCCCGACGCGGCGCAAGCCGCTGGCGCGCTTGCGCGTCTGCTCGCTGGAGGTTCGGGCGAGCAGCCCGGCGACGCGCCCGCCCCCGCACCGGCGGACCTTGCATCCGCCAGTGAGCCCGCCGTCGCCAAACGCGCGCAGCCTGCCGACGCTGACGAACTCACCGGCGTATCGGCCTCGCCTGGACTCGCAGTCGGCAAAATCGTGCAGTTCCGCCAGCAAGTCATCGACGTCAAGGAAGCCGGCGAAGCGCCGCAGCGCGAACGGGCGCGGCTCGAAGCGGCTCACCACGTAGCGCGCCAGCAGATCGAGGCGCTTAAAGCGAAGCTCACCGATCCGTCGAAAGCGCAGATCCTCGACGCGCACCTGGAACTGCTCGAAGACCCCGATCTCAACGGCATGGCGATCGGCCGCATCAGCGAAGGCAAGAGCGCGGGCTTTGCGTGGCGCGCCGCTTTCGAGCAGCAGGCGAGCGCGCTCGAAAAGCTCGACAATCCGCTGCTGCGTGAGCGCGCGGGCGACGTCCGGGACGTTGGCCGGCGTGTGCTGGCGCTGCTAGCGGGCATGAAGCAGGCGCAGATCGCGGTGCCCGCCGACTCGATCCTGATCGCCGAGGAGCTCTCGCCGTCCGACACCGCTTCGCTCGATCGCGGCAAGGTGCTCGGCTTCTGCACGACGACGGGCGGTGCCACGAGCCACGTCGCGATCCTCGCGCGCTCGCTCGGTATCCCTGCCATCTGCGGGATCGACGAGGCTGCGCTGCAACTCGCCGACGGCACGCTCGTCGTGCTGGACGGCTCGCATGGCAGCTTGCGGCGCAACCCGAGCGCCGCGGAACTCGAGAAGGCGCGCGAGCGCATCGGGCGTCAGACGGTCAAGCGCGAAGAAGAGAAGCTCGCTGCGAACAAGCTCGCAGTGACGGCCGACGGTCATCGCGTCGAAGTCGTCGCGAACATCCGCAACGCGCCGGAGGCGCGCGATGCCGTTGCGGCCGGTGCCGAAGGGGTGGGCCTGCTGCGCTCCGAGTTCCTCTTCGACGATCGCGACACCGCGCCGTCCGAGGACGAACAGGCCGCCGAATATTGCGCGGTGGCCGAAGCGCTCGGCCGCGAGCGTCCGCTCGTGATCCGCACGCTCGACACGGGCGGCGACAAACCGCTCTCCTACATGCCGCTACCCAGGGAAGACAACCCGTTCCTCGGCCTGCGCGGCGTGCGTGTGAGCCTCGAGCGTCCGGAGATTTTCCGCACGCAGTTGCGCGCGATTCTGCGCGCAGCGCCCATCGGCAACCTGCATGTGATGTTCCCGATGGTCGCCGCGATCGAGGAAGTGCTCGCGGCAAAGAAGATCCTGCTGGAAGAAGCCGGCGACCGCGCGAACAGCGTCAAGGTCGGCGTGATGATCGAAGTGCCCGCTGCCGCGCTGATTGCCGGGCCGCTCGCGCGCGAAGTCGACTTCTTCTCGATCGGCACGAACGATCTCACGCAATACACGCTCGCGATGGACCGCGGGCATCCAAAGCTCGCCAGGCAAGCCGATGCGCTGCACCCGGCGGTGTTGCGCCTGATCGGCATGACGGTCGAAGGCGCGCACCAGCACGGCAAATGGGTCGGCGTCTGCGGCGGCATCGCCTCGGATGCGATGGCCGTGCCGGTGCTCGCGGGCCTCGGTGTCGACGAGCTTTCGGTCAGCATTCCCGCGGTCGGTTCGATCAAGGCCCAGCTTGCGCGGCTGACGATGGACAAGGCGCGCCAGCTCGCCGCCGACGCGCTGCGCCTCGGCACCGCCGCTGAAGTCCGCGCCCTGCTTGCCCCCTTCGCCGAATAAACGGATCGAGAGGAGAGCCGCCATGTTCAAGCATGCCTTCGGAGTCTTGCAGAAAGTCGGCAAGTCATTGATGCTGCCGGTCGCGGTGCTCCCGGTGGCCGGCCTGCTGCTCGGCCTCGGCGCGACCGATTTCCACGGTTACGTGCCGCTCATGGTGCTCGCGCTGATGAAGAACGCGGGCGACGTGATTTTCGCCAACCTGCCGCTGATCTTCGCGATCGGCGTCGCGCTCGGCTTCACCGAGAACGACGGCGTCTCGGGCATCGCCGCAACGATCGGCTATCTCGTGATGACCGCGACCTTGGGCGTGATTGCCAAGGCCCAGGGCATCGAGCCCGACACGATCATGGGCATTCCGTCGATCCAGACCGGCGTGTTCGGCGGCATTCTGGCCGGAGGTCTCGCCGCGTGGATGTTCAATCGCTACTACAAGATCGCGCTGCCGGCCTATCTCGGCTTCTTCGCCGGCAAGCGCTTCGTGCCCATCGTGACCGCGATCGGCTCGATCGTGCTCGGCGCCATTCTGTCCTTCGTGTGGCCGCCGATCGGCGGCGTAATCAAGGCCTTCTCGCACTGGGCGGCGGTGTCCGACCCGCGCACGGCGGCGACGATCTACGGCTTCGTCGAGCGTCTGCTGATCCCGTTCGGCCTGCACCACATCTGGAACGTGCCGTTCTTCTTCGAGGCGGGCAGCTACCTGGACCCGACCAACGGCAAGACGGTCCATGGCGACATCAACCGCTTCTTTGCGGGCGACCCCACCGCCGGCATCCTCGCGGGCGCGTTCCTGTTCAAGATGTTCGGCCTGCCGGCCGCCGCGATCGCAATCTGGCACTGCGCGAAGCCCGAGAAGAAGGTCGCCGTCGGCGGCATGATGGTCTCCGCCGCGCTGACCTCGTTTCTCACCGGCATCACCGAGCCGATCGAGTTCGCGTTCCTGTTCGTCGCCCCGGTCCTCTACCTGATTCACGCGTGTCTCGTGGCGACGGCGCAGTTCGTCGCCAACACGCTCGGCATGCGCATGGGCTTCACCTTCTCGCAGGGCGGCATCGACTTCCTGATGTTCAACCTGATCGGCAACAAGGCGACGCATGCGTGGTATGTCTTCGTCCTCGGTCCGGTCTACGCGGTGATTTACTACGGCGTGTTTCGCTTCGTGATCACGAGGTTCAACCTCAAGACGCCGGGTCGCGAGGACGACATCGTCGAAACCGCCGCGCTCAGCACGGCCGGCGTCGGCGGACGCTCGCGCGAACTGGTGCTCGCCTTCGGCGGCCGTTCCAACATCGACAGCCTGGATGCCTGCATCACGCGTCTGCGCATCTCGGTGAAAGACCCGGCACTCGTCAACGAGGGCAAGCTCAAGGCGCTCGGTGCCGCGGGTGTCGTGCGGGTCGGCAACGGAGTGCAGGCGATCTTTGGGCCGTTGTCGGAAAACATGAAGACCGACATGCAGGAATACCTGAAGACGGCTGGCAGCGAAGCCGACCTCGCAGCGGGCGGAACGCCTGTCACCGAAGCCGTGGCTCCGGCCGCGTCCACCGCGACCTTGGCGCACAACCCAACGCAGCAGAACGCTCGGGCGGAGAAAATCCGCGCAGCGCTCGGCGGCGCCGCCAACATCAAGCAGCTCGAGGCGCTTGCGGCCACGCGCCTGCGCGTCGTGCTGTCCGACGCCTCACAGCTCGACACCGCCGCTTTGAAGGCGGCCGGCGTGCCCGCGACACAGTCCCTGACCAACGGCGAGTTCGACCTGATCGTCGGCCTCGAAGCGGAAAACCTGGCAGGCGCGATGCGATAAGCGCCGACAAGACCTGTCGTCTGAATGTCCGTCCTGTCGCGTGGACGAATGACGGGAATTGGCTGCGGAATCAACCGGAGGATGCAGCACACCAAGGCTGCGACGCGAGCGCTTTCAGCTCGAACCACTTGACGGACTGGCTCACTGCATGTTGCCGCCACTCGGAGGCCGGCGCTGGTGAGGCGGCTTCACGCCGTGAAATGGCCGTTACCTTCGCTGGCGCACGCTGCGATCCTGTCGTTATCGTGGTTCGCTCAGTGCTCCCATCACTATCCATGCACTAGCAGGCAAGCGGACCTGCGCTAATGGGCAAGCGCTAGCTGGTTTGTCCGCGATATCGTTGTGTCACCCCGCAAAACCTGTCCACCCTTTTTGGGGAGCGGCGGTCGTGGGATCATGAGTAAGCGCTGAAGCGCTAAGGAGACGATGATGGAAATCAAGCCGAAGGTCCGTGAGGAAGCTGTTCAACTGAACGATATCCCCTGGAAGGCGTTCCCCGATGCGCTTTCCCATGGCGGCATCCGCTGGAAGATGCTGCACGCCTCCCCCGAGATGGGTGCCTGGACGGCGATTTTCGACTGCCCGGCCGGCTCCTCCTTTAATGCCCACTTTCATGTCGGGCCCGGCGAATATTTCCTGACAAAAGGCCGCATGGATGTCCGCGGCGGTGCCGGGCACGGTGGCGACACCGTCGTCGCTCCCGCATACGGCTACGAATCCGCGAACGCGCGGCACGACAAGACGTATTTCCCCGTCGACAGCGAGTTCTACATGACGTTCCTCGGTCCGCTGGCATTCATCAAGGAAGACGGCACACCGATCGTCGTCGTCACGTGGGACGAAGCGCAGCGCGCCTACGCAGGCTAATCCGGCACTGAGCCGAAGGCCCGCGATAGCCTGTTTGCGGGACCCGCAACCGGCTTCTGGAGACATTGAACATGACCAACGCTTCAGCACAGACCGATGGTGCCACCCAGCAGGTGTTCGACCATCATCTCGGCGCGTTCGCTCAGGGTCTGGACGAACTTCTGAAAGACTATGACGACCACTCGACGATCATCACGCCGGACAAGACCTATAGGGGCAGCGCGGAGATCCGCGCCTTCTTCAAGGCGTTCCTCGAAAGCGCCGATCCCGGATTCTGGCCAGCATTCAGGATCACAAGCAAAAGCACGGCTGGCGAAGTCGCCTATCTGGCGTGGGAGGCGAAGCCCTGGGTGACGCTTGCCACCGATACGCTGGTCGTCAAGGACGGAAAGATCGCGGTCCAGACCTTCACCCCCTTCTCAGGCCAGGAGTCACTTGCATGAGTCAGCAGGCACGGTCCGGACAGGTTCGACCTGATCTTTTAGATAGGATCACTACCTATGAGGCAGTCGTGAAAGGAAGGTTTTGAAACCGCGTTGCCGCCTTTATGGGCTACTCCGTCACGACGGCCACGACAAATTCACCAGTCCGCACGGGTTCCGCACTGTCGACCCGGAGGGCCAAAGCTCGCCTTGCGGGAAGTGAGATGCCTCACCAGCCCAGATGCGAGGCAATCCTCGATGCACCCGCCTTTCAATCTCAGGAGAACTGGCCATGCCACTTATGGATGTTACCTTCGCGCAAGGTTCATTGAACACAGACGCCCAAAGCAGGCTATCGGCGAAGCTGTGGTCCGTCGCGCTTCGTTGGGAAGGAATCGAAATTAACGAGACATCTGCATCCGTCGCCTGGGTCTATCTTGACGAACGCCCCCAACATCACATCACCGTCGCCGGAAAGTCTCCCAGGCAGAACATCTATCGAGTCAATGTTCGGGTCATGGCCGGGTTCATGGATCAACAGCGGATCGACAGTCTCGCCCGCGAGCTGACCGACTCGATCCTTGAAGTCGACGCAACGATGGGTGACGGCAGCGGCCCGCGAGTATTCTGCATTATCGAGGAGATTCCGAGCGGGACCTGGAGTATCGACGGGCAGACCTGGACCACCGCGTTTACCGCTCGTACATTGCGGCTCGATAGCGAACGCGTCGACGCGATGGAAAAAGCCGTGGCCGCCCGCCCCCGCATCGACGTTCCATATACCGTAAAGAATTAAGAGAAGTCTGCGGCAAGCCCGCAGACCGGGCTTGCCATCAACGCGCGCCACGTAGGGTATCCCTGAGTCTCGCCGTTACGCCCCCTTTGGACGGCCGTGCCGGTCTAGCCGTCTTCAACTACCCTCCTCTGTCGAGCGGCGCTTTCTCAATGTCGGCACGCCTCCCGAAGCGAATGCGCCAACGGCGAAAGTGGCAACACGCTCCCGTGAGGCGCAGTATTTCAGCAGCGTACAGCCCGCCGTACCGATAATTGATCAATTTGAAATGATGCATTCATCCGCCCTCTCTTTCTCCGCTCGAAGACATTCCCTAAAGTAGTCGCCATACCCGCCGGACAGCGAACCAAATCAGTCGGTCGGGCCGCCATCCTTCAAAGGACACGCTCATGAGTCACGAGACGCTCTATTTCGACGACCTGAAGGTCGGCGACAGCTTCACCACCGGTTCGTATGAAGTTAGCGCTGCAGATATAAAACGGTTCGCCGCGGAGTTCGATCCGCAGCCGTTCCATCTCGACGATGAAGCCGCGCGCGACACGATGTTCGGCGGGCTCGCCGCGAGCGGCTGGCATACCGCGGCGATCACGATGCGTCTGCTCGTCTGCGGTGGCCCGAAGCTGGCCAACGGCGTGCTCGGCGCCGGCGGCGAGATCGACTGGAAGATTCCGACACGCCCCGGCGACACGCTGCACGTCGAAAGCGAAGTCGTGGAACTGATCCCGTCTCGCTCGCGCACCGATCGCGGCGTGCTGGTGCTGCGCTCCAGAACAATCAATCAGCACGGCGAAGTCGTGCAGAACCTGAGCGCAAAGCTGATCGTCGTGCGCCGGCCCGCGTAACGCCGGACACCCGATACATTTCCAGGAAACTCATCATGATCGTCGATCCCTCCACTCAGGACGCCACTGCAAACTACAAACTGCTGATTGGCTCGATCCTGCCGCGCGCAATCGCATGGGTCAGCACACTCTCCAAAGACGGCGTCGCGAATCTCGCGCCGATATCATTCTTCACCGCAGTCGGCCGCAAGCCACCGATGGTGTCGATCTCGATGCAGCCGCGCTCCGACGGCGTCACGCTGAAGGACACGTTCATCAACATCCGCGACACTGGCGAATTCGTCATCAACATCGTGAGCCTCGAGCTCGCGGACGCGATGCACCGCACCGCGTTCGAATTCCCATCCGAAGTCGACGAGTTCGACGCAGTCGGCCTCAACAAGGCCCCGTCGCTGACGGTCCGTCCGCCGCGCGTGGCAGCGGCGCCGATCGCGCTCGAATGCAAGGTCGACCGGATCATCCCGATCGGCGACCAGAACGACCACGTGGTATTCGGCGAAGTGCTCCGCTTCCAGATCCGCGACGACCTTTACCTCGATCGCGGCCGCATCGACACCGCCGGCCTGCAGCCGGTCGCCCGCCTCGCCGCCGAATACACGGTCGTGCAGAACGCGTTCACGACGCCGCTTGATCCACTGGCGCTTGCGCGGCTGCAAAAAAACAGAATCGGCCGGCTCGACGGGTTCGAGGACGGCTACTCGCCGATCGACGCGGCGAATTGGTCCGCGTCCGGCGCAACGCGCTGAATTCCGGATGGCATGGGACTGGAGTAAGCGCTGGAGCGCTAGCTCTGGTCGACAGCACATGGGACCAGAGTAAGCGCTAAAGCGCTAACTCTGATCGACCGCGCATGGGACCAGAGTAAGCGCTAAAGCGCTAACTCTGGTCGACAAGGAGATACGCATGAATCCGACTCATCCGACCCAGCCCGCGCTCGTGTTCATCCACGGGTTCCTGGACGGCGCCGACGTGTGGGATGGCCTCGCCCGCCAACTTGGCGACCGCGCGGCGGGCGCGCTGCGCGTCGACCTTCCGGGCATGGGCAGGCGCGCCGGCGAACCCGGCCCATACAGCCTCGAGCGCTTCGCGGCGGACGTCACGACCCAGGTCCGTGCGCGGTCGCGGCCGGTCGTGCTTGTCGGGCACAGCATGGGCGCGCAGATCGCCGAACTCGTCGCCCAGCGGCTAGGCGCGCAGGTCCGCGCCCTCGTGCTGCTGACGCCAGTGCCACTTCGCGGCACTGGCCTGCCCGACGACGCGATGCGCACTTTCCACGCGCTCGGTGGCAATCCGGCCGCGCAGCGCGAGTTGCGCCGCAACCTGTCGGTCACGCTCGGCGACGCGCAACTCGAACGTCTCGGCCAGCTAGGCGACCGCGTCGACGCCGCAGCGGTCGGCACCTTCGCCGATCTGTGGAACAACGGCCATCCGTCGGGTGCCGAACCTGCGCAATATCGCGGCCCGGTGCTGATCATCCGCGGCGGCGAAGACGCATTCGTCACCACCGAACTGATCTCGGCGGGCGTGACGCCGCGCTTCGAAGCGCCGGGCGTCGTGACGATCGAGCGCACCGGCCACTGGCCTCACGTCGAGCAGCCCGACGCGGTCGCGCGCAGCGTCGGATCGTTTCTCGCGAACCTCGAAGCGGCCTCGAGTACGTCGGACACGCCGGTCGTGCCAGTCGCGCCGCAAGGCTGGACCCGCGCGTTCGAGCACAAGTCCGCGAACGCGTTCGCCGACGCGTTCGATCCGAACGTCGTGCTCGAAGCGAGCGTGCTCGCGAAGCCAGTGGTCGGCATCGATCAGGTCAAGACCGTGATGAGCGCGGCGAGCAAGATCTACGAGGCGCTCTCATTCACGCACGAAGCGCGTAACGAGCTGCGCAACTACCTCGAATGGGAGGTGCAGGCATTCGGCGGCGAGCAGATGCGCGGGATCACGGTGCTGACGAAGAACGCGCAGGGCAAGATCGTTCACGTGGCGATCCATCATCGCCCGCTCGGCGGCGCGCTGAAATTCTCGGCCGAACTCGGCCGTGTCCTGCAAGGGCAGGTTGACGCTAGTGTCTTTCATCGCGGCGCGTGATTCGCGCGCCCATGCAAAATCCAGGAGATTGAAATGGTAGAACGTACCGACGTGGAATTCGAAGTGGACGGCGGCATCAAGCTGCGCGGCTGGCTCTTCGTTCCACCTGGCGAGGGACGCCGACCCGCGATCACCATGGCGCACGGCTACGCCGGCGTCAAAGAGCACGGGCTCGAGCCGTTCGCGCGCGCGTTCGCAGAAGCCGGGTTCGTCGTGCTGCTGCACGACCATCGCGGCTTCGGCGCGAGCGAAGGCACGCCGCGCCACGACATCGATCCGTGGCGTCAGATCGCGGACTGGCGACGCGCGATCAGCTTCCTCGAAAGTCTCGACGTCGTCGATCCTGCTCGTATCGGCCTGTGGGGCACCAGCTATGCGGGCGGCCATGCGATCGTGCTCGGCGCGACCGACCGGCGTCTGCGCTGCGTCGTCGCGCAGGTGCCGACCATCAGCGGCTACGAACAGGGGCTGCGCCGCATTGCGCCGGAGAGCGTTGCAGCGATCGAGGAAGCCTTCGCCGACGACGATCGCGCTCAATTGCGCGGCGAGCCGCCTCGCCGCCAGGCGATCGTCAGTGCCGATCCCGCAATCCCCGCGTCGTATCGCGCGAAGGACGCGCTCGACTTCTATCTGCAGCCGCTGCCGGACGGCGCGTGGGAAAACAACGTGACGGTCCGCTCGACCCGCGCCGCGCGCATGTACGAACCCGGCCACTGGATCGCGCGCGTATCGCCGACGCCGCTCCTGATGGTGGCCGCCACGCGCGACGCAATCACGCTGACCGACCTCGAGCTCGCAGCCTACGAACGCGCGTTGCAGCCGAAGCGGCTCGTGACGATCGAAGGCGGGCACTTCGATCCGTATCTGTCGCAATTCCGTGTTTCCAGCGAAGCGGCAGTCGAGTGGTTCAGGCAGCACCTCGGCTAACGTCTCCTATCACGACAAAGGACTTCCCCATGTCTCACCTGACTGTCAGTTTCGACGAAGGCCTCGCGACCATCGTCATCGACCGCCCTCTGCAGAATCGCATCGACGACCAGATGGTCGATGAGCTGGCCGCGGCCGTCACCGCGATCGAGCGCAGCGACGCGCGCGCGGTGCTGGTGCGCAGCGAAGGCGAAAACTTCTCGTTCGGCGGCGACATCATGAGCTGGCCCGATGCGAGCGTCCGCGAACTGCGGGCCCGCTTCGGCCATTACATGACCGTGTTCAATCGCTTCGAGCATCTGCCGCTGCCGGTCGTCGCCGCGGTGCAGGGCCTGTGTTTCGGCGGCGGCCTCGAACTCGCGCTGCGCGCGGACGTGATCTTCGCAGCCGAATCGGCGACGTTTGGGCATCCTGAACAGTCGCTCGGGATCGTCACCGTGCTGGGCGGAATCTACCGCGTCGCGGAGCGCGCGGGCCGCTCGCGCGCCTCCGAATGGGCGCTGACGTCGGAGAAGGTCCCTGCCGCGACGATGGAACGCTTCGGCATCGTCAACCACGTGGTCGCCGACGCGGACCTGCTGAAGCAATCCGCCGATTTCGCGCGCAAGATCGCACGCGGGCCCACGCGGGCCTATGCCGCGCACAAGGCGTTGCTGCGCGCATGGGCGGTCGGCGGCGTCGCGGCGGCGGACGAGGCGATGTTCGACATCGCGATGCCGCTGTTCGACACCGACGACGCGCGGCGCGGAATCCGCTCCGCGGTCGATGCGCTGAACGCGGGCCGCCCGCGCCCGGTAATGGATTTCAACGGGCGCTAGCAGCAAGCAGCGGGATTGCGTTCTAATGGCGTCTCCCCCATCGAACGGAGCCGCGCATCATGGACCGCATCGCAGCGATGAACGCTTTCGTCCGCGTGGTCGAAGCCGGGACGTTCGTGAAGGCGGCTGACACCCTCGACGTGCCGAACGCGACGGTGACGCGGCTGATCCAGAGGCTCGAGGCAGATCTGAAGGTTCGCCTGCTGCACCGCACGACGCGCTCGGTGACGGTCACACCGGAAGGTGCGATCTACTACGAACGCGTCGTGCGCCTGCTCGCGGAGCTCGCCGACATCGAATCGTCGACCAGCCATGCGCTGAGGAAGCCGTCGGGCAGGATCCACGTCGATGCCCCGACGGCGATCGGCACGCTCGTGCTCATGCCCGCACTCGCCGACTTCTACCGCGCCTATCCGGATGTCGAGATCGAGCTCGACCTCGGCAACCGGCGCACCGACCTGGTCGCCGAAGGCATCGACTGCGCGATCCGCGCCGGCGAAGTCGACGAGCAGTTCCTGGTCGCGCGGCAGATCGGCAGCTTCGGCTTCACGACCTGCGCGGCGCCCGCGTTTCTCGACGCGCACGGCACGCCTGTATCGCCGGAGCAATTGCGCGATCTGCCGACTGTCGGCATGGCCCCGTCGCGCGGCGGGCGCCCGCTGTCGTTCCAGTTTTCCTACGACGATCAGACAGGTGATTTCGCGCTGAATCACCGGCTCGTCGTGGACGATACGAACGCGTATCTGGCCGCGGGCCTCGCGAGTCTCGGGATAATCCAGGCGCCGACCTACTCGGTACGCGACGCGATCGCCGCCGGGAAACTCGTGCCGCTGCTCGAGGACTGGCAGCAGCGGACCAACGCGCTGCACGTGATCTACGCGCCGAACCGCTATCTGAGCGCGAAAGTTCGCGTGTTCATCGACTGGATCGTCGAGCTGTTCGAGCAGGACGAGCAACTCAGACGCCAGTGACGCTCACGCGGCGCCGCCAGCGGCGTCGACTCCAAATCCCCGGTGCTTTGACGCCGGTGTACATTGACGGATGGGGCGCCGATAGGGAGACGCGCTGTGCTAGATCAATCGACGAGCTGGTCAACCAGCAAGGTGGCGGCGGCGGACAAAACCGACGCCTGGCAGGAAGTATTGAGCGGGAGCTATCGTGAGTGGCAGGTCCCCAGGCGGGTGCCGGCCAACTTCCACGCGGCACTCTGTCGTCATGATTTCGCCGGGGCAGCGATTGTGGAGACGGTTTGCGACCCCTGCGTCGGAGAGCGGACCCGCCAACACGTGCATCGTGACGATGAGCTGTACGTCGGTGTTCAACTCACGACGAGCGGGCGCGAACGCTTCAAGATCGGTGATAGCAGGACTGAGGTGCGCGCCGGCGACCTCGTGGTCTGGACGACTGACCAGGTGATGCAATTTGAAGTCATGGAGCGTTTGCATAAGGTGACACTGATGATGCCCTGGTCGCTCATACGTGAACGCATGCCCGAGCGCAGGCAGCCACCAGGCGGGGGACGAATCGAAAGCAAGGCCGGTATCGGCTCTCTGCTTGCCGTTCATCTGCTCGCGTTGTCCAACGAAATCTCAACGCTCGACTCCAGCGCGCAGGGCTCCGTGAGCCGATCGACTCTTGAACTATTGGCTAACGCGCTATCAGGTCAGCAGCAGGTTTCGAGGTTCGACGCCAGCGGCGCGATGCTGCGAAAAGTGCAGGACTACATCCTCCAGAACCTTCACGAGGACGGGTTGACGCCGGCCCGCATCGCTGAGTCGTGCGGCATTTCGCTGCGTTACCTGCATATGATTTTCCAGCGCAGCGACATGACTGTGTCCGGCTTTGTGATTCACAGCCGACTGATGGCGTGCCGGCAGGCCCTTTCCGACCCGTCTTACCACCGTTATCAGATCGCTGAAATCGCATACCGTTTCGGCTTCAATTCCATCAGCCACTTCTGCCGCACCTTCAAGGAAAAGTTCGGCCAATCCCCTGGTGACGTGCGCCGTGGCGCAATCGCACCATAAGAGCCTGTAGATCAGGCTGCTATCTCTTATGCGCCTGATGCAAGCCTCTGTCACGGCGTTTGCACCTGGACGACAGCACCCGGCTTACCCGCTACCGACGGAGCCACGACCAGATAGCGACGTTTGTCAGTGCCCGCCGTACCCGGCTGCACAACCTGCCGGATTTGACCAAGTGCGTTGACAATCGCCGAACCAGCGGGGTTCGTCATGAAGTTGGCCAGCGGTTCAATGCCACCCGTCCCATCCGGCGAATCGGACAAGCCAAGGATGTACGGTTGCTTCGGCGACAATCCGGTCACGGAAGCCTGAAGAACCTGAAGCAGTCCCTGGTCAAACAACGCGACGCTCGTCGGCGCGCCAGAGGCGTCGCCTGCGTTTTGTCCGACCGCATGCAAGCTCAGATGCACAGCCTGACCAGCGACGCCCAGTGGCTGCAGATTCTGTGTACCGTCGCCCTCCGTCACCGCGTTGGGCACATAGGCGATTGCTTGCGGCGCCTGGCCGACTGGAACATTTGCGACCACCGTGTTGGTGATCGTATCGATCGCGGCCAGCGCATCACCGTTTTCGAGACCTACGTACAGTCGGGTGCCGTCGCCCGACGGCCACGCTGCGTGCGGGAGGTTCCCCACCGGAATAGTCGCGACCGGCTCGAAATTGTCCGTGCGATAAGCTTTCACCTGGTTCAACCCGCCTACGGTCACATAAGCGAACATGCCCTTCTCGTTGTGCACGATGTTCACGTGATTGGTAATCGGACCGGTCTCAAGCGTCTTGATAAGCGCGAAAGGCGGCCTGGCATCAAACACCTGAACCTTACCCACGTCTTTCAGCGTAAACCAGACCTGTTTGCCATCCGGCGTCGCAGCGATGTTCGGGCAGAACGGACTTGCCTGCCTGATTTTCCCTACGATTTGATGATCCTTGACGGAAACGACGTCGGTCTCCGGGTTGAAGGACGAACACACGTACCCGTACTTACCGTCGGGTGAGAAGATCTGCATGCCGGGGCCGGCCGGCAGCATGATGCGGGTCTTTTCCTGGAAGGTCTTCGCGTCCAGAACCGAAACGTAGTTCTCGCCTCGAACTGTCACCCAGACTTCACTGCCATCCGGCGTAAAAAACGCCTCATGAGGCGAACGGCCAACATACGTTACGCCCTTGATCGCATTGGTTTGCGTATCGATGAACGTAACCGAGTTCGAACCGATCGAGACGACCGCCAGGGTATGGTGGTCCGGCGAATATCCCATCCCGTGAACCAATAGCTGTCCACGATACAGAGGGCTGAAGTTGCCGGGCGACGGATCGCCAAGTCGAATGACACCGAGCAAATGGTTGTCCGCCGGGTCTGTCACGGAGACCGTATTGGAGAATTGCTCAGCGGCATACACGCGATCGTGATGCGAAACCGGAATATCCGGATCAGCCAGCGAACCGGGGGCCTGTCCAGCCCACGCACTTACGCTCAAGGCAACCAAAGCAGTAATCGCGCTGGTCCTGAACACGCCAGACAGCTTTGAATCGTTCATCATCATTGCTCCTTGGGCACAGCCATTTTCAATGTCGTGTGCGACATGCCACTGCTGCCTTGCGGCGACTGCTGGTCCGGAGCGGGCCCCGCCGGTGGCAACGGCTGCCCGAGAGCGACGCGCATGGCTACGATCTCCTGCTGTTGCTCTACGATGATTTCCTGTGCGATACGACGAAGCTGTTCGTTGTGCCCGTGTCGAAGCTCAGCCTGGGCCATCTCGACAGCACCTTGGTGATGCGGAACCATCATGGCAACAAAGTCCTCGTCAACACTTCCCGAAGGCTTCACATCCATGTCCGTCATCATCTTCGACATGGCGACGTCGTCCTCAGAGAGGAATGCCGACTCCTCGGCACTCGGGCTTGCCGGTGAAGCGGCATTGGCGCGAATACCTGCAACGGCAAAGCACGTGCTTACAGAAAGTGCAAGTAACAGGCGCGACGGAAGACCGAATCTGCGTTCCATGACGACTCACTCCTACGTTCCTGAATGCGTGACAACTATCTGGCGAACATACTAGCCCCACGTCTATTCCAACGGAATCTCATTTTTTTTGCTGCCTCTTGGCGTCGATGGCAACGTATCTAATCTGGCCAGATCTACTTTTCGAATTGTAGAGTCGATATTCTCTTAGACCACATGAATCAATAGACGAAACATGCACCGACAAAGTCGCGCTTAACGGAGTGTCATCTGGAAGAAATTGGCGGAAACCGAACGCCGGGCCTGTTGGTCAATTCGGTACCCGGTGCGCACGTACTTTCGCAAGCAGATGCGTACGAGGTAAAAGTCGTACCGACCTACGAGGTACAGAATCAGACGACTTACATTGCCGACCATATCTATCAGTACGCCGGAAGCAAGTACGTCGCAAAGAAAGATGATCCACCAAAGTTCGTGCAATCATCTGGCGAGTCGTTCGCCACCGCACCGCTTCCTTTAGTTTTTGTGGAAACAGGGCGTCGTCTTCGCGTCCGCAAGACGGTGACCACTTGCGAGAGTTGCTCGGGCAGCCGTGATCCCAACCTTGCGATGAATAAAGCCCAGCTTGGGGGTGCGAGTCCCCGTTCTCCTTCCGAAGCTGCCCACTGCGCCGCTGTCGCGTTTCAGAAAGCGTCACCCGACGCTTTCTCGACGCACGCGACTACGGCGCCACTCCAGCAAGTCGGCAATCGATTTCTTGCGATAGCCTGGGACGATCCGAATCGCTGATCCTGCATCGACACGGCCGGTCTCGACCACGCTCAAATAGACACCGGCGTATCCGCTGAGCAACATATCGGTAACCGCACGCTTGTAACCCATAATCGCATTGAACTTGAAGCAGGGTGTGCGCGGCGCCGCGCGGCGCCTCTACGCGCAGTACCACGCGGCCGATCACAACACGATCGCCGACCCACAACTCTTCTTCTAGCAGCCCAGTAGTCGTGAGATTTTCGCCCATCGCACCGAAGGCCAGCGGCACGTCCGCGCCGTCTGCGTTGGCCTCGTGACGTTTTTGCCGCCACCAGTCGTAATGCTCCACCGGGTACATGTAGACGGCTTTCTCGAGTCCGCCATGGAGGCTAAGATCCGCCTGCTCGTCGCCGGCCAGACCAAGGCGTCCGATTTCGATTTCGACCGGATTATCAGTCGTACTGACAGGCCTTTTGCGGATTGCCGATTCGACGACGCGCTCCGGCGATGCACCACCAATGTCGAGAGGCGCCCCCACACCAACACTTATCGCCAGCACGCGCGCATCCACGACGCTGCCATGCTCGTCTTCGAGGTTGCTCATAAACTGCGCTCTCCTGATTGCATCGGCAAGACGTCCCAGACCTGCACGCTATTCGGGGCGTCCGAAATATGGCCGGGACAAATCGTAGACCGGCTGAAACGCTTTCCGCTCGACGTTCTACATCGACGCCGAGAGGAGTGCTCCGATTTCCACCTTGATCAGCCGGTTCGGCCCTTGCTCCAGGCATAACTTGCGAGCAAGAGGCAAAGCAGCGCCGCAGCCAGCACCAGAAGACGAGGCATGTGACGCACGGACCACCGTTTGTAGTCGAGCAGTGACTGTTTCGGTGAGGAAGTTGAGTCGGCGCGTGCCAAACGATTGTTCAATGGCAGCATGAGCGTCAAGGTAAACACGGCAGCCGCGACCCACAGGACGGACGCCGCAACGAGCAGAGAAAAGCCTGGCCCGGTACGGTGCACGACCGCCTCTACGACAAGCAGCACAAGGCCGAGTACGTTCCAAAGTGGCAGTGGCGTTGCAAGCCGTGCAGTCAGAAGGTGCGCTGCCTTGAGCCGGGCCGGTTCGTCGAGCTCGAGCAAGACCGGGTTGGCAAAAAGAGTCAGGAATGTCTCAGAGCCGACCAGCAGCCCGATACAAGCTATCGTCGCAAGATTCAGTAACGGGATCATCTCAGGGAAGGACATTTTGCGCTCCAAAGCGTTGAAATTTGGCGGGTATCCGGAAGTTGACCCAGCCCTCCAAGGTTGTGGACTGCCAGGACGCGGCGTTTGCACACCCCCCCTGGCCACTGCCGGTCTCATTGATCGTGACTCTCCTTATCCGCCGACCAGCCGCCGTGGAAACCAAACGGCACGCGTACCGGCAACTCGATCGTCGCGACCGGGTCACCGGCGAAGTCCTGTGCATGGAGAATGACCACGTCACTGAGGTTGCGATTGCCATCGTAGACGTAGGACATGATCCAGCCATCGTCCTCCTGGGCGGCGTCCGGGCGTCGCACGAATACCGGCTCCAGCGTCATGCGGCCAGCGCCATAGTCATGCACCTCGGCCGTGCCGCGCACCATATCGTGCTTCATGGCGGGACCCGATGAGGCATCCGAGCCCCACCAAGGCGACGTGTAGGCATAGCGGTAAGCCTGTCCTCCGAAGCGGCCGTTGATGCGCGGAAATTCCCGGCCGCGCCAGTCGAGTCCGGTTTCGCTCAGCAGGCCGCTACGGCGGTCCAGGGTCCAGCGCACGAGCACCGTCTCGCCTTCGTTGGGTCCGTTATGGTCGCGGTCGAAACTGCGCGGATGGCGGACCAGATCGATAATCGTCAGGTCGCCCTCGTCATAGGCGTTGACGAAGTGGAAGAGGAAGCAGCGCGGGGCGGCAAACCATTGAAGGCGCGAAACATCGCCATCCCGTGGCAACAGACCGATCCTTGAATCCTGGCGTTCGTTCCAGATCCACGGGAAGGTCGCCCGCGCGATCTGCGGCTGGAAAGTCACGGGCAGATCGGGCACCACGATGAATGATGCCGTGAACGCGCAGTCGTGAATCAGCGGGACGTGGGGCAGATCGATGCGCGCCCTGGTCGTCGCGCGACCGTCCCGGCCGACCGAAACATACCGCACCGGCTCGCCGGCTTCATACGTCAGCGCATGCTGCTCGCCGGTAACTGGATCGAACCTGGGGTGGCCGGTGAAGCCGGTTTCCAGTGTGCCGCCAAAGTCAGAGCGCGCGACGCTCTCCAGCTCGTAATCGAGTTCGACGGGCAGGGAGCCCGCTTCGACGGTCGCGTACAGCCTGTCACCCGCCTGCGTGAAGTTTGTATTGACCGGTCCATCGCGCCGCTGCGCCCCCGGCCCAGGGATCGGCCCACGTCCCAGGGACGCAACCGCAGCCGCATCCTTCACAAACCGGCTGCGATACCATTCGGCCTTGCCGTCGCGAACCCGCAGGCCATGCGCCATACCTGTCGAGTGAAACCAGTGATAGCGCTGCGGGTCGGGCACACTCGCCGGATTGGGACCGATCCGCAGCAGGCGGCCGGTCAGTTCCTCGGGGATGGTGCCGGTCACTTTCAGGTCGAAGGCTGTCGTTTCGACTTCGACCGGAGCGAAATTGTCGGCGAGATACGCGTTCCTGAACGCAGCGGCATTGACGGGTTCGGTGCTCATGATGTTCTCCAGTGCCAATGTGATGAGTCATCACTTTGACGCCTGCTTAACCTGGTGTCAAGAAAAAGTTATACTCCATCACATTGACACCATGAAGGCATGACGATGAACCGCATGACGACAAAAACTCCCGAGAAGAAGCCCCGGACCAGACAGAACTATCACCACGGCGATCTGCGACGCGCATTGCTCGACGCCGGGCGTGAGGAGATCGCTGCAAACGGCGCCCAGAGCCTGACGCTTACATCGCTTGCGCGCCGGGCTGGGGTTGCGCAGTCGGCGCCCTACCGTCATTTTGTCGACCGGGATGATCTGCTGGCTGAGCTGGCGATGGAGGGTTTTCAGGAGCTCTCTAAGGCACTACGCAAGGCGATGGAGTCAGGAGGCAAACGCGGCAACGTCAGGCGGATGGCCGCCGCCTACCTTCAGTTCGGGGAGCAGAACGTTGAGCGTTACCGGTTGATGTTCGCCTCGCGCATCGTTCCTGATGCGCCGCCGGAAAGCCCGCTTGGCAAGGCAGCGGAAGAAAGCTACCAGTTACTGCTCGCGGGTATCGCGGCCGGCGGCCGCACCGGTCCATACGGGTCGGCCACGGCCGTGTGGGCGCAGTTGCACGGACTGGTGATGCTGAAGGCGGACGGTTTCGTTGAACCGCCGCTCGACACATTGGTTGCGGAGCTTGCTCTTTGATGGATTTGACGCGTCATCGGCATCAAAAGCTCTTAACGGCAATTTAAAGACCGGCTTGCTACCGGGGAACGCCGCGCCTCGCGGTCTCTACGATGGGCAGCACCTCGTGGGCCCATTCGAGCCAACTCTGTTCTGTCATGATGCCGGCGCGCAGCACCGCATGCTGCAGCTTCTGCGCGGTTGACATGCGGCGCGCTGCAAAGTCGCTCTGTTCGATCTCGAGATAGGTGTCCAGTCTGGCCTGGTGCTCTGCCATGAGCCGGCGGATTTCCTGATCAACCCCATGCGGGCCAATCACGGCCTCCGCCCTGAGCTTGATCAGCAGGGCCCGGCTGGCATCGCCATCCGTCACTGGCTCCGACACCCAGCGTGCCAGTTCGGCCTTTCCCGGCGGCAGCACCTGGTACAGCCGGCGCCGCCGCTTTCCCTCTTCGTTGTCGTCGATCGCAAGTATCCAGCCCGCCTCGGCCATCCGGCCGAGTTCGCGATAGATCTGCTGATGGCTGGCATGCCAGAAATAGCCGATTGACCTGTCAAAGCGACGCGCAAGATCGTAGCCGGTGGAAGGCCTTTCCAGCAGCGAAGTAAGAAGGGCATGTTGAATAGACATGGCCGCTATTTTAACGGCTAGCGGTCGGGCCGGGAAAAATCTTGTGCATCCAGTTGCATATCGAACAGCAGCCGGCTATTCTTTATGCAACCAGTTGCATATTAATTGACCGTGCGGCAGCGTGGATTCCTGGAATCATCAATGCACGGCAGCAAGAACGGCCATGCAGCGAGGACGACCGCCGATGGCTCTCATTGAGGAGACCTATATGGAAGAAAACCGATTGTCCGACGCCGCGCAGCGCACGCTGTCAGCCTGGCACCATCTTCTTCAACGCAATGCGATGGACGAACTGGACCCGCTGCTGTCCGACAACATCGTGTTTCGCTCGCCGGTGGCCCACACCCCTTATCCGGGTAAAGCCGCCATCAAGCCACCCGGGTTCGGCTGGCCGCCCCTTGCCGGATGCCGAGGTGCGCATCCCGGACCAGGATGGCAAGGTCCTACCACCAGGCGAGATCGGCCAGATCTACGTGCGCCATCACGCGCTGCCGGACTTCACCTATATCAACCGGCCGCAGGCCCGCCAGGCGATCGAGCGCGATGGGCTGGTGACGCTCGGCGACATAGGCTACCTGGACGATGATGGCTTCCTGCAAATCTGCGACCGCAAGGCCGACATGATCATTTCCGGCGGGGTCAACGTCTATCCGGCGGAGATCGAATCGGTGTTGCTCACCATGCCCGACATTGACGACTGCGCCGTGCTCGGCATACCCCACACCGAATTCGGCGAAGCAATCGCCGCGGCGGTCCAGTCGCATCCCGGCACACGGATCGACGCTGCCGCGGTTGAAGCCTTTCTGCGCGAGCGCATCGCGAACTACAAGGTGCCTCGCATTGTCGACGTCCACCAATAGCTGCCACGGGAAGACACTGGCAAGATCTTCAAGCGCAAACTGCGCGATCTGTACTGGAAGGGCCAAACGCGCCACATCTGAGGGTCAATGCGGGCAAGTTCGCTGACGGCTTCACGCAGGGGCGGCGGGAACAAATCCGATACTACTAAAGCAACCACCGCAGGCGGCTCCTGCTAGTCCCTTCCCCACGGCGGCGCATTCTCGAGATGGACCCGCAGCCACCCCGCTAAAGCAGCGACCTGAGGCAGTTGCTGCCGTCGTTTCGGAAGGAGCGCTTTAAGCCACGTGGCACGCAGCGGAAAATCAAGAAGCAATGACTCGAGCCTACCGTCGGCAACCCCAGCCTTCGCGAGGTACGTGGGAAGGACAGCGATGCCGTTGCCCGCGCAGGCGGCGGCAAACAGCATGGAATTGTCGTTCGCGATCAGCTTCTGCGGCACGTCGACCGCGATAGGACCACGCGGACTTTCAAATTGCCAGGATGGTCCCTTCGGCCTGAAAACCAGACAGTCGTGGTCCGAGATCGCGCGGATGCTCGTTCGACTTCGATTGGAGTGAAATTGGCCACGGCATATGCATTGCTGGACGCGACGACATCGATGGGTTCGGTGATCATTGTGTCTCCAACTCAATGTGAGTCGTCATCACTTTGACATCTGCTCAACACGGCGTCAAGAAAAGTTATACTCCATCACATCACATTGAGATCATGAAGGCGACTGCCGCCGTTACAACTGCTTTGATGCTTCCCATTTGGCTTACGCCAAACATTCGCGGTAGTTCAGGTATGGCACCGGGCACAGGGCGTCCCAATGGGTGTCTTGGACGCCCTGTGTCTTCCGGTCTGATCCTGCCGGCCGCGATCACTTACTCTCAAGCGTCTCGATTGCCCTGGCAACGCCCGAGCCGTAAGCAGGATCCGCCTTAGCGCAGTGCGCGATATGCAACTGCTGGATCGGTTTCGATACGCCGTTGAGCGCTCGCGCCGTGTTATCGAACAAGGTCTGCTGCTGCTCTGCCGTCATCTTGCGGAACAGTGCGCCCGGCTGTGAATAGTAATCGTCGTCGACACGATGGTTCCAGTGATCGGCCAAGCCTTCGATCGACAAAGGCGGTTCGCGATAGTCGGGTTGTTCCTGCCATTCGCCCCGCGTATTCGGTTCATACGGCGTGGCGCCCCCCATATTGGCATCGACGCGCAACAGTCCGTCGCGATGGTAGCTGTGCACGTACTTCGCCCCTCGCGGCGCGTTCACCGGAATCTGATGGTAGTTGACACTGAGGCGATAGCGCTGCGCGTCTCCATACGAGAACAAACGGCCCTGCAACATCTTGTCGGGCGAGAAACTGATACCAGGTATCACGTTGGCAGGGGCAAAAGCGGCCTGCTCAACATCGGCAAAGTGATTGTCTGGATTACGGTTCAGCTCCATCACGCCGACTTCGATCAGCGGATAGTCACTCTTCGGCCAGACCTTGGTCAAATCGAACGGATTGATCGGATAGCTACCCGCGTCCTTCTCCGGCATGATCTGCACATACAAGGTCCAGCGCGGAAACTCCTTGCGTTCAATCGCTTCGTACAGGTCGCGATGGTGCGTTTCTCGATCGCGACCTACAAGCGCTTCGGCTTGCGCGTCCGTCAGGTTTTCAATCCCCTGCTGCGAACGAAAATGGAACTTCACCCAGAAGCGTTCCTGCGCCGCACTAATGAAGCTAAAGGTGTGACTGCCGAACCCATGCATGTTGCGGAACGTCTTCGGAATGCCGCGTTCGCTCATGACGATCGTAATCTGATGGAGTGCTTCCGGCAGTTGCGTCCAGAAATCCCAGTTGCTCTCCGCGCTGCGCAAACCAGTGCGCGGATCGCGCTTGATCGCATGGTTCAGGTCCGGGAATTTCAACGGATCACGCAGGAAGAACACCGGCGTGTTGTTGCCCACCAGGTCCCAGTTACCTTCTTCAGTGTAGAACTTCAACGCGAAACCGCGGATGTCACGCTCTGCGTCGGCTGCGCCGCGTTCGCCTGCAACGGTTGAAAAGCGCGCGAACATCTCAGTCTTCTTGCCGACTTCGGAAAAGATCGCCGCCCGCGTGTATTTCGTAATGTCGTGGGTGACCGTGAAGGTACCGAATGCGCCGGATCCTTTCGCGTGCATACGACGTTCAGGAATCACTTCACGGTCGAAGTGAGCGAGCTTCTCGAGAAACCATACGTCTTCAAGCAGTGCCGGCCCGCGAGGACCGGCGGTGCGAATATTCTGATTATCGACGACGGGTGCGCCAAAAACAGTAGTGAGCTTTTTCATCAGAGATCCTGTATCAACCCGATATGACAGCCTTGGTCATGACCGGTATGAAATTTTCGAAGGTCGGCATCAGTCGCCTTGCGCCGCTGCGCCTGCGTTGCACGTGCAGCCACCATGATGAGCGTGATCGGCGTTACTGTCGTCCCACGCGGAGCCAAGAATGATCTGGCAGAAGTTCAGACGCTTGTACGACGGATCACGAAGCGCGAGCACATCGGCCTTGACGTTGCCGAATGTCGTCTCGGGTTTCTTGATCGTCCCCTGCGCAAACGCATCGATGATGCCGTTCTTGAACGTCTTCTCGCGCGGGTGCGCAGCGACCACCTGGCTGCGTTGTTCGTCGCTGAACTCGTGGTAGGCCAGACCCAGCACGTCCATCTCGACCCCGGCAGTCACGAGCGCGACAACCGGCTTCATGTGTTCGGGGACGCCCGGCGTCGTATGCAGTGCGATCGAAGCCCACACCTGTTCGATGTCGTACTCGTTCATGCGGTGCTGCGTCATGAAATCGCGCGCGGCATTGGCGCCGTCCACTTCAAAGCGGCAACGCTCGCTGCTGTACGCTGGCATCAGGCCCATGTCGTGGAACATCGCGCCGAGGTACAGCAGTTCCGGGTCGTACTTCAGACCCTTGCGGTTTCCGCTCAGCGCTCCGAACAGGAATACCCGCCGCGAATGGTTGTACAGCAAGTCGGTTTCGGTATCGCGTACCAGTTCCGTGGCAGCACGTGCGATTGCGCTATCGGGTATCTTGATGCCTGCGATGATCGTATTGGTCATTTCGATTCCTTCACTGATTAGTGTGTGGAAGACACGTGTCCTCCAGACGTCCGCTTTGTACTCCCTCGACTCCCGTCTGATGAACTGGTGCGAAATATAAAGCGACTATCACATCAATAGGCACAGGTATCCGCAAACCTCTCCTTTCGGAATCGCGAAAAGCAACCCGCGAATAGCCTCTGATGCGTTGTGTTACTCGCGCTTCCGATGGGGTGTCGATGGAAATCAGTATTGAGTAACACCCGGCGGCGGGCAACTTAGATAGACCACCGAATTCTGCCAAGCTTGCAATGTAAGCTGCCATCCGCCTTAGGCACGTCAAGTTGCTGGTCGCAACGGCGCAGCAACGGCAAGCGATGCCGACGTGATTCGCTGCAACAGCGGCCCGCGCAGACACGTGTGTATTTAATGTGTATTCGATGCGAAGGACGGCATCCCGCTTCTCTGCCTTTTCAGCTCGGCCATCGAACTACTTGAATCTATCCGGCAGGCGTGATCCATATCCAGGACACGCGTCCTACTGAACGTATAAGTTCTCCCTATTGGAACGAAATCACTATCGTTGCTATGATTTTTTCATTCTCTGACAGAGACCAGCTTTCCCGATTTCGATGCTTCTTTTACGACTTTTTGGGAGGATATATGGACACCGATGGCGAAGAGCGCGCAACGCCCACGAGCGACGAAATGGGAGAGGTGGCAGCCAAAATATTCGATGCCGCCCGCAGTGGCGAGGCCGATATTTTGCAGGCCGTAATTGAACGGGGCGTTCCTTCGAATTTGCGTAATGAGCGCGGTGACAGTCTCATCATGCTCGCTGCGTATCACGGTCACGCGGATGCCGTCGCGAGGCTGTTGGCGCTGAAGGCCGATCCTAACCTTAGAAATTCAATGGGGCAAACGCCTCTCGCAGGAGCAGCGTACAAGGGATTTAATGAAGTCGTTCGTGTGCTGCTCGAAGGTGGTGCTGACGTTGAAGGAGCGTCACCGGACGGAAAGACGGCGTTAATGATCGCCGCAATGTTCAACCGCACAGAAATCATTGAGCAGCTGCTCGCCCATGGGGCAAACCCCAATGCTCAGGACGTCAATGGTGCCACGCCACTCACGGCTGCACGCTTCATGGGCGCAAAGGACACGATCGCACAACTCGAACAACTCAAGCGCCGACGCTGGACTGGTCGGGCACGGACGGCGGCAGATGCATTGAGCGGGTCTTGAAACCGGCTCTGTTGCACAGTTGCGGTTGAGCTACGGCGACGGCTTCGGATCCTCACCTTTCTCTTCGCACCTTGCCCTCCAGGAACAGCCAGAGAAATAGCAACTCGAATGTTCCATTAACGTGTGCGGTTTACAGACATCGTTTCACCTTTTTGAGCCCACTCGACAACGCAATCGATGGGCGGTTTGCCGGCGAGTGAGCCCTGCGGGCGATGCCAGTAGTAGTCAAGCTGACAGTCCTCGATTCACCAACCCGATCTCATCCTCGGTCGCTGCGCAGGCGGAACCAGAACGCGTTCGGGTTGGTGAGTTGTGGACGTATCTGGATTTTCAATCTTCACCGAATCGACCGCTGCTGGCGCGTTCAGGTGAGCCGCTAGAGCGACTGATCGTCGAAACCTCAGGGTTGGCCGACCCGGCTCCCGTGCTGCAAACGTTCCTTGCCGATCCGGACGTGCGCGAACACGTAGAACTGGAGTCGGTGGTCGCAGTCGTGGATGCGCGCCATTTCCATGAGCAGCTTGACGACGAGATCGCCCGTGAGCAAGACGTGTTTGCGGATCACATCATTATCAACAAAACGGATCGGGTCAGTGCTGAAGAGGTGGCGGATCTCATCGCGCGTATCCGTTCACTTAATCCCACGGCAGCGATCGACGTTGCGCATCATGGCGCGGTTGATGTGAGCACAGTCGTTGGAACACGGCACTTCTCGCTCGACACGTTGCTGTCAGTTGAGCCCAATCTGCTAGCCGAAGATGCTCATGATCATGAGCACGATAACTCGATTGCGTCATGTTCGATGCGTACCTCGAGAAAGGCGATTCAGGTTTTCACGAGCCGCGCTCTCCGGCGTGCTTCTCGGCCGGCGACACGGTGCAAGTTGGTGATCCCGAGGCAGTCGATCACACCCGTTTGCCAGGTTATCTGCGCTGCAAGACCGGCAAGGTGGTGGAAGTCTATCCGGGCGCATTCTCGTACTTCGTTTCAACTGCTGTAGATGGAATTGGTGCGCCGATGCCGGTCTATCGGGTCGCATTCGATGCCGCCGACATCTGGGGCGAAGGCAAGAGTGAACCGAAGACCACGGTCTACGCGGACCTGTACGAAGCCTACCTTCGGCCCGCCATCTAACCAGCACAGAAAGGAATCGTCATGACCCAGCTGTTTCAGTATCAAGACGACCGCGAGGCATCGAGCGCGGCCAAAGTGCGCGCGCTCGAAGCCAGATTGCAATCACCAGCGCGTCGATGACGCCCGCGAACGGGTCCATCCAGAGCCATCCAGATGCGCGTGCCAGCACGAGACCAATGATGGCCAGCACCGAAACGGCCGCGTCCGTCATGACGTGAATGTAAGCAGAGCGAATGTTGCGGTCCCGGACAGCGGCTTCGTGAACGTCGCCATGGCCGGGCTCGTGCACTTCGAACTCGACCGTATGGTCGCCGTCTGGCAGACGAACGATGCACTTGACCGCGTGCGGGTCCGGGATTTCTTCTGTCGACTCAAGGCAACCTCCCCGATCTGCAAAGCTGACCGACTACTGCGTTCCATCGGGTCGTACAGCCATGACAGAAGCCGACTGTATTGGCAGCTTCGAGATTGCAGTCTCAGGCGCGATGCGGAAAACACGCGGCACACGCTCCTCGGATGTTGGAGTTCGTTTCAGCCAGCTGCATTGCCGCGACACGCCCCGACACGCGAAACAGACCTCATTACTCGATACTCATCTGCGCTGGACCACTCGCCTCAGCACTCAGGGTATCAACAGTCGACACGAGGCTCGCAGGACAGGTTGCGATTCGCCGCTGCCCACCGGTCCATCCGGCAACAATGGGTGTGCCTGGACCGCGGTGGCCGACGGCGGGGGGACAGCACTCAAAATACAACGATAAAAGTCCGGCTTTTGCCGGATTTCATTGGACGTTTTCTTGATCGGCGACAGGTAATAAAAAACCCGCAGAGCCAATAGCCATGCGGGTTTGAGCGGATTACTCCGGACATCTGTGAACGCTTCAGGACGCCCTTCTGAATCTGAAACTGGTGGGTGCTGAGAGGCTCGAACTCCCGACCTACGCCTTGTAAGGGCGCCGCTCTACCAACTGAGCTAAGCACCCGTTTCGCGATTCAGCGTGCTTCTGTTGCGGCCTGATGCTTCCCAAGCAGCAAGCCCGTTAGTTTAGCGCATCCTTCAGAGCTTTGCCAGGCCTAAATTTAGGAACTTTCGCCGCCTTGATTTTGATAGCAGCACCGGTGCGCGGATTGCGGCCTGTGCGCGCGGTGCGCTTGCCGACCGCGAACGTGCCGAAACCGACCAACGTCACCGAACCGCCCTTCTTCAACGTACCTTTGACGCCACCGATCACTGCATCGAGTGCACGGCCTGCCGCAGCCTTCGAAATGTCGGCTTGCTGTGCAATGTGATCGATCAATTCCGTCTTGTTCATTCCAACCCCCGAGAATGTTTATGGCAATCGTGACGGTGCTCTTTAGCACCTGGCATCACGCGGCTGGCGGGTAACGCCGAGCCGCCTCATTAGAATTGGCCGAAACCCTTATGTCAAGCGGGGTTGAGCCTGATTTTGGGCGTTTTTAAGGAGGTTTGTATCACCAGATATTGCCTGTAATCAATGCACACGTATTCGGCTGGTATGCACTTCGCATATTATTCAAAACGTGGGAAAACATTCGCCCTTAAGCGCACTGCAAAATCGCGCGGGCAACAAAAAACCCGCGGCCGTGACCGCGGGTTTTTGTCCAGCAAAGAGCTTCGTTGCTGACTGCTTTAGTGCTTCACGACTTCAGTTGCGGCGGTGTCTTTGCCTGGCTCCGCTGCAACAGGCGTAGCAGCAGGCTTCGGCTCTTCTTCCGGCAACGCTTGCGGCACACGTTCGAGCGCCAATTCAAGCACCTTGTCGATCCAGCGGACCGGCACGATTTCGATCGCGTTCTTCACGTTGTCCGGAATCTCCGTCAAGTCCTTGACGTTTTCTTCCGGAATCAGCACCAGCTTGATGCCGCCGCGATGCGCCGCCAGCAGCTTTTCCTTCAGGCCGCCGATCGGCAGGACTTCACCACGCAACGTGATTTCGCCCGTCATCGCGACATCGGCACGCACCGGAATACCGGTCAATACCGACACCAGCGCGGTTGTCATCGCGATACCGGCCGAAGGACCGTCCTTCGGCGTCGCGCCTTCCGGCACGTGGATGTGAATGTCCTGCTTCTCGAACGCTTCGTCCTTGACACCCAGACGACGCGAGCGCGAGCGCACGACCGAGCGCGCTGCTTCGACGGATTCCTTCATCACGTCGCCGAGCGAACCCGTGCGGATCACAGTACCCTTGCCCGGCATCACTGCGGCTTCAATGGTCAGCAGATCGCCGCCCACTTCCGTCCACGCAAGACCCGTGACCTGGCCAACCTGATTTTCCTTGGCAGCCAGACCGAAGTCGTACTTGCGCACGCCGAGGAACGTGTCGAGATTGCTGCCGTCGACCTTCACCGCGCCTTCCGCCTTCTTCAGCAGAAGCATCTTCACGACCTTGCGGCAGATCTTCGAAATTTCACGCTCGAGCGAACGGACGCCCGCTTCGCGCGTGTAGTAACGAATGATGTCGCGGATCGCGGTTTCCGTCACATCGACCTCGCCATCCTTGAGGCCGTTGTTCTTCTTCTGCTTGGGCAAAAGATAACGTTGCGCGATGCTGACCTTCTCGTCTTCCGTGTAACCCGACAGACGGATCACTTCCATCCGGTCGAGCAACGGCGGCGGAATGTTCAGCGAGTTCGACGTCGCCACGAACATCACGTCCGACAGATCGAAGTCGACTTCGACGTAGTGATCGGCAAATGTGTGGTTCTGTTCCGGATCGAGCACTTCCAGCAAGGCCGACGACGGATCGCCGCGGAAATCCTGACCCATCTTGTCGACTTCGTCGAGCAGGAAGAGCGGATTGCGCACGCCGACCTTGGTCAGGCTTTGCAGAATCTTGCCGGGCATCGAACCGATGTAGGTACGACGGTGGCCGCGAATCTCGGCTTCGTCGCGCACGCCGCCGAGCGCCATGCGCACGAACTTGCGGTTCGTGGCGCGAGCGATCGACTGGCCCAGCGACGTCTTGCCGACACCCGGAGGCCCAACGAGGCACAGGATCGGCGCTTTGACCTTGTCGACACGTTGCTGGACCGCGAGATACTCGAGAATGCGTTCCTTCACCTTCTCGAGACCGAAGTGGTCTTCGTCGAGCACGCGCTCCGCATTCGAGAGGTCGTTGTTGACCTTGCTCTTCTTGCGCCACGGCAAGCCGATCAGCGTATCGATATAGTTGCGCACGACCGTCGCTTCAGCCGACATCGGCGACATCAGTTTGAGCTTCTTCAGCTCGGCGTCGGCCTTCTTCTTGGCTTCCTTCGGCATGCGGGCAGCCGTGATGCGCTTCTCGAGTTCTTCGAGGTCCGCACCTTCTTCGCCTTCGCCCAGTTCCTTCTGGATCGCCTTGACCTGTTCGTTCAGGTAGTACTCGCGCTGGCTCTTCTCCATCTGGCGCTTCACACGCCCGCGGATGCGCTTTTCGACCTGCAGGATGTCGATCTCGGCTTCGAGTTGCGCGAGCAGATGCTCGAGTCGCTCGATCACCGGGAACATTTCGAGGATGTGCTGCTTCTGGTCGAGCTTGAGCGGCAGATGCGCCGCGATCGTGTCGGCCAGACGCCCGGCTTCGTCGATCCCCGACAGCGACGTCAGGATCTCCGGCGGGATCTTCTTGTTCAGCTTCACATACTGGTCGAACTGCGACACGATCGCGCGGCGCAGCGCTTCGGTTTCGGCGCTGTCGGCATGGTCGGGTTCGAGCGGCATGACTTCGCACGAGAACTGCGTTTCCTGCTCTTCGATGGAAAGCGTTTTCGCACGCTGCAAACCCTCGACGAGCACCTTCACGGTGCCATCGGGCAGCTTCAGCATTTGCAGGATGTTGGCAACACACCCTACTTCGTACATGTCCTTTTCGGTCGGCTCATCTTTCGCAGCCGTCTTCTGGGCGACGAGCATGATGTGCTTGCCGCCTTCCATCGCTGCTTCGAGAGCCTTGATCGACTTCGGGCGCCCTACGAAGAGCGGAATCACCATGTGCGGGAAGACGACTACGTCACGCAGCGGGAGCAGCGGGAGCGTAATGCGTTCCGGCGGGAGGAGTTGGGTTCCTGACATTTCATTTCCCCATGAGTGGAATCAGTTCGTTCGATAGGTGAGGCCAGCAGAAAATATTGCAAGCCTCCGCGTGTGGGAAAAGTTCAGTGACTCCGAAGGTTCAGTGACTCCATAGTGAAAACAACCATCCTGACCACACGATAAACGAAAAAGCCGTTCACGTCGCCATGAACGGCTTTTTTGCAGAACCCGAAAGCCGATCAGTTCGAACCCGCGACCTTGGGCGCGTCTTCGTAGATCAGCAGCGGTTTGCCGTCGCCGTCAATTACGTTGTCGTCGATGATGACCTTGCTGACACCTTTCATTTGCGGCAGGTCGTACATCACATCAAGCAACGCCTGTTCCAGGATGGAGCGCAGACCCCGCGCGCCGGTCTTGCGGCGGATCGCTTTGCGCGCCACGGCCTGCAACGCAGCCGGACGAATCTCCAGCTCGACGCGTTCCATATTGAACAGCTTGTGGTACTGCTTCACCAACGCATTCTTCGGTTCGACGAGGATTTTCATCAACGCCGCTTCGTCGAGCTTGCCGAGTGTGGCAACCACCGGCAAACGGCCAATCAGCTCGGGAATCAGGCCGAATTTGATCAGATCTTCCGGCTCCACTTCGCGCAGCACTTCGCCCGCGTCGCGGTCCTGCTTACTCTTCACGCTCGCGCCGAAACCAATACCCGTCTTCTCGGTGCGGTCGACGATGACCTTTTCGAGGCCGTCGAACGCGCCACCGCAAATGAACAGGATATTGGTGGTGTCGACCTGGATGAAGTCCTGATTCGGATGCTTGCGGCCACCCTGCGGCGGCACCGACGCCATCGTGCCCTCAACCAGCTTGAGCAATGCCTGCTGCACGCCTTCGCCCGACACGTCGCGGGTGATGGACGGGTTGTCGGATTTGCGGCTGATCTTGTCGATTTCGTCGATATAGACAATGCCGCGCTGGGCCTTGTCGACTTCGTAATTGCAGTTCTGAAGCAGTTTCTGGATGATGTTCTCGACGTCCTCGCCGACATAGCCGGCTTCCGTGAGCGTGGTTGCATCGGCAATCACGAACGGGACGTTCAGAAGGCGCGCGAGCGTCTGCGCGAGCAGCGTCTTGCCGGAGCCGGTCGGGCCGATCAGCAGGATGTTGCTCTTGGACAGCTCGATTTCGTCTTTCTTGTCGAGATGCTTGAGGCGCTTATAGTGGTTGTACACCGCGACCGCGAGAATTTTCTTCGCGCGTTCCTGGCCGATCACGTACTGGTCGAGGATTTCACGGATTTCCTGCGGACTCGGCAGATCGGACTTGGACAAGCCCGCCTCGATACCCGCGCCGGCAGCTTCGTCGCGGATGATTTCGTTGCACAGGTCGATACATTCATCGCAGATGAACACGGACGGGCCGGCAATCAGTTTCTTGACTTCATGCTGGCTCTTGCCGCAAAACGAGCAATACAACAGCTTTTCGCTGTTAGAACCTTTCTTGTCCGCCATAGATGTGTGAGCCTCCGGACACTCAATTACATGATACGCCGTTTGCCCCCGCCTCGCAGTTGGGGCGCGGCGGAGCTTGAGCCAAGGTGACGGCGTTTGCCGCAGGCACTCGGACGAATATTGATTATTTCACAACCGATCCGGCCACGGTTTTGCCCCAATTCGGGGCAAAACCGCACCAGATCAAGGACGCTTGTGCGCGACCTGGTCAACCAGACCGTAAGCTTGCGCATCATCGCCGGACATGAAATTGTCGCGGTCGGTGTCGCGCGCAATACGCTCGACCGGCTGGCCCGTATGGTGCGCGAGCAGATGATTCAGCCGTTCCTTCAAATACAGGATTTCGCGCGCCTGGATTTCGATGTCCGACGCCTGACCGCGCGCGCCGCCCAGCGGCTGGTGAATCATCACGCGCGAATTTGGCAGCGCGAAACGCTTGCCCTTCGCACCCGCCGCCAGCAGGAACGCGCCCATGCTGGCCGCGAGACCCATGCACAGCGTCGAGACGTCCGGCTTGATGAACTGCATCGTATCGTAGATCGCCATGCCGGCCGACACCGAGCCGCCCGGGCTGTTGATGTAGAAACTGATGTCCTTGTCCGGATTCTCGCTTTCGAGAAACAGCATCTGCGCGACGACGAGATTGGCCGTCTGGTCGTTCACTTCGCCGACCAGGAACACGATGCGTTCCTTCAGCAGACGGGAATAAATGTCATACGAGCGCTCGCCCCGGCCGCTCGTTTCCACGACGATCGGCACCAGTCCGAGCGCCTGCGCTTCGAGATCCCGCGACGACTGGGAGGTCAACGTGTCCAGCATTTGAGCGCGAAAGGTCATGCAATGGATCCTTGTCTGGAGATATTCTAGATATTAGATGCTAGACAGGTGTGTGCGGCGAGCCCGTATTCAAGTGCGCGATCAGTACGACCGCGTTGTGCAACAGAATGCAAAACGCAGCGCACACTAACAGCACAAAAAAAACGGCGTGCGGGCCGTCACTCCGACAGCCGGCACGCCGTTGCAGCGACGCTTACGCTTGCGCCGTTGCGCTTGCCAGTTCTTCGAAGCTCACTTCCTTGTCCGTCACCTTGGCCTTGCTGAGGACGAAATCGACGACGTTGGCTTCAACGACGTACGCTTCCATTTCAGCAAGACGCTGCTGGTTCGAATAATACCAGCGGACGACTTCCTTCGGGTCTTCGTAGCTTTTCGCGAATTCGTCGACTTCGGCGCGAATCTGCTCCGGCTTGGCTTGCAGCTCGTTAGCCTTGACCAGTTCGGCCAGCACGAGGCCCAGCTTGACGCGGCGCTCTGCCTGTTCCTTGAACATCGCGGCCGGGATCGGTGCGTCCTTGGCGTTCGGCACGCCACGTTGCTCCAGATCCTGACGCGCCATCGCGACGAGGCGTTCCTGATCCTGTTCGATCAGCGCGTTCGGCACGTCGAGTTCCGAAATCTTCAGCAGCGCGTCCATCACCTGGTTCTTGACGATGGCTTGCGTGCGGCGCTTCGCTTCGCGTTCGAGATTGTCTTTGATCTCGGCGCGCATCTTGGTCTGGTCGCCGTCTTCGATACCGAGCGACTTCGCGAAGTCGGCGTCGATTTCCGGCAGGTGCGGCCACTCGATCTTCTTCATCGTGATCGTGAATTGCGCCGTCTTGCCTGCCACGTCCTTGCCGTGATAGTCCTCAGGGAACGCCAGATCGAATTCCTTCGCCTCGCCGGCCTTCAGGCCCAGCGCTGCCTTTTCGAATTCAGGCAGCATGCGGCCTTCGCCCAGCACGAACGCGAAGTCTTCAGCGCTGCCGCCCTGGAACACTTCACCGTCGATCTTGCCGACGAAGTCGACCGTCACGCGGTCGCCCTCTTTCGCGGCCGTATCCGCGCCGCCGTCGCCGTGCTCGCCGGCTTCGCCGCGAGCGTGGAAATGCACGCGCTGCTTGCGCAGGATTTCCAGCGTGCGGTCGATTTCCGCTTCGCTGATGGTGGTCGTGGTGCGCTCGATTTCCGCCGTGGCGACGTCGCCCAGCTGCACTTCCGGGTACACCTCGAAGGTCGCGTCGAACGCGTAGTCGCCTTCAACGGCGTCGGCCTTCGGCGCGAAGCTCGGCTGACCGGCAACGCGCAGGTTTTCGGCGCGGCTGATGTCGAAGAATTCCTTGCCGACCTTGTCGCTCAGCACTTCGGCTTCCACCTGGCCCGAATACTGTTGCGTCACCATCTTGAGCGGCACCTTGCCCGGGCGGAAACCCGGCATACGCACGTTCTTCGCGAGTTGACGGATACGCGAGTCCACTTCCTTCTGCACGGCGTCCTTCGGCAGGGAAATCGTTACGCGGCGTTCGAGCTTGCCGAGGTTTTCAACAACGTTAGCCATGGCTTCAATCGTCCTAAAATTATTCGAGCGAATCAGTTATCTTCTCCGTGCCGCTTTTCGATGTCGCTCGCGTACGTTCGCTTACGTCGTTTAGCATCGATTGCGCGCCTGCGCCGCGGGCTTGCAGGCCGCCGGCAGCACGGTTGGGTCCAAAGAGCCGAATATTTTAGCAAACTATTTGCGCGCCTAGCCGGGATTCGATGATTGCGCGCGTCTTTATCGGCGTTCCGGCTGCTTTCCGGGCTGTTTCAGCGCGGTTTCCGTCCAGGCTGCGTGCTGTTTTCGCGATCAGGCCGTTGTGTTGCCAGCGGGTTGCTGCGCGTCCAGCTTGAGGGTCCTGTTCGCTCGCTTCGCAGTGGCGACACCTCGCCGGCAAGCGACGGGCGGCCCGCGCGGCACCGCAGACGATTCCGGCTATGCCGTTCGACCTATTCAGTCCGCGCGTCCATGCTGATAAGCTAGTGGACGCGCTCGGGGCTGCGCCCTCATCCGATCTTTTCACCTGCCCTTGCAACGATTCCAACCATCAAGAGACACCATGCCGAATTCGCCGTCCTCGCCCGTCGTCGTCGTTGCTCCAGATTCCTTCAAAGGCTCGCTTAGCGCGGAACAGGTCGCGCAGGCGATCGCGTCCGGTATCCAGCGCGCCCGCCCCGACGCCAGCGTGCGCGTCTGCCCGATGGCCGACGGCGGCGAAGGCACGCTCGACGCCATGCTCACAAGTGGCGGCGAACGCCGCAAGCTGAGCGTGCGCGGCGCGGCCGGTTCGCTGCGCGAAGCGCTCACGGGTCTGCTCGCGGACGGCAGCGCGATTATCGAAACGGCTGAGATTGTCGGCATTACGGATCCGGTCGGAATGGGCGTGCCGGTCGAAGCGCGCAGCACGCACGGCATGGGCGAGGCGATTCGCGCGCTGCTGGACGCCGGCGTGCGGCGCTTTTTCGTCGCGCTGGGCGGCAGCAGCACGAACGACGGCGGCGCCGGCCTGCTGGCCGGCCTAGGCCTCAAACTATTCGACGCGCAAGGCAAGGAACTCGAAGGGACGCCCGAACAGCTCGCGCGCGTTGCGCGTGTCGACGTCTCGCAGCTCGACGCCCGGCTCGCGGACACGCAGTTCGTGGGCATGTCGGACGTGGACAACCCGCTGACCGGCGAGCATGGCGCGACTGCGGTGTTCGGTCCGCAAAAGGGCGTCAAGCCGGACCAGGTTGCGTCGATCGACACCGCCCTCACCCGCTTTGCCGACCTGCTGGAGGCCGCGCTCGGACGCACGGCACGCGATCAACCCGGTGCAGGCGCGGCTGGCGGGCTCGGCTTTGCGCTGCATATGCTCGGCGCGCAGTTCGAACCGGGCGCGGAAACCGTCGCGCGGCAGATCGGTCTCGATGCGGCGCTCGAAGGTGCGAACTGGCTGATCACGGGCGAAGGCCGCTCGGATGTGCAAACGCTGCACGGCAAGGCGCCCTTCATCGCCTGCGGTCATGCGCGCGCGGCCGGCGTGCCCGCCACACTGCTGTCCGGCGCAGTGGACTCGGCGGCCTTGCCACGCCTCGCCGAATACTTCAGTGGCTGCTTCTCGCCGGCGCCCGGACCGATCACTCTCGAAGTCGCGATTCGCGACGCGGCACGCCTGCTCGCCGACGCGGCCGAACAATTGACGCGCCTCAAATACGGCGCGCGTTGACCGGCGGAACGGTTGCGGCAACAATCACATCGCCACAACCGCTCCACTCACTACGGGATGACCATGAAGGACTCCGTTAAAGCCGGACTCGAACAATTCCTCACGTACCGTCTGCATGTGCTGAACAAACTCGCTGAGCGTGGCATCAGCGAACGCTATCAGGCCAAGCTCGGCGTAACCTTGCCTGAGGCGCGGGTGATTGCGTCGGTGGGGTCGTTCGGACCGTTCTCGATCATGGAGTTGGCGAGGCATGCCAATCTCGACAAAAGCCAGGCGAGCCGCGCGGCCGAAGCGATGATCAGGCAAGGGCTTGTGCAGCGCCAGCCGAGCGCTGAAGACGGCCGCGTGGTGCTGGTTTCGCTGACGCCGGAAGGCCGTGCGCTGTACAGGAAAGTGATGCCGATCGCGCGCAAGTGGAACGGCGATTTGTTCGACTGTCTCGACGAGCGGGAAAAAGCTGCGTTCGGCGATGCGCTCGACAAGATCATCGAGACGATGGCGGCGCGGGAGGAGTGAGGCGTGGCGTGTGGAGTGGGCGGCGCATGCCTGGCGTCGTTCTGCGTTGCATACGGCTCGCTCTTCGCGCTACTTGATTCAACGCTCAGCGCGCTCGACCCGGCAATCGTTCGGCTCGGTGAACTGGCCGCTGCACATCTAACCAGGTCTTCGTACTGCTCGTAGCGGCGCCCTCTGGCGTTCGTCACGGCGCCTGATTCTGCGCGCGACTCGCGATATGCGAACCCGGCGACTCAGCGCACCGCCACCGCCAGGCACAACGCGCTCTTCGTAGCAAGCGACGTACGCTCGCTGCGTTCCTGCGCCGCCCGATTCGGCCCAAGGCTTGACGCGGAACCGTGCGACTCAACACATGGACCACCGCCACGCACAGCCCGTGCCCTACACATTGCGGGGCTCGGCGCGCCCTCTGCATTGGTAACTGGCTGGCGCCAAACGATCCGCTCGCTCAAATCACTCCTTCTCGTTGCGTGTTCCATCGGCATGGGCATCGGCAGGTCCCGCATCGTCACCCGCAGCGCTCGCTGCGCCAGTACCGCCGGACACACCACCGCCCACCTCACCCGCGCGCGACTGCGCAACGTGCGCGAGCCGCCAGGCAATTGCTCCAAGCGAACCGACCGCCAGCACCAAAGCTGCCCACAGCAGATAGCGGCGCGACGCATCCGGATCACTGCCCGCAGACCCCGTGCTCGCCTCTCGCGCGACAGACAACACATCACCCAATCGCGCCGTCGCGGCAACCGACGAGGCACCCATCAGCAGCGCCTCGCGACTCACCGCCGACGACACCGTCGCCGCACTACCCACCGCCAGCGTGAACGGCGCAGTCCCGCGCGCAACGAAGGTCAGCGTCGCTGGCTGCCAGCCCGCCGCAACGGTCAAGGCCCCACTGCCGAGTCCGCCGTTGCGCGTATCGACAACCACGCGCCATTGGCGATCGGTGTCGGGCTTCATTTCGAGCGAAGGATTGTTCTGCTCCACCGTGCCGTTATGCAGGCGGAACAGCGTCGCGCTGGAGACCTCGCGCCACGGCGCGTCCAGACCCGATCGTGAGTAGACGACCGCAGGCACCACCGTATTCGGCTGAGGCAGATTCAGACGCAAACGGTCGACCGGATAAGGGCCACCCGTCGAGAAGAAGTACTCACCGGCTTTCGGCCCCGCGTGAGCGACGATGCCTTCGCGCCAGTCGCGCTGCGCGTCGGCCCGTGGCGCATGCTCTGCGCCGGCCGCGTACACCTCGATGTCCATCGAATCGACAAACGGCGCGCCGTCGAGCCAGTGCAAACGCAGGTAACGCGCGTGGATGCCGTCCAGTTCGATGCGATCCTGGCTCAGCGTGCTGCCGTTGTAATTGACTTTCAGCAGTTGCGCATCGCCCGCGGGTTGCCAGTGACGCAAATCGTCGCTGGCCTCGACGCTCACACGGCCCTGGTAGTTGTCATCGCGCAAGTGCACGAGCAACGCGCCGAGCCGCCCTGCGCGCGACACGCTTCCGACATCGATCAGGTCCACGTCGTGTTGGGCGCGCGGCGGCGGCGCCGAGGTCGCGCGCAGCGATCCGTCGGCCGCGATCGTCACCCCGAGCGGCGCGCCATTACCGCCGGCAACGGCGGGCGGCAACGGAAACCAGCTCACCGAACGCAGCGTCGGCGGAGTGCGCGCGGGTTCGCGCGGCGCGTCGAGCGAGTACGGCACGGGTTCGCCGGCGCCGTTGAATACGCGCACGTCGCCGAGATCGCCGCGCTTGCTCGCCGCGTAGACGGCCGCCGGCAGCGTCACGCTGTAGTACGCGGCGCCGTCGTCGAGTTGGAGCGCGAAACGCTGCGCGAAATCATTGGCCGCGACCGCGGGTCCCGATATCCACACGGCGACGATTGCAAAGCACCAGCCGGTCAGTTTCAACGCACGCTTCATCGTTCAGTTTCCGGAACCACAACCTTGGGCGGCAACGGTGAGAAGTAGCCGATCAGCAGCAACATCAAACCGATACCGATAAACGATACGATCCGCTCGATACCCGTGACGTGCGACAGGTCGAACAGGAAAAGCTTGACGACGGTCGCCGCCAGCAGCGCGCCGCCGATGAACCAGACCAGCCGGCTCGCCCGGCGCGTCGCCCAGATCATCATCGCGAGCGCGCATAGCGTCCAGAATACCGAAACCGAAGCCTGCACGAGCATCGAATGCGACATGGTGTCGAACTGGTACGGTACGCCGATCCAATGATGCAGCGTGCGCAGCAGCAGCGCGTTGAGCCAGATGAATCCGGTCGTGCCTGCCGCCACCTGCAACGGCACATCCGCAATGCTTGCGCATTTTTCCGCCCGCATGACGCCGTTGAAATGGCATCGCATTAATCTGTTGATTGCGCGGAATGGCGAAGCCGAGTTGCGGCAGCGTCATCATGCTCGCCGCACGAGCATCAATACGGCAAACCGGATCACGGAGGATATCGCAGCCTGACTACGCCGATTACGGTAGCAAGCAAAATTCACAGATTGCGCCAATCACGTCTGTGAGGAGCGTTTGATCCGTGCGTCGACGATTTGCATTTCGCCGTTAATGCGGACAGGTACCAACGACGCACGCGTATCGCCCAATCGACTAACTGCGCTAAAACGCCATTGCGATTCTCACGCGCAGCCGACGCGGCCACACCCTCTGATTCGCGACAACCCGTCAACCATGTCAAAATTCGGGCTCGGCCACCGAGCCTTCACACTCCCACTTTTCATTCAAGGAAGTTTCAGTGGACATCAACAAACAGGTCGCGGCCCTCACCGCTTCAGAACTCCAGACCGCCGGCGCGAGCCAGGCGACGGCGATCGCGGTCAGCGTATTGCTGCGTCATCTTCGCTCGCCCGAGTTGGCAATACTGTTGTCGTCGGCATTTGAAAACCATCAGGCGGCCATGCTGCAAACGCCGTGGCCGGATCAGATGCTGCAGGCTTTCGAATCGACCCGCCGTTTCCTCGAAGGCGCGGCTCAGGCAGAACTGCCAGGCGCGCAGGCGCAATCCGCAACGCCGGGCGTCTGAGCGATGTCGGGCAGACTCTGCCCGACATGCTCGCCAGAAACAAAAAACCCCGTCAGTCCAAAGACTTAACGGGGTTCTTCGCTACAGATAGATGGTGCGAGGGAGGGGACTCGAACCCCTACACCCTTGCGGGCGTCAGGACCTAAACCTGGTGCGTCTACCAATTTCGCCACCCTCGCAGCCGGGCAAGCCGCTGTCCGTTCTGCCCGATGTCCTGCCTGCTCGCGGCCGCGCTGAAACACGCGCCCGAAAGCGTAAGCGCGAGATTCTAACTGATTGATTCACGCTTGTCTGCATCTGCTCAGCATCTGTCAGGCGGCGCCGATGCTAGAATTTTGGGCTCGATGCACGTAAGGCACCTAACCCGTGCCCCTTCTTCGCCTGCTCTTCCCCACATTTCCAATCCAGTGAATTTCGACGAATATTGCCAGCAGAAAGCGGCGCCGCCCGGATCGAGCACTTACTATGCGCTTCGGCAGGCGCCCACAGCAAGTCAGCCACAATTGACCGCGCTGTTCGCGTTGCGCCGCGAGTTCGAGGAAACGGTCAAGGAAACGAGCGATCCGGCCATCGGCCGCACGAAACTCGCGTGGTGGCAAAACGAGATCGCCGCACTGGCATCGGGCTCGCCGTCGCATCCGGTTTCCAACGCGCTGGCCGCCTATCTGCCCGACGTGAAGGCGGAATATCCGGCGTTGCAGGCGTTGCTCGCTGGTTTCGAAATCGACCTCGACCAGGCGCGTTACCTCGACTATCCGAATCTGCGGCGCTATGTGCAGGGCGTGGGAGGCTCCTTCGCGTCACTGGTGGCGCGCGCCACCGCGAAGGACGCCGCGCAGGCATCGAACTGGTCGGCGCCGCTCGGAGAGGCGCTGCTGCTCGCGCAGTTCGTCGTCGAAACGGGCAATGATGCACGCCACGGCCGCATCTACATTCCTATCGACGAAATGCAGCGCTTTAATGTCACCGCTGCCGATCTGATCAATCGAAAATATACCGACGCGTTCACCGAGTTGATGCGCTTCGAGACCAACCGCGCCCGCGCCGCGTTGCAGACCGCGCTTGCGGCGGTGCCCGCGAATGAGCGCCGCGCGCAGCGCACGCTGCTCGCGCTCGCGGCGCTGGCGTTGGCGCTGCTGGATGAAATCGAACGCGACGGCTATCACGTGCTGCATCAGCGCATCGCGTTGACGCCGATCCGCAAACTTTGGATCGCGTGGCGCGCGAAATAGATGGGATGGACTGAAGCGGCGCGGCGTTTCGGGCTGCGCCCGATCATGTGATCAGTCATCCAACGCATCGCCTCGGACGTCTCGCAACGGTCCAGTTCAATCCGTCATCAAACGCGCAATAGCGGCAACGGCTCGAACCGCTGCTGCAGAATCGCCGACGCGTCGAGCCCCCACCAAGGCCCAAGCACTGTGGCATATAGCTGTCGAAAATCGACGCCGACCGGCAAGTTGCCGTTGCCGTCGAGCCGCGCGAGCGTCGGCGGCACGCCATACAAACCGCCTCGCACGCGTCCGCCCATCACGAAATGCGGCGCCACGGTGCCATGGTCGGTGCCGTTGCTCTGATTCTCGCGCGGACGACGCCCGAACTCGGCATAGGTCATCACCAGTGTGTCGTCCCAGCGGCCAAGTTCGACGAGTGCCGACCTCATCGACGCCAATCCTTCAGCGAGTTGCCTGAGCAACGCGGCGTGCTGACCCGGCTGATTCTGATGCGTATCGAAGCCGTTCAGCGTCAGACGGATCACGGCGACACCCTGCCCGGTCTTCGGCGGTCTTTGCGGCGTGTCCTCCAAGCGGGCTTCCTTCCCACGCGGACTTCCTTCGGTCGTCGGGGCGCCCCGCAAGGGGACTTCCTTCGGAGCGTCGCTGGCGGCGAGCACCTGCATCGCCGTTTTGATCGAGCTGCCGAACGCGCCGCCGGGAAACGCCGTCTTCAACTGCGCCTGGCCTTGCGCGGGACGCAGACGATCAGCGGCTTTGACAATCTCGTTCTCGACGTCGAGTATGTGCGCCAGTTCGGGATTACGCTCATGCAGCGACACCGGCGTCGCAAGCCGCGACGCGTTGACGAACTGCGCCGGATTGACCAGCGCGATCGCGCGTGCGCCGTTCGCGAGCGGCCCCATTTCGGCGCTGCCGATCACCACGCCGTCGGCGACAAAACCGGCGGGCACCGGCATCTGCGCAAACGCGCGCGTCAGCCACCCTTCGCGAAGATACTGATCGGCACGCGACGCGGTGTCCCAGATCTCGATCGAACGGAAGTGCGAGAGATTCGGTTGCGTGTAGCTGACGCCCTGCACGATCGCCAGTTGCTGGCTGCGCCAAAGGGGCATCAGCGGCTGCAGTGAGGGATGCAGCGCGGTGCGTTCATCGAGTTGAATCGCCTGTTCGCGTTTGATGCCGATGTTCTTGCGCAGCTCGTAATAGGTCGGGTCGGCAAACGGAATCACGGTATTCAAACCGTCGTTGCCGCCTTTCAGTTCGACGAGAATCAGCAGGTTGTCGTAGCCACGACTTGACGACGCGTGAGGCATTGCCACCTGCGCGCCGAACGAGCGCGGCAACCAGAGCGTCGCGCCGGCGGCTGCGCCCATCGACAGAAAGCTGCGTCGTTTCATCCTGCACCTCGTTCGATTGTGATGGCACGAGCCGTGCCGCCGCCGACGGTCCGTTCATTTCAACTGATAAGCCGGGTCCATCAGCAATGCTTCCAGGTAGGCGCTTGCGGTCGAATCGGTGGCGATCGCGTCGACCGGCGTGAACGGCAAGACCGCGTGCTGCAACTGCAGTTCGGCCGACAGCCCCGGCTTCGCGATCGGCGAAGTGTTGTAATGCGCGAGCCAGGCCGCAACATCGAAGCGTATGCCACCTTGAGCGGCCCGCGCCGTTGCGCGCTGCGGCGGCGCCTTTGTCGGCATGCTGGACGAAGGCGCACCGTTCGCCGCGATCTTGGTGCTGGCCGGACTACTCATGCGCGAAGGCGCGGCGGCCCCGGTTGCGCGAAACAGTTGCTCGACGAACTGCTTGCGTGCAAGCAGCGTCGAACTATTGATCCATATCGTGCCGCCCGGCCATCCTTTGACGTTCGGCGGGTAGAACAGGTTCTCGCCGAGCGTGCGGATCTGCGCGGCGAACGGCGCGGTGTCGTCATAGCCGATATCGAACGCTCGCAGCGTCCCGACCACGAACTCCACCGGCGACTTCACGAGTACGCCGCGATCGCGGTCGTCCCAGAACGCGTCGCTGAGGAATAGCCCGTGCAGCGCGACCTTGATGTCGTAGTGACTCGCGCGAAACTGCGCGGCGATCGGCGCGATGCGCGCCGGGTCCGGCGTGTCGGAGACGAATTCGCGCCACAGACCGGCGGTGACGAAGGTGGCCGTTTCCGGCCGCGCAAGCAGGATGTCGAGCACCTGATCGCCATCGAACGGCCCAGTTTGACCGAGCACGGTCTTCTCGCCGTCGTCGTGCTGGTCGGCGCGCCACACGTACGTCTGCGTGTCGGGATCGAGACTCCATCCCGTGTAGGCACGTGCGGCCTCCGCAACGTCGCGCTGCGTGTAATGCCCTTCGCCGAGCGTGAACAACTCCATCACCTCGCGGGCGAAATTCTCGTTGGGCTTGCCCTTGCGATTGCTGGCGCCGTCGAGGTATTGCAGCATCGCCGGATCTTTCGCGATGTCGTGCAGCAACGCGCCGAAATTGCCGAGCGCGTCCCGGCGCAACAACATGTTCTGCTGCGCCATCTGCTGCGGATACGGAACCTTGTCCTGCCCCGACGTGAAATGGTTATGCCAGAACAGCGTCATGCGCTCGGTCAGCGGCGACGGCGTGCTCAACATCTCGCGCACCCACCATGCGCGTAATGATTCGTAACGCTGACCCCGCATGCGCTGCTGTTCACGACGCCGGTCGTCGGTCCAGGCCTTGCGCATTTCTCTCGTGGGGATGGGCGCGGGCACCCAGTCGGGCGACGGCGTGACAGCTTCGGTTCGTGCGCTCGCCAGCACCTTGTCGACGGCCTGGTCCCGCGAGAGTCCGGCGTATTGCGCGAGCTCGGCGCTATCCGGCGCGAAGCCGACCCGCGTCAGGAAAAAACGCGCATCGTCGGCGTCGAGGATGCTCTGCTCGCTCTGCGCAACCGCACTCCTCGCCACCGCCGAACGATGCTTGACATGCGGAACATGAGCGACGCTCTGCGGCGCGGCGGCGGCCGGCAATCCGAACAGCGCCGCGCTCAGCGCAGTGGCCGAAGCTACAAGCCATCGGCTGCGATTACCACGTCGCGACAATTTCATCATCGATCGTCCGGGTTGGCGGGACGTCACAAAAAAACTCGCGCGGGAATACGCGCGTCGCTCTGACCGCTCAACGGCAGACTGGATGGGGAAGTTGACGATGGAAATGCAACGGGATCTTTCACGCGAGGAGGCTGCGTGACATGCGCGCCGAGGACGAGCACGAAAAAGCTAGCGCTTATAAAGTTCACGGACAGCATCTTCGATGTGCTGCCGTAACAGACGCCGTTCGTCGGGCGTCATATGACCATCGCGACGACGTTGATCAAGATCGGGGGGAACTGCGGTGCGCAACATCACGTCTGATGCTGGGCGATCGGTACTCGGGGTATTGCGGTGGTTAGCCCGGGGCTTGCCGGGTCTGGGCGCGCGCGCGCTCGCAGCTCTGTCGGCGGAAGGCTGGGCATGGGCGAGCGTTGGTCCCAGTGAGCCTGCAAGCGTACCGGCTACTGCCAGTGCAATGACGCTCAGGCGCACATTCGGCCAAACCCCTCCCTTCATGTTGTTCCCTTCGTGGCGCGGCAACCGGCTACCTCAAATGCGTATACAAACCCCGGTAACGAGCCGGGTGCGAGAGTTGTTGTCGAGTGAAGTATCCACCGAACAGCCGCATTCAGTAAAGGAGTCTAACTGCCCCCGCTTTACGTCGTGCCACAGTGCGGGTAAATTTTGTAACTGACTGTAACCCCGTAAACGATGCAGCCGCGCACTACTTTCTAATCGCGCTAAGATGCCGACCATGGAAACCAAAAACCCTTCGAAAATCCTCGTCGTCGATGACGATCCACGCCTGCGCGATCTGCTGCGCCGCTACCTCGGCGAACAGGGCTTCAATGTCTACGTCGCGGAGAACGCGCCGTCCATGAACAAGCTCTGGGTGCGTGAGCGCTTCGATCTGCTGGTGCTCGATCTGATGCTGCCCGGTGAAGACGGTTTGTCGATCTGCCGCCGCTTGCGCGGCAGCAACGACCGTACGCCGATCATCATGCTGACGGCCAAGGGTGAAGACGTCGATCGTATCGTCGGCCTCGAAATGGGCGCCGACGACTATCTGCCCAAGCCGTTCAATCCTCGCGAACTGGTCGCGCGAATCCACGCGGTGCTGCGCCGCCAGTCGCCGTCGGAGTTGCCGGGCGCGCCGTCCGAGACGACCGAAGTGTTCGAATTCGGCGAGTTCGCGCTGAATCTCGCCACCCGCACGCTCACCAAGGCCGGTCAGGAAATTCCGCTAACCACGGGCGAATTTTCCGTGCTCAAGGTATTCGCGCGTCATCCGCGCCAGCCGCTGTCGCGTGAAAAGCTCATGGAGCTCGCACGCGGCCGTGAATACGAAGTTTTCGACCGCAGTCTCGATGTGCAGATCTCGCGTCTGCGCAAGCTGATCGAACCCGATCCGGGCAGCCCGCGCTTCATTCAGACCGTGTGGGGTCTGGGCTACGTCTTCATCCCCGACGGTGCAGCCTGAGTTTGTTCTCGTCTCCAGTTTGTGATTTCAGATAAGAAGGGCCCATGCGGATCGACCGGCGCCTCCTGACGCTCGCGTTCGGCGGCCTTTTCTGGCGAACCTTCCTGTTGATCGCGCTGTTGATCGCAGTCAGTCTCGCCGCGTGGTTCCAGAGCTTCCGGGTGATCGAACGCGAGCCGCGCGCGCAGCGCGTGGCTTTGCAGCTCGTCGCCATCGTCAAGCTCACCCGCACCGCACTCCTCTATTCCGATCCCGACTTGCGGCGTGCGCTGCTGCAGGATCTGGAAAGCAATGAAGGGGTGCGCGTGTACCCGCGCGAAGCCACCGACAAGTACAAGCTACAGCCCGACGAGTCGCTGAACCGCCTGATCGAACACGACATTCGCGGCCGCCTCGGCGACGACACGGTCATTGCGCAAAGCGTGAACGACATCAACGGCGTCTGGATCAGCTTCAAGATCGACGACGACGACTATTGGGTCGCGCTCGATCGCGATCAACTCGACAACGCGACCGGCTTGCAATGGGCCGGCTGGGGGGTGTTCGCGCTGGCGTTGTCGCTGTTCGGCGCGGCGTTCATCACGAGCCTCGTGAACCGGCCGTTCGCCCGGCTCGCCATGGCCGCGCGCAAAGTCGGCTCCGGCCAGTCGCCGGAGCCGCTGCCCGAGCGCGGCATGGGCGTGGCCGCCGAAACCAACCGCAGTTTCAACCAGATGGTGCAGGACCTCGAACAGCTCGAAGCCGACCGCGCGCTGATGCTCGCGGGCATCTCGCACGATCTGCGCACGCCGCTCGCACGGCTGCGGCTCGAAACCGAAATGAGCCCATCGGACCAGAGCACCAAGGACGCGATGGTCGACGACATCGAGCAGATGGACATGATCATCGGCCGATTCCTCGATTACGCCCGCCCGGTGCAGCGGGTGCCGGAGCCGGTCGACCTGTCGGTGATCGCGGGAGAGCTGGCCGCGCGCATGCAGAGCGAGGACAGCATGCGCCTGATCACGCGGCTCGCGCCGTCGGCGGTGATCGAGGCCGACGAAACCGATATGCGGCGCGTGGTCGGCAATCTGCTGGAGAACGCGCGCAAATACGGCCTGAGCGACGACGACGGCGTTCCGCACGTGATTCTGGAGACGCGGGTCTCGCACTCGCGGGTCGAACTCTCGGTGGTCGATGAAGGCCCCGGGATTCCGGAAGACCAGCTGGCGCTCGTCACCCGGCCGTTCTATCGGGTGAATTCAGCGCGCACCCAGGCCAACGGAACGGGCCTTGGCATGGCGATTGTTCAGCGGCTGGTGGGCCGCTATCGCGGCGCGCTGCGCTTGCGCAATCGCACGCCAGGACCGGGTCTCGAGGTCACGATCGAATTCCCGCTCGCCAAAGGCGCCTGATCTGAACGGGCGCTTTCCGCCTGCGCGGCGACGCGCCGCGTTGAATAATAACTATCCGGGTCGTTAGGAAAAAACTATTGAACAGATTGTTCCATAGAACTATAGTGAAGCGGTGTAACGCGCTCGTTATGACGAGCTGGTAGCCTCAACATGCTGTCTTTCCAACACACGAAGGAGCACTCGCATGAAAACTGTTGGCGATAAGGTCGAAGCGTTCACCGTCACTGCTGCCAAGCCGGGCTTCAACCACCATGAAGAAAACGGCGCGTCGGCGTTTGAAGAAATCACGGAGCAGTCGTTCCCGGGCAAGTGGAAGATCATCTATTTCTACCCGAAGGATTTCACGTTCGTGTGCCCGACGGAAATCGTCGAGTTCGGCAGGCTCGCCAACGATTTCGAAGAACGCGACGCGGTGTTGCTGGGCGGCAGCGTGGACAACGAATTCGTGAAGCTGGCATGGCGCCGCGAGCACAAGGACCTGAGCAAGCTGAACCACTATTCGTTCGGCGACGTGAAAGGCGAGCTGATCGACCAGCTCGGCGTGCGTGACAAGGAAGCAGGCGTCGCACTGCGCGCCACCTTCATCGTCGATCCGGAGAATACGATCCAGCACGTGTCGGTGAACAACCTGAACGTCGGCCGCAATCCGGAAGAAGTGCTGCGGATTCTGGATGGCTTGCAAACGGACGAACTATGTCCTTGCAACCGCGCAATCGGCGGCGCAACGCTGTAAGCCGTGCCGTCAAAAGCCCGCTAAGCCTGAAAGAGCAGCGGGCTTTTTTATCGACAACCCGATAGGAGATCCCAATGGAATTCTTGTCTTCGATCAAGGCGCTCGTGCCCGACTATGCGAAGGACATCCGGCTGAATCTCGATGGGACGATTGCACGCTCGTCGCTCGAAGGGAACGACGCGGTCGGCGTCGCGCTGGCGGCGGCGTTCGCCGCCAAAAGCACGCTGATCGTCGACGCGATTCGCAACGCCGGCGTGCTGTCGCCCGAAGAAGCCAATGGCGCGCTGACGGCCGCCGCGTTGATGGGCATGAATAACGTCTGGTATCCGTACATCGAGATGACGGAAAGCGCCGACCTGAAATCGCAACCGGCGCAGTTACGGATGAATGCTTACGCGTCGCACGGCGGCGTGGATAAACGACGCTTCGAGATGTATGCGTTGGCGGCTTCGATCATCGGTAAATGCCGTTTTTGCGTGAAGTCGCACTTCGATACGCTGGTCGCCGAGGGCATGAGTTCCACGCAATTGCGGGACGTGGGTCGCATCGCGGCCGTGATCAACGCGACCGCACAGTGTATTGCCGCCGAGGGCAAATAGGTGTTGGACTGCGCGCAGCGCGATGTCTGTCTCGCCGCTGCGCGCCGCTGGATTGCGCTTGCCTGTCTCTAGCAGGCAGACGACCCGATCATTTCTTGATCAACAGAACCACAGCCTGCGCTTCGATACCCTCGCCTCTGCCAAGATAACCGAGCTTCTCGTTGGTCTTGGCCTTGACATTGACCCGCTCGATCGGCAGGTCGAGATCGGCCGCGATACGGGCGCGCATCCCTTCGATATGAGGCGCGAGCTTCGGCGCCTGCGCCACCACGCTGCTATCCACATTGGCGATCGAAAAGCCCGCCGCCGTCACACGCGCGACACACTCGCGCAGCAGCACCCGGCTGTCGGCACCGGCGAACTTCGCATCGGTATCGGAGAAGTGACGGCCGATATCACCCAGCGCGGCAGCGCCGAACAGCGCGTCGGTAATCGCATGCAGCAGCACGTCCGCGTCCGAATGGCCGAGCAGCCCGCGCTCATAAGGAATCGTCACGCCGCCGATAATCAACGGACGTCCCGGCACCAGCGCATGCACGTCATACCCTTGCCCAATTCTGAAATCCATACGAGTCAAGTCCTCAAGTCCGCTTACTAAAATTGAAATCGTCGATCACGAAGCCGAAGGCCGGCTCAGAATCGCCTCGGCCAGATCGAAATCTTCCGGATAAGTCACCTTGAAGTTGCGCAGGCTCCCTTGCACCAGCTTCGGCGCATGTCCCAACCACTCGATCGCGCTCGCTTCGTCGGTCAGGTCGTGACCGTCGGCCTGCGCGCGCAAGATCGCTTCACGCAACATGCCGATGCGAAACATCTGCGGCGTCTGCGCCTGCCACAAGCCATCGCGCGCCTCGGTGCGGGCGATGCGGCTATCGAACGAGGCGGCGTCGACCCGTTTCAACGTATCCGCCACCGGCAATGCCATGATGCCGCCCACCGCGTCGTCCTTCAGTGCGCCGATCAGTGTGCGGATCAGCGCCGGCGTAATGCCGGGGCGTGCCGCGTCGTGCACCAGCACCCAGTCGTCGTCGCGCGCGCCGAACTCGGCGAGCGCATGCAGGCCGTTCAACACCGACGCCTGGCGCGACGCTCCGCCCGAGCGGCGCACCGCAAAGCGCAAGCCGCCGAAGCGGCGGGCGTCGAAGTGCTGGTCGTCGGGGGCAATCACGACAAGGGTTTGCGCGAACTCGCTGCAGGCATCGAACGCCGCCAGCGAGTAATGCAACATGTCGCGGCCGGCGACAGTGCGATATTGTTTGGGCATCGCGGCGCCGGAACGGCTGCCGGTGCCTGCGCACGGAATCAGGGCAAATAGACGGGAAGTCACGAGGGCGGATGCCGCGAAGTGAAAGTAAAGGACGGATTTTATAATAGGTCCTTCGCATCCACGCCCCGACACGCGTAAACTTGCCGATCACGTGTGAGCCCAAGGCCGCTTTTTCTCCTCTATGCCAGACATCGCCGCATCATCGCAGTACTCCCCGCCCGTCGCGCTCGTCAAGGCCGGCCAGCGTTTCGCCTTCGACGGCACGCACGGCTCGTCCGACGCGCTGCTGATCGCCCGCTACCATCTCGCCTGGCGCGAGAAGGTGCCGCTGCTGGCTGTCGTGTGCGAAAGCGCCGTCGATGCCCAGCGTCTGTCGCAGGAAATCGGCTTCTTCGCGCCCGAAGCGCGGGTGCGCCTGCTGCCGGACTGGGAGACGCTGCCTTACGATACCTTTTCGCCGCACCAGGATCTGGTCTCCGAGCGCCTCGCCACGCTGCACGATCTCGGCGAAGGCCGCTGCGACATCCTGCTGGTGCCCGCCACCACGGCGCTTTATCGGATGCCGCCCGCGTCGTTCCTGGCGGGCTACACGTTTTCGTTCTCGCAAGGCGAGCGCCTCGACGAAGCCCGGCTCAAAGCGCAATTGACGCTCGCCGGCTACGAGCACGTGAGCCAGGTGGTGCGTCCCGGCGAATACTGCGTGCGCGGCTCGCTGCTCGACCTCTTTCCGATGGGCTCGCCGTTGCCTTACCGGATCGACCTGTTCGACGACCAGGTCGACTCGATCCGCGCGTTCGATCCGGACACGCAGCGCAGCCTCTATCCGGTGAAAGACGTGCGCTTGCTGCCAGGCCGCGAATTCCCGTTCGATGAAGCCGCCCGCACCGCGTTCCGCAGCCGCTGGCGCGAAACCTTCGAAGGCGATCCGAGCCGCGCGTCGGTCTACAAGGACATCGGCAGCGGCGTGCCGTCCGCGGGCATCGAATACTATCTGCCGCTCTTCTTCGAGGAGACGGCAACGCTGTTCCATTACCTGCCGGAAGGCGCGCAACTGGCGTTCGTCGGCGATCTCGACGCCGCGATCCGGCGCTTCAGCAACGACACGAAGCAGCGCTACAACTTCCTGTCGCATGACCGCGACCGGCCTATCCTGGAGCCGCAGCGGCTGTTCCTGTCGGACGAGGATTTCTTCGCGTTCGCGAAGCCGTTCGCGCGGCTCGCGCTGCCCGCGAATGCGGGCGGCGGCTGGTCGACCCCGCTGCCGAATCTCGCGATCGACCGTCACGCGGACGATCCGGTCCTTGCGTTGCGCGCGTATCTGGACACCACGCCGAATCGCGTGCTGTTCGCCGCCGAATCGGCGGGCCGGCGCGAAACGCTGTTGCAGTTGCTGGCCGACAATCATCTGAAGCCGGCCTCGAGCGACAGCTTCCAGGACTGGCTGCTCGGCGACGCGCGTTTCTCGTTAGGTGTCGCGCCGCTCGCCAACGGGTTCGCCGTGCCGGCCGACGGCATCGCGATTATCACCGAGACCGAGCTGTACGGGCCGCTTGCGCGCCGTGCGGGGCGCCGTCGCCAGGAACAGGCGAGCAACGTCGATTCGATGGTGCGCGACCTGTCCGAGTTGAAGGTCGGCGATCCGGTCGTGCATTCGCAGCACGGCATCGGCCGCTATATGGGCCTCGTCACGATGGACCTCGGCGAAGGCGAGACCGAGTTCCTGCACCTCGAATACGCCGGCGACAGCAAGCTCTACGTGCCGGTCGCACAGTTGCACGTGATCTCGCGCTATAGCGGCGCCGATCCGGAAGCCGCGCCGCTGCATTCGCTCGGCTCGGGCCAGTGGGAAAAGGCCAAGCGCAAGGCCGCGCAGCAGATTCGCGACACCGCGGCCGAACTGCTGAATCTCTACGCCCGCCGCGCCGCGCGTTCGGGCCATGCGTTCCCGCTCGAACCGAAGGACTACGTGAAGTTCGCCGAGAGCTTCGGCTTCGAGGAAACGCCGGACCAGGCCGCCGCAATCGCGGCGGTGATCGGCGACATGACGAGCGGCAAGCCGATGGACCGCCTTGTGTGCGGCGACGTCGGCTTCGGCAAGACCGAAGTGGCACTGCGCGCAGCCTTCATCGCGGTGATGGGCGGCAAGCAGGTCGCGCTGCTCTCGCCCACCACGCTGCTCGCCGAACAGCACACGCAGACCTTCACCGACCGCTTCTCCGACTGGCCGGTGCGCATCGCCGAACTGTCGCGCTTCAAGTCGACCAAGGAAGTCAACGCGGCGATCCAGCAGATCAACGAAGGCACGGTCGACATCGTGATCGGCACGCACAAGCTGCTGTCGTCCGACGTGCAGTTCAAGCGGCTGGGGCTGGTGGTCATCGACGAGGAACATCGCTTCGGCGTGCGTCAGAAAGAGGCGCTGAAGGCGCTGCGCGCGGAAGTGGACGTGCTCACGCTGACCGCTACGCCGATCCCGCGTACGCTCGGCATGGCGCTCGAAGGCCTGCGCGATTTCTCGGTGATCGCCACCGCGCCGCAAAAGCGCCTCGCGATCAAAACCTTCGTGCGCCGCGAGGAAGATAGCGTGATTCGCGAAGCAATGCTGCGCGAGCTAAAGCGTGGCGGCCAGGTCTACTTTCTGCACAACGAGGTCGAGACGATCGAGAATCGCCGGCAGATGCTCGAAGTGCTCGTGCCCGAAGCGCGTATCGCAGTCGCGCACGGACAGATGCATGAACGCGAACTCGAACGCGTGATGCGCGACTTCGTGGCGCAACGCGCGAACGTATTGCTGTGCACGACGATTATCGAAACCGGCATCGACGTGCCGAGCGCCAACACGATCCTGATTCATCGCTCGGACAAGTTCGGCCTCGCGCAATTGCATCAACTGCGTGGCCGTGTCGGCCGCTCGCATCACCAGGCGTATTCGTATCTGCTGGTGCACGATCCGCAAGGACTGACCAAGCAGGCGCAACGCCGCCTCGAAGCGATCCAGCAGATGGAAGAACTCGGTTCGGGCTTCTATCTGGCGATGCACGACCTCGAGATTCGCGGCACCGGCGAGGTGCTCGGCGACAAGCAGTCGGGCGAGATTCACGAGATCGGTTTCCAGCTCTACACCGACATGTTGAACGACGCGGTGAAGGCGCTGAAGGAAGGCAAGGAGCCGGACCTCACCGCGCCGCTCGCCGCGACCACCGAGATCAATCTGCACGCGCCGGCGATTCTGCCCGCCGACTATTGCGGCGATGTGCAGGAGCGTCTGTCGCTTTACAAGCGTCTTGCCAACTGCGAACACAACGACTCGATCGACGGCATTCAGGAAGAGCTGATCGACCGCTTCGGCAAGTTGCCGGCGCAAGCGCACGCGCTCGTGGAGACGCATCGTCTGCGGCTCGCCGCGAAGCCGCTGGGCATTTCGAAGATCGATGCGGGCGAAGCGGTGATCGGCTTGCAGTTCATCCCCAACCCGCCGATCGACGCAATGCGGATCATCGAGATGGTGCAGAAGCACAAGCACATCAAGCTCGCGGGCCAGGACAAGCTGCGTATCGAAACGCGCAGCCCGGATCTCGCGGTGCGTGTCGCGACGGTCAAGGAAACCTTGCGCGCGCTTGGAACGCCCAGCCGTGGCACAACGTCTGCTGCTGCCGCGCGCTGAGTCCGTCAAATCACGCCCTCCGTTAGCGCTGCATTAGAAAAACGGGGGGACGTGCAGCGTTTTTTTACGCTCATGCTGCGGTGCGCCAATGCCCACCGCAGCATACGCGCGAGTTTTTTTTGGGTATGATCGAAAGACTCAAATGCTGGAGTCTTGTCATGTCTCACGTCGCTGAATCAGCGCAATCCTCGCAATCGCCCGTTTCCGCGTCGAACTCTGCCTCGCCTGCCTCTCCCGTCTCGCTGCCTTGGGTCACCCGTCTCGTGTCGATGGACACGGTCAGCCGCAATCCGAATCTCGGCCTGATCGAAACCGTGCGCGACGAGTTGCGTGCGCTCGGCATTGAAGCCACGCTCACGCACGGCGAACGCGGCGCATGGGCGAACCTGTTTGCCACCATCCCCGCGCACGATGGCGAGACGAATGGCGGCGTCGTGCTGTCGGGTCATACGGACGTCGTGCCGGTGGACGGCCAGCAATGGGACAGCGATCCGTTCAAGCCGGAGATTCGCGGCGACAAACTGTATGGGCGTGGCACTTGCGACATGAAAGGCTTCATCGGCGCGGCGCTGGCGCTGGTGCCCGACATGCAGCGCGCGAAGCTGGCCAAACCGATTCACTTCGCACTGTCGTTCGACGAAGAAGTGGGTTGCGCGGGCGCTCCGCTGCTGATCGCCGACCTGATGAAGCGCGGAGTGAAGCCGGACGGCTGCATCGTTGGCGAGCCGACCAGCATGCGCCCGATCGTGGCGCACAAAGGCATCAACGCATACCAGTGCTGCGTGCGCGGCCAGGCGGCGCATTCGTCGCTCACGCCGAAGGGCTTGAACGCAATCGAATACGCCGCGCGCCTGATCTGCTACATCCGCGACATGGCCGATCAGTTCCGCGCGCAAGGCCCGTTCGACGAACTGTACGACGTGCCCTTCACCACCGCGCAGACCAGCACGATCAGCGGCGGCAATGCGCTCAACACGGTGCCGGCCGAATGCAAATTCCAGTTTGAATTCCGCAATCTGCCCACGCTCGATCCCGAGCCGATCTTCGCGCGCATCGATCAATACGCGCGTGAAACGCTGCTGCCGAAAATGTTGCGCGAGCATCCGTCGGCGGCCATCGAAATTACGAAGATCGCCGCGGCGCCCGGACTCGATTCGTCTGAACAAGCCGCGATCACGCAGCTCGTGCGCGCGCTGACCGCCGATCAGGACAAACGCAAGGTCGCCTACGGCACCGAAGCGGGGCTGTTTTCGCTGGCGGGCATTCCGAGCATCGTGTGCGGCCCCGGCGACATCCAGCAGGCGCACAAGGCCAACGAGTTTGTCGAGCTGGACCAGTTGGTGGCGTGCGAGCGCTTCCTGCAGAAGTTGATTCACAGCATGTCAGTTGAGGCGCACGCACACTGAAACTGGGCGCAGCAAAACCGGTCTTACACCTATCGAGGACACCACGCTCCCGCCATGTCAACCGCCACGCAGCACACCGACCACACGATCGACGGCGAGCCGATCCCCACCCTGGACGACATCGCCACACAGCATTTTGCGTTGACGCCGTGGGTCATGCGAACGCCGGTGTTCGACCGGCTCGACTTTTCATCGCTGGAACGCACGGTGGTGAATTTCAAGTTCGAACTGCTGCAGGCAGGCGGCAGCTTCAAGGCGCGCGGCGCGTTCACGAACCTGCTCGCGCTCGACGAGACGCAACGCAGCGCGGGCGTCACCTGCGTGTCGGGCGGCAATCATGCGGTGGCGCTCGCTTATGCGGCCATGCGTCTGGGCATCAGCGCCAAGGTCGTGCTGTTTCGCGCGGCCAATCCGGCGCGCGTCGCGTTGTGCCGGCAGTATCGCGCCGACATCGTGTACGCGGAAGACATTGCCGAAGCGTTCGAACTGGTGCGCCGTATCGAGGCCGAAGAAGGCCGCTATTTCGTGCATCCGTTCAACGGCTATCGCACGGTGCTGGGCTCGGCCACACTCGGCTACGAATGGGCCACGCAAACACCCGACCTCGAAGCGGTGATTGTGCCGGTCGGCGGCGGCGGTCTCGCCGCCGGCGTCTCCACCGCGATGCGGCTCGCGAATCCGAATGTGCATGTGTACGGCGTCGAACCCGAAGGCGCGGATGTGATGAGCAAGAGTTTCGCCGCCAACCACACGGTCAAGATGGGCCACATGCACAGCATTGCCGATTCGCTGATGTCGCCGCATACCGAGGAATACAGCTACGAGTTGTGCCGCCGTCATATCGACCAGCTTGTGACGGTCTCTGACGATCAGCTGCGCGCGGCCATGCTGATCCTGTTCGCACAACTGAAGCTGGCGGTGGAACCGGCGTGCGCTGCCGCCACCGCCGCACTGCTCGGGCCGCTGCGCGAGCAGTTGCAGGGCAAGCGCGTGGGGGTGCTGCTGTGCGGCACCAATACCGACCCGGTCAGTTTTGCCGCGCATCTGGAGCGTGCGCGCCATAGCCAGTCACAGTTTCCTCAATAGAAACATTCGCCGGATCGTCTGACCAAAAGCACTAGCCTATCCATCCCAGGTTGGTATGATTCGACAATCGTTATCTGGGAGGCACATCTATGAGCATGGTCAAGGAATTCAAGGAATTCGCCCTCAAGGGCAACGTGATGGATCTCGCGGTCGGCGTGATTATCGGCGGCGCTTTTTCCACCATCGTCAATTCAATTGTTAAAGACCTGATCATGCCGGTCGTCGGGATTGCTACCGGCGGCCTCGATTTCTCCAACATGTTCATTCGTCTCGGTGCGATTCCGCCGACCTATCACGGCAACCCCACGTCGTATAAAGACTTGCAAACGGCGGGTGTTGCCGTGATCGGTTATGGCTCGTTCATTACCGTGCTGATCAACTTCATCATTCTTGCGTTCATCATTTTCCTGATGGTCAAGTTCATCAACAATCTGCGCAAGCCGGCTGAAGCCGCGCCGCCGCCGACGCCGGAAGACGTGCTGCTGCTGCGTGAGATCCGCGATTCGCTGAAGAACTCACCGCGGTGAGCCTGGCGATCCGGCACATCGGCCGGATCCGGTAAAAAGGCCTGTGGCGATCCTTGTCGCGACAGGCCTTTCACTTTCTGCTTCTATTTGTTGGGCGCGCAAACGCGCTTACGCAGCACAGGCATCAAGCATGCCTCTGCGCCTTCAGACTCACCGCGCGTTCGATCATCGTTTCGAGCTGGCCGAAATTGACGGGCTTGGTCAAATGCGAAGTGAAGCCGGCGCCCAGACAGCGGCGCACGTCTTCGTCGGTGCCGAAGCCGGTCAACGCGACGGCCGGCGCATCCGAGCGTTCGCGGAACGCCTTGATGAAATCGAGGCCCGTGCCATCCGGCAAGCCGACGTCGCTCACGATCAGATCGAAGGCCTGCTGCTGGGTGGCGGCAAGCGCATCGTCCACCCGGCCCACCACGGTCACGTCGTGACCGAGGCTGCGTATCAGTTGCGCCATCACGTCGGCGGTATCCACGTGATCTTCGATCAGCAGGATAGTCAGCAGTCCAGCCGGATGCGCCTCGTCCGGTGCGGCGACCGGCTGCGTTCCGGCAGGCGCAGCGGCGGTCGGCAGCGTGATCGTGAAGGTCGCGCCGCAATGCGCGCCGGGACTTTGCGCGGTCACCGTGCCGCCGTGCACGTCGGTCAACGCTTTCGTGATTGCAAGACCAAGCCCCAGCCCGCCAAATTGCCGCGTCCGGTTCTGGCTGCCCTGCTCGAACGCGTTGAACAGCTTGCCGATCTGCTCCGGCTCGATGCCAATGCCCGTGTCTTCAACCGAGATCTGCACGTGCATGCGTTCGTCGCGCGTGCGCACATAAATATGGCCGCCATCCGGCGTGAACTTGGCGGCGTTGCGAATCAGGTTCCACAGCATCTGTTGCAAGCGCGCGCGATCGGCCAGCACGTAATGGTGCGTCGCGTGCTTGTCGACGTGCACGTCCTGCTGCTTGACCTGGATCTCGCTGCGAAAGAGTTCGAGCACGCTGTCCATCACGTCGTGCACGTCGACGGTTTCGAGCGACAGCCGCAGCTTGCCGTTCGCCACGCGCGTCAGATCGAGCAGGTCGTCGATCAGCCGCGCTTCGAGTTCGACGTTACGGCGGATCATCCGCACACTGCTGCGCGCCTGGTCGGGCAGATCCGGGATCATCTCCAGCACGCGGGCGCCGGCCAGAACCGGCGTGAGCGGCGTGCGCAATTCGTGTGACAGCATCGCGAGAAAACGGTCTTTCGCGCGGTTCGCTTCTTCGGCGGTCTGGCGAGCCGCCTGCTCCGACGCGAGCAGCCGTTCGCGTTCCTCGATCGCCTCGCGCTGCGAATGAATGTCCGTGCAACTGCCGAACCATTTCGTCACGTTGCGTTCGGCGTCGCGCATCGCCACCACGCGCGCGTCGAACCAGCGGTATTCGCCGTCGTGGCGGCGAATCCGCAGCTCGTGCCGATAGTCGCCGGCCTGGCTCGCCACTGCCTTGAGCCAACTGCGGCGGATCTCTTCACGATCGTCCGGATGCACGGCGTCGAGCCACGCGAGGCCGTACGACGTGTTCTCGGAGAGCCCGGTGTAGTCGTACCACTGCTTCGACAGGAAATCGCAGTCGCCCGCCGCGTTGCACGTCAGCACGAGGTGCGGCAACGCTTCCGACAAGGTGCGGTAATGCTGTTCGCGATCGCGCAGCAACAGCGCTTCGTCGGATGCTCTTTGCAGACGCACTTGCGACAGCACACGTTCGACGGCTTCCGGCAGGTAATCGAGGTAGTCGCCGGACTTCGGCACCACGTCGGACACGCCCGCGCGCAGCGCTTCGATGACGCGCGATTCGTCGGTAAAGCCAGTCACGAGGATCGCGGGAATCCGCACCCCTTCCGAGCGCAGACGGCGAAAGAAGTCGAGTCCGGTCTCTGGTCCGCTGAGCTGGTAGTCGAGCACCAGCAGGTCGGGGCCGACGGCGGCGAGCCGCTCGCGGGCGGCGTCGACGCTCGCGCAGATCGCGACCCGGCAGCCCGCGCGTTCGAGCGACTTGCGCGCGAGCCGCAGGATGCCTTCGTCGTCGTCGACAACTAGCACATACGCGGCGTGCGGCGTGGACACTTCTTCGGTCATGCGGACTCTTCTCTCGCCAGGTTGGGAGCTCTATCTTGTCATGAACGGCTTTCGGGCAGCTTCGCGTGAGCGGGCGATCACGGCGCGGCGAGCCGATGGCCGGGCGGCAGCTTGACCACCTGCAGGAAGAAGCCGAGACGGCGCACCGCTTCGATAAACGCATCGTATTCGACCGGTTTGCAGATGTAGACGTTGCAGCCGAGTTCGTAGCAGCGTGCGATTTCGCGCGGATCGTCGGTGGTGGTCAGGACGATCACCGGCACCGCGGCCGTCCTCGGCGATTCCTTCAGGCGCCGCAGCACCTCGAAGCCGTCTACCCGCGGCATCTTCAGATCAAGCAGCACGACAAAATTCGTCAGATCTTCGCATGGCGGGTAAGCGCCGGCGGCAGGACTCGCAGCCGGACCCGCAGCGCCACCGCCGGCGGCATCGGCCGGCTCCGGGCCGAAGAAGTAATCGAGTGCCTGCTGGCCGTCGCGAAAGCGCACAAAACCGTTCGAAATGCCGGCGCGGCGCAGATTGCGTTCAACTAGCGTGGCGTGGCCGTCGTCATCTTCGATCAGCACGATGCTGACCGTGTCCCCGTGACTCATAGATTCTCCGTGCTAACGATTTGTCGTTGCATACCGCTTGTCATGTCCGCACCGTTGCCGCGACTGCCCGTCCCGCTTCAGATGCGCATGGGCTGCTCGGGCAACGCGACGAAGAAAGTCGATCCCGCACCTTCGGCCGACTCGACCCAGACACGCCCGCCATGCCGCTCCACCGTACGCCGCACCACCGCGAGACCGATGCCCTCGCCGTTCGCGACGTCGCCGTGCAGACGCTGGAACGCGCGGAACACCTTCGACAGGTACGCGGCCGGAATGCCAAGGCCGTTATCGCGGACGTAGTACGTACGCATGCGCACCGCGCGCGGCTCGGTTTCGTCGATCGATTCGGGCTCCAGCGCGCCGACCTCGATACGCCCACGACGCGCCGGGTCCAGAAAATTCAGCGCATTGCCGATCAGATTGCTGAAGATCTGTTCGACCGCCGCCGGGTCGCCCCATGCGGGCGGCAACTCGCGCACGGTGATGACCGCCGCGCGCTGGCTGATCACGCCCTGCAGCGCGTCGACCACCCGGCCCACCACGCGTCCGACGCTCACCCGCTGCCACTGGTATTCGAGCCGGCCCGCGCGCGAAATGCGCAGCAGCGCGTCGATGATCGCTGCGGCCCGCGTCACCGCGGTGCGTAGATAATGCAGCGATTCGCGCACGTCGCCGTCGAGAATATGCGCCATGCGCCGATGCTCTGATTCGGGTAAGCCAGCCTGCTCGACGATACTGTCCAGTTCGTCGCACGACACCTGCAATTCCTTCGAGAAGCCCTGCAGATTCACCAGCGGCGAGCGCAGATCATGCGACACGCTGTAGATGAACATTTCGTTGTCTTGCGTTTCCTGGCGCAACTCCTCGTTGACGCTCGCCAGCTCCCACGCACGCGCTTCGAGCCGTGTCTTCAGCATGGCCTGCTCTTTTTCCGCTGCGCGTAGACGCGCGCCGGTTTGATGCAGTACAGCGTCGAGCGCGGCGATTTCGTCGCTGCCCGACAGCGGCGCCGCGAGCCGCCGATCGCCGCCGAGCCGCTCGGCGTTGTCGGTCAACACTTCCAGCCGCCGGCCGATGCTGCGCGCAAACACCACCGCGGTGGCCGCCCAGATCAGCATCGAGCCTAGCACGGCGGCGATCAGCGCATATTGCTGACACTCGCGCCGCCGTGCGAGCGCGGCCGAGCGGTCGGCGTCGAGACGCGAGGCTTCGTTGCCGAACGCGGTGAGCTCGTCGCGAAACAGCGCGATCTGCTCCGGCAACGCGCCGCTCTCCAAGGCGATAAACGGGTTCAGGCTGCGTCCCTCATGCAGCGCCTGCGAAATCGCGAGGGTGTGCTCGCGATAGGCGTCGATCGCCCGCTGCATGTTGTGCACGCGCTCGACCTGCTGCGGGATGTCCGCGGCCAGCGCGTCGAGCTTCGACAGACGATCGCCGAGGTCGACCCATACCGTATGGCGGTCGATCAGCGACGCATCGCCGGTCGCCATGGCCGTGCGCACTCGCGCGGCCTGACGCAGCAGCGGATCGACGACGGCCGACGACTGATAGAGGATCTGCTTGCTGTTGTCGACCCACTGCGCGGCCTGCGCTGTCTGCTCCTGGGTATCGAAGACGACGCCAAGAAGCGCCAGCTCGACTACGCTCGGCACGGCAATCAGCAGCAGACCCTTGGTGAATAATTTCATGTTCGCCCGAAGGGTCGTTCAAGCCGCGGCGGCTCGCGAGCACCGGTTGCGCGTCGCGCTGCTGGCGCGCCAGAAAAACAACGGACTGGCGCGCTGCGCAGTGCAGCCGGACGGGCCATTATCGACGTGAATTCGAGATATTTCAACGTAGCCGCAGGATGTGCTTGCCCACATAAAAATGACTTTTTTATTGGTATCGGATGTTTTTTCGGCGGCTCGTGCGTCTATGATGGAGACAGATGTGCTGGGAAGCGAAAGCGCGCGGCGAGGCGGTTCGGCATGATTCGTGCGGGAGGCGGTGAGACGGCGCAGTCGTCGAATCACCGTGAATCCGGTCTTGTCGTATGCTATAAAAGATCGACGTGCGGCGCGCGAAGCCGGGAGTTGTCGCATGAGGACGCTGCGTTTCTTGCAATTCTTTTTCAGGCGAATTTTTATGTCCTTCCCGAAAAAGCGTAGACGCGCGAAGGTGGACGGCGATGAGTCGTTCCTCGCGGTACTACGGCATTTCAAGCCGTTCGGTCAGCTCGACACCAAGATTGCACGTGCTCGCGCGCAAGATGAGCCGGTACTCTATGCGCATGTGCTGCCTGGGCTCGACGTGCTCCTGTGCAGTGTGCGCGGCGCGCAACCGCCTTATCCGGCGCCCGCCGAGTTGCGGCGGCGCTGCGTCGAATCCATCACCAACGCCCTGGAGCAGCCGCTCGACGGACTCGAGAACGGCGGTTACTGGTATGAGGCGGACGGCTTCGGCTTCCTCGTCTTTGCCAGCCGGGCTCGCGGCAAGATCCTCACGGAATTCGGCGCGACGCGCGTGGGCTCCCGCCGCGGGGTGCGTCGGCAGGATGCCGCGGGCGACGCCACGCCGCGATCGTTAAGGTAGGCGCTCCGAAGCCACCGTCTGGCAAGCGCTGCTGGTTTCACCCAGGCGGCGCTGCATCGCTTCCCTTCGTTTGAACTCGCGGTTGAACTCGCCTTACACGGCGGCGCATTTGCATGCGTGTGCGCTATAAAAGCCGTTCCTTACACCGTGATTGCTTCATCGATGCGGCCGCGCACGGGCGGCACGCTGATCAGCCACAGGAACACGACGCAAAGGCCACCGCCGACGCTCGAGTTCAACCAGTCCGCTGGCCACGCGGAAAACGTCAGCTGCCCTTATATTCGGCTGCACTAGCCGGCGACATGACAGCGGGCTTTCGATTCGCCGGCGCAGCCGACGAAGCGCCACCGGCAGAGTTGTTGAGCGGCGCGCCATCGAGAGAAAGCCCCGCCTTGGGCTTCTGCTTGACGCCGGGCGGCGGCGCCGTCGGCGCCTGGCGAACCTGCGACAGCAACTGCGCGCACGGTAGTGGCTGGTTGTTGCTGAGCGCGAGCAACGGAAGCAAGGCCGCAAACGGATTGATCAGGCCAAGTCCGATCACCGCACCGCCTCGCAACGCGAGCGCGGCCGCATTCGCGCCAACATGCGGATCCTTGAACGTGCCTTTCACGTAGAGCGGCGAGCGCAGGGTAATCACCCGGAAGCCCTTGGTATGCGGATGCACGCCAAGGTCCAGGGTCTCGTCGCGCAGGTTCACGGTGCCGTCGATGTTGATCACCGCGTCGTCCGTATCAAGCGCGAAGATGCGCGCTTCGAGCACACCGTCGGTCGCGACGAAATCGGCGGCCGCGCAGTTGATCTTCACGTCGCGATTGCCGAACAGCTTTTCATACACGACGTTCGCCACGTTCAGCCCCGCTGCTTCCATCAGCAGACGGCTCACCGTGCCGTCCGTCACCAGCGCCTTCAGCTCGCCATTGGAGGTCGCCGCGAGCGCCGCCGGCGAATTGCCGGTCGCGGTCAACGCGGCGTCGCCGTTGATTTCGCCGAGCGCGTTCTGCATCGACTTGAAGTTCGGGAACAACTGCTTGAGCTTCAGATGTCGCGCCGAGGTCGAGAAGCGGCCCTTCAACGGTACGGTGCCGCCGTCCAGATGAATGTCCGACGCAAGCGAGCCGCCCGCGACGCCGAACTTCAGCGGCTCCAGCGACAGCACGCCGTCGGTCATCACGACATGCGTGTACAGGTCCGTGATCGGCAGGTTCGTGTTCTTGACGATGCGCCGGCCGGTGAACTTGACGTCGGCGTCGATCGCCTTCCAGCGGTCGGTGCGGAATTCCTCGACCGGCAGCACCCGGTCGCCCGGCTGCGCCGTCGCGTCGCCGCGTTTGGCCTTGCTGGCGTTCGAGTCCGCGCCGATCACCGGCGCCAGATCGGCGAATTGCAGCAGATGCGACACCAGTTCGCCCTGCAGCAGCGGACGCGACTCACGCGCCGTATAGGTCAGTGAACCGTTCAGATCGCTGCCGCCCACCCGGCCTGTAAAATTTTCATACTTGAAGACATTGCCGCTGGACTTGAACTGACCGACCAGACGTCCTTCGGTCGCATACGGTGGGGTCTCGGGCAAGGTCACGCCAGTCAGCGAATAGAGGCGCGCCATGCTGTCGCCTTGCAGCCAGAGGCGCAGGTCGACCGCGGCGAGATGCGCCGGATCGGTGATCGTGCCCACCAGACCGACGTGCAGATCCCCCGCCTTGACGTCGGCCTGCACCGGGAACGGCCGGCTCGCGTCCTGCAGCGCGAGCACGCCGCCGACCTTGCCGCTGCCCGATACCGGCGTTTTGTTGTACGTACCCTTGACGGTCCAGCCGATCGCATACAGCGGAATCTCCCGCTTCGCCCCGGCCGCCGGATTCGTCTCGCTGGCGCCCGACGCACCCGTGGCCGCCTTCGTACCCGACGCGTTGAGATCCGGCGCCGACGCGCCGGAAGCGGCCGCCGCCGAAGCCGCCGCGGCCTCCGACGCCGCTTGCGCGTTCGCCTGCTCCGTCAGCTTGCTGGCACCCGCCTTGCCGATCGCTTGCGCCGATGCGCTGCGCGACGCCGCTTCCTGCTGCTTCATCGCCTCGCCGATCGGAATCGGCTGGCCGAGCGTATCGATGACCATTTGCAGATCGACCTTCTTCTGCTGATCGGACAGCGCGATATTGCCCTTGGCAAACGCGATGTCATGCAGATCGAGCTTCCATTCGGACGGCGCAGTGGCAGCAGGCAGTTTGAAAGTCCAGTTGTTGCGCCCATCGAGCAGACGTTCGAGATCGACCGAAGGATTCACGAGATTGATCGACGGAATCACGATGTCGTGCGCGAGCAGCGGCAGCACCTTGACCTCGAAATCGATTTCATCGAGCGTGGCGAACTGCGGCTGTTTGGTCCAGTCGGGATTGCCCACCGTGATGCTGGCCGCGGAAAAGCGCGGCCATGGCACCCAGCCGCGCCAGCCGGTCTCGCCGACCGCATGCTGCCACCCCACTTTCAGATCGCCGTTGATCGCGAACGGGCGGCCGATGGCCTGCGTGACCTTGTCGTTGATATAAGGCCGGGCGCGATTCCAGTCGAAGGCCAGAATAAAAATGGCCAGCGCGACGATCAGGATGGCGATAGTCGCCAGCAGCCATGCGATGATTTTTCCGATCCGTCGGCCGATGGTGCTCGACACTGCCATTGAGAGGCTCCGCGATTTTTTCTACGTTATGAAACGGGCAGCAGGTATCGTGCCCGGATGGTGGCGACGAGTCGCCGTGCCGTTGTCGCTCGTTGGCGCTCGTTGTCGCTCGTTGTCGTTTTATCATGCTGCACAGTTGGACGACAGACTGACGGCGCGTGCGCCGCCATAAAAAGTCATTGCCGCTTTGCTCGCCTGGCTATCACGCACACCCCACTACGATCCAATTCATGACCGATGTTCCCCTCGTCCTCGCTGACGGCATCGTCCGGCGCGACGCGCTGCGCGGCCAGGCGCTGTTGCAGCCGACCACCTTCGCGCTGCACACAGGCGACCGCGTCGCGATCACCGGGCCGTCCGGCTCGGGCAAGAGCGTATTTCTGCGCGCACTCGCACTGCTCGATCCACTCGATGCCGGACGCATCATGTGGCATGACGCGCCGGTCGCGCGCGCCGCGATTCCGCGTTACCGGCGCAACGTCGCGTATATCCGCCAGCGGCCGGCGCTGCTCGACGGCAGTGTCGAAGATAACCTGCGCTATCCGTTCGAGCTGCGCGCCTATCGCGACGTGCGCTTCGATCGCGCGCGAGCGGCCAGTCTCGCCGCCCAGGCCGGCCGCGCCGACGACTTTCTCGACAAGCGCGCGAGCGAACTGTCCGGTGGCGAAGCGCAGATCACCGCGCTGATTCGCGTGCTGCAACTGGCACCCGAGGTGCTGCTGCTCGACGAACCCACCGCGTCGCTCGATCCGCAGTCGTCGCGGGCGATCGAGGGGCTGGTGCACGCATGGTTCGACGCTGATCCCTCCCACCATGCTTCGATCTGGGTATCGCACGACCCGGCGCAAGCCGCACGCATGAGCAAACGGCATCTGACGATGCGCGCCGGCGTGCTCGACGAAGCCGTGGCGGCAACGCCCGCGCCTCAGGAGTTTGGCCAATGACACTGCAAAACCTGAGTCTGTGGGACGTCGCGATAGCCGCGCTGCTGATCGTCGTGAACGGGGCGGTGTCGGTGGCATTGAAGCTCGATCTCGAACGCAAGCTCGCGTGGGCCGCGCTACGCACGGTGGTTCAGTTGCTGGCCATCGGCTATGTGCTCGGCTGGGTGTTCCGCTACGACCGCTGGTTCGTCGTGCTGCCGCTGATGATCGTGATGACGCTGATCGCCGGGTTCGCGGGCGCGCAGCGCGGCAACCACACCTATGCCGGGCAACGCGCGGACAGCGTGCTGTCGATCTGGGTCAGTTCGTGGCTGGTGGCCGCCGTCGGGCTGTTCGTCGTGATCCGCATTCATCCGTGGTACGAGCCGCAATATGCGATTCCGATCCTCGGCATGATCCTCGGCAATACGCTGACTGGCGTGTCGCTCGGCATTGAACGGATGACCGAGGAATTGACGGCGCGGCGCGACCGCGTCGACATGGCGCTCGCGCTCGGCGCGACGCGCTGGGAAGCGGCGCAGGCACCGGCGCGGCAGGCGGTGCGCGCAGGCATGATGCCGACGTTGAATCAGATGGCGGTGGTCGGCGTGGTGAGCCTGCCCGGCATGATGACCGGCCAGGTGCTGGCCGGCCAGTCGCCGTTGCAGGCGGTGCGCTATCAGATCGTCATCATGTTCCTGATCGCCGCGTCGTCTGCGTTGGGGACCGTGGGCGCGGTGCTGCTGACGTACCGGCGGCTCTTCTCGGCGGAGCACCGGTTTCTGTCGGCGCGACTGGTGGAGCGCGCAGCGGCACGGCGGTAAGCGGCGCGGCGGTATGCCGTGCGCCGCATGACCTGGCGGCGCACGGCGCGTGCGCCGCGCGAGTCAGGCAGGGCCGCAAGCCAGGGCACGCCGTGCTAACCGTGCGCGCCGGCATCAACGCTTCGCGCTGACCGCCACTTCGGTGCCGTCGTTGAGCGTGAGCGTTTTCGTGCTGCCGTTGACCGGCATCGTAAAGCGCAGAATCTGACTCACTTTCACATCGTTCGGACACTTGAGCGTTTTGCCGCCGCTCGTCACCGTCTTCACTCCGTGCGGCGTCTGTGCCTGGAAGCTCATCTGCACGCTCGCCGTGCCGTCACTGGACACGACCGGCGCAAAGCGGATCTGCGTCTGGCGAATCATCGCGCCGTTGGTGTCGAGCGGCAGCGAAGAATAGTTCGGACAAGCATCCGTACCGGCCACCGGGCCGCCCGGCGGCACGGTCTTCCACGTGAAGTCGTCCGACTCGCCGGAGCGGATCGTGCGGGTTTCCTGGGAATTGCCGAACTGCTTCGACGTGACGCGGACCGTGTAGCGGATCGGACCGTCGAGCGCGGACTGGGACGTCACCGTGATCGGCGTGGCAGCGTGAGCCACTGGCACGAACATGCCGGACGCGAGCGCGCAAGCGAGAGAAGCGACAACGGAAACGGCGGAGAGTTTGAAGCTGGAGCTCATACTGTCACCTCGTTGTTGTGCCGCTGCGCGCCCGCTTCAGCGCTACTGCCTGTAAGCCGCCTGACTGAGGCCGGTTGAGCCCGGCCAGCCGGGCCGCGAGACACGCAACTGTTTTTGCATGATGCACCACCAGTCTAACGCCAAGCGCGACGCTGCGCGTGCCGCGCCAGCTCGGGTGTTAACCCCGCTTGCGGCGATACGTTTTCTGCGTGTGTGATCGGCGACGCGCCGCCATCACAGGACGCTCACGGCGCGCGCCTGCTGCACCGGACCACCCGCCGCATCAGCCTCACGCAGGACGGTGAAGTGTTCATGACCCGTGCCGAAGCGCTGCTCGACGCGACCGTCGCCGCGCGCGCGTCGGTGGGCCGCGCGCAAGCCGAGCCCCGATGCGCCTGCTTGCCGACGTCGCGCGGCGCGTCCTCGTGTTGCGATTCCGGGTTCTGATCGGTTTCGTGCGGCAGCGGCGCGGCGGCATCCTGCAACGAACGCGGCTGCTTGCCCACCTGCGGATCGGCCTGCTTGTCGCCGTCTGACGATTACGCTGCGGTCTTCATGATGTGCTCCTTCCCGTTTTGAACGAGGTCGGCTGGCAAGCGCTCATTGCGCTCCGTCCAGACGTTTTTTCATGGCGGCCGTGATGCGCTGACGTGTCTTCGCATAGTCCGCCCACGGATCGCTTTTGAGGCCGGCGAGGCGCTCGTGCAGGCTCTCGATGGTCCACTGATCGCCGCTCGTGGTGACCGCGACTTCGTCCCATGAGAGCGGCACCGACACGCCCAAGCCCGGCCGCGCACGCGCCGAGAATGCGGCCACCGTGCTCGAGCCGCGGTTGTTGCGCAGGTAATCGACAAAAATTTTCTGCTTGCGATTCTGCGTGCCCATCTTCGCGCTGAAGTATTTGGGCAGCGTCGTCGCCATGTGCTGCGCGACGGCTTGCGAAAAGTCCTTCACCTCGTCCCAGCCGGCCTGCTTCGCGAGCGGCACGACGACATGCAGGCCCTTGCCGCCGCTGGTTTTGCAGAACGACTCGAGGCCGAGTTCTTCAAGCAGCGAACGCGTGAGTTGCGCGGCTTCGATCATGCGCTCCCAGCCGAGCGACGCGTCGGGATCGAGATCGAACACCATGCGATCGGGCTTTTCGATATTCGACGCGACGGCATTCCACGTGTGAAATTCGACCGTGCCCATTTGCGCGGCGCCGACCAGCGCGCCGAGTGTTTCGACGGTAATCAGCGGCGGGTGGCCGGCGTCGAGGCCGGCATGCCGTGTGACGTTTGGAATCGACAGTTTCTGGCTGTGCCTCTGGAAGAACAGCTCGCCGCCGATGTCCTCGGGCGCGCGCACCAGCGATACCGGCCGGTCTCGCAGATGCGGCAGCATCCAGTCGGCGACTGATTCGTAGTACTGCACGAGATCGATCTTGCGCGTGCCGGTGCTTTTGTCGATTACGCGGTCGGGGTGGGAGATGCGTACGCTTGCGACTTCGGTGGACGTGGGTGATTTTGTTGTTGTGGGAGATTTTTTCTTTTTCACTGCCCCGGATGCAGGCGCGGCACTCGCGGGAGTTTTCGACGCCGCGCGTTTCTTCGGCGCGGCATCGGGCCCGGTATCGGTTTGCTGTTGCACGTCGGCTCCTTGACGGGATGTTTCCTTGACGATCTGAAGCGCCGGCTTGTCGTCGCGCAGACCCACGAACGACGCCTGGCGCACGATGCCATCGCTGGTCCATTCGGCGAAATTGCATTCGGCGACGAGCACCGGTTCGACCCAATGCACCGGCGTGCGACTACGCTCTCGCGGCGCGCTGGCAAACGGCATGCGTTGGGTCTCGTGCGCGTCGAGCGCCTGCTTGACCGAGCGCAGCAACGCGGCGTCGAAGCCGGTGCCGACCCGTCCCGCGTATTGCAACCGGCCTTCGCCATCGTAGACGCCGAGCAGCAGCGCGCCGAACGCCGCGCGAGTGCCGGCCGGCTCCGAATAGCCGCCGATCACGAACTCCTGGCGTCGCCGGCACTTCAGTTTGATCCACGCGGACGAGCGCCCCGACAGGTAACCGCTATCGCGCCGCTTGCCGATGATGCCTTCGAGTCCCATGTCGCATGCGCTCTTGAGCAGTTCGTCGGCGCTGAACTCGAAGTCGTTCGAGAAGCGCAGCACGCTGTCGTCAACCTCCTCCAGCAGCGCGCGCAGAATCGCGCGGCGCTGTTCGAGCGGCACGCCGCGCAAGTCGTAGCCATTCAGAAACGGCAGATCGAACAGGTAGATGACGATGTCCTGCGGGCGATTCGAGTCGAACGCGTTTTGCAGCGCCTGAAAACCCGGCACGCCGTGTTCGTCCAGCACGACCGCTTCGCCGTCAAGCCATGCGCTTTCGAGGCCGAGCTGTTCGAGGGTGTCGACCTGCTTGCTGAACTTCACAGTCCAGTCGTTGCCGGCGCGCGTGAACACTTTGACGGCGCCGCGTTTGGCAGACCGATCGATGCGGGCCAGCACGCGGTAGCCGTCGAACTTGATTTCGTACGACCAGTCGCCGCCGGGTGGCGGGGCGTCGACGAGCGTCGCCAGTTGGGGCTTGAAGGTGACGGGCAGACGGGCTTTGACGGTCCCTTCGATTGAGGGCGACGCGGCGAGTTCGCGCAGCGACCGCGTGGTGCGAGTGGAGACGACGTCGGGCCGCTTCGGGTCGGTGCGGCTGGATGACGCGGACTTCGTGGTGCTCCTGGCCGCGGCTTTTACAGTGGACGTGGACGTGTGTGACGCTGCCGCCGCCCCACCACCGCCAAGCACGCTCCCCGGCCGCATCTTTAGAACGTCAAACTCGCTCTCATTGCGCGCCTCGGCGTCGCGCTCCTTGATCAGCAGCCACTGTTCCTTGTCGCCGCTGCCGCGCATACGACTACGCACCAGTGTCCAGGCGCCGTGCAGCTTCTCACCGTGAAGTCTGAACTTGAGCTTGCCGGCTGCATAGGAACGCGCCGCCTCGGCTGCGCCCCCGACCGGTTCCCACGTGCCACGATCCCAGACGATCACACTGCCCGCCCCATAATTGCCGGGAGGAATTTCCCCTTCGAACGAACCATATTCGACCGGGTGATCTTCGACATGCACCGCCAGCCGCTTCACCGACGGATCGAGACTCGGCCCCTTCGGCACGGCCCACGACAACAGCGTGCCGTTCAATTCGAGCCGGAAGTCGTAGTGCAGACGCCGCGCGTCATGCTCCTGAATCACATACGAGAGCGCTTCGTCCGATGCACGCATCGCCGTTGTCCGGCCAGCTCGCTTGCGAATCGCGACCGCGCCGGAAGGCTCCGGGGTTTCGTCGAAGCGACGCTTGCGATGGTACGGGTCGAGTCGGTCGTTCATGGCGTTGACATCGTCGCGAGTGGGTGTGCTGTAGCGCGGCGCTAACGATCACCCCTGCATTCAGGCAGCCGCGCGCCGCTTGCGGGCCGCCGGCGCCGCTGCGGCCTTACCTGTCGTTGTCGTCGTGCGGCCGCCTGCATCGCCGCCTGCGCCGCGACTGCGAGACGTGCTCGCCGCACGCGTCGCACGAGGCTTCTTGCGGGCCGGCGCCGAAGGCTCATGCTCGGCTTCGGCGCCGCCGTCTTCGTCGTCATCGTCCGCCGCACGCTTGCGCGCGCCAGCCGCCGGCTTACCCTTGCCACGCCCCAGGCTGCGTTTGAGCAGATCGGACAAATCGAGAATATCGGCCGATTGACGCGACTCCCGCGGAGCTTCGACCTCTGTGATCTCCTCAGTCTTCCCCGCCCGAATCTTCCGATCGACCAGCGCCATGATGTCGTCGCGAAACGTGTCGTGATACTGCGACGGATCCCACGCATCGCTCATGTCGTCGATCAGCTTTTTCGCCATGTCGAGTTCCCGCGCCGACACGCCGGCGGCCTTCATCCCTTCGGGCGGCAGCTTGAATTCGTCGAAGCCGCGCACTTCGGCGGCCCAGCGCAGCGTGTTCAGCGCCAGTACCGGGCCGACCGGAATCAGCGCCGCCAGATGCTGCTTGTTGTGCAGCACGACACTCGCGACGCCGACCTTGCCCGACGCCTTCATCGCTTCGCGCAACAACGCATACACCTTTTCGCCCTTGCGGTCGGGCGTCAGGAAGTACGGCGTGTCAAGATAGAGAAACGAGATGGCAGGAGCGTCGACGAACGCCAGGATATCGACCGTTTGCGTCGACTCGGGATTCGCCGCGCGGATCTCGTCGTCCGACAGCACGACGTACTTGTCCTTTTCATACTCGAACCCGCGCACGATGTTCTCGCGGCTCACATCCTTGCCGGTGCGCTTGTTGATCTGCTTGTAGCCGACCGGATCGATCGTGCGCTTGTCGAGCAGATTGAAGCCGACTTTCTCCGACTGCGTCGCCGGATACAGCTGCACCGGCACGTGGACGAGCCCGAAACTGATTGCGCCTTTCCAGATCATGTGTGCCATCGTGCGCTCCCGTGGGCCTAAGACCTGATATGAAGCAGCAAGCGTGCCACGGTTTTTCAGCCCGAGCCGGCGCGTGGCGTGCTGCGGGCGGCCTTCGGCACAGGCTGTAAGTCTTGCCGTCAGACCGGCAAAAGATACGGCGTGCGGCACTATGCCGGCCCGGCTTCGGGCGCAGGTTCGAGCTCGACCGGCACCGCCGCGAAGCCGCGAAAACGCACGCGTCCGCCGCGCGTCGGCTCACCATCCAGGCGATACGCCGGAAAGCGCTGCACGAAACGTCCGATGGCGATGCGCGCCTCGAGTCGCGCGAGCGACAACCCGGCGCACTGGTGGATGCCGAAGCCGAACGCGAGATGCCGGTTCGGATCGCGGCGGATGTCGAAGCGGTCCGGTTCCGGGAACTGCTCCGGGTCGCGGTTGGCCGCGCCGATGCACAACGTGACCGGCGTACCGCGAGCAACCGCGACGCCGCCGATCTCGGTGTCGACAGTCGTCATCCGGTTGCCGAGCTGGTTCGAACTTTCGTAGCGCAAACACTCCTCGACCGCCGACTCGATCAGCGACGGCTCGCGCAACAACGCGGCGCGCTGCTCGGGCCAGTCGGTCAGCGTGACGAGCCCATTGCCGATCAGGTTGGTGGTCGTCTCGTGGCCGGCATTCAGAATGAAAATGCAGTTTTGCAGCAGCTCCGCTTCCGACAATTGCTCGCCGCCCTTTTCGTCCCCTTCGCCCTGGATCAGCCGCGTCAGCACGTCGTGCTGCGGGTCGCCCGGCTCGCGCCGGCGTCGCGCGACCAGATCGCGCAGATAGTCGACGAATTCGCTCACCGCGCGATTGCCCCGTTCGAGTTGCGCTTCGGTGAGCGACGGCTCGAGCGCGCCGAGTATCGCGAGCGACCAGTCGCGCAGCGGCTCGCGCTCGGCGTGCGGCACGTCCAGCAGATTGCCGATGATCTCGACCGGAATCGCCGACGCGAACTCGCCGATCAGATCGATGCGGCCACGCTCGGCCGCCGCATCGAGCAAGCCGTCGACGAGGCGGACCAGACCCGGCTCCATCGCCACGATCGCGCGCGCGGTGAGCGCGCCAGCGATCAGTTTGCGCACCCGCGTGTGGCGCGGTGGATCGTTGAAGACCAGACTGGTCGTGTGATGAGCGTAGAGCGGCGAGTCGCCGTATTTCGGCCTGAATTCGACGGTCTTGTCGGAGCTGAAGGCTTTCGGGTCGCGGTAGACCGCCTGCACGTCGCGGAAGCGGGTCAGAAACAGTGAACCGTCCGGCATGCGCTTGATCGGCTCGTGGGTGCGCAGCGCGTGGTAGACCGGATAGGGATCGGCGTAGAACGCGAGGCTCAGGTGGCGCAGATCGAAGTCGCGTGCAAGGGAGGATACGTCGCTGGCGGTCGCCGGGGTCATGCGTTGTCTCCGTAGGGGTGCGCCTTGTTGCTTGTGCCAGTGCGTTTCCTGTGCTGTGCGTCGTGCGCGTTGGGGGCGTGACGATCAGAAGGTGCAATGGTTGCGGGGCGTCGTTGGAAGCGACAGTATGAACCGGGCTTTGAAGGATTGCACAGCGCTATGCAAAGCGGAACGCACGGCGGCCGCTTGCGGCGGCGCATCTCGTAGAACCGATACAATAGCGGAATTTTCCGCGCGCGCCGCGCGCCCTCTTTCCAGCGTCACTGCGTCGTCCATGAACCTCGTCATTCAAAGCCCCGCGCCCCTTTCCCCCGACCACCACAAAACGCTCGTTGCGCTCGCACGCGGTTCGCAAGCGACCATCATCGACGCGAACGCGCTGCGCATCGCCGACGCAAGCGCCGCACAGCGCGCCGACGTCGAAGTCTATTGCGGCACTCATCAGTTGGACTACGCGTTCGTCGAAGCTGGCCGCGAGCTGCGCGACTTCGGATTGGTCGCAATGGACATGGATTCGACGCTGATCACGATCGAATGTATCGACGAGATCGCCGACTTCTGCGGACTGAAAGCGGAAGTGGCCGCGATCACCGAGGCCTCGATGCGCGGCGAGATCAAGGACTTCAACGAAAGTCTGACGCGCCGCGTGGCGCTGCTCAAGGGTCTCGACGCAAGCGCGCTCGAACGCGTTTACGAGGAGCGGCTGCAACTGTCGCCGGGCGCGGAGCGGATGCTGGCCGGCGCGAAACAGGCAGGATTGAAAACGCTGCTGGTGTCGGGCGGATTCACGTTCTTTACCGAAAAGCTGAAGGCTCGCCTGGGTCTCGATTTCACGCGCGCGAACACGCTCGAAATCGTGGACGGCAAGCTGACCGGCAACGTGATCGGCGAGATCGTCAACGCTGACGTGAAAGCGCGCACGCTGCGCGAAACATGCGCCACACTCGGCATCGAACCCGCTCGCGCGATTGCGATGGGCGACGGTTCGAACGATCTGAAAATGATGGCCGCAGCGGGACTATCCGTTGCATTTCGCGCGAAGCCGGTGGTGCGCGAAGCGGCCAGCGTGGCGTTCAACCATGTTGGACTGGACGGGTTGCTGCGGTTGTTCTGATGCCGGGGTGGTGCCTGGTGGTCCCTGGATGATGCCTGTTCGATGCGCTGGCCAGCCCGGTGGCTGGCTCAGCGCTGACCGGCGCGTTATCTTTTCAGAACGTCCGCCCGTAATGGACATTGACCGAGCCCGACATCACGAGGATGGATCAGACGAACCCCACCAGACAGAGTCCCACCATGCGGAACACCAGAGTCGGCATCTCACGACTCCCTCGCTCGAACGCCGCCGCCACCTCATAAACTGCGGACGCACACAGTCCGATCGCACACCAGAACAGTTGGCCGTCTTTCACCGATGCGGCGATCAACGCCTTCGCGACACGCCAGCCGTGCGCGGGTGCGACAAGCGCCAGCGTGAAGATCGGGCCGACAATCGGCACGCCAAAATTCAGCAACATCCAGAAGAAAAGATTCATCGACTCTCACCATCGTGCGGCAACCGTTAGTCAGGATGCGCACCATCGTAGCGTCGAGATCCAGTTCCGGCCATTCAGCCGAATGGTTAGGCTTACTGGCTATCTTGACAAGAAAAAGCCCACCGGGAACACGTCCCGATGGGCTTACTCATCGCTGAAGCGAATAAGGTTCAGGCGTTCAGGCCAGCGCCGCCAGACACTGCTCGATATCCGCCCGCAAATCCGCCTCTTCTTCGAGGCCGATATAGAACCGCACCAGCGTCCCGCGATGCGGCCACTGCCCGGCGGTGCGCATCGACGCGACGTCGTACGGCATCACGAGGCTGTGCGCGCCGCCCCAACTCCAGCCGATCGAGAAGAGTTCGAGCGACTCGCAGAACGTATCGATTTGCGCCGCGCTGTAGCGGCCATCGAACACGACCGAAAACAGCCCGCCCGCCCCCGTGAAGTCGCGCTTGAAAATCTCATGGCCCGGGCAGTCGGCAATCGCCGGGTGCAACACCGCGGCGATTTCCGGACGGCTCTTCAGCCACTTTGCCAGACCGAGCGCCGCGCGGTCGTGCTGGGCGAAGCGCAACTGCATCGACGGCAGGCTGCGCAGGATCAGCGAGCAGTCGTCCGACGAGACGCCGATCCCCATGCGCATGCGCGCTGCCTTCAGCTTCAGATGCAGTTCGCGGTCGACGGTGATGGTCGCGCCCATCAGCACGTCGCCGCCGCCCGACTGATACTTGGTCAGCGCCTGCACCGAGATGTCGACGCCGTGGTCGAACGGCCGGAACGCGAGCCCCGCGGACCACGTGTTGTCGATCGCCGTGATGACGTTGCGCGCGCGCGCCGCCGCGGTGATCGCGGGCACGTCGGCCACTTCCATCGTCACCGAGCCGGGCGCTTCGAGCCAGATCAGGCGCGTGTTCGGCTGGATCAGATCGGCAATGCCCGCGCCGATCATCGGATCGTAGTAGCGCACCGTGACGCCGAAATCGCGCGCCAGCCAGTCGCCATGATCGCGATTCGGCGAGTAGACGTTATCGGGAATCAGCACGTCGTCGCCTGCCTTGACGAGACCGAAGTACACGTTCGAAATCGACGACAGCCCCGACGGCTGCAACAACGCGTGCTTGCCGCCCTCGATGGCGGCGAGGCGCTGCGCCAACGCGAGCGAGGTCGGCGTCGCGTGCAGGCCGTAGCGCCATTGCGCGTCGTTTTTCCAGTCGAGCGCGCGCATCGTCGCGAGATCGGGGAACACGACCGTCGACGCCCGCGTGACCGGTATCGAGAACGACTCGAAGCCCGGCGTAAGTTGGTCCTTGGCGCGCACGGTGCGGGTTTGCAGACCGCGTTTGAGTTTGGATTGGGTCATGGTGAAGTTTGGTGAATGCAGACAGGAAGACAGAAGCAGACGGAAGCGGCGCCCACGCGGTTTCAGCGCGTACGCCGCCTATGCAAGAGTAGACGAGCCGGCGGGATTTCGTCAGACGAACGGCCAGTGAAGCCGCTCGGCCTGCACGGCAGCGGCTTCACTCGCCGGTTTGCAGGTTGCTGACGCCGCCCACGGGATGCCCGCCGGTGGCAGCCGCCGGGGCCGGCGCAGCGGCTGCCCCGCTTGCCGACGGTTGCGGCGCGGGCGCCGCTTTGGCCGCAGCATTGGCCGCAGCCGGCGCGCCAGGAGCCGGCACCGCCTGCCCCGCCGCGAGCGGCTTCAGATCGAACGGCTGCGGGCCGGAATCGTCGACGTTCATCCGCTCGCCCGCGACCGAGCCGTCCGCCGCGAACTTGCCGACCCAGTTGCCGGTGATATGGGTGCCGTCGTTCGATTCCTCGACTTCGAGCGTATCGCCATCGCGATCACCCGCGATCAGGATCACTTCGCCGGTGTCAGTGTACTGGTACTCGCCGTGCACGCCGGACGGATCGTCGGTTTTCGCGCCGAGCCGCAGCACGATCTGACGCTTGCCCAGCATGCCGGCATAGCGCGGAAATCTGGCGAACTCGGGGCTCGGCTTGAGCGGCAACTGAATCGACGGGGGCGCCGCCAGCTCTTTGACCGCGGCGCTTTCCGCCGATGCCTGCGCGGGCAGCAACGCCGCCGCGCCGGCACACAACAACGCGGCAACGCTCATGATTGCCCAACCGCGCCGCGCCATCATGCCCTTCGGCGTATCCTGCACCGCGCCCTTCATCGCTTTCGATTCCCGCATCCGTTCCTTCCTCGTTGCTTGATACCTGCCTGATACCTGCCTGATACCTGGATTGCTACCGGCGCCCCCGCGCGCGTCAGATCCGCTCGAAGATCGCCGCGATACCCTGCCCGCCGCCGATACACATCGTGACCAGCGCGTAGCGCCCGCCAATCCGCTGCAATTCGTACAGCGCCTTGACGGTAATCAGCGCGCCGGTCGCGCCGATCGGGTGGCCGAGCGAAATGCCCGAGCCGTTCGGGTTGACCTTGGCCGGATCGAAGCCGAGCTCCTTGCTGACCGCGCAGGCCTGCGCGGCGAACGCTTCGTTGGCCTCGATCACGTCGAGGTCGGCGACCGTCAGGCCGGCCCGCTCGAGCGCCTTGCGGCTGGCCGGCACCGGACCGATGCCCATGTAAGCCGGATCGACGCCGGCATGCGCGTACGACACCAGCCGCGCCAGCGGCTTCACTCCACGCTGCTCGGCGACGCTGCGCTCCATCAGCACGACCGCCGCGGCGGCGTCGTTGATGCCCGACGCATTGCCGGCCGTCACCGTGCCGTTTTCCTTTGCGAACACCGGCTTCAACTTCGAGAAGTCTTCCGCCGATGCGTTCATCCGCGTGTGTTCGTCCGTGTCGAATACGACGTCGCCTTTCTTCGACGCCAGAGTGACCGGCACGATCTGTTCCTTGAAGTAACCGCTCGTGATCGCGTGGGCCGCGCGGCGATGCGATTCGAGCGCGAGCGCGTCCTGCGCTTCGCGCGAGATGTCGTATTTGCGCGCGACGTTCTCGGCGGTCACGCCCATGTGGACCGACTGGAACGGATCGTTCAGCGCGCCGACCATCATGTCGACGAGGCGCGCGTCACCCATGCGCTGACCAAAGCGCGCGGCGGCCATCGAGTAAGGCGCGCGGCTCATGTTTTCCGCGCCACCGCCGATCGCGATGTCGGCGTCGCCGAGCAGGATGCTTTGCGCGGCCGACACGATCGCCTGCAGGCCCGAGCCGCACAGCCGGTTCACCGTCAACGCGGGCGTGTGCTGCGCGACGCCGCCGTTGATCGCGGCCACGCGCGCCAGATACATGTCTTTCGGTTCGGTGTGCACGACATTGCCGAACACCACATGGCCGACTTCGTCGCCCGATACGCTGGCGCGCGCCAGCACTTCACGCACCACGCGTGCGCCGAGCTCGGTCGGCGCAAAGTCCTTCAGACTGCCGCCGAAACCGCCGATTGCCGTACGCACACCGCTTACCACTACTACGTCCCGTTGCATCGCTCGCTCCTCTTTCAGTCTCTCAAGATGATCCTGCGTCAGGGGGCCGCGCGTCGCAGCGCGTGAGTTCAGCCCGCCAGCAGGCGTTCGACTGTCGCGCGCGAAGGAATCGGCGCAACCGCGCCGTAACCTTGCGTCGACAGCGCCGCGGCGACGTTCGCATAACGCGCCGCTGCAAAAGGATCGTCGCCCGCGACGATGCGCGCGACGAACGCGCCGCCGAAGCAGTCGCCCGCGCCGGTGGCATCGACCGCATTGACGACGTGGCCCGGCACGACGCGCCGCTCGTCGGGCGTCGCGACGTACGAGCCTTCCTTGCCGAGCTTCAGCGCGACCACGCGCGGACCGTGCGACAGCAGGAAGTCGACGATCTCGTCACGGCCGGTCAAGCCGATGAGTTCGGTGACGTCGTCCCAGCTCGGCAGACAGATGTCGGTCTGGCGGATCGCTTCGAGCATCACCGCGCGGGCCCGTGCGAGCGGCCACAGCTTCAGGCGCAGGTTGGTGTCGAAGCTCACGCGCACGCCGTTGGCGCGCGCATGCGCGATCGCTTCCAGCGCGGCGTCGCACGCGCTCAGGCTGATCGCGAGGCTGATCCCGGACAGATGAACGACCTTGGCCGCGGCGATCGCGTCGAGCGGCAGATCGTGCGGCGCATAGCGGCTCGCCGCCGAACCCGCGCGCAGATAGTCGAACGCGTGGCCGTCGGGGCCATGGGACACGAAATAGACGCCGGTGGGCGCGTGCGGATCGACGCGCACGAGCGACGTGTCCACCTGCTCGCGTTCCCACAGATCGATCAGCAAGCGCCCGAAATGATCCGCGCCGACCGCCGACACGAAGCCGGTCCGCGCGCCTTGCCGTGCCGCCGCGATGCAGAAGTTCGACGTGTCGCCGCCGAAGCCCTGCAGGTAGTTCGGCTGATCTTTCGCGGACTGGTTGAATTCGATCATCGCTTCGCCGAGCGCGAGGATTGCCGCGGGGCGGCCATCCGCGGGGCGGCCATCCGCGGGGCGGCCATCCGCGGGGCGGCCATCCGCGGGCCGGGTTTGCGAGGGCCGGCCTTCAGGCTGGGTGGCCATGTTCGCCGTCATCGCTTAGACCTCGCCCCACAGGTCGTGGCCATCGGCGCCGGTGATCTTCACCGACACGAAATCGCCGACCTTATAGCGCCTGGACGCCTTGGTGGCCGGCGCGATATAGACGACGCCGTCGATCTCCGGCGCATCCGCCGCGGTGCGGCCAATGCCGCCGTCGGCGTTGATCTCGTCGACCAGCACCTTCAGGGTCTTGCCGACCTTCTTCGCGATACGTTTGGCCGACACTTCCTCGGCCACTTCCATGAAGCGCGCGCGACGCTCCTCGCGCACTTCGTCGGGCAACGCGCCGTCGAGTTCGTTGGCGCTCGCACCTTCGACCGGCGAGTACGCAAAGCAGCCGACCCGGTCCAGCTCCGCCTCGCGGATGAAATCGAGCAGCGTCTGAAACTGCTCTTCAGTCTCACCCGGAAAGCCCGCGATGAACGTGCTGCGGATCGTCAGATCAGGGCACATCTCGCGCCATGCCTTGACGCGCTCCATCACCTTCTCCGCGTTGGCCGGGCGCTTCATGCGCTTGAGCACTTCGGGATGCGCGTGCTGGAACGGCACGTCGAGGTACGGCAGCACGTGGCCCTTGTACGGACCCTCGGCCATCATCGGAATCACTTCATCGACGCTCGGATACGGATACACGTAGTGCAGACGCACCCATGCGCCGTATTGCGCGGCGAGTTCACCGAGCGCGCCGACCAGATCGGTCATGCGCGTCTTGATCGGCTTGCCGTTCCAGAAGCCGGTGCGATATTTGACGTCGACGCCATACGCGCTCGTGTCCTGCGAAATCACCAGCAGTTCCTTCACGCCGGACTTGAACAGGTTTTCCGCTTCCAGCATCACCTCGGCGACGGGGCGCGACACGAGGTCGCCGCGCATCGACGGGATGATGCAGAACGTGCAGCGGTGGTTGCAGCCTTCAGAAATCTTCAGGTACGCGTAGTGGCGCGGCGTGAGCTTGATGCCCGCGGCGGGCACCAGATCGACGAACGGATCGTGCGGCTTCGGCAGATGCGTATGCACGTGCTGCATCACTTCACCGACCGCGTGCGGGCCGGTCACGGCCAGCACTTTCGGGTGCACCTCTTCGATCAGCCCCGAGCCGCTTCCACTCTTCTTCGCGCCGAGGCAGCCGGTGACGATCACCTTGCCGTTCTCGTTGAGCGCTTCGCCGATCGCGTCGAGACTTTCCTGCACCGCTTCGTCGATGAAGCCGCAGGTGTTGACGACCACGAGGTCCGCGCCGTCGTACGTGCCGGAAATCTCGTAACCTTCGGCGCGCAACTGGGTGATGATCTGCTCGGAGTCGACCAGGGCTTTCGGGCAGCCGAGCGAGACAAAGCCGACCTTCGGCGCGGCAATCGGGGCAATCGTGGGGGTGGCAGACATGGGGAACCGCTTGCAGACGTTAAACTTTGAATTGTAGCGGTTCGGCACGCCCACCGCTCGTAAGTCTTTGAATTTTAGCCTTCAACCGGCCTCAGCCTCGGCCGGATCGAGCCGCTCGACGCGCGCAGATCGAGGGGTCCGAGCTGATTCGCCAGGTGCCCGAGCACGCTCGATCACGCCCAGAATTTCATGTGAATCTTGCACCCGCCGGATCGCCGCATGCAGTTCGGCCGCCTGCGGCCAGGTCCGCTGCAGATAGCTGAGCCACTTCTTGACGCGCCCGTGCTCATGGCTGCATGCGACGCGGGCCTGCAATTGCTTCAGGTAGCCGGCAATGTAACGGAGCACGTCCTGCCACTCCCCGTTGGATGGGAATGGGTCCATCAGTCCGCGGATTCTCAGCGCGAGGAAAGGATCCGAGACGGCGCCGCGGCCGATCATCACGTCCGCGCAGCCGCTGACAGCCCGGCATCGCTCCCAGTCCGCCACGGTCCAGACTTCACCGTTCGCGATGACCGGCACGTCCACGGCGGCATCGATACGCGCGATCCACTCCCAGTGGGCCGGCGGCCGGTAGCCGTGATCGCGCGTGCGTGCATGCACGACGAGCGAGGCCGCACCGCCTTCCGCCAGCGCGACCGCGCAATCGATCGCCTGCGAAGTATCGGATACGCCAAGGCGCATTTTCGCTGTCACGGCGACGCTGGCCGGCACCGCGGCGCGAACCGACGAAACAATCCGGTTCAGTTGCTCGGGATCGGTCAGCAGCATGGCCCCGCCGCCATGCCGATTGACGAGCTTGGCGGGACAGCCGAAGTTCAGGTCGATCCCATGCGGCGACAAGGTGGCCGCGTGCGCAGCATTGCGGGCCATCCACTCAGGATCGCTGCCGAGCAACTGGATCACCATCGGCGTGCCGCTAGCCGTCAAGCTCCCGTGGAGGACTTCAGGCGCCTCTCTCTCATAGACGCGCGCGGGCAGCACGGAACCCGTCACACGGACGAACTCGGACACGCACCCGTCGAATCCGCCCGTGCTGGTCAGCACGTCGCGCAACACGTAGTCCGCAAGCCCCTCCATCGGGGCGAGAAACAGCCGGCTCATGCGGAAGTCCGCTGATGCGATCGGCTGGTCAACCGAGGCTGACCCATCCGGCCTTCGGATTCAAAGGGGTCGGCGCGGTGAGGGGTGTGATCTGCGACATAAGGCGAGCCCGGCGTATAGCGGTGACGATGGTGACAATGGGGAACGGCGCGGCAAGGACTGCAGGGGTTCAAGGGGTCATGAAACCCCCGCCCTGCGGAGAGGACGCCGCGCACGCACCCGCGATTGTACCGCGCGGGCGGCTATGCGCCTGTGCGACGCGTGGAAACGATCGTGAGCACAACGGGCACGTGCGACAGGCAAGCACTTGGGGGACGCACCCTCGCCGGTCGCCTGCGCCGGCGACAGCGCCGCCGCGATGCGCAATCCGAATCCGCCGGCCTCGCCGCCGCGATACCAACGCAAACGCCAACGCCGCAAACAACCCACGCCGCAGTTGCCCCGGAAGCCCCGGGACAACCCGCGCACCGTCATTTGCGCCTTTACTTCTTCTCCGGCTCCGGATTGGTTTGCGGCGTGCCCGGCGCGCTGTCGGCATTGACCGCGCTGCCCGGCGTAAACGGGAAAGTGGCGAACATCGACTTCGCCTGGTTCTGCATCTGCTCCTGCATCTGCACGAACATGTTCTTCGACTGCTCGATATAGCTGGTCATCATGCCCTGCATCATCGGGGCCTGCATGTTCATGAACTGCGACCAGACTTCCGGATTCATCGCCTTGCCTTCATACAGATTCTTCGACTGGTCGGCGAGCTTCGCCTGAATGTCGATGAAGGCCTGAATGTTCTTTTCCAGATACGTGCCCATCATCCCCTGCATCGCATGGCCATAGAAACGGATGATCTGCGACAGCATCGACGACGAGAACATCGGCAACCCGCCGCTCTCTTCTTCGAGAATGATCTGCAACAGGATGGCGCGCGTCAGATCCTCGTTGCTCTTCGCATCGATGACCTTGAAATCCTCCTGGTCCAGCACGAGCTGCTTCACGTCCGTCAGCGTGATGTACGTGCTTGTCTCGGTATCATAGAGCCGACGGTTCGGATATTTCTTGATCAGTCGTTCGGCTGTTTTCTTTGTAGTAGTAGTCATGTAACGCCTTTGAGCGCGAGTTGAGCGCGGAAACGGCGTCATGCCGGCTGCGCAATCGGGCAATTGCGCAACCGGGACGCCGCCGGAACCATCTGAGTCGAAGCGGGCCGCCTTGTGAGCGGCGCGCCGGTGACTCAGCCCATATGCAAACCGCCGTTCAGCGAAAAATCAGCGCCCGTGGAGAAACCCGATTCGTCCGACGCAAGCCATGCCACGATCGAGCCGATTTCGTCCGGCTGACCCAGGCGGCGCACCGGAATCGTCGCAACGATCTTTTCCAGCACGTCCGGACGGATCGACTTGACCATGTCGGTGCCGATGTAGCCCGGCGACACGGTGTTGACCGTCACGCCCTTGGTGGCCACTTCCTGCGCGAGCGACATCGTGAAGCCGTGAATGCCGGCCTTCGCGGTCGAGTAGTTGGTCTGGCCGAACTGGCCTTTCTGGCCGTTCACCGACGAGATGTTGATGACACGACCCCAGCCACGCTCGACCATGCCGTCGATCACCTGCTTGGTGACGTTGAAGAGGCTGGTCAGGTTCGTGTCGATCACCGCCGTCCAGTCTTCATGCGTCATCTTGCGGAACACGACGTCGCGCGTGATGCCGGCGTTGTTCACCAGCACGTCGATCTCGCCGACTTCAGCCTTGACCTTTTCGAACGCAGCCTTGGTCGATTGCCAATCGCCGACGTTGCCTTCGGACGCGACGAAATCGAAGCCCAAGGCCTTCTGCTCCTCGAGCCACTTCACGCGGCGCGGCGAATTCGGACCGCAGCCCGCGACCACCTTGAAGCCTTCTTTGTGCAGCCGCTGGCAAATGCTCGTGCCGATGCCACCCATCCCGCCCGTTACGTACGCAATTCGCTGTGTCATAAACTACACTCCGTTATCGTTTTCGAGGCGCCGAACAGCAACCTCTTCCCTCGCCTGATACTTCATCTCCGCTGCCGCCGGGCGACCGGCCGACGAGGCCCCTGCTGACACCGCGCGACGTCTGCTTCGACGCGACGCGCGGCAACCCTGCCTGATGCCTGCTGCCCGATGCCTGGCCGCCGGATCAGCGTGGCGTACTCAAGCGCGCTCGACCGCCAGCGCAACACCCATGCCGCCGCCGATACACAGCGACGCCAAACCCTTCTTCGCATCGCGCTTCTGCATTTCGTGCAGCAGCGTGACGAGAATCCGGCAACCGGATGCGCCGATCGGATGGCCGATCGCGATCGCGCCGCCGTTCACGTTGATCTTCGACGTGTCCCAGCCCATCTGCTGATTCACGGCGCACGCCTGCGCGGCGAACGCTTCATTGATTTCCATCAGGTCGAGCTCGGCCGGCGTCCAGCCCGCGCGCTCCAGACAGCGGCGCGAAGCCGGCACCGGACCCATGCCCATCACCTTCGGATCCAAGCCAGAGGTAGCGTAAGCCTTGATGCGCGCGAGCGGCGTGAGGCCGAGCGCCTCGGCCTTCTTCGCCGACATCACCAGCACCGCCGCCGCACCGTCGTTCAGACCGGACGCATTGGCCGCCGTGACCGAGCCTTCTTTCGAGAACGCCGGCTTCAGGCCCGCCAGCGATTCCGCCGTCACGCCGTGACGCACGAATTCATCGGTGGCGAAACGCAGCGGCTCACCTTTGCGTTGCGGGATTTCGACCGGCACGATTTCGTCGTTGAAACGGCCCGCTTTCTGCGCGGCTTCCGCCTTGTTCTGCGACAGCGCTGCGAACGCGTCCTGCTGCTCGCGCGTGATGCCGTATTCCTTGGCGACGTTTTCCGCCGTCACGCCCATGTGATACTGGTTGTACACGTCCCACAGACCGTCGACGATCATCGAGTCGATCAGCTTCGCGTCACCCATGCGGAAACCGTCGCGCGAACCCGGCAGCACGTGCGGAGCCGCGCTCATGTTTTCCTGACCGCCCGCTACGACGATGTCCGCGTCACCCGCGATGATCGCGTTGGCCGCGAGCATCACGGCCTTCAGACCCGAGCCGCAGACCACGTTAATCGTCATGCCCGGCACGGCCGACGGCAATCCTGCCTTGATCAGCGACTGACGCGCCGGATTCTGGCCGGAGCCGGCCGTCAATACCTGCCCGAGGATCACTTCGCTCACCTGCTCGGGCTTCATGCCGGCCCGTTCGAGCACGGCGCGGATCACCACCGCGCCGAGCTCGGGCGCGGCGATCTTCGCCAGCGATCCACCGAATTTGCCTACTGCCGTACGGGCGGCCGATACGATCACAACATCAGTCATTTCCATATCCTCCGGGCACGTCGGCCAAAAGCGCCGCAGCCCGTCAAGTTAAAAATCTCGTTGCTCTTACGCCCTTGCTCATTCAGACGCTTAACCAGACGCTGATTCACTCCGCCAAACACCGCATCGTGACGCGCATTCAACTCTACTCCCGTTGCCGCACATAGCGTCCCGGCGCCGGCTCGAGCACCGGAAACTCATCCGAGCCCGCCACCGCGCGCGGCTTCACTTTCTTGCCGCTGTATTGATCCAGCCACGTGGTCCATTCGGGCCACCAGCTGCCGGGCACTTCAGTCGCGGCGCCGAACCATTCGTCCGGGTTCTCCGGCAACGTCCTGACGTCGCCTTCCAGCGTCCAGTAATTGCGCTTTTTCTTCGCGGGCGGATTGATCACGCCGGCGATATGCCCCGACGCGCCGAGCACGAACTTCAGCGGTCCGGTCAGCAGTGGCACCGACGCATACGCCGTTTGCCACGGCACGATATGGTCCTCGCGTGACCCGTAGATGAAGGTGGGCACGTCGATCTTCGACAGGTCGATCGGCTCGCCGCAGGTGGTCAACGCATTCGGCTCGCGCAGACGATTCTCGAGGTACGTGTTGCGCAGATACCAGACGTACATTGGACCCGGCAGGCTGGTCGAGTCGCTGTTCCAGTACAGCAGGTCGAACGGCACCGGCGTGCGGCCCTTCAGGTAATTGTCGACGACGTAGTTCCACACCAGATCGTTCGGCCGCAGGAACGAGAACGTGTTGGCGAACTCGATGCCGCGCATCAATCCCGGCGGCGCACCGTTCTTGCCGCCGATGGTCTGCTCGCGCATCTGCACATGCGACTCGTCGACGAACACGTCGAGCACGCCGGTGTCGGAGAAGTCGAGCATCGCGGTGAGCAGCGTCATCGACGCGGCCGGATGTTCGCCGCGCGCAGCGGCCACCGCCAGCGCGGTGGCGAGCATCGTGCCGCCCACGCAGAAGCCGAGCGTATTGATCTGCTCGCGGCCGCTGATCTTGCCGACGATGTCGATCGCGGTGAGCACGCCCTCGCTGATGTAGTCGTCCCAGGTTTTATGCGCGATCGATTGATCCGCGTTGCGCCACGAAATCAGGAACACCTGGTGCCCCGCATCGAGACCGTGAGCGACCAGCGAGTTCTCCGGTTGCAGATCGAGAATGTAGTACTTGTTGATGCAGGGCGGCACGATCAGCAGCGGCCGCTCGCGCACGGTCGCTGTGCGCGGCTTGTACTGGATCAGCTGCAGCAGGTCGTTTTCGAACACCACCGAGCCTTCGGTATTCGCGAGATTTTCGCCGACCACGAAACGCGATTCATCGGTCTGCGAAATCTTGCCGCGCTGCATGTCGCCGAGCAGGTTCATCACGCCCTGCCGCAAGCTCTCGCCCTTGCTGTCGAGCAAGGTCTTTTGCGCTTCCGGATTCAACGCGAAGAAGTTGCTCGGCGCGGCCGCCGCGGTCCACTGCTGAACCGCGAAACGGATACGCTCGCGCATCTTCGGTTCGGTGTCGAGCGCGTCGACCATTTCCTGCAGATAGCGCGCGTTCAACAGATACCAGGCGGCGGTGAACGCGTAGGCCGGCGTCGAGCTCCATGCTTCGGAACTGAAGCGGCGGTCCTTGAGTTCGGGCGCCGTGGTCGCGGACGTGGTGGCCTGCTGGATCAACTCCATCGCCTCGCGCGAATAATCGGCTTGCAGTTTCTGCAGACGCTCGGATGGAATCGCGGCGGCCGGTATATTCAAGCCGGCAAACGAAGGCATGGTCCCTGCGGCCAGTTTGCCGAAGTCGGGCATGCCGGGAAACGACGGTATCTGGGGAAAACCCATTTGCGCGATGCCCGGCACCTGGGGCATCTGCGGCATGGCGAACGGCATGCCGCTAGCGCCGGGTGGTGTGCCGAGCGAACGCCATGCGTTCATCCAGGTGTCGAATAACTGCTGCACGCCGGCGGCGGATGTTGCGCCGCTCGTACCGGCCTGCTGCGTATGCTCCGTCGAGGAGTCCGTGCTGGGAGAAGCTGAGGAATGTGATGCTGCCATGCCTGCTTTTGACCGGTAAGTCCTTGCGGACGGGTTGAGAGGCAGGTTCGTGCGCACGTGAGCAATTGCTCGCGACCTCGTCACGCCCTGTCCCATGTACGAGGAGCTCGTGAGGAACATTCTTGCTCCCCATCGCAAGGCATGTCAATGCTTGTTCCCGATTTTGCCGCAGTGCGATAGCTTTTTAATTATCGTTTTCCCTGTGTAGCAGATCGCGCTTTTCGGAGTTCGGCGATTGAAGGCGCCGACGAACGCAAAAAGCTCCCAAATTGCATGGGTTTACGTGCATTTATCCGTTCGCACGCAGACGTTTTTTGCGGCAGATTCGCGCTAGCGACACGAATTCCGGCAACGCAGCAAAAATGCGTTCCGCGCCTCCCAACAAACCCTCATACGTGTGCCCGCAGGGCCGCGTGGCTCAGGCCGCCGCCGCGCCCAAACGTAGCACGCCCGCCTGACGATGATTCGGCGAGCGAAGCGTCATCAGGCGGGCGTGCCCTTCAATTTGAAGCGGGACTGCCGTGCGCGGCGAGCGCCGCGCGTTAGTCCGCGAGTGTCTGCGCCTGATCGTCCAGCCAGATCAGCGCGGCCATGCGCCCGGTCTCGCGGTCGCGGCGATAGGAATAGAAGCGCTCACGTTGCGTGACCGTGCAGAGATCGCCGCCGACGATCCGTGTCACGCCCAGCGCCTGCAAACGCAAGCGCGCGAGCGCCGGGAGATCGGCGAGAAATTTACCCGCATTGCGCGGATGCTCGACAAATGCGGTCGCCGTGGCGTCCCGTTGCGCGCCGTCGACACCGTTCATGAAGGCGTCACGCACATCGGCTCCGACCTCGAACGTGTCTGGACCGATCGACGGTCCGAGATAGGCGTGCAATGCGCCAGCCTCTACGCCGGCGAGCGCCGCGACGCGCTGCGCGGTCTGCTCGACGATGCCGGCCGCCAGCCCGCGCCAACCCGCATGCGCCGCGCCGACCGCGCGGCCCGCTGCGTCGCATAACAGCACCGGCATGCAGTCGGCCACCATCACGACGCACACCGTGCCCGGACGATTGGTGACACTCGCGTCGGCGCGGGTCGGCATGCCGTCTGCATGAGCCTGCGCGAGCACATCTTCAGCTCGCACGATGCCGGCGCCGTGAATCTGTTCGAGCCACGCGGCCTCGCTGACACCGGCGAGGCCCAGCAGCCGCGCGCGATTGAGCGCGACCGCGGCCGGATCGTCACCGGCTTTCATGCCCAGATTCAGGCCGCCGGGCTGATCCGCGCCATCCTGCCAGCGGCCGAACGGCGGCTGACTCACGCCGCCGTTGCGCGTGGTGACGAGCGCGCGCACGCGCGGCGACACATTCCATGCGGGTTGCACGACATCGGCAAAGCTCAGCTCCGGCGCATTCATGCTCATGCGTGTTCGTCCTCGTCGTCTTCATCGTGGTCGTCGGCTGCGTCGTCGGCGTCGTCGTGATCGACGGCGCTGTCCGCGTCGGCATCGTCGTCCAGCGATGCGTCGTAGTCGGCTTCCTCATAGTACGTCTCGTCGAACTCGCCCGCATCGTCGCGTCCCAGACCGAGCGCCGCCGACAGCGCCTCCATGTCGTCCGGCACATCGGCGCGCCACTGCATCGTGCGGCCGGTTCGCGGGTGAATCAGGCCGAGCCGCCATGCGTGCAGCGCCTGGCGCACGAAACCGCCGGGCAGCGGCGTGACCGAGCGCTTGCCGCGAGCCCGCCCATACACCGGGTCGCCGAGCAGCGGATGGCCGATGTGCGCGCAATGCACGCGAATCTGATGGGTGCGGCCGGTTTCCAGATCGCAGTGAATCGCCGTGACCGGCTGGCGCTGCCAGATCGCCGAATCAACCCTGCGGAAATGCGTGCGTGCCGGCTTGCCCGACGCGCTCGTCACCACCGCCATGCGCGTGCGTTCGCGCGGATCGCGGCCGATCGGCGCGTCGATCGTGCCTTCTTCGGGCATATTGCCCCACACCAGCGCGAGGTAGCGGCGCTTCACCGTGCGCGCCTGCAACTGGCGCACGAGGTCGGTCTGCGCCTCGAGCGTGCGCGCCACCACCATCAGCCCGGAGGTTTCCTTGTCGAGCCGGTGCACGATACCCGCGCGCGGCAAGCCCGCCGCGGCGTCGCCGTAGCGGTACAGCAGACCGTTGAGCACAGTACCGCTCCAGTTGCCGGCCGCCGGATGCACGACCATGCCGGCCGGCTTGTTGATGACCACCAGCGTGTCGTCTTCATAGACGATCTCGAGCGGCACCGGCTCGGGCGTGAACGCGAGCTGCTCGGGCAGCAGATCGGGCACCAGCTCGATGGTCGCGCCGAGCGCCACCGGCTGGCGGATCTTCGCCGGCTTGCCGTCGATGCGCACCCGCTCGGCTTCGATCCAGCTTTGCAGGCGGTTGCGCGAGAACTCGGGAAACACCCGCGCGAGCACCTTGTCGAGGCGTTCGCCGGCCAGTTCGTCGGGCACCACGACGCTGCGCGGGCTCTCGTCCGCGACGCGGCTCGCCACGGTCGGCACCATGGCCGGCGCACCGGCGGCGGCGAGCGCGTCGCTGCCGAGATCGTCGTCGAGGGAATCGACGGCCAACGCGTCGGAGGGGTCAGCGCTTACGCTATAATCTTCGTTGCTATTCCCGGCACCGGTTGCGGCGCCTGGAGTATTTGAGCGGGTCATTGAGTCTGGGTCACCTGGACGTAAAGCTAGACTGGAAAATGCGAGCCTTGAACACCATCACTAAAGCGGCGATCAATTTGGCGGCCATCAAGAAGGCGGCCCGGAAAGTGGCCGGATACATTGCATGTGCCGCAGCCGTCGCCGTTGTTGCGGCTTGCCACGGCCTGCCGGAAAAGACCGACGAGACGGCAACGTGGAACAACAACAAATTATATACGGAGGCGAACGACGCCTTGACCGGTGGTGATTTCGGCAAGTGCGCGAAGTACTTCGAAATGCTCGAAGGCCGCGACCCGTTCGGCCATTTCGCCCAGCAAGCGCAGATCAACGTCGCGTACTGCAACTGGAAAGACAACGAAAACGCCGCCGCCGACCAGGCGATCGACCGCTTCATCCAGCTGCACCCGGATCACCCGGACATTGCTTACGCGTACTACCTGAAGGGCATGATCCACTTCAACGACGACCTCGGTCTGTTCGGCCGCTTCTCCGGCCAGGACATGAGCGAGCGCGATCCGAAGTCGCTGCGCGAGTCATATGACGCGTTCAAGGTGGTGGTCGACCGCTACCCGAACAGCAAGTATGCGCCGGACGCCGCGCAACGCATGCGCTATATCGTGAACGCGCTGGCGTCGCACGAAGTCCACGCGGCCGATTATTACTACCGCCGTGGCGCTTATGTCGCCGCGATCAACCGCGCGCAACTGGCGTTGCGAGAGTACAAGAACGCACCGGCTATCGAAGACGCGCTGCACATCATGATGCTGTCGTACGACAAGCTGAATCAGCCGCAACTGGCCGCCGACACCAAGCGCGTGCTCGCCGGCACCTTCCCCGACAGCCCGTACATCACGGGCCACGCACGGCCGGGTGCGGCGAAGTCGTGGTGGCAGTTCTGATGCGCGCCGCGCACTGAAAATCAGTTGGAGATAAGAACGCCACGACTTCGGTCGTGGCGTTCTTATTTGCGCGGGCCGCCTGCCTCAGTGAAGGCGCAGGCGGCTAAGCACAGCCTTTGGCCGCGCTCAGTCCCGCTCGAACAATGCGATCGACTCCACGTGCGACGTGTGCGGGAACATGTTCACCACGCCCGCGCCGACCAGCCGATAGCCCGCCTCATGCACGAGCAGGCCCGCATCGCGAGCGAGCGTCGCCGGATTGCACGACACGTAGACTATACGCTTCGGCAACGGCCCATTGCCGCTCTGCGCGATCTCCGCCAACGCCTTGGCGACGGCCAGCGCACCTTCGCGCGGCGGATCGACGAGGAATTTGTCGAAGTGGCCGAGCGCGCGTAGGTCGTCGGCGGTGACTTCGAACAGATTGCGGCACGCGAACGACGTATGCCCCGCCACGCCGTTCAGCTCGGCATTGGCGAGCGCGCGCGAGGTCAGCACTTCGCTGCCTTCGATGCCGACGACTTCCTGCGTAATCCGCGCGAGCGGCAGCGTGAAATTGCCGATCCCGCAGAACAGATCGAGCACGCGATCGGTGCGCGCCGGCGCCAGCAAGCGCAGCGCACGGCTGATCAGCACGCGGTTGATCGCGTGGTTCACCTGGGTGAAGTCGGTCGGCTTGAACGGCATGCGGATGTTGTATTCCGGCAGCGTGTAGTCGAGTTGCACGTCGAGCGGATAAAACGGCGTGACCGTGTCCGGGCCGCCTGGCTGCAGCCAGAACTGCACCTTGTGCTCGTCGGCGAAATCGCGCAGCACCTGTTCGTCGGCGGCGGTGATCGGCGCGAGGTTGCGCACCACCAGCGCCGTGACCGACGAGCCGACCGCCAGCTCGAGCTGCGGCATGCGGTCGTAAATCGACAGCTTGCGGACCATGAAACGCAGCGGCATCAGCATCGCCGACACATGCGGCGGCAGCACTTCGCAGGTCTTCATGTCGGCGATGTAGCTGCTCTTCTTCTCGTGGAAGCCGATGCGCATGCCGCCTTTTTCCGGCAGATAGCGCACGGCCAGGCGCGCACGGTAGCGATAACCCCAGGCCGGCCCATGAATCGGCCGGAACACCGTTTCGGGACGCAGCTTCGCCAGATGCTGCAGGTTGTCCTCGAGCACACGCTGCTTGACGGCGACCTGCGCGCGGATATCCAGATGCTGCATCGAACAGCCGCCGCAGATATCGAAGTAGCTGCATTTCGGCTTGGTGCGGAGCACGCTTTCGCGGAACACCTGGACGACTTCGGCCTGCTCGAATTTCGGCTTGCTGCGATGCGTCGAGTAGCTGACGCGCTCGCCGGGCAATGCGCCCTCGACGAAAATCACCTTGCCGGGCGTGCCGTCTTCGCTCTCGGTGCGGCCTACGCCGCGCGCTTCCATATCGAGCGAAACGATTTCGATGACCGGCTCGTTGCCGGTGATGACGAGCGCTGGCGCCGCAGCGGGCGCCTTATGCCTGGGCGGGCGCTTCGGCGAGCGACGATGGGGGGCAGTTCGGGACACCTGCGACTTCCTGACAGACTTGGGGGAAAGGCGAGATTGTAGACGAAGCGCCGCCGTTGCCAATCGCCGTTGCCAACGACCAGGCGCGGCGCTTCGTTAGCCGGCCCGGCAGCGGGCCAACGGCAGACTATTGATCGAACGCCGCCAGATACCCGGCCCATTGCGGCGCGATTTCCAGCGCCAGCGCATTCTTGACCAGGTTGATCTCGTCAGCATACTCCGCTGCCGAAAACGCGCCGCGAATCAGCTGGAAGCGGCAATACAGCAGATAGGTATTGACGACGTCTGTCTCGCAGTAATTACGGATTTCCTCGATGCGCCCTTCCTGATACGCGTGCCACACCTGGCTGCCGTCCATGCCCATCTTGCCGGGGAAGCCGCACATCTTGGCGAGCGCGTCGAGCGGCGCGTTGGCGCGCGCCTGGTACATCGCCAGCACGTCCATCAGATCCGTGTGACGCGCGTGGTAGCGGCTGATGTAGTTGTTCCACTTGAACTCGCGGTCGTCCTCGCCGAGGTCCCAGAAACGGCTGGCGGGAATACCGTTGACCAGCGCCCGGTAGTTCAGCACCGGCAGGTCGAAACCGCCGCCGTTCCACGACACGAGCTGCGGCGTGTACTTCTCGATCACCCGATAAAACGACTGCACCAGCGCCGCTTCGCCGTCTTCCAGCGTGCCGAGCGAACGCACCCGGAAGCCATTGTTGTCGCGGAACACGCAGGAAATTGCCGCGATGCGCTGCAGGTGATGCGGCAGGAAATCACTGCCGGTCTTTTCACGACGCGCGGCGAACGCGTGCTCGGCGACTTCGGCGTCGCTCATCGTGGGAGGCAAATCTTCGAGGCGGCGAATGCCGGCGACATCGGGAATCGTCTCGATGTCGAAAACAAGAATCGGTGTCATCGGGTTATAGAACGGCGTCCTTCCGAACACCGTTGGAGGCGAAGAAGCGCTTCAACCGCACGAGCGCTTCCTGTTGGATCTGGCGCACGCGCTCGCGCGTGAGGCCCATTTCGTCGGCCAGCTCTTCGAGCGTGGCGGGTTCGATGTGATTCAGTCCGAAGCGGCGCTCGATCACATGACGATGCTTGTCCGACAAGCGCGCGAGCCATGCGCGCGTGAGCGTTTCCAGTTCGCGATGCTGCACCTCGGCATCCGGCGACTGGCTCTGGTCGTCGGACAGCAGATCGAGCAGGCTGCTCGCCGGGTCGAGGTCGAGCGGCGCGTCGAGCGACGCGGTGTGCTCGTTCAGCGCGAGAATATCGGTGACTTCGTCGGTGGTCTTGCCGGTCAGATAGGCGATGTCGTCGATGCTGGCATCGCGGCGCTCGGCCGCTTCGCCGGAATTCATCGAATTTTTTTCCAGATGGCGCTTGGCGCGCAGCACTTGATTGAGCTCACGAATCACGTGCACCGGCAAGCGCACGGTGCGCGCCTGGTTCATGATCGCGCGCTCGATGCTCTGTCGGATCCACCACGTGGCATAAGTCGAAAACCGGAAGCCGCGCGTCGGATCGAATTTTTCGATCGCGTGCATCAGCCCGAGGTTGCCCTCTTCGATCAGATCGAGCAGCGGCACGCCGCGATTCAGATAACCCTTCGCGATGCTGACGACGAGCCGCAGATTACGTTCGATCATCACCTGCCGCGCATCGAACTCGCCCGCCTTGGCAAGGCGCGAATACTTCTGCTCCTCTTCGACGGTGAGAAGCGGCTTCACGCTGATGCGGTTCAGATAGTGCTGGATCGTGTCGGCCGTCAGCTCGGCTTGCAGCAACGCACGGAAATCGTCCGCGTCCGGCGCGACTTCGCTCGCGCCGTCGCGGGCGTCGCCGGCTTCGTCCGCGCTGCCCTGGCGTTCGTCGAGATCGCGCTCCTCCGCGATCTCTTCTTCCGCTTCCGAAGCGCCGCTTTCGTCCACTGCGCCGGACGTGGCTGGGCTGATCGTTTCAGACTCGGCTTGCGGCGGGCGGCGCTTCGATTTCGGCATGGTCGTATCGCTTATTGCGGCGGCAAATACTTCAGTGGGTCGACAGGTTTACCCTGCCGGCGAACTTCGAAATGCAACATCACACGGTCGGAATCGCTATTGCCCATCTCAGCGATCTTCTGCCCCTTCGTTACCGCGTCCCCCTCTTTTACCATCAAAGAGCGGTTGTGTGCATACGCGGTGAGATAAGTTGCATCATGCTTGATGATAATGAGATTGCCGTAACCACGCAGCCCATTTCCGGCATACACGACGCGGCCATCCGCGGAAGCCTTCACCGGATCGCCCGAGGCGCCGCCGATATTGACGCCCTTGTTGGTCGAATCGTTGAAGGTGCCGAGTAGCGGGCCGCGCACCGGCCACGCGAAAGCGACGTTGCCGGACGCGCCGGCGCCCGAGTCGCTTGCCGCGCCCGCGGACGGCGACGGCGCCGCGTTGTTCGCCACCGAACCGTACAGCGGCGGCGCCGCCACGCCGGCTGCGGCTCCCGTGGACGGTGTGCTGCCGAGCGGCGCACTCTGCACCGCTCCATTGCTGCCGATCGGCGCGGTTGCCACGCCCGGTGTCAGCCCGGCCGTATTCGCACCCGGTGGCACGACGCGCAGCAACTGGTCGACCTCGATCTGATTCGGGTTGGTCAGATTGTTCCACGCAGAAATGTCGCGGTAGTTCTGGCCGTTCTCCAACGCAATCCGGTACAGCGTGTCGCCCGGCTTCACGCGATAGTAGCCCGGCGGCGGCGGTCCGAGCGGCACGGCCGGCTGCGCGGCTTGCGTACTGAGCGGGCTGCCGCCCGAGCGGTCGACGACCGGCGCCTGATCGAGCCGGGAAGCACAGGCCGTCATCAACAGGGACAAGGCGAGCACGCACACGCTACGCTGGGTTACGGTCATGGGGACATTCAGGCTGGTTCTTCGCATCGCGCGCAACATACTCATCGGTGTCAAATCACTCCGGATTTTAAAGGTACAAAGAAAACGCGATCAAGCCGCGACTCGCGCCACTGCGCGGGCCCGAGGCGCTCGACCAGCGTCAGCACCTGGCTCTGGCCGTCCTGCGAGCCGACCGGCGCAACCAGACGGCCGCCGATCGCGAGTTGTTCAAGCAATGCTTGCGGGACGTCGAGCCCCGCGGCGGCGATCACGATCGCGTCGAACGGCGCCGCCGACGGCAGGCCGAGTCGCCCGTCGCCGTAGTGCAGCCGGATGTTCGGAATGCGCAGCGGACGCAGGTTCGTCTTCGCGCGTTCGGACAGCGGCTTGATGCGTTCGATCGAATAAACCTCGCGTGCAACCTGGCTCAGCACCGCCGCCTGATAACCGCAGCCGGTGCCGATTTCGAGCACGTTGTTGAGCGCGCGGCCGGCTGCCGCCAGTTCGATCATTCGCGCGACCACTGAGGGCTTGGAGATCGTCTGGTGATGACCGATCGGCAACGCGGCATCTTCGTAGGCCTGGGCCGCGAGGCCCGGATCGACGAACATGTGGCGCGGCACCACCGCCATCGCGTTCAACACGCGCTGATCGGTCACGCCGTTCCCACGCAGGCGTTCGACCATGCGTTCGCGAACCCGTTCGGAAGTCAGTGCCAGCGCACTGTTCAAAGCGACGTTCGGCGCGGCCGAGCGTTCGTTGGCACGGGCGGCGGGTTTGGCCGGCGGCGTCGACTGAGGCGTGGCGCGCGTGGTCGGGTTCGGCGCGTGCGTGGCGTGCGTGGCGGGCTTGGCTGGCGCTTTGGCTGACGACGAAAGCGACGGCGCGGTCTGCGGCTTCGGCTGCGTAGTGACTAGAGGCTTGGCTTGAGGCTTGGCTTGCACCGGCGTCTGCCCCTTGCCCGGCGTCCTCGACTGCGCCTTGGCCGCGGACCCGCTCGGCACATGCTTCGCCGGCTGCTGACGCGCGTTCAGCGCCGCACTCGCGGCAAGCGCCGCCGCGCGCACTTCGCCCGGACGCCCTTCGGGCCGGCGCGGTTCCCGCACCAGGTCCTCGAGGCCGAGCGGAAAGCGCTTGGCGCGCTCGCTGGTCATGAAGCGCCGCTGCCGCCGCGCGCCCAGTCGCGCGCCACGGGCAGCATTTGCGTGTCGGTCAGGTCGAGCTGCAGCGGCGTGATCGACACGCGGCCGTTGGCGATCGCGTGGAAATCGGTGCCTTCGCTCGCGTCGCGCGCGCTGCCCGACGGACCGATCCAGTAGATCGGCTCGCCGCGCGGGTTGGTCTGACGGATCACCGGCTGCGACGGATGCCGCTTGCCGAGACGCGTGATATGCCAGCCGTCGAGTTGCTCGTACGGCAGGTTCGGGATATTGACGTTCAGCAATGGGTGCCCGGGCAGCGGCTGCTCGAGATAATGCGTGACGATTTCGGCGGCGACCCGGACCGCGTCTTCGAGATGCGCCCAGTCCTTGTCGACCAGCGAGAACGCGATGGCCGGCACACCGAACATGATGCCTTCGGTGGCGGCCGCGACGGTGCCCGAATAAAGCGTGTCTTCGCCCATGTTCTGGCCGTTGTTGATGCCCGACACCACCAGATCCGGCGTATGGTCGAGCATGCCCGTCAGCGCGATGTGCACCGAGTCGGTGGGCGTGCCGTTCACGTAGTAGAAGCCGTTGGCCGAACGCAGGACCGAGAGCGGCCGCGACAGCGTCAACGAATTCGACGCGCCGCTGCAATTCTGTTCGGGGGCCATCACGGTGACGTCCGCGATCTGCTTGAGCGCTTCGTAAAGCGCTGCAAGGCCTGGCGCCAGGTAACCGTCGTCATTGCTGAGTAGGATTCGCATGCGGCGATTGTAACCGAGGAAAGATGGCACGCGAACGACACGGCGGCCGTGCGCGCGCCGCATGCAAAGCGCACGTACAACGTTTGCAGCGAATCAGCCCGGGCCGCTTGGCGGCGCTGCGCCGAATGTGTGCCGCACAATAAAAACGCACGGTCGTGCTGATTGTTTTACACTCGGAATGCTTGCGAACCCTGATCGATATGGAGACACGATGCGCGCGATTCGCTGTAATCAATACGGCCCCCCGGAGAGCCTGGTCGTCGAAAACCTGCCGGACCTCGAGCCGCCGCCCGGCCACGTCGTAATCGACGTCAAAGCCGCGGCCGTCAATTTCCCCGACGTGCTGATCATCGAAAACAAATACCAGTTCAAACCACCTCTGCCCTTTACGCCCGGCTCGGAAGTCGCGGGCGTCGTGCGCGCGGTCGGCGCCGACGTGACGCAATTCAAACCCGGCTCGCGCGTGGTCGCGTTCACCGGTTCGGGCGGCTTTGCCGAACAGGCGCTGGCGCCGGCCTCGGCATGCGTGCCGCTCGCGGACGGCGTCGAGTTCGAACTGGCGGCGGCGTTCACGCTCGCGTACGGCACCTCGCATCACGCGGTGGTCGATCGCGGCGCGTTGCAAGCCGGCGAGACGATGCTGGTGTTGGGCGCGGCGGGTGGCGTCGGACTGGCGGCCGTCGAGATCGGCAAGGCACTCGGCGCGCGCGTGATCGCGGCCGCGTCGAGCGACGAGAAGCTCGTCACCTGCGTCAGGCACGGCGCGGACGCAACCATCAACTACAGCACCGAAGACCTGCGCGAGCGCATCAAGGCGCTTACCGACGGCAAAGGCCCAGACGTGATCTACGATCCCGTCGGCGGCGTTTATGCGGAACCGGCGTTTCGCAGCATCGGCTGGCGCGGGCGTTATCTGGTGGTCGGTTTCGCGAACGGTGAGATTCCGAAACTGCCGCTCAATTTGATGCTGCTCAAAGGCGCGAGTCTGGTCGGCGTATTCTGGGGCGATTTCGCGAAGCGCGAGCCGCAGCGTAATCACGCGGCGTTTCAGCAGATGACCGGCTGGATTGGTGAAGGCAAGCTCAAGCCGTACGTGTCCGCTCGCTATTCACTCGCCGACACCGGCCGCGCTTTGCGTGATATGGCCGAGCGTCGCGTGATCGGCAAGGTGGTGATTACGCCATAGTCGCGGCGCGCTTGATCGATGCCTGATTGAGCGCTTGATTGAGCGGGCCGCAAAAGCGAAAACGGCGTGCGGTTTTTCAAACCGCACGCCGTTTTTGTTGAGTCTGCGTTTGCTGAGTCTGCGCTTATCGAACCAAGCTTATTGAGCCCGCACCTGTTGAGTCTGCACTTGTCGCCCTAGTACTAACCCTGCTTGCCGCCTATCAGGCTCCGCGCCTGCAGCGCCTACAGCTTCTCAGTATCCCCAGTCTTCGGCTGCCACTTCATCAGCCTCCGCTCGCCAATGCCGACGATCGCATCGAGAACCAGCGCGAACGCGGTCAACACCAGAATCCCGGCGAACACGGTATTGATATCGAAGGTGCCCTCGGCTTGCAGAATCAGATAGCCGACGCCGCGCGCCGAGCCGAGATACTCCCCCACCACCGAACCGACGAACGCCAGTCCTACCGACGTATGCAGGCTGGAAAACACCCAGCTCATCGCGCTCGGCAAATAGACGAAGCGCAGCAGTTGCTTGCGATTCGCGCCGAGCATCCGCGCGTTCGCGAGCACGACCGGGCTGACTTCCTTCACGCCCTGATAGACGTTGAAGAACACGATAAAAAACACCAGCGTGACACCCAACGCCACCTTCGACCAGATGCCGAGGCCGAACCACACGCCGAAGATCGGCGCGAGAATCACGCGCGGCATCGAGTTGGCCGCCTTGACGTACGGATCGAACAACGCGCTCGCGAGCGGCGCCAACGCGAGCCACAGGCCGACGCCGAGTCCGAGCGCCGTACCCAGCACAAATGCGAGCACGGTCTCGACCAGCGTGATCCACAGATGCAGATAGATCTCGCCGCCCGTGAACCACTCCCAGATCCGCTGCAGCACCTTCTGCGGCTCGCCGAAGAAGAACGCGGCCTTGTTCGGATCGTCGAAATAGAACGCCGGCAACAACGTCGGGCTGGTCAGCACATACCAGAGCACGAAGCACAGCACGAGCAGCAGCCATTGCCAGATCACCAGATTCGCCCGGCTCGGGCGTAACGTCTTCCACATGACTCGGTTTGCCTTGGACGATTTGATGGACGCGTTTGCCGAACGCGAATACACGACGCAACGCGACGCGACACTACATGACGCTAGACCACGCGACGCGGCTAAACCGCGGTCAGTTGCTGCTGGTAACCCTCGAGCACCTCATCGCGCAGCACACTCCAGATCTGCGCATGCAGCTCGACGAAACGTGGATGCGCGCGGATTTCAGCGACGTCGCGGGGCCGCGGCAAATCGATCGTGAATTCACCGATCGGATGCGTGCCCGGTCCCGCCGACAACACCACCACGCGGTCGGACATCGCGATCGCTTCGTCGAGATCGTGCGTGATGAACAACACCGCCTTGCGTTTGGCGGCCCACAGGTCGAGCAATTCGTTTTCCATCAACTGACGCGTCTGGATATCGAGTGCCGAAAACGGCTCGTCCATCAAGATGATGTCGGGATCGAGAATCAGCGTCTGCGCCATCGCGACGCGCTTGCGCATGCCGCCCGATAGCTGATGCGGATAACGATCGCCGAAGCCGCCAAGGCCGACACGCTTCAACCACTCGTCGGCTTTGACGCGCGCTTCGGCGGTGGCCACGCCGTGAAACGCGAGGCCGGCCATCACGTTGTCGATCGCCGAGCGCCACGGCATCAATGCGTCGGCCTGGAACATATAGCCGGCGCGCCGGTTGATCCCATCGAGCGGCTCGTCGAACACGCTGACCGTACCCGACGACGGCAGCAGCAACCCCGCGCCGACGTTCAGCAGCGTGGATTTCCCGCAGCCGGTCGGACCGACCACCGAGACGAACTCTCCGGGCGCGATGCGCAGCGTGGTGTCCTTGACCGCCGTGTAGCGCTGCGTGCGGTTATCGCGCGCAGCAAATGTGCAGGTGATGTTTTCGAGTGCCAGGGCGGCAACGGTCATCGTTCGGCTCGCTTCTTCGAAGATCGGTTTCGGTGTGTGATGTTGCTGTCGTGGCGTTGTCGCGACCGTGGGCGAGGTGATCACAGCGCGCGCCGCGTCTGCCCCGCCCTTCACGCCAGCGCTTTACACCTTGACGGTGGTCAGCGCTTTCTTGACGAAGTCATTGGTCCACGCCTTCGACGGATCGATCGGTTTGCCCTGCACGGCCGGATCGAACGCCTGCAACGTCTTCAGCGACGTCGCGGGGCCATCCGCGGGCATCAGGCCGTCGGGCGACAGCGCTTCTCTCACATGCTGCCACGCGTCCAGATACACCGCGCGGTCGCCAAGCAGATAGCCTTCCGGCACCGTGTTGATCAGCTCACTGCCGCTCGCCGCCTGCAGCCACTTGAGCGAGCGCACCATCGCATTGGTCAGCGCCTGCGTGGTGTTCGGGTTCTTCGTGATGAAGCTTTGCGATGCGTACAGGCACCCTGCCGGCATATCGCCGCCGAACACGCTGCGCGTATCGGCGAGCGTGCGCGTATCCGTCACGACGCGGATCTCGCCCGCACGTTCGAGCCTGGTCATGACCGGGTCGAGATTGGCGATCGCGTCGATCTGCCCCGACTGCAACGCGGCGATCGCGCCGGCGCCCGCTCCGACGCCGATGAACGCGACGTCTTTCGCGGTCAGTCCGGCCTTCGCCAGCACGAAGCTCGCCATGATCGAGGTCGACGAACCCGGCGCGGTCACGCCGATCTTCTTGCCCTTCAGATCGGCGATCGATTTGTAGTTCGGCATGGTCTTCTTCGACACCGCCAGCACGATCTGCGGCGCGCGTCCTTGCAGCACGAATTCGCGGAACATCTGCTTCTGCGCCTGCAACAGCAACGTGTGCTCGAACGCACCGGAGACCACATCCGCGCTACCGCCGACTGCCGCCTTCAACGCTTGCGAACCACCGGCGAAATCGGAAATTTCGACGTCGAGCCCTTCGTCCTTGAAGTAATTGCGACGCTCGGCAATCGTGAGCGGCAGGTAGTAGAACAGGTTCTTGCCGCCGACCGCGATCGCCACTTTGGTGGTTTCAGGTTTGCCCTGCGCGAAAGCAAGCGGCGTGGCTGCCAGCGTGGCGCCAGCGAGCGCGGCGCTACCGGCGAGGAAGGTTCTGCGTTGCATGGTCTGTCGTCTCCAAACTTTTGTTGTGCGGCCCTTTTTGCAGCTGTTTTGTCGCTGTTCTTTTTTAGCCGCGGCGCTCGTGGGCGCCGCGCCTGAACCCATGTTCGCGTGACGGCTTGCGCCACGTCGTGTGCGCAAGCGTTGTGTGCAGCACGCACGATGGGCGTGCCCGCACGGCGCTGCGCTCAGACTATCTGTTGCGCGTGCAACCTTGCGATGTCGTCAGCATCATAACCTAGCGATTGCAGGACTTCATCGGTATGTTCACCCAGTTCGGGACCGAGCCAGCGCGTCTCGCCGGGGGTCGCCGAGAGCTTCGGCGTGACCGACGGCAGCGTGATTTCCTGGCCGTCCTGCCACTTGAAGCGCTGGATCATCTGACGCGCGATGAACTGCGGATCGGTGAACATGTCCGCCACGCTGTAGATGCGGCCAACCGGCACGTCGGCCGCATTCAGCACGGCGAGGGCTTCGTCGATGGTGCGCGTGGCGAGCCATGCGGCGATCGCGCCGTCGATCTCCTGAGTGCGCGGCACGCGCCCGTCGTTATGCGCGAGCGCCGGATCGTTCGCGAGATCGTCGCGTTCGATCGCCACCATCAGGCGCTTGAAGATCGGATCGCTATTGCCGCCGATCACGATGCTGCCGTCGCGGCACGGATACGTGTTCGACGGCACGATACCCGGCAGCGACGCGCCGGTGCGCTCGCGCACCATGCCGTACACGCCGTATTCGGGCACCACGCTTTCCATCATGTTGAAGACGGCCTCGTACAGCGCGACGTCGACGACCTGCCCCTTGCCGCCGTTCACCTGCTTGTGATGCAACGCCATCAACGCGCCGATCACGCCGTGCAACGCGGCGATCGAATCGCCGATCGAAATGCCGATGCGCGGCGGCGGCAAATCCGGATAGCCGGTGATATGGCGCAAGCCGCCCATCGATTCGGCGATCGCGCCGAATCCGGGCCGGTCGCGATAGGGTCCGGTCTGGCCATAGCCGGATAAGCGCACCATCACGAGGCCGGGGTTTTCCGCGCACAGCACGTCGTAACCGAGTCCAAGTTTCTCCAGCAAACCCGGCCGGAAATTTTCCACGACGATGTCCGCTTCTTTCGCGAGACGCCGCACGATCTCCTTGCCCTCTTCGGCCTTCAGATTGATCGTGACGGACTTCTTGTTGCGCGCCTGCACGGCCCACCATAGCGACGTGCCGCCGACTTCCGGATAAAGCTTGCGCCATTTGCGCAGCGGATCGCCGCCTTTGGGGTCTTCGATCTTGATGACGTCGGCGCCGAACTCGCCGAGAAAGCGCGCGGCGAACGGGCCGGCGATCAGCGTGCCGAGTTCCAGCACCTTGACGCCGGCGAGCGGGCCTTGGGGCGCGGCGCTCGCGCCTGATTCAGGGGTGGCGCTCATGTGTCTCCTTTCTTCTGATCCTGACGGGGGCTGTCGTGACGTTTGCGGTCTCAATGGGCGCGGCGGTGAAGTGAGCCAGCCGCCGGAGCCTCGCCGAAGCTGGCATGACGCAGCGTGGCGTTGCCGGCGCCGCGTGTTACATCGACCGGCGGTCGAGCATCGCGCGGGCGATCGTGCCGGCGTCGACATACTCGAGTTCGCCGCCCACCGGCACACCGCGTGCGAGACGCGTGACGGTGAGGCCGCGCGCCTTGAGCGTCTGCCCGAGATAATGCGCGGTGGCCTCGCCTTCATTGGTGAAATTGGTCGCGAGCACGACTTCCTTGACGATCCCATCCGACGCGCGCCTGACCAGCCGGTCGAAATGGATCTCCTTCGGGCCAATGCCGTCGAGCGGACTCAGCCGCCCCATCAGCACGAAATAAAGACCGCGATAGGTCATGGTCTGCTCGAGCATGATCTGGTCGGCGGGCGTTTCGACAACACACAGCAGCGTCGGATCGCGCTCGTCATCGAGGCAAACCTCGCAGACTTGCGCTTCGGTAAAGGTGTTGCACTTCTCGCAGTGCTGCAGATGCTCGGTCGCGAACAGCAACGAGCGGCCGAGTTTCTCGGCGCCGTCGCGGTCGTGCTGCATCAGGTGATACGCCATGCGTTGCGCGGACTTCGGCCCGACTCCGGGCAGCGCGCGCAGCGCTTCGACGAGCGCCGACAAGGCGGAAGGTTGTTTCATGCGGATCGGCGTCGAAGTGGATAGTGCCCGTGTATGCGGGTGGCGATGCGGTGGGTTCGGTCAAGCGTGTGTCAGCGCGGCTGTGGCGCAGATGCTCGCGTCAGGCGGACAGCTTGAGCGAACGGGCGCGGACCGATGCGAACTGCTGCGAATGAAATGCACGTGCAAATGGCGCGATGCGTTCACTTCGCGCACCCCACTCGAGCGTCCGCCTCGCGCGCTCCGTTCACGCCGCGGCGACAGCAGCCGCGGCGCTCGCCCGCCTGGGCGGCGTCGTTCAGAACGGCAGCTTGAAGCCCGGCGGCAGCGGCAGGCCCGAGGTCATCCCGCCCATCTTTTCCTGGGCGGTGGCTTCGGCCTTGCGCACGGCGTCGTTGAATGCAGCGGCGACGAGGTCTTCCAGCATGTCCTTGTCGTCGGCGAGCAGGCTCGGGTCGATCGATACGCGGCGCACGTCGTTCTTGCAGGTCATCGTCACCTTCACGAGACCGGCGCCCGACTGCCCCTCGACTTCGATCAGCGCGAGTTGCTCCTGCATCTTCTTCATGTTTTCCTGCATCTGCTGGGCTTGCTTCATCAGCCCGGCGAGTTGGCCTTTCATCATGGACATGCTCCTTCTTGATAGCGTGAAATCTGGAAATCGGGCGCGTTACGGCGGAACAGCGCGGCGAATCAGTGGACCGACGACGCGCCGTTCGCGGCGGCGTCCGGGGTAATCGGGCGGATCGAGCCGGGCACGATGCTCGCGCCGAACTCGCGGATCAGCGACTGCACGAACGGATCGGCGCCGATCTCGCGCTCCGCTTCCTGCTGACGCTGCGCGCGCATCGCGGCGTCGTGCGCGGCGGCGGTGCGGCGTGCCGGACCGATTTCGACCAGCACGTCGACATTCTGGCCGAGCTTCTCGGCAAGCGCGGCCTTCAGTTTAGCGACCTGCGACGCCTCCGCGTACTGCGGAACCGGCACATTCAGTTTGAGCGTGTTGCCTTCGAGCGCCATCAGCTCGCTGTTGAACGCGAGCTGATACGAGATGCCCTTGAGCGGCAGATCGACAGCAAGCGCCGGCCAGTCGCCTTTGAAACCGAGCGGATCGAGCGGCACGGCGGGCGGCAGCGGCCGTGAATCGACCACCGGCGCCGGCGTGGCAGCGGCCGTGGCGTTCACGCGGACGTCGTCCGGACCGCGGTCGAACACGGGCATGTAGTTGTCGTCCGGCGGGCCGAAATAGCCGTCGTCCGATGCCGAGATCGGCATGTAGTCGTCGGGCGGCATGTCGTCCCATGGCGGCACCGACGAGCCGTTCTGCTCCGCGCCGTTGCGCTCGGCCGGCGCCGACGGCGCACGAGCGACCGGTGCGGCGTCTTGCTGCTGCGCGCGGCGCGGCGCACCCGGCGTCGGCACGGGGACGACCACGCGCGGCGCGGCGGGTTTCGGCGTGACCGGCGCGGCGGGTTTCGCGGCCGCTGCCGCGGTGGCGCGGCCACGATCGGACGACACTTTCAGGCCGGCGCTGCGCAAAACGTCGAGCGCGGCGCTCGCGCCGCCTGCGCGACGCGGCGCGGATTCGGCGGCGGGCGGAGGTTCTCGTGACGCGGCGTCTGTGGCAACTTGCTCCGTGCGCGCAAGCGCGGCGGTTGCCGGCGCGGTGAGCGCCGGGGCCGGCGCCGGGTCATTGAGACTGGGTGCAGCGAGGACTTCGTTGGCGACGGGATCGTCAGGGGCGGCGTTAGCAGGGACTTCATTTGCCGCTGCGTCGTCGAGACCGGTTTTTGCAGATACTTCGTTCGAAGCCGGATCGGCGGGCGCGTCGTCCCACGGAGCCAACGCAGGTGCGGCGCTCGCCTTGGCAGCTGCGGGCGTCGCATCGACCGTCGCTGGCGCAGGCGCCGCGTCAGCGTCGATAGGCGCAAGCGCTGGCGCCGACTTCACTTCATCGATGACCGGCGCCGACTCAGCAACGATTGCGGCTTGCGCACTGGGCGATCGCTGTGCTGGCGCGTCTTGCGCGGAATCCGCTAATGCCGGCCGCGCGCCAGTTGCATCGGTGCTTTGCACCGCAGATGACATCGCTGATTCGGCTGCCCCACCAGACGCAGCGCCTTTGTCCACCATCGCATTACCAGCCGGCGATTCAAGGACCGGCGCGGCAGCACTCATCGCTGCGCGCGAGTTCGCCAGCGCCCCCGTTGGCAGCGCACCAGCCGTCACGGGCGAACCCGACAAGGCTCGCAACGCTGCGACCGTCGGCGCGCCAGTGCGTTTCGCACCGCCCGCACCCGCCTGGCCAGGCGCGCGCGCCCCACCCGCCGCGCCATCACCGCCGGTCGGCGCGGGTTCGAACGCCAGCATCCGCAGCAACGTCATCGTGAAGCCCGCGTATTCGTCCGGCGCGAGCCCGAGTTCGCTTCGACCAATCGTCGCAATCTGATAGAACAACTGCACCTGCTCGGCGCTCAATGCTTCGGCAAAACGGCGCAGATCACCGGCCTCCGGCCACTCGTCCAGCACCGACGAAGGCGCGAATTGCGCCCACGCAATCCGATGCAGCAAACTCGCCAGATCCTGCAAGGCCGTCGAAAACGACAAGCTGCGCAATGCCATCTCGTCGGCGACCGCCAGCACCGCGGCGCCGTCGCCGTCCGCAAGCGCGTCGAGCAGACGGATCAGATAGCTCTGATCGAGCGCGCCGAGCATGCCGCGCACCGCCTCTTCATTCACCTGATTGGCCGAATAGGCAATCGCCTGATCGGTCAGCGACAGCGCATCACGCATCGAGCCGTCGGCTGAGCGCGCCAGCAGGCGCAGCGCCTGGGCGTCGTATGGCACCTTCTCTTCGCCGAGGATGTGCTCGAGATGCGACACGATATGACCGGCGGGCATCTGCTTCAGATTGAACTGCAGACAGCGCGACAGCACCGTGACCGGAATCTTCTGCGGATCGGTGGTGGCGAGAATGAACTTGACGTGCGACGGCGGTTCTTCCAGCGTCTTCAGCATTGCGTTGAAGGCGTGGTTGGTCAGCATGTGCACTTCGTCGATCATGTAGACCTTGAAGCGCGCGTCGACCGGCGCGTACACCGCGCGCTCGAGCAGCGCGGCCATTTCGTCGACGCCGCGATTGCTCGCCGCGTCCATCTCCACATAATCGACAAAGCGCCCTTCGTCGATCTCACGGCACGCACGGCACACGCCGCACGGCGTGGAGGTCACGCCGGTTTCGCAATTCAGCGCCTTGGCGAAGATGCGCGACAGCGTGGTTTTGCCGACGCCGCGTGTGCCGGTAAACAGATAGGCATGGTGCAGACGGCCGCCGTCGAGCGCGTGCGTGAGCGCGCGCACCACGTGCTCCTGTCCGACGAGCGAAGCAAAATCCTTCGGCCGCCATTTGCGTGCGAGAACTTGATAGGTCATCCGGAAATTGTATCAGTAACAATGCCGCTCAAAACCGAATCGAGACGGCACATGAACGCGTGTCGCCGCTTCATTGAAACAGGCTAACGGACCGATAGAAAAAAATAGATCAAACGCGCGAAAGACGACCGCGACATGACGGCATGCACCTGGGACGGCGACACTAAGGGTAAAACACGAGTTCGGAGATATTGCGGAGAAGCCCGCGGACGCAAACAGAAAAAGGAAGGTGACGAGCCCGACCCTCGGCACTGGTGGAAAACGGCTGTGGCTGCTTCGTTCCCGACCTGACCAGGTTGACCATCCCTCCATGCGAGGAGGCCCGTCACGAAACATTCTATCACCGCTTGGCCCATCGCGCGACTGTTAATACGAGCAAAGCGACATCGACGCGCCGAATCAGGCTCCTCGCACCATATAGTCGACACCCCTCAAGTACGCCTGCGAGCTACTTGAGTTCGCCGCGCCAGCCACCAGATAAGCTGCGTCGCGGTGATTGGAATGCGCAGTCATTGGAACGTAGGGCACTTCACCGGCAGCCGTTGGCCCAACTGCCCCTGATGAGTACTATCGCCCCCGGCAACGCATAGCGAATTAAGCTAAACTGCCGTACGGATGACCCGCAGGCGCGAGCCTTCCGCACATCCCCAGGATAAACGCATCAACGTTTCCGTGTGTGTGTCGGCAAGACTCCGAGTGCGGCAAAGCGAACGGAAGTTTCCTTAGGTTTTGACGTATCGTGGCGAGCAATTCAGGCGGGCCTCGAACCGATAGAGGTATTCATACAATGAGCGAACAAATCAAGCATATTAGCGACGCATCGTTCGAACAGGACGTCGTGAAATCCGATAAACCCGTGCTGCTCGATTTCTGGGCTGAATGGTGCGGTCCGTGCAAGATGATCGCGCCGATCCTCGACGAAGTCGCGAAGGATTACGCTGATCGTCTGCAGATCGCCAAGATCAATGTCGACGAGCATCAATCGACGCCGGTCAAGTTCGGCGTGCGCGGCATCCCCACGTTGATCCTGTTCAAGAATGGCGCGGTCGCCGCGCAGAAGGTCGGCGCATTGTCGAAGTCGCAACTCACCGCGTTCCTCGACGGCAACCTGTAAAGCGGCGCGCTGCGGGTCCGTCGAGACTCGCCGGCGCGTTGAGTGGAGCGTGTTGTCAGCCGGCAACACGCTCGACAAGAAAGATGCCATGCCGTCGCACTAGCGGAAATTGGCGTGTGCTATGCTAGAATCCGCAAAACGTCGAGAAGACGTGTAAGTCCTTGAGCGGTTCCGCTCACTCTCCTCCCAGATTTCATTTCGTCGCACCTTCTCCTGCGGGTTCTCCGTATGCATTTATCCGAGCTTAAGACTCTGCACGTGTCCGAATTGATCGAGATGGCCAATGGCCTCGAGATCGAAAGTGCGAACCGCCTGCGCAAGCAGGAATTGATGTTCGCCATTCTAAAAAAACGAGCCAAAACGGGCGACACGATCTTCGGCGACGGCACGCTCGAAGTGCTGCCGGACGGCTTCGGCTTCCTGCGTTCGCCGGAAACCTCGTACCTCGCCAGCACGGATGACATCTACATCAGCCCGTCGCAAATCCGCCGCTTCAACCTGCATACGGGCGACACGATCGAAGGCGAAGTGCGTACGCCGAAAGACGGCGAACGCTATTTCGCGCTGGTGAAGGTGGACAAGGTCAACGGCCAGCCGCCGGAAGCCTCGAAGCACAAGATCATGTTCGAAAACCTGACGCCGCTGCACCCGAACAAGGTGCTGCTGCTCGAACGCGAAATGCGCGGCGAGGAAAACGTCACGGGCCGCATCATCGACATGATCGCGCCGATCGGCAAGGGCCAGCGCGGCCTGCTGGTCGCATCGCCGAAGTCCGGCAAGACCGTGATGCTTCAGCACATTGCCCACGCGATCAAGCAGAACCATCCCGACGTCGTGCTGTTCGTGCTGCTGATCGACGAACGCCCGGAAGAAGTGACCGAAATGCAGCGTTCGGTGGCCGGCGAAGTGATCGCCTCCACGTTCGACGAACCGGCTGCGCGTCACGTGCAAGTCGCCGAAATGGTGATCGAAAAAGCCAAGCGCCTCGTCGAAATGAAGAACGACGTGGTGATTCTGCTCGACTCGATCACGCGTCTCGCGCGCGCCTACAACACCGTCGTGCCGGCTTCGGGCAAGGTGCTGACGGGCGGTGTCGACGCCAACGCGCTGCAACGCCCGAAGCGCTTCTTCGGCGCGGCGCGCAATATCGAGGAAGGCGGTTCGCTGACCATCATCGGCACGGCGCTGATCGAAACCGGCAGCCGGATGGACGACGTGATCTACGAAGAATTCAAGGGCACCGGCAACATGGAAGTGCACCTGGAACGCCGCCTCGCCGAGAAGCGCGTCTACCCGTCGATCAACCTGAACAAGTCCGGCACGCGCCGTGAAGAACTGCTGATCAAGCCCGAAGTCCTGCAAAAGATCTGGGTGCTGCGCAAGTTCATTCACGACATGGACGAAGTCGAGTCGATGGAATTCCTGCTCGACAAGATCCGCCAGACGAAGAGCAACTCCGAGTTCTTCGACATGATGCGCCGCGGCGGCGGCAGCTAAGGCCTCGCGCCGGCACAGCCGCATCAGTCGTACCGCATCAAAGAGCCGCTCGCCACAAACGAGCGGTTTTTTTTCGTCCGCCGGTATTGCTCGTCGGGGACGGTAAAGCCCGAACCGAGAAAACTGGCCGGCGTCACAACATGTACGTGAACGTACATGTTTGAGTACAATGCGCTCAGTCCGTCATGTCTGTCACTGCTTATGTCGAAGGACTCACCCGCGCTGCTGACCGTGCGCGACGCCGCCGAACGCCTCGGCGTCACGCCGCGCACGCTGAAATACTACGAGGAACGCGGCCTCGTCTCGCCCACGCGCAGCGAGGGCCGCTACCGGCTTTACGACGACGAAGACCTGAAGCGCTTCGGCCGCATTCTGCGTTTGCGCTCGCTCGGCTTTTCGCTGCACGGCATCACCGAAATGCTCAAGCGTCCACTTGAACCCGTCGAAGGCGGCCATCGTTTCTCGACCGAGTCGCTGCAGCAGATTCGCGACGCCCTTGCGCAACAGGTCGACGCGCTCGACGCGCGCATCGAAACGATGCGCCGCGAACTCAAGGAAGCGCAGAAGCTACGCGCTGAACTGAGCCCCGACCTCGACTATCTCGAACGGCGCCTCGCGGGCGAAAATGCCGACGCGCTGCTCGAGCAACGCCGCAGCGCGCTTGTTAAAGCGGGCAACTCTTCACCCGGAAAGCGCATCAAAAAGCCACGCACAGCCACGCCGGGCGAATCCACGCCGGGCGAATCCACGCCGGGCGAATCGTCATGATCGCCGCGTCGTCCCGCGTCGCGCTGTTCAGCGTCGAAAAGTTGCGCGGCGATTTTTTCCCATGGGTGCTGGCGGTCGTCACCGGCCTCGACTACTTCGACAATTCGATCTTCTCGTTTTTCACGAGCTATATCGCCGGCGGCATCAACGCATCGCCCGATGAACTGGTGTGGGCCTCGAGCGCCTATGCAGTCGCGGCGGTGCTCGGCATCCTGCAGCAGCAATGGTGGGTCGAGCGCTTCGGCTACCGACGCTATGTGGCCGGCTGCATGCTGCTCTATTGCGCCGGCGCGGTGGCCGCCGCGCTAAGCGAATCGTCGATCGAGCTCGCGTTGGCGCGCGGCTTTCAAGGCTACTTCATCGGCCCGATGATGGGCACCTGCCGCATCCTGATCCAGATGAGTTTCACGCCGCAGCGGCGACCGGCGGCCACGCGCGCGTTTCTCCTGCTGATCGTGTTGAGCAGCGCGCTCGCGCCTTTGGTCGGCGGCCAGTTGGTCGCGCATTTCGACTGGCGCGCGCTGTTTGCGTGCACGGCGCCCGTGGGCGTGCTGTTCGCCGTGCTGGCTTTGCTCGCGCTGCCCAACTCCGGCAACCGCCTGCCCGAGGAGCGCGGATCGGCGCACTTCTGGCCGTATCTGATCTTTGCGTTCGCCCAGGGCGCGCTGCAAATCGTGATGCAGCAGGTGCGCTTCCAGTTGTTCAGCGCGTCGCCGGGGCTGATTCTGCTGACGGTCGCCGGCATCGTCGCGCTGGGCTGGTTCATCTATCAGCAGTGGCATCATCCCGCGCCGCTGATGCGCCTGCATGCGCTGCGCGAAAAGGTCTTCCAGGCCGGGCTCGTGCTGTACATGTTCTACTACTACATTTCCACGGTGTTCAGCTATCTGATCTCGCGCTTTCTCGAGAGCGGCCTCGGCTTTCCGGTCGAAAACACCGGGCGGCTGGTCGGCGTGACGTCGCTGATTTCCGCGAGCGCGCTGTTCGTCTATCTGCACTATGCGAAGCTGCTGCCGCGCAAGAAGTGGATCATCGTGCCGGGCTTCGCGGTGGCCGCATTCGCCGCGGCGTGGATGACACACATGTCGCCGGGCGTCGGCGAGGCGGCGCTGATCGTGCCGCTGCTGCTACGCGGACTGCTGTTGCTGTTCATCGTGCTGCCGGTCGCCAATCTGACGTTCAGAATCTTCGCGATCGAAGAATTCACGCACGGCTACCGGCTGAAAAACATCGTGCGGCAGTTGACGATCTCGTTCGCGACGGCGTCTGTCATCATCGTCGAACAGCATCGGCAGGCACTGCATCAAACTCGCCTCGCGGAGTTCGTGAATCCGTACAATCCTGTGTTCCAGAACTCGCTCGCCACGCTGACGAAAAGCTTCGCCGCCGCGGGCAGCTCGCCGACCGAGGCGCACTCGCTGGCGCTCGTGGAAGTCAGCCGGACGGTCGCGCAGCAGGCAAGCTTTCTGGCGTCGCTCGACGGCTTCTACTTTCTGATCGGCGTAGCGATATGCGGCGGCATTTTCGCCGCGTGGCAAAAACAGATCGACTAAGGGTTTCATCAGGCCATGCTCTCGAAACTCACTCAATGGCTGGGCACGCGCCGGCGCGAGCGCGCGCTGCGTGACTACGCGATCGGCGACGCGCTCTGGCAAGCCACGCTCGACGGCCTGCCGTTTCTCGCGCACCTCGACGCGCCGGACCTCGTGCGTCTGCGCGAACTGACCAGCCTGTTCATCGCGCAAAAGGAATTCTCGACCGCGCACGAGCTGGAGCTGACCGACGCGATGACTGTGGCGATCGCCGCGCAGGCGTGTCTGCCAGTGCTGAACCTGAGTCTCGACCTGTATCGCGGCTGGGTCGGCGTGATCGTCTATCCGGGCGAATTCGTGATCCGCAAGACCGTCGAGGACGAAGACGGCGTGGTGCACGAGGTCGAACACGACGCGAGCGGCGAGGCGTGGGAAGGCGGCCCGGTGGTGCTGTCGTGGGAAGACGCGCAGATGACGGACGGCTCGGACGCCTATAACGTCGTGATTCACGAATTCGCGCACAAGATCGACATGCTGAACGGTGAGGCGGATGGCCACCCGCCGCTGATGCGCCGCTGGCACGCACCGCTCGACGCGCAGGCGTGGGCGGACGTGTTCGACCCTGCATACGACCAGTTCTGCGCCCGGGTCGACGCGGTGCCGCAGCGTCGCTGGGCGCGTTTCGAGCGCGAATCGCTGATCGATCCGTACGCGGCGGACCATCCAGCGGAATTTTTTGCCGTGTGCAGCGAGGCGCTGTTCGTGAAGCCGCGGGCGTTCGAGGCAGAGTATCCGGAGCTGTACCGGCTGCTTGCGCGCTATTACCGCCAGGATCCGGCGCGCGTCGAGCTGAGCTTCGCTCCCGCCTGACAGCATCCTCTCTCCACGCCTCATGTCCGCTGGATAAGGGCCGCGGCCAAAAGTCCCCGCGCACCGCGCCGGCCGGCACCGCTACCGCCCAAATGCCCAAACGCCACGAACTGCTGGCAAAACGCTAGCAGAAAACTGGCACGAAAGTCGTCAAGCGACTGATTTTCTGGCATAATCGCCGTTTTTCGACCATAGGCAAGTGGCTCGCGCCTAGATGCGGTCCGCGCTCAATGCGGCCTTGCACGCGGGTTGGCTACCGCCAGATTAAAGGAAAGACCATGAAAGAAGGCATTCACCCGGATTATCGCGAAGTCCTGTTCATCGACATGTCGAACGACTTCAAGTTTGTGACGCGCTCGACCATCCAGACGCGTGAAACCGCCGAATTCAACGGCAAGACCTACCCGCTCGCCAAGATCGAAGTGTCGTCGGAATCGCATCCGTTCTACACCGGTCAGCAAAAGATCATGGACACGGCAGGCCGCGTCGAGAAGTTCAACAAGAAGTTCGGTTCGCGCGCTACCGGCAAGGCAGCAGCGAAGTAATACCCGCGTCGTCGCCGGCTTTGGCCGGCAGCGAAGCAGCGAAAAAGGGCAGCGTGAGCTGCCCTTTTTTGTCGCCTGGTTTGTGGCCTTGCTTGCCGCTTCATTTGTCGCCTCATTGGTAGCATTCGCGTCACCGATGGCGTGGGCACCGACCAGGCCGCCCGCGCTTGCGGCGCCGCGTTACAGCTTTAGCAACGACGTTGCGGGCCGTTACCGACCGTGACGCGCATCGCACGGCACGACTACAATGCCGGATGCTCCAAAAGGGCCATTCCGGCCGGCAGCCATGCCGTCCGGTCCCGGCTGCACCGCTTATCCAATGTCCACACACCGCATGAGACCTGTCGTTCGCCTCACCGCCTCCGCGACCAGTGCGTTGCCGCGCTGGCTGCTGCTGACCATCTGTATCGTCTACGCGTCGTTCGGGCTATTCGGCCGCGATCCGTGGAAGAACGAGGACGCAGCCGGCTTCGGTGTCATGTGGACCATGGCGAACGGTGGCGCTCACGACTGGCTGCTGCCGAATCTGGTCGGCAAATACCTGACGGAAGACGGCCCGCTCGGCTACTGGCTCGGCGCCAGCGCGATCCGCGTGCTCGCGCCATGGGTCGACGCGAGCAACGCGTCGCGCGTATTCACCGGCCTGCTGTTTTGCGCGGCCTGCGCGTTCGTCTGGTATGCCGCCTACCTGCTCGGCCGGCGCGCCGAAGTGCAGCCGTTCAAGTACGCGTTCGGCGGCGAGCCGGAACCGCGCGACTACGGCCGCACGCTTGCCGATGGCGCGCTGCTGATCCTGCTCGCCTGCTTCGGCCTGGCCGAACGCGGTCACGAAACCACGCCGCAACTGGCGCAGTTCGTCGGCATCGCGATGCTCGTGTATGGGCTCGTGCGCATGATCGACAAGCCGGTTCAAGGCGCGTTGATCTGGGGCCTCGCGCTCGGCCTCGTCACACTGGCCAGCAGCCCGGTGCTGGTCGGCGCCCTGCTGCTCGGCACGCTGGCGATGACCCTGATCGTGCGCGAAACGCGCTCGCGCTGGCTGCTGCTGGCGGGTTTGCCGGTGGCGCTCGTGGTGTCGGTGTCGTGGCCGATTGCCGCGCTCGCCGCCTTTCCCGAGGACGCCGTCTGGTACCTGAATCAATGGGTGCGCGTGAGCCTGAGTTCGTTCGCGGGGCCGCCTGGCTCGGTCGCCGCGTACGCGTTGAAAAACCTGCCGCTCTTCACGTGGCCGGCATGGCCACTGGCGCTGTGGTCGTGGTTCAGCTGGAAGGGCCTGCGGCGCGCGCCGCACGTGGCGATTCCGCTGTCGGTGATCGGGCCGCTGCTGGCGCTGGTGATCCTGCAGAGTCATCAGTCGAACCGGCTCTACATGCTGTTGCTACCGTCGCTCGCGGTGCTGGCCGCCTTTGCGCTGCCCACGCTCAAACGCGGCGCGATCAACGCGATCGACTGGTTCGCGCTGCTGAGCTTCACGATCCTCGGCAGCTTCGTCTGGCTGGTGTACGCGGCCGGGCTGACCGGCTTCCCGCATCCGCTCGCGCGCAACCTCGCGCGTCTCGCGCCGGGCTTCGCGCCGCAGTTCAAGGTCCTGTCGTTCGTGTGCGCGGTTGCCGTGACCGTGTGCTGGTTCGTGCTGGTGCGCTGGCGTCTCGCGCGTCATCCGAAAGTCCTGTGGCGCAGCGTGGTGCTCTCGAGCGCCGGCACGACGCTGATGTGGGTGCTGCTGATGACGCTGTGGCTGCCGGTCGTCAACTACAGCCGGACCTACAAGGACGTCGCCGAACAGATCGCGAGCCATCTGCCGGAGGACTACACCTGCATTTCGCCGGTGCGGCTCGGTAATGCGCAGATCGCGACCTTCGCCTATTTCGGCGACATGCACTTCTCGTTCGACCAGGACTGCGACGTGATCCTGCGCCAGGACTCGCAGGAGTACGGCGACCCGAGCGCGCTGCCCGACTACATCTGGAAGCTCGTGTGGGAAGGCCGCCGCGTGGCCGACCGCGACGAACGCTTCCGCCTGTACGTGCGGATCGACCGTCCGAAGCCGCCGGTCGTCAAACGCCGCAGCTGGCACAAGAAGCTCGACTGACCATGTTCGCCGACGTACGGAAGATCGCGGCGCTGGCATGGCCCGTATGGATCGGCCAACTGGCGATCATCGCGTTCGGCGTGATCGATACGGCGATGGTCGGCCGTTACTCGGCGGTCGATCTGGCCGCGCTCGGGCTCGGCTCGTCGATCTATATCTCCGTCTACATCGGCCTGACCGGCATTCTGACCGCGCTGCAACCGATCACCGCGCAACTCTACGGCGCGCGCCGCTACCTCGAGATCGGCGAGGAAGTTCGCCAGTCGTTGTGGCTCGCGCTGGCGCTGACCGTGATCGGCTTCCTGATTCTGTTTTTCCCCGGGCCTGTGCTGCATCTGGCGCGCGTGCCGGACGCGCTGCATGAACGCACGGTCGGCTACCTGCGGATTCTGGCCTTCGGCCTGCCGGCCGGCCTCGCTTTTCGCGTCTACAGTTCGATTACCAATGCGGTCGGCCAGCCGCGGCTCGTGATGATTCTGCAGATCGGCGCGCTGCTGCTCAAGGTTCCGCTCAACACGTGGTTCATTTTCGGCGGACTCGGCGTGCCGGCGCTCGGCGGTCCGGGTTGCGCACTCGCCAGCGCGACGCTCAACTGGGGGCTTGCCGTGGTCGGCATGATGCTGCTGACGCGTGTCGACCTATTCAAGCCGTTCGCGATCTTCGCGCACTTCTGCTGGCCGGTCTGGCAGCGCCAGGCGGCACAGTTGCGGCTGGGCATTCCGATGGGCCTGTCGTATCTGATCGAAGTGACGTCGTACACGTTCATGGCGCTCTTCATCGCACGCTTCGGCACGACGACGCTCGCAGGCCATCAGATCGCCGGCAACATCGGCGCGGTGCTGTACATGACGCCGCTGTCGATCGGCATTGCTGCGTCGACGCTGGTCGCTCAGGCGCTCGGCGCGCATCGTCCGGAAGCGGCGCGCACGTTGTCGCGGCACGGCATCATGATGGCCGTCGCGATCGCCTGCTGTTATGGGGCGATCGTGCTGGTGCTGCGGCCGTACATCATCGAAGGCTATACGCCGAATGCGCAGGTCGTGGCGGCGGCGCTGCCGCTGGTGTTGATCGTCGCGTGCTACCACCTGTTCGATGCGTTGCAGATCACCACCGCGTTCGTGCTGCGCGCATACAAGGTGGCGGTCGTGCCGACCGTCATCTATGCGGTTGCGTTGTGGGGCGTGGGGCTGGGCGGCGGGTATCTGCTCGGCTTCAACGTGAGCGGCGTCACGCCGGAATGGCTGACCGGCGCGCGTGGCTTCTGGGTCGCGAATACGGCGAGTCTGGCGATTGCCGGCTTCGGGTTGCTGATGTATTGGCGAGGGGTGAGCAAGCGGTATTTGCGCGCGGATGCGGTGGTTGTGGCGGATTCGGCGGTTTGAAAGACTCCGCTTGCCCGTCCCACGACCGCGGCTACGAACCCACGTCCACTTCCTCCGCCACCTCAACTCCCCTCGCCTGCTGCTCCGCCTCAACCGCCTGAGCGTGCCGCCCGAAAATCTCACGCGCGGCGAACAACGCATTCAGCGCGGCCGGAAAGCCCGCATAGAGCGCCATCTGCATGAACACTTCGACGATCTCCTCGCGCGTGCAGCCGACATTCAACGCCGCCTCGATATGCACCTTCAACTGCGGTTGCGCGCAACCCAGCGTCGCGAGCGAAGCGATCGTCGCGATTTCACGCGCGCGCAGATCGAGCTGCGGCCGGCTATAAATATCGCCGAAGCCGAATTCGATCAGCAGCCGGCCGAAATCCGGCGCGATCGGCGCAAGCGCGGCGATCACCTGTTCGCCGGCCGAGCCGTCGATCTCTCTGAGCTTGTCCCAGCCTCGGGTGTAGCGGTCGTTTTGTGCGTAGTCCATGGCGAGTCCTTTTCCGAATGTCAAAGCGATGAGGTTGCGTCGGTCTGTCGTGCCGGATCACCCGCGCCGGCGTTCTGCCCGGCCGCCTCGTAGTACGCGATCTTGTCGACGATCGCGCCGAGGTTGCTCTGCAACTCGGCGATCCGCGCCAAAACCGCATCCCGGTGCGCCGCCAGCAAGTCGCGGCGCGCGCCCATCGTCGGCTGGCCTTGCGCGCGCAGCGCCGCGAACGCCTGCATCCCGGCGATCGGCATGCCGGTCGCCTTCAGACGCATCACGAACAGCAGCCAGTCGAGATCGGCCGGCGAATACAGGCGATGCCCCGCCTGCGTGCGCCCGACCGGGCGGATCAGCCCGGCCTGTTCGTAATAACGCAGCGTATGCGTGGAGACGCCGATCGTTTCGGCAACCTGACCGATAGTGAGTGCGGTTGAGATTTTCGACATGACGGACTCAGGTTAGGACTTCGAGTGCACTCTAAGTCAAGCGCTCGTCGCTGTCATTTGTCTGTGCTGTGATTTCTTATGATGTGCCGCATTGATGGATAAACTCACAAGAGCCTAATAGCCGGGCAAAAAGTTTAAATATTGTCCACACTGATTTACTTGTCACGAATCGGTCGGTATAAATCGTCGGCGCTCACAAATAACGGCGCGCGATTTGTTCTATGCTTAAGCGCAGCGCCTGCTGACAGAATGCGTCGTCCGTTCCCGGCTTACTTGTTTGCCCTCAATGGAGTGCTTGCCATGCTGAAGAAGCTTTTAATGCTTTGCGTTGCTTTGGCTTTGTCGCTGTCGGCCGGATTTGCGGCGGCCGTCGAAGTGAATTCCGCCGATCAGGCGGCGCTCGAATCGGTCAAGGGAATCGGTCCGGTGCATGCGAAGGCGATCATCGACGAACGCACCAGGAATGGCCCATTCAAAGATGCCGATGATCTCGCCGCCCGCGTCAAGGGCATTGGCACCAAATCAGTCACCAATCTCGAAGCGGCCGGTCTGACGATCAACGGCTCGGCCGCGCCGCCTACCGGCGCCAAGCCCGCCACGAAATCGGGCAGCAGCGCGAGCACCAAGGCGCCACCGGCAGCCGCGCCTGCGGCGACCACCGCGGCACCGGCCACATCCGCGGCCACGACCGCGACCACGGCTGCGCCAGCGGAAGCGTCCGGCACGATAGCGTCGAAGTCGAAGAAGAAGAGCAAGGCCGCGGCGTCTGAAGCGGCGGCGGCTTCCGCGCCCGCGGCGAACGCGCCGGCCGATGCCTCTGAAGCCAAGGCCTCGAAGAAGAAAGCGAAGAAGAGCAAGGCCGCCTCGGGCGCGGCGGCCTCTGGCGCGTAATGATGCGCGAAAGGGGTGGGCGACGGCATCGCGAGGACTCCCCGGTGCGCATGATCCATCTGGCATGCACGCATCGAAGCCGCCCCGCTGCCACCCGCCTTCCTTCCCACTGCGCCGCGCAACCGCGCGGCGCTTTCACCCGCCGACCCGTCACGCACGCGTCGGCATTCAAGAGAGACCGTCATGAGCCTACTCGACACTATCGGTTCCCTGTTTGGCAAATCGCCGGAAGGTGGCAGCCAGCAAGCGCTGGTCGCAGCCGCACTCGAATTCGTCAATAACCAGCCAGGCGGCCTGAACGGCCTGATCGACCGCTTCAAGGAAAAAGGCCTCGGCGACGTCGTGACGTCGTGGGTCAGCAACGGCGAGAACCAGCCGATCGCACCCGATGCGCTGCATAGTGTGCTCGGCTCGGATGCCGTTACCAACCTTGCGGCGAAAGCCGGCGTGCAACCGGATCAGGTCACGGGCCTGCTGTCGCAGATTCTGCCGCACGTCATCAACGCGGCGACCCCCGAAGGTGAAGTACCGGCCGAGGGCAAGCTGAATGCGACCACCGTGCTCGGCTCGCTTGGCGGCCTGTCGGCACTGCTCGGCAAGGGCAACAGCAACGCTTGAAGATGCGGGCAGCCTCGCCTGAGCGGCCTGGCTTGGCTTTGCTTTGAAGAGGCGAAAAAAAAAGCGGCAACGAAGTCGCCTTCGCTGCCGCTTTCTAACGTCGACCGGAGAGCGGCTCGGCCACCACCGCTCGTCGCCGCCGAACACGCGTTTCGCTTAATGCACGACGCGTTCGAACATCAGTTGGCCGTCTTCCACTTCCACCGGAATCACGTCCTTCGGACCGAACCTGCCGGCCAGAATCAGCTTGGCGATCGGGTTCTCGATCTCCTGCTGAATCGCGCGCTTCAACGGCCGCGCGCCGAACAGCGGATCGTAGCCGACCTTGCCGATGTGCTCGAGCGCACCGTCGGACACCACCAGCTGCATGTCGAGCTTGGCCAGCCGTTCATGCAGACGCTGCAACTGGATTCGCGCAATCGACTGGATGTTCGAGCGGTCGAGCGCATGGAACACCACGACGTCGTCGATCCGGTTCAGGAACTCGGGCCTGAAGTGCAGCTTCACTTCTTCCCAGACCGCGTCCTTGACCGCTTCCTGCGGCTCGCCGACCATCGCCTGGATCACCTGCGAACCGAGGTTCGACGTCATCACGATCACCGTGTTCTTGAAGTCCACGGTACGGCCCTGGCCATCGGTCATGCGGCCGTCGTCGAGCACTTGCAGCAGCACGTTGAACACGTCCGGATGCGCCTTCTCGATTTCGTCGAGCAGGATCACGCTATACGGCTTGCGGCGCACGGCTTCGGTCAGATAACCGCCTTCCTCATAGCCGACGTAGCCCGGCGGCGCGCCGATCAAACGCGCGACGCTATGCTTCTCCATGAATTCGCTCATGTCGATCCGGATCAGATGATCTTCCGAATCGAACAGGAACGCAGCCAGCGCCTTGCACAGCTCGGTCTTGCCCACACCGGTCGGCCCGAGGAACAGGAACGAACCGTACGGACGGTTGGGATCCGACAGACCCGCGCGCGAGCGGCGAATCGCATCGGCCACCGCGTTGATCGCCTCGTCCTGACCGACCACACGAGCGTGCAGTTTCTCCTCGATCTGCAACAGCTTTTCGCGCTCGCCCTGCATCATCCGCGCGACCGGAATGCCGGTGGAACGCGACACGACTTCGGCGATTTCTTCCGCGCCGACCCGTGTGCGCAACAGACGCGGACGCTGCGGATTGTTCTGCTCCTCGGCCTCGGCGCGCGTCACTTCCTTCAACTGCGCTTCGAGACCCGGCAGCTTGCCGTACTGCAACTCGGCGACCTTCTCGAGCTTGCCTTCACGCTGCAGACGGGTGATTTCCGCGCGTGTTTTCTCGATCTCTTCCTTCAGTTGCGCGCTGCCCTGCACCGCGGCTTTTTCCGCGGTCCAGATTTCTTCGAGGTCCGAATATTCGCGATTCAGCCGCTCGATTTCTTCTTCGATCAGTTGCAGGCGCTTTTGCGACGCTTCGTCCTTTTCCTTCTTCACGGCTTCGCGTTCGATCTTCAACTGGATCAGACGACGGTCGAGCCGATCCATCTCTTCCGGCTTCGAGTCGATTTCCATCTTGATCTTCGACGCGGCTTCGTCGATCAGATCGATCGCCTTGTCCGGCAGGAACCGATCCGTGATGTAACGATGCGACAGCTCGGCCGCCGCGACGATCGCCGGGTCGGTGATATCGACGCCGTGATGCAGCTCGTACTTCTCCTGCAGCCCGCGCAGGATCGCGATCGTCGCATCCACCGACGGTTCGTCGACCTGCACTTTCTGGAAGCGGCGTTCGAGCGCGGCATCCTTCTCGATGTACTTGCGATACTCGTCGAGCGTGGTGGCGCCGACGCAATGCAGTTCGCCGCGCGACAGCGCCGGCTTGAGCATATTGCCTGCGTCCATCGCCCCTTCGGCCTTGCCGGCGCCGACCATCGTGTGGATTTCGTCGATGAAGACGATGGTCTGGCCTTCGTCTTTCGCGATATCGCTCAGCACGGCCTTCAGCCGCTCTTCGAACTCGCCGCGATACTTCGCGCCGGCCAGCAGCGCGGCCATGTCGAGCGACAGCACGCGCTTGCCCTTCAGCGTTTCCGGCACTTCGCCGTTGACGATGCGCTGCGCGAGCCCTTCGACGATCGCGGTCTTGCCGACCCCCGGTTCGCCGATCAGCACCGGATTGTTCTTGGTGCGGCGCTGCAGGATCTGAATCGAGCGGCGGATTTCGTCGTCACGGCCGATCACCGGGTCGAGCTTGCCGGCCCGCGCGCGTTCGGTCAGGTCGATGGTGTACTTCTTCAGGGCTTCGCGCTGGCTTTCGGCGTCCTCGCTATGCACCTGCGAGCCGCCGCGCACCGCGACGATCGCGGTTTCCAGCGACTTACGCGACAAGCCATGCTGACGCGCGAGACGGCCGGCTTCGCCCTTGTCGTCCGCGACCGCGAGCAGGAACATCTCGCTCGCGATGAACGTGTCGTTGAGCTTCTGCGCTTCCTTGTCGGCCTGATTCAGCAAACCGGTCAGTTCGCGGCCGATCTGCACGTTGCCGTCGGTGCCCTGCACTTGCGGCAGACGCGTCATCGCGTCGCCGAGCGCCGTTTGCAGCGCCTGAACGTGCACGCCGGCACGCGAAAGCAGCGAGCGTGCCGAACCATCCTGCTGGGCGACGAGCGCCGACAGCACATGAACCGGTTCGATGTATTGATTGTCATGGCCGACGGCCAGACTCTGCGCATCCGCGAGCGCTTCCTGGAATTTAGTGGTGAGTTTGTCGATTCTCATCAAGAGACCTCCAATTTCGATTACCACCAAAATGAGGCGTTTTATTCAGGTTTCAAGCGCTTTTTTGCGCTCAACAGCAACTATTTAACATTTGAGCGAAAGAATGTCCCGGCTGCGTGTCAGGACAGCGGCGCGAGACTGCCGTCGCCTGGCGCTGGCGCGACCGGCACGATCGGAATCACGCCGCTCAGGCCGAGCAGCGCGCGCAGCGGACCGTGCGGCTGCGTGACCTCGCCGATGGTGTATCGGTCGAGTTCAGCGAGGAAGGCGTTGCCCGCCGCCTGGAGCGCCTCGCGCAGACGACACTCCGACATGATCACGCAAGGCCGCTGCCCGCCGTGCTGGTCGGGCAGACAGCCGACCAGCGCGAAGTCGCTCTCGGTCGCGCGGACAACCTCGCCGACGGTCAGCGCGCGGGTTTGTTCGGCAAACCGAAGACCGCCGTTGCGCCCGCGCACGGTCTCGACCCAGCCGCGCTCGGCGAGTTGCTGCACCACTTTCATCAAATGGTTCCTGGAGATCCCGTACGCGTGAGAAATGTCCTGAATCGTCGATAATTCCCCGCCCCGGACAGCGAGGTATAGCAGCACGCGTAGCGAGTAGTCCGTATAGTCGGTCAGTCTCATAGGCGCAGGTAATCACAATGAGCGCAAGCCGCGATCCGGAACATAACCGCGTCGATGCGAGGGTTGCCGGGGGCCGCCGCTTCGCCCTAAGATGCAGGCAATACGCATGTTTGATGATTCTGCGCTGACACGCGGGGCTCGTCTTTCGGTAGTAATGGTAACGTTTCCCGCATAAACCATTTGCACGAAAGGCAGGCTATTCGCGCCCTTCGTCTTTTCGCTCACACGCAGTTCGAGGCCATTCGTGCCGCCCGCGGCGCTGTGTGACGAGCCACCATCAAAAGCTGCATTTTTCTGGAATCTGCATGAATCCGTCCTTCCCTGCCGCGCCGGTGGTCGAGCGCGCCGCCGAGCCCACTGAGGCGAATATCCGCGAGCTCGTCTATGGCTTTTACGATCGCGTGCGCGCCGATGCGCTGCTCGGCCCGGTGTTCGAAGCCACGCTGGCGGGCCGCTGGGACGATCATCTGCCCAAGATGTGCACGTTCTGGGGCAGTCTCGTGCTGGGCGCGAAGCAGTACCGCGGCAACGTGCAGCAGGCGCATCAGCCGCTCGAAGGGGTCGAGCCGCAGCACTTCAGCCGCTGGTTGTATCTGTTTCTGGATACGGTCGAATCGCGCTATCAGCCGGGCGCGGCGGTGCGCTTCATGGAACCGGCGCTGCGGATCGCGCAGAGCCTGCAACTGAGCCGCTTCGGCTGGGATTACAAGATTCCGGCGGAGCAGCAGGCGTTGCTCGAACGCGTCGCGCCGAAGCGGCGTCCGCCCGATGACGGCGCTGCCGATCGCGCGGCACGTTCGGCTGGCGAGCCGTTTCCGGCACGGATCATTGGCCGGGCGCGCGACGAGTGAGGTTGGGCGTGTTGGGCGCGTGTTGGGCGCGTGTTGGGCGCGCGTTGGGTGCGCGTTGGGTGCCTTGACCCCGCACGCAGCCTCGACAGCGGCCCGACGCGCCTACTCCTGCGTTTGATTCCCCGCGTCGATGCCCCATCGGGCGAGCGCGGCGTCGTCGGTGACGCGGGCGTCGACCCAGCGCTCGCCGGCCTCGGTCTTCTCTTTCTTCCAGAACGGCGCCTGGGTCTTCAGATAGTCCATCACGAATTCGCACGACGCGAACGCGTCGCCGCGATGCGCGGCCGTCGTCGCCACCAGCACGATCTGGTCGAGCGGATCAAGCTTGCCGACCCGATGCACGATCAGCACCTCGATGCCCGGCCAGCGCTCGCGCGCGCTCACGACGATCGCTTCCAGCGACTTCTCCGTCATGCCGGGGTAATGCTCGAGCTCCATCGTCTCGACGGTGCTGCCGTCGTTCAGATCACGCACGGTGCCGACGAAACAGGCGACCGCGCCGATCTTCGGATTGCGCGCACGCAACGCGGCCACCTCGGCGGTGAGGTCGAAGTCTTCGGTCTGGACGCGAACAGGCATCGGTGGCTCCTGGGCGGTTGAGCGGGGTCGCGGCCTAGCCGCCTGTGACGGGCGGGAAGAACGCGACTTCGCAGCCGTCGGTGATTCGCGTGCCGGCGTCGGTCATGACGTGATTGCAGGCCATGCGCAGCGCGCGGCCTTCTGCGAGCGTCTCGGCCCAGATTCCGCCGCGCACGCGCAACCACGCGCGCACGTCGCCGACGGTTGCAATGCCGTCGGGCAGTTCGACGGTTTCGTCGGCCCTGTTGAGCGCCTCGCGCACGCTCGCAAAATATCGGAGTTTAATCTTCATCGGGATGCCGCCGGCTGTCGCCGGGCCTCAGTTCAGCAATTCGGAAAATGGGATGAAGCGCACGGTTTCGCCTGCGCTGATCGCGTGATTCGGCGGATTGTCGATCAGCCCGTCGCCCCAGACGGTCGAGGTAAGCACGGCCGAGCTCTGATTCGGGAACAGATCGAGACCGCCAGCCGGATTGATCCGCGCACGCAGGAACTCGTTGCGCCGATCGGCCTTGCTCTGGGTGAAATCCGCGCGCAGCGACAGTGCGCGCGGCGCAACCGTCCGCACGCCGGCCAGGCTCAGGACGAACGGACGTACGAACAGCAGGAAAGTCGCGAAGCTGGAGACCGGGTTGCCCGGCAGGCCGATGAAGAACGTTTCCGCCGATGCCGATGCCTGCGCATTCTCCCGCGCCGCAGCACGGCGCACCGCACCGAATGCGAGCGGCTTGCCCGGTTTCATCGCGATCTGCCACATCGACAGACGCCCTTCGGCCTCCACCGCCGGCTTCACATGATCTTCCTCGCCCACCGACACGCCGCCGCAAGTCAGGATCAGGTCGTGCGCCTCGGCGGCTTCGCGCAGCGTCGCGCGGGTCGCATCGAGCTTGTCGGCGACGATGCCATAGTCGGTCACTTCGCAGCCGAGCTTTTCCAGCAGTCCACGCAGCGTGAAGCGATTCGAGTTGTAGATCGCGCCCGGCTTGAGCGGCTCACCCGGCATGGTCAGCTCGTCGCCGGTGAAGAACACGGCGACCTTGACGCGGCGGCGCACCTCGAGCTCCGCGCAGCCGACCGACGCCGCGAGCCCCAGCGCCTGCGGCGTGAGCCGCGTGCCGGCCGGCAGGATGATCGAGCCGCTGCGGATGTCCGCGCCCTGCGCGGTGATCCATTCCCCCGGTTGCGGGCTGTGGAGAATCGTGACTGCGTCGCCGGCGGCTTCGGTTTGCTCCTGCATCACGATCGCATCCGCGCCGGGCGGCACCGTTGCGCCGGTGAAGATGCGCGCCGCGGTGCCGGGCTGCAACGGCGTGGGCGCATGGCCGGCCGGAATGCGTTGCGAAACCGTTAACCGGTTTCCGCCGTCGCGCGCCAGCTCCGCGGTGCGGATCGCGTAGCCGTCCATGGCGCTGGTGTTCATCGGCGGGACGTCGAGCGGCGATGTGACGTCGGCCGACAGCACGCGGTTCAGCGCTTGCAGCGTGGGAATCGATTCTGTTCCGGCGATCGGGTGCGCAGCGCCAAGCAGGGTCGCCAACGCTTCGGCAGTGGCGAGCATGGGAGCGCGGGGCGTTGGTGTGGACATCTCTGATCTCGAAGCCGCAGATTAAAAGAACATTGTAGCGGTCGATGCCGTCGGCCTGGGTGGCCTGGCGTGCAGCGGGGTTTAGCCTGGTGTGATGCGGGAGATCTGCTTTTTCGACACATGCCGCGAGCTTTGCGGCAAGCGGCCCAGCGAACTGCGCGGCAAGCGCTCTTTTGCAGCGGAGCTAGCGACGTGTATCGAAGCATCTCGACGTGCCTCGACACGCATCCAGCACTGCCTCAGCCCGCTCAAGCCGTGCTGCGCGAGCCATCGGCCCACGCAGCACACAACACGGTTACCCGCCCGTGTTCGCCACGATGAAGTCCTTCACGCGCTGCGCGTCTACCGGCAGCACTTCGAAGCGCTGCGGCAACGACTCCAGGCCCGAGAACGCAGCCGGCCGTTCCGGCTCGCGCAACAGCGCTTCGCGGATCGTCTCGCCGAACTTGATCGGTTGCGCCGTCTCCAGCACGATCATCGGGATGCCCGGTTGCAGATGCTCGCGCGCCACCTTCAGGCCGTCGGCCGTATGCGTGTCGATCATCGTGTCGTAACGCTCGAACACGTCGCGGATCGTCTCCACGCGGGTTTCGTGGCTGCTGCTGCCCGACACGAAACCGAACTCCTTCACGCGCGCGAAATCGCCGCTCGCCGCGAGGTCGAAACCGCCCTTCTCCTCGACGTCGCGAAACAGTTGCAGCACCCGCGCCGGATCGCGGCCCAGCAGGTCGAACACGAAGCGCTCGAAGTTCGACGCCTTCGAAATGTCCATGCTCGGGCTGCTCGTGTGATACGTCTCGGCCGCCTTGCGCACACGGTAGATGCCGGTGCGGAAGAACTCGTCGAGCACGTCGTTTTCGTTCGTCGCGACGACCAGCTTCTCGATCGGCAGACCCATCATACGGGCGATGTGACCCGCGCACACATTGCCGAAGTTGCCCGACGGCACCGTGAACGACACGCGCTCGTCGTTCGACTTCGTGGCGGCGAAATAGCCCTTGAAGTAGTACACGACCTGCGCGACGACGCGCGCCCAGTTGATCGAATTGACCGTGCCGATCTTGTACTTCGCCTTGAACGCGTGATCGTTCGACACCGCTTTGACGATGTCCTGCGCGTCGTCGAACACGCCTTCAACCGCGATGTTGAAGATGTTCGGGTCCTGCAGGCTATACATCTGCGCGGTCTGGAACGCGCTCATCTTCTTGTGCGGCGACAGCATGAACACGCGGATGCCCCGCTTGCCGCGCATCGCGTATTCCGCGGCGCTGCCGGTGTCGCCCGAGGTCGCGCCGAGAATGTTCAGCGTTTCGCCGTGCCTCGCCAGCGCGTACTCGAACAGGTTGCCGATCATCTGCATCGCCATGTCCTTGAACGCGAGCGTCGGACCGTTCGACAGTTCCAGCAACGACAGCGGCGCGCCGTTCTCGACCCCCAATGTTTTCAGCGGCGTGATCTGCGCGGCGCTTTCGTCGTCGCGCACGTTGCAGTACGTCGCGGCCGTGTAGGTCTTGCGCGTCAGCGCGCGCAGGTCTTCGGCGGGAATGTCGTCGCTGAATTTCGACAGGATCTCGAACGCGAGGTCTGCGTACGGCAGCGTGCGCCAGCGCGTCAGTTCGTCGGCGCTGACGCGCGGGTATTCAGCGGGCAGGTACAGGCCGCCGTCTTTCGCGAGTCCGCCCAGCAGGATTTCCGAAAAGGTGTGGCGCTCGCCGGCTCCGGCGCCGCGCGTGGAGAGGTAGTTCATAGTTCGGCCTAGTTCAGCGCTTCCATGCGCAGCTTCGTGACTTGCGAGACAACGGTCTGCAGCGCTTCGATCGTCTTGATTGCGGCGTTGACGTGCTTTTCGACCGTTTCGTGCGTGATCAGGATGATGTCGGTTTCGCCCTTGCCGTTCGCGTCGACCTGCTCCGATTCCTTCTGCAGCAGCGCGTCGATCGAGATGCCGGTGTCGGCCAGAATGCGCGTGATGTCGGCCAGCACGCCGGTCACGTCCGCCACCCGCAGACGCAGGTAGTAGCCGCTCGTCACTTCGTCGATCGGCAGGATCGGGGTGTTCGACAGGCTGTCCGGCTGGAACGCCAGATGCGGCACGCGGTGTTCAGGATCGGCCGTGTGCAGGCGCGTCACGTCGACCAGATCGGCCACCACCGCGGACGCCGTCGGCTCCGCGCCCGCGCCCTTGCCGTAGTACAGCGTGGTGCCGACCGCGTCGCCATGCACGACGACGGCGTTCATCGCGCCTTCCACATTCGCCAGCAGACGCTTTTCCGGAATCAGCGTGGGGTGCACGCGCAATTCGATGCCCTTGTCGGTGCGCCGCGCGATGCCGAGCAGCTTGATACGGTAGCCGAGTTCTTCGGCGTATTTGATGTCGATCGCCGCGAGCTTGCTGATCCCTTCGACGTACGCGCGGTCGAACTGCACCGGCACGCCGAACGCGATCGCGCTCATGATCGTCGCCTTGTGCGCGGCGTCCACGCCTTCGATGTCGAAGGTCGGATCCGCCTCGGCGTAGCCCAGTTCCTGGGCAGCCTTCAGCGCGGTCGCGAAATCGAGCCCGCGGTCGCGCATCTCCGACAGGATGTAGTTGGTGGTGCCGTTGATGATGCCCGCGATGTACTGGATGCGATTGGCCGTCAGCCCTTCGCGCAGCGCCTTGATGATCGGAATGCCGCCCGCCACCGCCGCCTCGAACGACACCATCACGCCGTTGGCGCGCGCCGCTTCGAAAATCTCCGTGCCGTGCACCGCGAGCAGCGCCTTGTTGGCGGTGACCACGTGTTTGCCATTCTTGATCGCGCGCAGCACGAGCTCGCGCGCCACGCCGGTGCCGCCGATCATTTCGGCCACGATATCGATCGACGGATCGTCGACCACCGCGTTGAAGTCATCGGTCAGCGCCACTGTGCCGGCTTCGCTGCCGAGCGCCGTGGTCGCTTTCGCGGGATTGCGCACGGCAATGCGCGCAATCTCGATGCCGCGGCCCGCGCGGCGTTTGATTTCTTCCTGATTGCGGCGCAGTACCGTGAAGGTGCCGCTGCCTACCGTGCCGAAGCCCAGCAGTCCAACTTTGATCGGTTCCATGCAGCGTGTGTTATCGAGTAGATGATTAAAAGGAAACGGGGTGTCGGCTGTGGCGCTAGGCCGTGTGACGTTTGCGATAGCCGTCGAGGAAGCGCGCGATCCGGTTGATCGAATCCGCGAGGTCGTCCACGTTCGGCAGGAACACGACGCGGAAGTGATCCGGCGTTTTCCAGTTGAAGCCGGTGCCCTGCACGAGCAGCACGCGCTCTTCGAGCAGCAGATCGAGGATGAACTGCTGGTCGTTGTGGATCGGATACACCTTCGGATCGAGACGCGGGAACATGTACAACGCCGCTTCGGGCTTCACGCAGCTCACGCCGGGGATGGCCGTCAGCATGTCATACGCGAGTTGGCGCTGCTTGTACAGGCGCCCGGTCGGCACGATCAGGTCGTTGATGCTCTGATAGCCGCCGAGCGCGGTCTGGATCGCGTACTGGCCCGGCACGTTCGGGCACAGCCGCATCGACGCGAGAATGCCGAGCCCTTCGAAGTAGTCGCGGCCGTTGCGGCGGTTCTCGCCGGTCAGGCCCGAGATGAACATCCAGCCGGCGCGGTAGCCGCACGAGCGGTAGCTCTTCGACAGGCTGTTGAACGTGACGGTGAGCACGTCTTCGGAGAGCGCCGCCACCGACGTGTGGGTCTTGCCGTCGTAGACGATCTTGTCGTAGACCTCGTCGGCGAAGATCACGAGGCCGTGCTGGCGCGCGATTTCGATCAGGCCGAGCAGCAGTTCGTCCGAGTACAGCGCGCCGGTCGGATTGTTCGGGTTGATGACGACGAGCGCGCGCGTGTTCGGCGTGATCTTCGCGCGGATGTCGTCGAGGTCCGGCATCCAGCGGTTCGCCTCGTCGCAGATGTAGTGCACCGGCGTGCCGCCCGCGAGACTCACGCCGGCGGTCCACAACGGATAGTCAGGCGCCGGCAGCAGCACTTCGTCGCCGTCGTTGAGCAGCCCCTGCAGCGCCATCACGATCAGCTCCGAAGCGCCATTGCCGATGTAGATGTCGTCCAGCTCGACGCCGTGCACGCCCTTTTGCTGCGTGTAGTGCATGATCGCCTTGCGCGCCGCGAACACCCCCTTGGAGTCGGAGTAGCCGGACGAGCCCGGCAGATTCAGGATCATGTCCTGAATGATTTCGTCCGGCGCTTCAAAGCCGAACGGCGCGAGATTGCCGATGTTCAGCTTGATGATGCGATGGCCTTCTTCTTCGAGCCGCTTCGCGTGTTCGAGGACGGGCCCGCGAATGTCGTAGCAGACATTCAACAACTTGTTGGATTTGAGAATCGGTTTCACGGCGGGCACTTCATCCTGGTTGATGGCTTGAGCGAACCGGCACGGGCTGGAAACGCCAGGCCGGGCAAGTTCGCCGATACGGGGAAATCGGGTCGCGCAGGGCCGGCGACGGCCGCCAGACGCGAATCGGGCGGATCGGGCCGCCGTGTCGAGCCGCCGCTGCTTGCGCAGTCGGCGCGCTTTTCTGGGCACGCTTTCGTGCCGCTTTCGGAGCCCTTGCCCGCACCCTCTTTCGTGCCGGTTACACGTGCCTGCGGCGGATTGCGCCGGTACAGCGGCAAAACGGGCAATAGAGGCAAAACGGGCAAAAAACAGCCAAAATCCGACGAAAGCGGGCAAAACCATGGCAGGTAGCCGGTGGGCCGCGCCGGTGTGCGCTGTGCGGCTTGTGGCGGCACATGAGCGAGGGGCGCCGCAAGGCGGCTAAAAAGTTATAATTTAGCGGATCTTGGCCGACTTCCGCAATGCACCAACCGCAACGGCAAGCCTTTTCGGCCGCTTCTGTCCCGCTCGCGTGTCCCACTCGCGTCGAACCGCCCTGCTCCGCGCTCCGCCCGATCAGGCCGACAACACGCATGATGTCTCACGACGACTTCGGAAAACCAATTTGAAATTACATCAGGATTCCAGCGGCGCCCTCAACACCGTCACCGGCTACGGCGCCGACTATGTCGAAATCAATCTGGTGCGCCATTCGGGCAGCATTCTCGTGCTGCCGCAGGCACCGGTCATCCCCTGGCCCGTCTCGTCGTTCGACCAGCTGAGCCCCGAGCACTTCGCGATGCTGATCGATGCCGCGCCCGAAGTGGTCGTGTTCGGCAGCGGCGAACGGCTGCGCTTTCCACATCCGCGCCTGACAGCGATGCTCACCGCGAAGCGCATCGGCGTCGAAACGATGGATTTCAAGGCCGCCTGCCGCACCTACAACATTCTGATGGCCGAGGGCCGCAAGGTCGCGGCCGCGTTGCTGATCGAAGCATAGCGAGCGGCGCGGCAGCACCTTCGTCGCGGGCCGGCGCGCCGCCAGCAGGCGGGGCCGGCCGGCGCGCGAATGCAGCACCGCTACGCACCGCACCTGAACTGCTGACGCCGCATCGTGAACCGCGCCCCCTGGCCGCGTCACGGCCGATAACGTACACTGCGCGCCATCGATGCCGTGCCGGCAAGGCGAACCCAGGCGCGCGTCGCGTCATAGCGCCTTGCGCGCGGCAGCCGCAGCGCCCGTGCTGGAGGCCGAAGCCGGCTGCCAGCGGGCAACCAACGGCCGGCAGCCGAACGACCGCGCGCAGAGCCCCGCGAATGGCCGCCCCGGACATAACCGGTCGCCATTTCCAGACAACATCGCTTCGCCGCCCACGCGGTGTCGCCCAACAGGTTGAAATCCATGAACGATACGCCGTCGAGGCTACCGCTCAATCGCACCACGATCCTGCTGCTGGTGCTGGCCCTCGCCGTGATCTGGTTCGTGCCGCTCGGCTGGCGCCACCTGCTGCCCAGCGACGAAGGCCGCTACGCCGAAATGGCGCGCGAGATGTTCGTCACCGGCGACTGGATCACGCCGCGCTACAACGACTACAAATACTTCGAGAAGCCGCCGCTGCAAACCTGGGCGAATGCGCTCACGTTCGCGTGGTTCGGCGTCGGCGAATGGCAGGCGCGGCTCTACACCGCGCTGACGGGCTTCGCCGGCGTGCTGCTGATCGGCTTCACCGGTGCGCGCGTGTTCAACGCGGCGACCGGCGTGTTCGCGGCGATCGTGCTGGCGTGCTCGCCGTACTGGAACCTGATGGGCCACTTCAACACGCTCGACATGGGCCTGTCGTTCTGGATGGCGCTGACGCTGTGCGCGCTGCTGCTCGCGCAGCGTCCCAACCTGTCGACGTCGTGCGTGCGCGGCTGGATGTGGGTGTGCTGGGGCTCGATGGCGCTGGCGGTACTGTCCAAGGGGCTCGTCGGCGTGATCCTGCCGGGCGCCGTGCTGGTGCTCTACACGCTGGCCGCGCGCGATTGGGCGTTGTGGAAGCGCCTGCACCTGATCGGCGGGCTGATCGTGTTCTTCGCGATCGTCACGCCGTGGTTCGTGCTGGTGCAGCAGCGCAATCCGGAATTCCTGAACTTCTTCTTCATCGTTCAGCAGTTCAAGCGCTATCTGACGCCCGAACAGAACCGCCCCGGACCGTTCTATTACTTCGTGCCGGTGCTGCTGGTGGGCTTTCTGCCGTGGCTCTCGGTGACGGTGCAAAGCGTGCGCCACGCGTGGCGCACGCCGCGCCAGCCGAACGGCTTTGCGCCGGTGACGCTGATGCTGGTGTGGATCGGCTTCATCTTCCTGTTCTTCAGCGCGTCGCATTCGAAGCTGCTGTCCTACACGCTGCCGATCGCTCCGCCGATCGCACTGCTGATCGGCATGTATCTGCCGCTCGTCACGCGTGACCAGCTGCGCCGGCATCTGGCCGGCTACGCGCTGTTTCTGGTCGTCGCCGCGTTCGCCGCGCTGTTCATGACGCGCTTCGGCAGCGCGCGCAATCCGGCCGAGTTGTACGCCGAATACCGCACCTGGGTGCTGGCCGCGCTTGCCGTCGCGTTCGTGCTGACGCTCGGCGCGATGTGGCTGAACCGCCGCAGCCGGAGCGGCAGCCTCGGCGCGCTCGCCTGCTTCGGCGCGGCGTGGCTGCTGCTCGGCACGATCGCCGGCACGGGTCACGACGTGTTCGGCCGCCTCAGCTCCGGCGCGCCGCTCGCGCCCGCGATCAAGGCCCAGCTCGCGAAGTTGCCGGCGGATACGCCGTTCTACTCGGTGGGCGTGCTCGACCATACGCTGCCGTTCTACGTCGACCACACGATGATCATGGTCGAGCATCCCGACGAACTGGCGTTCGGCGTGTCCGTCGAGCCGCAGAAATGGGTGCCGTCGGTCGACGCATGGATCGAACGCTGGAAGGCCGAGCGCTACGCGCTCGCGCTGATCCCGCCGCCGACCTACGACCGGCTCGTCAAGCAAGGCCTGCCGATGCAGGTGATCGCGCGCGATTCGCGCCGGGTGGTCGTGATGAAGCCGCTCGCGTCGGCCGACGCACCGGCGGCCGTGGAAAAACCACAACAATGACCCCATCTCAGGATCTGATCGTTCGATGAACCCGCTTTCCCTCTTTTGCATCCTCGCCGGCGTGACGCTGAACGCCGGCGCGCAGTTGCTGCTCAAAGCCGGCACGAATGCCGTTGGACACTTCGAATTCACCCGTGCGAACATCCTGCCCATCGGCTTCCGGCTTGCCACGCAGCCGCCGATCATCGGCGGGCTGGCGTGCTATGTGATCAGCGTGGTGGTCTGGGTGGTGGGACTGTCGCGGGTGGACGTGTCGATCGCCTATCCGATGCTGTCGCTGGGCTACATCGTCAACGCGTTCGCGGCGTGGTATCTGTTCGGCGAAGTGCTGTCGATGCAGAAACTGATCGGGATCGGCATCATCCTGATCGGCGTGTTCGTGCTGGCGCGCAGCTAGCGTGATGGCCCCGGCGGCGTGCCGCCGGACACGCGCAGGACACGCGCAGGACACGTTTTCTTACCGTTTATTGCCCGCGCCGGACTGGCGCGACCCGGCCGGCACAAGATACGGTAGGCGGACCCTGCGCTCGGCTAAGCATGACGTAAGGTGGGCCGCGGTATGCTGTGCGGTTGCGCCTTTTTAGCCGCAACCTTGGGTTTGCGCGTAGTTTGTGGTTTACTTCGCGCCCTTCGGGTTGCGCCCCTTTCAATCGAGCGAAGCATTCATGAGCCAGTCAACAGTCCCGTTTTTGCCGTTTGTCAAACCTGAGATCGATGAAGAAACGATTCAGGGCGTCGCCGACGTGCTGCGCTCCGGCTGGATCACCACCGGCCCGCAAAACCAGAAGTTCGAAGCGGCGCTGTCCGAGTTCTGCGGCGGCCGTCCGGTGCGCACGTTCAATTCCGGCACCGCGACGCTTGAAATCGGGCTGCGCATCGCCGGCGTGGGCGCGGGCGACGAAGTCATCACGACGCCCGCCTCGTGGGTCTCGACCAGCAATGTGATCTATGAAACCGGCGCGACGCCGGTGTTCGCCGACATCGATCCGGTCACGCGCAACATCGACCTCGACCTGCTGGAAAAAGCCATCACGCCGCGCACCAAGGCGCTGATCCCGGTTTATCTGTCCGGCCTGCCGGTCGACATGGACCGGCTCTACGCGATCGCCCGCGCCCACAAGCTGCGCGTGGTCGAAGACGCCGCGCAGGCGTTCGGCTCCACGTGGAAAGGCGAGCGCATCGGCAAGCTCGGCGACATGGTCTCGTTCAGCTTCCACGCGAACAAGAATCTGACCTCGATCGAAGGCGGCGCGCTGGTGCTGAACAACGAGGAGGAAGCCGTGCTGGCCCAGAAGTACCGGCTGCAAGGCATCACCCGCACGGGCTTCGACGGCATGGACTGCGACGTGCTCGGCGGCAAGTACAACCTGACTGACGTCGCCGCGCGCGTCGGCCTCGGCCAGTTGCCGCATCTTGAGCGCTTCCTCGCACAGCGCAAGAAGCTCGTGCGCGCCTATTTCGCGCACCTCGAAGGCGGCGCGGCGGTGAAACTGGGCGTCGGCCTGCCGTTCGCCGACTTCGAAAACAGCAACTGGCACATGTTCCAGATCACGCTGCCGCTCGAAAAACTCTCGATCGACCGTGCCGGTTTCATGGGCCAGTTGAAGGAACGCGGCATCGGTTCGGGTGTGCACTACCCTGCAATCCACCTGTTCTCGCTGTACCGCGCGCGCGGCTTCAAGGAAGGCATGTTCCCGCATGCGGAGCGCTTCGGCATGACCACCGTCACGCTGCCGCTGTTCACGCTGATGAACGAGGGCGACGTGGAGCGCGTGTGCCGCGCGGTCAATGAAATTTGCGAACAATACGGAAAATAAGCGGAAATGAGTTATTCGGAACATCGCGCCGTCACCCCGGAAGTGTCGATCATCATCCCGGTGTACAACGAGGAAGCCGGGCTGGCCGCACTGTTCGCGCGCCTCTATCCGGCGCTCGACGCGCTCGGCACCGGTTATGAAGTGATCTTCATCAACGACGGCAGCCGCGACAAATCCGCCGCCCTGCTCGCCGAGCAGTTCCGCGCGCGGCCCGACACGACCCGCGTGATCCTGCTGAACGGCAACTACGGCCAGCACATGGCGATTCTCGCAGGCTTCGAGCAATCGCGCGGCGACATCGTCATCACGCTCGACGCCGACCTGCAGAATCCGCCGGAAGAAATCGGCAAGCTGGTCTCGAAGATGCGTGAAGGCTACGACTACGTCGGCACAATCCGTCTGCAGCGCCAGGACAGCCTGTGGCGCCGCAAGGCGTCGCGCGCGATGAACCAGCTGCGCGAGCGCATCACCCGCATCAAGATGACCGACCAGGGCTGCATGCTGCGCGCGTACAGCCGGCACATCATCGACACCATCAACCGCTGCGGCGAGATCAACACGTTCATCCCGGCGCTCGCGTACACGTTCGCGCAGAATCCGGTCGAGATCGAAGTCGCGCACGAGGAGCGTTTCGCCGGCGAATCGAAGTACTCGCTGTACTCGCTGATCCGCCTGAACTTCGACCTCGTCACCGGCTTCTCGGTGGTGCCGCTGCAATGGCTGTCGTTCATCGGCGTGATCCTGTCGCTCGGGTCCGCGGCGCTGTTCGTGCTGCTGCTGATTCGCCGCTTCATCATCGGGGCGGAAGTGCAAGGTGTGTTCACGCTGTTCGCTATCACCTTCTTCCTGCTAGGCGTGATCATCTTCGCGCTCGGCCTGCTCGGCGAATACATCGGCCGGATCTATCAGCAGGTGCGCGCGCGTCCGCGCTATCTGGTGCAGACCATTCTCGAGCAGCGCGACGGCACGACCGTGACCGAAACGCCGCGTCAAACAGTGGTGCAGGCGGTGCAAGCCGCGCCGCTGACCAATCAGGGGCCAACTCCATGAAGCCGCGCGCTGTCGTATTCGCGTATCACAACGTCGGCGTGCGCTGCCTGCAGGTACTGCTCGCGCGCGGCGTCGATGTGGCGCTGGTCGTCACCCACGAAGACAACCCGAACGAAAACATCTGGTTCGGCAGCGTCGCGTCGTTGGCCGCGGAGCACGGCATTCCGGTCGTCACGCCGGACGATCCGAAGAGCCCGGAACTGCGCGCCGCGCTCAGCGCCGCGCGGCCGGACTTCATCTTCTCGTTCTACTACCGCCACATGTTGCCGGTCGAGCTGCTCGCGCTCGCCGCACGGGGCGCTTACAACATGCACGGCTCGCTGCTGCCGAAATACCGCGGCCGCGTGCCGACCAACTGGGCGGTGATCCACGGCGAAACCGAGACCGGCGCGACGCTGCACGAAATGGCCGCCAAGCCCGACGCGGGTGCGATCATCGCGCAGACGCCGGTGCCGATCCTGCCCGACGACACCGCCGCGCAAGTGTTCGACAAGGTCACGGTCGCCGCCGAGCAAACCCTGTGGCGCGTGCTGCCGGCCTTGCTGGCGGGCGAAGCGCCGCATCTGCCCAACGACCTCGCGCACGGCAGCTACTACGGTGGGCGCAAGCCGGAAGATGGCCGCATCGACTGGAGCCAGCCGGCGCAGCAGGTCTACAACCTGATCCGCGCGGTTGCGCCGCCCTATCCCGGCGCTTTCACCGACCTCGGCAGCCGGCGTTTCATCGTCGCCCGCGCGCGTCTCGCGGCACCTGGCGCGCTGCGCCCGGATTTGCCGGCGGGCCTGCACGTAAGCGATAATGCCGTTTTTGCGATCTGCGGCGACGGCCGCACGATCACTATCCACGAATTGCGGTACCAGCACGACGGCAGCGAGACTGTCGTCACCCCGGCCGAATTCGCCCAGCTCATCCAAACTCCCCGACATTCATGAAAAAAGTCCTGATTCTGGGTGTGAACGGCTTCATCGGCCATCACCTGTCCAAACGCATTCTCGAAACGACCGATTGGGAAGTCTTCGGGATGGACATGCAGACCGAACGTCTGGGCGACCTCGTCAATCATGAGCGGATGCACTTCTTCGAAGGCGACATCACGATCAACAAGGAGTGGGTCGAATATCACATCAAGAAGTGCGATGTGATCCTGCCGCTGGTGGCGATCGCCACCCCCGCGACCTATGTGAAGCAGCCGCTGCGCGTGTTCGAACTGGACTTCGAAGCGAACCTGCCGATCGTGCGTTCGGCCGTCAAGTACGGCAAGCACCTCGTATTCCCGTCGACCTCCGAGGTCTACGGCATGTGCACGGACGAGCAGTTCGATCCGGAAGAATCGCAACTGTCGTACGGCCCGATCAACAAGCCGCGCTGGATCTACGCGTGCTCGAAGCAGTTGATGGACCGCGTGATCTGGGGTTACGGCATGGAAGGCCTGAACTTCACGCTGTTCCGTCCGTTCAACTGGATCGGCCCGGGCCTCGATTCGATCTACACGCCGAAGGAAGGCAGCTCGCGCGTGGTCACGCAGTTCCTCGGCCATATCGTGCGCGGCGAGAACATCAGCCTCGTGGACGGCGGCGCGCAAAAGCGCGCGTTCACGGATATCGACGACGGCATCGGCGCCCTCATGAAAATCATCGAGAACAGGGACGGCGTTGCGACGGGCAAGATCTACAACATCGGCAACCCGACCAACAACTTCTCGGTGCGTGAGCTCGCGCACAAGATGCTGAAGCTGGCCGCCGAATTCCCGGAATACGCTGAGACCGCGAAGCAGGTTCAGCTGGTCGAAACGTCGTCGGGCGCGTACTACGGTGCGGGCTACCAGGACGTGCAGAACCGCGTGCCGAAGATCGACAACACGATGCAGGAACTCGGCTGGGCGCCGAAGTCGACCTTCGACGAAGCGCTGCGCAAGATTTTCGAAGCGTATCGCGGCCATGTCGGCGAAGCACGCGCACTCGTCGAACAGCAATAAGGGCTGATCCTTGGCTCGTATCGTCCTGAAGATCGACGTCGACACGCTGCGCGGCACCCGCGAAGGCGTGCCGAATCTCGCGCGTATCTTCGACCGCTTCAAGGCACGCGCCACTTTTCTCTTCAGCCTCGGCCCCGACCACACCGGTTGGGCGATGCGCCGCGTGTTGCGGCCGGGCTTTCTGAAGAAGGTTTCGCGCACCTCGGTAGTCGAACACTACGGCGTCAAACAGTTGATGTACGGCGTGCTGCTGCCCGGTCCGGACATCGGCGCGAAGGCCGCGGCCGAGATGCGCGCGATCCATGAAGCCGGCTTCGAATGCGGCATTCATACGTGGGATCACGTGTACTGGCAGGACAACGTGCGCTCGAAAGATCGCGCATGGACCACGGCGCAGATGCAGAAAAGCCACGATCGTTTCGTCGAGGTGTTCGGCGCGCCGCCGGTCACGCATGGTGCGGCCGGCTGGCAAATGAACGGCCATGCGTTCGAACAGATCGACGCGTGGGGCATGCAGTACGCTTCCGACGGCCGTGGCCACTCGCCGTATCTGCCGGTGGTCGGCGGCAGGACGCTCACGCATGTGCAGATGCCCACCACGCTGCCCACGCTCGACGAAGTGCTCGGCGTGGACGGTATCGATCTGCACAACGTCGCCGCATGGATGCTCAAGCACACCGAAAACAATCCGCACGATCAGGTGTTCACGCTGCACGCGGAACTCGAAGGACAAAAGCTCGCACCGATTTTCGAACAGCTGCTGGAAGGCTGGCGCGCGCAAGGCCACAGCTTCGCGACGATGGGCGATTACTACGCCACGCTAGACCGCAGCGCGCTGCCATCGTACCCTGTTACGTGGGGCGAAATTCCAGGGCGCTCCGGCGAGTTGATCGTCCAGCCCTGACCGGCCGATCAGCAGCCAACCCTGACGACCCGGCCACCGCGCGAGCGCAAGCCGCGCCCAGGCCGATCTCCCCACCAGCCTCGACGCCAGGCCGGCACCGTAGCATTTCGGCGCCGGCCATATCAACCGGAGAACCTCGTGTCCATCGCAGTCGACCAACCCATCCCCGACTTCACCGCCCCCGCTACCGGTGGCGAGATCACGCTGTCCAAGCTGCGGGGCAAGAAGGTGGTGCTGTATTTCTATCCGAAGGACAACACGCCGGGCTGCACGACCGAAGGTCTGCAGTTCCGCGATCTGTATCCGAAGTTCAAGAAGGCGGGCGCGGAAATTCTCGGCGTGTCGCGCGACAGCCTGCGCTCGCATGACAATTTCAAGGCCAAGCTCGAACTGCCCTTCCCGCTGATCTCGGATCCGGAAGAAAACCTGTGCGCGCTCTTCAATGTCATCAAAATGAAGAAAATGTATGGCAAAGAAGTACGGGGGATTGAACGCTCCACGTTCCTCATCGACACGGAAGGCGTGCTGCGTGAGGAGTGGCGCGGCGTGAAAGTGCCCGGCCACGTCGACGATATTCTGGCGGCTGTACAAGCGCTTTGAGGCGCGTTATATTGGGTTGCAATGAGTGCCTGTCCACCCCAAATTTTTCTCCGCTGCGCCAGACTTGACGGCCTTTTTACCGGGTCCGTGCGAGTCGTGAGGCGCAACGCGAGCACCGAAGGCGAGCCGCTTGCCCCGTACGCCGGGGCGGCGGCTTTTTTAATTGCGCGCAACCGTTCGTTCACTCGGCCGCGCACCTGCATCAAGGAGCCGATCGAAGACCAGGCGAACCGGCATCTCTAGACCGAATGCGCGCCTCCGGACGCAAACTGCGTGCGCATTCACTGGCACCGGCAGAATGCGACAGGCGGCGCACGATATGTGACCCGATAAATTCGAGGGAAACCATGCCTTTGCCTACTCCCCCCAGCAAGCTCGGCAATCTCCTGCCACCTGACGAATACAAGGCCAAAGCCGCCACCCCGGCGCGCTCCGCCGCGAAGAAACAGGCCGGTGTCGGGGAATCCGCAGAGTCGGCTGATTACGGCCGCGCGAACGTCGCCATGCCAATGGCGCATGCCGCCAATGCCGCCACCACTTTGCGGCCTGTGCCGGCTTCGTCGCCCGCTGCTGTTGCCCAAGCCGCCCCTGCACGCGGCCGCAAAACAAAGCAGACCGCTGCGTTGTTGCAGCCGGTTCCGGCTGGCCGTCCGCACGGCGAACCTGCCGCACCCGCGGTTCAACTGCAGCCGGTAGTCGCACGCGCGCCGAGCGCGCAACAGGCCGAGGCCAGTACGCCTGCCGCCGCGCCCAGCACGCGCGGCACCAGCAAGAAACGCGGCACGGCTGCCGCACCGGTCGAAGTCCAGAAACTGTTCGTGCTCGACACGAACGTGCTGATGCACGATCCGAGCTGCCTGTTCCGTTTCGAGGAACACGACGTCTATCTGCCGATGATGACGTTGGAAGAACTCGACAACCACAAGAAGGGCATGTCGGAAGTCGCGCGCAACGCCCGTCAGGTGAGCCGCACGCTGGATGCGCTGGTGGCGAACGCCGGCAACATGTCCGACGGCATTTCGCTCGCACGTCTGGGCAGCCGCGAGGCGTCCGGCCGTCTGTACTTCCAGACCAAGCTCACCGCGATCGAGCCGGTGGAAGGTCTGCCGGAAGGCAAGGCCGATAACCAGATCCTCGGCGTCGTGCGCGCGTTGCAGCGCGACCGGATGGATCGCCAGGTCGTGCTGGTGTCGAAAGACATCAACATGCGCATCAAGGCGCATGCGCTCGGCCTGCCCGCCGAAGATTACTTCAACGACCAGGTGCTCGAGGACAGCGACCTGCTGTATTCGGGCATCCGCGCGCTGCCGCAGGATTTCTGGACCAGGCACGCGAAGGGCATGGAGAGCTGGCAGGACACCAAAACCGGCACCACGTACTACCGGGTGACGGGTCCGCTGTGCGCGTCGATGCTGGTCAACGAATTCGTCTATCTGGAGCCGCAAAACGGCGAGCCGACCTTTCATGCGCTGGTGCGCGAGCTGAACGGCAAGACGGCGCTGCTGCAAACACTGCGCGATTACGGCCACCACAAGAACAACGTGTGGGGCATCACGGCGCGCAATCGCGAGCAGAACTTCGCGCTGAACCTGCTGATGAATCCGGAAATCGACTTCGTCACGCTGCTGGGTCAGGCCGGCACCGGCAAGACGCTGGTCGCGCTCGCCGCCGGTCTCGCGCAGGTGCTCGACGACAAGCGCTACAACGAGATCATCGTGACGCGCGCGACGGTGCCGGTCGGCGAAGACATCGGCTTTCTGCCGGGCACGGAAGAGGAAAAGATGCAGCCGTGGATGGGTGCGTTCGACGACAACCTCGAAGTGCTGCAGAAGACCGACGACGCCGCCGGCGAATGGGGCCGCGCCGCGACGCAGGAGTTGATCCGCTCGCGTCTGAAGATCAAGAGCATGAACTTCATGCGCGGCCGGACGTTCGTGGACAAGTACCTGATCATCGACGAGGCGCAGAACCTGACGCCGAAGCAGATGAAGACGCTGGTCACGCGCGCGGGTCCGGGCACCAAGATCATTTGCCTCGGCAATATCGCCCAGATCGATACGCCGTACCTGACTGAAGGCAGTTCGGGGCTGACGTACGTGGTCGACCGCTTCAAGGGCTGGGCGCACAGCGGGCACGTGACGCTGGCACGCGGCGAGCGCTCGCGCCTCGCCGATTACGCGTCGGAAATTCTCTAAGTTTCAGCGAGTTAGCTTCACCTCGAAGCCGCGCCCGGTGTTCCGGACGCGGCTTTTTTATTGGCCCGGCGTCCCCGATGGGCAACACTTAGCGCACGAACTTGAAGTAAGTTATCAACAATTCTTGCCCGAGCCATGTTCCACGGCTACTATCCGGACATCGTCCGCCAGTCAACGAGTTAAACGCTCGCCCTCGTCTTCAATGTGCCGACTCGCATTTTCGCTGCTGACCGTCCTGTTGCTCGCCGCCTGCGCCGGCGCGCCGCAGAAGACGTCGCGCGGGTCCGGCGGCTCGAACGTCGTGGCGAACGGCGGGTATCATGCGCCGCCGCCCGGCTTTCCCAATTTCGTCGATCACAGCATAGGCCGCGAGGAAATCTCGATTCAGGCGATGAGTCTGGTCGGCATTCCATACCGCTGGGGTGGCAATACGCCCGATAGCGGCTTCGATTGCAGCGGATTGGTTCGCTATGTGGTGTTGCGCGCCGCTTCGGTGAATCTGCCGCGCACCACGGCCGATATCAGCGAGCGCGGCGAATCGATCGAACCGGATGGGATTGCGCCAGGCGATCTGATTTTCTTCAATACGACGGGGCGCGCGCATTCGCATGTCGGCATTTACGTGGGCAAACTACGCTTCGTCAACGCGCCATCGACCGGCGGCACGGTGCGGCTCGACTATCTGACCAACCCTTATTGGGCCAGGCGCTTCGACGGCATTCGCCGCGTGGCCGGGCCGGCTGCCGCACCCGCACCATTCGATACGCCGAGCTATCAGGCTGCGGCGCCGCAGCCGGAGCGCGTCGCCCCGGGGGCGCAGACAGCGCCGGCATATGCGGGCGCAACGGCGACGACGCCGATTCCCACTGCACAGGCAAGCGCGTCTGACGCCACCGTTGGCTCACCGGCTCAACCTGCGACAGCCGCCCGCGCGGTTCCGCAGACCGCGGTCTCTCACGCGCCTGACGCCATCGACGCCGCCGCCGATGCGTTCGAGCCGCCACCGCCCGCATCGGTGGCCACACGTCAGGCCCAGCAGGCTCAGGCTCAGGCTCAGCAAGCCGAAACAAATGGCGGCGTGCAAATCATGCGAGCCTCGACCTCCTCGCGTGGCATGCCCGCTCCCACGCAGACCAACGACGATCCGATCGCCCGCTTCGCCAACGGCAACTTCTGACGCGGCAGTCGCCGCGCGCAGGGCCGTCGCCGAGGCGTCCGGCAAACAGAACGCAAAACAGGCCGCCGACACGCCCCGCCACGCCACCCAGCGTTCCTCTGCCGCATCAAAGGGCCAGCGCGTCACAGCAATGCTGCCGATCTGCTATCGTCATCGGTATTCTTCCGACAGCGGGTGGTGACGATGGATCTCGGGCTGAAAGACAAGGTGGTGTTGATCGCGGGCGGCAGCAAGGGAATCGGGTTCGCCTGCGCCCGGGCGTTCGCGCAGGAAGGCGCGAAAGTCGCGATCGTCTCGCGCGACCCCGCCAATCTCGCGCGCGCCTACGAGCAGTTGAAGCAGGAAGGTTTTCACGTGCACCGGACCCGCGCCGATCTGCACGAACCGCACAGCGCCGCCGACATCGTCGAGGAAGTCAGCACCGCGGTAGGTCCGATCGACGTGCTGATCAACAGCGCCGGCGCGGCGCGCCGCTATGACCCGGAAACGCTCGACGCCGACGCGTTCAGGGCGACCATGGAAGCGAAATATTTCCCCTACATCTATCCGCAGCAGGAAGTCCTGCGCCGCATGGCCGAGCGCGCGAAAGCCGGCAGCGGCGCCGAACCCGGCACGATCGTCAACATCATCGGCATGGGCGGCAAGATCGCGAGCGATATCCATATCGCCGGCGGAGCCGCGAATGCCGCACTGATGCTCGCCACCGTCGGCCTCGCCCACTACTACGCGCGCTACGGCATCCGCATCAACGCGATCAACCCTGGGGCGACGCTGACCGAGCGCGTCGAGGAAGCAGTCAAGCTGGAAGCGGTGCTGCAAGGCATCGAGAACGCGGACGCGCTGGCGCGCGGACAGGCCAAAGTGCCGCTCGGACGCTATGCAAAACCGGAGGAGATTGCCGACGTCGCGCTGTTTCTGGCGAGCCGCCGCGCGAGCTATGTGACGGGCGCGATAGTCCCGATGGATGGGGGCAGCGCGCCGCTGATCTGAATGCGGCGCGCTTACACATTACAGGAAGTGGTGCCCGAACCACCAACCCGCCGCGGACAGCACCGCGGCGGCCGGAATCGTCAACACCCACGCCCAGACGATGTTGCCGGCCACGCCCCAACGCACCGCGCTGAGCTTCTGCGTCGCGCCGACGCCGACGATCGCGCCGGTAATCGTGTGCGTGGTGGACACCGGAATGCCGAGCCACGAAGCGGTAAACAGCGTGATTGCCCCGCCCGACTCCGCGCAAAAACCGCCGACCGGCTTGAGCCTGGTAATTTTCTGGCCCATGGTGCGGACGATCCGCCAGCCGCCGAACAGCGTGCCGAGGCCCATCGACAGATAGCAGCCTCCGATCACCCACAGCGGCGGCGCGTCCGCGTACGACGATGCAAAGCCGGTCGCGATCAGCAGCATCCAGATAATGCCGATGGTTTTCTGCGCGTCGTTGCCGCCGTGGCCCAGGCTGTACAAGCCCGCCGACACCAGTTGCAGACGCCGGAAACGCCGGTCGACCTTGCTCGGCGGCGTGCGGAAATACATCCACGACACCGCCAGCATGAAAAATGACCCGAGCACGAAGCCCAGCAGCGGCGAGATGAAGATGAAGGCCACCGTCTTCAGCAGGCCGTCCATGTTGAGCGAGCCCCACCCCGACTTCGCGAGCGCGGCGCCCACGAGCCCGCCGATCAGCGCATGCGACGAACTGGAAGGAATGCCGTAATGCCAGGTGATGATGTTCCAGCCGACCGCGCCGGCCAGTGCGCCGAAAATCACGTAGTGATCGACGATGTTGGGATCGATCGTGCCCCGGCCGACGGTCGCGGCCACCTTCAGGTGAAACACGAAATACGCGATGACGTTGAATGCCGCCGCGAAAGCCACCGCCTGCTGCGGTTTCAGCACGCCGGTGGAAACGACCGTGGCGATCGAATTCGCCGCGTCGTGAAAGCCGTTCATGAAGTCGAAAATCAGCGCGACAGCGACCAGGCCGGCGACGACCCAGATTGCAAGTTGTATCGACTGCATTATGCGTTTTCCAGCACGATGCCTTCGATGATGTTCGCTACATCCTCACACTTGTCCGTGATCGTTTCGAGCAATTCGTAAATCGCTTTCAGCTTGATCAGGGTCTTGACGTTGTCTTCTTCGCAGAACAGTTTCGACATGGCCGAGCGCAGCACGCGGTCGGCTTCCGATTCCAGACGGTCGATTTCCTCGCAGGCCTTCAGGATCTGGCTGGCCTGCTTCATGTCCGACAGCAGGCTGACGGCGAACTGCACGCGCCCGGAAGTCGCCGTGCAGATGTGCGCCAACTGGCTGGCTTCAGAGGTCACCGCCTGCACGTCGTACAGCGAGATAGCGGTGGCGACGTCCTCCATCAAATCGAGGATGTCGTCCATCGTGGTGATCAGCTTGTGGATCTCATCGCGGTCGAGCGGCGTGATGAAGGTCTTGTGCAGCAGGTCGATGGCTTCGTGCGTGAGCTTGTCAGCGGCCTTCTCGGCTTTTTGCACGTTTTGCTTATGGGTTTCCGCGTCTTGCAGATTGTCGATCAGCAGCTCGAGTTCGCGGCTCGCCGAGACGATGCACGTTGCGTGCGCATTGAAAATTTCAAAGAACTTGCGCTCGGTGGGCATGAAACCGCTCGGTGGGCATGAAACGACCGAGCATTGGGATCCCGAAAATTGGTCACATTATGGCTGACATAAAACTGCCATATTGCACCGTTGCGGGGCCGTTGCGGCACTTTTGAAAGCGCCGTTACAACAGGCGCTTAACGTATCCCTTTACTCACTGTAGAAATTCTGCGCGCCGGCAAAATTGTCGAACTTCGTGAATTGGCCATGGAACGTGAGCCGAACTGGCCCGATCGGACCATTCCGCTGCTTACCGATGATAATCTCCGCCGTGCCCTTGTCCGGGCTGTCCGGGTTGTAGACTTCGTCACGGTAAATGAACAGGATCACGTCCGCGTCCTGCTCGATAGCGCCGGATTCGCGCAGATCCGACATGATCGGCCGCTTGTTCGGACGCTGCTCGAGGCCCCGGTTGAGCTGCGACAACGCGATCACCGGCACGTCGAGCTCCTTGGCGAGACTCTTCAGCGAACGCGAAATTTCCGAAATTTCGGTTGCGCGGTTTTCACCGGTCGACGACCCGCTCATCAGCTGCAGGTAGTCGATGATGATCAAACCGAGCTTGCCACACTGGCGCGACAGCCGGCGCGCGCGCGAGCGCAATTCCATCGGGTTCAGACCGCCGGTTTCGTCGATAAAGATCTGCGCCTCGCTCATTTTCTGCACCGCGTGCGTGAGCTTCGGCCAATCTTCGTCGGTCAGACGCCCGGTTCGCATGCGGTGCTGATCCAGCCGGCCGACCGAGCCGAGCATACGCATCGTGAGCTGCGAGCCCGGCATTTCCATCGAGAACACGGCGACCGGCAGGCCATACTCGACCGCGACGTATTCGCCGATGTTCATGGAAAACGCCGTTTTACCCATCGACGGACGGCCCGCGACGATGATCAGCTCGCCGCCGTGCATGCCGGAGGTCATGCGGTCCAGATCGACGAAACCGGTCGGCGTGCCGGTCACATCGCTCGGATTGGCGGTGTGATACAGCGTGTCGATCCGTTCGACCACTTCGGTGAGCAGCGGCCCGATTTCGAGGAACCCTTGGGTGCCGCGCGCGCCGTCTTCGGCAATCGAAAACACCTTCGATTCGGCCTCGTCCAGCAACTGCCGGACTTCCTTGCCCTGCGGGTTGAACGCGTCGGCCGAGATTTCGTCGGCCACGGAAACCAGCCGGCGCAGCACCGCGCGATCGCGCACGATTTCCGCATAGCGGCGGATATTGGCCGCGCTCGGCGTGTTTTGCGCCAGTGCGTTCAGGTACGCGAGACCACCGACGTCCTCCGCCTTGCCCGAGGTGCCGAGCGCCTCGTACACGGTAATCACGTCGGCCGGACGCGTGGCCGCGATCAGCTTGCCGATGTGCTCGAAGATGATGCGGTGGTCGTAGCGGTAAAAGTCGCTCTGTGACAGGAAGTCGGCGATGCGGTCCCATGCCGCGTTATCGAGCAGCAAGCCGCCCAGCACCGATTGCTCGGCCTCGATCGAATGCGGCGGGACTTTCAGCGACTCGAGTTGGGGATCTTTGGACGGTGCGTTCATGGAGAGGGATTATCGGGTAATCGGGCGACGGCGGCGAGCGCGAAAACGAAAAAAAACGGGCACAAAAAAAGCAGGGGCCGGTTACCCGGCCCCTGCCCTTCGCCAGCAACGTGCTAGCAAATGCTACATGGTGCTTAGACGTGTTCGCCGATCACAGCCACCGTCACATCGACCAGAACGTCGGTGTGCAGCGAGATCTGGACCGGGTGTTCGCCGACCAGCTTCAGCGGGCCTTCCGGCAGACGCACTTGCGCCTTTTCCACTGCGAAGCCTTGCTTGACCAGTGCGTCAGCGATGTCGGCGTTCGTCACCGAGCCGAACAGACGGCCGTCGACGCCAGCCTTCTGGCCGATCTGAACCGTCGAGCCTGCCAGCTTTTCGCCTTGAGCTTGAGCGGCAGCCAGCTTTTCAGCGGCGATCTTTTCGAGTTCTGCGCGGCGCACTTCGAATTCAGCCAGGGCTTCCTTCGTTGCACGGCGAGCTTGCTTGTTCGGGATCAGGAAGTTACGTGCGTAACCGTCCTTAACCTTAACGATATCGCCCAGGTTGCCCAGATTGACGACTTTTTCCAGAAGAATGATTTGCATTCGGATGCTCCTTATCGCGTCGTCGGGTTAGGCCTTGTGCTGGTCGGTGTACGGCACCAGCGCGAGGAAACGTGCGCGCTTGATTGCCGTGTCCAACTGGCGTTGATAGTGCGACTTCGTACCCGTGAGACGCGCCGGCGTGATCTTGCCGTTTTCGCCGATGAAGTCCTTCAGCGTTTCGAGGTCCTTGTAGTCGATGTGATCGACGCCAGCGGCCGTGAAACGGCAGAACTTCTTGCGCTTGAAGAGCGGATTTTGTTGCTGACGACGCTTGTCGAATTTCTTACCAGTCGGGCGGGGCATGTTCAGTCCTTTCCAATGTCCTGCAATGCTGTGATGTGAAATACCAGAGTTCTTGCGTTGCGGTGCTTTTTCGCCAGGAAGCCGGTGAAGAGCGTTTCCACGCCCATCGGACAGCTTTCCAGCCTACCGCTCGCCTCGCCTGCGGCCACCGCCTGCATGGTCAGTTCGACTTGCCGGGCGATGCCGGCTTCGACGACTTCCGTGCGGTGCTGCAACGTGCAGCCTGCAATCGGAACGCCGGCGGGGGTGTACCGCACCGGTTCGCGTTCGACGACGCTGGCCGTGAGTTGCAGCCGATTCATGTAACCTTGGCGAGCGCGACGCTCTGTTCTGGTAGCTTAAATAGTGTGTCTTAAGCCTGCGCTTCGGACGGTTGCGTAGCAGCCGACTTCTTGGCTTCTTCGCGCTGCACTTCCTTCATCATCGGCGACGGGCCGGTTTCGGCCTTCTTCATCTTGACGATCAGGTGACGCAGAACAGCGTCGTTGAACTTGAATGCGTGTTCCAGCTCGTCGAGCGTGGTTTGGTCGCATTCGATGTTCATGCAGACGTAGTGAGCCTTCGCGAGTTTCTCGATCATGTAGGCCAGTTGGCGACGGCCCCAGTCTTCAATACGGTGGATCTGGCCACCGTGCGACGTGATCGTGGACTTGTAACGCTCGATCATGGCGGACACTTGCTCGCTCTGATCCGGGTGCACGATAAATACGATTTCGTAATGACGCATATTCACTCCTTGTGGATTAAAGCCACCCGGGCGTCGGAACCGGTGTGGCAAGTGAGAAGCCAAAGAGTGTAACCCGATTGGGGCCGGGTTGCAAGATATTGCGTGACGGCGACACACGAATCGGTTGTGTTTTCAAGGGTTTAGGCTGGAGCTGGCCGCGCCGCCGCAAGGCATTTCGTGCGGGAGCCCAAAGCGGGCCGGCCAGTCGCGGCCGACCCGCACCACGCCTTCCCGCCCCCCGCTCGCACCATTCGTCGACCGTTCAGGGGCGCGGAGCACCCGGCTGAGCAACCTAAGAGCCGCCTTCCGTACGCTCGCTGCCGCTTTGCAGGCGTGCCTTCAGCGCCGCTTCCAGACCGCTCAGCGCATCGGGCGCGGCGTCCGAGATCGCCCACCAGGTCATGCCTTCCGTATTCCAGTGTGCGATCGAGTAGCCGTCCCGCCCCAGCGTCGCCGGCGCGGCGCCGACCGTATTCCGGCCCGTGCCACCGGAGCCGGCTTGCGGATAGACATACACGTCGATCACGTGCTTGCCGTACCGGTAGACCAGCACCGCCACCCGCTGATGCGCGAGGTAATCGAGTCGCCCGCCTTGCAGCGGGAAGCCGCTCGCCGCGAGATCCTCGACCGGCGGCGAATAGTCGAGCCGGCCGTTGAACCACGGCTTGACCGTGTGCCGGTCGGTCGAAATCACATCGATGTCGCGCCCCGACACTTGTGCGCGCACGTGGCTTTCCACCAGTTCGTCGGCGAACGGCGAGACATCCGCGGGACGGTGCAGGTTCAACGCCACGCCCGCCGCCACCGCGCCCAACGCGACGACCAGCGCCGCCAGCCAGCCGCGCGCCAGCACGCCGTTCGAGCCGCCCGCGGCACTCGGCCCGCCGAAGCCGCCTTGCGCAGAGCGCCAGCCATCCAGCCAGCGATCGAGCCAGCCCCGCCGCGCACGCTCGCGCGGCGGAAACTTGACGTTTGCAACCGGCGGCCCACGCTCGGCAACCGGCTCGTCCAGTTGCGGCAACCCCGCGCCAATCCGGTCCCGCAGCGACTGCGGTGCCCGATGATAAGGCGCTGCGCGCAGCGCATCGCTCAACACCCGCAGGTTCTTGCTTTCGCGCCGGCAGGCGTCGCAGCTCTCGATATGCTGCTGGACGCGCCGGGCTTCCGGCGCGGGCAATTCATGATCGGCGTTCGCATCGAGGAGCGGCCGCGCTTCGTTACAGTCCATCTGGCGTCTCCTGTGCGGAGCCCGCGGCGCTTGCGCCGGGGGCGTTGAGTGGCCGGCCGTTGGCGGACGCCCGGAGCGGTGTGACATTTGCGGCGGCCGACTTGCCGGCGGCAGACGATCCGGCGCGCGCCGCCGGGTCGCCGCACGCCGGCGAGCCCGCCCCCTGCTTCGCCATCAGCAGCGCGGCCAGCTTGCGACGCCCGCGCGCGAGCCTCGACATCACCGTGCCGATCGGCAGGTCGGCCACCGCCGCGATCTCCCGATAACCCATCTCTTCGAGCTCACGCAGGATCAGCACCTCCCGATACTCGACCGGCAACAACGCCAGCGCCTCGTGCACCAGCTTCGTATCCTCGTCGCGGATCAGCAGCGCCTGCGGATCCGCCCCGCCTGTGCTCCAGCCGTCGAAGGTGGCGTCGTCCATGGTGTCGTCGAATTCGAGCATTTCGTGCGGCGACGCGCGCCGCCGCCATTCGGTGTACCAGGTGCGGCGCACGATCGCCAGCAGCCACGGCCGCGTGGAGTCGCCGCGAAACGTGTCGAAGAACCGGAATGCGCGCAGGAAGGCTTCCTGGACCACGTCTTCCGCGTCGCTGGTATTGCCGCACAGCCAGCGCGCGAGGTTGTACGCGGCATCGAGGTGCGGCAGCGCGAGCTGCTGAAAACGGCGGCTCCTGGCTGCGTCGGTTTCGCTTCGCCCGCGCGCGGCGGCGTCTGAATCGGTTTGGACCACCTCGGCCCTCCAAGGCATTGCGGCTATGCTGCACGGCTCGTCGTCATGTCCCTCTCACGGCATAACCGGACACCAGCCGAGTTTATTCCCGCTGCGGGCACGGATCTGAAAAAGCGCGCAAAAACCCGGCGCAAAACCGCCCGCTAGTAAGACGGACGATTCCAGTAATCCTTGCTCGCGTACACCTCTTTCAGATAATCGATGAAATAGCGCACCTTGGCCGGCACATAGCGCTGCTGCGGGTAGACCGCGAGAATGTCGTAGTCGGGCAGCGCGTATTCGTCGAGCACGGTTTCGAGCTCGCCGCGCGCCAGTTGCTGCTGGATTTCCCACGTCGAGCGCCAGCCGAGCCCGAGTCCTTCGGAGACCCAACGATGCAGCAGTTCGCCGTCGTTGCAGTCGAGCCTGCCGCCCACACGCACCGTCGCGAGCTTGCCATTACGGCGGAAATACCAGCCGCGGTTCTGCCCACCCTGCAGATTGAACGCGAGACAGTTGTGGCGCGGCAGGTCTTCGAGCGTTTTCGGCTTGCCGTGCCGGCGGAAATAGTCGGGCGTGCCGCACACCACGCGCCGGTTCGACGCCAGTTTCACCGCGACGAAGTTCGGATCGACCGAGCCGCCGATGCGGATCGACAGGTCATAACCCTCGCGCACCAGGTCCACGACCCGGTCGGTCAGATTGAACGACACCTGCAACTCCGGTTTGTCGGCGAGAAAAGCAGGCGCGAGCGGCGCGACGTGCTTGCGGCCGAACGCGGCCGGCGCCGACACGATCAGGTGACCGCTCACCGCGCGCCGGCCGGCGCTCAGTTCGTTTTCCGCCTGGTCCCACTCGGTGAGCAGGCCCCGGCAGCGTTCCAGAAACGCGGTGCCGTCTTCACTGACCACCAGCCGCCGCGTCGAGCGGTACATCAGCTTCACGCCGAGGCGCTTTTCCAGCGCATCGATGCGGCGCCCGAGTATCACCGGCGACACCCCCTCCTCCAGCGCGGCCGCCGCGAGGCTGCCGGCGTCCGCGACCCGCACGAAGGTTTCGATCTGTTTGAAGCGATCCATGGTTGTCTCCTGCGGGCCGCAAGTCACGTCTCACGACATTCCATACTTTTTGTTTCGGAATAAGCGACCCTGACTGATCTTATCAAACCTTTAGGTCGGGCCTACAGTTGCTCTCAACAACTTTTATTCGCCCTATTTCCAGACATTGAGGAGACATTCATGGCCAAGATGAGAGCCGTCGACGCAGCCGTGCTGGTGCTCGAAAAAGAAGGCATCGATACCGCATTCGGCGTGCCGGGTGCCGCGATCAATCCGTTCTACTCGGCCATGCGCAAAGCGGGCAACATCAGCCACGTGCTGGCGCGCCACGTCGAAGGCGCGTCGCACATGGCCGAGGGCTATACGCGTGCGCAGCCGGGCAACATCGGCGTGTGCATCGGTACGTCCGGCCCTGCCGGCACCGACATGATCACCGGTTTGTACTCCGCGCAGGCCGATTCAATCCCTATTCTCGCTATCACGGGTCAGGCGCCGCGTGCGCGTCTGTACAAGGAAGACTTCCAGGCGGTCGATATCGAATCGATCGCCAAGCCGGTCACCAAGTGGGCCGTGACCGTGCGCGAACCGGCGCTGGTGCCGCGCGTGTTCCAGCAGGCGTTCCATCTGATGCGCTCGGGCCGGCCGGGTCCGGTGCTGGTCGATCTGCCGATCGACGTGCAGCTCGCCGAAATCGAATTCGACATCGAAACGTACGAGCCGCTGCCGGTCTACAAGCCGAAGGCGACACGCAAGCAGATCGAAGCCGCGCTGACGATGCTCAACGATGCCGACAAGCCATTGATCGTGTCGGGCGGCGGCGTGCTCAACGCAGCGGCCGAGGACCTGCTGGTGACGTTTGCTGAAACCGTCGGCGTGCCGGTGATCCCGACGCTGATGTCGTGGGGCGCGATTCCCGATGACCATCCGCTGATGGCCGGCATGGTCGGTCTGCAAACTTCGCACCGCTACGGCAACGCGACGATGCTCGCCTCCGACTTCGTGCTCGGCATCGGCAACCGCTGGGCGAACCGTCACACGGGCAGCGTCGAGGTCTACACGAAGGGCCGCAAGTTCGTGCATGTGGACATCGAGCCGACGCAAATCGGCCGCGTGTTCGGCCCGGATCTGGGCATCGTGTCGGACGCGAAAGCCGCGCTCGAACTGTTCGTCGAAGTGGCGCAGGAATGGAAGGCCGCCGGCAAGCTGAAGGACCGCAGCGCATGGGTCGCCGATTGCCAGCAACGCAAGCGGACCATGCTGCGCAAGACGCACTTCGACAACGTGCCGATGAAGCCGCAACGTGTGTATGAAGAGATGAACCAGGTGTTCGGCCGCGACACCTGCTACGTGAGCACGATCGGTCTGTCGCAGATCGCCGGCGCGCAATTCCTGCACGTCTACAAGGCGCGCAACTGGATCAACTGCGGCCAGGCCGGCCCGCTCGGCTGGACGATTCCGGCGGCGCTCGGCGTGCGTGCCGCCGATCCGCAACGGCCGATCGTCGCGCTGTCGGGCGACTACGACTTCCAGTTCATGATCGAAGAGCTGGCGGCCGGCGCGCAATTCAAGCTGCCGTATGTGCATGTGGTCGTCAACAACTCGTACCTCGGGCTGATCCGCCAGGCACAGCGCGCGTTCGAGATGGACTTCTGCGTGCAGCTCGGCTTCGAGAACATCAACTCGCCGGAAACGAACGGTTACGGCGTGGATCACGTCGCGGTCGCCGAAGGTCTGGGTTGCAAGGCGATCCGCGTGTTCAAGCCGGAAGAACTGAAGCCCGCGCTGCAAAGAGCGCAATCGATGCTCGCGGAGTTCGACGTGCCGGTGATCGTCGAAGTGATTCTCGAACGCGTGACCAACATCTCGATGGGCACCGAGATCGATGCGATCAACGAGTTCGAAGAACTGGCCGCGAAGCGCGAAGACGCGCCGACCGCGATCAGCATGCTCGACTGAACGTCCGGACGCGCTGAAGAAATCAGCATCACGTGAGCGAGATGGGCAGCGTCGCAACGGCGCGCTGCCCGATCGCTTCGCCACGCGCGTCACGAAGTTATTCCCCTGACCGACCCGAGAGAGACAAACGCACCATGCCGAAATTCGCAGCAAATCTCACCATGTTGTTCAACGAAGTCCCGTTCCTCGACCGCTTTGCAACGGCGGCGGACGCGGGCTTTGACGCCGTCGAATTCCTGTTTCCGTATCCGTATCAGATCGCTGAACTGCGCGAGCGTCTGCAGCAGAACCGCCTGAAGCTGGTGCTGCACAATCTGCCCGCGGGCAACTGGGAAGCGGGCGAGCGCGGCATCGCGTGTCTGCCGGATCGCGTGGGCGAGTTCCAGGAAGGCGTCGGCCGTGCAATCGAATACGCGAGCGCGCTGAAGGTGCCGCAGCTCAATTGCCTCGTCGGCATTCCAACGGCAGGCGTCGATGCGGACAAGGCGCGCGCGACGATCGTCGACAACCTGCGTTTCGCGGCGGGCGAATTGAAGAAGGCCGGCATCAAGCTGCTAGTCGAGCCGTGCAATTCATACGACATTCCTGGCTTCGCGCTGAACCGTTCGGGCGAAGGCCTCGACGTGATTCGCGCGGTGGGCTCGGACAATCTGTTCCTGCAATACGACATCTATCACATGCAGCGGATGGAAGGCGAACTCGCGGCGACGATCACAAAGAACCTGCCGCAGATCGCGCACATCCAGCTCGCCGACAACCCGGGCCGCAACGAACCCGGCACCGGCGAAATCAACTATCCGTACCTGTTCGCGCTGCTCGACTCGCTCGGCTACGACGGTTATGTCGGCTGCGAGTACAAGCCGCGCACGACTACCACGGCCGGTCTCGGCTGGGTGCAAAGCGTGGCAGGACAAGCCCGCGGCGCGGCACACGCCGCCGCCTGAGCGGCGCATCAGACGCAACGAGCGAAGCAGGCGCCTATCGCGCGCCTCTCGCCCCGAAGGCAGTCCCGTTGCGGGACGCCAAACAACCCTGGAGATTCAGACACATGGCAAAGATCGGTTTCATCGGCCTCGGCATCATGGGCGCGCACATGGCGCGCAACCTCATCAAGGGCGGTCATTCGCTGTTCGTGAACGGCGCCTACCCGGTGCCGGAAGACCTCGCCAAAACCACCAGCGTCGTCGCCAACTCGACCGCTGTTGCGCAGGCCGCCGACATCGTCATCATCATGGTGCCGGACACGCCGGACGTCGCCAACGTGCTGTTCGCCGACGACGGCGTCGCCGCCGGTCTCACGAAGGGCAAGCTGGTGATCGACATGAGCTCGATCTCGCCGCTCGACACGCAGGCCTTCGCGAAGAAGATCAATGCGCTGGGCGTCGACTACCTCGACGCGCCGGTGTCCGGCGGCGAAGTCGGCGCGCGTGAAGCGTCGCTGACGATCATGGTGGGCGGCCCGGACAAAGCCTTCACCTTGGCCAAGCCGCTGTTCGAACTGATGGGCAAGAACATCTCGCTGATCGGCGACAACGGCGCGGGTCAGACCTGCAAGGTCGCGAACCAGATCATCGTCGCGCTGAACATCGAAGCGGTTGCCGAAGCGTTGCTGTTCGCGTCGCGTTCGGGCGCCGATCCGGAGCGTGTGCGTAAGGCATTGATGGGCGGCTTCGCGTCGTCGCGGATTCTCGAAGTGCATGGCGAGCGCATGACCAGGCGTACGTTCGACCCGGGCTTCCGCATCGAACTGCATCAGAAGGATCTGAACCTCGCACTCGACGGCGCACGCAAGCTGGGCATCGCACTACCGCATACCGCCAGCGCGCAGCAACTGTTCAGCGTGTGCGCGGCGAACGGCGGCAAGGCCTGGGATCACTCGGCGATGGTGCGCGCGCTGGAAATCATGGCGAACTACGAAGTCGCGCAAGCGCCAGGCAGCGCAGCCAAGGCGGCTTGAGGCGGGTTGCTGCATGTGTTTGTTGCGGGGGTTCGTTGCACGCGTTGATTGCACACATTCGTTGCAAATCACGCAGCGCTCACCACGCTGCTGCGCGAGTCGTATGAATACGCGCAGCAGCGTACCGCGACAGACCATGCGAAGCAGCGACAGGCTAATCGGGGAGCGTGCCGCAAGCGTCATATGCAGCACATAAAAAATACATCGGACAGTCATATGGCTTGCCGTGAGCGCCGCATCGCCGGCGTCATCGCAAGCGCAGGTGGGGCGCCCGTTCGTCGTGCAGCATGCGCGGCGCAACGGGCAAATCGTGCCGCTCTGGGCTGAGAGCGGCAAGTGGGGTCCGCAGCGGCGCCCGGCGATGCCGGGGAAGCCTTGGTCGGTCAGACGTCGTCGTCGGGTGTCCGGCTGTCGGATTCATCGTTCTGCTTTATCCGCCAGGTTCTCGCAGCGGGTGCAATCACGCATGCCGCTCGCTTGCACGTCCGTTTGCATTTGCTTGCAACTCAGCGCATTCCCCCGCACCTTTTTTGACACATCGTTCCGTGCTTTTCTCCTACACTCGTTGAGTCTAGTTGCTTGCGTTCCGGACGTCGCGTGCCCTGTATTGTTCCAGAGCGTTGCCCCGGGATGGTGCTTCCTGCGTATCGCAGTATCGCAGCGCGCATCATCCGCATCCGTTCGCTTGACTTCCTCACCAGTGCTCAACCCCGTGCGCAATTCGTTCTTGCGCCACCACCTCAGGAGTGTGATCAATGGGTATTCTCAGTTTCATCAAGGAAGCCGGCGAAAAGCTGTTCGGCGCCGCCTCTACGCCCGCCCAGGCCGCCGCGCCCGATCTCGACGCGCAGAATAAAACCGCGGGCGACGCGATCGTCACGTATATCCGCAGCCAGGGCCTGGACGCCACCAATCTGCAAGTGTCATACGACGGCACGAGCCACACGGTCACGGTCGCAGGTGAAGCGGCCGACCAGCCGACCAAGGACAAGATCCTCGTCGCCGCCGGCAATGTGCAGAACGTCGACAAGGTCGACGATCAACTGACCGTCACCACGCCGGCCGCCGCCCCCACGCAGTTTCACACTGTCGTGTCCGGCGACAATCTGTGGAAGATCGCGGAGAAGTACTACGGCAGCGGCGCGAAGAACGATGTGATCTTCCAGGCGAACACGCCGATGCTGAAAAGCCCGGACAAGATTTATCCGGGTCAGGTGCTGGTAATTCCGCCGGTATGATGAGCCTCGCGTCATAGGCCGGGTTTGACAGGCCATTCAGTGCCGCTGAAAAGCGCATGCGGAAACGACAGCGCGGCGCTCGGGTCGATGACCCGAGCGCCGCGTTGCCATTGAACGTTCATGCGTGGCGCAACCACGTCACTGCGTGTGAACCACTCAGTCCCGCGTCAGTACATATCGAACACCTTCTGCAACGCGACCGGTCCCGTGCCGCCCGCGGCCAGCGCCAGCATCAGCAAAACCCGCGCCTTGTACGGATTCAGCGAGCCCGCACTGATAAAACCGAGCGTATCGTCGGCGGCCGCGCCGTTGTGCATCACATGCCCCGAGCCCACGCGCGACGAGCGCACCACCGCCACGCCCTGCGAAGCGGCATCGGCGAGCGCTTGCAGCATCGACACATGAATCGAACCGTTGCCCGTGCCCGCCACGACGATACCGCGCACGCCGGCGGCCACCAGCGCATCGATGGCGATCCGCGAGACGCCCGCATAGCTCGCGACGATTTCCACATGCGGCCAGTTCGGCCCGATCACGAATTCAGTCGCAAGCGTATGCGCACGCACCACGCCGCGCTGAAATTCGACGCGGCCGTCCTGCACCCAGCCGAGCGCACCGATCTCGGGCGACTGGAACGCATCGACCGCATACGTGCTCGTCTTGACCACGTCGCGTGCGCTGTGAATGCGGTTGTTGAAGGCCACCAGCACGCCCTGCCCGCGCGAGCCCGCATGCGCGGCGACCGTCACGGCGTTCAGCAGATTCAGCGGACCGTCGGCGGACAACGCCGACGCTGGACGCATTGCCGCGGTCAGCACGACCGGCTTGTCCGACTTGATCGTCAGATGCAGCAGGTAGGCGGTTTCTTCGAGCGTGTCGGTGCCATGCGTGACCACCACGCCGTCGATGTCGTCGGCGGCGAGCAATGTGTTGAGGCGTTGCGCTAGCGTGGTCCACAGCGGCATCGACATGTCTTTGCTGTCGACGCTGGCAATCTGCTCAGGCGCGATCCGGGCGACCGTGGACAAGGCCGGCACCACGGCCAGCAATTGCTCCACGCCGACGACACCCGCCTGGTAGCCGGACGTATTGGTGGCGTCCGCGGCCGCCCCGGCGATCGTGCCGCCGGTCGCCAGCACGGCTATACAGGGCAACGACGGCGGCAGAGGCGGCGTGGCGCCCTGGCCGGAAGGCATCGGGGAAGAGGAAGTCATAGTATTCATCGCGGCGATTGTAAGCGATGCGCCGCGCGCCGCCATGCGTGAAAAAACGGATATCCGTTCGTTTTGGACTTGCCCGAGGTTGGCGCCCCGTCCGCGCCGACTTTGCGCGCATGAATCCACTCACGCTGCCCGCGCCGGACCTCGACGGCCCGACGCATTCGTCAAGCCGCTTCGCGCAACTGCGCGGCGATGTCCGCTTCGTTCAACTGCGGCGCGAACATCTCGATCAGCCGGTAAGCGTACGCGCGCAGGAACGCGCCCTTGCGCAGGCCGACGCGCGTCGTGCTCGCTTCGAACAGATGCTGCGTGTCGAGCGCGACCAGTTCCGTGTCGCGCTTCGGATCGTAGGCCATCGCCGCGACCACGCCAATGCCCATGCCGAGTTCGACGTAGGTCTTGATCACGTCGGCGTCGATTGCGGTCAGCACGACGTCGGGCAGCGCGCCCGCTTTCGCGAACGCCTGGTCGATGTGCGAGCGGCCCGTGAAGTCCTGGTCGTAGGTGACGATCGGGAATTCGGCGATCTCGTCGAGCGTCAGATTCGGCCGGCCCACCAGCGGATGAGCCTGCGGCACGACCACGACGTGATGCCACGAATAGCACGGGAACGTGACGATATCCGGGAAGCGGTCGAGCGCTTCGGTCGAAATGCCGATATCCGCTTCACCGTTGATGATCATCTGCGCGATCTGCTGCGGACTGCCCTGGCGCAGCGCCAGATGCACTTTCGGAAACACCTCGGTGAATTGACGGATCACCTTCGGCAACGCGTAACGCGCCTGCGTGTGGGTGGTCGCCACCACCAGGTGGCCGCTGTCCTGATCGGCGAACTGGCGCGCGACGCGGCGCAGATTCTCCGCATCGAGCAGCATCCGCTCGATCAGTTGATGCACCGCCTTGCCCGGCTCGGTCAGGCCCGTCAGACGCTTGCCGCGCCGAATGAAAATATCGACGCCGAGTTCGTCCTCCAGATCCTTGATCTGTTTCGATACGCCCGACTGCGACGTGTACAACGCGTTCGCCACTTCGGTCAGATTCATGTTCTGACGCACGGCCTCGCGCACGAAGCGCAATTGCTGGAAATTCATCGGTATGTCTCCGGTTCGGCCAGAGTTGAGTTATTCGAGTTCGATTGAAACGCCGGGCAGGGTTGCGCTATCTGCTACCGCTGCCCGGCTTTTTGACTCTGCTTTTTACTGTGCCTTTTGCACGGCTTCCCGCCCTGCTCTCACCCGGCTCATTGCGCCGGAAAAACGCGCAATGCACGCGGCACGGCGGTCACGCCATCGCCGACCGACAGTTGCAGATCGCGCCACGATTCGCGATCGAGTTCGGCTTCGAGCAGATTGCCCTCGCGTCCCGCGAGTTCGACCCGCACCGAACCGCCCAGCGTCACCACGCGCCGCACATCGACGACGATGCCTTCGCGATGGCCCGACGCCTGCGGATACAACTGCAGATCATGCGGCCGCACGTACGCAAAAGCCGGACCGCTGAAGCCCGCGGTGATCGCGACCGGCAGCGCCGCGCCGTCGACCACGAAGCCGCTTGCGTCGACCTTGCCGTGCAGACGGTTGGCCGCGCCGAGAAACTCGTAGACGAACGAGGTCTGCGGATGGTCGTACACGTCCTGCGGACTGCCGACCTGCTCCACATGTCCGCGATTCAGCACGACGATGCGGTCGGCCACTTCGAGCGCCTCTTCCTGATCGTGCGTGACGAAGATCGTCGAGATGTGCAGATCGTCGTGCAGGCGCCGCAGCCAGCTTCGCAATTCCTTGCGCACCTTCGCATCCAGCGCGCCGAACGGTTCGTCGAGCAACAGCACCTTCGGTTCGACAGCCAATGCACGCGCCAATGCGATCCGTTGCCGCTGACCGCCCGACAGCTCCGACGGATAGCGTTGCGCGAGCCAGTCGAGCTGCACCAGCTTCAGCAATTCATGCACCTTCTCGCGGATCACCGCTTCCGACGGCCGCTCCTTGCGCGGCTTCACGCGCAAGCCGAACGCCACGTTCTCGAACACCGTCATATGACGAAACAGCGCGTAATGCTGGAACACGAAGCCCACTTCACGCTCACGCGCGCCGACCGTTGCGACGTCCTGGCCTTGCAGTACGACCTGGCCGCCGTCCGCGTATTCGAGCCCCGCGATCACGCGCAACAGGGTGGTCTTGCCGCAACCGGAAGGTCCGAGCAGCGCAACCAGTTCGCCCGGCGGAAAGTCGAGCGAGACGTTATCGAGCGCGACGAAATCGCCGAAGCGCTTTTGCAGGTGACGAACGGTGATACCCATTACAGCTCTCCTTGCTTGAGCGGGTGTTGCTGCGGTCCATGCGCTGCGTGGATGGACTGCGAAAGGGACTGTGAAGCCGACGGCATAACCGCCGACATAACTGACGACCCGGCGGCGGATTGCGTGAGGGGACCGGCGTACGCGGGCACATCGCGCGCGGCCGACAGTTCCGCCGACATATGGCGCTCGGCGAGCAGCTTCAGCCCCAGCGTCACGAGTGCGAGCAAAGCCAGCACCGACGCCACGGCAAACGCCGCCGAGAAGTTGTATTCGTTGTAGAGGATTTCGACGTGCAACGGCATCGTGTCGGTCTGGCCGCGAATATGGCCCGACACCACCGACACCGCGCCGAACTCGCCCATCGCCCGCGCATTGCACAGAATCACGCCGTACAGCAGGCCCCACCT
>NZ_CADIKK010000006.1 GCF_902859915.1 Paraburkholderia ultramafica
GGACCGTGAAACGACTCCACGCCGATGATAGTGCGGATTGCCCGTGTGAAAGTAGGTAATCGTCAGGCTCCCCAGCAGCAAGCACAAACCCCACCTGACCCGGTGGGGTTTTTGCGTTTACGCGCTTCAACTGCGATCTTCAGTTTTGTGTGTCAAAGGTCGAAAACGAGGCCGCAAAAAAGCACCGCCATATTCTCCACTGCCTCGCAACGTATAGCCAGCGCACCATTTCCATCTGCCGACACGTCAGCCCTCGCTAAACGCGTCGCCCTAATCAGTCGAGCCTGAACAACCCGGTGAGCCTTATATGGCAAGGCTTTGAGGCCGAAATGGTGTTGTGGGAATTGCAGAGACCTGGCATATTGATGCGTGAATCCTGCAAATCCTGACGAGGTGCAGATGGGTCCGAAGACGCCTGTGACGGAACAAGATTTCTTCCGGCAACCGCTGCGAGAACAGATCAACCTGAAGCATCCGCTGGTGCGTCTGACTGATCTGATCGACTGGGAGCGGCTGGACGCATCGATGAGCGAGAGCTTCGTGTCGCACAAGGGGCGGCCGGCAACGTCACCGCGCCTGATTGCCGGGCTGTGTTGTATCTGCAGCACGCGTTCGACCTGTCCGACGAAGAGGTGGTCTGGCAATGGGTGGAGAACCCGTATTGGCAGGTGTTCACCGGCGAAACCTATTTGCAAACCGAACCGCCGATCGACCCGTCGAGCCTGACGCGTTGGCGCAAGCAACTGGGCGAGGCAGGCATTGAGGAACTGCTGGCGGAAACGATTGAGGCCGCCAAACGTGCCGGCGTGATCAAGGCGTCGAGCGTGAAGCGCGTGATCGTTGACACCACGGTCATGGAGAAAGCGATTGCCCATCCGACCGACTCACGATTGCTTGAAGGGTGTCGCGAACACCTCGTGAAGGCCGCGGCGCGGCACGGACTGAAGCTCAGGCAGAACTACAACCGCGAAGCACCACCGCTTGCATTGCAGATTGGCCGCTACGCGCACGCGAAGCAGTTCAAACGAATGAGAAAGGCACTGCGCACGCTGCGCTCCCGGGTTGGTCGCGTCATGCGTGACGTGGAGCGACAGGCCGGCCAGGTGGGCGACAGCGGTCATGCGGCACTGCTGGAGCTGGTTGCCCGCACGAAGCGCATCCTGTCGCAAAAGCCGAAGGACAAGAACAAGCTCTATGCTCTCCACGCGCCGGAAGTTGAGTGTCTGGCCAAGGGACAGGCACGCATTCCTTACGAGTTCGGTGTGAAAGTGTCGATCACGACGACACACAAGGAAGGGCTGGTGGTCGGCATGCGCTCGATGCCGGGCAATCCGTACGACGGGCATACACTGGCTGAAGCGCTGGAACAGGCAGCGATCCTGAGTGACACGAAGCCCGAGGTGGTAATCGTGGATCGTGGTTACAAGGGTGTCGCCGTCGACGGCGTGAAGATCTACCACCCGGGTTTGCGGCGTGGCATCACACGCACACTACGCGCGCGATGATCAGGCGGCGCAGCGCAATCGAACCAGCCATCGGCCACATGAAAACAGACGGAAAACTCGATCGGAACTGGCTCAAAGGCGCGCTCGGCGATGCGATGCACGCGGTGCTGTGCGGCGCAGGTCACAACCTGCGGATGATCCTGAGGAAGCTGCGGCTTCTTTGCGTCTTCGTTCTCGCCGCTGTGATCAACCGCCGGATTGCCGTCGACGTGATCGTGTGACGCCGGCGGAGCGACAAACGAATTGTTCAGGGCCGACTAATCAGCTAATGCCAAGCTCTGGCGCCGTATGAGTACACAACTCAAGCGGCGACGCATCGCACTCTGCCTTAGGTCACACTGACTACCACTACTTTTCCTCTCCGAGGAACCGTTGCGCCAGACGGACCCAATACGTCGAGCCGATCGGCAATAACTCGTCGTTAAAGTCATAGCTCGCGTTATGCAGCATACAGGGGCCCGCGCCATGTCCCGAGTCCCGGTGGCCGCCATCGCCGTTACCCAGAAATGCGTAACACCCCGGCTTTGCCAGCAGCATGAAAGAAAAGTCCTCGGCGCCCATTGTCGGTTCAACTGCGTCGTCGACATTTTCCGCTCCGACAATCTCCTTCATGACCATCGCAGCAAAACGGGCCTCCTCGCCACTGTTGACAGTCGGGGGATAGTTTCGGTGAAAGTGGATCGTGACAGAGCAATCGTAGGCTTCGGCGGTACTCTCCGCGATTTTGCGCATGCGTGCTTCGATCAGATCGAGCGTTTCGGTGGTAAATGTTCGCACCGTCCCTGCAATCCAGGCATCGTTCGGGACGACATTGACCGCGTCGCCCGTGTGAATCTGGGTGATCGACAGCACCGCGGTATCAAGCGGTTTCTTGTTCCGCGTGATGATGCTCTGCAGTCCGTTCGCAATCTGCACCGCCGTGAAGACGGGATCGCGGCCATTGTGCGGTAGGGCCGCGTGCGAGCCCACACCTTTGATTTCAATGCGAAATTCGTTGCTCGAGGCCATGATCGGACCTTCGGTCACGCCGAAGTGGCCTGCCGGCATGCCCGGCCAGTTATGAATGCCGAACACCGCATCTACTGGAAACTTCACGAACAGGCCGTCGTCGATCATCGCCTGCGCACCGGCGCCGCCTTCTTCGGCCGGCTGGAAAATGAACACGATCGTGCCGTCGAACTCACCGTGCTTAACCAGATGCCGCGCCGCGCCGAGAAGCATCGCGGTATGTCCATCATGGCCGCATGCGTGCATTTTTCCGTCGTTTTTCGACCGGTGGTCGAAGCTGTTCAGCTCCTGAATCGGCAACGCGTCCATGTCGGCCCGCAGGCCAATGGAACGCAAGCTATTGCCGCGCTTCAGTATGCCGACTACGCCGGTTTTGCCTAAACCACGATGAGTTTCAATACCCCAGGACTCCAGGGTCCTGGCAACGAGATCTGCCGTCGCCGTCTCTTCATAACGCAGTTCCGGATTGGCGTGGATCGTTCGTCGAAGAGTCTGAATTTCGCCGTGAGCGGCCTGGATTTCGGGGATCAGTTTCATGATGGAGTGATGTTGCGCTTGTGCTTTGACTGGCGTGGGATTGCTCGGGGCCAAATCGGCCCGGGCACGGTGATAATCGATTCTACGCCGAAGGCAATTTTGGCGGCACCATCCAGGCTAACCGCCAATGGACGTAATAAAATCCCGCACTACCCACTGCTTACTGCTCCCCCGACGGACTGCCGATGAACGCCCCGACTGAATTCGCCCGCGCCGTGTGCCCGCACGATTGCCCTGATACCTGCGCGATGCGTGTGACCGTCGAGAATGGCCGCGCGATCAAGGTTGTCGGCGACCCCGAGCATCCGCCAACACAAGGTGCGCTGTGTACAAAGGTCAGCCGCTATGCGGAGCGTGTGTACCATCCGCGGCGGTTGACTACGCCGATGAAGCGCGTCGGCCGCAAAGGCGAGGGCCGCTTCGAACCGATTACCTGGGACGAAGCGTTCGAACTCGCTGCCACCCACCTGTCGGAGATTGCACGCCGCGCGCCTGAGGCGACCCTGCCATACAGCTACGCCGGCACAATGGGCCTGGTTCAAGGCGACAGCATCGCGCAACGCTTCTTTCACAAGCTCGGCGCATCGCAACTGGACCGCACGATCTGCGCGGCGGCCGGCGCGGCAGGCTTGAAATACACGTATGGCGCGGGCATCGGCATGCACACCGGGTTTTTCGCCGAGAGCGAGGTGATCCTGATCTGGGGGGCGAATCCCATCGCGTCGAGTTTGCATTTCTGGACGCGCGCCCAGGAAGCCAAGCGTCGCGGCGCGCGTCTGATCGCAATCGATCCGTACCGCTCGCTGACGGCCGAAAAATGCCACCAGCACATTGCACTGAAGCCCGGCACCGATGGCGCTTTAGCGCTCGGCATGATGAATGTGCTGGTCACGGAAAATCTGCTCGATCACGCCTACATTGCGGCTCATACGTTGGGTTTCGCTGAGCTGAAGGCGCGTGCGCTCAGCTATCCGCCGTCGCGGGTCAGCGAGATTTGCGGTATTGAAGAGCAGGTGATCGTCGATCTTGCGCGACTTTACGGCAGCACGAAGAAGGCCGCGATTCGCATGAACTATGGTTTGCAACGGGTGCGCGGCGGCGGTAATGCCGTGCGCGCGATCGCTTGCCTGCCGTCGCTGACAGGCGCATGGCGCGAGAGAGCGGGCGGTGCGCTGCTGTCATCGGGTGGATGGGCTCCGGTCGACTCGCATGCGCTGCAGCGTCCCGACCTGATGCCGGGTTGGCCGGCCAAGGCAAGCCGCGTCATCAATATGAACGCGATCGGCGATGCACTTCTGCATCCGGGCGACGCCGCGTTCGGCCCCAAGATCGAAGCAATCGTCGTCTACAACTCGAATCCCGTTGCCGTCGCGCCGGACTCCGAGCGAGTCGCGGCGGGGTTTGCGCGTGAAGACCTGTTCACCATCGTCCTCGAGCATTTTCAAACCGACACAGCGGACTACGCCGATCTGCTTTTGCCCGCTACGACGCAGCTCGAACATCTCGACGTGCACAAGTCGTACGGGCACACGCACGTGATGCTCAACTTGCCGGCAATCGACCCGGTCGGCGACGCACGTCCGAACACGGAGATATTCCGCGGGCTCGCACGCCAGATGGGATTCGACGAGCCGGCGCTGTTCGAAAGCGACGAAACCGTCGCTCAAGCCGCGTTCCACTGGCAAGACACGACGCTCGAAGGTGTGGACTGGGAGACACTGAAGAAAACCGGCTGGGCGAAACTGAATCTGCCCGACGCGCCTTTCGCCGACGGCGGCTTCCGGACACCGTCTGGCAAATGCGAGTTCTACAGCGAGCGCCTCGCGCAACAAGGCCGCGATCCGTTGCCGGACTATCTGCCGCCCCACGAATCGGCTGATGGCGCGCCCGAACTCGCCGCCCGCTACCCGCTCGCGATGATTTCGCCGCCCGCCCGCAACTTCCTGAACAGCACCTTCGTGAACATCGAAAGTTTGCGCGCGACGGAAGGTGAGCCGCACCTGGACATACACCCTGCGGACGCTCACGCACGAGACATCATCGACGGCGCTCAGGTGCGCATCTTCAACGATCGGGGCTCGATGCAGGCGCGCGCCCGCGTCACCGACAAAGCACGCGCAGGGCTCGTCGTCGGTCTGTCGATCTGGTGGAAGAAGCTCGCGCCGGACGGTCGCAATGCGAACCAGGTGACTAGCCAGGCGCTCACCGATCTGGGCGGATCGGCCACTTTCTACGACTGCCTCGTCGAAGTCGAGCGCGCCTGAAACACGCTAAAAACCCCCGCAGCGCTCGCTCCTCGCAGGTTCGAGGCTGCAGTCTAACCCAGCCGCTTTTCGCAAATAGCAACGATGCGCCCATGCTACGATGCGCGTTTAGCACGACCATTCGAAAATAAATCAGGAGACGCTGCATGGACAAAATCTGGCTGAAATCTTATCCGCCCGGCGTTCCCGCAGAGATAGACGCGACCCGTTATTCGTCGATTGCCGACCTGCTCGAAGAAGCCTTTCGCGAACATCGCGCCAAGCCGGCGTTTGTCTGCATGGGCAAGGAGATCAGCTACGACGAGCTCGACGCGCTTTCGCGCAAGCTGGCTGCGTGGTTTCAGTCGAAGGGCCTTGTCCGCGGCGCGCGCATCGCGATCATGATGCCGAACGTGCTGCAATATCCGGTGGCGATCGCCGCGATCCTGCGCGCGGGCTACGTGGTCGTGAACGTGAATCCGCTTTACACGCCGCGCGAACTCGAACATCAACTGAAGGACAGCGGCGCGGAAGCGATCATCCTGCTGGAAAACTTCGCGGTGACGCTGCAGGCCATCGTGCGCAACACCGCGATCGAGCATGTCGTCGTTGCGGCGATGGGTGATCTGATGGGAATCAAGGGCCCGCTGGTCAACTTCGTCGTGCGCAAGATGAAGAAGATGGTGCCGGCGTGGGATCTGCCGGGTCACGTCAAATTCAACGCCGCGATCTCGGAAGGCGGCCGCCAGAGTTTCAAGCCGGTTCAGCAAAGTCCGGACGACGTCGCTTTTCTCCAGTACACGGGCGGAACGACCGGCGTGGCCAAGGGCGCGACGCTGCTGCATCGGAACCTGATCGCCAACGTCTTGCAGTCGGAAGTCTGGCTCAATCCGGTTCGCGCGAACCGCGCGGACATCGATCAGTTCATCACGGTCGTTGCGCTGCCGCTTTATCACGTGTTTGCGCTGACCGTGTGCGGGCTGCTGACGATCCGCACCGGCGGCCTCGGCGTGCTGATTCCGAATCCGCGCGACATTCCCGGCATGATCAAGTCGCTGGAAGGTTATGCGATCACGACGATCCCCGCAGTCAACACGCTGTATAACGCGATGTTGAACAGCCCGGACTTCCACAAACTCAACTTCTCGAAGCTGCTTACCGCGAACGGCGGCGGGATGGCGGTGCAGGAGGCCGTTGCAAAACGCTGGTACGAGCTGACGCACACGCCGATCGTCGAAGGCTACGGGCTGTCGGAGACGTCGCCGTGCGTGACCTGCAATCCGGTCACTGTCACCGAATACAGTGGGACGATCGGTCTGCCGCTGCCGTCCACGGAAGTGTCGATTCGGGACGACGATGGCAACGAAGTGCCGCTCGGTCAGCCGGGAGAAATCTGCATTCGTGGTCCGCAGGTGATGGCGGGCTACTGGAACCGGCCGGACGAAACCGCCAAGGTGATGACGCCTGACGGCTACTTCAAATCGGGCGACGTCGGCTTGATGAACGAAGGCGGCTTCGTCAAGATTGTCGACCGCAAGAAGGACATGATTCTGGTGTCCGGCTTCAACGTCTATCCGAACGAAATCGAAGACGTGGTCGCCAGGTTGCCGGGCGTGTTCGAAGTCGCCGCGGTCGGCGTGCCGGACCAGCATTCGGGCGAGGCGGTGAAGCTGTTCGTCGTGAAGAAGGACCAGGCGCTAACCGACGCCGACATCTTCGCGTACTGCAAAACGCAATTGACCGGCTATAAGCGGCCCAAGATCGTCGAATTTCGCACGGAGCTGCCGAAGAGCAACGTCGGCAAGATCCTGCGCCGCGAGCTGCGCGATGGGCGGGTTTGAGCGCATTAAGCTCCTGATGCCGCACGAAGTCGGTACGAAGTAACGCATAGAAAAAAGAGAAAAGCCCGGCAGACGAAAGTCTGCCGGGCTTTTCTCTTTACGCTGATCGCCAGGGCTATGCAATAAATCACAACCAGCCAGACGAACCGCGCAGCCCGCCATAAAAAAAGGCGCCCGAAGGCGCCTTTGAGGCAAACTGCGTTTTTACGACTTATTAGAACTTGTGGCGGATGCCGACGCGAGCCGCGACCTGGTTGCTGGTCGTCGAACCCGTCAGGCCGTTGATGCCTGCCGTTGCGTTGACCGTAGCGCCCGCCTGGTTGAGCGTTTGGCCCAGAGCGTGCTGGTACACGCCGATCACGTAGACGTCGGTACGCTTGGACAGGAAGTAGTCCACACCGAGCGAGCCCTGGTGGTACTGAGCGCGCGATGCGCCGTTGATTTCCGCGCCGCGCGTGTAGTCATACGCTGCGCCGACCAGCAATGCCGGGGTCAACTGGTACTTGAAGTTGATTTCGCCGTTGTTGAACGTAGCCGATTGCCCGGTGAACGGCGACGCGAACGTTTTGCCCAGGTTGGCGAAGCGGATGTTCGAGTACGTCAAGCCGACCGTTGCCGCGCCGAACGTGTACGAACCGCCCGCACCGACCACCTGGTACGTGTTAGCCGACGTGAAGCCACCGTAGATCGGGTTCGTCACAGCAGCAGCAGGCGCTGCAATCGTACCGCCGTTGTTGAACAGGCCGCCCGAAGCTGCCGGCGTACGTGCGTTCAGGTAGCCAACGCCCAACGCCAGAGGACCGTTGTTGTAGCCAGCGCCCAACGACCAGATCTGGTTGCCCGTGAAGTTGCCTGCCTGGCCGCCGAGGCTGTACGTGCCGCCGAACGTGAGGCCGCTGTAGTTCGCGCTCGTGAACTTGACCGTGTTGTTGGTGCGGTACGCGTTGTTGAAGTTGTCGATGTCGCCCGGGTGAGCAGCGATGTAGCCGCCCCACTGGTCGCCGGCTTCAAACGGACCGACGTAGTCGACCACGGAATCGTACTGACGACCCAGCGTGACCGTGCCGAACTGGCTCGACAGGCCGACGTAAGCTTGACGGCCGAACATCAGGCCGCCTTGACCCAGCTTGCCGTTCGTCACGTCAAAGCCGTTTTCCAACACGAACAGGGCCTTCAGACCGCCACCCAGATCTTCCGTGCCGCGCAGGCCGAAACGCGAGCCTTGCATGACGCCACTGCTCATGGCGTACTGCTGGTAGCCGCCGGGGGTTTTGCTGCCGGCGCCGGCGTTGTTGTTAAAGGTGATACCTACGTCAATGATGCCGTACAGGGTCACGCTGCTCTGAGCATGTGCGACGCCTGCGAACGCGCCCAATGCTGCGAGAGCGAGAAGCGACTTTTTCATCGAATGATCTCCAAGGATTACGAATCTTTTGTACAAGGCGAATATTTATCTAGCGTTGAGGCCTTGCTTGTCCAACTTCGCGAGAAGTTGCCACGTAATGTAACAAAAGGCATACATGGCACAAAGAAAAAGGAGGTGGCCAGGAAGGCTCCTGTTTCGTTTACGCAACATGGTCTAGAATCAAAAATTGGCCGCCCAATTCATGCGGATTAAAGGTCGCGGTACAGCTGGTTTTTCCCCGCAAAACCTTGTCGGGCGTACCTGCCGGATCGATGAAGCGGTTACCGAATCAGGGAGTACTTAATGTTTCTGGACGAGTTGATTAGCGAGTTTGATAGGGGTTTACGCTCAATGACCGGGGTGTCGCGGATGAGTCGTCCGCTGCCCGTGCCGCAAGAATCGGCGGTCATGGCGCAGGCGCCCGAACTCTCACCGGCGGAGCGTGCGCACGCGGCCGGCTTGATGCGCGTAAACCACGTCGGCGAGGTATGCGCGCAGGCGCTTTACCAGGCTCAGAAACTCTCGACCCGATCGCCAACGTTACGCGCGCTGTTCAATCACGCCGCCGTCGAGGAAGAAGATCACCTCGCGTGGACCGCCAAACGGCTCGCAGCACTCGACTCGCGTCCCAGTCTGTTGAACCCGCTTTGGTACACCGGCGCGCTGGCGATCGGCCTCGCGGCGGGGCGCATGGGCGACCGCGTCAGCCTCGGCTTCATGGCCGAAACCGAGCGCCAGGTGGAGCAGCATCTCGACAGCCACCTGGACCAGTTGCCGGCCGCCGATCACGAGTCGCGCGCGATCGTCGAGCAGATGCGCGTGGATGAAGTGGAGCACGGCAAAGCCGCCACGGACGCTGGCGGCATCGAGTTGCCGTTCCCCGCGCGTGCGCTGATGCGCGCGGTGTCGAAAGTCATGACCCGGACCGCCTATTACATATAAAGTCGAGACCGCCGCCGACACGTTTCTGAAGTGGGACGGCGCCTCGCGCGCCGTCTGCCGGAAGTCCCCGAATCGCTCGCCAACATCTCTTAATTCTCCGCTGCGATCTCTTTCATTCCGCGCTGTTCCCTCGGACTTTTCACGTATCACCTTCACAAGTTGCACTAGCTCATTCATTTATAACGGTTTTCCGTTTTATGTCTGACGTGAAGTAGTCGCGCTAAGTCCTTGTTCTAACAAACAAAATTCGCCCGAAAAGCGGCCATCTCCCTTGACCCCTGTTTATCGTTCCTCTAAAGTGGGAGACAGTGTGAGGAAGTGTATTTTTGTGTGATCTCACGAGCAGTTTGGGGTAGATTTTCACGACTCGGGCAGCCGGCGCAAAAAGCGCCGCATGAGGGAGAGCGAAGTGTTCCAAGGGGCGTCGGCGCTGACGCTCGATGCGAAAGGGCGGATGTCGATTCCCTCTCGTTATCGGGATGCGCTGCAAACACAGGCAGAGGGCCGGGTGACGATCACCAAGCACCCGGACGGCTGCCTGTTGCTGTTTCCGCGCCCGGAGTGGGAAGTCTTCCGCGAGAAGGTCGGCAATCTGCCGATGAACGCCACGTGGTGGCGCCGCATTTTTCTCGGTAATGCAATGGATGTCGATATGGACGGCGCGGGCCGCGTGCTTGTGTCGCCGGAACTGCGCATGGCTGGCGCGCTGGAAAAAGAAGTGACCTTGCTCGGCATGGGCCGTCACTTCGAGTTATGGGATGCACAAACCTACGCCGCGAAGGAACAGGCGGCGATCGCCGAGGGCATGCCCGAAGCGTTGAAGAATTTCACGTTCTGATCGCGGCTTACATATATGGCACCTGCGATGGGAAACGAATTGCAGCATCGCACGGTGCTGCTGGAAGAAGCGGTCGACGCGCTGGTCACCCGCGCGGACGGCGTGTATGTGGACGGCACCTTTGGCCGCGGTGGTCATAGCCGTCTGGTGCTGGAGAGGCTCGGCGAGTCGGGGCGTCTGATCGCGTTCGACAAGGACCCGCTGGCCATTGCCACGGCGCAGCAGATCACGGATCCGCGCTTTGGCATCGTGCACGAGAGTTTTGCTTCACTGCGCACCGCGATTGCGGAGCGCGGGGTAGGGCGGGTGTCGGGCGTTTTACTGGATCTGGGCGTGTCGTCGCCGCAAGTCGACGATCCGGAACGGGGCTTCAGCTTCCGCGCCGACGGCCCGCTCGACATGCGGATGGACCCGACGCGCGGCGAGTCCGCTGCTGACTGGCTGGCTCGGGCCACGGTGCAGGAACTGACGGAGGTGATACGAGATTATGGGGAAGAACGGTTTGCTTTTCAGATTGCAAAGGCGCTTGTTGCTCGCCGGGCAGAGTCCGACCGTCTTGGGCCTCTCGTCAGCACGGGCGAGCTTGCCCAAATCGTGGCTAACGTCGTCAAAACCCGTGAGAAGGGCAAGGATCCGGCAACCCGCACCTTTCAAGCTATACGGATTCACATCAATCAAGAGCTTGCGGAGCTGCAAGTCGTTTTAGAAGCAGCGTTGTCGCTGCTGGAGCAAGGGGGGCGGCTGGTGGTCATCAGCTTTCATTCGCTCGAGGACCGGATCGTCAAGCGATTCATGCAGGCGCACGCCAGTACGCCTGCGGTCGATCGCCGCCTGCCGATTCGCGCAGTCGATCTGCCGAGCCCTCCGCTCAAAATCATCGGCCGCGTGTTCGCAAGCGACGCTGAAGTCGCCGCGAACCCGCGCGCCCGTTCTGCCGTGATGCGTGTGGCGGAGCGGATCGCACCATGAATCGCCTCAACATCTTCCTGCTGATTATCGTGATGGGTTGCGCCTTGTCGGTGGTCAACGCGACCAATCAGCAGCGTCAGATCTTCATCCAGTTGCAGCGCGCCCAATCGCAGGAGCGCCAGCTGCAGCAGGACTATTCGCAGCTTCAATATCAGCAGAGCGCGCTGTCGAAAACGTCGCGCATCGAGCAGCTCGCCACCGCCTCGCTGAAGATGCAGTCGGTCACGACCGGCCGCACGCAATACCTGACGCTCGATCCGGGCGCGGCGAAGGCTGAGGACGCGCCGATTCCGACGTCCGGTCCGGCGCTGGCGTCGGCACCGGCGGCGACCCGTCGTGGAGGCGTGCGATGAAAAAATCGTCGGCTCGCAAGAGCGTCGCTTTTTCGGCCAATCCGATCCTGTCGGTACGCTTGCCGATGTGGCGCTCGAAACTCGTCGTGTTCCTGCTGTTCATGGCGTTCGTCGCGCTGGCTGCGCGCGCGTTCTGGATTCAGGGTCCGGGCAACGCGTTCTATCTGAAGCAGGGTGAAATCCGCTATCAGCGCCGGCTCGAGTTGCCGGCCACGCGCGGCAAGATTCTCGACCGCAACGGTCTCGTGCTCGCCACGAGCCTGCCGGTGCGCGCGATCTGGGCGATTCCCGAATCGGTGCCGGACGACCTGGGCGCGGACAAGCTGAATTCGCTTGGGCAATTGCTCGGCATGACCAGCAAGGAACTGCGCGCCAAGCTGTCGGAAGACAAGACCTTCGTCTATGTGAAGCGCCAGGTGCCGGTCGACGTCGCCGCAAAAGTCACCGCGCTGGACATCCCCGGCATTTATGCGCGCGACGAGTACAAGCGTTTCTATCCGGAAGGCGAGATCACGGCTCACCTGATCGGCTTCACGAACGTGGAGGACGAAGGCCAGGAAGGCGTCGAACTCGGCGACCAGAAGCTGCTGGCCGGCATGTCGGGCAGCCGCCGCGTGATCAAGGACCGGCTGGGCCACATCATCGAGGACGTGGACGAGCAGGTCGTGCCGCACAACGGCCAGGACGTCGATCTGTCGATCGACAGCAAGATCCAGTACATCGCGTACACGAACCTGAAAGCGGCCGTCGAAAAATTCAGGGCGAAGGCCGGCGCGGCAATGGTGATCGACGTGCGGACCGGCGAAGTGCTGGCGCTCGTCAATTACCCGACGTACAACCCGAACGACCGCTCGCACCTGACCGGCGACCAGTTGCGCAATCGCATCCTGACCGACACCTTCGAGCCGGGCTCGATCATGAAGCCGTTCACGGTGTCGCTCGCGCTCGATCTGCACCGCGTCACGCCGACTACACTGGTAGATACGGGAGGGGGTCGCTTTGTGCTCGACGGCGCGCCGATTACCGACGACAGCGGCTTCGGCGTGCTGACGGTGGGCGGCGTGATCCAGAAGTCGAGCAACATCGGCGCGACGAAGATCGCGATGCAGCTCAGGCCCGAAGAGATGTGGAACATGTACACCAGCATCGGTCTCGGCCAGGCGCCGAAGGTCGGTTTCCCCGGCGCGGCGGCGGGCCGTCTGCGTCCGTGGAAGAGCTGGCGCCGCATCGAGCAGGCGACCATGTCATACGGTTACGGCCTGTCGGTGTCGCTGTTCCAGTTGGGCCGCGCGTACACCGCGATCGCGCATGACGGCGAGATCATGCCGGTGTCGATTTTCCGCTCGCCTGGCGATCAGCCGGCTACCGGCCCGCAGATTTTCTCGCCGACCACCGCGCGCGAAGTGCGCACGATGCTCGAAACCGTCACGGCGCCGGGCGGCACGTCGCCGGATGCGGCCGTGCCGGGCTATCGCGTCGGCGGCAAGAGCGGCACTGCGTACAAGCACGGCCCGCACGGTTACGACCATTCCAAATATCGCGCGTCGTTCGTCGGCATGGCGCCGATGCCGAATCCGCGCATCGTCGTGGCCGTGTCGGTCGACGAACCGACCGCGGGCAGCCACTTCGGCGGCCAGGTGTCGGGCCCGGTGTTTTCGGGCATCGTCGGCGATACGCTGCGCTCGCTGAATGTGCCGCCGGATATGCCGGTCAAGCAGATGGTCGTGTCGGACGACTCGGCGCCGCCCGCGCCCAGCACGCCGGCGGCGGCCAGGAAACTTTCCACCAGCGCCGGCGCGAAGAAGATGACGATTTCCGCCAGCGCGAAAAGCCACCCCGGAGTTGTGCGATGAGCGCGCTGCGTAACAGGCATCCAGCGCACCGGCAGATCGCCGACGCCCTCAGCTGGCTGCACGCCCGCGTGCAGCCAGGCGCGCATCTGCACGCCGACACGCGCTCGCTCGCGGCCGGCGACGCGTTCTTCGCGTACGCGGTGGACGGCGCGGACAACCGCCCGTTCATCGACGGCGCGATCGAACGTGGCGCGGCCGCGGTGCTGGTTCAGCCCGAAGGTTTCAGCGGCGCGCTCGATCCGTCCATCACGCTCGCCGTACCGGCGTTGAACGAACTCGCCGGTTCGATCGCGAGCGGCTGGTATCGCGATCCGAGCGACGCGATGCTGACAGTCGGCATCACCGGCACGAACGGCAAGACCTCGTGCAGCCAGTGGATCGCTGTGGCGCTGACCTCGCTCGGCACGCGTTGCGCGATCGTCGGCACGCTCGGCACCGGTCTGCCGGGTCAACTCGTGCATACCGGCTTCACGACGCCCGACGCTCCGCAACTGCAACGCAGCCTCGCGCAGTTGCACGACACGGGTGCGCAGGCGGTGGCGATGGAAGTGTCGTCGCATGCGCTGCATCAGGGGCGCGTGAACGGCACTGCGTTCGACATCGCCGTGTTCACGAACCTCACGCAAGACCACCTCGACTATCACGGCACGTTCGAAGCCTATGAGGTGGCCAAGGCGCGTCTGTTCGAGTGGCCGGACCTGCGCGCGGCCGTGATCAATCGCGACGATGCCGTCGGCCGGCGCATCCTCGCCAGCACGCGCGGCCATGCGCGCACTATCGCATACGGTCTCGACGCAACGTTGCTGGACGCGCCGCAAGCGGACGCCTGGCTGCTCGCGTCGAACGTGCGCGCGACGGCCACCGGCACCGCGTTCCATCTGAGCACCTCGGATTGGGGCGATGCCGAAGTCGAAGTGCAAACGCTCGGCGCGTTCAACGTCAGCAATCTGCTCGGCGTGCTCGGCGCATTGCTCGCAGCCAACGTGCCGTTCGACGCCGCGCTCGCCGAACTCGCGAAGCTCGAGCCGGTGAACGGCCGCATGCAGCGCCTGGGCGGCCGCCTGCAAAACGACGAGCCGCTCGTTGTAATCGATTACGCGCACACGCCGGATGCGCTCGAAAAGACGCTCGAAGCGCTGCGCCCGATGGCGGCTGCGCGCGGCGGCGAACTGATCTGCATGTTCGGCTGCGGCGGCGACCGCGACGCCACCAAGCGTCCGCTGATGGGCGCGATCGCCGAGAAGCTCGCCGACGGCGTCGTCGTGACCAGCGACAACCCGCGCAGCGAAGACCCGCAATCGATCATCGAGCAGATCGCCGCGGGCATGCAGGACGCGGCGAAGGCGCGCCGCATCGAGGACCGCGCGAGCGCGATCCTGCAAGCGATTCGCAGCGCCGCGCGCGAAGACGTCATCGTGCTGGCCGGTAAGGGGCACGAAGCAACCCAAGAAATCATGGGCAAGAAACGCGCTTTCTCCGACCAGGACCACGCCCGTCTCGCGCTCGCCGCCCGGGCGACGCACGCACGCGGAGGTGGCGAATGAGCATGTTCACGCTGCGTGACGCCGCCGCGCTGATCCCCGGCGCGACCGTGCTCGGCGACGACAGCGTCGCGTTCGAACGCGTGTCGACCGATAGCCGCAGCGCCGGGCCCGGCGATCTGTTCGTCGCGATCAAGGGCGAGCGTTTCGACGCGCACGACTTCCTGCCGGAAGTCGCCGCGCGCAATGTCACGGCCGCGCTCGTCACGCGCACGCCGGATCGCTGGAACGTGCCCGCGATCCGCGTGGCCGATACGCGAATTGCGCTGGGCGCGCTCGCACGCGGCTGGCGCCGCCGGTTCAGCATGCCGCTCGTCGCGGTGACGGGCAGCAACGGCAAGACCACGGTCAAGGAAATGATCGCGTCAATCTTCGCCGCCGCAGTCGGTGCGCACGCGCGTCTCGCGACCGCGGGCAACTTCAACAACGACATCGGCTTGCCGCTCACGCTGTTCCGTCTGCACGCCGCGCATCAACTGGCGGTGGTCGAGCTCGGCATGAACCATCCGGGCGAAACCTCGTTGCTGGCGAAAATCGCCGAGCCGACGGTGGCCGTGGTGAACAACGCGCAGCGTGAGCATCAGGAATTCATGGCGACTGTCGAAGCGGTCGCGCTCGAACACGCGAGCGTGATTCATGCGCTGTCTCCCGAAGGCGTCGCCGTGTTCCCCGCCGACGACGCGTACGCGAGCATCTGGCGCGTGGCGGCAACGGGCAACCGCATCGTCGATTTCGCCCTGAACAACGATGGCCGCACCAAGGAAGCCGCGGTAACCGGCACGTTCATCGGCAATCAGCTCGGCATCGACACGCCTGAAGGCCATCTCGACGTCACGCTGCAAGTGCTCGGCAATCACAACGCGCACAACGCGCTGGCCGCGACGTCGGCCGCTTTGGCAGCCGGCGTTTCGCTCGACGCGATCAAGCGCGGCCTCGAATCGTTCGGTGCGGTGAAAGGCCGCTTGCAGGTAAAGCATGCCGTACGCGGCACGCTCGCCGGTGCCACCGTGATCGACGACACCTACAACGCCAATCCCGACTCGATGCGCGCCGCGATCGACGTGCTCGCATCGTGCGCATCGCTGCGCGTGCTGGTGATGGGCGACATGGGCGAAGTCGGCGACAACGGTCCGGCGTTTCACCGCGAAATCGGTGCGTACGCGAAAGAGCGCGGCATCGACGCGCTGTACGCGATGGGCGACGCATCCCGCGACGCCTGCACCGCGTACGGGGCCGGCGCGCATCACGTGGCCGATCTCGGCACGTTGATCGCGCAATTGCAGCAGGCCGGTTTCGGCGCTGCCGCAACGCTTCTCGTGAAAGGCTCACGCTTCATGCAAATGGAGCGCGTGGTGGACGCCTTAACGAGTCCACAACCCAACGCAGCGGGCACGACGCCCGCCGCACATTTGAAATAGAAGGACCGAAGCATGCTACTGGCGCTGGCGCAATGGCTGCAGAATGACGCAAGCTTCTTGCGCGTGTTCAGTTATCTGACTTTCCGTGCGGTGATGGCGACCATCACCGCGCTGCTGATCGGGCTCGTCTGCGGCCCGGCGGTGATTCGCAAGCTGACCGCGATGAAGGTCGGCCAGGCCGTCCGCAAAGACGGTCCGCAAACTCACCTCGTCAAATCCGGCACGCCGACCATGGGCGGTGTGCTGATTCTGCTCGGCATCGCCGTGGCGACGCTATTGTGGGCCGACCTCACCAACCGCTTCATCTGGATCGTGATGCTCGTCACGTTCGGTTTCGGCGTGATCGGCTGGGTCGACGATTACCGCAAGGTGGTCTACAAGGATCCGCGCGGCATGTCGTCACGCGAAAAGTATTTCTGGCAATCGGTGATCGGCCTGTTCGCAGCGGTGTATCTGGCGTTCAGCGTGTCGGAAGCGAGCAACGTGCGCGTGTTCGACCTGTTCATGGCGTGGGTGCGCAGCGGCTTGTCGATGGGCTTGCCGGCGCGCGCCGACCTGATGCTGCCGTTCGTCAAGTCGATCAGCTATCCGCTCGGCGTGTGGGGCTTCATCGTGCTGACGTATCTGGTGATCGTCGGCGCGAGCAACGCGGTCAATCTCACCGACGGCCTCGACGGTCTCGTGATCATGCCGGTCGTGCTGGTCGGCGGGTCGCTCGGCGTGTTCGCATACGTGATGGGCAGCTCGGTCTACTCGAAGTACCTGCTGTTTCCGCATATCGCCGGCGCGGGCGAATTGCTGATCTTCTGTTCGGCGATGGGCGGCGCGGGGCTCGCGTTCCTCTGGTTCAACACGCACCCGGCGCAGATGTTCATGGGCGACGTCGGCGCGCTCGCGCTCGGCGGCGCGCTCGGCACGGTCGCGGTGATCGTGCGTCAGGAAATCGTGCTCTTCATCATGGGCGGCATTTTCGTCGCGGAGACCCTCTCCGTGATGTTGCAGGTCACGTGGTTCAAATTCACCAAGCGCCGTTTCGGCGAAGGGCGGCGTCTCTTCAAGATGGCGCCGCTGCATCACCATTTCGAATTGTCGGGTTGGAAGGAAACGCAGGTGGTCGTGCGCTTCTGGATCATCACGTTGATGTTGTGTCTGTTCGGTTTGTCCACGCTCAAATTGCGTTAAGCAGGTATTAGAGGAAGCAGGCGATGTTCGGCGAGAAGTTTCGGGATCGGCAAAAGCCGATGGTGCTCGTGCTGGGACTGGGTGAATCCGGTCTCGCGATGGCGCGCTGGTGCGCGCGGCACGGCTGTCGGCTGCGTGTGGCCGACACGCGCGAAGTGCCGCCGAATCTGTCCGCGCTGGAAGCGCACGGCGTCGGCGCCGATTTCGTCGGCGGCCCGTTCTCGCCGGTGTTGCTCGAAGGAGTCGAGCTGGTCGCGATCAGCCCGGGTTTGTCGCCGCTTGCCGCCGACCTGCTGCCGCTGATTTCGGCGGCGCGCGAGCGAGGCGTCCCCGTGTGGGGCGAACTCGAGTTCTTTTCGCAGGCGCTGAAGACGCTCGGCGAAAGCGGCTACGCGCCGAAGGTGATCGCCATCACCGGCACCAACGGCAAGACCACGACGACGAGCCTGACCGGCCTGCTGTGCGAACGCGCCGGCAAGAAGGTCGCGGTGGCGGGCAATATCAGCCCGGCTTTGCTCGACAAGCTCAGCGAAGCGATCGACCACACCGCGCTGCCCGACGTGTGGGTGCTCGAACTGTCGAGCTTCCAGCTCGAAACCGCGCACTCGTTTTCGCCGGACGCGGCGGTCGTGCTGAACATCACGCAGGATCACCTCGACTGGCACGGCGGTCTCGATGCGTACGCGGCTGCGAAGGGTCGCATCTTCGGTACACAGACCGTGCGCGTGCTGAACCGCGACGACTCACGGGTGATGTCGCTCGCGCCGTTGGGGGAGAGCGACGCGGACATGATCACGTTCGGCGTAACCGAGCCGAAGAACGACGGCGACTATGGTTTGCTGCGTGATAACGGCATGGTCTGGCTGGTCCAGGCGTACGATTGCGACGCTAGCGACGAACCGGTGCCGAAGCGCCGTCGCAAGAACGAAGTGGCGACACCGCCGAACATCGCGCTCAAGCGCCTGATGCCGGCGGACGCATTGCGCATTCGCGGTCTGCACAACGCTGCGAACGCCCTGGCCGCGTACGCGCTGGCGCGCGCGATCGGTCTGCCGGGTGCGCCGCTGCTGCACGGTCTGCGTGAATACCATGGCGAGCCGCATCGCGTGGAGCTGATCGCGTCGATCGACGGCATCGACTATGTGGACGACAGCAAGGGCACCAATGTCGGCGCGACGGTTGCCGCGCTCGACGGCCTCGCGCAGCGCGCGGTGCTGATCGCCGGCGGCGACGGCAAGGGCCAGGATTTCGAACCGCTGGCCGCGCCGGTGACGCGCTGGTGTCGCGCCGTGATGCTGATCGGCCGTGACGCGCCGCTGATTCGCGCGGCGCTGGAACACAGCGGCATCGCGCTGACGGATCACACCACGCTCGAAGAAGCGACGTGCGCGGCCACCGCGCTGGCTCAACCGGGCGACGCCGTGTTGTTGTCGCCGGCTTGCGCGAGCTTCGACATGTTCAAGGGTTACGCACACCGTGCCGCCGTGTTTCGCAGCACGGTGGAAGACATCGCTGCCGAACGGGGGACGATGATATGAGCTGGTCGGAACGTTTCGGTTCGCGCCAGGCGGCAGCCGGCGATGCGGGCGGCGCGGCGCGCGTCGCCGGCCGTACGGGCGGCAGCGGGCTCGCGAGCGCCGTCAACGGCGTGCGTCCGTTGCGCTCGCGGATGCTCGACTACGATCACTCGCTATTGTGGGTCGTCGTCGCGCTGCTGGGGCTCGGCGTCGTGATGGTGTACTCGGCGTCGATCGCGATGCCCGATTCGCCGAAGTACGCGTCGTATCGCGACTACGCGTTCCTCGTGCGCCAGATCATTTTCGTGACGATGGGCGCGGTGGTCGGCGTCGTGTCGTTTCGCATTCCGATCTCGACGTGGGACAAGTACGCGCCGAAACTCTTCCTGATTTCGCTCGTCGCGCTGGTGATCGTGCTGATCCCGCACGTCGGCAAGGGCGTGAACGGCGCGCGCCGCTGGATTCCGCTCGGCATCACGAACATGCAGCCGTCGGAAATCATGAAGCTCGCGGTGACGATCTACGCGGCGAACTACACCGTGCGCAAGCAGGAATACATGCACAGCTTCGCCAAAGGCTTTTTGCCGATGGCGGTCGCGGTCGGCCTCGTCGGCGCACTGCTGCTGCTCGAACCGGACATGGGCGCGTTCATGGTGATCGCGGCGATCGCGATGGGCTTGCTGTTTCTCGGCGGCGTGAACGGCAAGCTGTTCGGTGGCCTGGTCGCCACCGCGGTCGGCACGTTCAGCTTGCTGGTGTGGGCGTCGCCGTGGCGTCGCGAGCGGATTTTCGCGTACCTCGATCCGTGGGACGACCGCTATGCGCAGGGCAAGGCTTATCAATTGACGCATTCGCTGATCGCATTTGGCCGCGGCGAGTGGTTCGGCGTGGGCCTCGGCGGGAGCGTCGAGAAGCTCAACTATCTGCCGGAAGCGCATACCGACTTCATCCTCGCGGTGATCGGCGAGGAACTGGGTTTCGTCGGCGTGCTGGTCGTGATCCTGATGTTCTACTGGATCGTGCGCCGCTCGTTCGAAATCGGCCGTCAGGCGCTCGCACTCGACCGCACGTTCGCGGGTCTGGTCGCGAAGGGCGTCGGCATCTGGTTCGGCGCGCAGACCTTCATCAACATGGGCGTGAACCTCGGCCTGCTGCCGACTAAAGGTCTTACGCTGCCGCTCGTCAGCTACGGCGGCTCGGGCATCTTGCTGAACTGCGTTGCAGTCGCTGTGTTGATGCGGGTGGATTACGAGAATCGGGTGCTGATGCGCGGGGGCAAAGTATGACCGCTCTCCAGCAACGCACGCTGATGGTGATGGCCGGCGGCACCGGGGGACACGTGTTCCCGGGGCTCGCGGTCGCTCATCTGATGCAGGCGTGGGGCTGGAAAGTCGTCTGGCTCGGCAACCCCGCCGGCATGGAAGCCACGCTGGTGCCGAAGCACGGCATCCCGATGGAATACGTGCGCTTCGGCGGACTGCGCGGCAAAGGCCTGAAGACCAAGCTGATGCTGCCGCTGAATCTGCTGCGCGCGTGCACGCAGAGTCTGAGCGTGCTGCGTCGCGTGAAGCCGGACGTCGTGCTCGGCATGGGCGGCTACATCACCTTTCCGGCGGGCTTGATGACTGCGTTGAGCGGCCGTCCGCTGGTACTGCATGAACAGAATTCGATCGCGGGTCTTGCCAACAAGGTGCTCGCGAAAGTCGCCAAACGCGTGCTGGTTGCGTTCCCGAATGCGCTGCCGCACGGCGAATGGACCGGCAACCCGATTCGTGAGGAACTTGCGCGCGCGATTGCACCCAAAGCACGCTACACGCAACGCAGCGGTCCGCTGAACGTGCTGGTGGTGGGCGGCAGTCTCGGCGCGGCGGCCTTGAATGAAGTGGTGCCGCGCGCGGTTGCGCTGCTCGCGCCGAACGAGCGGCCGCGCATCGTCCATCAGGCAGGCGCGAAGCATATTGAGGCGCTGCGCGAGAACTACGCGGCAGCGGGTCTGCAAACGGGCGATGGTGAGCAACCCGAAGTAGAACTCGTGCCGTTCATCGACGACATGACCAGCGCATACGCAAAAGCCGATCTGGTGATTTGCCGCTCGGGCGCGATGACGGTGTCGGAGATTTCGGCGGTTGGCGTGGCGGCGTTGTTCGTACCGTTCCCGTATGCAGTAGACGATCACCAAACCACTAATGCAGCGTTCCTCGCCGACAACGGCGCGGCGCTGGTCGTGCAGCAACGTGACCTGTCGGCGGAAAAACTCGCCGACTGGTTGCGCAGCCAGACGCGGGAAAGTCTCGCGGAGATGGCGGAGCGTTCGCGCTCGCTCGCGAAACCCGACGCCACGGAACAGGTCGCACAGATTTGCGCGACCGTGGCGGGTTCGATTTCGGGCGCGAGCCCAGAAGGAAAGCAATGAAACATATCGTCAAACATATTCACTTTGTCGGCATCGGCGGTGTCGGCATGAGCGGCATCGCCGAGGTGCTGGTCAACCTGGGCTATCAGGTAAGCGGCTCGGATCTGTCGAGCAACGCGGTCACGGACCGCCTCGCCGCGCTGGGTGCGCGCATCGCGATCGGTCATGCGGCGGAGAACATCGAAGGCGCGAACGCGGTGGTCGTCTCGACCGCGGTGCGCAGCGACAACCCGGAAGTGCTGGCCGCGCGTCATCGCCGCATTCCGATCGTGCCGCGCGCGGTGATGCTCGCGGAACTGATGCGCCTGAAGCAGGGCATCGCGATTGCCGGCACGCACGGCAAGACCACGACCACCTCGCTGGTGGCGAGCGTGCTGGCCGCGGGCGGACTCGATCCGACCTTCGTGATCGGCGGCCGTCTGATCAGCGCGGGCGCGAATGCGCGGCTCGGCACGGGCGACTTCATCGTCGCCGAAGCGGATGAGTCGGACGCGTCGTTCCTCAATCTGTTCCCGGTGATCGAAGTCATCACGAACATCGACGCCGATCACATGGACACCTACGGCCACGACTTCGCGCGGCTCAAGCAGGCGTTCATCGAATTCACGCACCGTCTGCCGTTCTATGGCATTGCGGTGCTGTGCGTCGACGATCCGAACGTGAAGGAGATTCTGCCGTTCGTGTCGAAGCCGATCATCCGCTACGGCTTCGCGCCGGACGCGCAGGTGCGCGCGGTCAATGTCGAGGCGCGCAGCGGCAAGATGCATTTCACCGCGATGCGTGAAGACGCGGCGCCGCTCGACGTCGTGCTGAACCTGCCGGGCGAGCACAACGTACAAAATGCTTTGGCCGCAATCGCAATTGCGACTGAACTTGAAGTGAAAGATGCCGATATTCAGCGAGCACTCGCGGATTTCAACGGCGTGGGCCGGCGCTTCCAGCGCTACGGCGAAGTGCCTGTCTTCACTGAAGGCAAAGCCACGGGCACGTACACGCTGGTCGATGACTACGGCCATCACCCGGTCGAAATGGCGGCCACGGTGGCGGCGGCGCGTGGCGCATTCCCCGGCCGGCGTCTGGTGCTGGCGTTCCAGCCGCACCGCTTCACGCGCACGCGCGATTGCTTCGAAGATTTCGTGAAAGTGTTGTCGACGGTCGACGCGCTCGTGCTGACCGAAGTCTACTCGGCCGGCGAAGCGCCGATCGTCGCCGCGGACGGCCGCGCGTTGGCGCGTGCGCTGCGGGTGGCGGGCAAGGTCGAGCCGGTGTTTGTCGATACGGTGGATGAAGTGCCGGACGCGCTCTCAGCAGTGGTGCGCGACGGCGATGTGGTGATTACGATGGGCGCGGGTTCGATCGGCGGTGTGCCGGGTCGCCTCGCGCAGGAAACGAAGGTGTGAGATGAGCAGTATCGACCCTAAACAATTCGGCAAAGTGGCAGTGCTGCTCGGTGGTGATTCCGCCGAGCGCGAGGTATCGCTCAACTCCGGGCGTCTGGTGTTGCAAGGTCTGCGCGACGCCGGTGTCGACGCGCATCCGTTCGACCCGGCCGAGCGTCCGCTCGCCGCGTTGAAGGAGGAGGGCTTCGTGCGCGCGTTCAACGCGCTGCATGGCGGCTACGGCGAGAACGGCCAGATCCAGGGCGCGCTCGACTTCTACGGCATCCGCTACACGGGGAGCGGCGTGCTCGGCTCGGCACTCGGTCTCGACAAGTTTCGCACCAAGCTCGTGTGGCAGCAGCTCGGCATTCCGACGCCGCCGTTCGAAGCCGTGCTGCGCGGCGACGACTACGCAGCGCGCGCGAAAGACATTGTCGCGAAGCTCGGCTTGCCGCTCTTCGTGAAGCCGGCGAGCGAAGGTTCGAGCGTCGCGGTGATCAAGGTGAAAAGCGCGGACGCATTGCCGGCCGCGCTGATCGAAGCGGTCAAGTACGACAGGATCGTCGTGGTCGAAAAGAGCATCGAAGGCGGCGGCGAATACACCGCGTGCATCGCCGGCAATCTGGACCTGCCGGTGATCCGTATCGTGCCGGCCGGCGAGTTCTACGACTACCACGCGAAGTACATCGCCAACGACACGCAGTACCTGATCCCGTGTGGTCTCGCAGCGCAAGAGGAAGCGCGCCTGAAAGTGCTGGCGCGCCGCGCGTTCGACGTGCTCGGCTGCACCGACTGGGGCCGCGCCGATTTCATGCTCGACGCCGAAGGCAACCCGTACTTTCTGGAAGTGAACACGGCGCCTGGCATGACCGATCACTCGCTGCCGCCGAAAGCGGCGCGCGCGGTGGGCATCAGCTATCAGGAACTGGTTGTCGGCGTGTTGGCGCTGACGCTGCAGGACTAACCGGGACGACCCGAAAGCAACACCATGTGGAACAACGTTCGCCAGCTCAATCTCGCCGCCAACGCACTGCACGCGTTGCTGGTGCTCGTGCTGCTGGCGGCGGGCGGTTACTGGCTGATCCAGCGCCCGAATTTCGCGCTGCGCGAAATCCAGATCGACGGCGACACCGAGCACATCAATTCGCCGACGGTGCGCGCCGGTGTAGTGGGGCGGTTGAAGGGCAATTTTTTCACGGTGGATCTCGACGTCGCGCGGCAGGCGTTCGAGCAGATGCCGTGGGTGCGTCACGCGAGTGTGCGGCGAGTCTGGCCGAACGCGCTGGCTGTCACGCTCGAGGAGTACAAACCGTTGGGGACATGGGGCAGCGATCAGCTGGTCAGTGTCGACGGCGAGCTGTTCACCGCGAATCAGGGCGAGCTCGAAGAGGAGCTGCCCGCGTTCGATGGCCCGGACGGCACGGCGAAAGAGGTGGTCGCGCGGTATCGCGACTTTCAGAAGTGGTTTGCGCCGTTGGGCGCGACGCCCGAAGAAGTGACGCTGTCGCCGCGTTACGCGTGGACGGTGAAGCTGTCGAACGGCACGCAGGTTGAACTGGGACGCGAACGCAATCAGGACACGCTGCTCGATCGCAGCAAGCGCCTGACGGCGGCGTGGAGCGCGGTGACGCAACGTTGGGGAAAGGATATCGAGTATGCGGACTTGCGCTATCCGAACGGTTTCGCGATTCGTGCCGCTGGCATGCGCTTTATCAGCGAACCCGACAAGGGCAAGAAGTAAACGGACATCACACGCAATGAGCACGCTATGAGTAAAGACTATAAAGATCTGCTGGTCGCCCTCGACATCGGGACGTCGAAGGTCGTGGCCATCGTCGCCGAGTTGAAGGGCGAAGGTCACTACGAGGTGATCGGCCTCGGTCAGAGCGAATCGAAGGGGCTCAAGAAAGGCGTGGTGGTAAATATCGAAGCCACCGTGCAGTCCATTCAGCGCGCGCTCGAGGAAGCCGAGCTGATGGCCGACTGCAAGATCACGAATGTGTTCACCGGGATCGCCGGCAGCCATATCCGCAGCTTCAATTCGAGCGGCATGGTGGCGATCAAGGAGAAGGAAGTCACGCAGACGGACGTGGCGCGCGTGATCGAAACGGCGAAAGCGATCAACATCCCGACCGATCAGCAGGTGCTGCATATCCTGACGCAGGAATTCATCATCGACGGCCAGGAAGATGTACGCGAGCCGATCGGCATGAGCGGCATTCGCCTCGAAGTGAAGGTGCACATCGTCACCGGCGCGGTGAGCGCGGCGCAGAACATCGTCAAGTGCGTGCGCCGCTGCGGGCTCGAAGTGAACGATCTGATTCTGCAACCGCTGGCGTCGTCGCTCGCGGTGCTGACGGAAGATGAAAAGGAACTCGGCGTGGTGCTGGTCGATATCGGCGGCGGCACGACGGACATCGCGATTTTCAGCGAAGGCGCGATCCGCCATACAGCGGTGATTCCGATCGCCGGCGACCAGATCACGAGCGACATCGCGATGGCCTTGCGCACGCCGACGCCGGACGCCGAAGACATCAAGGTCGATTACGGCATCGCCAAGCAGGCACTGGCCGATCCGGACGAGATGATCGAAGTGCCGGGTCTCGGCGAGCGCGGTCCGCGCACGCTGTCGCGCCAGGCTCTGGCGGCAGTGGTCGAGCCGCGTGTCGAAGAACTGTTTTCGCTCGTGCAGCAGGTGGTGCGCGAGTCGGGTTACGAGGAACTGCTGAGCTCCGGCGTGGTGCTGACCGGCGGCGCGTCGATGATGCTCGGCATGGTTGAACTGGGTGAAGACATTTTCCTGAAGCCGGTGCGCATCGGCGTGCCGGAATACGCGGGCGGTCTCGCCGACGTCGTGCGCAATCCGCGCTATTCGACGGCAATGGGTCTGCTCGTCGAAGGACGCTCGCAACGCATGCGCGGCCGCAAGGTCGCGGTGCAGTCGGGGTCGATGGGACAGGTCTTCACGCGGATGAAGGACTGGTTCCTCGGCAACTTCTAACGCATTCGTTTTACAGAACGGGTTTCAGAAAATACGCGCCGGTGCCGGCGGCCGGCGCGCGACAGGGGGTTGCCCGATCTCCTGCCGAATAACGGCCGAGTGGCTGTAATTTTTTATCTTGACGGAGGCAACATGGAATTCCAGATGCTGGAAACCGAAACGAACGGCACCATCATCAAGGTGGTCGGAGTAGGTGGCGCTGGCGGCAATGCCGTTCAGCACATGATCAACAAAGGCGTGCAAGGCGTCGACTTCATCGTGATGAATACCGACGCGCAGGCCCTGTCGCGTTCGCGTGCCACCGCGGTGATCCAGCTCGGCAACACGGGTCTGGGCGCAGGCGCCAAGCCGGAGATGGGCCGCGCCGCAGCCGAAGAGGCACGTGAGCGCATCGCCGACGCACTGCTTGGCGCACACATGGTCTTCATCACGGCCGGCATGGGCGGCGGCACGGGCACGGGCGCAGCGCCCGTGGTCGCGCAGATCGCCAAGGAAATGGGCATCCTGACCGTTGGCGTGGTCAGCAAGCCGTTCGAGTTCGAAGGCGGCAAGCGCATGCGCGTCGCTGAAGCCGGTTCGCAGCAACTGGAGGATCACGTCGATTCGCTGATCGTCGTTCTGAACGACAAGCTGTTCGAGGTGATGGGCGACGACGCCGAGATGGACAAGTGCTTCCAGTGCGCGGACGACGTTCTGAACAATGCAGTGGCCGGCATCGCGGAAATCATCAACGTCGACGGTCTGGTGAACGTCGACTTCGAAGACGTGAAGACGGTGATGGGCGAGCAGGGCAAGGCGATGATGGGCACGGCGACGGTCGCCGGCGTCGATCGCGCGCGTCTGGCCGCCGAGCAGGCTGTCGCCAGCCCGCTGCTGGAAGGTGTGGATCTGTCGGGCGCGCGTGGCGTGCTGGTCAACATCACGTCGAGCCGTTCGCTGCGTCTGTCGGAAACGCGCGAAGTGATGAACACCATCAAGAGCTATGCTGCGGAAGACGCAACCGTGATTTTCGGCGCGGTGTACGACGATGCAATGGGCGATGCGTTGCGTGTGACGGTCGTGGCAACGGGCCTGGGCCGTGCGGCCAAGAAGCAGCAATCGGCACCGATGACGCTGTTGCGCACCGGCACCGACAACCAGCCGATCGGCGCGATGCAGCACGCAGCTTACGCACCGTCGGCGTCGCACGCGAGCACGGCCGATTACGGCGCGCTGGACACGCCGGCAGTGTGGCGCACGTCGCGCGATACGGCCGCTTCGCACGTTCAGGCGCTGCAGGAAAAAGGCGTCGACACGTACGACATTCCGGCATTCCTGCGCAAGCAGGCGGACTGAGCGCGCGAGCAGGCTTTCGTTGCCGCGCTGTGTTCAGCAGCGCTGGCGGACGAATGCAACAGCGTGGCGGGTGAACGGCGAACAGGCCGCGTATCGTCAGATTCGCGGCAAGGACAAGTGCCCTCTTCGGATTCGCGAAGCGGATTGGGTGACTGTCGCCGGACGGCGGAGCTTATAGTTGGCTTATGCCGAGTGCGGCCCGGCCGATCGCGGCCCGGCCTATCGCGGCCCGGCCGGATTTCACTGCGACACGACGGCGTGCGAGCACGCTTCGCATCGATGCAAAGGACTGAGCATGATTCAAGCAGGTGACAAGCTGCCCGACGCGACGCTCTTCGAGTTGGTTGAAGACGAGCGGGCGGGCTGCACGATCGGGCCTAACAGCTTCGACGTGCGCGAGCAGACGGCGGGCAAGCGTGTGGTGATCTTCGGATTGCCGGGCGCGTTCACGCCGACCTGTTCGGCCAAACATGTACCGGGTTATGTCGAGCTCGCCGAGCAGTTGCGCGCTGCGGGCATCGACGAAATCTGGTGTGTGTCCGTCAACGACGCGTTCGTAATGGGCGCGTGGGGACGCGATCAGCACGCCTCGGGCAAGGTGCGCATGATGGCGGACGGCAGTGCGGCTTTCACACGGGCGCTCGGTCTCGAGCAGGATTTGTCGGCGCGCGGCATGGGAATCCGTTCCCAGCGCTACGCGATGGTGGTCGACGACGGCGTGGTCAAGACGTTGAACGTCGAGGCTGCCGGCAAATTCGAAGTCAGCGATGCAGGGAGTATTCTCGCCACGTTGAGCTAGTTGCGTGGGCGTCGTCCTTCGCCGCAGCCCCGCGCATTCTTGCGCGTTGCGCCAGGGCAACGGTGAGTAAGACGCTTTTGTGACAGGCCGTTACGCGGGCCGATGACCGGAAACGCCTCCGTTCCGGACATCGGCCCGTCACGCTTTCCCTGACGGGCGCCATTGGGTAATGCAGCGAAACAGATTGATACGTTCCGTGCTACGACGCTCCTTAGGGTATTGGAGTATAATCCGCGCTATGGAAAAAAAAGTCCCGATTGGGATTTTCAATCGAACAGAAGATCACCATGTTGAAGCAGCGCACTATCAAATCAATCGTCAAGACAGTTGGCATCGGTCTGCACTCCGGCCGTAAAGTCAATCTGACGCTCCGCCCCGCAGCGGCGGACACTGGCATCGTGTTTTCGCGCGTGGATTTGCCCACGCCGGTGGACATTCCTGCGTCGGCGATGGCGATTGGCGATACGCGCCTGGCTTCCGTGTTGCAGAAAGACGGCGCGCGCGTCTCGACTATCGAGCATCTGATGTCCGCATGCGCCGGTCTCGGCATCGACAATCTTTATGTCGACGTCACCGCCGAAGAAATTCCGATCATGGACGGCAGTGCCGGTTCGTTCGTGTTTCTGATCCAGTCGGCGGGTATCGAAGAGCAGAACGCGGCGAAGAAATTCATCAAGGTCACCAAGCCGGTTGAAATTCGTGACGGCGACAAATTCGCGCGCCTCGATCCGTACTTCGGTTTCAAGCTCAAATTCACGATCGACTTCCGTCACCCGGCTGTGGACAAAACCGGCCAGGCGCTGGAAGTGGATTTCGCCAATACGTCGTACGTGCGGGAAATCGCTCGTGCTCGCACGTTCGGTTTTGCGCATGAAGTGGAAATGATGCGCGAACTCGGTCTGGCGCGCGGCGGCAGCATGGACAACGCGATCGTGCTCGACGAATACCGCATTCTGAACAACGACGGCCTGCGCTACGACGACGAGTTCGTGAAGCACAAGATGCTCGACGCGATCGGCGACCTGTATGTGGTCGGCCATCCGTTGCTGGCCTCGTACAACGCGTACAAGTCGGGTCACGGCCTGAACAACGCGCTGCTGCGCGAGTTGCTGGCGCACGAAGATTCGTACGAAATCGTCACCTTCGACGACCCGCAGAAGGCGCCGCGCGGCTTCGCGTACGAAACGCAGACGGCCTTCGCATAAGTCTTTGTTTGACACTGCAGACGCAAACGCATGACAAAAACGGCCCGCAAGGGCCGTTTTTTTCGTCTAGCGATTTCTCCGATGCCGGGCCGCCATTCTCGCCAGCGCTTCCTGCAGCGGCGACGGCGCGAGCGATTCGCTCAGCGCGTGCAGCGCGTCGGCGCCGACCGGCGTCATGCGCGCCTGTTTGACCCGCGGCGGCTCCTTGGCCGGCTGCGGCCGCACGCGAATCCTCAACGCGTTGACCGGCCAGCCGCGTTGCTGCAGATCCGCCAGCAGCCGCGGCTCGAGATGCCGCAAGCGCGCCGCGAGCGCGTTGTGTGCGGCAAATAGCGCCAGCACGCCGTCCTTGATGAAGCCGGGTTCGACGCTCGTCGCCAGATAGTCGGGCAGCAGCGCGCGCAGATCCTTCTCCAGCGCCGCAATCTGCTCGACGCCCGCGCGCAGGGCCGCGAAGGCGTCCGTGCGATTGAGCACCTCGGCGACAGGCTGCGGGCGGCGCGCTTTGAACTGCTGGGGCGGCGGCCTTGAAAAGGACGAAAAACGGCTCATGTTTGACGGTAACGGCGTGTTCGCACCCTATGCGCGTTCACGCTGCGATTGTATCGTGCGGGATGCACGCGGGCCCGTCTCAATGCGTACGGTCAGAAGTCGCCGCGGCGGGCCTGGGAGGCCCTGCCGCCGTCGCGCCTCTGACACGGGCGCAGCCGGGGGCGCGTGCTAAAATGCCCGATTCGAATTCACTCTTGGACTAAGCCGCCGAGGCCCTTCCGACCCCGGAGCGCACGTGCATGAACCGCACGCCGCGACCCAGCCGAAGCCGCGACGCAGACACCGATCCGATGACCACCGGTTTCCTACAGAAGATTTTTGGCAGCCGCAACCAACGGCTAGTCAAGCAATATCAAAAGACCGTCGCGGCGATCAATGCGCTCGAACCGCAGATCGAGCAATTGACGGACGATCAACTGCGCGCCAAAACGGGTGAATTCCGCCAGCGCATCGCGAGCGGCGAATCGCTCGACAAGCTGCTGCCGGAAGCCTTCGCGGTGTGCCGCGAGGCCAGCAAGCGGGTGCTGAAAATGCGCCACTTCGACGTGCAGCTGATCGGCGGCATGGTCCTGCACTACGGCAAGATCGGCGAAATGCGCACCGGTGAAGGCAAAACGCTCGTCGCCACGCTGCCGGTGTACCTGAATGCGCTGTCGGGCCGCGGCGTCCACGTGGTCACGGTCAACGACTACCTCGCGCAGCGCGACGCCGAATGGATGGCGCGTCTGTACAACTTCCTCGGTCTGTCGGTCGGCATCAATCTGTCGCAGATGGATCACGAAGCGAAGCAGGCAGCGTACGCCGCCGACATCACGTACGGCACGAACAACGAATTCGGCTTCGACTATCTGCGCGACAACATGGTCTACGAGACCGAAGCGCGCGTGCAGCGAGCGCTGAATTTCGCGGTGGTCGACGAGGTCGACTCGATCCTGATCGACGAAGCGCGCACGCCGCTGATCATCTCCGGCCAGGCCGAAGATCACACCGAACTCTACGTGCGCATGAATGCGCTGCCGCCGCTGCTCGAACGCCAGATCGGCGAAGAGAAAGCGGACGGCACCGGCGTCGAAAAGCCGGGCGACTACACGCTGGACGAGAAGGGCCGTCAGGTGTTCCTGACCGAGTCGGGCCACGAAAAGGCCGAGCGCCTGCTCGCCGAGTGGGGCCTGATCGGCGAGGGCGAGAGCCTGTACGCGCCGCAGAACATCACGCTGATGCACCACGTGTACGCGGCCCTGCGCGCGCACACGCTGTTCTTCAAGGATCAGCACTACGTCGTGCAGAACAACGAAGTGATAATCGTCGACGAGTTCACCGGCCGTCTGATGGCGGGCCGCCGCTGGTCGGATGGTCTGCACCAGGCTGTCGAGGCGAAGGAACACGTGAAGATCCAGAGCGAGAACCAGACGCTCGCCTCGATCACGTTCCAGAACTACTTCCGCATGTACGCGAAGCTGTCCGGCATGACCGGCACGGCCGACACTGAAGCGTACGAATTCAACGAGATCTACGGTCTCGAGACGGTCGTGATCCCGACCAACCGTCCGCCCAGGCGGCTCGACAAGCAGGATCAGATCTACAAGACCGCCAAGGAGCGTTATGACGCGGTGATCCGCGACATCCGCGATTGCCATGAGCGCGGTCAGCCGGTGCTGGTCGGCACCACGTCGATCGAAAACTCCGAGCTGCTGTCACATCTGCTGAAGCAGGCCGGGTTGCCGCACGAAGTGCTGAACGCGAAGCAGCACGCGCGTGAAGCCGAGATCGTCGCCGAAGCAGGCCGGCCGAAGCGCATCACGATCGCCACCAACATGGCCGGTCGCGGTACCGACATCGTGCTCGGCGGCAACGCGGAAAAGCAGGCGTCGTTCATCGAGCAGGACGAGACGCTGGCCGACGGCGACAAGCAGCGCCGCGTCCAGAAGCTGTACGACGAATGGCAGGCGCTGCACGATCAGGTGAAGACCGCGGGCGGTCTGCACATCATCGGCACCGAGCGTCACGAATCGCGCCGGATCGACAACCAGTTGCGCGGCCGTGCCGGCCGTCAGGGCGACCCGGGTTCGTCGCGCTTCTATCTGTCGCTGGAAGATCCGCTGCTGCGCATTTTCGCCGGCGACCGCGTGCGCGCGATCATGGACCGTCTGAAGATGCCGGAAGGCGAGGCGATCGAGGCGGGCATCGTGTCGCGTTCGATCGAATCGGCGCAGCGCAAGGTTGAAGCGCGCAACTTCGACGTTCGCAAGCAATTGCTCGAATACGACGATGTGTCGAACGATCAGCGCAAAGTGATCTACCAGCAGCGTAATGAGTTGCTCGAAGCGAACGACATCACCGAGACCATCGGCGCGATGCGTCATGGCGTGATCGCCGACATCGTTCACCAGTTCGTGCCGGCGGGCAGCATCGAAGAGCAGTGGGACGTGCCCGAGCTGGAAGAAGTGCTGCGCAACGAATGGCAGCTCGACCTCGCGATCCAGGAAATGATCAACGAGTCGAACTCGATCAGCGCGGACGAGATTCTCGAAGCGGTCGAAGCCGCCGCCGATGAAGCGTACGAGGCGAAGGTCGAACTGGTCGGCCGCGAATCGTTCAGCGCGTTCGAACGCTCGATCATGCTGCAGACGCTGGACCGCAGCTGGCGCGAACATCTGGCCGCGCTCGACCATCTGCGTCAGGGCATCCATCTGCGCGGCTATGCGCAGAAGAACCCGAAGCAGGAATACAAGCGCGAGGCGTTCGAACTGTTCGCCGCCATGCTCGACGCGGTGAAGCTCGAAGTCACCCGCGTGGTGATGAACGTGCAGATCCAGTCGCCGGAACAGTTGGAAGAGGCCGCTGAGCAGTTGGAAGAACAGGGCAGCCATCTCGAGAACGTCGAATTTCGCCACGCCGAGTTCGCCGAAGCCGCCGCCGCAGCGCCCGTCGCCGCCGAAGCGGCCACCGCCGCGATGATCGGCGACGCGATGAGCCACGGCCATAGCCACGGCGCTTCGCCGCATGCGGGCGCGGACAACGTGCCGAAGGTCGGCCGTAACGACCCGTGCCCGTGCGGCAGTGGCAAGAAGTACAAGCAGTGTCACGGCAAGATCGTGTAATGCCGAAGGCGGCGCGCTCCTGAGCGCGCCGCGTTGTTTTACGCAGTGCTTTGCAGTTGTTTTCGCGGTGGTCCGGCAACACGCCCGGGCCATCAGTTCCCGTTTCCTCGATGCCGGCGCCTGCCGGCATTTTCTTCGACAGGTCGCAACCATGGCTGTCAATTTCCCCTCGATCGATCCCGCTCAACTCCATCCGATCGCCGGCGTTACGCTCGGCTGGGCGGAGGCGAATATCCGCAAGCCGAACCGTAAGGACGTGCTGGTCATTAGCGTCGACGAAGGCGCTACGGTGGGTGGCGCGTTCACGCAGAACCGTTTCTGCGCGGCGCCCGTCACGCTGTGCCGTGAGAATCTGGAGCGCGTGCGCGCGGGCGGCAAGCAGATTCGCGCGCTGGTGATCAACACCGGCAACGCGAACGCGGGCACGGGCGAACCGGGTCTCGTCGCTGCGCGCGAAACTTGCGCCGAACTCGCGCGTCTGGCGGACCTCACAGCGGAACAGGTGCTGCCGTTTTCGACGGGCGTGATTCTCGAACCGCTGCCGGTCGATCGTCTGAAGGCCGGTCTGCCGGCTGCGCTGGCCAACCGCAAGGAAGCGAACTGGTACGACGCCGCGCAGGCGATCATGACCACCGACACGCTGCCGAAGGCCACCTCGCGCCAGGTCACGATCGACGGCCATACGATCACGCTGACCGGTATCAGCAAGGGCGCCGGCATGATCAAGCCGAACATGGCGACCATGCTCGGCTTCCTCGCGTTCGACGCGGCCGTCGCCCAGCCGGTGCTCGACACGCTGGTCAGGCACGTCGCGGACCGCTCGTTCAACTGCATCACGATCGATGGCGATACGTCGACCAACGATTCGTTCATCCTGATCGCATCGGGCAAATCGAGCCTGCCGGTGATCACGTCCACCGATTCGCCCGCTTATGCAGCGTTGCGCGACGCGGTGACCGAAGTCGCCCAGACCCTCGCACAGCTGATCGTGCGCGACGGCGAAGGCGCGACCAAATTCATGACTGTACATGTCGAAGGCGGCTCGAGCGTCGGCGAATGTCGCCAGATCGCGTATGCGATCGGCCACTCGCCGCTCGTGAAGACGGCCTTCTACGCGTCGGACCCGAACCTCGGCCGCATTCTGGCGGCCATCGGCTATGCCGGCGTGGACGATCTCGACGTCGGCAAGATCGATCTGTATCTGGACGACGTGCTGGTCGCGACTGCCGGCGGCCGCAATCCGGCCTACCGTGAAGAAGACGGTCAGCGCGTCATGAAAAAGAGCGAGATTGGCATTCGTGTCGTACTCGGCCGCGGCAATGCGCAAGCCACGATCTGGACTTGCGATCTGTCGCACGACTACGTGAGCATCAACGCCGACTATCGTTCGTAACCAGGTTCATTGCGCGGCCTCTGGCCGCTTACTTCACCGTCATGGACAAACTCGAACAGTTTTTGACCCGGGCCGAAGCCGTGCTCGTCCGCCTGGAAGCCATGCTTCCGCCTGCCGAACCTGCAATCGACTGGTCGGCCGCGGTCGCCTTTCGCTGGCGCAAGCGCCAGGGGCGCGGCTACCTGCAGCCGGTGTCCGCCATCTCGTCGATCACGCTCGAGGATCTGCAAAACATCGAACGCCAGAAAGGGCTGATCGAGCAGAACACGCGTCAATTCGTGCACAGGCAGCCGGCCAACAACGTGCTGTTGACGGGCGCGCGCGGCACCGGCAAATCGTCGCTGATCAAGGCGTGCCTGAACGCGTACGCAAAAGACGGCCTGCGTCTGATCGAAGTGGACAAGGACGATCTGCACGATCTCGGCGATATCGTCGACCTGATCGCGAAGCGGCCGGAGCGCTTCGTGGTGTTCTGCGACGACCTGTCGTTCGAAGACGGCGAGTCGGGCTACAAGGCGTTGAAGGTCGCGCTCGACGGCTCGATCGCCGCGCAGTCGGACAACGTGCTGATTTACGCGACGTCGAACCGCCGCCATCTGTTGCCCGAGTACATGAGCGACAACGAGACGTACAAGCACATGGCCGACGGCGAAATTCATCCTGGCGAGCTGGTCGAAGAAAAAATCTCGCTGTCCGAGCGATTCGGGCTGTGGGTCAGCTTCTATCCGTTCAAGCAGGACGACTACCTGTCGATCATCGCTCACTGGCTGCGCTATTTCGGCTGCGACGACGCTGAAGTCGAAGCGGCACGTGGCGATGCGCTGGTGTGGGCGCTCGAACGCGGGTCGCGCTCAGGGCGCGTCGCGTGGCAGTTCGCGCGCGACTGGTCCGGCCGGAAGACCCCGGCATGAGCGACGCGCAGAACAACGCCGCCGGCCGGCCGGTGACGGAAGTCGCCGTCGGCGTGCTGATTCAGCCGGACGGACGCTATCTGTTGGCGCAACGTCCCGCGGGCAAGCCGTATGAAGGCTACTGGGAGTTTCCGGGCGGCAAGCTGGAAGCGGGCGAATCGGTCGAAGCCGCGCTTGCGCGTGAACTGCATGAGGAGCTGGGTATCGACGTGAAGGCGAGCCATCTTTGGCATACGCTCGAACACGATTACCCGCACGCCTATGTGCGGCTTTTCTTCTGCAAGGTGACGCAGTGGTCCGGCGAGCCGCACGGCCGTGAAGGCCAGGCTTTTGTCTGGCAGGCGCTGCCTGCCGACGTCGCGCCGCTGTTGCCGGCGACCATTCCTGTGCTGGAATGGCTCGCGGCTGAAAAGAACTGATGGGCAAAGGCGCGCGGTAGCGGGCGCTGAGCTAGCAGCGCCCGTCCGCGCGGCCCTCACAATGGGCCACGCTCAATGCGGGTTGTAATCCCCGCCAGGCGTCCCGTCCGACGGCGCTTCCTGATCGGTGCCGCCAATCTTGTACTTCTCAGCGGCCCAGGCGCCGAGATCGATCTGCTTGCAGCGATCGGAGCAGAACGGGCGGAAGCGGTTTTCAGGGGTCCAGCGGACATCCTTGCCGCAGGTGGGGCATTTGACGACGGTAGGCATACGGTCAGGCAGTCAATCGCGAACGGAACAAGTAACGAATATAGGGCATTTCGCGCCGCTTTAAAGGCGCGTTCCCTCGATCCGGATTTAGCGGCCGAGCGTTGCGGGCCTGATTACAGGCTGCAAAGCGTGAGCTGGAACGGTACGTCGACATCCACCGCACGCGGACGCAGATCGCCGTCCTGCACCGTGAAACGTACCCAGAGCATGTACTTGTTAGCGCTTGCCTCGGGAATTACCCGCAATTCAGGCGCCACCCGAACCTGCATCAATTGATACGAACGGCCCGACAGCATCTGCTGATAGCTGCCCTGCATCGCCATCACCTTGGACGCCTGGCCGGATTCGCGCGCGAGCCGCAGAACGATGGTCGCCGCGTCGCGCAGCGGCAGCAGCGGCGTGACCCATTTGGCGATGTCCTGGCGGCGCTGATCGGGATGAAGCTGCTGCCACGCATAGTAGGACGGCAGATCGAACTTGCAGGTGCCGCCCGGGATGATCGCGCGGCTGCGAATGCTGGCAAGCCACTCGTTGTCGGCAAGATGCTGGCCGGTCTTGCCCTGCATCTGCGCAAGTCCCGCGAGGGTCTGTTCGATTTCGCCGAGCACCGCCTCCAGCGCGTTCTGCTCGATGCCCGGATTGCCGCGAAACGGCGCCAGCGTTTGCCGTTGGCGCTCGAGTTCCTTCATCAGATCGGACTTCAGATCTGCGCGACCCGCAACTTCTGAGATTTCGAACAACGTTGTCAGTGCGACGTGATGTTCCTTGGCGTCTTCCTGAGTCAGAAAGAACGTGAAGCGCTCGAACAGGTCTTCGAGGCGCAGCAGCGTCCGGATTCGCTCGTTGAAGGGATACTCGTAAAGGATCAAGCGGGCTCGCCTCGGGCGTGGTCGGTGACGGGAATGCAGAACATTCTAATGCCGCGAGACTACCCTAGCAATGACGCACTTTTTCAGCGTGCTTTCGCAACTTTTTTCACGTGTTCCGGGTGGTTTCTGCGTGCTTCGGCTCGCGCGCTGCCGCAAAGTTCAATGAATGGGCGAAGACTGGCGCGCTGTCTTCGTGTGCTGTGCGTGGATTCGTCTGGCGCACGGCGCGAGTTCGGCTCACGCGCTCGCGAGGGACAGATACGCGCGATGCTGCGCATCGACTTGTGCTTTCAGCGCGTCGAGCGGCGCGTTGTCGTTGTCGATCACGTCGTCGGCGGCGGCGAGGCGCGCTTCGCGCGTGGCCTGGCGGGCGATGATCGCCAGCACCTGGTCGCGGCTGAAGCCGTTGCGGCTCATGACGCGTGAGATCTGCGTGTCGACGCTGCAATCGACGCTCAGCACGCGGTTCACGCGGCCCTTCCAGCTACCGGACTCGACCAGCAGCGGCACCACGACGATCACGTAAGGGCCTTGCGCTTCGCGCTGCTCGCGTTCGGTCTCCGCACGAATCAACGGATGCGTGATGGCTTCGAGGCGTTTGCGGGCGCCGTCGTCGCTGAATACGAGCTGACGCATGCGGGCGCGGTCGAGCGAGCCGTCGGCGGCGACGAACGCAGCGCCGAATTCGGCGGCAATCTGCGGCATCGCGATGCCGTGCGGTGCGGTGATGCGATGCGCGATCAGGTCCGTGTCGACCAGCGGCACGCCGTGCGCGGCGAACAGATCGGCGACGGTCGATTTGCCGCTGCCGATGCCGCCGGTCAGTCCCACAACGAACATGCTTCAGCCTCCCAGAGCCAGATAAAGCGGTGTGCCGAGAAACAGCGTAATAGCGCCACCCGCTGCGAGAAACGGTCCGAACGGCAGCGGCTCTTCGAAGCGCATGCGGCCACGCCACATTGCCGCGAGGCCGATCACCGCGCCGGCAACCGCCGCGATCAACACGATCTGCGGCAGCGCGGCCCAGCCGAGCCACGCGCCGAGCGCTGCGAGCAGCTTGAAATCGCCATAGCCCATACCTTCGATGCCGCGCACCAGCCGGAACAGCCAATGCACGACCCACAGCACCAGATAACCGAAGATAGCGCCGAGCACCGCATCGTGCAGGCTCGCGAACATGCTGTTGAAGTTGACGATGATGCCTGCCCAGAGGAGTGGCAGCGTCATCGAGTCCGGTAGCAAATGCGTGTCGAAGTCGATCGCGCTCATCGCGAGCAGCGCCGCGCACAGTCCGAAGGCGGCAAGCGCCGTCATGGTCGGGCCGAACAGCGCGAGAGCGCCTGCTGCGAAAGCGGCGCTGGCAATTTCCAGCAGCGGATAGCGCAGGCTCACGTGCGCTTTGCAGGCGGAGCAACGTCCGCGCAACAGCACATAGCTGAGCACCGGCAGGTTCTCCCAGGCGCTCAGTACATGGCCGCAATGCGGACAGGCGCTGCGCGGCACCCACAGGTTGTAGCGTGCAGGCAGGCCGTCTTCTGCCGGCGGTTCGTCGGTGGCGTCGCTGATTTCCGCGCGCCATGCCCGCTCCAGCATGATCGGCAGTCGATGCACGACCACGTTCAGGAAGCTGCCGATCACGAGGCCGAACGCGATCGCAAATGCGATCTGCAGGCCGCCGGGCAAGCTGCCGAACGCGAGCGCGAGACCGGTCGTGAAGTGGCTGGGCAGCGAGCCCGAGAGCAGGCTGGAAGAAGTTTCTGGCACGAGTGAAAAATGAGCCTGCATAGATAAGGGATGGATTCGGCTGCGATCCTACACTACGTTGCCGAGTTGAATAATGGGAAGATACATCGCGATCACCAGGCCGCCGACCAGCGTCCCCAGCACGACGATCACGAGCGGCTCGCACAGGCTCGATAGTGTGCCGATCTTTTCGTCTACCTGACGATCCGCGAGCGACGCCACGTCGATCAGCATCGTGTCGAGTGCTCCGGACTCCTCGGCAACCGCAACGGGCTGTACGACCTCAGGCGGAAAGCAGCGCGCCGCGCGCATGGCTGCGGCGAGCCGTTCGCCGCGCCGCAGCCGCGCGGCGATCTCCACGGTGGCACGGTCGAAGAAGGCGTTGCCGGTGGCGTGAGTCAGTGAGTCGAACGCGTCGGCTAGCGGCGTGCCGGCCGACAGCAAGGTGCCGAGCGCGCGGCTCCAGCGTGCCGCGCACAGCGTGCCCAGCAGCGGACCGGCGACCGGCATTCTTAGCGATAAGCGCGCGAAGCGGATGCGCGCCGTTTCGGAACGCCGCAGTAGAAACGTCACCGCCGAGCTCGACGCGAAGAGCATCGCGAATACCGGAATGCTCCAGCGCGCCGCGCCGGACGATAACGCAAGCACGAATTGCGTCGGCGCGGGCAGCTTCGCGCCGAAGCCGTCGAAGATCTGTTTGAAGGTCGGCACGACCCACACCAGCAAGGCCGCGGTAATCGCCATCGCCAGCAACAGGATCGCGACCGGATACGTCAGTGCCGCGCGCACTTTGGCGCGTTGGGCGGCGGCGCGTTCGCGGTCGTCGGCGATCCGTGCGAGGACGGCGGCCAGCGCGCCGGCCGCCTCGCCGACTTCGACAAGCTGGCAGTACAGCGCATTGAATTGCGCAGGGTGTCGTTGCAATGCCGCCGAAAAACGCAGGCCGGCGGTGATGTCGCGCGCCAGTGCGCCGACGATCCGCGGCATGCCTTGCCGGTTCGAGGACTGTGCTTGCGCGAGCAGATCCAGCGCGGGCGCGAGTGGCAAACCGGCACGCAGCAGACTGGCGAGCTGGCGGGTGAACAGCGTGACGTCCGCGACGCGGGCTGTCGGGCGTGGCGCTGGCCCATGCGCGGTGAGTTCGACGATGAACAGGTTTTCGCGTTTGAGCATGGTGCGTGCCGTGCCCGCGTCCGGCGCGATCAGCGTGCCGTTTTTGTGTGCGCCGTCGGTGTCGACGCCGCGCCATCTGAAGCGCAGGTCTGCCGCAAGAGGCCGGTGGTTCGTGGCTGGGTTCATGCGATTTCGGTGGCTGCCAGTGCTTCAGCGAGACTGGTGGTGCCGTCGCGCACACGCGCCAACGCCGCATCGCGCAATGTGGCGACCTGTTCGGTTTGCGCGAGCCGCGCAAGCTCATGGGTGCCGGCGCTCGCCACGATCAGCTCGCGCATCGCATCGGAGACGGGCATCACCTGATGAACCCCGACGCGGCCCCGGTAGCCGATGCCATGACAAGCCGCGCATCCGGACGCCGCGTAGGGCTGCCAGCCATCGAGCTGATGATCGTCGAATCCCGCTGCACGAAGCGCAGCCGCCGATTGCGGCGCGGGCGCACGACACCTCGGGCAGAGGCGCCGCACCAGCCGCTGTGCCGTGACCATTCGCAGCGCGGCCGCCAGGTTGTATGGCTCGACGCCGATATCGATCAGGCGCGCGACGGCGGCGGGCGCGTCGTTCGTATGCAGGGTCGACAGGACGAGGTGGCCGGTTTGCGCGGCTTTCACGGCGACATCGGCGGTTTCGTTGTCGCGGATTTCGCCGACCATGATCACGTCGGGGTCCTGCCTGAGAAACGCACGCAGCGCCACCGCGAATGTCAGTCCTGCCTTTTCGCGCACGCTGACCTGATTGATGCCGGCCAACTGGATCTCCGCCGGATCTTCCACCGAACACAGATTGCGCGCTCCGCCATTCAGCAGATTCAGGAAGCAGTACAGCGATAGAGTCTTGCCGCTGCCGGTGGGGCCGGTGACGAGCACGAGTCCGTGCGGCGCGCGGATCGCCGCGTCGACTGTCTCGCGTTGCCGTGGATCGAGGCCGAGCGAGTCGAGCGATAGATCGGTGGGCAGTGCGTCGAGCCGGCGTAACACCAGCTTTTCGCCGAACAGCGTCGGCAGCGAGTTGACGCGATAGTCCTCGACCCGGCCGGGCGACGTCGCGATGCGCAGCCGGCCGTCTTGCGGCACCCGCCGCTCGGCGATATCCATGCGCGCCAGCACCTTCACTCGCGTAATGAATGCGTCGCGCAGATGAGCGGGCGGTTGCGGGATTTCATGCAGTACGCCGTCGATTCGCAGACGCACACGCCAGCCGTGCTCGGCCGGTTCGATGTGAAGGTCCGAAGCATTGCGGCGGGTTGCTTCCTGCAACGTGTCGGTCAATAGACGCACGGCAGGCGCGTTGTCGGGATCGGTGAGATTTTCCGCGCTCCCTTCGACGGCGAAGGGGTTCGGCTTCGCGCGTGTCGCGCTGTCGCCATCGAAAGAGGTGGGCCGCGGCGATGTTGCCGCCGATTGAAAAGAAGCCTGCATGAGAGACCGGTGGTGAGCCGCCTGTAGAACATGACGGCTTCATCTTCCGGTAACGCGGCGGGCGCCGCCACTCAGCCAATCGGCTAATGGCGCGCGCCATGCGGGTGTGCGATGCTGGCGGCAGCATAGCGGAGACTGACGACGCGGAACTCAGCCGAGCAGCGCTTTGCCGGACTTGGTGCGCGTCGGCGGTTTGAACAGCTTGACGGTGCGGATTGCCTGGTCGTCGCTACGCATGACTTCGAGTTTGACGTCGCGAATCTGTACGCACACGTCGCCGTCGGGAATGTCTTCGAGAATTTCGAGGATCAGGCCGTTGAGCGTTTTCGGCCCATCGGTGGGCAGCGTGAGTTGCAGCCAGCGGTTCAGCTCGCGCAGCGGCATGCTGCCCGCGACGATACATTCGCCGTTTTCGTTCCAGCCTCCGCGCGAGTTGGCGCTACGCGGAATCGACGTGGTGAATTCGCCGATCAGCTCTTCGATGATGTCTTCCGGCGTGACCAGACCTTGCAGCTCGCCGTATTCGTTGACGACCAGCGCGGTGCGGTGGCGGCTCTCCTGGAAGTACTGCAGTTGCTGGAAGACAGGCGTGCCGGTCGGCACGAAGTACGGCTCGGCCAGCAACTCGCGCAGCGTCTCGCGCTCCAGTTCCTGGTTGTGCAGGGCCGCGAGCGTCTTGCGAACATGCAGCACGCCCAATACACGGTCGATGTCGCCTTGATAGACGATCAGCTTGTTGTGATAGCAGGTCTCCAGTTGATGCAGGATCTGTTCGAACGGTGCGGCGAAGTCGAGCGCCTCGATCCGGCGGCGCGGGATCATCACGTCGTCGACGGAAATGTTTTCGAGGTCGAACAGGTTCAGCAGGATGCTGCGGTGCTTGGTCGGCATGAAGCTGCCCGACTCCAGCACGATGGTGCGCAGTTCTTCAGTGGACAGACGCTGATCGCGCGCGCCTTTCGTATTGATATGCAGCACACGCAAGATGCCGGTTGCAAACAGATTGACAAACCAGACCAGCGGTTTGGCGGCGCGCATCATCGGCGCGATCAGCAGGCTGGCCGGCAGCGCGATTTTCTCCGGGAACGTCGCGCCAACGATTTTCGGCGTGATCTCCGCGAACACGATGATCAGGAACGCGACGATGCCGGTCGCGATCGACAGCACCAGGTTGTTGCGGCCGAACGTGTGCAGCGCGATCGACGTGGTGAGCACCGGGATGATCGTGTTGAACAGATTGTTGCCGATCAGCACGACGCTCAACAGTTGATCGGTGTGAGCCAGCAGACCCTGAGTGGTCTTCGCGCCGAGCGCGTTCTGGTTGGCAAGGTGTTTCAGGCGATGGCGGTTGAGCGCCATCATCGCCGTTTCGGAAATCGAGAAAAAGCTGGAGCAGATAAGCAGCAGAAAGACGGCGCCAATCTGCGCCCATAAGGGAAGTTGTTCCACGCGTCGTGAAGAATAGGGGAGAGGATGGAGAGAATATAGCAGAGGGGGCTGGGCGAGCCGTCCGGGCGGCGGCGTCAGTCGAACCACACGCTTGCGGCGGGGCCGGCGGGCAGCAAAAAAATTGCGCCCAAAACAAAAAACCGCCGAGCAAGCTGGGCGGTTTTTCGAGCCTTGAACTAACAAGGCAAATCTGGTCGGGGTGAGAGGATTCGAACCTCCGGCCTCTACGTCCCGAACGTAGCGCTCTACCAGGCTAAGCTACACCCCGATTTGTACTGCGGACTCGATTCAGACTAATCCGGCGTTTCAGTCTCGTTCAAGACTGTCTTGCCGTCGAGTAAGAACACAATTCTAGCAGGCTATCTTTGAAAATGGAATCAGGAAATGAAGAAATTGCTGCGGCGGCTGCCTGAGCTTCCTGCTTCGCGCATTCGAGCGTGTGATCCAACGCGCCGGAACGCGTGATTGCCTCGAAAATCGTGTCGAAACGAGCCGTGCCGCCTTGCTCGATCGCTTCGCGCGCGAGCGCCGATTGCTCCGGCGTGCCGCGTTCGATCAGATAGATCAGCGGGAGCGTGGGTTTGCCTTCGCGGAGATCGTCGCCGGCGTTCTTGCCCATCGATTCGGCCGTGCCCGTATAGTCGAGCCAGTCGTCCATGATCTGGAATGCGGTGCCGATGCGGCGGCCAAATTCCGCTGCGGCCGCTTCGGTTTTCGCGTCCGAGCCGGCCAGCACCGCGCCGAGCTGGGCGGCCGCTTCGAACAGCTTGGCGGTCTTGTAGCGGATCACCTGCATATAGCGGGCTTCGTCGACGTCCGCGTCGTGCATGTTCAGCAATTGCAGCACTTCGCCTTCGGAGATGATGTTGGTCGCCTCCGCCAGAATCTCCATTACGCGCATCTTGCCCACGCCGACCATCATCTGGAACGAGCGCGAGTAGAGAAAGTCGCCGACCAGCACGCTCGCCGCGTTGCCGAACAGCGCATTGGCGGTCTGCCGGCCGCGCCGCAGATCGGATTCGTCGACCACGTCGTCGTGCAGCAGCGTGGCGGTGTGGATGAATTCGACCACCGCGGCCAGTTCATGCCGGTGCCCCGTGGTTTCACCCAGCGCGCCCGCCACCAGCAACAGCAGCGCGGGCCGCAGCCGCTTGCCGCCGGCGCTGATGATGTACTCGGAGATCTGGTTGATCAGCATCACGTCGGATGCAAGACGGTGCCGGATGACGCGATTGACCTGCTGCATGTCTTCGGCGATCGGAGCAAGCAGGCTGGCGGCGTTGGAGGAGGGGGTGGCAGTCGACGACATGATGGCTGAATTGGGTAGTGCCGCGAATTATAAGGCGAATCGGGGCAGTTCCGGGTCGCAGGCTGCGGCGCGGCGCACTCGGGGCCACATTCAGGGCCACGCGCCGGGGCTGCGCGGCGAGGCGCCAGGCTCCGCGCGCGGCGGCCCGCAATGAGTTTTGACCGAGCAGCTAACTCTATGTATAATCATGCGTTTCCGCGCGCGGTGCGTGGGAAAAATGAACACAGAGTGAGGTTCTCAATGTACGCGGTCATAAAAACCGGTGGCAAGCAGTATAAAGTTGCTGTCGGCGAAAAACTTAAAGTAGAACAGATACCGGCAGACATTGACGCTGAAATCACGCTCGACCAGGTTCTCGCAGTAGGCGAAGGCGAATCGATTAAGTTCGGTACGCCGCTGGTCGGTGGGGCTTCCGTCAAGGCTACCGTCGTGTCGCAAGGTCGTCACGCAAAAGTGACCATCTTCAAGATGCGTCGCCGGAAGCACTACCAGAAGCATGGCGGCCACCGCCAGAACTATACCGAACTGCGCATCGACGCGATCAACGCGTAAGCGCACCGGTTAAGGAGCAAATCAAATGGCACACAAAAAGGCAGGCGGATCATCCCGCAACGGCCGGGACTCTGAATCGAAGCGTCTTGGCGTGAAGGTTTACGGCGGTCAGGCTATCAACGCTGGCGGCATCATCGTCCGTCAACGCGGCACGCGTATGCACGCTGGTGAAAACGTCGGTATCGGCAAGGATCACACCTTGTTCGCGCTGACGGACGGCCACGTCCAGTTCTCGACGAAAGGCGCAGCGAAGAAGCACATGGTCAACGTCGTCCCGTCAGCAGTCTGAGTTTAGTCAGGCACGGGCTTCAGGACCGGAAAAAGGCCCCGCGAAGTTAGCGGGGCTTTTTTTATTGCGGCGCTTGCGCGGCGCTTTCGCCGGATCGGAGGGATCGATCGTTCATGCCGGCGCGGCTATGCCGTTCGGTCGATTGATCAACGCGCGGCGGGCGCGGCAAAATAGCAGCATCCGATAGCATCAAGATCTAGCAGCACCATCTGCCAGTACACCACGGGACGGAGTTACGCATGAAGTTCATTGACGAAGCGAGGATTGAAGTCATCGCCGGCGACGGAGGGGATGGCAGCGCGTCGATGCGCCGCGAGAAATTCGTTCCGTTCGGCGGCCCGGATGGCGGTGACGGCGGCCGGGGCGGCAGCGTGATCGCGGTCGCGGACCGCAACATCAACACGCTGATCGATTACCGCTACGCGAAAAAACATCTGGCGCGCAATGGCGAAAACGGCCGCGGCGCGGACTGCTACGGCAAGGGCGGCGACGACATCACGTTGCGCATGCCGGTCGGCACCACGATTACCGACATGGAAACTGGCGAGCTGATCGCCGATCTGACCGAGCACAACCAGAGCGTGCAAATCGCGCAGGGCGGTGCGGGCGGTCTCGGCAATCTGCATTTCAAATCCAGCACGAACCGCGCGCCGCGTCAGAAGACCGACGGCAAGCCGGGTGAGCGCCGTATGGTGCGCCTTGAACTGAAGGTGCTGGCCGACGTCGGTCTGCTCGGCATGCCGAACGCGGGCAAGTCGACCTTCATCTCGTCGGTGTCGAACGCGAAGCCGAAGATCGCCGATTACCCGTTCACCACGCTCGCGCCGAATCTCGGCGTGGTGCGTGTCGGGCCGAGCCGCAGCTTCGTGATCGCCGACATTCCTGGTTTGATCGAAGGCGCGGCGGAAGGCGCCGGCCTTGGTCACCAGTTCCTGCGCCACCTGCAACGCACCGGCTTGTTGCTGCACATCGTGGACCTCGCACCGTTCGATGACGCGGTCGACCCGGTCGCGGAAGCCAAGGCGATCGTCAACGAGCTGCGCAAGTACGACGAGTTGCTGTATGAAAAAACGCGCTGGCTGGTGCTGAACAAACTCGACATGGTGCCCGAAGACGACCGTGAAGCGCGTGTTTCGGCATTCCTCGAAGGCTTCGGTTGGGACGGCCCGGTGTTCGAAATCTCGGCGTTGACCGGTCAGGGTTGCGAGAATCTCTGTTACGCGGTGTTCGACCACATCGCCACGCATTCGGACGCGCAACGCGCAGCGGAGGCCGAAGAGCTCGCCGCCGACGTGCGTTTTCGCGCAAAGCCGGAAGCACCGGCCGCCGCTGACGAATCCAGCGCCGACCCGCAGGAATAAAAAAGCTCGAGCGCCGGCGCCTCAGCGGGCTGCCGGCATGCGTCACGCATCATCTTGGGAGACAGCGCACAATGCGTTCCGTCATCGCAGATTCACGGCGATTGGTAGTGAAAGTCGGTTCGAGCCTCGTCACGAATGACGGGCGCGGTCTCGATCATGCTGCGATCGGCCGCTGGGCCGCGCAGATTGCCGCGCTGCGCGCGCAAGGCAAGGAAGTGGTGCTGGTCAGTTCGGGCGCCATCGCCGAAGGAATGCAGCGGCTCGGCTGGACCAAACGGCCGCGCGAAATCGACGAATTGCAGGCGGCCGCGGCCGTCGGTCAAATGGGTCTCGCGCAGGTGTACGAAAGCCGCTTTGCCGAGCACTCCATTCAAACCGCGCAGATTCTGCTGACTCACGCCGACCTCGCCGACCGCGAGCGCTATCTGAACGCCCGCTCCACCTTGCTCACGCTGTTGCGTCTGGGCGTGGTGCCGATCATCAACGAGAACGACACGGTCGTCACCGACGAAATCAAATTCGGCGACAACGACACGCTGGGTGCGCTGGTCGCCAATCTGATCGAAGGCGATGCGCTCGTCATCCTCACCGATCAACAAGGCCTGTTCACCGCCGATCCGCGCAAGGACCCGAACGCCATGCTCGTTCAGCAGGCCGATGCGGGTGCGCCGGACCTCGAGGCGATGGCGGGCGGCGCGGGTTCGAGCCTTGGTCGCGGCGGCATGCTGACCAAGATTCTCGCCGCGAAGCGCGCGGCGCACAGCGGCGCCAATACGGTGATCGCGAGCGGGCGCGAAGCGGATGTGTTGTCGCGACTGGCTTCGGGTGAGGCGATCGGCACGCAGTTGATCGCGCGCACTGCGCGGATGGCGGCGCGCAAGCAATGGATGGCCGATCATCTGCAGGTGCGGGGCCATGTTGTGATCGACGATGGCGCGGTCGAAAAATTGACCGCAGGCGGCAAGAGCTTGCTGCCGATCGGCATTGTCGGCGTGCAGGGCGCGTTTGCGCGCGGTGAGGTGATCGCTTGCCTGAGCGCCGCGGGGCGCGAGGTGGCGCGCGGCCTGACGAACTACAGCAGCGCGGAAACCAAGCTGATTCAGCGACGTCCGAGCGGCGAAATCGAATCGGTGCTCGGCTACATGCTGGAGCCCGAGTTGATCCATCGCGACAACCTGGTGCTGGTCTGATTCGCTGACCTGACCTGACCTGACCTGACCTGACCTGACCGGCGGCAGGCGCGCACGGCCCATAAAAAAGCCGTTCCAGCGGACGCTGGAACGGCTTTATTTCATCTCCATGGCGCGCTCGGATCTCAAAACGCGCTCACGGGAAGAGCCTCAGTGAATCAACGAGGTCGCGGTGCGCTTGTAGCGGATGTTCTCGACAATCTGCTTGGCGTTGCCCGTGGGAATCTTGTTCGCGCACAGATAATCCTGATACAGCGCCGCGTGATACGCGTTCAGCGCGCCGTTCTCGATGCGCGAGAACCCGTTCTCGACGGTCCTGTCCCAGCCGTCGTGATCCGCATTCAAGCCCGCATACAGACGCCATTCATAGGTGTCGCAGCGGATCCCTTCATAATTCACGTTGCGCGCGCCGCTCGGGCTCGTCACGACCACGGTATAGCGAACCACGCCGTCGGTGCCCACGCTGAGCGAGTTCCGATCGATCGCGAACTGCAGCGGCGTGTTGCCCGACACTTCGAAAGGCAGCAGACTCGAGTCTTGCGGCAGCGGAGGCAAGGTATCCACCTTGTTTTCAACCCAGTTGCCCTTGCGGTCCAGCAGGTAGACAAACGCGCTGTCGTCTTGATTGGTGGGTTTGCCGGCGCTCGAACAGCCAGCCAGCAGGGCGCCGGTGGCGACGAACGCCACGACGAGTGCAAGTGCTTTCAATATGGTTTCCTCGAAACACTGGCGCGGCTCGAGGAGCCGCGCCAGCAGAGGCGGCATGGACAGCCGCACAGAGTTGTTAATTGCGCACGCCCGGGCGGAACAGCGAGCCGGCGGGTTCGCCAGCCGATTCGCCTTCGTGTTCCGAGCCTGCGCCCACCTCGGCCGCTGACCCGGAGTTCGGACCGCAATCGGACGCGATCGTGACGTGAACCGATGTTTCGATGCCGACGGCGGTGACCGAAGTCACCGTCATTACCGAGGAATCCGGCGGACTTTCCATTGACGACGCTATCCGGGGATAACGCTGCCCATGGTGCCCGCCAGGTTTTTCCGCACGCGGCGCAGCCCGGCGCATGAAACGGGATAGCTCCGTCAGCGCCAACTGATACACATCCCGCTTGAACTCGATCACACAGTCGAGCGGCACCCAGTACTCGTTCCAGCGCCACGCATCGAACTCTGGGTGGTCGGTGGCGCGCAAGCAGATGTCGCAGTCGCGTCCCACCATCCGGAGCAAGAACCAGATTTGTTTCTGGCCGCGGTAATGACCGCGTATTTCGCGCTTGATGAACTTGTCAGGCACCTCGTAACGCAACCAGTCGCGCGTGCGACCGATCACCTTGACGTGCTCAGGAAGCAGCCCGGTTTCTTCGTGTAACTCCCGATACATCGCTTGCACGGGGGTCTCTCCGTACTTGATGCCCCCTTGCGGAAACTGCCAGGAATGTTCACGGAGCCGTTTGCCCCAAAACACCTCGTTGTGCGCGTTCAAGAGGATGATGCCGACGTTCGGGCGAAAGCCTTCACGATCCAGCATACAACCACCTTCGAATCCTTTAAAATTGCTTTGATTATAAACAGATAACGGGTCCGACGCACCGAATCGCACCAGAATGGAACGAATCGCCGCAAGAGGCCCGCATTTGCGGTAGCCTGTCAGTCTTTCCGTGCCTTATCCCTTGTGCAAAAGGCTTTGCGCGGCGACTTCGGCGCCGCGTTGCGGGCAGCGCTGCCGGTGTCGGGCGAACCGTGCTGGCTCAGCGCCGGATCTGTGTTGATTTCCCCACCGTTTTCACCTTTCGGGCGGTCCCTCCGGAGCCGCCGCTTTTGGAAAATCTGAATGAAAGCTTCCCGTTTCTTTATCGGCACCCTGAAAGAAGCTCCCGCCGACGCCGAGATCGTCAGCCATAAACTCATGGTGCGCGCCGGCATGATCCGCCGCGTCGCCGGCGGCATCTATAACTACCTGCCGATCGGCCTGCGTTCGATCCGCAAGGTGGAAGCCATCGTGCGCGAAGAAATGAACCGGGCAGGCGGGATTGAGTTGCTGATGCCGTCGGTGCAGCCGGCCGAGTTGTGGCAGGAATCGGGCCGCTGGGAAAAGTACGGCCCCGAGCTGCTGCGCTTCAAGGACCGCAAGCAATCCGACTTCGTGCTCGGCCCGACGCACGAAGAAGTGATCACCGACATCGCGCGCAACCAGATCAAGAGCTATCGCCAGTTGCCGGTCAACTTCTATCAGGTCCAGACGAAGTTCCGCGACGAAATCCGTCCGCGCTTCGGCGTGATGCGCGGTCGCGAGTTCATCATGAAAGACGCGTACTCGTTCGACAAGGACGCAGAAGGTCTGCGCGAGTCGTATAGCAAGATGTACGACGCGTACGTGCGGATCTTCACGCGCCTCGGTCTGGACTTCCGTGCGGTGGCGGCGGACAACGGTTCGATCGGTGGCAGCGGCTCGCACGAGTTCCACGTGATCGCCGAAACCGGCGAAGACGCGATCGCCTATTGCCCGACCTCGGACTTCGCGGCGAACGTCGAAGCGGCTGAAGCGCTGCCGCTCTACGCGCAACGCGCCGCGCCGGCTGAAGACATGAAGAAGACCGCCACGCCCGGCAAGGCGAAGTGCGAGGCCGTGGCCGAGCTGCTGAACATTCCGCTCGAACGCACGATCAAGTCGATCGTCCTCGCAACGGAAAACGAAGGCGCCGAGCCGACCATCTGGTTGCTGATGCTGCGCGGCGATCACGATCTGAACGAGATCAAAGCGGGCAATCTGCCCGGTCTGGCCGACTTCCGCATGGCGACCGAAGCCGAAATCATCGAGACCTTCGGCACGCCGCCGGGCTATCTCGGTCCGATCAACACGAAGAAGCCGGTCAAGGTCGTCGCGGATCGCACGGTCGCGAACATGAGCGACTTCGTGGTCGGCTCGAACGAGGTGGATTACCACACCACCGGTGTGAACTGGGGCCGCGATCTGCCGGAACCGGTCGTCGCCGACATTCGCAACGTGAAGAAGGGCGATCCGTCGCCGGACGGCAACGGCGAGATCGACATCTGCCGCGGCATCGAAGTGGGCCACGTGTTCCAGCTCGGCAAGAAGTATTCGGAAGCGATGGGCGCGAACTGTCTCGACGAAACCGGCAAGCCGCAGCCGATGGAAATGGGCTGCTACGGTATCGGCATCACGCGCATTCTCGGCGCCGCGATCGAACAGAATTTCGACGACAAGGGCATCATCTGGCCGGAGTCGATCGCGCCGTTCGAAGTCGTGCTGTGCCCGATGGGCTATGACCGCAGCGACGCCGTGCGCGAGCAGGCCGACAAGCTGTATGCGGCACTGGTCGAAGCGGGCATCGACGTGATCCTCGACGACCGCGGCGAGCGCCCGGGCGTGATGTTCGCCGACTGGGAGCTGATCGGCGTGCCGCATCGTCTGGTGATCGGCGACCGTGGCCTCAAGGACGGCAAGCTCGAATACCAGGGCCGCCGCGACGCCGAGGCGACGCTGCTGCCGGTCGAGGACGCCGCCCAGACGGTCATCGGGAAAGTGCGCGCGGCGTTGGCGCATTGAGCGGAGCGGACAGACAGTGGAGTACACCTTCCTGTCCGCGACCGTCCTGCTGATTCTGATCACCGATCCGCTCGGCAATATTCCTATCTTCATCAACTGCCTGCGCAGCGTGTCGCCCGAGCGTCGCGCGATCGTCATTCTCCGTGAGGTAGCGATCGCCTTCGCGATCCTGCTGCTCTTCATGGTGCTGGGGCAGGGCTTTCTGCGCATGATGAGCCTGAGCGATCAGTCGTTGCGCATCGGCGGCGGGATAGTGCTGTTTCTGATCGCGCTCAGAATGGTGTTCCCGCACCCGGACGGTCCATTCGGCGGCGACGCGCGCGGCGGCGAGCCGCTGATCGTGCCGCTCGCCATTCCGGCGCTGGCGGGTCCGTCGGCGCTGGCAACGGTGATGCTGCTGACGTCGCAGGCGCCGGGCAAGATGTACGAGTGGATCGGCGCGCTGACCGTCACGATGGTCGTCTGCGCGATCGTGCTGATGCTGGCCGAGCGCATTCAGGCGTGGCTCGGCGAACGCACGATGACGGCCTTCGAGCGGCTGATGGGCCTGGTGCTGGTGGCGATCGCGGTCGAGATGATGCTCGGCGGTATCCGGTCTTTCGTGCAACACCTGTGATGCCGGGCCACGCGAGCCCTTCAGCGAAAGCGGTGCGTGCCCTCGCATTGCCCTTTTAACCGCACCAACAAAAAAGCGGCCCACGCGAGCCGCTTCTTCTTACACCAACCTCTTTACCGAGACCGAGGCATGCCGCCATGACAGCGGCTGCTCCGAAGGCAGCTCAAGCGCCTTCGGTCAGCGCGCGAATCGTCGGCAGGTTACGCCAGTAACCCTTCGCATCCATCCCGCAGCCGAACACATAGCGGTCCGGCACTTCGAAGCCGCAGTAATCCGGGCGCAACGGCTTGGCTTTCGGAATGATCTTCTCGCACAGCACCGCGCTCAGGAAGCGCTTGGCGCCCATCGCGAGGATGCGGTCGCGGATCGCGGCCATCGTCTCGCCTTCGTCGAGGATGTCGTCGAGCACCAGCACCACGCGATCCTTCACCGACTCGGCCGGCGCCACGCGCCATTGCATCTCGTTGCCGCCCTTGGTGGTGTTGCGGTAGCGGGTCAGATGGATGTAATCGAATTCGAGCGGAAAATCGAGGTGCGGCAGCAGCATGCCGGTGAACACCGCGGCGCCGCCCATCACCGACAGCACGAGCGGGAAGTCCTCGCTCATCTCGTCGCGAATGGCGGCCGCCATGCCGCTGATGGACGCGTTGACGTCATTGGCCGAAACGATTTCTTCGGAGTGGCTAAAAATGTGGAGGGCTTCTTCGCGGTTCATGACGTCTGACGGGCGGTAACTGTATACATAGAGTGAGTGAGAACGCCCCACAGGAAGTCCCCTTGAGGGACGCCCCGAAGGAAGTTCTCTTGGGGAACGGCGGCCTGTGGTACAGAATAAACCCGCACGAACCCTGAGTCAGCCACGCGTGCCGTGATTCGTGCACAGGACACGCGCGCGCCGTCTTGCTAAAGCTTAGCGCATGCCGGGCAACATCCCCTTCATGCCACGCATCATCTTCTGCAGATTGCCGCCCTTCAGCTTTTTCATCATCGTGCGCATCTGGTCGTACTGGTTCAGCATGCGGTTGACTTCCTGCACCTGCACGCCCGCGCCCGCGGCGATGCGGCGCTTGCGGGTGGCCTTGATCAGATCGGGCTTCGCGCGCTCCAGAGGCGTCATCGAATTGATGATGCCTTCCATGCGGCGCATCTGCTTTTCAGCCTGGCTCATATCGGCACCGGCAGCGGCCTGCTGGAACTGTGCGGGCAGCTTGTCCATCAGCGACGACAGGCCGCCCATGCCCTTCATTTGCGTGAGCTGCGCCCGGAAATCGTTGAGGTCGAAGTCGCCGCCTTTCTTGACCTTGTCGGCGAGCTTCTGCGCGGCCTGAACGTCCACGCCGCGTTGCGCTTCTTCGACGAGGGCAAGAATGTCGCCCATGCCGAGAATCCGGTTCGCCATGCGATCCGGGTAGAAGATTTCGAGGCCGTCGAGCTTTTCCGCGACGCCGACGAACTTGATCGGCTTGCCCGTCACGTGACGCACGGAGAGCGCCGCGCCACCGCGCGAGTCGCCGTCGAGCTTGGTGAGGATCACGCCGGTGAGCGGCAGCGCGTCGCTGAAGGCCTTCGCGGTGTTCACCGCATCCTGGCCGAGCATCGCGTCGACCACAAACAGCGTTTCCGCCGGCTTCAGCGTGCTGTGCAGCGCGGCGATTTCCTGCATCATCGCTTCGTCGATACCCAGACGGCCGGCCGTGTCGACCAGCAGCACATCGTGATAGTGGCGCTTGGCCCAGTCCACCGCGGCGCGCGCGATGTCGACCGGCTTCTGATCCGGCTCCGACGGAAAGAAGTCCGCGCCGACCTGCTCGGTCACCATCTTCAACTGCGCGATAGCAGCGGGGCGGTAGACGTCGCACGAAACGGTCAGGACTTTCTTCTTGTACTTTTCGCGCAGCAGCTTGGCGAGCTTGCCGACCGTGGTCGTCTTACCGGCGCCTTGCAGACCCGCCATCAGGATGACGGCCGGCGGCGTGACGGCGAGATTGAGTTCGACCGCCTTGCCTTCATAGTCGCCGCCGATGATCGCGGTCAGCTCGCGCTGCACCACGCCGACCAGCGCCTGACCCGGCGACAGGCTGCTGATGACTTCCTCGCCGAGCGCCTTTTCCTTCACCTTGGCGATGAACTCGCGCACGACGGGCAGCGCCACGTCGGCCTCGAGCAGCGCGAGGCGTACTTCGCGCAGCATTTCCTGGGTGTTCGCCTCGGTGAGCCGGGCTTCGCCGCGCAGCGTCTTGACGACGCGCGCCATCCGTTGAGTCAGATTGTCGAGCATGGGGAGCGATGAACAGTGCGGCCCGGGCAGCGCGCGAAGTGGAAGACGTCGCGGAGTAGGGGCCTAGTGTAAACTTCGAATATGGATATTGTACTGTATGCCCTCACTGCGCTCCTCTACGGCGGTCTTGCCGTGGCTGGCTGGCGCGCGCACCGGCTCGCCGCCGTGCGACCCATGCTCGAGAGCGTGCCGCCGGTGCCCGCCGCCGCGGGCGCGCCGGCCGCTTCCGCTGCTTCGGGCATGAGCACGTCGGGCCGTGCGCTGCTGTTCGTCGCGCTGCTCGCGCACGGCGTGCTGCTGCACACCACCATCTTTCCGCAGAACGCAATGGTGTTCGGGTTCGCGTTCGCGCTGTCGGCGATGTTCTGGCTCGGCGCCGGCATCTACTGGATAGAGAGCTTTTTCTTTCCGCTCGACGGCCTGCGTCTGCTGGTGTTGCCGCTTGCCTGCGTCGCGTCGCTGTTGCCGCTCGCGTTCAACGGCGTGCGCGTGCTGCCGTATTCGGCCGCGCCGATGTTCAAGCTGCACTTCCTGATCGCCAACATCGCATATGGTCTGTTTGCGATCGCGGCGCTGCACGCGATCCTGATGCTGCTGGTCGAGCGGCGTCTGCATGCGATGCGCGGCGGCATCGCGCAGCGACATGCGGCCGCGGCGGGCAACGGCTGGCTGTCGAGCTGGCTCGATACGCTGCCGCCGCTGCTGACGCTGGAGAAGCTGCTGTTCCGTTTGATCGGCGCGGGTTTCGTGCTGCTGACGCTGACCCTCCTGTCGGGCATCCTGTTCAGCGAACAACTGGTCGACCGCGCGTTGCGGCTCGATCACAAGACCGTCTTCGCGATTCTTTCCTGGGTGATGTTCGGCGCGCTGCTGACCGCGCGCAAGGTGTCCGGCTGGCGCGGCCGTGCGGCATTGCGCTGGGTGCTGGCGTCGTTCGTCGCGCTGTTGCTGGCGTACGTCGGCAGCCGTTTTGTTTTCGAGGTGCTGTTGCACCGTGCTGTAGTGTGAGCGTGTCCCATGCGACAAATATTTTTGCTGATCCTGTTGTTCATCGTCGGCCAATGGCTGGTGAAGGCGCTGCGTCGTCATGACGCGCAAATGGCGCAACGTACCGGCGCCGGTGCTGGCGCGAGTGGCGCCGCTGGCGGCGCCAAAGGCGCGAACGGCGACGCGCCGCAACTCGCCGAGCCGATGATCCGCTGCGTCGAGTGCGGCGTGCATGCGCCGAAGAGCGACTCGGTGATGGTGGCGGGGCAGCCGTTCTGCAGCGCCGCACACGCGCAGCGTCACGGCGCGCGTCCCACGGGCCGCGACGCTCGATGAGCGTCGAGGTCGCCGTCGATGCCGACGGTTGGGTCGCTGCCGCACGCAAACTGCCATCGCCGAATTTCGAAGCGCGCCCTGAAGGGGCCGTGCCGACGCTGATCGTCGTCCACAACATCAGCCTGCCGCCCAATGAGTTCGGCGGCACGGCGATCGCCGAACTGTTCCAGAACACGCTCGATTGCGACGCCCACCCGTACTACGACTCGCACCTGCGCGGCGTGCGGGTGTCGGCGCATTTCGTGATTCAGCGCGACGGCGCGCTCGAACAGTTCGTGTCGTGCAACGAGCGCGCGTGGCACGCCGGGCCGTCGAATTTTTTCGGCCGCGAGCGCTGCAATGATTTCTCGATCGGCATCGAGCTGGAGGGCAGCGACACCACTGCCTTCGAAGCGGCGCAATACCGCACGCTCGGTGCGCTGGTGAGCGCGCTGAAGGCGCGCTATCCGGTCGAAGCGCTGGCCGGTCACTCGGACATCGCCCCCGGCCGCAAGACCGATCCGGGGCCTCATTTCGAGTGGCAGCGTCTGCAAAGCGACACGTCCCTCGCCGATCGGTATTTCCCCTATCTCAAGTTTTCCGAAACGCCGTAACGACCCTTCGCGCGAGTTCGCGTGATGCGAGGAGAACGAGGCGCTGCCTTGTTCTCCGGGGAGGCGGCTGCGCGCCGCGCGATCCGGATGTCAAGACTTTGAAGGCAAATAAATCGATTTGATCTGTCTTGAATCTCCACTATACTTGGTGCCACAAATTCAGTTTTGCACTATATCTTGTGTTTGGTGTGTATAACTCTGTGCATAACTGAGTGCATAAGTCATGCGGCGCCCGCTCTCCGAGCATGGCGCCCCAAGCGTTCCAGGCAACGAAAAAAATTCCTGTGACGCAGCCGGTAGGACCACCGGCGGCATCCAGAAGCATTCAGGAAAAGGACCTGGCAAGTGATCGCGACAGACACGATGAAGACCGTTACGAATTCGAACCAGGCTTCTTCGCAGTCGCATCCCGCCAACCGGCCCGGCCGGCCTTTTTCCTGCACCCCATCGCTTGCGCACGCGCCAGCGCGGCGTTCGATTTAATCCGCGGCACTCGCCGCAACATTTCCAGAGACCAGGAGCTTTGCCCATGCAAACCACCGACAACGTGACGACCCGGTATGAGGGCTCACCGACTGGCCAGGCCTTCGGCCAGGCACAAGGCGCACAAGCGCTCGCGTCGCAGACGACCTACGCCGACTACAAGGTGATCCGTCGCAATGGCAGCGTGGTGTCGTTCGAACCGTCGAAGATCGCCATCGCCGTGACGAAGGCATTTCTGGCCGTCAACGGTGGTCAAGGCGCGGCATCGGCGCGGGTGCGCGAACTGGTCGAGCAGCTCACGCAGAACGTGGTGCGCGCACTCGTGCGCAGCCGCCCGAACGGCGGCACGTTCCATATCGAAGACATTCAGGATCAGGTCGAACTCGCGCTGATGCGCGGCGGCGAACACAACGTCGCTCGCGCGTACGTGCTGTATCGCGAGAAGCGCACGCAGGCGCGCGGTCATGACGAGCAGGTCGCCGGCAGCGCGCCGGGTCTGAACGTCACCGACAACGGCGTCACGCGTCCGCTCGATCTGGCTGCGCTGCGCGGCATCATCGAATCCGCCTGCGCGAACCTGGGCGACGCCGTGAGCGCCGAGCCGATCGTCGCGGAAACGGTGAAGAACCTGTACGACGGCGTGCCGATGAGCCAGGTCTACGACTCGGCGATTCTGGCTGCGCGCACGATGATCGAAAAGGACCCGGCGTACAGCCAGGTCACCGCGCGCATCCTGCTGCACACGATCCGCCGCGAGATCCTCGAAGAAGAAGTCACGCAAGCCGAAATGGGCGAGCGCTACGCCGAGTACTTCCCGCAGTTCATCAAGTGCGGCGTGCAAGCCGAGCTGCTCGACGACAAGCTGCTGCAGTTCGACCTGAAGCGCCTGGGCGCCGCGCTCGACAACAACCGCGACCTGCAATTCGGCTACCTCGGTCTGCAAACGCTGTACGACCGCTACTTCCTGCATCACGACAACGTGCGCATCGAAATGCCGCAGGCATTCTTTATGCGTGTCGCGATGGGCCTGTCGCTGAACGAGATCGACCGTGAAGCGCGCGCGATCGAGTTCTACAACGTGCTGTCGAGCTTCGACTTCATGTCGTCGACGCCGACGCTGTTCAACTCGGGCACCCGCCGTTCGCAACTGTCGTCGTGCTACCTGACGACGGTCGACGACGACCTCGACGGCATCTACGAAGCGCTGAAGGAAAACGCGCTGCTGTCGAAGTTCGCCGGCGGTCTGGGCAACGACTGGACGCGTGTGCGCGCGCTCGGCTCGCACATCAAGGGCACCAACGGCAAGTCGCAAGGCGTCGTGCCGTTCCTGAAGGTCGTCAACGACACGGCGGTCGCCGTGAACCAGGGCGGCAAGCGCAAGGGCGCGGTGTGCGCGTACCTGGAAACGTGGCACCTCGACATCGAAGAATTCCTCGAACTGCGCAAGAACACCGGCGACGACCGTCGTCGCACGCACGACATGAACACGGCGAACTGGATTCCCGATCTGTTCATGAAGCGCGTGATGGAAGGCGGCGACTGGACGCTGTTCTCGCCGTCCACCTGCCCGGACCTGCACGACAAGTTCGGCGCCGAGTTCGAAACGGCTTACACGGCTTACGAAGACAAGGTCGCGCGCGGCGAGATCAAGCTGTTCAAGAAGCTTCCGGCGGCGCAACTGTGGCGCAAGATGCTGGGCATGCTGTTCGAAACCGGCCACCCGTGGATCACGTTCAAGGATCCGTGCAATGTGCGCTCGCCGCAACAGCACGTCGGCGTCGTCCACTCGTCGAACTTGTGCACGGAAATCACGCTGAACACCAGCGACGCCGAAATCGCCGTCTGCAACCTGGGCTCGGTGAACCTCGTCGCGCACCTGAAGGAACAGGCCGACGGCACGCTGGCGCTCGACCACGACAAGCTCAAGCGCACCGTCAGCGTGGCGATGCGCATGCTCGACAACGTGATCGACATCAACTACTACGCGGTCGCCAAGGCACGTAACTCGAACCTGAAGCACCGTCCGGTCGGCCTCGGCATCATGGGCTTCCAGGACTGCCTGCATCTGCTGCGCACGCCGTACTCGTCGCAAGAGGCGGTCGCGTTCGCCGACACGTCGATGGAAGCGGTGTGCTACTACGCTTACTACGCGTCGACCGAGCTGGCGCAGGAGCGCGGCCGCTATTCGAGCTACCGCGGCTCGCTGTGGGATCGCGGCATCCTCCCGCAAGACTCGGTGAAGCTGCTCGAGCAGGCGCGCGGCGGCTATGTCGAAGTCGATTCGAGCGAGTCGATGGACTGGACCGAACTGCGTTCGCGCATCGCCACCTACGGCATGCGCAACTCGAACTGCGTCGCGATCGCGCCGACGGCGACGATCTCGAACATCATCGGCGTGTCGGCCTGCATCGAACCGACCTTCCAGAACCTGTATGTGAAGTCGAACCTGTCGGGCGAATTCACGGTGGTCAACGACTACCTGGTGCGCGACCTGAAGGCGCGCGGCCTGTGGGACGAAGTGATGGTCGCCGACCTGAAGTACTTCGACGGCACGCTGTCGCGCATCGACCGCATTCCGGCCGACCTGCGCGCGATCTACGCAACCGCGTTCGAACTCGATCCGGTGTGGCTGGTCGAGGCGGCCTCGCGTCGTCAGAAGTGGATCGACCAGGCGCAGTCGCTGAACATCTACATGGGCGGCGCCTCGGGTAAGAAGCTCGACGAGATCTACAAGCTCGCATGGGTGCGCGGTCTGAAGACGACCTACTACCTGCGCACGATGGCGGCGACGCACGTCGAGAAGTCGACGGTGGCGCACGGCGCGCTGAACGCGGTGAGCTCGGGTGGCGGCGAAGCGTCGGGCGGTGCAGCAGGCGGCGCGGCGGGTGGCTTCGGCGTGAGCGGCGGCGCAGCATCGGGCGGTATCCAGGCTGCTGCGGCAGCGCCGGCCGTCGCGGTGGAAGCAGCGCCGGAAGCGGATGGTCCGGTGTGCATGATGCGTCCGGGCGACCCTGGCTTTGAAGAGTGCGAGGCTTGCCAGTAAGTATCTGGCAGGCAGCAGGATCGCTGCTTGCTGACGGGTGGTAGGTGATGACCCGCATGCAGCGATCCAGGCACCGGGTAGAGACGAAACAGAAGTGAAGCCGACGAGCGGCGCGGCGAGCGAGACCGAACCAGGTGAAGGGATCGAAGTCGTGCCGCTCATCGACAGCAGTGCAGCAATGCAGGCAACTGAAGTCGTGAAGTGACAGGCTCGGCGGCAGAGCAGCAATCAGCAGTCGGCAACACCGGACGAAGCGCGCGACACAGCGCGCTCGGCAAACGCCTCGATCGATGGGTCGATCAACCTGACCGGCCGCGTGCATCGCTCGACATGGCATTGAACTTCACCTCGCTAGCGCAGATGTAACGGACTACGCGGTCCACGCGGACCACCGCGACGAGCCACGCGAGGCAGCAGTCAGCAACCGCAAGACGCTGCAGACAGGCTCCGCAATACAGATAGATAGAGCAGCGAAATGTCGCTTCGACACGCTGCTCTTCGAGCTCGCGAAGCACGTCGACGACACGCGTTCAACACGCTTCACTCGACGCGTCATACACAGTCCGTTGAACAAAGTGTTGTATGAACGTAGCAACGCGAATCGAAAACAGGATTTTTCATCAGCGAACTCTTTTATCGCTCGTGAAAAGATGGTACAAACCGTTCTAAATTGATGGTGACATTTATGCTCAACTGGGATGACGAGATCACTGCCGTAACTCCCTCGAGCGGCGCGCAACAGAATGCTTTGCGCAACGCAACGGGACCGGCTGTCGGTTCGCAAGTCGGAACGCGTTCCGCTCCTCATGCTCCCTCGGCTCAAGACGTGTTCGCGAACGACATCGCAGTCGCTCCCGTCACTCATGTTGCCCACGCTGCTGCCGGAACGGCTGCCGTTTCCGAAGCGCGGGTCAACGTCGCCGACAAGCGCATCATCAACGGCCAGACCGACGTCAATCAGTTGGTGCCGTTCAAGTACAAGTGGGCCTGGGAAAAGTATCTGGCGGGTTGCGCCAACCACTGGATGCCGCAAGAAGTGAACATGTCGCGCGACATCGCCTTGTGGAAAGACCCGAACGGGCTGACCGAAGACGAGCGCCGCATCGTCAAGCGCAACCTGGGCTTCTTCGTGACGGCCGACTCGCTGGCCGCCAACAACATCGTGCTGGGCACCTACCGCCACATCACGGCGCCCGAATGCCGCCAGTTCCTGCTGCGCCAGGCGTTCGAAGAGGCGATCCACACGCACGCTTACCAGTACATCGTCGAATCGCTGGGCCTCGACGAAGGCGAAATCTTCAACGCGTATCACGAGGTTTCCTCGATCCGCGCGAAAGACGAATTCCTGATTCCGTACATCCACGTGCTGACCGACCCGGCCTTCAAGACCGGTACGCTCGAGGCAGACCAGACCCTGCTGCGCTCGCTGATCGTGTTCGCCTGTGTGATGGAAGGCCTGTTCTTCTACGTCGGCTTTACACAAATCCTGGCGCTCGGCCGCCAGAACAAGATGACCGGCGCGGCGGAACAGTACCAGTACATCCTGCGCGACGAGTCGATGCACTGCAACTTCGGCATCGACCTGATCAACCAGATCAAACTCGAAAACCCGCAACTCTGGACGGCTGAGTTCCGCGCGGAAATCCGCGAGATCTTCCAGCAGGCGGTCGAACTTGAATATCGTTACGCAGAAGACACGATGCCGCGCGGGGTGCTCGGCCTCAATGCGTCGATGTTCAAGAGCTATCTGCGCTTCATCTGCAACCGCCGTTGCCAGCAGATCGGTCTCGATCCGCTGTACCCGAACGAGGAAAACCCGTTCCCGTGGATGAGCGAGATGATCGACCTGAAGAAGGAGCGCAACTTCTTCGAGACGCGAGTGATCGAATATCAAACTGGCGGCGCGCTGACCTGGGAGTGATCCGGGTTCGTGTTGCAGATGCATTCATCGATGGGGATGCCGTGGGCTTCGGCCGCGGCAAATTTGGTTAGGAGCAGAATCGCCTGATGCAAAGCGTGCCCGGTGCCTTAGCGGCCCACAAACATGACAGGCACTTTGCGAACCCTTCAGTGGGATGGGCAAACTTCCCCCCGGAAAAAGCCGCTGGCGTCACCGCCGGCGGCTCGATCAAGCAATTGCCGGCGTTGAGATTCAACGCCGATCAGATCTGGCGCGCGGTGCCTGTTGGCACGGCGCGCCTTACCGCATTCATTAGCGTAAGCGCGCAGCACCTGCGTACGCCGATGAATAGCCCGCTTCGTAGCGCGCGCCCTGAGAAGCGTCCGCGGGAAGCGGGTTTTGACGAAGGGTGTAGTTTGAACTGACTCTCATCTGAAAACCTGAAGGAGAAAATGATGGCAACTGCAAAGAAAGCCGCCGCCAAGAAACCCGCAGCGAAGAAGGTCGCGGCAAAGAAGGCTGCTCCGGCTAAGAAAGTCGCTGCCAAGAAAGTCGCAGTGAAGAAGGTTGCAGCGAAGAAGGTTGCAGCGAAGAAGGTTGCAGCGAAGAAGGCAGCACCGGCGAAGAAGGTTGCAGCGAAGAAAGCTGCACCGGCCAAGAAGGTTGCAGCCAAGAAAGTCGCAGCGAAGAAAGTTGCTGTGAAGAAGGTTGCAGCGAAGAAGGCAGCGCCGGCCAAGAAAGCCGCAGTGAAGAAGGTTGCAGCGAAGAAGGCAGCACCGGCGAAGAAGGCTGCTGCGAAGAAGGCGGCACCGGCCAAGAAGGCTGCTGCTAAAAAGGCTGCGCCCGCCAAGAAGGCTGCCGCTAAAAAGGCTGCACCTGCCAAGAAGGCTGCTGCGAAGAAGGCTGCCGCTCCTGCCAAGAAGGCTGCACCTGCGAAGAAGGCTGTCGCCAAGAAGGCTGCGCCTGCACCCGCTGCGACTTCTGTCTCGAGCGCACCGGCGGCGACGGTGAAGACCGCGCTGAACCCGGCAGCGGCATGGCCGTTCCCGACGGGCAGCCGCCCGTAAGTGGCAGATAGGCGGTAGATAAGCGGTAGAAGTACTTCGACACGTCGCACGACGTGTTCGATGATCGAGTGGCGCTCAAGCTGTGACGAGCGCTACTCGGTCAGGGTCCCGTTGCCGGTTTCCGGCGACGGGACTTTTTTTGCCCAACGTTTTTGCGCCAGCGCTCACGAGCGATTGGAAACGGTCCGGCTGCAAAACATACAGGCGAAAAAAAACGCATGCACAGGGGAGGGCATGCGTTTGAGGTCGTCGCGGCGGCGTGTAAGCCAGCCGCGCGAGAGGGGAAATTGTCAGTGCGTGACGCGCGTGACGCCGCCGCTGGAGAGAAGCCGCACGCGATCGCCGGCGCGGAACGATTCGCCGGCGGTGGTTTGCTGCGTGATCGCGCGCATGTCGCCGTTGTCGAGTCGCACGGTGATCTCGACACCCGGGCGCATCGCGACTCTGTTCTCGACCGCGTTGCCGGCGACCGCACCGCCTATACCGCCGATGATGCCCGTGGCGACCGAGCCGCGGCCGCCGCCGATCGCGCTGCCAGCGAGAGCGCCCAGCGCGGCGCCGCCGGCCACGCCCAAGCCGCTCGGCTGGCCGTTGTTCGAGCTGATCTGCACGGCGCGCACGCTGTCGACCGTGCCCATGCGGACCGTTTGTTCGCGCTGTGCCTGCGACGCCGTGAAGACGTCGGGAGAAGTGCTGTTGACCGCGCACCCCGACATGGCCAGCGAACCGGCGATCACGGTGGCGACTATCAGGCGACTCGTTGCTCTCATTCCCTGGCTCCCATAGCTCTCGGTATCAGGGCAGGCTGTATCCGAATGCCTGCTTGAACCGTTCGTTGATCTCCGCCCGGCTGGGCGCGTAGTTTTGCGGGCCCTGTTGCTCGATCTTCAACGCACCCATCAGACTCGCGAGGCGGCCTGTGGTGGCCCAGCCAAGCTTGTTCTCGATCCCGTACAGCAAGCCGCCGCGGAAGGCATCGCCACAGCCTGTGGGATCGAGCACCTGCTTGGCCTTGACCGCCGGAATGTCTTCGATACCGCCGGCATGATGAATCTGCGCACCCTGTTCGCCGAGCGTGACGATCAACGCTTCGACCTTGCCGGCGATCTGTTCGATCGACCAGCCGGTCTTGTTGCTCACCAGCTTGGCTTCGTAATCGTTGACAGCTACATACGTGGCAAGTTCAATCATGCGCCGCAGCGTGTCGCCGTCGAACAGCGGCAAGCCCTGGCCCGGATCGAAGATGAACGGCACGCCGGCGGCCGCCAGATGCTCGGAATGCTGAATCATGCCGTCGTAGCCGTCCGGCGCGACGATGCCGAGCGTGATGCCTTGCGCTTCGTCAGCGCGGTTCAGATGCGACTGCATCATCGCGCCCGGATGGAACGCGGTGATCTGATTGTTTTCCAGGTCGGTGGTGATCATCGCCTGCGCCGAGTAGGTGTCCGGCACGACGAGCACGCTTTGCGTCGACAGGCCGAGTTTCTCGAAGCGGTCGATGTAGAGCTGCGCGTCCACCGAGCCGAGCGTGCCCATGATGCGCGCGTCGCCGCCCAGCAGATGCAGCGCGTAGCCGATGTTGCCCGCGCAGCCGCCGAACTCGCGGCGCATGGTCGGCACGAGAAAGCTCACGTTCAGGATGTGGACCTGCTCCGGCAGGATGTGCTCCCGGAAGCGCCCTTCGAAAGTCATGATGTTGTCGTAGGCGAGCGAGCCGCAAATGAGCGTAGCCAAGGCGAGCGTTCCTGTAAAAAACAATTGAAAGATGGCGCGCGACGCTGCGCCAGCGCCGCGCATCACGCGCAGCGCCGGGCTCGTGCGCGAAGGTGTTACTTCAGCGCGGCGAGTGCTGCGTCGTAGTTCGGCTCGTTCTTGATTTCGCCGACCAGCTCAGCGTGCACGACCTTGTCGTTCTCGTCGATCACCACCACGGCGCGCGCCGTCAGGCCGGTCAGCGGGCCGCTCGTGACGTCGACGCCGTACGCTTGCGCGAACTCATGGCCGCGGAACGTGGAGGCCGTGACGACGTTCTCGATGCCTTCGGTCGTGCAGAAGCGCGATGCGGCGAACGGCAGGTCGCCCGACACGACGATCACGGCCGTGTTGGTCAGCCTGGCGGCCGCTTCGTTGAACTTGCGGGTCGAGGTGGCGCAGGTCGGCGTGTCGAGGCTCGGCACGATGTTCAGCACTTTGCGCTTGCCGGCGAAATCGGCGAGCGACACCGGCTTCAGATCTTTGCCGACCAGCGAGAAAGCGGCCGCGCTCTGGCCCACCGACGGGAACGTGCCGGCTACTTCAATCGGGTTGCCACCCAGCGTGACTTGACTCATGTTGTTAAGCTCCGAAAATTCGTCAGTGATGACGGTGAGCACGCCCGGTTATGGCCGGGCGCGCGAGGACGCGTTACGGATAGAAAATCTGTACGCGGAAATTGGAAGCGACCGCCATGCCCGTGTCGAGATGCACGATCATGGTCTGCGTCGTGTGCGCCGGCAGGCCGGCCGCGATCGGCGTGCCCGGCGGCACGTAGTCTTGCGGCCACAGCACGCGCCGCACGGCGACGTTGTTCTGGTCGTCGAGCAACGTGAGTTCGATCGCCGGGTAGGCCAGCGCAATGCCGAAGCGGTTGTGCAGCGGCATCTTCAGTTCGAGCTTGTGCGGGCCGTCGATCTGCCGCAGATCGGACGGTTCGACCAGCAAACCGTCGATGTCGTGCGGTGGCGTGACCTGGCAGCCGAGATGCGCGCAGGCCTTCGCGTACAGCGTCTGCGAGCGCGGCAGATACACCTGCACGGTTTCGCGTTGCCACCACGCGAGTTGCGCGAGCAGCGCGATGATCAACAGCAATCCCAATACCGATGCGCCAATCAGCCAGCCCATGCGCTGCGCGTCGGCCGGGCGGGTTTCGCGCATCACCGGGAAAGGGTCGGTACCGTCGTTCACCGGGTTGACGGAGAAGGGCTCGCCACTGGCTGCGGCTGAGGCCGGGCCGAAGCCGCCTGGGCCGCCGGTGCCTGAGCCGCCCGCGCCTGCGGCCGCGGCCGCGGCCGCGCCGAAACCAGCCGCGCCGAGGCCCGCAGCAGCACCTAAACCAGCAGCGCCGAAATGCGGTTCGTTGTCGGGGATGCCATGCAATCTCGCCGCTTCGTCCAGCGCAGGTTCAGACGCGCGCTCGGTCTTGTGCCAGACCCGCGGCGCTTCTTCCACGGGCGGCTCGGTATCGGCCTGGTACGCGAAGGGTTCGCGCGGCGCGTCTGCCAGCACCGGTTCGTTGTCGGGAGGAAGTGACGTGCGCAAAGCGTCGGCCGGCAACTCGGGCTCGGCGGCGTGGCGCGGCGTGACCGCGACGCCCGCGCCGGTGGAGACCGGCGCGAGCGGCACATTGCCGGCGTTGTGCCGCAGACGGTTGTCGATGGCGGCGTCGGGTGTGGGCGCCCGCGGATCCCATGCTTCGGCGCTGAAGTCGGGGCCTTTCTGACGCACGCCCGACAGCGCCTCGATCGCCGCCGCAGCGGCGACCGGTTTGGCGGTGGAGAAGTCACCGCCCTCGGAGACGTCGAACAGGCTGCTCGACGCGTCGAATACTTCGTGGCAAGTCCCGCAGCGCACGAGGCCGCGGCGCTGCGCGAGCTGCGCCGGTTGCAGACGGAAGACGGTTTCGCAGAAGGGGCAACGCGTCGCCAGGAGCATATTGAGCCGGTAAGCCAGAAGGCCGTTGGTTTGACAATACGCCTTATTCTAATGGCTTTCGCGACGCGTTCCCGTCAGACACACCCAACCCTCGTGTTCGCGCCACACGCCGATATCGATCCAGCGCGCGTAGACCTGCGCGACTTCGTCCGCCTGCCGCGCCAGAATGCCGGACAGCGCGATCCGGCCACCCGGCTTGACCTTCGACGCGAGCATCGACGCCATCAGCTTGAGCGGATTGGACAGAATATTGGCGACCACGATATCAAACTCGCCGGTAGGGCATTCGTCGGGCAAACCGTAGGTGACTTCGGCCCGGTTGCGCTCGCTGTTGTGACGCGCCGACTCGACCGCTTGCGGATCGATGTCGATGCCGTACACCGGATTCGCGCCGCACTTCTTCGCGAGGATCGCGAGGATGCCGGAGCCGCAACCGTAATCGAGCACGGACTGTTCGGGTTGGACCGATTGCTCCAGCCATTCCATGCACAGCCGCGTGGTGGGATGGCTGCCGGTGCCGAACGCGAGGCCCGGGTCCAGTTCCAGCACCAGCGCTTCGGGGTCCGGCGCATCGTGCCACGACGGCACGACCCAGATGCGTTCGCCGATCGGAATCGGATCGAACTGCGACTGCGTGAGCCGCACCCAATCCTGCTCTTCGACTTCACGCACGGTGAACGACGGCGCGGCTGGCAGGCCGATCTCGTTGGCCGCGGCGGTCAGCAGCACCGCCGGCTCGTGTTCCGGCGCGAGCAGCGCGATCACGCGCGAACGCTGCCACGCCGTGCGATCCGGCGTGAGACCGGGTTCGCCGAACAGCGGCTGCTCGTCGGGCGTGTCGGCGTCCGCGTCTTCGACCGATACGGACAACGCGCCCAACTCGAGCAGCGCGTCGGAAAACTCCTCCGCGTGCTCGCGTGCCAGCTCGGCGATCAGTTCCCGGTAGCTCATGACTTACGCTTCTTCCGGCGCGACCTGCAGCTTCGCGGCCAACCGGTTTTCGAGGTAGTGAATGCTGGTGCCGCCTTCGACGAATTTCGCGTCCAGCATCAGCTCGCGGTGCAACGGGATGTTGGTCTGAATGCCTTCGACCACCATTTCCGACAACGCGATGCGCATCCGCTTGATCGCCTGTTCGCGCGTGGTGCCGTAAGCGATCAGCTTGCCGATCATCGAATCATAGTTCGGCGGCACGAAATAGCCGTTGTAGGCGTGCGAATCGACGCGGATGCCGGGGCCGCCCGGCATATGCCACGAGGTCAAACGACCCGGCGACGGAATGAACTTGAACGGATCTTCAGCGTTGATCCGGCATTCGATCGCATGACCCTTGAACACGATGTCGCGCTGACGGAATGCGAGCTTCTCGCCGGCCGCGATGCGGATCTGTTCCTGCACGATGTCGACGCCCGTGATCAGCTCGGTCACCGGATGCTCGACCTGCACGCGCGTGTTCATTTCGATGAAGTAGAACTCGCCGTTTTCGTACAGGAACTCGAACGTGCCCGCGCCCAGATAGCCCATCTTCTTGCACGCGTCCGCGCAACGATCGCCGATCCGGTCGATCAGGCGGCGCGCGATACCCGGCGCCGGCGCTTCTTCGATCACTTTCTGGTGGCGGCGCTGCATCGAGCAATCGCGCTCGCCGAGCCAGATGGCGTTCTTGAACGAGTCGGACAGCACCTGGATTTCGATGTGCCGCGGGTTCTCCAGGAATTTCTCCATGTAGACCTGCGGGTTGCCGAACGCACGGCCGGCTTCTTCACGGGTCATGTTGACCGCGTTGACCAGCGCCGCTTCCGTATGGACCACGCGCATGCCGCGGCCACCGCCACCGCCGGCGGCCTTGATGATGACCGGATAGCCGACCTGGCGGGCAATCTTCACGATCTCTTTCGGATCTTCCGGCAACGCGCCTTCCGAACCCGGCACGCAGGGCACGCCGGTCTTGATCATGGTCTGCTTGGCCGTGACCTTGTCGCCCATCATCCGGATCGTTTCCGGGCGCGGGCCGATGAAGGTGAAGCCGGACTGCTCGACGCGCTCGGCGAAGTCGGCGTTCTCCGACAGGAAGCCATAGCCGGGGTGGATCGCTTCGGCGTCGGTGACTTCGGCCGCGCTGATCAGCGCGGGCATGTTCAGATAGCTCAGATTCGAAGGCGCCGGGCCGATGCAGACCGCCTCGTCGGCGAGCTTCACGTACTTGGCTTCCTTGTCGGCTTCCGAATAGACGACGACCGTCTTGACGCCGAGTTCGCGGCAGGCGCGCTGGATACGCAGCGCGATCTCGCCACGATTGGCAATGAGGATTTTTTCAAACATAGCGGATTTTCGACTCATCGATGGGCACCGGGTTGCTCACAACACCGGCCGCCTCGGAGGATCGGTCGCGCGCTCGGGACAGCGGGCGCGCGGGCGGCGAACACTGCGTGCCGCGTTAGCCGACCACGAACAGCGGTTGGCCGTACTCGACCGCCTGGCCGTTTTCGACGAGGATCTCCTTCACCACGCCGGACTTGTCCGACTCGATTTCGTTGAGCAGCTTCATCGCTTCGATGATGCAGATCGTCTGGCCTTCCTTGACCGTGTCGCCCACCTGGACGAACGGGTCGGCGCCCGGCGACGGCGCGCGGTAGAAGGTGCCGACCATCGGCGAGGTCACCACATGGCCTTGCGGCGCGGCAACCGCCGGCGCAGCCGGGGCGGCGGCGACAGCGGGCGCTTCAGCGCCTGGGAGCGGGGCCGGCTGCGCGTATTGCGGCGCGTACGAGGCGGACGGTTGCACGTAAACCGGCGGCGCATTCTTGACGATGCGCACCTTGCCTTCGCCCTCGGTCACTTCGAGTTCGGAAATACCGGACTCCGAGACGAGGTCGATCAGAGTTTTCAGTTTACGTAGATCCATCAGGAAGCCCCTTTCAATGCGTAAAGTGCCGGCGCGTGCGCGGCCGGCTCAAATTAGTCGTGTTTGGATTCAGCCGCGCGACGAGCCGGCGGCGAGCCGGTCGAGCGCGAATTCGAGCGCGTACAGGTAGCCCTTCCAGCCGAGGCCGCAAATCACGCCCTCAGCCTGGTCGGAGAAATACGAGTGATGCCGGAACGGTTCGCGACGATGCACGTTCGACAGATGAATCTCGACGAACGGGATGCCGACCCCTGCCAGTGCGTCCCGAATGGCCACGCTGGTGTGCGTGTACGCGGCGGGATTGATCAGTATGAAATCGGTTTTTTCAGTCCGGGCGGCCTGGATGCGATCGACCAGAGCGCCTTCGTGATTGCTCTGGAACGACGCAAGCTCGACACCTGCGTCCGCGGCGCGGTCCGCCAGCGCCTGATCGATCTGCGGCAAGGTCACGCGACCGTAGACCTCGGGTTCCCGGGTGCCGAGAAGGTTGAGGTTGGGTCCGTGCAGTACCAGCAGTCGCGTCATGGTCGCTTCTTTTTCCGTGGAATTGGGCGCACTTTAGCGCTGATTAGAGAAACTTGTCTAGTTTCCCGCACGTTCGGAACGATGGCTGCGTCGATCCGCCGCCGCGCCAGGCGCCCATCTTCTCTCAATTTCGCGCGATTTGCGCGCATTTTTGCGCGTTCCGCACCGAATTGAACGTCAAAAGAATGTGAAATTTAAAGCGCGTCGAGCGTCTGTCTAAGCGCGGCCGGGTCGATCTGGCCTAATTTTGTCGAGCGGATATTGCCTTTTGCGTCGATCACGACGGTGAACGGCAGCCCGCCCGCGTTGTTACCGAACGCGCGCGCGAGGTCGGCGCCGCCGAAGCCTGTCACGTAGACCGGGTAGGCCACTTTCACTTTCTGCAGGAATGCCTGCACGTTTTTGTCCGAATCGACGCCAAGTCCGATGAACTGGATGCCTTTCTTCGCGTACTCGCGTTGAAGCTGCGACAGCGCCGGCATTTCCTCGACACAGGGACCGCACCACGAAGCCCAGAAGTTGACGACGATTGCGTGGCCTTTAAGCAAACTTAGCGATTGTGGCTTGCCGTCGACGTTGGTGACCGGCGCGCTCCAGAGTTGCTCGACCGCGCTCTGCTGGGAACCGGCCTGCGCCGCGTGGGCGACTTCGGACCCGTCGTTGAGCCAATGATTGGCCAGCACGCCGCCGCCCGCGGCGATGATGGCGACCAGTGCGCCCGCCAGAATCCGTCTCATGTTCATTGTGGTCTGTCTAATTAGTGGAAGGGGTGGCTTCGCTACTGTCGAGCAGCGCCTGGACCGCCTGCAGATTGGCCCGCGCCGTGCGGCCGCGCGCGTCGGCCCTGACCGCGCCGCGCAGGTCGTCCGTTTCGTACAGTGCGACGTGGATGCCGACCGGCTCCGCGTCGCGCCCTTCGTTCGTGGGGCGCCACAGGAAGCTCAGCGTCTCGACATAGCCACGGCCGGCGAAGTGCCGCGTTTCCGACACGTCGTACTGAATGTTGGCGTTCAGAAAGTAGATCGCGACTTCCTTCGGGTTGTCGCAGAACACCTGAAGATGCACATCCGAGTGTTCGCCCGCTGTGCCGCCGAGCACCGCGCCGGTCAGATAAGGATTGAACGGCGCGAGCCGCTCCATCCAGTCGAGCGCGATAATACGCAGCCGCCGCAGCAGCGCTGGCTGGCTGTCGCCCTGGAAAAGCGACTGATATTCGCGGATTTCCTCTTCGATCTGGTCGTTATCCGGCAGCCATTCGCCGGCAACACGGGTCTCGCCGACGACTTGCCGCGCCGCTTTGCGCTTGGCCGTGGCGTAGTCCAGACCGTCTTCGGCGATCAGGCGCGCAGCCGCGATGGCGATTTCCTCGCGCACGCGCTGCGGATCGAAATGTGATTTGCGAACCATCCGTCAATCATACTAGAGATTGCCGACCGGCCTTTGTGGGCGGGGCGCGCGGAGCGCCGGGCGAGGGCGGCGCGGGTGCGCGTCGATAGGGCGAGCGGAAGCTGTCGGTTACAATAGCGTCCTTTGCGGACGGTCGTTCCGGCCGCTTTGCTGCACTCCCATCCCTCGCAAAAAACGCCCGCGCGGCACGACAGGCTTATGCACATCCACATCCTCGGCATCTGCGGCACGTTCATGGGCGGTCTCGCGGTGCTCGCGCGCGGCGCGGGCCACACCGTGACGGGCTGCGACGCCGGCGTCTATCCGCCGATGAGCACGCAACTCGAGGCGCAAGGCATCCGTCTGATCGAGGGTTACGACGCGGACCAGTTGAACGGCCTGAATGCGGATCTGTTCGTGATCGGCAACGTGGTCTCGCGCGGCAACCCGCTGATGGAGGCGATTCTCGACCGCGGCCTGCCTTACGTCTCCGGCCCGCAGTGGCTCGGCGAGCACGTGCTGAACGGCAAATGGGTGCTGGCGGTGGCCGGCACGCACGGCAAGACCACCACCAGCTCGATGCTGACCTGGCTGCTCGAAGACGCCGGCCTCAACCCGGGTTTCCTGATCGGCGGCGTGCCGCTGAATTTCGGCGTGTCCGCGCGGCTCACCGCTTCGAGCTTCTTCGTGATCGAAGCCGACGAGTACGACACCGCGTTCTTCGACAAGCGCTCGAAGTTCGTCCATTACCGGCCCAAGACGGCGGTGCTGAACAACCTCGAATTCGATCACGCCGATATCTTCCCGGATCTTGCGGCGATCGAAACGCAGTTCCATCATCTGATCCGCACGGTGCCGGGCATCGGCCGGGTGGTGACGAACGGCCGTGAAGACGCGCTCGAGCGCGTGCTGACGCGCGGCTGCTGGAGCGGCGTCGAGCGCTTCGGCGTGCAGGGCGGCTGGGAGACCCTGCCCGCGGAAGACGGCGTGCCGGTCGACGAGCGCTTCGCCGTGTATCACAACAGCGAGCGCGTCGGCGTGGTCGAGTGGCAGGTGCAGGGCGAGCACAACCGGATGAACGCGCTGGCCGCGATCGCCGCCGCGCGTCACGTTGGCGTGCCGCCGGCGCAGGCCGCGAAGTCGCTGGCGAGCTTTCGCAATGTGAAGCGCCGCATGGAAGTGCGCGGCAGCGTCGACGGCGTGACCGTGTACGACGACTTCGCGCATCACCCAACCGCGATCGACACCACGGTGGCCGGGCTGCGCGCGCGCGTCGGCCGCGACAACACGCGGATTCTTGCCGTGCTGGAGCCGCGTTCGAACACGATGAAGCTGGGCGTGATGAAAGCGCAATTGCCCGTCAGTCTGGCCGACGCCGACCTCGTGTTTGGCTACGGCGCGCCGAGCGGCCGCGACGCGCTCGGCTGGAATCTCGGCGCGGCGCTCGCGCCGCTCGGCGGCAAAGCGCAAGCCTTCGACAACCTCGACGCGCTGGTCAAAGCGGTGGTTCACGCAGCGCGCCCCGGTGACCAGATTCTGGTGATGAGCAACGGCGGCTTTGGCGGCGTGCATCAGAAACTGCTCGACGCACTTTCCGCGCGAGGCGCAGCGTGATTCTCTATCTGCACGGTTTCCGCTCGTCGCCCAATTCGTTCAAGGCGCGCGTGCTGGCGGCGCGGCTCGCCGAACTGGGTCGCGCCGACGAATGGTGCTGCCCGATGCTGCCGGTCTCGCCGTTCGACACGGTGGCGCTCGCCGAATCGCTCGCGGCGGCCGCCGGCACGGATCGCGTGACGGTGATCGGCAGCTCGCTCGGCGGCTATTTCGCTACCCATCTGGCGGAAAAGCACGGCTGGCCGGCCGTGCTGCTGAATCCGGCGGTCGTGCCGCAGCGCGACCTGAGCGCCTATCTCGGCGAGCAGCCGCTGTGGCATGGCGGCGGCAGCATCGTCGTCGAGCCGCATCATCTGGACGAACTGCGCGCGCTCGGCGTCGCGTCGATCACGCGGCCCGAACGCTATTATTTGATGGCCGCCACCGGCGACGAAGTGCTCGACTACCGCGAAATGCTCGCGCACTATCCCGGCGCACGCACTACGCTGATCGAAGGAAGCGATCACGCGATCAGCGAGTTCGCGCAATACGTCGACGAGGTGCTGGCCTTTTGCGACGCCGAAGACGTCGAGCCGCCGGCGCCGCGCGAGGCAGCCTGAGGTGGCTTGAGCCGGCCTGATGCAGACGACCCGCAGCGAGACCGCTGCCTGTCAGCAGATTCAACCCGCCGGCGCGCATGTGTCGCGCCGCGGATCCACTACCACGAACACGTTGCCGTGCCGCGCACGCAGTGACCGATCGCCGAACCGGATCGGGCGCGCCGGCAGATGCAAGTCAGAACGAGAGTATTGAGTGAACGTTTTCTTCGAGGAATCGGGCAGTTTCAAGGCCGGCAGCGTGCTGTCGCGCCAGGGCGACGCGTTTCAGGTCGAGTTGCCGGGCGGCCGGCGCGCCAAGGTGCGCGCCAAAGACGTGCTGATCGAATTCGACAAGCCGAGCGCGGCCGAACTGATGCAGCAGGCCGACACCGCCGCGCAGGACATCGACCTGGACTTCCTGTGGGAATGCGCGCCTGATGACGAATTCCCGTTCGCCACGCTGGGCGCCGAGTACTTCGGCGAAAGCTTCGGCTCGATCGAGCGCGCCGCGCTGGTGCTGCGCATGCACGGCGCGCCGGTGTATTTCCGCCGCAAGGGCCGCGGCATGTATCAGCGCGCGCCGCAAGAGCAACTGAAGATGGCGCTGGCCGGCCTCGAGCGCAAGCGTCAGCAGGCGCTGGTGCAACAGGGCTACGAGGACGAACTGAAGGCCGGCCGCCTGCCCGAAGCCTTCACCGGCAAGACGGCGCTCGCGTTGCTCACGAAGCCGGACAAGAACACCATCGAATACAAGGCGCTCGAAGTCGCGGCGGCCGCGCGCGGTATTTCGCAGGCGCGCCTGATGCTCGAATGCGGCGCGATTCCGTCGGCGCGCGCGCTGCACGAGGCGAAATTCCTGTCCGAGTTTTTCCCGCACGGCACCGGCTTTCCGCCCGTCACCGCCGGCAGCATGCCGGAAGATCTGCCGGAAGCCGACGTGCAGGCGTTCTCGATCGACGACATCACCACCACTGAAATCGACGACGCGTTCTCCGTCGAGCATCTGGCCGACGGCCGCGTGCGGATCGGCGTGCACATCGCCGCGCCGGCGCTCGGCATCCAGCGTGGCGACGAGGTCGACGCGATCGCGCGCACGCGGCTGTCGACCGTCTATATGCCGGGCGACAAGATCACGATGCTGCCCGATAGCGTCGTCGAAGCGTTCACGCTGGCCGAAGGCGGCTTGCGGCCGGCGCTGTCGCTGTATGTGATCGTCAATCGCGAGACCCAGGAGATCGTTGCGAGCGAAACGCGCGCCGAGCGCGTGTTCGTGAAGAACAATCTGCGCCACAACACGCTCGACGAAGTCGTTACCGAAGAGGCGCTCGCCGCCGGCACCGGCGACTATCCGCACAAGGAAGACATCGCCGTGCTGTGGCCGTTCGCGCAGGCGCTGTTCGAAAAGCGCCAGGCCGCGCGCGCCGGCTACGGTCTGCGCCGCGAAGTGCAGCGCAACACCGACTTCAACTTCTACGTGGAAGGCGAGCACATCACGATCACGCCGCGCCGGCGCGGCTCGCCGCTCGACACGATCGTCGCCGAGCTGGCGATTCTCGCGAACTCGTCGTGGGGCGCGTTCCTGCACGACCACGGCGTGCCGGGCATCTATCGCACGCAGCGCGCGTTCGGCGCGCCGAGCGGTCCGAAGCGCACACGCATGCAGACCAACGCCGCGCCGCACGAAGGTCTCGGCGTCACGCAATACGCGTGGAGCACGTCGCCGCTGCGCCGTTACGTCGACCTGGTGAATCAGTGGCAACTGATCGCCTGCGTGCAGCATGGCGTGACCGCGAAGCTGGCCGCGCCGTTCAAGCCCAAGGACGCCGATCTGTTCGCAGTCGTGCAAGGCTTCGACGACACCTACACCGCGTACGCCGATCACCAGCGCCGCATGGAGTACTTCTGGTGTCTGCGCTGGCTGAAGCAGGAGAACCGCAAGCAGGTGGTGGCGTCGGTGGTGAAGGGCGATCTGGTGCGCCTCGAAGAGATTCCGTTGCTGCTGCATGTGCCGGGCCTCGGCGTGCACGCGCGCGGCACGCGTTTGCAGATGGAAGTGATGTCGCTCGACGAGTTGACCGTCGAAGCGTCCGTGCGTCTGCTGCATGTGCTCGACGCGCCGACCGTGACGAGCGGCGGCGAAGCTGAGGAGGTCGACGAGGGCGACGAGGAAATCATCGACGCGTCCGACGACAGCGCCGAAGGCGAAGCCGAGGCTCAGGCCGAAGCGGAGCTGGACGACACCGCCGCGGCGGACGACGCCGACGCCGACAACAGCGACAACAGCGCGAGCGACGCAGCCGCCGACCAGCACATCGCGGAGCCGGGACGATGAGCACCAACCAGACACGCGACCGCTATGCGGTCATCGGCAACCCGGTCGGCCACAGCAAGTCGCCGTTCATTCATGGCCGCTTCGCCGCGCAAACCGGCGAGCCGGTCGAATACGGCCACCTGCTCGCGCCGGTCGATGCGTTCGTGCCGCACGTGCGCGCCTTCATCGAAGCGGGCGGGCGCGGCCTGAACGTGACCGTGCCGTTCAAGCTCGACGCGCATGCGTTCGCCGACACGTTGTCGCCGCGCGCCGCGGCGGCCGGCGCGGTGAACACGTTGCGCATCGATTCGAGCGGCGTTTACGGCGACAACACCGATGGCTTCGGTCTCGTGCGCGACATCGAGGTGAATCTCGGCGTGTCGCTGAAGGGCGCACGCATTCTGTTGCTGGGCGCGGGCGGCGCCGCGCGCGGTGTGGTGCTGCCGATGCTGGAGCGCATGCCGCATACGCTGACGATCGTCAACCGCACGGCCGCGAAGGCCGAAGCGTTGGTCGACCAGTTCGGGCAAGCCGCGCGCGACGCCGCGTGCCGTCTGACGGGCGGCAGTGCGCGCGCGGTCGAAGCGGGCACCTACGACGTGATCGTCAACGCGACGGCGGGCAGCCTGGACGCGTCGCTGCCCGAGTGCGACGACCAGGCGTTCGGCAACGGCACGCTCGCCTACGACATGATGTACGGCGCGCATCCGACGGTCTTCATGGAGCACGCGCGCAAGCTCGGCGCGCGCGGCGCCGACGGTCTCGGCATGCTGGTCGAACAGGCCGCCGAATCGTTTTACGTGTGGCGCGGCGTGCGCCCCGACGGCGCGCCGGTGCTGGCCGAGTTGCGTGCACTGCTGACGGCGCCGTCGCACACGTAGACCGGCGTAGCGCCTTGCGGAACTCACCGACTCGAGGACTGGACGCACGATGACAGCAACGCGGCGCGCAAGCCGGCCAGGTCCGGTGCGATGGACGGTTTATCTGGGCGCCGTGCTGGTGATCGCGTGGCTCGCGACGCAGGCGTTTTACTTCACGCAGATCGCGATCTGGAATTACGTGAATCCGCGTTCGACGGCTTTCATGCGCTCGGACGCGTGGCGTTTGTCGCAGGATCGGCCGGATCTGTCGGTGCAACATACGTGGGTGCCGTACGACCAGATCTCGCGCAATCTGAAGCGCGCGATCATCGCGTCCGAAGACGCGAATTTCGTCAACAACAAAGGCTACGAGACCGACGCGATCCTGCAGGCCTGGGAGCGTAACAAGGCGAAGGGCAGGATCGTGCGCGGCGGTTCGACGATCACCCAGCAGCTCGCGCGCAATCTGTTTTTATCCCGTGAGAAGAGCTATATCCGCAAAGGCCAGGAGCTGATCATTACCTGGATGCTCGAAACCTTGATGGACAAGGAGCGGATCTTCGAGATCTATCTCAACTCCGTCGAGTGGGGCAATGGGGTCTATGGCGCCGAGGCGGCCGGTCAGTATTACTACAAGACGTCGGCAAGCAAGCTGAGCGCCGCGCAGTCGGCACGGTTGGCGGTGATGCTGCCGAGGCCCAAATATTTCGATGAACACCGAGTGTCCGCCTATCTGGCTCAGCGCGCGCGCGTGATTGCGCGGCGCATGGGCGCGGCTGAACTGCCGGACTGAACGTTTTTCTTCTGCATGCACGGCGCACTCGCGCGTGCATGGCCTCGCGGGAAACTCCAATGGAACCGGGGCCGCTGCGTTACTTCATCAGCGTGATCGAGCACGGCAGAATGGGCAAGGCGGTGCTCGAACCGGGCGTCGTCACCTCTGCGTTGAGCCAGCGGATCGGCCGGCTCGAAAGCGAGCTGTCGACCCGACTATTGCAGCGCACCTCCAGCGGCGTCGTGCCGACCGATGCCATCTGATTACCGTCGACACGCCGACCTTCGGCAAGACCGTGCTGAAGCTCACGACCGCGGACAGTCTGATCGTGACCCTGAGCGTCGGCATTGGCAATTTCACATGGCAATTCAGCCCAAAAACACGTCAAATCCCATTATATGAATCCAGTATTCACATATTGGTGATTTCTCAAAAATCGCCCTACAATCCAAACCAATACGCAACGCGAGCCAGAAAGCCCAGCAATCTGACCGCGCAAATAGCGACAGCAAAAAAACCGGAGACAACGCCAAACCATGCCTAACAGCCCAAGGCAGCACCTCTGCGCCCGCAGCATCGCGAGTACTCAAGGCTTTTCCTCCGGCCCCGCGCAGTAAGCGCAAAACCATCCCAAAGCCAATCGCCATGAACAAAGCGATGCCCACTCACGCCGCGAGCGCGTCCGAAGCCGATCACGCGAGCAGCGCCGCAGCGCGTCCGGCCTCCGCCGCCAAAGCGTCGCGCGCCACCGCTCAACCGCCCGCCCTCGACGGCATCGCGCTGCCCAGCACGCTGCTGGACATCACGCCGCAGCAAGCCGGCACGCAAACGCTGTTGCGCGGCCTGGCGATTCTCGAAGCCGCCGCCGCCGGCGTGCGCGATCTGCGCACCTTCGGCGCCGCGCTCGGCACGACCCGCAGCACCACCCACCGGCTGGTCAGCAGCCTCGTGCAGGCGCGCTATCTGCGCCAGGTGCAGGGCGGCTATCTGCTCGGCCCGAAGCTGATCGAACTCGGCACCATCGCGCTCGAACAGATGCCGCTCACCGCAGTCGCGCGCCCGCATCTCGAATCGCTCGCCGAGCAAACGCTCGACACGATCCACCTCGGCGTGCGCGACGGCGACGACGTGCTGTACATCGACAAGATTCCTGGCACCCGCGGCCTCGAAATGCGCTCGCGCGTCGGGCACCGGATGCCGCTGGCGTCGACGGGGATCGGCAAGGCGATGATGCTCGACCTCACGCCGGACGTCTGGCAGTCGCTGTTCGACGCGTCGCGCCGCGCGCTCGCCGGCGTCACGTTCAAGCCGGACAATCGCCCCGACGCGCAGACCTTCATGCAGCGCATGACCAGCTACGCGGCCGGCGGGTACACGTTCGACCTCGAAGAGAACGAAGCGGCGATCCGTTGCGTCGCGGCCCCGGTGCGCGATGCGTCGGGCGCGGTGGTGGCGGCGCTGTCGGTGGCGAGCACGATTCCGTACATGCCGCTCGAACGCATGGACGAACTGATTCCGGTCGTGCAGCGCGAAGCGCGCGCGATCTCGGAAGAACTTGGCTGGCGCGCGCCGCAACCGACCACCCGCAGGATCAAACGATGACACAAGCGGGTTCTTCCACGCCGGCCAGCAGTCACCCGGTTGCAGGCGCCGTCGCCGATGCCGACGCCGACTTCGCGCACGCCGCGCTGATTGCGCTCGACTGGGGCACGACGTCGTTGCGCGCTTATCTGTACGACGCGGATGGCCAGGTGCTGGCCAGGCGCGCATCGGCGGCCGGCATCATGAATCTGCCGTGCAGCGCGGAACATGGCGGCTTCGACGCGGCCTTCGACGAGGTATGCGGCGCCTGGCTCGAACACGCGAGCGCCGTGCCGGTGATCGCGGCGGGCATGGTCGGCAGCGCGCAGGGCTGGCTCGAGGCGCCGTATGTCGACGCGCCGGCGAACGCCGATGCGCTGGTGGCCGGCATCGTCCGCGTGAAGGCGGCATGCGGCGCGACGCTGCATATCGTGCCGGGCGTGCTGCAACGCGGCGAACTGCCCAACGTGATGCGCGGCGAAGAAACGCAGATTTTCGGCGCGCTCAGCCAGGACATGAACGCCGCGAGTGTCGCGGAAAGCGGCAAGCGCGCGCTGATCGGGCTGCCTGGCACGCACGCGAAATGGGTGGTCGTGCAGGCGGGCCGTATCGAACGTTTTCATACTTTCATGACCGGCGAAGTGTTCTCGGCATTGCGCGAGCACACGATTCTCGGCCGCACGATGACCACGCCGGATCGTCCGGATACCGAAGCATTCCTGCGCGGCGTGAGCATCGCCCGTGAAAAGGGCCATGCGGGCCTGCTCGCAACCGTTTTCAGCTCGCGCACACTCGGCCTCACCGGACAACTGGCCGGCGACAGGCAGCCCGACTATCTGTCGGGCTTGCTGATCGGACATGAACTGGCCGGCCTGGAAGCCGTGCTGACGCAACAGCAGAGTTCGATCGCCGCACAAAGCCTGCGCCTGATCGGCAACGAAGCGCTGTGCGAGCGTTATCGCCTCGCGCTCGCGCAATTCGGCTGCACCCAGGCGGAGCTGGTGAAGCAGGCCACCGAGCGCGGTCTGTGGCGTATCGCCTCGCAAGCGGGGCTCGTCAATCCGGCCGCCCAGGCGGCGCGCGCCGGCTAACCGGCCGCACTATCGCTCACGAAACAAGGAACCGACATGCAGCCTCACATCAATCTGCCCGCACCGTACATGCCGCACGCGGGTTTGATCGCGGCGTTCGAAGTCTGTCCGCTGATCGCGATCATGCGCGGCGTGACTCCGGCCGATGCGGCCGATCACGGTCAGGCGCTGTACGAAGCGGGCTTTCGGATCGTCGAAGTGCCGTTGAATTCGCCGCAGCCTTTCGACAGCATCGCCGCGATCCGCAAGGTGTTGCCGGCCGATGCGATCGTCGGCGCGGGCACCGTGCTGCATCCGGGTTTCGTCAACGACGTGAAGTCGGCGGGCGGCGAACTGGTCGTGATGCCGCATAGCGACCCTGAAGTCGTGATCGCCGCGAAAGCGCAAGGACTGGCCTGCGCGCCGGGCGTCGCCACGCCGACGGAAGCGTTCATCGCGCTGAAGAACGGCGCGGACGTGCTGAAGATGTTCCCTGCCGAACAGCTCGGCTGCCAGGTCGTGAAGGCATGGCGCGCGGTGATTGCGGTGCAGGTGCCGCTGGTGCCGGTCGGCGGCATCACGCCGGACAATATGGGGCCGTTTCTGAGCGCCGGTGCGAATGGCTTCGGCCTCGGCTCGGGGCTGTACAAGCCGGGTCAGAGCGCGGCGGTGACCGCCTCGCATGCGAAGGCGTTCATCAACGGTTTGCGCGTTGCCCGCGCGGGCGCGAAGAAATGAAACGGCTCGCCGGCAAAGCCGCGTTGGTCACCGGCGCCGGGCGCGGCATCGGTGCGGCGATCGCGCTCGCGTTCGCCCGCGAGGGCGCGGCGGTCGTGCTGGCGGAACTGAATATCGACGCCGCGCAGCAGACGGCCGAGCACATCAAGTCGCAAACCGGCGCTCGCGTGCTCGCGGTGCACACGGACGTGACGCAATCAGCGTCGGTTCAGCAAGCGGTGCGCGAGGCCGAGCACGCGTTCGGCGTGCTCGACGTATTGGTGAACAACGCCGGCATCAACGTGTTCTGCGATCCGCTGACCATGACCGACGACGACTGGCGGCGCTGCTTCGCGGTCGATCTCGACGGCGTGTGGAACGGTTGCCGCGCGGTGTTGCCGGGCATGGTCGAACGTGGCGCGGGCAGCATCGTGAACATCGCGTCGACGCATGCGTTCAAGATCATCCCGGGCTGTTTTCCGTACCCGGTGGCCAAGCACGGTGTGATCGGTCTGACGCGCGCGCTCGGCATCGAATACGCGCCGCGCAACGTGCGCGTCAACGCGATCGCGCCGGGCTACATCGAAACGCAGTTGACGCACGACTGGTGGAACGAACAGGCCGATCCGGCCGCCGCGCAGCAGGCGACGCTCGACTTGCAGCCGATGAAACGCATCGGCCGCCCGGAAGAAGTGGCGATGACCGCGGTGTTTCTCGCGTCGGATGAGGCGCCGTTCATCAACGCTAGCTGCATCACGGTGGATGGCGGCCGCTCGGCGCTATATCACGACTGATTTTGCAGCACGCAGGTTGCGCAGGGGCGCAAGAGTACACCGGACGACGCGCTGGCCGCGTGTGTCATCACCGGTACAAGAAGACGCGGCCGCTTACCTTCTCGTTATCAATTAGTCAGGAGACACGCATCATGAAACGTAGAATTTTCCTCACGCTGGCAGCAGCGGCGACGGGTGTGCTCTTCAACGCGCCGGTCGCGCAAGCCGCCGACCCGGTCAAGATCGGCTTCCTCGTGAAACAGCCGGAAGAACCCTGGTTCCAGGACGAATGGAAGTTCGCCGAGATCGCCGCGAAGGAAAAGGGCTTCACGCTGGTGAAGATCGGCGCGCCGTCTGGCGAGAAGGTGATGAGCGCAATCGACAACCTGTCGGCACAGAAGGCGCAGGGCTTCGTGATCTGCACGCCTGACGTCAAGCTCGGACCGGGCATCGTCGCGAAGGCGAAGGCCGACGGCCTGAAGATGATGACGGTGGACGACCGTCTGGTGGACGGCGCGGGCAAGCCGATCGCGTCGGTGCCGCATATGGGCATCTCGGCGTACAACATCGGCAAGCAGGTCGGCGACGGTCTGGCCGCGGAAATCAAGAAGCGCGGCTGGGACATGAAGGACGTGGGCGCGATCGACGTGACCTACGAACAGCTGCCGACCGCGCATGACCGCACCACCGGCGCGACCGACGCGCTGGTGGCCGCCGGCTTCCCGAAGGCGAACATCGTCGCCGCGCCGCAAGCGAAGACCGACACGGAAAACGCGTTCAACGCCGCCAACATCGCGCTGACGAAGAACCCGCAATACAAACACTGGGTTGCTTACGCGCTGAACGACGAAGGCGTGCTCGGCGCGGTGCGCGCAGCGGAAGGCCGCGGCTTCAAGGCGGACAACATGATCGGTATCGGCATCGGCGGTTCGGACTCGGCGTTGAACGAGTTCAAGAAGCCGACGCCGACGGGCTTCTACGGCACGGTCATCATCAGCCCGAAGCGCCACGGCGAGGAAACCTCGGCGCTGATGTACGACTGGATCACGCAAGGCAAGGAACCGCCGATGCTCACGCTGACGACCGGCATGCTGGCCACGCGTGACAACGTCGGTGAAGTGCGCGAGAAGATGGGCCTCGCGTCGAAGTAAGGCGTTGCGGCGTAGTGCAATGAAGTGAAATGCCGGCGCGCTGTTTTCCAGGCGACTCCTGGAAAACAGCGCGCCGGCAGCAGCAATAAAAGATCAGCAGTAGAGACAAGCCATGCTTTGAGTCTGCCCGTGAGGTACGAGGTACGAGGTACGCCCAGGCGCGGTTCACATGAAACAGCAACTATCTTGCATGGGACCGGAGTAAGTGCTTTGCATGGGACCAGAGTAACGCGCTGAAGCGCGAACTCTGGCCGACAGCCAAATCGCCAACTCCAGTCGACATAGGAGGCGAAGTGTCAGCGACGCTACGTTTTGACAATATCGGCAAAGTCTTTCCAGGCGTGCGTGCGCTCGACGGTGTGTCCTTCGAGGTCAACGTCGGCCAGGTTCACGGCCTGATGGGCGAAAACGGCGCAGGGAAGTCGACCCTGCTGAAGATACTCGGCGGTGAGTATCAGCCCGACTCGGGCCACGTGATGATCGACGGCAACGAAGTGCGCTTCTCGAGCGCGGCGGCGTCCATCGCGGCGGGGATCGCGGTGATTCACCAGGAGCTGCAATACGTTCCCGATATGACGGTCGCGGAGAACCTGCTGCTCGGTCAGTTGCCGAACTCGCTCGGCTGGGTCAACAAGCGCGAAGCCAGGCGTTTCGTCCGCGAACGTCTCGAAGCGATGGGCGTGGCGCTCGATCCGAGTGCGAAGCTTCGCAAGCTGTCGATCGCGCAACGGCAGATGGTCGAAATCTGCAAGGCGCTGTTGCGCAACGCGCGTGTGATCGCGCTCGACGAGCCGACCAGCTCGCTGTCGCATCGCGAGACCGAAGTGCTGTTCAAGCTGGTGCGCGATCTGCGCGCCGACAACCGCGCGCTGATCTACATCTCGCACCGGATGGACGAGATCTACGAGTTGTGCGACGCCTGCACGATCTTTCGTGACGGCCGCAAGATCGCCTCGCATCCGACGCTCGAAGGCGTGTCGCGCGACACCATCGTCAGCGAGATGGTCGGGCGTGAAATTTCGGACATCTACAACTATTCGTCGCGGCCGCTCGGCGAGGTCCGTTTCGCGGCGAAGGCGATCGAAGGCCATGCGCTCGTGCAGCCGGCCAGCTTCGAAGTGCGGCGCGGCGAGATTGTCGGCTTCTTCGGTCTGGTGGGCGCGGGCCGCAGCGAGCTGATGCACCTGGTGTATGGCGCCGAGCACAAGAAGGGCGGCGAACTGCTGCTCGACGGCAAGCCGATCAAGGTGCGCAGCGCGGGCGAAGCGATCAGGCACGGCATCGTATTGTGCCCGGAAGATCGCAAGGAAGAGGGCATTGTCGCGATGGCGACCGTATCGGAGAACATCAACATCAGTTGCCGCCGTCACTATCTGCGCGCAGGGATGTTCCTCGATCGCAAGAAGGAAGCGGAAACCGCGGACCGTTTCATCAAGCTGCTGAAGATCAAGACGCCGAGCCGCCGCCAGAAGATCCGCTTTCTGTCGGGCGGCAATCAGCAGAAGGCGATTCTGTCGCGCTGGCTTGCCGAGCCGGATCTGAAGGTCGTGATTCTCGACGAGCCGACGCGCGGTATCGACGTCGGCGCGAAGCATGAAATCTATAACGTGATCTATCAGCTGGCCGAGCGCGGCTGCGCGATCGTGATGATCTCGTCGGAATTGCCGGAAGTGCTCGGCGTGTCCGACCGGATCGTCGTGATGCGCCAGGGGCGGATTTCCGGCGAGCTGGCGCGCCAGGACGCAACGGAACAATCGGTGTTGAGCCTCGCGTTGCCGCAAAGCTCGACCGCGCTGCCCGGAACCGAAACCGCTGCCCAGCAAGCGGCCTGAACATTATTCGGACGCAAGTCCGGCAACCCGTGGGGAACGGGAGGAGTCTTCATCATGCAAGCTAGAGAAAACCTCGCGCAGCAGGCCGCCAAAGGCGCGGCGGAAGCGCTGATTCCGCAGTCGAACGACAAGGCGAAATGGTGGCAGCAGATCACCGAGTACAGCCTGATCGTGATCTTCATCGTGATGTTCGTCACGATGTCGCTGACCGTCGACCACTTCTTCTCGATCGAGAACATGCTCGGCCTCGCGCTGTCGATCTCGCAGATCGGCATGGTCGCGTGCACGATGATGTTCTGTCTGGCCTCGCGTGATTTCGACCTGTCGGTGGGCTCGACCGTCGCGTTCGCCGGCGTGCTGTGCGCGATGGTGCTGAACGCGACCGGCAATACGTTCATCTCGATCGTCGCGGCGGTCGCGGCGGGCGCGGTGATCGGTTTCGTCAACGGCGCAGTGATCGCGTATCTGCGCATCAACGCGCTGATCACGACCCTCGCCACGATGGAAATCGTCCGCGGTCTCGGCTTCATCGTCTCGCACGGGCAGGCGGTGGGCGTGTCGTCGGATACGTTTATCGCATTGGGCGGCCTGAGCTTCTTCGGCGTGTCGCTGCCGATCTGGGTCACGCTGCTGTGCTTCATCGTGTTCGGCGTGATGCTCAACCAGACCGTGTACGGCCGCAATACGCTCGCGATCGGCGGCAATCCGGAAGCGTCGCGTCTGGCCGGTATCAATGTCGAACGCACGCGCGTCTATATCTTCCTGATTCAAGGCGCGGTGACCGCGCTGGCCGGTGTGATTCTGGCGTCGCGGATCACGTCGGGTCAGCCGAATGCGGCGCAAGGTTTCGAGCTGAACGTGATTTCGGCGTGCGTGCTGGGCGGCGTGTCGCTGCTCGGCGGCCGCGCGACGATTTCCGGCGTCGTGATCGGCGTGCTGATCATGGGCACGGTCGAGAACGTGATGAACCTGCTGAACATCGACGCGTTCTATCAGTACCTCGTGCGTGGCGCGATCCTGCTCGCCGCCGTGCTGCTCGACCAGTTGAAGAACCGCGGCTCGCGGGACTAAACGCGCAACTGAACCCGCCACTCATCACTTAGCTCTCAAAGGAATCGAACGATGTCGTCTCCGGCCAATGCAAACGCCCGTCTCGCGGACACCGCGTTCGCGCGCTATCCGAGTCTCGTCGACCGTACGGTGTTGATCACGGGCGGCGCGACCGGCATCGGCGCATCGTTCGTCGAGCATTTCGCGGCGCAGGGTGCGCGCGTCGCTTTCTTCGATATCGATGCGAGCGCGGGTGAAGCGCTCGCCGACGAGCTCGGCGATTCGAAACACAAACCGCTGTTCCTGCCGTGCGATCTGACCGATGTCGACGCGTTGCAAAAGGCCATCGCCGACGTGAAGGCCGCACTTGGGTCCATTCAGGTGCTGGTCAACAACGCGGCGAACGACAAACGTCACACGATCGGCGAAGTGACGCGCGAGTTTTTCGACGAGGGCATCGCAGTGAATATCCGCCACCAGTTCTTCGCGGCGCAGGCGGTGATGGAGGACATGAAGGCCGCCAACAGCGGCTCGATCATCAACCTCGGCTCGATCAGCTGGATGCTGAAGAACGGCGGCTATCCGGTGTACGTGATGTCGAAATCGGCGGTGCAGGGGTTGACGCGCGGCCTCGCGCGCGACCTCGGACACTTCAACATCCGCGTCAATACGCTGGTGCCGGGCTGGGTGATGACGGAGAAGCAGAAGCGTCTGTGGCTCGACGACAACGGCCGCCGTCAGATCAAGGAAGGGCAGTGCATCGACGCCGAGCTGGAGCCGGCCGACCTCGCCCGCATGGCGCTCTTTCTCGCCGCCGACGACAGCAGGATGATCACCGCGCAGGACATCGTCGTCGACGGAGGCTGGGCGTGAGCGCTGGCGCGCCGTCGCGCGCCGCTTCGCAGCGGGCGGCGTTGCTGCTCGACACGAAATGCACGCTCGGAGAAGCCGCGACATGGTGCGCGAAAACCGGCCGCTTCTACTGGACGGATATCGAAGGCGCGCGGCTGTGGCGCTACGATCCGGGCGATGGCCGCAGCACCTTCTGGCGCATGCCCGAGCGCCTTGCTTCGTTCGCGCTGTGTGCGAATCCGCATTACCTGTTGCTCGGCCTCGCCACGCACCTGGCGTTTTTCGATCTGGCGACCGGCGAGACGCAGCGCATCGTCGATGTCGAGCCCGGTCTGAACACGCGCGTGAACGACGGCCGCTGTGATCGTCAGGGGCGCTTCGTGTTCGGCACGAAAGACGAAAGCGCGCCGGCGCAACCGGTCGGCGGCTTTTACCGGCTGAATCATGATTTGTCGCTGGAGCGTTTGCCGTTGCCGGCGCCGGCGATTTCGAACAGCATCGCGTTCAGTCCCGATGGCGCGACGATGTACTACTGCGATTCGAAAATCCCGGAGATTCGCGTCTGCGACTATCGCGCGGACGGCAGCATCGCCAACGACCGGCTGTTCACCCGCGTGACCGACGCGGGCGTGGAGCCGGACGGCTCGACCGTCGATCGCGACGGTGGCTTGTGGAACGCGCAATGGGCCGGCGCGCGGGTGGTGCGCTACGGTCCCGACGGCGTTGAAACCGACCGCATCGACGTGCCGACCGCGCAGCCCAGTTGCGTCGCGCTGGGCGGCCCCCGACTCGGCACGCTGTACATCACGAGCGCGCGCGCCGATCTCGACGCCGCCGCTTTGGCGAAGGATACTCGGGCGGGCGGCGTGTTCGTCGCGACGACCGGACGGCGCGGTTTGCCCGAGCCGGAGTTCCAGCGCGCGCCCGCATAGCGCAGAATGACGCAGCCCCGGCAGCGAGGCCGCAGCGGCGGTCAGCCCGGCAATGATTTTGAAAGTGAATCAGAAGTTGATGTCGCAATTCCAGTGGCAGCAAATCGGCAGCATGCAGTTCGGACCCGGAGGCGACCCGTTCCAGAAAGTCGCCCTACAGCATCCGTCAGCAATGACGGCAACGTCCCCCGCCTCTCGATGGAGCCAGATATGACTGTTGCGAATCTTGTTTCCGCTTCTCCCCAAACCCGACGCTCGCGACTCGCCGCGGCGGCCAATCCGGTGCTGGCCGGGCCGAGCACGTCGGCGGTGGCGGTCGGCGAAGGCAGCGCCGGCGACGTCGCGTGCATTACGCTCGCCAACGTGCATTTGCGCCTCGACGTCGCGCCGACGCTCGGCGGCGGCGTTACCCGTTTTGACTGGCGCAACGACGGCGCGCTCACGCCGATCTTCCGGCGCTGCCGCCACGTCGGCGCCGACACGCAGCCGAACCAGCTGGCCTGCTATCCGCTGCTGCCGTATTCGAACCGGATCGGCGGCGGCCATTTCAACGTCGCGGGGCGGCGGGTCGAGGTGCCGCGCAATCGCGCCGACGAACCGTTGCCGATTCACGGCGACGGCTGGCTGTCGGCATGGCAGGTGGCCGAGTCGGATCGCGAAAATGTGCGTCTGACGCTCGATCGCTGTGACGGCAAGCCGTACGCGTTTCGCGCGACGCAAACCTACACGCTGGACGGTCCGACGCTCGTCGTCACGCTGGAGATCGAGAACGCGGGACGCGAGGCGCTGCCGTTCGGGCTGGGCGTGCATCCGTTCTTCGTGCGCGACGCGGATACCGAACTGTCGGCGGCGGCCGGCGGCCTGTGGCTGTCCGGCGACGACTGGCTGCCGAAGCGTCACGTGCCGGCGCCGCCCGCGTGGCAATTCGGCGTCGCGTATCCGTTGCCGGAGACCATCGTCAATCATGCGTTCACCGGCTGGAGCGGGCAGGCGGCGGTGGTGTGGCCCAAGCGCCGCCTGTCGCTTAACATCGCAGCGGACACCGACTACTACGTGCTGTACACGCCACCCGGCGAAGACTTCTTCTGCTTCGAGCCGGTCGATCATCCAATCAACGCGATGAATCTGGCCGGCGGCGCGTGCGAAAACGGCATGACCCTGCTGGGACGCGGCGAGCGGTTGACGCGCACGTTCCGCTTTACCGTCGAACGTACCGGCTTGCGGTCGATGCCGGGCGCGCGCGGGTCGCGTCGGCAGTAGCGGGGCGCAGCGAACGGGACGGCTCGGAGCCGTGCACGCCTTGGCGGGCGCCGCGGCATCGAACGGAACGACTCGCTGGCTACGGCGTGTGCAGCCCCGGCAGGCTGCCGGCCACCACGCGAGCACGCCTTGGACACGCCCCGGGGGCGGCCTGCCGCGCAGGACAGGTAAAATACGCGCCTCTTCCGTTTACCGGCTCGCCGCGAGACTCACCATGTCCAATTTCGTCCAGACACTCAACGACGCCTGGCAGCGCACCAACTCGCTGCTGTGCGTCGGCCTCGATCCCGAGCCCAGCAAATTCCCGGGCGCACTCGCCGGCCGCTCCGACGCGATCTTCGACTTCTGCCGCACCATCGTCGATGCGACGGCGCCGTACGCGTCGTCGTTCAAACCGCAGATCGCCTACTTCGCGGCGCATCGCGCGGAAGACCAGCTCGAGCAGCTGATCGCCCACATTCATGCGAATCATCCGGGCCTGCCGGTGATTCTCGATGCGAAGCGCGGCGACATCGGCAGCACCGCCGGGCAATACGCACGCGAGGCGTTCGAGCGCTATCAGGCGGACGCGGTGACGGTGAATCCGTACATGGGTTTCGATTCGATCCAGCCGTATCTGGAGCACCAAGGCAAGGGCGTGATCGTGTTGTGCCGCACGTCGAACCCGGGCGGCTCCGACCTGCAATTCCTGGAGACGGGCGGGCGTCCGCTGTATCAGGTCGTCGCGCAACTGGCGGCGGACAAGTGGAATGCGAGTGGCCAGCTGGCGCTGGTGGTCGGCGCGACCTTCCCGAAGGAGATCGAAGTCGTGCGCGGGATCGTCGGCGATATGCCGCTTCTGATTCCGGGCATCGGCGCGCAAGGCGGCGACGTGGAGGCGACTGTGAGCGCGGGCCGCACCGCGAACGGCACGGGCATGCTGATCAACTCGTCGCGGGCGATCATCTATGCGGGCAGGGGCGACGATTTCGCGCAAGCCGCAGCGAAGGCCGCGATGGAAACGCGCGACCGGATTAACGCGTTCCGGTAATCGAGGGGTGTGGCTGGTGGAGCTGGCAATGCCGGTAACGCCAGCTTTTGAGCGGCTTGGGTTCAGGCTGGTCTGAGGCGATGGTTCGGGACGGTTCTTCAGATCGTTCCGCCTGACCTGGCCCACCAGGCCTGATGCCAACGCAAGGCTATTTAAGCCGCCGGTCCGAGCCGCGCAATCAACCCCGCATGCTCCGGATGCTCCGCCTTCAACGCATCAATATCCGCCAGTTCGAACTCGCTGAACTCAAATCCCGGCGCAACGGTGCAGCCCACCAGCGCGAACGTCGCCGGATCGGCGCACTCCGCCGCAAACCACAAGCCCGCCGGCACCACCGCCTGAAACACCGCATCGGGATGCGTCAGTGGATTGCCCAGCTTATGCGTAACCAGCGTGCCGGTTTCGTCGAGCACGTGGACGTTCAACGGCTCGCCCGCATAGAAATGCCAGACTTCGTCGGACCCGATCCGATGCCACGCCGAATGCGCGCCGTCGCACAGCAGGTAGTAAATCGCGGTCGATGCCGAACGCGTCTGCGCTGAACCGTCCTCGCGGATCACGCGTCCCGCCGACCGATACGTTTCGTTGAAAAATCCGCCTTCAGGATGCGGCTTCAGATCGAAGCGGCGGATCAGTTCGTCCCTGGCTGCGAGTGAATCCGGCATCGTTCCCGCCATTCAAACAAGGGTCAATGTTCGCGTTCGTCGAGCAGCGCGAGCACCCCGCGCAACGCATGCGCGGCGGCCTGCACGCGGATCTGCTCGCGGTCGCCCTTGAAGATCTTCGTTTCCACCGACGTATGCAGCCGGTTGCTCCAGCCGAACGACACCATCCCGACCGGCTTGGTTTCGGTGCCGCCACCCGGGCCGGCGACGCCGGTAATCGACACCGACACCTGCGCGCGGCTATTGCGCAGCGCGCCTTCGGCCATCGCGCGCGCCACCGGTTCGCTGACCGCGCCGTGCTTGTCGATCAGATCGGCGGGCACGCCGATCATTTCGCTCTTCGCCTGATTCGAATACGTGACGAAGCCGCGCTCGAACCAGCCGCTGCTGCCGGAAATGTCGGTGATCGCGGTCGCCACCATGCCGCCCGTGCAGGACTCGGCGGTGACGAGCATCAGGCGCTCGTCGCGCAGGCGGTTGCTCACGCGAATCGCGAGCTGATGAACGACGGAATCGGTAGGCATGGCGTCAGTCAATCCGGAAAACGGGGGCCGGCGATGATGCGCGGCGCAAGGCGGCGATGGCCGGGCAGCGGTTAAACCGACATGCGCCAGAGCGCAATCACGAGCAACGTGAAAAAGGCGGCGACCAGGTCATCGAACATGATGCCAAAGCCACCTTTCAGACGGCGGTCGAAATAACTGATCGGCGGCGGCTTCACCATGTCGAAGAAGCGGAACACGATGAAGGCCCATAGCTGGCCGGTTAGCGTAACCGGCGTGACCATCAGCAGCACCAGCCAGAACGCGATGATTTCATCCCACACGACCGGCGACGGATCGTCGATGCCGAGCCGCTTCGCGGTAAAGCCGCAGATCGCAATGCCGCCGACAAAGCCGGCGCAGATCAGCAGGCCCCATTCGATCACGGTCAGATAGCGGCTCAGGACGGCGAACGAGGCCCATGCGAACAGCGTGCCGATCGTGCCCGGCGCCACCGGCGACAAGCCGCTGCCGAAACCCAGCGACAGAATGTGCAGCGGATGCGACAGCATGAAACGCGCGGTGGCGCGGCGCGGCTGAGGCCGCGGCGCGCGCGGTCCGGGCGTCTCGGGCGGCTGGCCGCCGATGAGATCGTCGGCGGGGCCGAGCGGGGGATCAGTCTGCATGAAAGTGATCGAAGCCTTGCAACGTCAGAGTGAGCGGCGCACCGGCGGCATCGCGCCAGTCGATCGCCGGGCGGTCGTGCGCCGCCTGGAGAGCGCTTATTGTACCGATGCGGCTGACCGGCACGCCCACCTCGCGTCCGGCTGCTTCGACCGCGGCGCGCGCGGTGGCCGGCGCGGTAAAGCACAGTTCGTAGTCGTCGCCGCCGGCCAGCGTGCAGCGTCGCTGGATCTCGGGCGTGAGCCGGCGCAGCGCGGCGGAACGCGGCACGGCGTCGACTTCGACCGTGGCGCGCATGCGCGAGCGTTCGAGGATATGCAGCAGATCGCCGGCAAGGCCGTCCGACAGGTCGAGCGCCGCATGCGCGATGCCGCGCAGCGCAAGGCCGAGCGCGACACGCGGCTCCGGGCGTTCGAGGGCGCGGCGAAACGTCGCAGCGTCGCTGGCATCGGCGCACCACTCGCCGCGCTGCACGCCGAGTCCGGCGCGCGCGTCGCCGAGCATGCCGGAAATCCAGATGTCGTCGCCAGGCTGCGCGGCGTCGCGGCGCAGCGCCGCTTGCGGCGGCACGCTGCCGAACACCGTCACGCACAGGTTCAACGGGCCGCCCGTCGTGTCACCGCCGATCAGCTCGCAGCCGTAGCGCTCCGCCAGCGCGAACAGTCCTTCGCTGAACGCGGCAAGCCACGCTTCGTCCGCGTTCGGCAACGAAAACGCCAGCGTGAACGCCTGCGGTCGCGCGCCCATCGCGGCGAGGTCCGACAGATTCACCGCGAGCGTCTTGTGACCCAGCGCTTCGGGATCGATATCGGCGAAGAAATGGCGGCCCTCCACCAGCATGTCCGTCGATATCGCCAGCATTTCGCCGGCGCGCGGCGCGAGCAGCGCGCAGTCGTCGCCGATGCCGAGCGTGCCGTCGGCGGCGTCGGACGGTCGGGCGGCGGCCCGGCGGGCAAAGAAACGGTCGATCAGCGAGAACTCGGAGAGCATTGTGGCGAATGGTGAACGGATAAGTGCCGCGAACTGCGGCTAACGGCGCGCATTGTACGAAGTTGCCACCCGAGCGGCGCCCGGCCCGCATGCAGCTCCGGTTCGGCTCGCGCCGCCGGCGAAGCATGCCACGCCGGCCTTTCGCTATGTTTAAGTCGCGGCAGTTGTACCCGTATTGAAGCAATCGCGTAGCCAATTGGGGCTACAATGCCGTCGAACGTCTATTCTAATCCGCACTTCCAAGCCCGCCTTATGTCGACTCCCGTCAATAGCAAACTCCGTGAAGCCGCCCTCGATTACCACGAGTTCCCGACCCCCGGGAAGATCGCGATCGCCCCGACCAAGCAGATGATCAACCAGCGCGACCTCGCGCTGGCGTATTCGCCGGGCGTCGCGTTCGCGTGTGAAGAAATCGTCGAAAACCCGCTGAATGCCGCGCGTTTCACCGCGCGCAGCAACCTGGTCGGCGTCGTCACCAACGGCACCGCGGTGCTGGGTCTCGGTAACATCGGGCCGCTCGCGTCGAAGCCGGTCATGGAAGGCAAGGCCGTCCTGTTCAAGAAGTTCGCCGGCATCGACGTGTTCGATATCGAGCTGAACGAGTCCGATCCGCACAAGCTGGTCGAGGTGATCGCCGCGCTCGAACCGACTTTCGGCGGCATCAACCTGGAAGACATCAAGGCGCCGGACTGCTTCATCGTCGAGCGCGAATGCCGCAAGCGCATGAAGATTCCGGTCTTCCACGACGACCAGCACGGCACGGCGATCGTCGTCGCGGCGGCGATCACCAACGGTTTGAAGGTGGTCGGCAAGGACATCAAGGAAGTCAAGCTGGTCTCGTCCGGCGCGGGCGCGGCAGCGCTGGCCTGTCTGGATCTGCTGGTCGATATCGGCCTGCCGCTCGAAAACATCACGGTCACCGATCTGGCCGGCGTGGTCTACAAGGGCCGCGTCGAACTGATGGACCCGGACAAGGAGCGCTTCGCGCGTGAAACCGACGCCCGCACGCTCGCCGAAGCGATCGGCGGCGCCGACGTTTTCCTCGGCCTGTCGGCTGGCGGTGTGCTCAAGCAGGACATGGTCAAGCAGATGGCCGACAAGCCGCTGATTCTCGCGCTGGCCAACCCGACGCCGGAAATCCTGCCGGAACTGGCGCTGGAAGTGCGTCCGGACGCCGTGCTGTGCACTGGCCGCACCGACTACCCGAACCAGGTGAACAACGTGCTGGTGTTCCCGTTCCTGTTCCGCGGCGCGCTGGATGCGGGCGCGACCACGGTGACGCGGGAAATGGAAATCGCGGCGGTCAATGCGATCGCCGAACTGGCGCGCCAGGAGCAGAGCGACATCGTCGCGACGGCATATGGCATTCAGGATCTGTCGTTCGGGCCGGAATATCTGATTCCGAAGCCGTTCGATCCGCGTCTGATCGTCAAGGTCGCGCCGGCAGTGGCGAAGGCCGCGATGGACGGCGGCGTCGCCGAGCGTCCGATCGAGGACATGGAAGCCTACGAACAGCATCTGCAGCAGTTCGTGTATCACAGCGGCACGACCATGAAGCCGATTTTCCAGCTGGCGCGCGGCGTCGAGCCGGAGAAGAAGCGCATCGTGCTGGCGGAAGGCGAAGAAGAGCGCGTGCTGCGCGCGATGCAGATCATCGTCGACGAGAAGCTCGCGAAGCCGATTCTGATCGGCCGTCCGGCGGTGATCGAGCAGCGCATCGCGCGCTACGGTCTGCGCCTGGTCGCGGGTCAGGACTACACGGTCGTCAACACCGATCATGACGAGCGTTACCGCGATTTCTGGCAGGAATACTACAAGATGATGTCCCGCAAGGGCATTACGCCGCAAATGGCGAAGCTCGAAATGCGCCGCCGCACCACGCTGATCGGCGCGATGCTGGTGAAGAAGGGCGAAGCGGACGGCATGATCTGCGGCACGGTCAGCACGACGCACCGGCATCTGCACTTCATCGATCAGGTGATCGGCAAGAAGGAAGGCGCGAAAGTCTACGCGGCGATGAACGCGCTGGTGCTGCCGAATCGGCAGATTTTCCTGGTCGATACGCACGTGAACGTCGATCCGACGCCGCAGCAGTTGGCCGAGATCACGATCATGGCCGCCGAGGAAGTGCGCCGTTTCGGTATCGAGCCGAAGGTCGCGCTGGTGTCGCATTCGAACTTCGGTTCGAGCAACGCGCCGAGCGCGCAGAAAATGCGCGACACGCTGGAGATCCTGCGCGAACGCGTGCCGGAACTGCAGGTGGACGGCGAAATGCACGGCGACGTCGCGCTCGACGCGAATCTGCGCCGCGACGTGCTGCCCGACTCGACGCTCGAAGGCGACGCGAACCTGCTGGTGCTGCCGAACATCGACGCGGCCAACATCTCGTACAACCTGCTGAAGACGGCGGCGGGCAACAACATCGCGATTGGCCCGATGCTGCTGGGCGCGGCACAGCCGGTGCATGTGCTGACGCCTTCGGCAACGGTGCGCCGGATCGTCAACATGACGGCGCTGCTGGTGGCGGACGTGGTCGCAACCCGCTGATTCCCGATCCGGGTGAGCATGGCGCCGGCTGATTGCGCGCCATGCAAAAAAACGGCGTGCCCGCAACGGGCACGCCTTAGGGTGAGCAGGGGATTGCCACCCAAATACGGCTAATGGCACAAAACAACCTTCAAGGACTGCAAGCCATGGCTCCCGCCATGAGGAATGAACGCGCATCCAGACAGCGTGCTGGTTAGTCTGTATTTCCCCTCCATTCTCACAGTCAAGCTAAGTTTAGTCTAATCAAGCTAAACATTCTGTCAAAAGTCGTCAAAATGCCGGCTGGCGTCTTTTCCGCACGATTTGGCGGGCTTCGTCTGCCCGGCGAACGTTGATTCCAAAGGCCATTAGCGATACCCTTACGACTTTCATGGTCGTCAAACTCGTGATCTAACAGCGGGGAACCCTGATACATGGCACGCAAGTGGCTGCGCATCAAAGGCGTGCTGATCGGTGCTGTTACGCTGTACGCGTTATCCGGCTCTGTGCCTGGCGCGTTTGCACGCGACTACACGGCCCCCGCCGATGCGAACGCGCAAGTGCAGGGCACGGTTGCGCTGGCGCAGTTGCCGCGCGAAGCGGTCAATACTTTGAACTTGATTGCTGCGGGCGGGCCTTACCCGTATGAGAAGGACGGCATCGTATTCGGCAACCGCGAACGGTTGCTGCCGGCCCATCGGCGCGGCTATTACCACGAATACACCGTTCCCACGCCTCACGCACGTAATCGCGGGGCGCGTCGCATCGTCTGCGGAGGTCCGCTACAGCGAACCGATAATTGTTACTACTCGGACGACCACTACACCAGTTTTAATCGTATTGTTGAATGACATCGGGATGAACGGCATGAGCGACAACGTCTACGCGCACGACACCGGAGTCGCGACGGATCTTTTCGCGGCCGGCGACGGCAATTTGTTCCAGCGCGTCATGAAGATGCGCGCCGGCGATCAGGGCCGCGACAACCAGGGCGAAGCTGGCACTGTGGTTTCATCGAACGAGGAGCCCATGAGTCTTTTCAAGACCGTACGACCGAACATCGTACAGTCGATCCGCGCGTTCCGCGTGCAGGATCTCGCTGACGAGGCCAGCCAGCTCGGCCAGCATTTTCTCTATGCGTATTGCGCCAACGCACTGTCCAAGCAGGAAGTGCTCGAGACCATCGCGACCTCGTTTCTGTTTCCCAAGCATTTCGGCAAGAATTACGACGCGCTCTACGATTGCCTGACCGACCTCGTCCATAAGGCCGGCACGCAGCCCGGCTTTGTGATCGTGCTCGAGCAATTGCCGGTTGCGCAGAAGTTCGATAAGGAAGGACGCGAGACGCTGCTTGATGTGTTCCGCGAAGCGGCCGAGTTCTGGGCTGAGCGCAAGGTGGCGTTCCGGGTGTTTTACTCGTTTGCCTGAACTTCGCGTGTCTGGGCACAGCTTGTCGCAGTAATGGAAAAGAAAAAGGCCCGCCAATCGGCGGGCCTTTTTCTTTTGGTGCTTGCGCCAGCAGCGTGAGCAGATGCGGCGCGCGACGACGTGCGGAAGCCGGCTTACCAGCCGCCCCAGCGAGCCGCCAGCGCCGACAGAACTGCAATGCCCGCGGTCTCGGTGCGCAGCACCCTTGGTCCAAGGCCGACGGCGGTAAAGCCGTGATCGGTGGCCGCCGCTTCTTCGGCTGCGGAAAAACCGCCTTCCGGGCCGACCAGCACGGTCACGCGGCCGTGCGGCGGGGTGGCGGGCAACGCCGAAAAACTGATGCTGGCGCGCGGCGACAGCAGAATGCGCAGCTCATCTTCGCCGGGCTCGCGAGGCAGCGCGCCGAGCCAGGTGGCGATCTCGCGCACCGGCATGACTTCCGGCAGACGATTGCGCCCGCATTGTTCGCACGACGCGCGCACGATCCCTTGCCAGTGCACATGCCGCCGCTGCGCGCGTTCGCCGGCAAGACGCACGACGCTGCGCGTGGTGGTCAGCGGCACGAAGCACGACACACCGAGCTCGACCGCCTTTTCAATCAGCCAGTCCATCTTGTCGCCGCCGGCAATGCCTTGCGCCAGCGTGAGGTGATACGGCGCCTCGACTTCGATAGGGCGGAATTCGCGAATTCTCACCGTGGCCGAGCGGCGCTCGACCTCGACGAGTTCAGCGCTGTATTCACCGCCCTCGCCGTTAAAAAGCACGATCGAATCACCGGGCTGCAAACGCAGCACGAGAATGTGGCGCACGACGTCATCGGGAAGCTGCATGATGTCGTCGGGGTTGAGCGGCGTACCGACGAAGAAGCGAGGCATCAAAAAAATACTCATTGGCTCAGGAAATGTGGCGAGCGAGCGCCCAACGGTAGCCGTCCGGATCTTCTACCTGAGCGAACCGGTCGCCCCAGAATTGATCTTGCGGCTCGCTCAGCGATTTTGCGCCGGCAGCCAGTGCCCGCGCATAAACCGCGTCGACATCGTCGACATAGACATAGAACGATTGCGGGGCGATCGCGTCCGCGCTTTTGGGTGTTTTCGCAGCCGAGCCGAACGCGCCCTCCGGCGCGAACATCACGATCAACTGGCCTTGATAGGTCATCTCGACGTGCATGACGACGCCGTCGTCCTGGACACTGTCGCGAACTTCGAAGCCGAAAGCCGCAGCGAAGAACGCTGTCGCGGCACGCGCGTCGCGTACCGTCAGATAGGGGGTCAACCAGGGCACACCGGCTGGGCGGGGGGCGGTCATGGGATTCTCCGGATCTTGAGGGTTTGCGGGACGCATGCTGCGAGTCCAAGCCGACGCTCGCGTATCGATGTACCGATCGCGCGGTCCGACTCAACCGTACATTGTGTCCACTCGTTAGCTTTAAGGCTTTAAGAATTGGCTTAGTTTATCGCGCACGGACCGGGATGCCGAGAATAGTCCGGCGTGCATCGCCGGATCGTAGTGCTTCAGCGCGTCGATGCGGCGCGCGGCGAGGCGCTCGGCAAGCGTGTCGACGGTGAGCGCGGCAGGGTCGAGCGTGTCGCTGGCGGTTGCCATCATCCACAACGAGCCGTAGAGCGGCACGAAAGTGCTCATCGTACGCACGACGGCGAACGCGGCGCGCAGATCGCCGAGCAGGCCGGCAATGCGTTGGGCGTGGCAATAGGGCGAGCCGAGGTGCAGCGAGAGTGCGGCCGGTGGGCGCATCAGCCGCTTGAGCTCCTCATAGAAAGCGGGCGTGTACAGGCCGGCCGCCGGTGAATCCGGCGGCGTCAGATCGAACACGACCAGGTCGAACTGCGCGGGCGCCGTTGCCGCGACGTAATGCGCGGCGTCGCCGATCAGCAGTTCGACGCGCGGATCGTCGAACGCACCGCCGTGCACGTCGGGTAAATGTTCGCGCGTCAGGCGAACCACTTGCGCGTCCAGCTCCGCCACCACGATCCGTTCGATGCCCGGATGCCTCAGCAGTTGCCGCGCGGCGCCACCATCGCCGCCGCCCAGCACCAGCGCCGCACGCGGCGACGGATGCGCGAGCGCGGTCGGATGCACCATGCACTCGTGGTAGATGAACTCGTCGCCGGTGGATGTCATCGGACGGCCGTCGAGCGTGAAAAGCCGGCCGAGCTGAGGCGTGTCCCACACCTCGATACGCTGATAACGCGAATCGACGCGCGCGACGAGCCGCGCGTGCGGAAATCCGTAGACGGCATCGGGACTCGGTCGGAACAGCAGTGGAGCGCTCACGGATCGCGGGCTCCGTCCGGAGCGCGGTGGGTTCAGTTGTCCAATTGTAAAGGCGCGAAGCGCGTTGCGGCCCCGTTGCTTGAGCGGGACCGCACGCCCGGGCGGCCTCGCGCGCCGGACCCGGGGCAACGTTCTGTTAGAATGTCACGCTTTCAGCCTAGTCCGTTTGCTCTGCCCGTTTCGCGTCTCCTGGCGCCGCACCGTGCGCCGAAGCGAACTGGCCGCCGAGCTCCCGGTCCTCAAGCGCGCACCGCTTTCTGACTCTGTCTCCGGACTCGACATGACGACCTCGTCTCCCGCACCCACTTCCTTGATGGCCAACGCAATCCGCGCGTTGGCCATGGACGCCGTTCAAAAAGCGAATTCCGGCCACCCCGGCATGCCGATGGGCATGGCCGAAATCGGCGTGGCTTTGTGGTCGCGTCATCTGCGCCACAACCCGAAGAACCCGCAATGGGCCGATCGCGACCGTTTCGTTCTGTCGAACGGCCACGGCTCGATGCTGCTGTACTCGCTGCTGCACCTGACCGGCTACGATCTGCCGATGGAAGAGCTGAAGAACTTCCGCCAGATGCACTCGAAGACGCCGGGCCACCCGGAATACGGCATCACGCCGGGCGTCGAAACCACTACCGGCCCGCTCGGCCAGGGTCTGGCGAACGCGGTCGGCATGGCGCTCGCCGAGTCGCTGCTCGCCACCGAATTCAACAAGCCCGACGCGAAGATCGTCGACCACCACACGTACGTGTTCGTCGGCGACGGCTGCCTGATGGAAGGCATCTCGCACGAAGCGTGTTCGCTGGCGGGCGTGCTGAAGCTGAACAAGCTGATCGCGTTCTACGACGACAACGGCATCTCGATCGACGGCGAAGTGGTGCACTGGTTCCACGACGACACGCCGAAGCGTTTCGCAGCGTACGGCTGGAACGTGATTCCGAACGTGGTCGGCCACGACGTCAACGCAGTGGACGCGGCGATCAAACAAGCCAAGCTGTCCGACAAGCCGACGCTGATCTGCTGCAAGACCGTGATTGGCGAAGGTTCGCCGAACAAGGCCGGCAGCCACGATTCGCACGGCTCGGCGCTCGGCGACAAGGAGGTCGCGGCCACCCGCGAAGCGATCGGCTGGAAGTGGGAGCCGTTCGTGATTCCGCAGGAAGTCTACGCAGCGTGGGACGCGAAGGAAGCCGGCGCACGCTTCGAATCCGATTGGGACAAGGCATTCGCGGCCTACGCGTCGAAGTACCCGCAGGAAGCGGCCGAGTTCAAGCGCCGTGACGCGAAGCAGCTGCCGGCGGACTGGAAGGAAAAGGCCAAGGCGATCATCGCCGGCGCGAACGAGCGCGCGGAAACCATCGCGACGCGCAAGGCTTCGCAGCAGGCCATCGAAGGCCTGTCGGTCGTGCTGCCTGAACTGCTCGGCGGTTCCGCCGACCTGACCGGCTCGAACCTGACCAACTGGAAGGCCGCGAAGCCGGTGCGCGTGAACGCGGAAGGCAAGGCAGCCGGCAACTACGTGAACTACGGCGTGCGCGAATTCGGCATGAGCGCCGCGATCAACGGCGTCGCGCTGCATGGCGGCTTCAAGGCGTTCGGCGGCACGTTCCTGACATTCTCGGACTACAGCCGCAACGCGCTGCGCGTCGCGGCGCTGATGAAGGCGCCGTCGATCTTCGTGTTCACGCACGACTCGATCGGTCTGGGTGAAGACGGTCCGACCCACCAGTCGATCGAACACGTCGCGAGCCTGCGTCTGATTCCGCATCTGCAAGTGTGGCGCCCGGCCGATACCGTCGAAACGGCGGTGGCCTGGACCCACGCGGTCGAACATCACGGCCCGTCGTGCCTGATCTTCAGCCGTCAGAACCTGGCGTTCTCGGCGCGCACGGATGCGCAGATCGCCAATATCGAGAAGGGCGGTTACGTGCTGCGCGACTGGAATGACGAGATCGTCGCGCGCAAGATCATCCTGATCGCGACCGGTTCGGAAGTCGAACTGGCGTTGAACGCGGTCGAGCCGCTGGCGCGCGAAGGCATCGCGGCGCGCGTCGTGTCGATGCCGTCGACCACGGTGTTCGACAAGCAGGACGCCGAGTACCGCGAACGCGTGCTGCCGCACGGCGTGCGCCGTGTCGCGATCGAAGCGGGCGTGACGGATTTCTGGCGCAAGTATGTGGGTCTGGAAGGCGGCGTGGTCGGGATCGATACGTTCGGCGAATCGGCCCCGGCTGGCGTGTTGTTCAAGCATTTTGGCTTCACCGTCGAGCGTGTGGTAGAGACGGCTAAAGCGGCTCTCGGCTGATCCAGGGCGCGCTGCCGCTTGCGTGTGAACGCGCGGCAACGCGGCCGGTCAGACGAACCTGGACGTATTTTTTCAGCCATCAGGAGATAAATCATGACGATTCGCGTCGCAATCAACGGCTACGGCCGGATCGGCCGCAACACACTGCGCGCCTTCTACGAAAACGGCAAGAAGCACGATATCGAAATCGTCGCCATCAACGATCTCGGCGATGCCAGGACCAACGCTCACCTGACGCAATACGACACCGCGCACGGCAAGTTCCCGGGCGAAGTGAAGGTGGACGGTGACTACCTGGTCGTCAACGGCGACAAGATCCGCGTGCTGGCTAACCGCAACCCGGCTGAGCTGCCGTGGGGCGAGTTGAACGTCGATGTCGTGATGGAATGCACGGGCTTTTTCACGACCAAGGAAAAGGCTAGCGCGCACATCAAGGGCGGCGCAAAGAAGGTCATCATCTCGGCGCCGGGCGGCAAGGACGTCGACGCAACGGTCGTCTACGGCGTGAACCACAACGTGCTGAAGGCATCGGACACGGTGATCTCGAACGCATCGTGCACGACCAACTGTCTGGCACCGCTCGTCAAGCCGCTGAACGACAAGATCGGCCTGGTGAACGGCCTGATGACGACGATTCACGCGTACACCAACGACCAGGTGCTGACCGACGTGTACCACGAAGACCTGCGCCGCGCGCGCTCGGCGACGCACAGCCAGATCCCGACCAAGACCGGCGCTGCTTCGGCGGTCGGTCTGGTGCTGCCGGAACTGAACGGCAAGCTGGACGGCTACGCAATTCGCGTCCCGACGATCAACGTGTCGGTCGTCGACCTGTCGTTCATCGCCGCGCGCGACACGACGGTCGAAGAAGTCAACGCGATCATGAAGGAAGCATCGGAAGGCGCGCTGAAGGGCATCCTCGGCTATAACGACGCACCGCTGGTGTCGATCGACTTCAACCACAACCCGGCTTCGTCGACGTTCGACGCGACGCTGACCAAGGTGTCGGGCCGTCTGGTGAAGGTGTCGAGCTGGTACGACAACGAGTGGGGCTTCTCGAACCGCATGCTGGACACGGCTGTGGCGCTCGCCAACGCGAAGTAAGTTATTGCGCTTGGTGTTATGCCCTGCAAAGACGGCCTCGGGTCGGCGGCAGGGCGAAAAATAGCCGCTCTTCGGAGCGGCTTTTTTACATCTGCGGAGTCGGGAAATGCACGCCGGCGCGCTGCGCCGCGTTCGAGATGTGGGTTTCGATAGCCTTGCCCGCGGCCGCGGAATCGCGTGCGCTGAGTGCATCCAGAATCGCGCGATGCTCGGTGTACGTGGACAGCACCAGTTCGCGCCGGTAGAACGGCATCCGCTGGCTTTCCTTCATGATCTCCGCGCTGCTCCGCAGAATCGATTCGATCGCCGCGTTGCCGGCAATGCTGACGATCCGCATGTGGAACTCGTAGTCGAGGCGCGCGGCTTCGTCGAGTTCGTCGCAGGCGAGCGCGGTCCGCATCGCCGTGATGTTCTCTTCGAGCCACGCGAGGTCGGCGTCGCTCACGGCAAGCGCCGCCATCCGCGCGACAAAGCCTTCCAGCGCGAAGCGCATCTGATAGGTGTCCGGCAGCGACGACTGCTCGGCGAAACGCCACGATTGCGCGGCCGTGGCCTGCGCACTTTCCACATACACACCCTTGCCGGGCCGTATCACCAGCAGACCGAGCGCTTCGAGCGTGGAGAGCGCCTCGCGCAACGACGCACGGCTGATCGACAGTTCTTCGGAGAGTTGACGCTGAGCCGGCAGCAGACTGCCCACCGGATAGTCGCCCGCTTCAATCCGATCGCGGATGGTCGCGATGGCGGCATCGGTGACGGTATGCGGAACGTTTTTCATCGTGGCTCACTGGGTGGCGCGGTCTGACCAGCATTGTAATACGCGATCTGAGCGCGTGTGCCGTCACGCGGCCGGCGTCTGCAACCGGACCCGAAAAGGCTGGAAAAACAACGGGTAAACACTGTTCGATGAATCCTTGACGCCAGTATATCGGTTTCCTACTATTGGCCATAACAGTACTGGTCGGACCAGTCTGAACAGATGTTGATCGTAACCAGGAGGAAGCCGTGTTGAAATTTTTCAATTCACTGTTTGGCCGGGTCGTCATTGCGCTAGTGGTGGGCATCGTGATCGGCGCGGTTTATCCGCATTTCGCCCAATCGCTGCGCCCGCTTGGCGACGGCTTTCTCAAGCTGATCAAGATGGTGATCGGCCCGATCGTGTTTTGCGTCGTGGTCAGCGGCATGGCGCACGCCGGCGATCTGCGCAAGGTAGGGCGCGTCGGCTTGAAGGCGGTGGTCTACTTCGAGGTCATGACGACGATCGCGCTGGTGATCGGCGCGGTGCTGGCCTATGTGACGCGGCCCGGCGTCGGCATGAACATCAATCTGCATTCGCTCGATTCGGCTTCGCTCGCCACCTACACCGAGCACGCGAAGAGCCTCAAGGACACTGCCGGCTTTCTGCTGAAGATAATCCCCGACACGGCAATCAACGCGTTCGCGACCGGCGACATCCTGCAGATTCTGGTGTTCTCGGTGTTGTTTGGCTCGGCGCTGTCGCTGCTCGGGAAGAAGGCGCAGCGCGTGAGCAGCCTGATCGACGAGCTGTCGCAGGTGTTTTTTCGCGTGATGGGTTTCATCATCAAGCTCGCGCCGCTCGGCGTGCTCGGCGCCATTGCGTTCACCACCGGCACGTACGGCGTCGAGTCGCTCAAGCAACTCGGCATGCTGGTGCTGGTGTTCTACGCGAGCTGCTTCGTGTTCGTCGCGCTCGTGCTCGGCATCGTCATGCGGCTGGCGGGCTTCAGCATCTTCAAGCTGATTCGCTACCTGCGCGAGGAACTGTCGATCGTGCTCGGCACGGCTTCGTCAGACGCCGTGCTGCCGCAAATCATGCGCAAGCTCGAATGGCTGGGCGTGAAGGATTCGACCGTCGGCCTGGTGATCCCGACCGGCTACTCGTTCAATCTCGACGGCTTTTCCATCTATCTCACGCTGGCGGTGATCTTCATCGCGCAGGCCACCAACACGCCGCTGTCGATGCACGACCTGATCGTGGTGGTGCTGGTGTCGCTGGTGACGTCGAAGGGCGCGCACGGCATTCCCGGCTCGGCCATCGTGATCCTGGCCGCGACCTTGTCCGCGATTCCGGCGATTCCGGTGCTCGGCCTCGTGCTGATCCTGCCGGTCGACTGGTTCGTCGGCATTGCCCGCGCGTTGACCAACCTGATCGGCAACTGCGTCGCGACGGTGGTGGTCGCCGTATGGGAAAACGATATCGACCGGGCGCGCGCTCATCGCGTGCTGAACCGCGACGCGGCCTTGCGCTATGTGCCGGCCGGCGAAGACACGGGCGCCGAGTCCGTCGGCGGCGAACACGCGCCGGCCGTCTGACGCGAGCCAGCCGAGATAGCCGATATAACCGATAGATCCATATTCCGATTCCTGACTCCGCGCCCACACGGCGCGCTCACACGCAGCGGCGGATGCCGTGACTCCGCCGCCTGTCCTTCATCTTTTAGCAGCCTGACCGAGACTATGGCCAATCCAATCCTCGACCCCAACGCTCCCGCCTTCACCCGCCGCTACATGAACCTCGCCGACCCGCGCCTGGGCGCGAAGGCGCTGTTCGCCAGCGACGAATTCTTCGCGCCGAAAGAACGCATGCTCGAACCGCAAGCGGCGGTGTTCATCCCCGGCAAATACGACGACCACGGCAAGTGGATGGACGGCTGGGAAACTCGCCGCAAACGCACCACCGGCCACGACCACTGCGTGATCCGCCTCGCGCGGCCGGGCGTCGTGCACGGCGTCGATCTGGATACGAGCCACTTCACCGGCAACTTCCCGCCGGCCGCGTCGATCGACGCCTGTTACGCGGACGGCGACGTGCCGCCCGATCACGCCGACTGGCAAACGCTGGTGCCGGCGACCACGCTGCAGGGCAACCAGCACCATTACGTCGAAGTAAACGACACGCGCGCGTTCACTCATCTGCGTGTGAATCTGTATCCGGACGGCGGTCTCGCGCGCCTGCGCGTGTATGGCCAACCGAAGCGCGACTGGGAGCGGGTCGAGCGCGGCACGCTGCTGGACCTCGCCGCGATTGAAAACGGCGCGTACCTGGTCGCGGCGAACAACCAGCATTTCGGGCCGGCCTCGCAAATGCTGATGCCGGGCCGCGGCGTCGACATGGGCGACGGCTGGGAAACCCGGCGCCGTCGCGAGCCGGGCAACGATTGGGCGATCGTCGCGCTGGCGCGGCCGGGCGTGATCCGCAAGATCGAAGTGGACACCGCGCACTTCAAGGGCAATTTCCCCGACCGCTGTTCGGTGCAGGCGGCGTCGGTGACGGGCGGCACGGATGATTCGCTGGTCACGCAGGCGATGTTCTGGCCGGTACTGCTGGGCGAGCAGAAACTGCAGATGGACTATGTCCACACGTTCGCGGACGGCCTCGCGGCGCTCGGGCCGGTCACCCATGTGCGTTTCAATATCTTTCCGGATGGCGGCGTGTCGCGCCTGCGCCTGTGGGGCGAAATCGCGTAACGGAGTGGCTTCGATGAAGACATTGCAGATGGAACGTTTGACGCGGGCGGCCTTCGCGCCGTTCGGCGACGTCATCGAACTGGACGGCGCGCGTCATTTCGCGATCAACGGCGGCACGACCGAACGCTATCACGACCTCGCCAGCATCGACGTGACGGAGCAGGGCGGCCGTCCGTTGATCAACCTGTTTCGCGCGCAGCCGCGCGCGCTACCGGTCGACATCGCGATGATGGAGCGGCATCCGCTTGGCAGCCAGGCTTTCATTCCCTTACGGCAGGGCCGCTACCTGGTGGTGGTCGCGCCGCCGGGCGAATTCGATCCGGCGCGGATGCGGGCCTTCTGGACCGACGCCTGGCAAGGCGTGAACTACGCGAAAGGGGTCTGGCATCACCCGCTGCTGGCGCTCGATCATGTCAGCGATTTCGTGGTGGTCGATCGTGGCGGCGAGCAACCCAATTGCGACGAATTGCCGTTGACCGAGCCGTGGCGGCTCGTGTTCGAAGTGAGCGCCGAACTGGTGGAATAGCGACGCACACAACCCACGTGGCGCACAAGGCGGCGCCGCCGTAAACGTGAAAAGACCCGGCCGATTCGCATCGGCCGGGTTTTTTTTTGATCGCCGGACCGCGCACCCCGACGCGGCCGGCCCCGCATCAATGCTTGCGATGCGGGCAATTCTCCTTGGTGCACGCACCGTACAGCGCTAGCGCGTGTTCCTGCAGCTTGAAGCCGCGTTCCTTCGCAATAGACTGCTGACGGCGCTCGATTTCGGAGTCGAAAAACTCCTCGACGAGCCCGCAATCGAGACACACGAGGTGGTCGTGATGCGACCCCTCGTTCAATTCGAACACCGCCTTGCCCGATTCGAAATTGCTGCGCGAGAGCAGGCCGGCCTGCTCGAACTGCGTGAGCACGCGATACACGGTTGCCAGGCCGATATCGAGTTCTTCGTGCAGTAGGTTGCGATACACGTCTTCAGCCGTCAGATGACGCACCGGGCTGTGCTGAAAAATCTCAAGGATTTTGAGGCGCGGAAGGGTCGCCTTGAGCCCGATATTCTTGAGATCGGTTGGATTGGTCATGACAAGGGATCCCTAGAGTACAATGCTGGGCTCTCATAGTAATGTGTTTTTGCCGTTCTGGTCATCTTCGATGGAATGAAACTCGCGCGGCTCGTCAGCGGGCCCGCACGGTGAGTGAAATGATTTCAAAATCTCAATTGATCTACCGGGGGAGCCGCATGCGGGGTACCTTGATCGCTGCTGCGACTGTCGCGGTTCTTGCCGGATGTTCCACTTACGACAGCCTGACACAGCGGGTTGCCCAAAGCATCACGCCGTACCGGATTACAGTGGTGCAAGGTAATTTCGTGTCGTCAGAAGCGGCTGCACAGATGCAGGTCGGCATGACCCGCGCGCAGGTGCGCCAGGTGCTCGGCACGCCGCTCCTGACCGACATGTTCCACGCGGACCGCTGGGACTACGTGTTCTATTTCAAGCGCGGCTCGACTTCCATCGTGCAGCAGCGCGACTTCGTGGTGTTCTTCTCGGGTGACCTCGTCACCAGCTGGCAAGGTGGCGAAGATCTGCCGTCCAACCTCGAGTTGCTGGCGGAGATCGACGGCGACAGGCGCGGCGGCAAAAAGGCGAGCGCGCCGAACGCGGCCAGCGCTTCCGCCGCGAGTGCCGCAAGCGCGCCGGCGGCCACGGCGCAAGCGCCGGCCACGGCGCAAGCGCCGGCCACACCGGACACCACGCGCTCGCCGTCCGTCGAAGGCGCAGCCGCGGTGGGCGATCTGCCCAGCGACGCCAACGCGGAAGCCGCGCAAGCCGCCAATCGTGCGACCAATGCGGTGCAATCGCCGTCGAACGGGCCGTCGTCGGTGCGTTCCAGGGCGCCGACCGCGAATGGCGGCGGCGTCCCGTCGCAAGGTCCGACGTCCGGCGGTCAGCCGCAGTTCCAGTTCCATCGTCCGCCGCCGCCGGCTCCGGCCACGCAGAGCAATCCGGTGGGACCGACGGGGTCGCAAAGCGGCAGCAGCGGCCAGACGCTCAACGCACCGCAGACATCTTCTCCGTCGACTTCGGGAACGAGCAACTAGTCCGGTTGTCCTTGTCTTAAGGCGGGCGCGCCGCCCGCCGGCTTCTCCGCTTTTCCAATGAGGTGCGGCGCCCGGGTGTGCTGCCCGCCGCCGCCGCTTTCACCCGCATTTGCCGGGTTGTGTCTTTTCGAACCCTCGTAGCCATGAAAATTGCCATTGCTGGCGCATCGGGCCGTATGGGCCGCATGCTCATCGAAACCGTTCTTAACGATTCCGACGCCACGTTGTCCGGCGCGCTCGACCGCGCGGGCTCCGCGCAACTCGGTCAGGACGCCGGTGCGTTTCTCGGCAAACAGACGGGCGTCCTGCTCACCGACGACATCGAGCGCGTGTTCGCCGAATCCGACTATCTGATCGACTTCACGCGCCCCGAGGGCACGCTGATGCATCTGGAAGCGGCGCAGCGCCACAACGTCAAAATGGTGATCGGCACGACCGGCTTCGACAGCGAGCAGAAAGCGCAACTGCGCGCCGCGGCGGACCAGATCGCCATCATGTTCGCTTCGAACATGAGTGTCGGCGTGAACGTCACACTGAAGCTGCTGGAATACGCGGCCAGGCACTTCGCGACCGGCTACGACATCGAGATCATCGAGGCGCATCACCGTCACAAGGTCGACGCGCCTTCGGGCACCGCGCTGACCATGGGCGAAGTGATCGCCAGCGCGCTCGGCCGCAATCTCGACGATTGCGCGGTCTACAGCCGCGAAGGCGTGACCGGCGAGCGCGATCCGTCGACGATCGGCTTCTCGGCGATTCGCGGCGGCGACATTGTCGGCGACCATACGGTGTTGTTCGCGGGCATTGGCGAGCGCATCGAAATCACGCACAAATCGGCGAGCCGTCTGTCGTATGCGCAAGGCGCGCTGCGTGCTGTGCGTTTCCTCGAAGGCCACCAAACCGGCTTCTTCGACATGCAGGACGTGCTCGGCCTGCGTTGAGACGGGTCTTGCGTATAGCATTGGGGCAAGCGCCAGCGCGGCCCCGGTGCGGGCTCCCCTGAAATCACTTTTCCCCGGCGAGGTCAGATGGCAGGCAGCAGCGGCATCATCCATTACCTGCAAACCAGCGATGCGATCACACATGGCGTTGCCTATGTGCTGCTGGCCATGTCGATTGCGAGCTGGTGCTTTCTGATCGTCAAGAGCTGGATTCTCACCCGCGCCAAACGTCAGGCCACGCGGGCGATCGCGCAGTTCTGGCAGGCGCCGACGCTGTCCGAGGGCGTCGCGGGATTGCGGCGCGCGGACCGCGAGCGCGTCTTCACGCCGCTCGCCGAAGCGGCGCTGCGCGCGGCCGAAGTGGACATTCCGGGCGCGCTGCTCGCGCGCGTCGAGCGCAGCGAGCGGGTGCTGCGGGCGTTGCGCCAGGCGCTCAACGCGTCGCAGCGGCGGCTCGAATTCGGCCAGGTGCTGCTGGCCTCGGTGGGCAGCACGGCGCCGTTCGTCGGCTTGCTCGGCACCGTGTGGGGCATTTATCACGCGCTCAGCAGTATTGCCGCGAGCGGTCAGGCGCAGATCGAGAATGTCGCCGGCCCGGTCGGCGAAGCGCTGATCATGACCGCCTTCGGTCTGGTGGTCGCGATCCCGGCGGTGCTCGCGTACAACGTGCTCGGGCGTCTCGTGCGGCAGTTGTGCGAGGAACTCGACGGTTTCGCGCATGATCTGCATGCGTACCTATGCGCGCCGTCGGAGCAGGCTCAGGCTCAGGCTCAGGCTCAGGCACCGATGCGCGCGCAGCAGGCTTCGACCCACTAGGCGCGCTGTTCCGACGGAAAGCTCAGACGGAAGGCTCAGGCAGAAGGAGGCGACATGGCATTCGGCGGACTCGAGAAAAAGCAGACGGCCGCGCCAATGGCCGAGATCAACATGACGCCGCTGATCGACGTGATGCTGGTGCTGCTGGTGATTTTCATCATTACCGCGCCTTTGTTCACGCACGCGATCCGGCTCGATCTGCCGAAAGTCGCGGCAGCGCCCGCGCGCCAGACCCCGCAAACCATTGCTCTTTCGATCGACGCCGCCGGCAAGCTTTACTGGAACGGCAACGTCATCACACTCGCGCAGATGCGCGCGCAGTTCGCGCAAGCGGGCAAACAGGCGGAGCAGCCGGAGATTCATCTGCACGCGGAGCGCTCCACGCGCTACGAGGTGATTGCGCAGGTGATGGGCGCGGCGCAGCAGGCCGGGCTCGAGCGGATCGGTTTCGTGACGGACCCGCCGCCGCCGGACGCGGCACATTAGTCACGCCCACCTCAAGCCACACCCCGCGCCACGCCCACGCACCGTACCACGCGGCGTACCCGTCGGCGAACGGTATAATCAGCCCTTTCCCCGCGGAAGGGGAAACGACGCCATTTCATCCAGCAGAGCACCAAAGCGGCCGGTGCGAAAGCACCGAACCCAGCGATCTCATCACACCATGCACGAAAAATACGTTCCCTCCGACGTCGAAGCCGCCGCGCAAGGGCAATGGCGCGCCATCGACGCGTACAAGACGACGGAAACCACCGACAAGCCCAAGTTCTATTGCGTCTCGATGCTGCCGTACCCGTCGGGCAAGCTGCACATGGGGCACGTGCGCAACTACACGATCAACGACGTGATGTACCGCTATCTGCGGATGAACGGCTACAACGTGCTGATGCCGATGGGCTGGGACGCGTTCGGCATGCCGGCGGAAAACGCCGCGATGGCCAACAACGTGCCGCCCGCGAAGTGGACCTACGACAACATCGCTTACATGAAGAAGCAGATGCAGTCGATGGGCCTCGCGATCGACTGGACGCGCGAAGTCGCGACCTGCAGCCCCGACTACTACAAGTGGAACCAGTGGCTGTTCCTGAAGATGCTCGAAAAGGGCATCGCGTACAAGAAGACCGGCACCGTCAACTGGGACCCGGTCGATCAGACCGTGCTCGCCAACGAGCAGGTGATCGACGGCCGCGGCTGGCGCTCGGGCGCGCTCGTCGAGAAGCGCGAAATCCCGATGTACTACATGCGCATCACGCAGTACGCGGACGAACTGCTGAACGACCTCGACGGCCTCGGCTGGCCCGAGCGCGTCAAGATCATGCAGCAGAACTGGATCGGCAAGAGCTTCGGCGTGAACTTCGGCTTCCCGTATGAAATCGACGGCGAACAGAAGCTGCTGCGCGTGTTCACCACGCGCGCCGACACGATCATGGGCGTGACCTTCTGCGCGATCGCCGCCGAGCATCCGCTCGCCACGCGTCTCGCGCAAGGCAAACCGGAGCTGCAGGCCTTTATCGACGAATGCAAGCGCGGCGGCGTCGCTGAGGCCGATATCGCGACGATGGAAAAGAAGGGCATGGCCACCGGCTTCTACGTCACGCATCCGCTGACGCAGAAACAGGTCGAAGTGTGGATCGGCAACTACGTGCTGATGAGCTACGGCGAAGGCGCGGTGATGGGCGTGCCGGCGCACGACGAGCGCGACTTCGCGTTCGTGAAGAAATACGATCTGCCGATCAGGCAGGTGGTCGCTGTTGAAGGCAAGGAATTCTCGACTGAAGCTTGGGCAGAATGGTACGGCGAGAAGGCCGGCACGCTGGTCAACAGCGGCAAGTACGACGGTCTCGCCTACGACGAGGCGGTCGACCAGATCGCCGCGGACCTGAAGGAACTGAGCCTCGGCGACAAGCAGATCACGTGGCGTCTGCGTGACTGGGGCGTGTCGCGCCAGCGCTACTGGGGCACGCCGATTCCGATCATCCACTGCCCGGCGTGCGGCGACGTGCCGGTGCCGGAAAAAGATCTGCCGGTGGTGCTGCCGGAAGACCTCGTGCCGGACGGCACGGGCAACCCGCTCGCGAAGTCCGAAGCGTTCGTGAACTGTACCTGCCCGACCTGCGGCGGCGCGGCCAAACGCGAAACCGACACGATGGACACCTTCGTCGATTCGTCCTGGTACTTCTACCGCTACGCGGCACCGGACGCCAGGACCATGGTCGACGAGCGCACCGACTACTGGGCGCCGATGGACCAGTACATCGGCGGGATCGAACACGCGATTCTTCACCTGCTGTACTCGCGCTTCTGGGCGAAGGTGATGCGCGACCTCGGCCTGATCAAGTTCGGCGAGCCGGCCAGGAACCTGCTCACGCAGGGCATGGTGCTCAACGAAACCTACTACCGCGAAAACGAAGCGGGCAAGAAGACCTGGTACAACCCGGCCGACGTCACCGTGTCGTTCGACGACAAGGGCCGCCCGGTCGGCGCGCTCCTGAATGCGGACGGCCAGCCGGTGGTGCTCGGCGGCGTGGAGAAGATGTCGAAGTCGAAGAACAACGGCGTCGATCCGCAGTTGCTGATCGATCAGCATGGCGCGGACACCGCGCGTCTGTTCGTGATGTTCGCCGCGCCGCCCGAGCAGCAGCTCGAGTGGTCCGGTTCGGGCGTGGAAGGTGCGAGCCGCTTCCTGCGCCGCGTGTGGAATTTTGGTCAGGCGAACGAAGCAGCGTTGCGCGCGGGCGGCCCGCTCGACGCCGCGCAATTCGGCGAAGCCGACAAGCTGCTGCGCCGCGAGATCTACAGCGTGCTGAAGCAGGCCGACTTCGACTACCAGCGTCTGCAGTACAACACGGTGGTGTCGGCCGCGATGAAGATGCTCAACGCGCTCGACAGCGCGAAGGGCGCCCAGCCGGCCGTGCTGCGCGAATCCTACGGCGTGATGCTGCGCGTGCTGTACCCGGTGGTGCCGCACCTGACGTTCCAGCTGTGGCAGGAACTCGGTTACGCCGACGTATTCGGCTCGTTGCTCGACGCCGCATGGCCGAAGGTCGACGAGAAGGCGCTCGAACAGGCCGAGATCGAACTCGTGCTGCAGGTGAACGGCAAGGTGCGCGGTGCGATCACGGTGGCGAAAGAGGCGTCGCGCGAAGCGATCGAACAGCTCGCCGCCGCGCACGAGATGGTCGCGAAGTTCAGCGAAGGCAAGGCGCCGAAGAAGATCGTCGTGGTGCCGGGCCGTCTCGTGAACGTGGTCGTTTGACGAGCCACGCCAACATGTCGGCAGACAGGACGCCGCCGCGCGCGGCGGTGTTTGTCTGCGCTGCGCAATCTACTGCGAACCGGGAGCCAATGTGACTCGCAGATCGTTTTTGACGCTGGCTTGCAGCGTGATGATGTTGTCGGCCTGCGGCTTCCAGTTGCGCGGCCAGCAGGACTACGCATTCAAGCGCCTCTATGTTGCCGGCGGTTCGCCGGCAGCGGCCGCACGGCTGACGCGCATGGTGCAAGGCGGCAGCGACACGGTCGTGGTCAGTTCGCCTGCGAATGCCGACGCGTTGTTGCAAATTGCACAGAATCGCAGCCAGAGCACGCTGACGCTGAACACGCTCGGGGTAGTCCAGGAGTATCAGCTGAATCTGTCAATGATTTACACGCTCACCGGCAAGGACGGTACCGTGTTGATTCCGCAGAGCGTGATCGCGCTGAACCGCGCGATGACCTATAGCGACCAGTTCTCGCAAGCAAAGGCCGCGGAGGCCGATATTCTCTTTGCCGACATGGAGAGCGACGCGATCGACCAGCTGATTCGCCGCCTGGGGGTCGTGCGCTCGCTGAATCCGGGGCCGGGCGAAGGCGTGCCGGCCATCGCGCCGCGCGCGCCGTTGCCGCCGCCGCCGCTGTGAGCGTCACGCCGTGTTCGACTTGCCGCACCTGTTCAACCTTGCGGATCGGTAGCCATGCAGCTGCGAATTGACGCGCTCGAAGCGCATCTCGCGAAGGGACTCGCCGGACTGTACGTCGTGTACGGCGACGAGCACCTGCTCGCGCAGGAAGCGTGCGACCGGATTCGCGCGACGGCGCGCGCGGCCGGCTTCACCGACCGTTCGGTGTTCACGGTCGAGCGCGGTTTCGACTGGAGCTCGCTGCTGGGCGCGAGCCAGTCGATGTCGCTGTTCGGCGACCGTCAACTGGTCGAGCTGCGCATTCCGTCGGGCAAGCCCGGCAAGGAAGGCGCGGATGCGCTGAAGGCGCTCGCCGCCGCCGTCAACGACGACGTGCTGACCATGGTCACGTTGCCGCGGCTCGATGCGGCCACGCAAAAGTCCGCTTGGTTCACGGCGCTCGCCGATGCGGGCGTCGCGTTGAAGATCGATCCGGTCGAGCGCGCGCAGTTGCCGAACTGGGTCGGTCAGCGGCTCGCGGCGCAGGGCCAGCGAGTCGTCGCCGGCGAAGAAGGGCGGCGCGCGCTGGCGTTCATCGCCGAACGGGTGGAAGGCAATCTGCTTGCCGCGCATCAGGAAATCCAGAAGCTCGGGCTGTTGTATCCGGCCGGTTCGTTGAGCTTCGAACAGATTCAGGACGCCGTGCTCAACGTCGCGCGTTATGACGTCTTCAAGTTGAACGAGGCCATGCTGGCGGGTGACGTCGGCCGTTTGGCGCGCATGCTCGACGGGCTGCGCGGCGAGGGCGAGGCCGCGGTGCTGGTGTTGTGGGCGGTCGTCGAAGAAGTGCGCACGTTGTTGCGGATCAAGCGCGGCGTCGCGGCCGGCAAGCCGCTCGCGATGCTGGTGCGCGACAACCGCGTGTGGGGTCCGCGGGAACGGCTGATCGGGCCGGCGCTGTCGCGCGTGACCGAAGGCGCGCTGGAAAAAGCGCTCGCTTTGGCGGCGCGGCTGGATCGGCAGGTGAAGGGTTTGTCCGGCGGCACGCCGGGCAATCATCGCAACGACCCGCCGCCCGATCCGTGGGACGGCCTGTTCGAACTGGCGATGACGGTGGCCGCGCCGAAAACGGCGTCAGTGCCGCCGCCGCGACCTCGGGCCGGAGCCAGTGCGCCGGCGCGAAGGCCAGGCTGATGCGCAACGCGAAGCAGCGTTGGTTAGCTTCGCGGGCGGCTCGGCAAGTGCGGAGCCGTCAGCCCGTGGTGTCTCGATGAGTGCTCGCGCCAGCCACCGCGTTTGGCCCGCAGTTGCCACCACGTTTGACACCGCATTGGACATCCCAGTCGCCATCGCATTGGCCACTGCAGTGGCCACATCAGGCAGACGCGGCTTCGACCCAGCCAGGCAACGCACGCCGCCGCCGCCGCGAGCAAAGCATCCGCACCCGACTTACAATCGTTGCTTCTTTCGCTAATCCTGCCAGTCCGCCGCACGTCGACGTGCGCGGAACCACGAGAATGACCATGGATATCGAGCAGTACATGACCGACCTCGGCCGTCGCGCCCGCCAAGCTTCGCGCGCGATGGCGCGGGCCTCGACGGCGGCGAAGAACGCCGCGCTCGCCGCCGTCGCGCAGGCCATCGAGCGCGATGCCGCGCTGCTCAAGGAAGCCAACGCCCGCGACGTCGCGCGCGCTCGCGACAAAGGGCACGACGCCGCGTTCATCGACCGTCTGACGCTGTCGGACAAAGCGCTGAAGACGATGGTCGAAGGCTTGCGGCAGGTCGCGGCACTGGCCGACCCGATCGGCGAGATCAGCAATCTGAAGTACCGGCCGAGCGGCATTCAGGTCGGCCAGATGCGTGTGCCGCTCGGGGTGATCGGCATCATCTACGAATCGCGTCCGAACGTGACGATCGACGCCGCAGCGCTGTGTCTGAAGTCCGGCAACGCGACGATTCTGCGCGGCGGTTCGGAAGCGCTCGAATGCAACACCGCGCTGGCGAAGCTGATCGGCGAAGGTCTGGAAGCCGCCGGTTTGCCGCAGGACGCGGTGCAGGTGGTCGCCACTTCGGATCGGGCGGCGGTCGGCAAGCTGATCACGATGACCGAATACGTCGACGTAATCGTGCCGCGCGGCGGCAAGAGCCTGATCGAGCGGCTGATGAACGAAGCGCGCGTGCCGATGATCAAGCACCTCGACGGCATCTGCCACGTGTATGTCGACGACCGTGCGGATCTGGCCAAAGCGCTGACCGTCTGCGACAACGCGAAGACGCACCGCTACGGCACCTGCAACACGATGGAAACGCTGCTGGTCGCGCGCGGCATTGCTGCTGAAGTGCTGCCGCCGCTCGGCAAGCTCTATCGCGGCAAGGACGTCGAGCTGCGCGTGGACGCGGCAGCGCGTGCAGTGCTGACGGATGCGGGCGTGGGTCCGCTCGTCGATGCCACCGAGGAAGACTGGCGCACCGAATACCTCGCGCCGGTGCTCGCGATCAAGGTGGTCGACGATCTCGACGCGGCGATCGACCACATCAACACCTACGGCTCGCAACACACTGACGCGATCGTCACGGAAGACCACGATCGTGCGATGCGCTTCTTGCGCGAAGTGGATTCGGCCAGCGTGATGGTCAACGCGTCGACGCGTTTCGCCGACGGCTTCGAATTCGGCCTGGGCGCGGAGATCGGCATCTCGAACGACAAGTTGCACGCGCGCGGTCCGGTCGGTCTCGAAGGGTTGACGTCGCTCAAATACGTCGTGCTGGGTCACGGCGAAGGCCGTCAATAAAGCCGCGATAATTCGCGGGAGCGGGCAGGCGAGCGCGCCTGCCTATGCCACCACGCTGCATGAGGACCGCTGATGCTTTGGGTAAAGACGTTTCACATCGTATTGATTGCCTCCTGGTTCGCCGGCCTGTTCTATTTGCCGCGCATCTTCGTCAATCTGGCGATGGAAACGGAACCCGCTGCGACCGCGCGACTCCTGATCATGGCCCGCAAGCTGTTCCGCTTCATGACCTTCATCGCGGTGCCGGCCCTCGCATGTGGACTGTGGCTGTGGCTGGTGATCGGCATCGGCAGCGGACAGGGCTGGATTCACGCGAAGGTCGGTGTGGTGGTGCTGTTGATCGTCTATCACGCGTATTGCGGCGTGCTGCTGCGGACTTTCGAGCGCGGCGAGAATCGTCGCTCGGACAAGTGGTATCGGATGTTCAATGAACTGCCGGTATTGGGGATGCTCGCGGCGGTCGCGCTGGCCGTGATCAAGCCGTTCTGATTGCGATGCCTGGCCGCAAGGCCTGAGCTTCATTTTCCCCATGCGTCACCCGCGCGAGTCCACCCGGCGCCGGTGAATCACCTCCTTGGTCTGCGCGAGCTTTTCCAGCAGCTCCGGTCCACGGCTGAGCGCCACACCCACCGCCAGAATATCGCCGATCGCCAGATGCGAGACGCGCGAGGTCATCGGCGAAAAGATATCCGTGTCCTCATCGACGTTCGCGAACAGGCCCACCGTCGCGAGCCGCGCGAGCGGCGAATTGCCGTGCGTGATCGCGATCACTTTCGCGCCCGCGTTGAGCGCGGCTTTCGCGGCGTCGATGATGTCACGCGTGCGGCCGGTGTTCGAGATCGCGACCACGACGTCGCCTTCGCCCAGCAGCGCCGCCGACATCAGAAACGTATGCGGGTCCGAATACGCGACGCTCGGCATGCCGAGCCGAAAGAACTTGTGCTGCACGTCGAGCGCGGCGATCCCCGAGCCGCCCGCGCCGTAGAACTCGATGCGCCGCGCCCGCGCGAGCATGTCGATCGCCGCCGCCACGCTGTCCGTCGACAGGTTGTTGCGCACCTGAATCAGCGCGCCGATGGTCCGGTCGAGCACCTTCGCGGCGACGCCCGGCGTCGGCTCGTCGGGCCGCACGTCGCGGTAGACGGCGGGCACCTCGGCGGCAATCCCCTGCGCGAGCCGGATCTTGAACTCGCGAAACCCCGAAAAACCGAGCGCATGACAGAACCGCGCGATGGTCGGCTGGCTGACGCCCGCGCGGGCGGCGACTTCGGTCATCGACAGGTCGAGCACCTCGCGCGGGGACTCGATCACGTAATCGGCCAGCTTGCGCTCGGACGGGCGCAGCTGGTCGCGCATCTCTTCCACCTGGGACAGCATCATCGGAAATCTCGCACTATGCTGAAGAATGCGTGGACTATATCTGATTGCAGAAAAAGGTACAAAAACTACATATTCGGTTCTAGGTGTATTCCCCAGGTTTTTGTCATTCACCGCTAGTGGGCGGCCAGTAAGGCGATGCGGAGTGCCGTGAGATGCGGCGGTGCAACAGGAATTGGCGTTGCGATCGTGTAGTTTTTCTACTAAGATGACGTCGTCAGTTGAACCGACGCCCCCCGCGATACCTACCTGGCATTGTGCCCGTGCACCTCCAGCCAGCGACGAAGGAGCTCCGATGGTTTCCCCGCATTCGCAATTGTTGAAGGTCACGAAGCGCGTGATCGAGCGCAGCAAGCCGACGCGTGACGCGTATCTGGCCCGCATCCATCACGCGCAAGGCAAATTCCCGGCGCGCGGCGCGCTCTCGTGCGCCAATCTGGCCCACGGTTTCGCCGGTCTCGAGGGCAACGACAAGCTCGTCATCAAGCAGATTCGCGAGCCGAACATCGGCATCGTGTCCGCGTACAACGAAATGCTGTCGGCCCACGCGCCGTACAAAAACTACCCGGACATCATCAAGCAGGCCGCGCGTGAAAACGGCGGCGTCGCGCAATTCGCGGGCGGCGTGCCGGCCATGTGCGACGGCATCACGCAGGGCAATGCGGGCATGGAGCTGTCGCTGTTCTCGCGCGAAGTGATCGCGATGAGCACGGCGGTCGCACTCACGCACAACATGTTCGACGCCGCGCTGTGCCTCGGCATCTGCGACAAGATCGTGCCGGGTCTCTTGATCGGCGCGCTGCAGTTCGGCCATCTGCCGATTATCTTCGTGCCGGCCGGCCCGATGGCGAGCGGCCTGTCCAACGACGACAAAGCCAAGACACGGCAACAGTTCGCGACCGGCCAGTGCGGCCGCGACGCGCTGCTCGAAGCCGAAGCCGCCGCGTATCACAGCCACGGCACCTGCACGTTCTACGGCACCGCGAACAGCAATCAGATGCTGATGGAAGTGATGGGCCTGCATCTGCCGGGTTCGGCCTTCGTGCATCCGCATACGCCGCTGCGCGACGCGCTCACCGCGCAGGCCGCGCGCCGCGTGCTCGATCTGACGGTGGAGCGCGGCCACTACATGCCGATCGGCCACGTGGTCGACGAGCGGGCGGTGGTCAACGGCATCGTTGCGTTGCTGGCGACGGGCGGCTCGACCAACCACACGCTGCATCTGGTTGCGATCGCTCGCGCGGCGGGCATCGTGATCGACTGGGACGACTTCGATACGCTGTCGCAAGTGGTGCCGCTGCTCGCGAAGATCTATCCGAATGGCAAGGCCGACGTCAATCACTTCCACGCGGCCGGCGGCGTCGCATTCCTCGTGCGCAATCTGCTGGAAGGCGGCTTGCTGCATGAAGACGTGAACACCGTCGCGGGCAAGGGATTGAAGCATTACACCGAAGAGCCGAAGCTGCTCGACGGCAAGCTGCAATGGGTACCAGGCGCGCAAGCCAGCGAAGACACGGCGGTGCTGCGCGGCATCAAGGAGCCGTTCCAGCCGGACGGCGGTTTGCGTCTGATGCAGGGCAAGCTCGGCCGCGGCGTGATCAAGATTTCGGCGGTGGCGGCGCAGCATCGCAAGGTGAAGGCACCGGCGATCGTGTTCGATTCGCAGGAAGCCGTGCAGGAGGCTTTCGACAACGGCGAGCTGAAGCGCGATTTCATCGCCGTGGTGCGCTTCCAGGGCGCGCGGGCAAACGGCATGCCTGAGCTGCATCGTTTGACGCCGCTGCTGGGTGTGTTGCAGGATCAAGGCTTCCATGTCGCGCTGGTGACCGACGGCCGCATGTCGGGTGCGTCGGGCAAGGTGCCGGCGGTGATTCACCTGTCGCCGGAAGCGTTGCTGCAAGGCCCGATCGGCAAGGTGCGCAGCGGCGACATGCTGGTGATCGACGCCGAAGCGGGTGTGCTCGACATCGAGATCGACGCGGCCGAATGGGCGGCACGGCCAGGTGCCGAGCCGAAGCATCAGGCGGAAAACGAAGTCGGCTTCGGCCGCGAACTGTTCGGCGTATTCCGCGCGGCGGCGGCGCCCGCGGAGCAGGGCGCGTCGGTGTTCGGCAGGATGGTGGGCGAACACGCCGAGCCGCATGCGGGTCAGCACGCAAGCTCGCACGCGGCGCACCATGGCGAAGCGGCCAAAGCGCATACCGACAAACACAAACACACAAGCACCACTCAAGCCAGCTAAGTGCTGCGGAAACAAGGAGTCTGACTATGACGTCGAAAACAGTAAGCGAGATCGTGCGCCTCGGCCCGGTGATTCCGGTGCTCGCGTTCGACTCGGTCGAACAGGGCGAACACGTGTCGCGCGCGCTGCATGCAGGCGGCGTGAAGGTGCTGGAGATCACCTTGCGTACCGCTGCCGGCCTCGAAGCGATCGAGCGCGCGAGCCAGTTGGCCGACGACATCGTGGTCGGCGTCGGCACGATCACGAAGCCCGAGCACTGCGCTCAGGCGAAGAAAGCCGGCGCGCAGTTCGGCGTCTCGCCGGGTCTGACGAAGGACATGCACAAGGCCGCGCAGGATGCGGGCTTGCCGCTGCTGCCGGGCGTGATGACGCCGACCGACATCATCAGCGCGCTGGAACTCGGCTACGAGATCGTGAAGTTTTTCCCGGCGCAGCAAGCCGGCGGCGTGCCGATGCTGCAGGCCTTCCAGGGTCCGTTCCCGACGCTGAAGTTCTGCCCGACCGGCGGCATCACGGCCGAGACGGCGACGCATTTCCTGTCGCTGCCGAACGTGGTTTGCGTGGGCGGTTCGTGGCTCACGCCGAAGGCCGCACTGGCCGCCCATAACTGGGACGAAGTCACGCGTCTTGCGCGAGCTGCCAGCCAGCTGGCCGCGCCGGCCCACTAAGCGCCGCGCGCACGTCGCGCCGCACTATCAAGGCCGATGCAAAGGAGCCTCGTCGATACAGCCGTTCAGGCTGTCGCGCCGAGGCTCTTTTGTGATTAGCGCAATGGATTCTCGCGCGCTTTCAGAAAACAAACAGTAAAATTCAGCGTCCGCGCGGTCAGCCGGGTTTTCCGGCGTCGCGCAGGTCGCCGTGAGACGAAGTGCCGGCCGTGCTCCGCACTCATAATCAATAACGCACAGGAGGAGCTTCATGGAAGCTGTCCACGGCAGCATGCTGCTGGTTTACGCGGTGATCGCCATCGCCATGCTGATCTTGCTGATCACGCGCTACAAGGTTTATCCGTTCCTCGTTCTGATCATCGTGTCGCTGCTGCTGGGTCTGGCAGTCGGCATGCCGATGGCGACCATCGTCAAATCGTTCGAGACCGGTAACGGCAACACGCTCGGACACATTGCCATCGTGGTCGGTCTCGGCACGATGCTCGGCAAGATGATGGCCGAGTCGGGCGGCGCCGAGCGCATCGCCACCACACTGATCAATCTGTTTGGCGAGAAACACATCCACTGGGCCATGATGGTCGTCGCGATCATCGTCGGTTTGCCGGTGTTCTTCGAGGTCGGTTTCGTGCTGCTGATTCCGATCGCGTTCAACGTCGCGCGGCGCACCAATAAATCGCTGCTGCTGGTGGGCTTGCCGATGGTCGCGGGTCTGTCCGTCGTGCACGGCCTGTTGCCGCCGCACCCGGCCGCGATGCTCGCGGTGCAGGCGTATCACGCGGACATCGGCAGGACGATCGCCTATGGGCTGATCGTCGGCGTGCCGACCGCGATGGTCGCCGGCCCGCTGTTTGCGCTGATGATCAGCCGCTATGTCCAGCTGCCGAAGGAAAACCCGCTGGCCGCGCAATTTCTCGGCGACGGCGACGCCCCGGCAAAAGCCGGCGCGGCAGTGAAGCGCGAATTGCCAGGCTTTGGCGTCACGCTGTTCACGGTGCTGCTGCCGGTGATCCTGATGCTGGTCGGCAGCTGGGCCGATCTGATCTCCACGCCGAAGACCTTGCCGAACGATCTGCTGCGCTTCTTCGGCAACACCGACGTCGCGCTGTTGACGGCCGTGCTCGTCAGCTTCTGGACTTTCGGTGCGAGCCGTGGCTTCACGCGCGATCAGATCCAGAAGTTCTGCGGCGAATGTCTCGCGCCGATCGCGGGCATTACGCTGATCGTGGGCGCGGGCGGCGGTTTCGGCCGCGTGCTGTTGGATAGCGGCATTTCGAAGGAAATCGTCAATGCGGCGACCTCGGTGCATATGTCGCCGCTGCTGTTCGGCTGGCTCGTCGCGGCGCTGATCCGTCTCGCGACCGGTTCGGCCACGGTGGCGATGACCACCGCCGTCGGTATCGTCGCACCGATCGCGGCGGCCAGCGCGGTGCAGGTCAAGCCGGAACTGCTGGTGCTGGCCACCGGCTCGGGCTCGCTGATCTTCTCGCACGTGAACGACGGCGGCTTCTGGCTGATCAAGGAGTACTTCGGCATGACGGTGGGGCAGACCTTCAAGACATGGTCGCTCCTCGAGACCATCATCTCGCTGATGGGTTTGGCCTTGACCTTCGCGCTCGCGGCGGTCCTGTAAGGAGCTTTCGATGATACTGATCGCAATGGGCGTGTCGGGCGCCGGCAAGTCGAGAATCGGTGAAATGCTGGCAGAGCGCCTGCACTGCGCGTTCACCGACGGCGACGCGTTTCACAGCGCCGCCAACAAGGAGAAGATGCACCACGGCATTCCGCTCACCGACGAAGACCGTTGGCCGTGGCTGAAAACCATCCGCGCCGCGATCGAAGAGAAGCGGAAGGCGGGCGAGACGGCGGTGTTCACATGTTCGTCGCTCAAGCGCTCGTATCGCGACATCCTGCGCGCGGGCGACAAGGACGTGTGCTTCGTCTATCTGAAGGGTTCGCGCGCAGTGCTCGAGCAGCGTCTGACCACTCGCACCGGCCATTTCTTCGATCCGTCGCTGCTGCAAAGTCAGCTCGATACGCTCGAAGAGCCGGGCGCGGATGAGGCGATCACGGTGAGCATCGAGCTGTCGCCGGAAGCGATCGTCGACGAGGTGCTCAAGCAGGTCGAAGCACGTTGAGCTTCTAACTCGCGCGTCGGGATGAAAAAAAGCCGCTCCTCGGAGCGGCTTTTTTACGCCTGCCTCGCGCAGCGAGGCGAGGCGTGCGTGCATGAAGCATGAAGCGGCGAATCAACCGATCCGCTTCGCCAGTTCGACAGCCTTGCCGATGTACGAAGCCGGCGTCATCGCAAGCAAGCGGTCTTTCGCGTCCTGCGGAATCGCGAGGCCGGTGACAAAAGTTTGCAGCGCTTCGCGCGTGATGCCCTTGCCGCGCGTCAGTTCCTTCAGCTGCTCGTACGGGTTCTCGATGCCGTAACGGCGCATCACCGTTTGCACCGGCTCGGCCAGCACTTCCCAGCAGTTGTCGAGGTCTTCGTTCAGACGTTGCGCGTTCACTTCGAGCTTGTCGAGGCCGCGGATCAGCGAGTCGTACGCGAGCAGCGAGTAACCGAACGCGACACCCATGTTGCGCAGCACCGTCGAGTCGGTCAGGTCGCGCTGCCAGCGCGACACCGGCAGCTTGTCGGCCAGATGGCGCAGCGTGGCGTTCGCGAGACCCAGGTTGCCTTCCGAGTTTTCGAAGTCGATCGGGTTGACCTTGTGCGGCATCGTCGACGAACCGATTTCGCCGGCCTTGGTGCGCTGCTTGAAGTAGCCGACCGAGATGTAGCCCCACACGTCGCGGTCCAGATCCAGCAGGATCGTGTTGGCGCGCGACACGGCGTCGAACAGTTCGGCCATGTAGTCGTGCGGTTCGATCTGGATCGTGTACGGATTGAACGTCAGCTTCAGGCGCTGTTCGACCACTCCGCGCGAGAACGCTTCCCAGTCGAACTCCGGATACGCGGACAGGTGCGCATTGAAGTTGCCGACCGCGCCGTTCATCTTGCCGAGCAGTTCGACCTTCGCGATGCGGTCGATCGCGCGCTCGAGGCGTGCGGCAACGTTGGCGATTTCCTTGCCGAGCGTGGTCGGGCTGGCCGGCTGGCCGTGCGTGCGCGACAGCATCGGCTGCTCGGCGTGCGCGTGAGCCAGCGCGACGAGACGTTGCTGCACCGAGCGCAGCGCCGGCAGGATCACGTGTTCGCGTGCGCCGGCCAGCATCAGGCCGTGCGACGTGTTGTTGATGTCTTCCGACGTGCACGCGAAGTGGATGAACTCGCTCGCGCGTTCCAGTTCTTGCTGGCCCTTCACCGATTCCTTCAGCCAGTACTCGACCGCTTTCACGTCGTGATTCGTCACGCGTTCGATGTCCTTGATGCGCGCGGCGTCGTGCGCGGTGAAGCGCTCGGCCAGTTGCAGCAGGAATTGTTCGGACGCTTCGGAAAAGCGCGGCACTTCGGCGAAGCCTGCGCGCGACAGCGCGATCAGCCAATGGATTTCAACCGTCACGCGATTGCGCATGAAAGCGGCTTCCGACAGCCAGTCGCGCAGGGCTTCGGTTTTCGACGCATAGCGGCCATCGAGCGGGGAGAGCGCGTTCAGCGCGAACAGGGTGTCGGGGCGGGTGTCGGACATGATGGGGACGTGGGCGCTCAGGGAGCGGATCGGGAACGGAGGGAACCGCGGATTTTACCACTGTGCGGGTGCCGGTCCGATCCTGGTCGTGATTTCGTCGCGATCTTTGCGGTGAAGCTCGTGCGCGTGTGCTGCGTTTCCAGTCCACGATCTGCGGATGCCGACAGCTCACGCCGTGCCCGCGCCGCTAGAATGCTGACTTCTTCCCTCACGCCCGGCAGCGCACCCCCCGCATGGAACTGAAATGGCTCGAAGACTTCGTTTCGCTCGCGGAAACGCGTAGTTTCAGCCGCTCGGCCGAATTGCGTCACGTCACGCAGCCGGCGTTTTCACGGCGCATTCAGGCGCTCGAAGCGTGGCTCGGCACGGAACTGATCGACCGTTCGGTTTATCCGACGCGGCTCACGGCGGCCGGCCAGGTGTTCAACGAGCAGGCGCTCGCGATGCTGTCGCAGTTCCACGAGGCGCGCGCGCTGCTGCGCGGCCATACGGCGACGCCGCAGGCGACCATCGAGTTCGCGGTGCCGCACACACTGTCGCTGACGTACTTCCCGCGCTGGCTGCAGCGCATCGAAGCGCAGATGGGCGCGATCCATACGCGGCTGCGGGCGCTGAACGTGCACGATGCGGCTTTGTCGCTGGTGGAAGGCGGCTGCGATCTGATGATGGGCTATCACCATCCCAGTCATCCGGTTGCGCTCGATCCAGGCCGCTACGACATGCTGACGCTCGGCAACGAGCCGATCAGTCCGTTCTCGGTGCCGGGCCGCGCCGGCCGGCCGCGTTACACGTTGCCGGGCACGGCCGAGGCGCCCACGCCCTATCTGTCCTACACGCCGAATGCGTATCTGGGACGCATGACCGAAGTGATCCTCGCCAATGCGCCGGAGCGTCTGTATCTGGACCGCCTGTACGAGACCGACATGGCCGAAGGACTCAAGGCGATGGCGCTGGCCGGCCACGGCATCGCGTTCCTGCCGCACAGCGCGGTGGAAGACGCGGTCGCCGACGGCAAGCTGATCCGCCTCGATCGCGCGACGCGTGGCACGCCGGAAGGGCAGCTCACGCTGAGCATGGAGATTCGCCTGTATCGCGACAAGCTCGCGGCGAACAGCGACGATGCGCGGCAGATACTCGTGCGGCAATTGTGGGATGTGGTGACGGAGGAACTGGAGCAGGGCGCCGCGTAAAAAGCCTGCGTCCCCACGACGTAAATTTGCGGCTTCCGGAAGGTTATGCAAAAAAAACATAATCGGATAAGGAAACGGCATTGGATTTCAAATCGGCGTTTTTCGACAATGCACGTATTCGATCAACGCCGGAGCGTTCATGTCTTCCCAGCAGCAATCCGCATCATCGTTGCAGTCGGTTCCTTCCTACCTCAATCGCGACGACCTCGGCCCGTGGGGCAACTACCTGCGCCAGGTCGACCGCGTCGCGCCGTACCTCGGCTCGCTGTCCCGCTGGCTCGAAACCCTGAAGCGCCCGAAGCGCATTCTGATCGTCGACGTGCCCATCGAACTCGATAACGGCACTGTCGCGCACTTCGAAGGCTATCGCGTGCAGCACAACGTGTCGCGCGGTCCGGGCAAGGGCGGCGTGCGTTATCACCAGGACGTGACGCTGTCGGAAGTGATGGCGCTGTCCGCGTGGATGTCGGTGAAGAACGCGGCGGTGAACGTGCCGTACGGCGGCGCGAAGGGCGGTATCCGCGTCGATCCGCGCACGCTGTCGCGTGGCGAACTGGAGCGCGTGACGCGCCGCTACACCAGCGAAATCGGCATCATCATCGGACCGAATACCGACATCCCCGCGCCGGACGTGAACACGAACGAGCAGATCATGGCGTGGATGATGGACACGTACTCGATGAACCAGGGCCAAACGGCCACCGGCGTCGTGACCGGCAAGCCGATCACGCTCGGTGGTTCGCTGGGCCGCCGCGAGGCGACGGGCCGCGGCGTGTTCGTGGTCGGCTGCGAAGCGGCGCGCCGCATCGGCTTCGATATCGAAGGGGCGCGCATTGCCGTGCAGGGCTTCGGCAATGTCGGCGGGATTGCCGCGCGGCTGTTCCAGGAAGCGGGCGCCAAGGTGGTCGCGGTGCAGGATCACACCGGTTCGCTGTACAAGTCGACCGGCATCGATGCGGGCGCGTTGCTCGAACACGTCGCGAAGACCGGCGGCGTCGGCGGTTTCCCGGAAGCGGATGCCGTGACCAATGAGGAGTTCTGGAGCGTCGAATCGGACATCCTGATTCCGGCCGCGCTGGAAAACCAGATCACCGAAAAGAACGCCGGCAAGATCAAGACGAAGATCGTCGTGGAAGGCGCCAACGGCCCGACCACCACGGCGGCCGACGACATCCTGCACGATCGCGGCATCCTCGTGATTCCGGACGTGGTGGCCAATGCGGGCGGCGTGACGGTGTCATATTTCGAGTGGGTGCAGGACTTCTCGAGCTTCTTCTGGACCGAGGACGAGATCAACCAGCGTCTGGAGCGCGTGATGCGTGAGGCATTCGCCGCGGTGTGGCAGGTGTCTAGCGAGCAGAACGTGTCCGTGCGGACCGCGGCGTTTATCGTCGCTTGTAAGCGGATTCTGCAAGCGCGTGAAATGCGCGGTCTGTATCCCTGATCTTTCTGTTTGAAAGGCGGTGCCGCTACGTTGCGGGTTCGCCGCCAATTTTTGCCTGAACGCGGTCCACAAGACGGCGTGTTGTACCGGCGGGAGGCATCGTATTGATGCCTCCCGCCTTTGCATATTTGGAAAAGTCTTACCAGACTGGTCTCGAGCGCTGCTAAACCATCGCGGCGTGCGCGCAACAACATGGTATATAGCCATACTTTCAGAATAACTACTTTGCTAAACTGGCGCCGGTTCTTGCCAAGGAGATCACAACATGAAGATCAAAAAAGCTGCGCTGCTGCTCGCGACTCTCGGACTATTTACGGTTGGCGCGCATGCGCAAGACGCCGGTACGCTGAAGAAGATCAAGGACACGGGCGTCATTTCGCTGGGCCATCGCGAATCGTCGATCCCGTTTTCGTACTACGACGACAAGCAGAACGTCATCGGCTACTCGCAGGAATTCGCCATGAAGGTGGTGGAGGCCGTCAAGCAGAAGCTGAACATGCCTAACCTGAAGGTGAAGCTGACGCCGGTCACGTCGCAAAACCGGATTCCGCTGGTGCAGAACGGCACCGTCGACATCGAATGCGGTTCGACCACGAACAACCTCGAGCGCCAGCAACAGGCCGCGTTCTCGAACACTATCTTCGTGATCGGCACGCGTCTGATGACCAAGAAAGACTCCGGCGTCAAGGACTGGTCCGACCTGAAGGGCAAGACGGTCGTCACGACCGCCGGCACCACCTCCGAGCGCCTGCTTCGCAAGATGAACCAGGACAAGAGCATGGGCATGAACATCATCAGCGCGAAGGACCACGGCGAGTCGTTCCTGACGCTGTCCACGGGCCGTGCCGCGGCGTTCATGATGGACGACGCATTGCTCGCCGGCGAACGCGCGAAGTCGAACAACCCGAACGATTTCGTGATCGTCGGCGCGCCGCAATCGCGTGAAGCGTACGGCTGCATGATGCGCAAGAACGATCCGGAGTTCAAGAAGGTCGCCGACGACGCGATCGCGAAGGTCCAACTCTCGGGCGAAGCCGATCAGATCTACACGAAGTGGTTCGAGTCGCCGATTCCGCCGAAAGGCCTGAACCTGAACTTCCCGAAGGGCGACGACATGCGGGCTCTCTTCAAGAACCCGAATGACAAGGCATTGGATTAAACCTTAGCTTTTTTTTAAAACGCTGAACGAAACGGAAGGGGCCACGCGCTTCTTCCGTTTCTTTTTGCTGGAGTCTTGGTTATGTCATATCACTGGAACTGGGGCATTCTGCTGAGTCCGGTCTCCACCGGCGAGCCGACCACCTATCTGGGCTGGTTGTTCTCGGGCCTCTGGGTGACGATTACCGTGTCGTTGTCGGCATGGGTGATCGCGCTGATCGTCGGTTCGCTCTTTGGCGTGCTGCGTACGGTGCCGAACAAATGGGCATCGGGGATCGGCACGGTCTACGTTGCGATTTTCCGTAACATCCCGCTGATCGTGCAGTTCTTCATCTGGTATCTGGTGATACCGGAGCTGCTGCCGGTGTCGATGGGCAACTGGTTCAAGCAACTGCCGCCGAGCGCGCAGTTCTTTTCGTCGTCGATCATCTGTCTCGGGCTGTTCACTTCCGCGCGCGTGTGCGAGCAGGTGCGCTCGGGTATCAACGCGTTGCCGCGCGGCCAGCGCGCCGCGGGTCTGGCGATGGGCTTCACGCAATGGCAGACGTATCGCTATGTGCTGCTGCCGGTCGCGTACCGGATCATCGTGCCGCCGCTTACGTCCGAGTTTCTGAACATTTTCAAGAATTCGGCGGTGGCTTCGACGATCGGTCTGCTGGATCTTTCCGCGCAGGCGCGCCAACTGGTCGACTACACGTCGCAGACCTATGAGTCGTTCATCGCGGTCACGGTCGCGTACATGCTGATCAATCTGGTCGTGATGCAGTTGATGCGCTGGGTCGAAGCCAGAACCCGGCTGCCCGGCTATATCGGAGGCAAGTGATGCACCATTTCGACTGGAGCGGTATTCCGGGCACACTGCCTACGCTGTGGACCGGCGCTATCGTCACCTTCAAAATCACGTTGATCGCGATCGTGTTCGGCATCGTGTGGGGCACCATTCTCGCGATGTTGCGGCTGTCGTCGTTCAAACCCTTCGAGTGGTTCGCCAAGGGTTACGTGACGATCTTCCGTTCAATCCCGCTGGTGATGGTGCTGCTGTGGTTCTTCCTGATCGTGCCGCAAGTGCTGCAAAACGTGCTTGGCCTGTCGCCGGATATCGACATTCGCCTCGCGTCGGCGATGGTCGCTTTCTCGCTGTTCGAGGCGGCGTACTATTCGGAGATCATCCGCGCCGGCATTCAGGCGGTGCCGCGCGGGCAGGTCAACGCGGCGTTCGCGCTCGGCATGGGCTACGCGCAGGCGATGCGTCTGATCGTGCTGCCGCAGGCGTTCCGTGCGATGGTGCCGCTGCTGCTCACGCAGGGTATCGTGCTGTTTCAGGATACGTCGCTCGTCTACGTGATCAGTCTCGCCGACTTCTTCCGCACCGCCACGAATATTGGCGATCGTGACGGCACGAATGTCGAGATGGTACTGTTCGCGGGCGCGGTTTACTTCGTGATCTGTGTGGTCGCGTCGAGCCTTGTCAAAGCTCTTCAGAAAAAGGTCGCAAGATGATCTCTATCAAGAATGTTTCGAAGTGGTACGGTCAGTTTCAAGTGCTGGCCGACTGCACGACGGAAGTCAAAAAAGGTGAAGTGGTGGTGGTGTGCGGGCCGTCGGGCTCGGGCAAGTCCACGCTGATCAAAACCGTCAACGGCCTCGAGCCGTTCCAGAAGGGTGAGATCGTCATCAACGGCCAGTCGCTGACCGACAAGAAAACCAATCTGTCGAAGCTGCGTGCGAAGGTCGGCATGGTGTTCCAGCACTTCGAACTGTTCCCGCATCTGTCGATCGTGCAGAACCTGACGCTCGCGCAGGTGAAGGTGCTCGGCCGCTCGAACGACGAAGCCACCGCGAAAGGGCTGAAGCTGCTCGATCGCGTGGGCTTGCGCGCGCACGCGGACAAGTTTCCGGGCCAGTTGTCGGGCGGTCAGCAGCAGCGCGTGGCGATTGCGCGCGCGTTGTCGATGGACCCGATCGCGATGCTGTTCGACGAGCCGACCTCGGCGCTCGATCCGGAAATGATCAACGAAGTGCTCGACGTGATGGTCGAACTCGCGCAGGAAGGCATGACCATGATGTGCGTCACGCACGAAATGGGCTTTGCCAAGAAGGTTGCGCACCGCGTGATCTTCATGGACAAGGGCTTGATCGTCGAAGACGACCGCAAGGAAGACTTCTTCGCCAATCCGAAGTCGGATCGCGCGAAGGATTTTCTGGCGAAGATCCTGCACTGAGTGAGTGCACTGAGCTTGTCGCACGCTGGCCGCTGTCTGGCTGGCGCGTGGATCGAAAAAGCCGCTCCTGGAGCGGCTTTTTTGTTGCTGAGGCTTTGACCCGGCGACGAGTTGCAGTTGCGTGAAGGTCCGCGAAGACGCGCGCGCTCAGGACTCGAATGCCGCGGCGTCGTCGGCCGCTTCGAGGTCGGCTTCGCTGTCGGCGATAACCTCGGCCTCGGCCCCGGTCGAAGCTGCGATCGTGGTGGCCGATGCCGACGCATCCAAAGCCGGATTGCGCAGCTTCTCGAGCACCGACGCCGGCACCGGCACGTTGATGCGGCCGATCACGGCGCCATGCTGGAACATCATCAGATCGCCCGGCTCGAACGCGGTCCAGACTTCGTTGTCGGTCAGCGGCTTGGTCGCGATCACGGCGACACGGTCTTCCGGCGTCGTGTATTTGGCGAAATCGATCGAGACGTCCGCGTCGACCAGATGCGCAGTGGAAAACGGCCAGCGCCGCACGATGTAGTGCAGATGCGTCGAGCAATGCGCGAACAGCGCCTGGCCGTTCGACATCAGGAAATTGAACACGCCGAACCGGGTGATTTCGCGCGTGAGCGTTTCGAGCGCGGCAAACAGTTCTTCGAGCGGCGGCTGCTGCGCGCCTGGAAAGGCCTTGCGCAGACCTTCCAGCAACGCGCAGAAAGCGAGTTCGCTGTCGGTCGTGCCGACCGGCTGATAGACACCCGTCAGTGCCGGCGAATAATCTTTCAGATCGCCGTTGTGCGCGAAGATCCAGTGACGCCCCCACAGTTCGCGCATGAACGGGTGGCAGTTTTCAAGCAGGATGTGCCCTTGCGTCGCCTTGCGGATATGCGCGATCGTGTTCTTCGATTTGATCGGGTAGCGCTTGACCATCTCGGCGATCGGCGAGGTGGCCGACGATTGATGGTCGATGAACAGGCGGCAGGCTTTATCTTCGAAGAAGGCGATACCCCAGCCGTCGGCATGGTGATCGGTGACGCCGCCGCGCGCCGCAAAGCCGGTGAACGAGAACGTGACGTCCGTTGGCGCGGCGCAGTTCATTCCGAGAAGTTGGCACATGTTGCGGGTAAGCCTGTGAACGGGGCAAGCCGTTACAATGATGATTTTCCAAGCATATCACCGAGCCAGAAACGCCAAATAGCGAAATTGACGTGTGTTTGGGCCGCAACAAGGCGGTTTGACCGGGTCGATTGGCTTTTGGCGCCGAGTCTCGCTCCCCTCTCGCCATGATCGCTTCCAACGTTTCTCCCGACTCCATCACGCTCGCCCGTCCGGACGACTGGCATCTGCACGTTCGCGACGGCGCGATGCTGGCCGCCGTGCTGCCGGACACCGCGCGCCAGTTCGGCCGCGCGATCATCATGCCGAACCTGAAGCCGCCGGTCACGACCACCACGATGGCGCACGCGTATCGCGAGCGGATCGTCGCCGCGATCCCCGAAGGGGCGAAGTTCGAACCGCTGATGACGCTGTATCTGACCGACAACACGCCGCCCGACGAAATCCGCCGCGCGCGCGAGAGCGGCTTCGTGCATGGCGTGAAGCTGTATCCGGCGGGTGCGACGACCAACTCGGACGCGGGCGTCACCGACATCATGAAGTGCGCCAAAACGCTCGAAACGATGCAGGAAGTGGGCATGCCGCTGCTGGTGCACGGTGAGGTGACGGATTCGTCGATCGATCTGTTCGACCGCGAGAAGGTGTTCATCGACCGTGTGATGACGCCGCTGCGCCGCGCGTTCCCGGCGCTGAAGGTGGTGTTCGAGCACATCACGACGAAAGACGCGGTCGATTACATCCGCGAAGCAGGCGTGGCGCCGGCGCTGCTGGGCGCGACGATTACCGCGCACCATCTGCTGTACAACCGCAACGCGATCTTCCAGGGCGGCATTCGCCCGCATTACTACTGCCTGCCGGTGTTGAAGCGCGAGACGCATCGCGTGGCGCTGGTCGAGGCGGCGACGTCGGGCAATCCGCGCTTCTTCCTCGGCACCGACAGCGCGCCGCATCCGAAGGGTTTGAAGGAACATGCGTGCGGCTGCGCGGGCTGCTATACGGCGCTGCACGCGCTCGAGCTTTATACCGAAGCGTTCGACAACGCGGGGGCGCTCGACAAGCTCGAAGGCTTCGCGAGCTTCTACGGTGCGGATTTCTACGGTCTGCCGCGCAATGCGGAGAAGGTCACGCTGCGTCGCGAGGAATGGACGCTGCCCGCCGAGTTGCCGGTCGGCGATACGCCGGTGGTGCCGCTGCGCGGCGGCGAGTCGATTGGTTGGCGCCTGGTTTGAGGCTGCGCCAGATGCAGCTGGGCGAGGCGCGTGAGGCGGGGCACGAGGTGGCGCAGCCGGGCTTCGCCGGCATCGATTGGTCGAGGCCCTGGTTCGCGCAGTTCGCCACGCGCGGCCAGCGCTGGCAGCAGGCCGCGCTGACCAGCTACGCGGCCTTGCTCGCGGCAATGAACGCCGATGCCGCCGAGATGCGGCAGACCACGGGGCGCGGCCAACGGCTCGCATTCATCGCGCAGGACGAGCTACCGCCCGGAGCCGCCTACGAAGCGCACATCGCGTCGACCGGCTGCGTGCCGACGCGCCACAATCTGCATGACTTCTTCAACGGCTCGATGTGGTTTGCGTTTCCGCGCATCAAGGCGGCGCTGAACGCGCGGCAGTCGGCAGCAATCGATGTGCTGGGCGTCGGTCCGACTCGCGGCGGCGTGCGCGATACGTTGACCCTGTTCGACGAGAACGCGTTGCTGTTCGCCTGTGCCGATCCCGCACTCAGCGCCGCGCTACGCGAATTCGACTGGCAGACGTTGCTGGTGGCCGGGCGCGATGCGTGGGGTGCGAGTTGCGAAGTGCGCTGCTTCGGCCATGCGTTGCTGGAAAAGCTGATCGCGCCGTTCAAGGCCTGCACGGGGCATGCGTGGATCGTCGACGTACCGTCCGCGTATTTCGGATGGGACACCGCGGCGCGGGACGCATGGCTCGATGAATCGGTTAGCACGGCGCTGCTCGACACCGACGCGTTGGCGAGCCGCATGTTCGCGCCGCTTCCGGTGCTGGGCATTCCAGGCTGGTGGCCCGAAAACGAATCGGCCGCGTTTTACGACGACGTGTCCGTGTTTCGCGCGGGACGGCGCAGCCGGTAAACAGGCTGCGAGGCTGCGACGGTTTCTGCAGAACTTGCCGCGCAAGTCCGCCGGGCCGATTGATTGCCCGAGTGTCGCTGCGCTCGCATTGGCCATTAGGCAATTTCCACCGTTGAATCGGCTGGCCGGCTGCGCAGGTGTTAAAATCCGCCGCAGCAAAGCAGGTCAGGCAGTCGCGGCCTCTGCGGCTTCGGCCAAGGAGGGCGAGGAAAGTCCGGACTCCACAGGGCAGGGTGATGGCTAACGGCCATCCGTGGCAACACGCGGAACAGGGCAACAGAAAGCAAACCGCCGATGGCCTGGCGCAAGTCGGGATCAGGTAAGGGTGAAACGGTGCGGTAAGAGCGCACCGCGGCTGCTGCAAGGCAGACCGGCACGGTAACCTCCACCCGGAGCAATTCCAAGTAGGCAGGCGCGCATCTTCGAGATGCAGGACGGGGCCCCCGTCTCGTCTGCGGGTAGGAAGCTTGAGCGCGTCAGTAATGGCGCGCCTAGAGGAATGGCTGCCACGCGCGTCGCGTTTTCGGACGTTGCGCGTGCACAGAATCCGGCTTATCGGCCTGCTTTGCCACCCAACACGAGATGCCGGCGTCCCGAAGGGGCGCCGGTATTTTCATTAGTGCGCGTATTTTGCGCGTTGAGACGGCAGTTGCCGCGACGGCGAGCGGCGTGGCCATGCCACCGGCCACGCTCAGTTCGCGACGATGTCGAACGAATGCGTGAGCTCCGCGGTCTTCGCGATCATGATCGACGCCGAGCAGTATTTGTCGTGCGACAGATTGATCGCGCGTTCCACGGTGGCCGGGTTCAGATTCTTGCCGGTCACGGTGAAGTGGAAGTGGATCTTGGTAAAGACCTTCGGATCCTCGCTGGCGCGTTCGGCCTTCAGCGTCACCGAGCAGCCGGCGATTTCCTGACGGCTCTTCTTCAGAATCATCACGACGTCGTAGGCGGTGCAGCCGCCTGTGCCGAGCAGAACCATTTCCATCGGACGCGGCGCGAGATTGCGGCCGCCGCCTTCAGGCGCACCGTCCATCGCGACCAGATGACCGCTGCCCGTCTCGGCCGCAAACGCCATCCCGTCTTGCCCCATCCAGCTCACTTTGCATTCCATGCTGTGCTCCACCGCGCTTCGCTATATCGAGACGGCATTGTAGCCCGGCGTCTGCGGATCCGCCCGAGGCGACTTTCGCCGAAAATTATGCCGGATAGCGGCTTGTGTGTTGCGATGCGGCATGTTGAGCCGATTCGGGAATGCCCTGACAGATTTAGGGGTTTTACTCTAGATGATGTCTGCAGGGCAAGCTGGCTCGCAAGGACTTAGTGATTGATATAAAAGGAAATTCACCGTTTCTGAGTGCCGGCTTGTATCTGCCACATTATGAAAACGCATTTCGCAATGCAAATATTCTTGCATCGCACAAGGGTGCCTCATATAATCGATCCCATCGGTTGCAACAGTTCTGCAACCTCCGCTGTCTCCTCCACCTCCTCCTTTGGTGGATTAAACCCGAACCACTCGTTCGGGTTTTTTTTCGCCCGTGCTGTTGCCACGTGCTTATCTCGCGCCGAGACCGATTTGGGACACATGAGGGCGCTAAATGGTACCCGCTGCTGGCCGAATCGCCCGGCCGGTTTCGCAAAACTCCGGTACGTTTTGACTTGCTGTAGCAAATTCCTTTATAATTCAGGGCTTTTCCGCATCCGCGCCCGCGGAGGAAGAACCAGGGAGAGCCTGCACGCGCCTCGATGCGCACACTACAAGCAGGAAAAAACACATTGGGCGCAGCAATTTTTTTGGATCGATCATGAAGACGTTTTCCGCAAAAGCCCATGAGGTGACGCGCGAATGGTACGTGATTGACGCGACGGATAAGGTTCTCGGGCGTGTCGCCAGCGAAGTGGCACACCGTCTTCGCGGCAAGCACAAGCCTGAATTCACTCCCCACGTCGACACCGGTGATTTCATCATCGTTATCAACGCCGGCAAGCTGAAGGTCACGGGCAACAAGGCTACTGACAAGAAGTACTATCGCCACTCGGGCTACCCGGGCGGTATCTATGAAACGACGTTCGGCAAGATGCAGGAACGCTTCCCGGGCCGTGCGCTCGAGAAAGCGGTCAAGGGCATGCTGCCGAAGGGCCCGCTCGGCTACGCGATGATCAAGAAGCTGAAGGTCTACGCTGACGCAACGCATCCGCATTCGGCGCAACAGCCGAAAGCGCTCGAGATCTAAGGGGAGCCCACATGATCGGTAACTGGAATTACGGCACGGGCCGCCGCAAGAGCGCCGTCGCACGCGTCTTCATCAAGGCAGGCAAGGGCGACATCGTCGTGAACGGCAAGCCTATCGCCGATTACTTCTCGCGCGAAACGTCGCTGATGATCGTGCGTCAGCCGCTGGAGCTCACGAACCACGGCGCCACGTTCGACATCAAGGTCAACGTGACGGGTGGCGGTGAAACGGGTCAAGCCGGTGCGGTTCGCCACGGCATCACCCGCGCGCTGATGGACTATGACGCAACGCTGAAGCCGCAACTGTCGAACGCAGGCTTCGTGACGCGTGACGCTCGTGAAGTCGAACGTAAGAAGGTCGGCTTCCACAAGGCACGTCGCAGGAAGCAATTCTCGAAGCGTTAATCGCTTCGGGCGCGAGCCGGCTGCAGGGCCGGTCCGCTGCAAAAGCCGCCAACGCTTTCGCGAAGGCGGCTTTTTTTATGGTTGCGCGGCTCGGCCTCGCGGCGCCGGATTCGGCGCCGGAGCGGCGATCGTTCCCATTCAGGCAAGCCGGTGGCGGCAATCGCGCCATCCGTCGGTTTCCCGGGAAGAACCCATTGATTTTGTGGGCTTCAGCACGATATCGAGATCAGCCCTACAATAGCGGCTAGAAGCTTTTTGGAGAGTTCGAATGAACGCAGTCACCGATACACCCGTGACCGAGATGCCCGCCCCCTTCGTTTTCACCGACGCAGCGGCTGACAAGGTCAAGCAACTGATCGAAGAAGAAGGCAATGCGGACCTCAAACTGCGCGTTTTCGTGCAGGGCGGCGGCTGCTCGGGCTTTCAGTACGGTTTTACGTTCGACGAAGCCGTCAACGAAGACGACACCGTCATGAACAAGGGCGGCGTCCAGCTGCTGATCGATTCGATGAGCTACCAGTACCTGGTCGGCGCTGAGATCGACTACAAGGACGACATCAACGGCGCGCAGTTCGTCATCAAGAACCCGAACGCTACGACCACGTGTGGTTGCGGTTCGTCGTTCTCGGTCTGATGGCCGGTTAGGCGACAGGTTGTACAAGAAACGGGGCTTCGGCCCCGTTTCTTATTGTCCGTGCCGAATGCCGCGCGTCGTTCAGCGCGGGTAGATTGCCCCGAGCACGCGTTCAGCGGTAGCGCCGGTGACCGCTGGCAAATTGCCCGGCAGCCGCGCGACGCAGCGCATCGCCAGCCAGGCGAACGCCAGCGGCTCGACCTGGCTCGGCGGCACGCCGAGCGCATCGGTCGTCATCACGGGTACGCCGCTCACGCCGCTGTCCTCCAGCGCCTGCTGCAACGCCTTCAGAATCTCCGGATTGCGCGCGCCGCCGCCGCAGACATACACCGCCCTCGCGTCCGACGCGTGCCGCTCGATTTCGCGTGCGACCGTCACGGCCGTCAGCGCGACGAGCGTCGCCTGCACGTCGGCTGGATCGAGCCCGGCGAACGGCTGGAGCTTCAAGCCGAGCCATTCGGCATTGAACAGGTCGCGGCCGGTGCTTTTCGGCGGCTGCTGCGAGAAAAACGGCTCGTCGAGCAACGCGTTCAGCAGCTTGCGATCTACCTGGCCGCCGGCCGCGAAATGGCCGTTCTCGTCGAACGGCTTGCCGAGATGGCGCTGCGCCCATTCGTCGAGCAACGCGTTCGCCGGTCCGCAGTCGAAGCCGCGCACGCTGCCAGTCGCGTTCAGGATCGTGATGTTGCTGATGCCGCCGAGATTGCAGACCACCCGCGTCTCGTTCTTGGCGCCGAACACCGTCGCGTGAAAAGCCGGCACGAGCGGCGCGCCCTGGCCGCCGGCCGCGACGTCGCGGCTGCGGAAATCGGCGATCACGTCGATGTGCATCATTTCCGCGAGCAGCGCGGGGTTGTTGATCTGCCGTGTATAGCCTTTTTCCGGCCGATGCCGCACTGTCTGCCCATGCACCCCGATCGCACGGACCTCGTCGGCGGAAACGCGGCTGCCGCGCAGCAGTTCGTGGCAGCACACCGTATAACGCGTGGCGAGCGCGTTGGCGGCCAACGCCTCGCGTTCGATCTCGTTGTCGCCCGGCTGTTGCAGCGCGAACAGCGCCTCGCGAATGCCCGCCGAGAAGCCGACAAACGCCTCGGCCAGCACCTCCGGCGGCTTTCCTTCGGCAAACCGGACGGCCACACCGTCCACACCATCCATGCTCGTTCCGGACATCAATCCAAAGTAGACGCCGTCTGCGGGGTCTCGCGCCACGTTGCTGCTCCTGTCGATGGTTCGTTGCGATCCGTTGTAGCAGATTATCGGCGCAAGCGCGGTCGAAAATATGCGCCGCAACGCGATCGGCACCGTGCGTTGCGCACCAATCGCGCACGGTCGGCCGGCTTCTGGCTGCGTCATTGGGCGCCGCGGCGCGCATCTATGGGACAATCTCCTTTTTTTGCGACTTCACGTTTCCAGCATGAGTACCGAGTCCACCAAGCCTAACCCCGCTTCCGCCTTTCCGATCACCGATGAAGTCCGTCACGCCCTCGCCGTCACCAGGCGCGGTGTCGACGAACTGCTGATCGAAGACGAATTCGCGCAAAAACTCGCGAAGAGCGCGGCGACCGCCAAGCCGCTGCGCATCAAGCTCGGGCTCGATCCGACCGCGCCTGACATCCACATCGGCCACACGGTCGTGTTGAACAAGATGCGTCAGTTGCAGGATCTCGGTCACACGGTGATTTTCCTGATCGGCGATTTCACGTCGCTGATCGGCGATCCGTCGGGCCGCAACGCAACGCGCCCGCCGCTCACGCGCGAGCAGATCGAGTCGAATGCGAAGACGTATTTCGAGCAGGCCGCGCTCGTGCTCGACCGCGACAAGACCGAGATCCGCTACAACAGCGAATGGTCGATGCCGCTCGGCGCCGACGGCATGATCAAGCTCGCGTCGCGCTACACGGTGGCGCGCATTCTCGAGCGCGAAGATTTCACCAAGCGTTTCCAGGGCGGCGTGCCGATCTCGATCCACGAGTTCCTGTACCCGCTGATGCAGGGCTACGATTCGGTCGCACTGAACGCGGACCTCGAACTCGGCGGCACGGACCAGAAGTTCAACCTCCTGGTGGGGCGTGAGTTGCAGAAGCAGTACGGCCAGGAACAGCAGTGCATCCTGACGATGCCGCTGCTCGAAGGGCTCGACGGCGTCGAGAAGATGTCGAAGTCGAAGAACAACTACATCGGCATCAGCGAAAAGCCGACCGACATGTTCGGCAAGCTGATGAGCATTTCCGACGTGCTGATGTGGCGTTACTTCGAACTGCTGTCGTTCCGTCCGATGGAGGAAATCGCAGGCTTCAAGAGGGAGATCGACGCGGGCCGCAATCCGCGCGATTTCAAGGTGATGCTCGGCCAGGAAATCGTCGCGCGTTTCCACTCGCAAGCCGACGCCGAGCGTGCGCTCGAAGACTTCAATCATCGCGCGAAGGGCGGCGTGCCGGACGATATCCCCGCGGTGACGCTCGCCGGCGCGCCGCTCGCGATCGGCCAGTTGCTGAAGCAGGCCAACCTGGTGCCGTCGACCAGCGAAGCGCTGCGCAATATCGAGCAGGGCGGCGTGAAGATCGATGGCGCGACGGTGTCCGACAAGGGGCTGAAGGTCGAAGCCGGCGAGTACGTCGTGCAGGTCGGCAAGCGCCGCTTTGCTCGCGTCACGCTGACGGCCTGATCGCCCGGTGATCACGCGGTGACAGCTCAGTGATGCGTCAAACCTTGCCATCAGAATCAAACAGCCGATGATCGCGCTGATCCAACGCGTGCGGCGCGCCGAAGTGCGCGTGGCCGACCGGGTGACCGGCGCGATCGACGCGGGTCTGCTCGCGCTCGTGTGCGCCGAACGCGGCGACACCGAGGCGGCCGCCGACCGCCTGCTCGCCAAAGTGCTCGGCTACCGCGTATTCAGCGACGCGGCGGGCAAGATGAATCTCTCCGTGCAGAATCTCGACGGCGCCGGGCGCGCGGGCGGCCTGCTGCTCGTGTCGCAGTTCACACTGGCCGCGGACACCAACAGCGGCCTGCGTCCCAGCTTCACGCCGGCCGCGCCGCCGGATGAAGGCAAGCGGCTGTTCGACTACTTCGTGTCGGCTGCGCGCGCGAAGCATCCGATCGTCGAGACGGGCGAGTTCGGCGCGGATATGCAGGTGTCGCTCGTCAACGACGGGCCGGTCACGTTCTGGTTGCAGACGAACGCCTGAGCTTTATCGGCGTGTCATGCGCTTTCTACCGATTCCCGATGCGCGCGACCGCGCGTCTACCCTCCAGCCGTTTTTGCGACAATAGCGGCTCGGCATAACCGGCGAACGGCGCCCACTTTCCTCTCATGACTACGCAGATTCTGTTCATCCGGCACGGCGAGACCGACTGGAACCGCATCAAGCGCATTCAAGGTCACATCGACATTCCGCTCGCGACGACTGGACTGGCCCAGGCGCAACGCCTTGCGCGCCGCATCGCCGACGAGGTGAAGCAGGGCGCCCGGCTCGATGCGATCTATTCGAGCGACCTGCAACGTGCGCAGCAAACCGCACAGCCTATTGCTGACGCGCTCGGCCTGCCGCTGCAATTGCGCGAGGGTTTGCGCGAGCGCTCCTACGGCGCTTTCCAGGGCCACGACAGCGATGAGATCGCGCTGCGTTTCCCCGATGAATATGCACACTGGCAAACCCGCGATCCCGGTTTCGCGCCGCCTGAAGGCGAGTCGCAGCGCACGCTCTACCATCGCGTGGTGCACGCGATCGAGCCGCTGGTTGCCGCGCATCCGGGCGGGCGGATCGCCTGTGTCGCGCATGGCGGCGTGCTCGACTGCGTGCGCCGCTTGGCGTGCGGCTTGCCGCTCGACGCGCCGCGCAATTACCCGTTGCTGAACACCAGCGTGAACGTCGTGGACTTCGATAATGGCAGCGCGACGATCGTGTCGTGGGCAGACGTCGCGCATCTCGGCGCGCCTGGCGCGGACGATGGTTTCGGGAAGGGCCCGGAACCGGGGCGTTGATCGAAGCAGCGCTGCGGTCCGGGCGGAGTCGCCTCGCGTGAGCGCGCCGGCTTGCCATGTGCGCTTAGGCCGTGCAGTTAGCGCGTGCAAGTAGCCCGCGTCAATCCGGTTCGCGCGCGGCGGCTACGCGACGGCGCGCCCGTTTCGATATGCCATTCACCAGCGCCCAGCGGATCACCGGCGCAACGACGCGCACGCCGGGCCGCGCGAGCGTACGGCGCAGCACCGCATGGCGTTCGAATCCCAACATGGTCTGCGCCCAGTCCGGCAGGAGATCGATGCCGGCGTTGAGCATCAACATGCCGGCGGGCCGCATCGAAACGCTCGGCGCGGGCGCGTTCATCAGAATCCTCACCACTTCGCGAGTGCGCTCGCTTGCCACCAACGCGGGCTGCATCGCCAGCAGGTAAGCATCGATCTCGACGCGCGAGCGCGGAATGTTCGAAGCGCCGAGCATCTCGGCGATGCGCGCGGTTTCCGCGAAGTACTGATCCTGCGCGGCAACGGGCAACAGCGGATTCACATAGCGTAGGTGCGCGGTCATGAAACTCGACACCTCGGCGACATGCACCCACGTCAGCAGCGCGGGTTCGCTCGCACGATACGGCTGCCCGTCCGGTGCAACGCCGCTTACATCCAGATGGATGCGCTTGACGCGTTCGATCAGCGCCAGCGCATCCTGCCGGTTGCCGTACGTCGTGCCGGCGATGAAGGTCGCGGTGCGGCGCAAGCGCCCGAGAATATCGGTGCGGAAGGTCGAATGGTCCCACACGCCGGCCAGTGCTAACGGGTGCAATGCCTGAAGCAGCAGCGCGCTGATGCCGCCTGTCATCATCGACGTGAAGTCGGCGTGGACTTTCCAGCACACGGAGTCCGGGCCGAAGAGCCCCGGATCTCCCGGCGGCGATGAGTAGTCGAGCATGGGGCCGCTGCCGCTCGTCAGATGCGTGATGCCGGCGGCCAGCCTGGAACGGAGCCTGTGTGTGAGCCGCCGCGAGAGACCGCTGGATGAGCCGGGTTGCCTCGTCTGGTCGGACATTCTGTTCGGCCTCGCTACGTGTGGCTCACTTCGCGGCCGAGTCCCACAGGCCGGGCAGCGCGCTCGACGAGTCAGGCGCGGCGAGACCGAAATGCCGGTAGGTCAGCAGCGTGGCGACACGGCCGCGCGGGGTGCGCTGCAGGAAGCCTTGCTGGATCAGATACGGTTCGAGCACGTCTTCGATCGTGTCGCGTTCTTCGCCGATTGCCGCCGCCAGATTGTCGACACCGACCGGGCCGCCGTCGAACTTGTGCAGGATGGCTTCGAGCAGCTTGCGGTCCATCAGGTCGAAGCCGACGGCGTCGACGTCGAGCATTCTGAGCGCCGCATCGGCCACTTGTGCGGTGATGTTGCCGTCCGCTTTCACCTCGGCGAAATCACGCACGCGGCGCAGCAGGCGGTTTGCGATACGCGGCGTGCCGCGCGCGCGTTTGGCGATTTCGAGCGCGCCGTCCGGATGAATCTGCGCGTGCAACAGCGACGCCGAACGCGTGACGATGCGCGCCAGTTCCTCGGCGTTGTAAAACTCGAGCCGCGCCACGATGCCGAAGCGGTCGCGCAGCGGATTGGTCAGCATGCCCGCGCGGGTGGTTGCGCCGACCAGCGTGAACGGCTGCAGATCCAGCTTCACGCTGCGCGCGGCCGGCCCTTCGCCGATCATGATGTCGATCTGATAATCCTCCAACGCCGGGTACAGAATTTCTTCGACGACCGGCGAGAGCCGGTGGATTTCGTCGATGAAGAGGACGTCGTTGGCTTCGAGATTGGTCAGCAGCGCGGCGAGGTCGCCGGCGCGTTCGAGCACCGGTCCGGAGGTTTGCCGCAGATTGACGCCCATCTCCCGCGCGATGATGTGCGCGAGCGTGGTCTTGCCGAGGCCCGGCGGTCCGAACAGCAACACGTGGTCGAGCGATTCGGAACGGCGCCTGGCGGCTTCGATGAAGATTTCCAGCTGGCCGCGGATCTTTTCCTGCCCGACATATTCTTCGAGCTGGCGCGGGCGCAACGCGCGCTCGAACGCTTCTTCGTTCGGCGAGACGGGCGTGGCCGCGATGATGCGCTCGGCGGCGAGTTTGTCGGTTTCGATCATCTGGGCATTGTACCGCGCGCTGTCCGTTGCGAAACGCTACCCATCGCAGGTACGGCGAACCCTGGAGGCTTGTATGTCAACCCTTCGACAACGCCTTCAACGCGAGCTTGATGCCCTCGGAAACGCCGGTGCCGGCCGGTACGTTCTTGACGGACGCCAACGCTTCTTTTTCGGAGTAGCCCAAGGCGAGCAGTGCGTTGAGGATATCGGACGCATGGTCGTCGGATGCAGACGCCGCCCCCGCCATCGCGCCCAGGTCGGCGCCGAGCTTGCCCTTCAGTTCGAGGAGCAGCCGCTCCGCCGTCTTCTTGCCGATGCCCGGCACGCGGGTCAGACGCGCCGCATCCTGCATCGTGACCGTCTGCGCCAGCTCGTGGACGCTCATGCCCGACAGCACCGCGAGCGCCATGCGCGCGCCGATGCCGGAAATTTTCAGCAGTTCGCGGAAGGTCGAACGTTCCTCGGCGGTGCCGAAGCCGTACAGCAGATGCGCGTCCTCGCGCACGATCATCTGCGTGAGCAGCACGACGCGTTCGCCGTTCGACGGCAGGTTGTAGAACGTGCTCATCGGCACATCGACTTCGTAACCGACACCGTTGCAGTCGACGATTAGATGCGGCGGGTTTTTTTCCAGCAGAACGCCGGCAATGCGACCGATCATGGCGAATTCAATCTTGAGGGAAAGGGCGAGTGTAGCGCAGCGAGCGGGCGGCGCGTGATGCGTAATCCACCTATCCCGCGCTACCCAACCAAACGCCCACGCCTCACCCGCAGCCCCTTCTTCGCCAGCGAAGGTGCGATGCCGCCCAGCGTGCTCAGCGTCGTGCCGCCATGCGCGTGACAGATCGCCATACCGAGTGCGTCGGCGGCGTCGGTGCCGGGTACGCCGGACAGGTTGAGCAGCCGCACCACCATCTGCTGCATCTGCTCCTTGGTCGCGCGTCCATAGCCGACTACGGCCTGCTTCAATTGCAGCGCCGTGTATTCGGCGACCGGCACGCCGCTTGCGACGAGCCCGCAGATCGCCGCGCCGCGTGCCTGGCCGAGCAGCAATGTGGATTGCGGATTGACGTTGACGAACACTTTTTCGATCGCCGACTGATCCGGCGAATGCTGACGGATCAGCGTCGAGATGCCTTCGAAGATGGTGCCCAGGCGCGACGGCAGATCGGCGTTGGCGGTTTTGATGACGCCGCTCGCGACATAGCTGAGCGTGTGGCCGCTTTGGTCGATCACGCCGAAGCCGGTTACGCGCAGGCCGGGGTCGATGCCGAGAATTCTCATGAGGTGCCGCGGATGCGGTAAAAACCAGGTGTTTGCGATACTACAACAGGCGCGCCGCAAGGCGGCCGGCGGACGGCGGTGCCGGCGGAATAAAAGCTGCTGCACGCGTGGCGAGGAGGCAAACGCAGATGGAGCGCTATCGGAATCTCAGCGGCGACTCGGGCATCGATGCGTACGAAATCGGCGACGATTTCATCAAGGTTCGCTTCAGGCCGGGCGTCGTGTATTGGTACACGGAGGGGAGTGTCGGTGCTCGTCACGTCGCCGTGCTGAAGCGTCTCGCGCGGCGCGGGCAGGGGCTTGGCACGTACATCAGCCAGCATCCGGATGTGAGAGAGGGCTACGCGAGAAAAGAGCCGGACGACTGAACGGCGCGGAGCGGAGCAAGCGTGCAGAGCGCGTGACGAGAGTGCAAAAAGCGCGCAAAAAACGGCCAGACAAAACAGCGACGAGGCACGGACAAAGCAAACGAACGCGCCTGAAAAGCGGCCAAAAAAGCGGTCCAAAAAAGAAAACGGCCCAGCGGAAAACTCCACCAGGCCGTTTCTCTCAAACCAGTTCTCTCAAGCTGATCCAGCGACCGCCGCCTTACCACCAGCCAGCCGTCGCCCGCCAAGCCCGAATCAATGACGGAAGTGACGCACGCCGGTCACCACCATCGCGATGTTGTGCTCGTCGGCCGCGCCGATCACTTCGTCGTCGCGCATCGAGCCGCCCGGCTGAATCACGCAGCTCGCACCTGCCGCCACCACCACGTCGAGGCCGTCGCGGAACGGGAAGAACGCATCCGACGCCACAGCCGAACCGGCCAGCGTCAAACCTGCGTTCTGCGCCTTGATGCTGGCGATGCGCGCCGAGTCCACGCGGCTCATCTGGCCGGCGCCGACGCCGAGCGTCATGCCGTTCGCGCAGAACACGATCGCGTTCGACTTCACGTACTTCGCGACGCGCCATGCGAACAGCAGATCGTCCATTTCCTTCGGCGTCGGATGACGCTTCGTCACCACGCGCAGTTCGCGCGGCTGCACGTTCTTCGAATCGAGCGATTGCACCAGCAGGCCGCCACCGACGCGCTTCAGATCGAACGCGTTATGGCCTTCGCCCAGCGCGATTTCCAGCAGGCGCACGTTCTGCTTCGCCGCGAACACCAGGCGTGCCTGCGCGCTGAACGACGGCGCGATCAGCACTTCGACGAACTGCTTGGCCACGGCTTGCGCCGCCGCTTCATCCACTTCGCGGTTGAACGCGATGATGCCGCCGAACGCCGAGGTCGGATCGGTCTGGAACGCCTTCGCGTACGCTTCGTTCGCGTCCGCGCCGACTGCCACGCCGCACGGATTCGCGTGCTTGACGATCACGCAGGCCGGCACGTCGAAGGTCTTCACGCATTCCCACGCCGCGTCGGAATCCGCGATGTTGTTGTACGACAGTTCCTTGCCCTGCAACTGGTTGTAGTTCGCCAGTGCGCCAACCGGTGCGCTCAAATCGCGATAGAACGCCGCGCTCTGATGCGGGTTTTCGCCATAGCGCAAGTCCTGCACCTTGTTGAACGCGAGGTTGAACGTCGCCGGATAAGCATTGCGCGACGAATGTTGCAGTTCGTCGGTCAGGCTCGTCAGATAGTTCGTGATCGCGCCGTCGTATTGCGCGGTGTGCGCGAACACCTTGGTGGCCAAACGGAAGTTCGTCTTGTACGACACCGCGTTGCGGTTCGCGCGCATTTCTTCGAGCACGAGCGCGTAGTCGGCCGGATCGACCACCACCGTCACGTCGCGATGATTCTTCGCGGCCGAACGCAGCATGGTCGGGCCGCCGATGTCGATGTTCTCGATCGCGTCTTCCAGCGAGCACTCTTCTTTCGACACGGTCTGCACGAACGGGTACAGGTTCACGACCAGCAGGTCGATGGTCGGAATATCGTGCTTTTCAAGCGCTGCCATGTGTTCCGGCAGGTCGCGGCGTGCGAGGATGCCGCCGTGCACCTTCGGATGCAGCGTTTTCACGCGCCCGTCGAGCATTTCCGGGAAGCCCGTGTAGTCGGCGACTTCGGTGACGGAGAGGCCGGCGTCCGCGAGCAGTTTCGCGGTGCCGCCGGTCGACAGGATCTTGATGCCGAGGTCCGACAATGACTTCGCGAAGTCGACGATGCCCGACTTGTCGGAAACGGAGATGAGCGCTTGCTTGATCATGATGAAGACGAAAAGCCGAAGAAAATCGTGGCGGGGCGCGAAGAAACTACAACGCGCTACAACAAACCGTGTTGTTGCAGCTTCTTGCGCAGCGTATTGCGGTTGATGCCGAGATACTCGGCGGCCAGCGACTGATTGCCGCCGGCCTGCTCGAGCACCACCTCGAGCAGAGGTTTTTCCACGCATGAAATAACCATGTCGTAGACGTCGTGCGGATTGGAGCCGTCGAGATCCTGGAAATACATGCCCAGGCTGTCGCGGACAGATTGTTCGATATTGTTCTTGCTCATGCTGCCAGTCGGTCGGTAGGGTCCGGCTCGCCGTTGTTGTCAGGCGTTTCGTCGACGTAGACGAGGCGGTCGGAGATCGCCTTTTGTGCGTCAAAGAACTCGTTGACGGCGAGGAGTTGTTCACGCGTGGTGTCCAGCGTATTCATGCGATGCCGGAACACGTTGGCGCCAGAAAGGCCGCGAGTGTACCAGCCGATGTGCTTGCGCGCAGTGCGGACACCCGTAAATTCGCCGTAGAACGCGTAGTGATCTTCGAGATGCTCGTTCATCACCTGCTGGATTTCGTCGATGCGCGGCGGCGGCAGCAACTCGCCCGTTTGCAGGAAATACTCGATCTCGCGAAACAGCCACGGGCGCCCCTGCGCGGCGCGGCCGATCATGATCGCGTCGGCGCCGGTGGCGGCCAGCACCTCGCGCGCTTTGTGCGGCGACGTGATGTCGCCGTTGGCGACCACCGGAATGCGCACCGACGCTTTCACCGCGGCGATGGTCTCGTATTCGGCGTCGCCGTGATACAGGTCGGCGCGCGTGCGGCCGTGCACGGTCAGCATCGAAATGCCGGCGTCCTCGGCCAGATGCGCGACGGAGAGCGCATTCTTGTTGTCGCGGTTCCAGCCGGTGCGGATCTTGAGCGTGACGGGCACCGCGTCGGGCCCGACGCCTACCGCGCCCACCACCGCCTCGACGATGCGCTGCACCAGCGGCTCGTTCTGCAACAGAGCCGAACCCGCCGCGACATTGCAGACCTTCTTGGCCGGACAGCCCATGTTGATGTCGATGATCTGCGCGCCGTTCGCCACGTTGTAGCGGGCCGCTTCGGCCATCATGGCCGGATCGGCGCCGGCGATCTGCACGGCGATCGGCTCGACCTCGCCCGCGTGATTGGCGCGGCGCATGGTCTTCTCGCTTTTCCACAACTGCGCGTTCGACGCGACCATTTCCGACACCGCATAGCCCGCGCCCAGCCGCTTGCACAGCTGGCGGAACGGCCGGTCGGTCACGCCGGCCATCGGGGCGACGAACAGGTTGTTACGCAGATTGTGGGAGCCGAGAGTGGGCATGACGTGAACGCGCGCGCTACCGATTGTTCAATTTTGGCCAATCGAGGTGTCGCGAAATGCGAGGGAAAACGCCTATTTTAGCGTTAACGGATAGCCGATACCCGACATGTGCGTGTCGTAACCCATTAAATCTTCTATGAAAGTGCGCCGGTTCATAGAACCGGCGACGCTCGCGCGGCTTTCGTCAGGCTGCCCAAAAAAGCCGCAGCGCGCGAGCGGGCGGCGCGCCTAGCGGCGCTGGCCGAACATCATTTGCCGCGCCAATGCGGTTTTCACCGGCGGCGCGAACTCAAGTGCGGTGAGCGCGAGTCCGCGGATGATCGCGAGCGGCGCGAAGTCGATGGTGAACAGGCGCGCGAGCGTGTCGGTGGCGCCGATCGTCATGCGCCGGTCGAGCGCGCGGCGTTGCGCGAAGGTCGCGAGGGCGAGCGGGGTCGGGCCTTCCGCCGACAACGCATCGGCGAGCGCGTGCGCGTCGCGCAAGCCCAGATTGAGACCCTGGCCGGCCACCGGATGCAGTGTCTGCGCCGCGTTGCCGATCGCGACGACGTGGCCGTTCACCAGCGTATCGACCGCGTTCAGTCCTAACGGGAACGACGCGCGCCCCAAGATCCGCGTGAAGCGGCCCATGCGGTCGCCGAAGGCGGCACCGAGTTCGCGCAGGAACGCGTCGTCGGGAAGTTGCGCGCGGCGCGCGGCTTCGTCGGGCGCGCAGCACCAGACCAGCGCGTAGTCGGCGCCGCGCACGCCGCCCATCGGCAGCAACGCGATCGGCCCTTGCGACGTGAAGCGCTCCCACGCCACGTGCGGCTGGGGCGCGGACACGCTGACCGTGCCGACCAGCGCGGTCTGTCCATAGTCGCGCGAGCCATTCCCGACGGTACCCTCGGCAGCGCTCTTGCCGGCGGCCCTGGTGTTTTTGTCGGTGCTCTTGCTCGCGTCCTTGCCGGATTCGCCCTTGCGTGTTTTCTGGTCGCCGAACAATCCGCCTTCGGCATTCACCAGAATCCGCGTGCGCAGGCGGCGCGTGACGCCCGCGGTTTCGATCGGCAGCGTGACGCCGTCGGCCTCCTGAACCGGCGCGGCGGCGGAAGTGGACCGGAACCAGTGCACGGGCGTGGCGTGCACCGCCTCGGCGAGACCGTGCACGATCGAGCCGTAGCGCAGCACATAACCGAGCGCCGGCAAGCCGTGCTCGCTGTGATCGATCAACGTGCGGCCGAAGTGGCCGCGCTGCGACACGTGGATGCGCTGGATCGCGGTGGCGTCGGCGGGCCAGCGCAGCGGTTCGAGGATCATCCGGCTGCCGTGCGACACGGCGATTGCGCGCGGATCGGCGATCGAATCTTCCGGCTCGCGCGCGTCGATCAGCGCGATCTTCAGCGCGCGCGTCACGCTGCGGCGCGCCAGCCAGCCGGCGAGCGCCAGCCCGACTGGACCGGCGCCGACGATCGTCACGTCGAAATCGAAGGCATGGTCGGCCGCGGCGGGCTTCAGAATTACCGTCGACGGGGAAACGTCGTTCATCGCGAATTACTTCCTTGTTCCATGGGTCGCGCGGGCTTCCTGCATCAGCGCCTCGATCTCGTCGGCGGCCACCGGCACGTCGCGCGTGATCAGCTCGCAGCCGCTCGGCGTGACGATCGCATCGTCCTCGATACGGATGCCGATGTTCCAGTAGCGCTCGGGCACACCGTCGGCCGGCCGGATATACAGGCCGGGCTCGATGGTCAGCGTCATCGACGGCCGCAGCGTGCGCCACGGCAACACGCCCGCTTCGTCGCGCGGCGCGCCGCGCTCGCGGTAGTCGCCGCAATCGTGCACGTCCATGCCGAGCCAGTGGCCGGTGCGGTGCATGTAGAACGGCGCGTACGCGCGCTCGGCGATCACGTCGTCGACCGACGCGAACTTCGCCCGCTCGATGATGCCGGTATCGAGCAAGCCTTGCGACAGCACCCGCACGGCGGCCCGGTGCGGATCGTCGAAGGTGGCGCCGGCGTGGGTGGCTTCGACGGCGGCCTGCTGCGCGGCCAGCACGATGTCGTACAGCTCGCGCTGCGCCGGCGTGAAGCGGCCGTTCGCGGGAAAAGTGCGGGTGATGTCCGACGCATAGCCGTCGAGTTCGCAGGCCGCGTCGATCAGGATCAGGTCGCCGTCCTGGGCAATCGCGTGGCCGGCCGGGTAGTGCAGCACGCAGGCGTTCGCGCCCGCGGCGACGATCGACGTATAAGCCGGCGCCTGTGCGCCGAATTTGCGGAACGTGTAGAGCAGCTCGGCTTCGAGTTCATACTCACGGACACCGGGATGACACGCGGCCATCGCGCGGCGATGTCCGGCGGCGGAAATCTGCCCGGCCCGGCGCATGATCGCGAGTTCGTGGTCGTCCTTGATGAGCCGCATCTCGTCGAGCAACGGCAGCAGGTCGCGCGCGGCGGCCGGCGCTGCGACGCCGCCGCGGCCCTGCGCGCGCACCGCGTCGAGCCAGCCGCGCACCTGTTCGTCGAGTTGCGCCGACGTGCCGAGCGCATAGTGCAGCGACGGTTTGTCGGCGAGGATGCGCGGCAGTTGCGTGCCGACCGCGCCGACCGCGAACGCGGCGTCGAAGCCGAACGCCGTACGGGCGCCGTCCGGGCCGAAACGGAAGCCTTCCCACGTCTCGCGCTCGACGTTCTTCTCGCGGCAGAACAGCACCGACGCCGGCTCGCCGGGCGCGGCGCTCGCGTCGAGCACCAGCAGCGCCTCGGGTTCGGTGAAGCCGGTCAGATAGTAGAAGTAGCTGTCGTGCCGGTACGGGTAGTCGGCGTCCCGGTTGCGCAACGCTTCCGGCGCGGTGGGGACGATGGCGACGCCGCCGCCCGCGGCGCGCAGCGCGGCGAGTACGCGCTCGCGGCGCGTGCGGTAGACGTCGATGGCGATGGTGGGTTCGGTCGGTTGGTTCATCGTGCGATTGTAGCGCCCAATGCGCGGAGTTATTTTGCGCAACACCAGGTGGCGGGACGGCCGCCGGCATGTTGCAATCCGTCCACAGCGTCGCTGCATGCCGCTTGCGAACAGGCGGCGCCATGCTCGTGAAAACCTCCTAGCACTTATACTTTCGCCGGATTCAGAAAAAGGCAGATGGTCATGATGAAACTCATCGGTTCGCTCGGCAGCCCCTTCGTGCGTAAAGCGCGGATCGTGCTGGCCGACAAGAAGATCGACTACGAACTGGTGCCCGAGAACGTCTGGGCGCCGGACACCCGGATTCACACCTTCAATCCGCTCGGCAAGGTGCCGTGCCTCGTGATGGAAGATGGCGAAGCCGTGTTCGACTCGCGGGTGATCTGCGAATACGTGGATACGCTGTCGCCGGTCGGCAAGCTGATTCCGCAGTCGGGACGCGAACGCGTCGAGGTGCGTTGCTGGGAAGCGCTCGCCGACGGCGTGCTGGACGCGGCGGTGCTGATCCGTCTCGAAGGCACCCAGCGCACGCCCGAGCAGCGCGTGGACGCGTGGGTCGCGCGGCAGCAGCGCAAGATCGACGAAGCTCTGATCGCGATGTCGCAGGGCCTTGGCAGCAAGCCGTGGTGCGCGGGCAATCACTACTCGCTCGCGGACATCGCGGTGGGTTGCGCGCTGGGCTATCTCGACTTCCGCATGCCCGAGCTGAATTGGCGCGAACCGCATCCGAATCTGGACAAGCATTTCCAGAAGCTTTCGCTGCGTCAGTCGTTCATCGACACGGTGCCGGCGAACTGAGCGATGCGCTCAGTCGCGGCAAGCGGGCTCAATGAGCTTGTTGAAGCTCTTTAAAGCCTGAATGGAAGATCGCGTTTGAGTTGAAAATGCGCCTGCTCGTCAGGCGCATTTTTTTATGCGGCGGTGATTCGCACCGGCCGTTCGCCGCGCCGCTTGAAGCATCAGCGGCGGCGCGGGCGAATGCGGTTTAGCGCACCTTATGGCTTGCCGTTGCGGCGCCGCGTAATCCCCGGCCCGAACGCAAAACCGAACGCCAGCAGCAGCACCGAAACCGCCAGCACCGTGTTGTTGCCGCTCGTCACGTACGGCGTGTTGCCTGAGGTGCCTTGCACCTTCACGTCGAGCGAGCCGACCGTGTACGGCGTCAGGCGCCCGATCACCCGGCCGTTCGCATCGATCGCGGCCGTCATGCCGGTGTTGGTCGCGCGCAGCATCGGCCGGCCGGTTTCCAGCGAACGCATGCGCGCGATCTGCAGATGCTGGTCCAGCGCGATCGTGTCGCCGAACCAGGCGAGATTGGTCGTGTTGACCAGCACGCCGGCGGGCGTATCGCTTTCGCGGATGGTCCGCGCAATCTCTTCGCCGAAGATGTCCTCGTAGCAGATGTTCACCGCGACCGGCTGGTTGTGCACCATGAACGGCTTCTGCACCGGCGCGCCGCGGAAGAAATCGCCGAGCGGAATGCTCATCAGATTGACGAACCAGCGGAAGCCCCACGGCACGAATTCGCCGAACGGCACGAGGTGATGCTTGTCGTAGCGGTACACGTCGTGCGAGCCGGGTGTGACGCCGAACAGGCTGTTCGTATAGTCGATCACCTGGCCTTCCGGCGTGACCGTGCCGCCAATCGCGCCGAACAGGATCGCGCTGCCGGTCGCGTCGGAGAACTCGCGTATCGCCGCCGCGAACGGCGGCGGCAATTGCTGCGCGAGCACGGGAATCGCGGTTTCCGGCGTGACGATCAGGTCGGCCGGCTTCGATGTGATCATCTGCTGATACTCGTCGATCGCCGCGCGCATGCCGGCTTCCTGGAACTTCATCTCCTGTTTGACGTTGCCTTGCAGCAGGCGCACCGTCAGTGGCGCGTTGGCCGGGAGGGTCCATTGGACGAGCGGCAGCAGCAGGCCGGCCGCGATCAGCGCAAGCGCGACGCCGCCCGGCACTATGCTGCGCGCCACGCTCCGTTGCGCGCCTTTGCCGTCGGTACGGCCGCCATCGGCGGTCGCGCTGCGCGGCCCGCGCGAAGCGCGCGTGGGCAGCAGCGGCAGCAGCGCCTGCACGATCAGCGCGGCCGCCAGCGCCAGCATCCAGCCGACGCCATACACGCCCACCACCGGCGCGAATCCCGCGAACGGACCGTCCACTTGCGCATAACCGCTCGCGAGCCACGGAAAGCCGGTGAACACCGTGCCGCGCAGCCATTCGCCGATCGCCCAGGCACTCGCAAAAGCCAGCGCGCCGTGCCAGGTCGGCGAGAACGGCTGGTCGTCCGCCGCGCCGTTGCGTGCGTGGCCCGCGCAGAACGACCAGATTGCCGCGGACAGCGCCGGATAGACCGCCAGATACAGCGAGAACAGCGCGACCGCCGCGCCGGCGAGCGGCGCGGCCATGCCGCCGTAGTCGTGCATGCTGACGTACAGCCACCACACGCCGGTCACGAAATTGCCGAAGCCGAACGCGCCGCCCGTCAGCGCGGCGCTTTTCCAGCTGGTGGTGCGCGCGAGCCACGCGAAGAAGAACACGAAGATCGCGAGTTGCAGCCAGCCGCCGTGCGGCGTCGGCGCGAACGACAGCGTATTGGCCGCGCCCGCGGCCAGCGCGACGAGGTAATGCCAACGAGGCAGCGTGCGGGCGCGCGATTCGTCGGCAGCGGAAACGCTCGCGCCGGGGCGCGAGCGGGAAGTTATCGGGTCGGCCATTGTTGCGCGGTCGGCGTGAGGAGTTGAAGAAGCGAGGAAACGACGCGGCTCAGGTCTGCACATGCTGCGCATCGCGCTCGCGCTGGCCGGCAAGCGGATCGCGGCGCACCAGCAGCATGTGAATCTGGCGGGCGTCACCGCGCAGAATCTCGAAGATCAGATCGTCGAGGCGGACCTTTTCGCCGCGATGCGGCACCCGCCCGAAGTGATGCGTGACGAGCCCGCCGATCGTATCGACTTCCTCGTCCGAGTAGTGCGTGCCGAACGCCTCGTTGAACTGTTCGATCTCGGTGAGCGCGCGCACGCGGAAGCGTCCGTCCGGCGACGCGATGATGTTGCCGCTTTCCTCGTCGAAGTCGTATTCGTCCTCGATGTCGCCGACGATCTGTTCCAGCACGTCTTCGATCGTGATCAGGCCGGCCACGCCGCCGTATTCGTCGACCACCACGGCGAGGTGATTGCGATTCACGCGGAAGTCGTGCAGCAGCACGTTCAGTCGTTTCGACTCGGGGATGAACACGGCGGGGCGCAGCATGCCGCGCACGTCGAATTCGTCTTCGGCGTAGTAGCGCAGCAGGTCTTTGGCCAGCAGCACGCCGATGATGTTGTCGCGATTGCCTTCGTAGACCGGATAGCGCGAGTGCGCTTTTTCCTGCACGTAGGGGATGAATTCGGCGGGATTGTCCGCGATGTTGATCGCGTCCATTTGGGCGCGCGGCACCATGATGTCGCGCGCGCTGAGCTCGGACACCTGGAACACGCCTTCGATCATCGACAGCGAGTCGGCGTCGATCAGGTTGCGCTCGTGCGCGTCCTGCAGGATTTCCAGAAGTTCGGCGCGCGAGTCGGGCTCGGGCGAGATGAAGTCGGTCAGACGCTCGAGCAGCGAGCGCTTTTCCTGCGGTTTGTCGGTTTGGCGTCGACTGGGATACGTGTCGTTCATGGTAGTGCGCCCGGCAAGACTAGGCGCGCTGTTGCAGAGCATTAAGGATACACCAGGCACGTGGCAGGACCGTGTCCCGCCGGGCCGGGCGATGGGTGAAGCAGGGTGAAGCGGCTCCGTCGCGAGCAACGGGGCGTGGGTCAATCCTAACTGATTACGCGCGGAAAAGCGGCTTTGCACAAAAAAGTGCTGCGCGTGGGGGATGAGCGGCGCTGTGCGCGGTGTGCGTGGCCTCTTTGCTGCTGCCGGCTACCGACCGCCGACTGCGGGTTGCCGCGTGCGGGCTGCGGGCTGTGGCGGTTTTCCGCTGTGGGCGCGAGCGAAAGCGGTTAGCACAGCCGCTGGCCAGCGCTAGCTGCGCATTGGGCGCATGAAGTTCATTGGCTGCAACGGGTTCATTGCCCCGACCCTTGCCGGGCAACCTTGCCGGTTTGTCGAGCGGTCTCGCGCTCGCGGCTTTCCTCGCGGCAGCGTGCGAGCAGCGCTTCGAGCGCGCGGTCGGGCATGCCGCTTTCGCGCAGCGCATGCACGGTGCGGCTGACGTAATCGAGCGTGCTGCCATAGCGGCCTGACGCGCAGCGGAGCACGGTTTTGACGACGTCGTCGCGCAGCTTGCCGGTGTAGCTCGGCACGTCGCGGCGCATCACGAAGGCCAGCGCGTCGACGCGCCGGCCGTCGGCGAGCACGCACGGCAGCCATGCCGGACGATACGAGCCCATCGGCATTTCGCGGCGCCAGAGCGCTTCGAGATGCGGCATCGAGCCAACGGCTGCGAGCCGGAACGCGATGCCGGTGCACGAGCCGCCACGATCGAGCGCGAGCACGAGGCCCGGCTGTTCAGGCGTGCCTCGATTCACGCGCGACCACAGATACAGCCCGCGATGATAGCCGTGCACCTTCGAGCGGCTCGCTTCGACGGTAGGCAGGCCGGGGTTCCAGATCAGCGAGCCATAGCCGAACAGCCACAGATCGCTCTTGCGGTCCCAGTCGCGCAGCGTGCATTCGAGCGACGCGCGCAATTCCTCGTCGGTCAAAAGCCGCGATTCGCCGAGCACTGGCGGGTAGTCCGGGCAGGGCATACGGGTGTCGGCTTCTGGGGACGAGGTGCTCACGGTGTGGGTTCGAACGTGGATGACGTTGGCGGCGGCCGACGCCTATCGATACGGATCGGGAAATCCGAGCTTGCCGAGGATTTCGGTTTCGATCGCTTCCATTTCCTCGGCTTCTTCTTCGACTTCGTGGTCGTAACCTTGCGCGTGCAGCGTGCCATGCACCAGCAGATGCGCGTAGTGCGCGACGAGCGGCTTGCCCTGCTCGGCGGCCTCCTTCTCGACCACCGGGCAGCACAGGATCAGATCGCCCGTCACCGGATCGTCTTCCGATTCGGCGTACGCGAACGTCAGCACATTGGTCGAGTAGTCCTTGCCGCGATAGGTGCGGTTCAGCGTGCGGCCTTCTTCGGCATCGACGAAACGCACCGTCAGTTCGCCGTCCGCGAACAGCGCCGCCTTGATCCAGCTGGCCACGGTGGCGCGTGGCAGCAGCGCCTTGTGTTCCGGCCAGGCTTTGGCGGCGGGGAATTGCAGGTTCAATGTCAGTTTCGGGGCGCGGCTCATGCGGTGTCGGTGCGGTGCGTTTTTTGCGTTCGTAGCTTTCGTAGCGTTCGTTGCAGCGGCGGGTTCAGTGGACGCGAATCAACGCCGCTCAGCGTGAATCCGCCGGAGCGGCGGTTTTCTGCGAATGCGCATCGTACGCCTCCACAATGCGCGCGACCAGCGGATGGCGCACCACGTCCGCGCTCGTAAAGCGCGTCAGCGCAATGCCGCGCACGTCCGCGAGCACCTGCTGCGCTTCGATCAGCCCGCTCTTGTGGCCGCGCGGCAAGTCGACCTGGGTCGTGTCGCCGGTGACGACCGCCTTCGAGCCGAAGCCGATCCGCGTGAGGAACATCTTCATCTGCTCGGGCGTGGTGTTCTGCGCCTCGTCGAGGATGATGAACGCGTGGTTCAGCGTGCGGCCGCGCATGTACGCGAGCGGCGCGATTTCGATCATCTGCCGCTCGAACATCTTCGCGGTCTTGTCGAAGCCGAGCAGGTCGTACAGCGCGTCGTAAAGCGGACGCAGATACGGGTCGACCTTCTGCGCCAGATCGCCCGGCAGGAAACCGAGACGCTCGCCGGCTTCGACCGCGGGCCGCGTCAGCACGATGCGTTTGACCTGGTCGCGCTCCAGCGCATCCACCGCGCAGGCCACCGCGAGATAGGTCTTGCCGGTGCCGGCCGGACCGACGCCGAAGGTCACGTCGTGCGAGACGATCTGCTTCAGATACTCGCGCTGCGCCGGCGTACGGCCGCGCAGATCCGCGCGCCGCGTGTACAGCTTCGGGCCGAGTTCTTCGAGGTCGTCGTCGTCGCCGGCGTCGGCGGGTTGGTCGAACGGATGGTCCGGATTGCCCGGAAAACGCGGCTCGCCGGCTTCATTGCCGTTGCCGTTCGGCCGATGGCGCGCCGGATGGCGCACTTCGACGAGCGCGAGCTGGATGTCGTCGACCGACAGCGGCTCGCGCGCATTGTTGTAGAAGTTCTCGAGCGCGGTGAGCGCGAGTTTCGCGCCGCGTCCGCGAATCGCGATGCGGTGGCCACGTCGCAGCAGTGTCACGTCGAGCGCCTGCTCGATCTGCCGCAGATTTTCGTCGAGCGGTCCGCAGAGGTTGGCGAGCCGCGTGTTGTCGTCGCGCGGTGCGGTGAATTCCAGATGCTGCTGAGTGGTCTTCAAGGCGGTGGGTCGATCCTGTCGGTTGCGGTACGCGGATTGGCGTGGCTTAGTGGGTGGTGGCTGCGTCGTCGTGTACCAGCACGAGTTCGCCACGCAGCGAATGGGGGTACGCGTGGACGATTTTCACGTCGACCATCTGGCCGATCAGCCGCGTGTGCGACGCGACCGGCGCCGGGAAATTCACCACGCGGTTGTTTTCGGTGCGGCCCGCGAGTTCGTTCGGATCCTTGCGCGCCGGGCGCTCGACCAGAATGCGCTCGATCTTGCCGACCATCGAATCGCTGATGCGCTGCACGTTTTCCTCGATGGTGGCCTGCAAGTGTTGCAGACGCTTGAGCTTCACTTCGCGCGGCGTGTCGTCGTGCAGATTCGCGGCCGGCGTGCCGGGACGCGGGCTGTAGATGAACGAGAAGCTGGTGTCGTACTTCATCTCGTGCACCAGCGCCATCATCTTGTCGAAGTCTTGTTCCGTCTCGCCGGGGAAGCCGACGATCATGTCGGTGGACAGCGACAGGTCCGGACGGATCGCGCGCAGCTTGCGGATCACGGACTTGTATTCGAGCACCGTGTAGCCGCGCTTCATCGCCATCAGAATGCGGTCGGAGCCGTGCTGCACCGGCAGATGCAGGTGGCTGACGAGCTTCGGCACCTTCGCGTAGGTGTCGATCAGGCGCTGCGTGAACTCCTTCGGGTGCGACGTGGTGTAGCGAATCCGTTCGATGCCGGGAATATCGGCGACGTATTCGATCAACGTCGCGAAGTCGGCGATCTCAGAAGAACCGGGCGTCAGGCCGCCAGCGAATGTTCCACGATAAGCGTTGACGTTCTGGCCGAGCAGCGTGACTTCACGCACGCCCTGGTCGGCGAGGCCGGCGATTTCGGTGAGCACGTCGTCCAGCGGACGCGACACTTCCTCGCCGCGCGTGTACGGCACCACGCAGTAGCTGCAGTACTTGCTGCAGCCTTCCATGATCGACACGAACGCGCTCGGGCCGTCGACACGCGCCGGCGGCAGGTGGTCGAATTTTTCGATTTCCGGGAACGAGATGTCCACTTGCGCGCGGCCGCTTTCGCGGCGCTTGTCGATCATTTGCGGCAGACGGTGCAGCGTTTGCGGACCGAACACCAGATCGACATACGGTGCGCGCGCCACGATCGACGCGCCTTCCTGGCTCGCCACGCAACCGCCCACGCCGATGATCAGATCGGGATTCGCTTCCTTCAGCTCGCGCACGCGGCCGAGGTCGGAGAAGACCTTTTCTTGCGCTTTTTCGCGCACCGAGCAGGTGTTGAACAGAATCACGTCGGCGTCTTCCGGCGTGTCGGTCTTGACGAGCCCTTCAGCCGCGCCGAGTACGTCGACCATCTTGTCGGAGTCGTACTCGTTCATCTGGCAGCCAAAGGTCTTTACATAAACTTTCTTGGTCATCGAATTTCGCCGGTCGCAGTGGTTAACCTGGGGGCGTCGTTTAAAAGGTGAGGGGGCCGAACCTGCGGGCAGCGTGCGGACGGGCCGCGGGGCGGCGCCTGGGGCCGCCTTGATCCGCTTCGGACCGGCTGATCCGTCCACGCTGCACGTATGCGGCGTAACGCAACATTATAGCCCTTCGCGGAGTGCGGCTTGCCCGCCCGCGTCCGTGCGCGGCAGCTCCGGCGGCAAGCCCAGCAGGCTTTCCAGTTCGTCCGACAACTGCGCGAAACGCTCGCTCAGGAAATCCAGCAGCACGCGCACGCGCGGCGCCATGAAGCGGTTGCGGTGATAGAGCGCGTGCAGCGGCGCGTCAGGGTAGCGCCACTGCGGCAGCAGGATTTTCAGACCGTCGGCGCGCAGATCCGCTTCTACATCCCACATCGACTTGATCACGATGCCGTAGCCGCGCAGCGCCCATTCGCGGGCGACCGCGCCGTCGTTGGTCTCGCGGGCGGATTCGAGCGGCACGGTGTAGTTCTGCACTTCGTCGCCGCGCGTGAAGCGCCACTCGTTAAGAGTCGCCATCGGGCCAGTAGGGGTTGCGCTGCAGGCCTTGCGCGACTGTTGTATGCTTCGCCAGCCGGTCGATCCGGCAATCAGTGCGTCTTCAGGGCGGGGTGAAATTCCCCACCGGCGGTAGGCCGGCAGCGCGAAAGCGTGAGCCGGTGAGCCCGCGAGCGCCCGCATCATGTGATCTTCCGGGTATCGGGGAGCGCAGCGGGGTCAGCAGATCTGGTGAGAAGCCAGAGCCGACGGTCAGAGTCCGGATGGAAGAAGATGTGCAGATAGTCATGTGCGTTTCCGTCACGCCGCCCGTGCTCCAGGCGGTGCGCGAGCGTCGCTTTGCGCGGCGTTCGACGGCGCGTGTTTGTCTGTTTGCAATGCCCTGAAACGTTTTTCGCCCAACTTTTGCGATGAGCGTTTCAACTATGTCCTTTGCTACTTTTCCTGCTCCGTCGACGCTTGCGGACGATGCTTTCGCCGATCTCCCGCTGCTCGCCACCGAAGCCGTTCCGCCGCGTATCGCCGCCGCGTTGCAAGCAATGCGCGATGGCCGTGCCGTCGTCCTGCAAGACGACCATGACCGTGAGAACGAAGCCGATCTGATCGTCTCGGCCGAGCGTCTTTCCGTCGAAACCATGGCGTTGCTGATCCGCGAATGCAGCGGCATCGTTTGCCTGTGCCTGCCCGACGACAAGATCCGCACGCTCGAACTGCCGCCGATGGCCGTCAACAACGAAAGCCGTCATGGCACCGCGTTCATGGTCTCGATCGAGGCACGCGACGGCGTGACCACCGGCGTGTCCGCACTCGATCGCGTGACCACGATTCGTGCGGCGATTGCCGATACCGCGAAGCCCGCCGACATCGTGCGCCCGGGCCACGTGTTCCCGTTGCGGGCGATGCCCGGCGGCGTGCTGGCGCGCCGCGGCCACACCGAAGGCACGGTGGATCTGGCGATTCTCGCGGGTCTGAAGCCGGCCGGCGTACTGTGCGAACTGATGAACGCCGACGGCACGATGACGCGTGGTGCGGACGTCGAGCGCTTCGCCGCGCAACACAATCTGCCGATGCTGACGATCGCCGAGCTGGTGGAGTTTCGCGCGGCGCTGGCGCAGGCGCGCGAATGCGTCGCTGACGAAGCTTGATGCGCGACGCGCGTGGTGGATGACGCGACGCGCGCTGCAAAAACGAAAGGCCGGTTCGAAAGAGAACCGGCCTTTATTGTTGGCACCGCCGAAGGCGGCGACACCTGTACGACTCTGCGCCTCTACATCTTTACGCCGCCCTACGACTGCACGTCGCCAAACTCGCCGCGCACGCCGGCTTCGACCAGCGCGGGCAATTCGTCCATGTGCATCATGATGCGCGTCATGCCCATCTTGCGCAGCGCGTCCGCGTAGCCATCCGGAATATGGCTCGCACCGACGAAAGCGATCGTCTTCATCCCCGCCGCGCGCGCCGCATTCAAACCGGCGACGCTGTCTTCGACCACGATGCATCGTGACGGCTCCACGCCCAGCGTCTGTGCGGCGAACAGATACACATCGGGATAAGGCTTCGGCCGCGCCACCTGTTCGGCGCTGAAAATCCGTTCGCCGAAAATCTGCTGCAAACCCGCGCGCCGCACCGACGCGGTCACACGCGTCATCCGGCTGTTCGATACGACCGCGGCCGGCAGCGTCACGCGTTGCAAAGCCTCGCGCACGCCGTTGATCGGGCTGAGCGACGCCGCAAGCGCGAGCTCCACATGGTGTTCGATGGTATTGAGAAAATCGGCGGGCAACGTGATGTCGAAGGACTTCTCGATGCCTTCGAGAAAGCGCGACGTCTGCTGGCCGAATGCGGTTTTAACGACGGGTTCGAAGTCGAGGCCGGGAAAGGTCGTGGTGAGCGTTTCGAACATCACGCGATCAGCGATGATTTCGCTGTCGACGAGGACGCCGTCGCAGTCACAGATGAGGTGGTCGATCATGCCTGAAAACGGAAAGCAGGGAGCGCATGAGCGGGACGGTTGCAGGCCCAGGCGCGGAGAATGAAAGCGTCATGATACGTGCTTTCAATCTCCGCGCCGCCGGACGCAGGATCAGCGCACGTGCAGGTACAGATACAGGCACGCCGCCACCGCGCCGCCCAGCAGCGGACCGCAGACCGGAATCCACGCATAACCCCAGTCGCTGTCGCGCTGCCCGGGATCGGCAGTAGCGCGTGCATCAGAGCGGCGACAGATCGCGCGCGGGACTCATCGCATAGCCGGTCGGGCCGCCGAGCGAGATGCCGATGCCGAGCATCTGCGCCGCCACATAGCCGGGGACTTTGGCCCACGCGAACTTGCCGGCCAGCGCGAGGCTGACCGTCACGACAGGATTCAGGTGAGCGCCGCTGAACGATGCGGTGACGTAGACCGCGATGAACACGGCCATCGCCCAGCCCATCACGATCACGATCAGGTCCGCGCCTTTGCCTTTGGTGCGCGCGAGCAGTACGTTGGCGACGGCACCGTCGCCGAGCAGCACGACGAGCGCCGTGCCGATGAATTCCGCAATGTAAGGGGACATGCCTGGTTCTTCGAAATAGAGTGGCCAGCGAAGCCGCTGGAGGCGCGGCTTCGCGATGCCGAAAGCGGTCTGTCGACCGACGCGAACAGGGTGACTGAAGCGCTCGGGACGCTCAGGGCGTATCGGCCCAGGCCTTCGCGGCGCGGATCGCGCGCTGCCAGCCGTCGAGGCATGCCTTGACATCGGCGTGCGGCAGCGCCGGCGTGAAGCGGCGGTCGAGCTTCCACTGGCTTTGCAGCTCGTCGACGTCCTTCCAGTAGCCGACCGCGAGACCAGCCAGGTAAGCCGCACCCAAGGCGGTGGTTTCCGACACCTTCGGACGCACCGCGTCGACGCCGAGAATGTCCGCCTGGAACTGCATCAGCAGATTGTTCGCACAGGCGCCGCCGTCCACGCGCAATTCGCCGATGCGAATGCCGGAATCGGCTTCCATCGCCTTCAACACGTCGAGCGATTGATAGGCGATCGAGTCGAGCGCGGCGCGCGCGATATGCGCCGAGCTCGTACCGCGCGTCACGCCGAACAGCGTGCCGCGAGCGCGCGCGTTCCAATGCGGCGCGCCGAGGCCGGCGAAGGCGGGCACCAGATACACGCCGTCGCAATGCGGCACGCCGCGCGCGAGCGTTTCGATTTCGGCGGCATTCTTGATGATGCCGAGGCCGTCGCGCAGCCATTGCACGACCGCACCGCCGATGAAGATGCTGCCTTCGAGCGCGTAGTTGATCTTGTCGCCGATCTGCCACGCAATCGTGGTGACGAGATTATTCTTTGATTCGATCGGCTTGTCGCCGGTGTTCATCACGAGGAAGCAGCCGGTGCCGTAGGTGTTCTTCACCATACCGGACTCGGTGCACATCTGGCCGAACAGCGCGGCCTGCTGATCGCCGGCGATGGCCGCGAGCGGAATCTTCGACGCGAACACGGTGGTCTTGGTCGGCCCATACACTTCCGACGACGCCCGCACTTGCGGCAACATGCTGCGCGGAATGTCGAGCGCGTCGAGCAGTTCGTCGTCCCACTTCAGCGTGTGGATGTTGAACAACATCGTGCGCGACGCGTTGGTCACGTCGGTGACGTGCCGGCCGCCCTTGGTGAAGTTCCACACCAGCCAGCTGTCGACCGTGCCGAACGCGAGGCGGCCCTGCCGCGCTTTTTCGCGCGCGCCTTCGACGTTGTCGAGAATCCAGCGGATCTTGGTCGCCGAGAAGTACGAGTCGATCGGCAGGCCGGTTTTCGCGCGGACCTTTTCTTCGAGCCCTTGCGCCTTGAGCTGGTCGCAGAAACCGGCGGTGCGGCGGTCCTGCCAGACGATCGCGTTATAGATCGGGTGGCCGGTTTCGCGATCCCACACGATGGTGGTCTCGCGTTGATTGGTGATGCCGATCGCGGCAATCGAGGTGCCGTTCATGCCGGCGCGCGTCACGGCCTCCGCGGCGACGCCGGCCTGGGTCGACCAGATTTCCTGCGGATCGTGCTCGACCCAACCCGGGTGCGGATAAATTTGCTGGAATTCTTTCTGAGCGGTCGACGCGACATTGCCGAGCCGGTCGAACAGCATCGCACGCGAACTGGTGGTGCCTTGGTCAAGCGCGAGGATGTACTGATCCTGCATTGTCTCTTCTCCATGTGTTTTCCGAATCGCCGGACTGGTGACCGGCGATGGGAGTGGTTTGTTGTTTTAGCCAGGCTGCAACGGGGTGTGATGATGCAGGCCGGCCTGGCCCAACCGAACGGGTGAGTTAATCGGGTTCATGCAGGCGGCGCATGCGCCCCGTTGCCTTGTGCTGCGATTGCCGGCTATGCGCGTCGTCCATCCAGTCTATGCGTCTATGCTCTCTGCCGGGCGGGTTCGCGGGCGAACCATGCGTCGATGTCGTGCGTGATCGAATCGAGCGTGCCCGGCTCGACATGCAGGCCGAGTTTCGAGCGGCGCCACAGCACGTCCTGAGCACTGCGTGCCCATTCGGTATCGCGCAGGTACGTCAGTTCGGCTTCGTATAGACCCGGCGCGAACGCGCGGCCGAGTTCGGCCACCGAGCGCGCATCGCCGATCACATGCTTGACGCGCGTGCCGTAAGCGCGCGCAAGCCGATGAGCCAGCTCGGCCGGCAGCCACGCATGCTGCTGCTTGAATTCGTTCAGAAAGCGCTCGAAGTCGGCGCGCGGAATATCGCCGCCGGGCAACGGCGCGCCGACGGTCCACGCGGGCGCGCCCTTTTGCAACGCCTGCGCGAGCGTGTCGACCGCTTGTTCCGCCAGCTTGCGGAACGTCGTGATCTTGCCGCCGAACACCGACAGAAGCGGCGCTTCGCCCGCGGGCGCGTCGAGTTCGAGCGAGTAGTCGCGCGTGACTGCCGACGGATTGTCCGCGCCTTCTTCCTCGAGCAGCGGACGCACGCCCGAATAGGTCCAGCGCACGTCGGCCGGCGAAATCTTCTGCTTGAAGTAGCGGTTGATCGAGTCGCACAGGTACTGCGTTTCGTTGGCGTCGATCGCCACGTGCGACGGGTCGCCGCGATATTCGAGGTCGGTCGTGCCGATCAGCGTGTAATCGTGTTCGTACGGGATCGCGAAGATGATCCGCTTGTCCGGGTTCTGAAAGATGTACGCGTGGTCGTGTTCGAACAGGCGCCGCGTGACGATATGGCTGCCTTTCACGAGGCGCACGCTGTGCGACGTTTGACGGCGTCCGAGTGCGCCGGTCAACAGCTCGCCAACCCACGGACCCGCGGCGTTCGCGATCGACGCGGCACGCACGTCGAGGGTCGTGCCGTCCGCGCGCCTGAGTTGCGCGCGCCATTCGCCGCCGGCGCGCACCGCGCTGACGAGCTTCGTGCGCGTGAGAATCTTCGCGCCGTGCTCCTGCGCATCGAGTGCGTTCAGCACGACCAGACGCGCGTCGTTGACCCAGCCGTCCGAGTACACGAAACCGCGCTTGATCGAGTCGATCAGCGGCGCGCCGGCCGGATGGTTGCGCATCACGATGCCGCGCGACCCCGGCAGCAGTTCGCGCCTCGCGAGGTGGTCGTACAGGAACAGGCCCGCGCGGATCAGCCAGGCCGGGCGCAGATCGGGCATGTGCGGCATCACGAAGCGCAGCGGCCACATGATGTGCGGTGCGGCGCGCAGCAGCGTTTCGCGCTCCTGCAGCGCTTTGCGCACCAGTCCGAACTCGCCGTATTCGAGGTAGCGCAGGCCGCCGTGAATCAGCTTGGTGCTTGCCGACGACGTATGCGATGCCAGATCGTCCTGTTCGCAGAGCAGCACCGACAGGCCGCGGCCGGCCGCATCGCGTGCGATCCCTGCGCCGTTGATTCCGCCGCCTACGACGAGCAAATCGTATCTCGAGCCTTGCGTCACCTGCCGTGTCCTCTGCGTTGTGCCTGAAAAGCCGTTTGGAAAATCTATCGAACGAGGTGTGTTCGTTTTCGAACTTTAATGAACATATTCGAAAAAGTAAAGTTCGCTTTGTCGGAGCGCACCTGTGCCGATCGGACTAGGGAGTGGCGCAACGCGCGGCCACGGACGATACTCTCGACAGCAGCCATTTCGAGGTGAATCAATGCGTGGACTTTTGATGATCGGCGCCGCTGTGCTTCTCACGGGATGCGTCAGCTCGCCGAGCCTGAGCGGAACGAGGGGCGCACCGTCGTTCGAGTCATTGCAGCAGATGTGCACGGCGCAGACGGTCGACTACGGCAAGGACGCGCAAGGCGTGTACGAGGTGTTGTTCGACGCTTACGTGGCGAACCGGCGTGGCCGGTTGTCGAACGAGGATTTCTGCGCGTTCCAGGCGTCGATCGCCCAGCGCCATGCGAGCGAGGGCGTGAGCACCGATCCGCATATGCGCAATCAGTGGGTTGAGTTCTTCACCACTCAACGGACCAAGGCGTTGAGCTGGCGCGCGGCCGTCGATCCGACCTTGCGCAGCGGCTGAACGGGGCGTTCGCTGCTTCTTTCTCTTTCTGACAGTCTGCCCGCGTTGGCTGCCGTGCCAGCCGGGCTGAATGGCTCGCTCGGTCAGCCGCGCTGCGGCAGCGCTCCACGCCACAACATGCGGCGGATTTGCGCGAACACGGCTTCGCGGGTCGGCGCGTGATTGGCGTTTGCGGCGTCGTCGACGGTGGCGGACTGCTGCGCCTCGGGCAGCGGCAACTGGTTGGCGAGCGCCAGCATCGTGAAGCCGTGCAGACTCGCCCAGTACGCATAGCCGATCAACTGCGGATCGCCCTCCAGAATGCCGGCCGCGACGAGCCGTTCGAAGTGCGCGCCGAGCAGGCGCCACGCGCGTTGCGAGGCGGCCGCGAGCTCCGGATAACCGGCTTGCTGCGGCGTCTGATCGAACATCAAACGATAGGCGTGCGGTTCGTCGAGCGCGAACGCCACGTAGGCCTCGCTGACCACCGAGTGATCGGTCGCAGGGGCGTTTTGCGCGGCTGCTTCGAGGCGCGCCGCGAAGCGGTTGAACGCGGCGGCACGGACCATCGCGAGGATTTCTTCCTTGTCGCGGAAGTAGCGGTACGGCGTCATCGCGCTGCAACCCAGCTCTTTCGCCAGTTCGCGCATCGTCACGCCTTGGGCGCCGCGCGTCGCGAACGCGTTCTCGGCCACGCGGCGCATGGCTTCGCGGAATTGCTGGATGTCGTCGGAGGAGAGCGTCTTGGGCATGCGCGAGGGCTGAAGATCCATCGCGTCAATTTACTGTGTAAATGAGTTGGGCACAACAAAACGGCCGCCTGGGTGGCAGCGTGCTTTTCATGCGAAGAAAAATCAACAGAGCGAGGGTGCGCACGCACTGAGCGCGACGCACCCCGCCGTCATCGCAAGGCCGGACGTCGACTGCAAAAAACAGCGACAAACCCTGATGACACTAGGAAAAACGCTTGATAGCCCGCAGCGCGTTGTCGCCGGTTTCCGTCACACGCCATTGTTCGTTGCCCGACGCGAGACGTTCGAGTTCTACCAACTGCCGTTCCAACAGCGCGTCGAGTTCTTGTCGGCCCATATCGACTTGATTGGGGGCGTCCTTGACGAGTAACAACGTGGCGAATTCATGCGGACTCAGCATCGTTCTCTCCATGTCAAGCAAACGCGGACGGCCTTGCCGGCGACTGGCCAGATGCCAGTGAAGTCCGCTAGAAGGATCAGGCGGGAAGTACGGCTCACACGACATATTCACACGACCGGCGCTACGCAGAATGCGCAATGAACGCCGGGGAACTGGAGTGTAGTCAACCGCACGTTAAACACCAAATGCGCCCCTCTAAATATTCCGTTTGACAATCGGACACCGAAGCGGCGGTTTGGAGCCGCCGCCTGATCCTTGATTTCACTTGAAGTTTCGCGTGCGCTGCAGCATGGCGGAGAATGCCTGGTCTAGCCGGCGATATACACCTGGCAGTTGGCGGCGGCGAGCGTTTCGACCATGTCGGCGGGCGGGGCGGCGTCGGTGAAAAGCGCGTCGATCTGATTGAGATGACCTTGGCGAACCAGCGCCGGGCGGCCGAATTTCGAATTGTCGGCGGCGAGGAACACGGTGCGCGCGTGCTCGATGATCGCCTCGGCCACGCGCACTTCGCGGGTGTCGAAATCGCGCAGCGTGCCGTCCGTTTCAATGCTCGACGTGCCGATGATCGCGAAGTCCACCTTGAACTGGCGGATGAAATCGATCGCCAGTTCGCCGACGATCCCCTTGTCCCACGGCCGCACGATGCCGCCCGTCACCAGCACTTCGCAATCCGGATAGCCGCTCATCATGCTGGCGACGTTCAGATTGTTGGTGATCACGCGCAGCCCGCGGTGCCGGTTGAGCGCGCGCGCGACTTCTTCGGTGGTCGTGCCGAGGTTGATGAACAGCGAGGCCTGATCGGGAATGTGAGTGGCCACTAGCGCCGCGATGCGCCGCTTCTCGTCATGGAACATGCGCTGACGCGCGGTGTACGAGACGTTCTCGGAACTGGTCGGCAGGCTGGCGCCGCCGTGATAGCGGCGCAGCAGGTTCATGTCGGCGAGCCAGTTGACGTCGCGGCGGATCGTCTGCGGCGTCACGTCGAAGTGGGCCGCGAGGTCGTCCACGGTCACGAAGCCGTCGCGTTGCACCCATTCCAGCAATTCCTGTTGCCGGGCGTTGAGAGTGAGGCGGGGGTCTCGGGTCATGTGTCTCGGGTCATGGGATTTGTCTCGGCGCTGGCCGCGCCCGGCGCGATGCGCGGGACTGGAAACCGGGTCAGGCGTGAGCGGGTTGAGGGTATTGTAAGACCATCGGACCCCTTGTCTGCCAACTCATCCGACATGCGTAACCCGTGGGACGGCAATCAGAAGATCCATTCAGGTGATTTGCGCATTTATTCATTTGATAAATGAATTTGTTTTTTGGGCCGGTTCGCGCTGCAATCCAGGGTTCCGCGGTTGACCCGCGCTTACATGTTTCCCATGGTGTCCGGCGTCTTGCTCGAGCCGGACCGCGCTATCGAGAGTGTTCGACATGACTGGCTTCAACTGGCAAAACCCCTACCCGACGCCGCGTCTGCCTGTATTCGCGCGCAACATCGTTTCGACTTCACATCCGCTCGCCGCGCAAGCCGGGCTGCGCATGCTGTGGAAGGGCGGCAATGCCGTCGATGCAGCGATCGCAGCGGCGGCCGCCATCACGGTGGTCGAACCGGTGTCGTGCGGCCTTGGCGGCGACGCGTTCGCGCTGGTGTGGGACGGCAAGAAGCTGCATGGCCTGAACGCGTCGGGCGTATCGCCGGCGGCGTGGAACGTCGACTACTTCAAGCGCAAATACGGCGAGGAAAACGGCCTCGCGAAGCAGCCCAAGCGTGGCTGGGATGCGGTGACGGTGCCTGGCGTGATCGCCGGCTGGGAAGCGCTGCATCAGAAATTCGGCTCGCTGCCGTTTGCCGACCTGATGGAGCCGGCGATCGAGATCGCCGAGCGCGGTCATGCGGTGGCGAGCATCGTTGCCTACAAGTGGGCGGCGGCCGTGCCGGAGTTGAAGGACCTGCCGGGCTTCGCGCAAACCTTCATGCCGCGCGGCCGCGCGCCGCAAGTGAGTGAACTGGTGCGCTTTCCCGGCCACGCGAAGACGCTGCGCAAGCTCGCCGAGCAAGGTCCGCGTGCGTACTACGAAGGCGAGATTGCCGAGCGGATTGCCGCGTTTGCACGTGAAGGCGGCGCCGCGCTGACGCTCGACGATCTGCGCAATTACCGCGCTGACTGGGTCGAGCCGATCGGCAAGGATTATCGCGGCTACACCGTGCATGAGATTCCGCCAAACGGCCAGGGCATTGCGGCGCTGATCGCGCTGGGCATCCTCGAAAAATTCGATGTGAAGGGGCTGGCGGTCGACAGCGTCGAGTCGCAGCATCTGCAGATCGAAGCGATGAAGCTGGCGTTCGCCGATGCCTACCGCTACGTCGCCGATCCGCGCTCGATGGAAGTCACGCCCGAGCAGATGCTCGACGACGCGTACCTCACGTCGCGCGCGAAGCTGATCGATCACAAGCGCGCGACGCAGTTCGACTTCGGCATGCCGAAGGCCGGCGGCACCATCTACATGTCGGTGGCGGACGAGCGCGGCATGATGGTGAGCTTCATCCAGTCGAACTACATGGGCTTCGGCTCGGGCATCGTGGTGCCGGACAGCGGCATCGCGATGCAGAACCGCGGCTGCGGCTTCTCGATGGACCCGAAGTCGCCGAACGTGGTGGAAGGCGGCAAGCGGCCGTTCCACACGATCATCCCGTCGTTCCTCACGCAGCAGGTGAACGGCCAGCAGGAAGCGGTGATGAGCTTCGGCGTGATGGGCGGCGACATGCAGCCGCAAGGTCATCTGCAATCGGTCGTGCGGATGCTCGACTACGGCCAGCAGCCGCAGGCCGCGTGCGATGCGCCGCGCTGGAAGGTCAACCGCGACTTCACGATCGACATCGAAGCGACGCTCAATCCGAACACCGCCGAGGCGTTGCAGAAGCTGGGCCACACGATCAAGTCGGTCGACGATCCGTACATGGACTTCGGCTCTGGCCAGTACATCTGGAAGCTCGATCGCAACGAACCGGAGCGCGGCTATGTGGCGGCAAGCGACAGCCGCCGCGATGGCCTGGCCGCCGGGTTCTAACTCATTCAGCCACGTGATGCGAAGCGCCGCCGGGGCTGTCGCTGCCGCTTCTGGCAACGCCCCGGCGGCGCTTCGCTGAGCTGGGCTCGCCGGGGCAGCGGGCACTGCGTGTCGCGTGGTTCGCACTTCATTGCGCGGTGGTCATAGCGGGGGAAGTGCGTGCAAGCCGATGGGCCTGCGCGTGAGCGCCGGCATTGCGCGAAATCAGCCACATGGGGCGCCAGTGGCGCTTCACAAACAGCGGGTACACCCAGGCATCGGGCGTCAAACCAGGCATCCAATAAGGCAGCAGGAGAGATCATGCACACCCCCGCGTCGCCATCCGCGACAGCATCCCCTCATGCGTCGTCCGCACCGCTTTCCAAAGCGATGGTGCGGCGGATCGTGTTTTCGTCATCGGTCGGCAATGCGCTCGAGTGGTTCGACTTTCTGGTCTACGGCTACTTCGCGACCATCATCGCCAAACAGTTTTTCCCGATGCAGGACGAGTGGCTCTCGACGCTGCTCACCATCGCCACCTTCGGCATCTCGTTCCTGATGCGCCCGCTGGGCGCCATCGTGCTCGGCATCTACGGCGACCGCAAGGGCCGCAAGGCGGCGCTCACGCTCGCGATCGCACTGATGATGGTCGGCACCTTCACGATGGCCGTGATGCCGCCGTATGCGTCGATCGGCATTGCGGCGCCGTTGCTGATCCTGCTCGCGCGACTCGTGCAAGGCTTCGCGGTGGGCGGCGAGTTCGGCAGCGCGACCGCCTTCATGGTCGAGCACAGCGCGTCGCGCCGCGGCTATTACGCGAGCTGGCAGTTCGCGAGCCAGGGGCTGGCGGCGATCATCGCCGCAGCCTTCGGCTCGCTGCTGACCGCATGGATGCCGCCCGAGCAGCTCAATAGCTGGGGCTGGCGCCTGCCGTTCGTGTTCGGATTGCTGGTCGGGCCGGTGGGCTTCTACATCCGCTCGCATCTCGACGAGACGCCGGAGTTCCTCGAAATGCGCAAAGCGCGCGAGGCGGCCGGCGAGCGCAACAGCGCGAGCGAAGAGAAGGGCGCGTCGTTCGCCAACCAGTGGGTCAACCTGCTGCTCGCGATCGGCATCGTTGCGCAGTCGACGGTCGGCGTGTACGTGCTGCAACTCTACATGCCGATGTACGCGGTCAAGCAGTTGCACATGCCGGCGGCCGCGTCGTTCGGCGTGGTGGTGCTCAACGGCGGACTGCAGTTTCTGCTGTCGCCGGTGATGGGCGCATTGTCCGACCGCATCGGCCGGATTCGCATCATGCTGACTACGTCGATCCTGATGGGCTCGCTGATCTATCCTATGTTCGCGTGGCTGCAGTCGCATCCGACGGTCGGCTGGCTGTTGGTGCTGCAAGGCACGGCGGGTATCTTCAAGGCCGCTTACTCCGGACCGATGCCCTCGCTGATGTCGGAGATCTTTCCGACCCAGGTGCGCTCGACCGGTCTTTCAATTGGTTACAGCATCGGCGTGACGATCTTCGGCGGCTTCGCGCCGACGATCGTCGAGACCTTCATTCATTTGACCGGCGACAAGCTTGCGCCAAGTTACTACGTGCTGATCGCCGCGGTGCTGTCGGGCGTATCGCTGATCATCGTGGCCCGGCGCATGCGCCGCGTGACTCGGGTGCCCAGCGTTCAGCCCGCCTGAGCGCAGGCTGTCGCGGCGCTTGCGGGCGCCGCCGCCGGCCTTGTCAGACCTGACGCGCAGGGCTTGATGCCCAGCTTAAAGCCAGCTCTTCGAGCTGGCTTTTTTTACGCCTCGCGCACGATATTTTTCTGCGGCCGAAGGTTTCGACTACCCTTGAACTGGAACTGCGGGCGACCGGCATGGTCTGTGCCGGGTTGCCTGCAGAGTTGGGAAACACCGGCTAAGATGCAGATACAAGGGGTTAACTCTAATTCAAGGCGCTGTATCCGACACGGCGAATCGCCACGGCGAGTGCGGGCGGTTGCGAGCATGTTGACGAGTCGATATAGCATTCGGAGCAAGACACGATGCACACCGAGCTGAACCATGTCATGCCCTGGCGGATCGAGGACATCGACCTCACCCGCATTGATCGGCAGAAGGCCGTCGCTAACGAAGATCTGCTGTTGCTATTGTGCGCGGCTTCGTTTATTGAAAGCGGCACTGATGTTTACACCAGCAATCTGAGCACGTTTTTCAACGGCGATCCTGAAGTCTCGGCCTGGCTCAACAACGAGTGGGAGCCGGAAGAAATGCAGCATGGCCGCGCGCTCAAAACGTATGTCGCCTACGTGTGGCCCGAATTCGACTGGGACACCGCGTTCCGTCATTTCATGGACGAGTATTCGCTGACCTGCTCGGTCGAAGATTTCGAAAAGACCCGCGCGCTTGAAATGGTCGCGCGCTGCGTGGTGGAAACCGGCACGGCAACGTTGTATCGCGCGATCGGCGAATGTTCGGACGAACCGGTGCTCAAGCAGATCACCGACAACATCCGCACCGACGAAGTCCGTCACTACAAGCACTTCTTCAAGTTCTTCAAGAAGTACAACAAGATCGAAGGCAACGGCCGTCTCGCCGTACTCGGCGCGTTGATGCGTCGCGTGATGGAGATCAAGAACGAAGATTCGGAGATTGCGTTGCGCCACGTGTTCGCAATTCGCTATCCGGAGCGCGTGCACGATTCGGCTTATAACCGGGACCGCGCGGCGCGTATCAATACGCTGGTGCGGCGCAACCTGTCCGCCGACATGTGCGTGAAGATGCTGCTCAAGCCGCTCGATCTGCCGGCGAAGATTCAGCCGGGCGTGCACTATCCGCTCGCGAAGATCACGCAGCATGTGTTCTTTCGCTGAACCTGCGGCGTAACGCGTGCGTAACCCCTGCGTAACCACGCAACGACACGACGAAGAATGGCCTGCAATGCGGGTCATTCTTTTTTCGAGGCATGATTGAGGCTTGTCCACTTTCAACCGGGGCTACAGCATGAGCGATTCTTCCGCGCCCGCACGTCCGCTCGAACAGAACGTGTTCGACGAATGGCCCGATGCCGTGCGCGCGTTGTTCGACGGTTCGTCGCTGGCGAGCAAGACGGGGTTCACCGCGTCTTTGCTGAGCGTCGATGCGAATGGCCATGTGCGTACGTCGCTGCTCAGTGTCGGCGAGTTGTACGCGCCTGACTCGCGCACGTTGTGCATCGCGTTGTGGCCGCAAGCGAGGGCGACGCGCGCGATTGCGCAAAGCGGACGCGCCGCGCTCAGCTTCGTTTGCGATGCAGCGTTCTATCAGGTGCAGTTGCTTGTCACGCCGCTAGCCGGTGTTGCCGGCGACGACAGCGGGCTGGTCTATCTGATCGGCTCGATCGATACAGCCGAGGCGCAGAGCGTGCGTTATGCGCGCCTGACAAGCGGCATTACGTTCGAACTGGAAGGGGAGGGAAGTGTGGTGCTCGACCGGTGGGAACGGCAGATCGAGCACCTGAAGCAAGCCGCCGCCGCGGCCAGCCGTTAGTGAGTCCAACGACAAGGGACGACGGCCGGCGGGTCGGCAGCCTCGAAGCTTAACGGCCGCGCTGGCCGCTGCGCGACGGCTGGTTGCCACGCGGCGCGTGTGTGTCGTTGCGCGGCTTCGCGCCGCCCAGCAACGCACCCGGATTGCTGCTTTGCGGCTTGTTGCCTTGAGGCTTGCGCGGCGCATGTTGCGCGGCGCTGCCTTCATGCGCGACGGCGCGCGGCCGGTCGTCGTGACGCTGACCGTCGCGGCGTGGTTGACCGCCGTTGCCATTGCCGCTGCCGTTGCCACCGGCCGGCTTCGCGCCTTGCGGCTTCGGTTGCTGCTGACCGTTTGCCGGACGTTGACCCGAGCGTTGCGCCGGCTTCGCCGCCGCCGCACCGTCACGCTTCGGCGCGCCTTGACCTTGGCGCGGCGAACGTCCGCCACCGCCGCCGCCTTGGCCGCGGCGCAGGATCGGCTCCGGCTTCGCGGTCGGGTCCGGTTCGAAACCGGCGATCACTTCCTGCGGCACCGCACGCTTGATCAGCTTCTCGATGTCCTTCAGCAATTGCAGTTCGTCGACGCACACCAGCGACACCGCTTCGCCCGTCGCGCCCGCGCGGCCCGTGCGGCCGATGCGGTGCACGTAGTCTTCCGGCACGTTCGGCAGGTCGAAGTTGACCACGTGCGGCAGTTGATCGATATCGATGCCGCGTGCGGCGATGTCCGTCGCCACCAGCACCTGCAGCGTGCCGTCCTTGAACTCGGCGAGCGCGCGCGTGCGGGCCGACTGGCTCTTGTTGCCGTGAATCGCGAGCGCGCTGATGCCGTCCCTGGTCAGCTGCTCGGCGAGCCGGTTGGCGCCGTGTTTGGTGCGCGTGAACACCAGCACCTGGAACCAGTTGTGCTGCTTGATCAGATGCGTGAGCAACTCGCGTTTCTTGTCGCGATCCACCGGGTGAATCTTTTGCGCGACCGTTTCGGCCGTGGTATTGCGGCGCGCGACTTCGATCAGTGCCGGCGAGTCGAGCAGGTTGTCGGCGAGGGTCTTGATCTCGTCGGAGAAGGTGGCCGAGAACAGCAGGTTCTGACGCTTCGGCGGCAGCTTCGCGAGCACGCGCTTGATGTCGTGAATGAAGCCCATGTCGAGCATGCGGTCGGCTTCGTCGAGCACGAGAATCTCGAGATGCGACAGGTCGATGGTCTTCTGCTGCATGTGGTCGAGCAATCGGCCCGGCGTCGCGACGACGATATCCACGCCGCTCTTCAGCGCGCCGATCTGCGGATTGATGCCGACGCCGCCGAACATCACGGTCGACTTCAGCTTCAGGTACTTGCCATAGGCGCGCACGCTTTCTTCGACCTGGGCGGCCAGCTCACGCGTCGGCGTGAGGATCAGTGCGCGCACCGCGCGCTTGCCCGAAGCCGTGGCGACGGCGGGCATCGAATTGAGACGCTGCAGGATCGGCAGCGTGAAGCCGGCGGTCTTGCCGGTGCCGGTCTGTGCGCCGGCCAGCAGGTCGCCGCCGTTGAGCACGGCGGGGATGGCTTGCGTCTGGATCGGAGTCGGCGTGGTGTAGCCGAGTTCGTTGACAGCGCGGACCAGCGGTTCGGACAAGCCGAGGGAATCAAAAGACATAAAAGCTCTTTGCAATGCAGTTTCGCGAACGGCACAAATGGGCCCAGGCGGGCATAAATACGGCATGAACATGCCCGCATGGCGCGCTCGAGGCCCAAGCCCAGTTCCGGTCGCTGAGAAATCGGCGGCACGCTCAAACACGTGCCGAATGCTTCAACGCGCTAAGCAGACACGTTGACTGGCCTTAAGTTGCATTTCGTCGCCGTGGGGTGTCACGCGACATAGCGCGCAACACTGACGAATTGACACAGACTGCCCGCCAGTACGAACAGGTGCCAGATACCATGTCCGTGCCGGATGCGCTCGTCGTTGATGAAGAAGTAGATGCCGGCGCTGTAGATGACTCCGCCGGCCACGAGCCAGGCGGTACCCGCTGCTGGTAATGCTTGCACCAGCGGGCGGACGGCAACGAGCGCGAGCCATCCCATCAAGACATACAGCACCATCGAAACGCTGCGGGTGCGTCGCCCGAGCGTCAGTTCCTGCACGATGCCGAGAGCGGCAAGCCCCCAGCTTACGCCGAATAGCGACCAGCCCCATGGTCCGCGCAACGTGACAAGCGTGAACGGAGTATAGCTGCCGGCGATCAGCAGGTAGATCGCCGAATGGTCGCATTTCTGCAGAACCGCTTTCACGCGCGGGTTACGCACGCTGTGGTAGAGCGTCGAGATAGCATACAGCACGAACAGCATCGCACCGTACACGCTGAAGCTGACCACCTTGTACGCGTCGCCGTCGAGCGCGCCCATCGTGACGAGCGCAGCAAGCCCCACCACCGACAGCACGGCGCCGACGAGGTGGGTAATGCTGTTGAAACGCTCACCGACATGCACGGCTCTTTCCTCCTGCGCGGTTTCATAAGGACAAAAGTGCCCACATGATACCGGTCCTGAAAAAACGAAGGGCGCGGCCGCGAATTTCGCAGGCCGCGCCCTGGGTGCATCGAACGCTGCCTAGTCGAGCGGCGCCGAACGCAGATCGGCCACTTGCTGCGGCGACACGGCCGTGCCGTGGTTGCCCCAGGACATACGAATGTACGTCACAACCGCCGCCACTTCCTGATTCGACAGCGCTTGCGCGAACGGCGGCATGCCGTACGGATGCGGGTTGGCGTCCGTGCTCGGCGGGTAACCGCCGTTCAGCACCATGCGGATCGGGTTGACCGCCGACGGCATCTGGATCGACTGGTTATTCGCGAGCGGCGGGAATGCCGGCGGCTGGCCGAGGCCATTTTCCGCGTGGCACTTCGCGCAGTTGTCAGCGTAGATCTTCTGACCTTGCTTCAACAGTTCGCCGCCGAACTTTTCCGACGTTTCGAGCTGCAGTTGCTCAGGCGCCTCGCTCTTTTGCGGAATCGTCTTCAGGTACGTGGCCATCGCGTTGATATCTTCGTCCGACATGTACTGCAGGCTGTTGTGAACCACTTCAGCCATCGGACCGAACACCGCGCCGCGGTTCGACACGCCGGTCTTTAGCAGATCGGCGATGTCCTTGAGGTCCCAGTCGCCGAGACCGGCTTCGCGGTTCGACGTCAACGACGGTGCGTACCAGTTCTGCAGCGGAATCAGGCCGCCGGCAAACGCCGCCGAATTGACCGGGCCGCCCATCGCGTTGATCGACGTGTGGCACATGCTGCAGTGGCCGAGGCCTTCGATCAGGTACGCGCCGCGGTTCCATTCGACCGACTTGGTCGGATCCGGCTTGAACTCGCCTTCCCGGAAGAACAGCGTGCGCCAGCCGATCAGCATGTTGCGCTGGTTGAACGGGAATTTCAGTTCGTGCGGACGGCTCGGCACGTTGACCGGCGTGACCGAGCGCAGGAACGCGTAGATCGCATCCGAGTCGGCGCGCGTGACCTTCGTGTAGCTCGTGAACGGGAAGCCCGGATACAGCAGGCTGCCGTCTTTCGAGCGGCCGGTGTGCATCGCGCGGTAGAAGTCGTCCTGGGTCCACTTGCCGATGCCGTACTGGTCGTCGGGCGTGATGTTCGGCGTGAACATCGTGCCGAACGGCGTGGCCATCGGCAGGCCGCCGGCGAACTGCTTGCCGCCGCGCACCGTGTGGCAGGCGATACAGTCGCCGGCGCGGGCGAGGTACTCGCCCTTCTTGATCAGTTCGGCCTGGTCGGCGGGCGTGGCGGCCATCGCCGAGCCGTTATGCAGGTTGTCGCCGCCCGACCAGAGGACGGGAACGAGTGCGGCAGCCGCAACCACGACGACTGCCGAGAGGGCGAACAAAGACTTGCGTTTCATTTGAGTGTCTCTCCCGGTGCCTTATTGCGGTTCGCTGCCGCAGGCAAGCGGAGTCTTCAACGAGCGGGCCGGAGCCGGCACGGGGTTTTGTGGAGCCTGCTGCGTGGAAAGCCATGCCGCAACGGCGTTCACGTCTTCGTCGGTCAGACGCGTGGCGATGGTGTGCATGCAGTCAGGCGCGATCGCGTGACGCGTGCCCGAGCGCCATGCGCCAAGCTGTGCGCTGATGTAATCGGAGTGCAGACCGACGAGACCCGGAATAGCCGGTTCCATACCCGTCAGAGCGTTGCCGTGGCATGCGGCGCAAGCCGGAATCTGCTTCGACGCGTCGCCGTTCAGCACGATCTGCTGGCCGCGCGCGAGCGTGGCCGCCGACACCGTCGGCCTGGCCGGCGGCGGATACGGCGGACGCTGCTGCGAGAAGTACGTCGCGATCTTGTGAAGATAGTCGTCCGAAAGGTACGTGACGAGATAGTTCATCGGCGGGTACTTGCGGCGCCCTTCACGGAAGTTCTGCAACTGATTGAACAGATAGTCGGCCGGCTTGCCCGCCAGGCGCGGGAAGTAGTCGTTGTCGGTTCCTTGCCCATGCGAGCCGTGGCATGCCGTGCAGCCTTGCACGCGCGCTTCCATTGTGTCGGGGGCCTTCGGTTGAGTCTGCGCTTTCGCTGCGCTATAGACGCCCGCGGAGCCGATCAGCAGAAGGGCAAGCAACGGGCGGAAAAGGCGTCTTGAAGACACGCGTAACTCCATCAAAATCGGGAACCTGACCGAACTTCGAGCGGCTCGGTGTGAAGGGCAGCCGGCGCTGCGGCGACGCGGCATTCTATCATCGAAGGGTGATAGTGACTATTTGCCACAGAAGAGAGGGTTCCGGGTGTGATCGCTGTGCGACAGTTTGACGCGCAGCGCTGCTTCAAGCGATGTTTTTGCCATCTCATATTTGCTGTGCGATCAGTGCCGCTAGCGCGACGCGCCGCATGTCGTTCATCAAAGCAGGTTGAACCGATGCCCGCGTGAGCCATCGAAGCGTACACTTCCGGGCTCGCCGGCCGCTGTCCGAACCAGACGTGCCCGGTTCGACGCCCACCGTTTTCCTGTTCATCAGCTATCGGCCTTACATGAAGCTATTCCATTTTTCCCGACCGGCGCTGTGCGCGCTGATGTTCGGCGCCGCGGCGCTGGTTGCGACGTCCACGGCATTTGCGCATGCGCATCTGGCGTCGAGCGAGCCGGCGGCCAACACCGAAGTCGTTGCGCCCGCCGCAGTGACGATCCATTTCACCGAGCCGCTCGAGCCGGCCTTCAGCAAGATCACGCTTGCCGACGCGGGCGGCAAGCCGGCCACGGCGGCTGCATCGGAAGTCGATCAGCAGGATGCCAGGCTCATGCGGCTGCCGCTGCCGCAGTTGAGCGCGGGCCGCTATGCGGTGCACTGGATCGCGGTTGCCACGGATGGCCACCGTATCCAAGGCAACTTCGCGTTCAACGTCAAATGAGCATTGACGGACTGTGGATCGGGCAGGTCGCCATGGCCGCGCTCATGAATGTCGCGTTTGCATTTGCCGTCGGTTCGGCGCTGCTTGGCGCATGGCTCGCGAAAGACGCTCAGCAGAAGATCTCGCCCGCGCGTCCGGCCTGGCTGCGCGCGCAACGTTCGATGCTGACGGCCAGCGTCGTGCTGGTGCTCGCCGACCTCGGCTGGCTGCTGTATCAGGCGGCATCGATGAGCGGCGTCGCGCTGCCGGCGGCGCTCGGCGTGGTGCCGACCGTGCTGACGCAAACGCATGTCGGCTACGGCTGGAGCGTCGCGTTTGCCGGCGCGCTGGTGTTGCTCGGCACGGCCATGGCCGGCCACACGGGCATGCTGCGCAATGCGCTGCTGTGGCTCGCGGTGATCGCGGTCGCCGCGGGCAAGGCGTCGCTCGGGCATGCGGCCGATGCTGGCGTGGCCTCGGCGGCGATCGGCATGCAAACGCTGCACGTGCTCGTGACGGGCGTGTGGGGCGGGCTGGCGATGGCGGCGGGACTGGCGGTGCTGCCGGCGCTCGGCGCGTCGACCGCGCGCGGCATGCTGATCCGTACCGCGACCCAGGTGTCGAGTGTGTCGGTGGTGGCGGTGGGGCTGGTGCTGCTGTCCGGCGTTTTCAATGCCGTGCGTGGGTCGGGTGGCTCGTTCGCAGCGATTCAACTCAGCACGTGGGGCCATGTGTTGACACTGAAGCTCGTGCTCGTCGCGCTGGCGCTCGTGCTCGGCGGACTCAACCGTTTCCTGGCGTTGCCGCGCCTGCGCCGCACGGCGTCGACGATGGATGCGCATACCTTCGTCAACGTGCTGTACCTGGAAGCACTCGCGATAATCGGCGCGTTTGTCGCCGCGGCGGTGCTGTCGCATAGCGTGCCGGCGTTCGCGGCGCTGGGTTGAGGCGGCGCTGCCTGCACCGCAAGCGCGTTGAATCCGCTTATTCGAGGCCGAGCCGATGACCGACGATCGGCGCGAAGAAGAGCGCGATCGCGCAGCCCGCGGCTTTGCCTTCGAGTTCGGCGCCGGCGGCGCGCGAGCCGTTCATGTGCGTCAATAGATCGAACAGCTGCGGCAGGCAATAGACGAGCGCGGCGGCCACGAAGCATTTCTCGACCGCCGAGATGCGCCACCCGCGTTCGAACGCGAGCATCGCGCCGATGACGCGCAGCACGCCGAACGCGACCAGTGCGCCGACGGCGGCCTGTTCGCGGATCAGATAATCAGGAAGGAATTCGCCCATGATGTGCCCGATGCGTGTGCCATTGGCACGCATTTGAGCAAGGGGTGGGCCATGCGTATGTCTGATGCCGAACCAACGGCGTGAAAGCCTTCGTGGATCAGGCTTTGCGCAAAATGGGGTGGAGCGGGAATGGGTTCGGAAAACGCCTGTTTCAGCGTGCGCGGTCCGGGATGTTACGTTACTGCGACGGCTAGCGCGTCACGTCATCGTGACGCGCTAGCGGGTCGTCGGGCGGCAGGTTGCAATGCGGCGTCAGCGGGTCCGCCTGATCTTGCCCATCAGCTTGAACACGCCGCCCGCGCGCCGTGTTCATTCACGCCGTTACCATTCGGCGACGCTGCCGTCCTCATGGCGCCACACCGGGTTGCGCCAGCGATGCCCGACCTTGGCCATCTTGCGCACCTTCTCTTCGTTGACTTCGATGCCGAGGCCCGGACCTTGCGGAATCGACACGAAGCCGTCTTCGTATTTGAAGACTTCCGGGTTCCTGATGTAGTCGAGCAGGTCGTTGCCCTGGTTGTAGTGAATGCCGAGGCTCTGTTCCTGGATGAACGCGTTGTAGCTCACCGCGTCGATCTGCAGGCAGGTGGCCAGCGCGATCGGACCGAGCGGGCAATGCAGCGCGAGCGCGACGTCGTACGCTTCGGCCATCGACGCGATCTTGCGGCATTCGGTGATGCCACCCGCGTGCGATGCGTCCGGCTGGATGATGTCGACGTAGCCGCCCGCCAGAATGTGCTTGAAGTCCCAGCGCGAATACAGACGCTCGCCCAATGCGATCGGCGTGTTGGTCTGGTTGACGATGTCACGCAGCGCTTCGGCGTTCTCCGACAGCACCGGCTCTTCGATGAAGAGCAGCTTGTACGGGTCGAGTTCTTTCGCCAGCACCTTTGCCATCGGCTTGTGCACGCGGCCGTGGAAGTCCACGCCGATGCCGATGTTCGGCCCGACCGCCTCGCGCACCGCCGCGACGTTGTTGATCACGCCTTGCACCTTGTCGAAGGTGTCGATGATCTGCAGCTCTTCCGAGCCGTTCATCTTCACGGCCTTGAAGCCGCGTTCGACCACGGCGCGCGCGTTATTCGCGACGTCGCTCGGACGGTCGCCGCCGATCCACGAATACACCTTGATCTTGTCGCGCACCTGGCCGCCGAGCAGCGCATGCACCGGCACGCCATGATGCTTGCCCTTGATGTCCCACAGCGCCTGGTCGACGCCGGCGATCGCGCTCATCGTGATCGGGCCGCCGCGGTAGAAGCCCGCGCGATACATCACCTGCCAGTGGTCTTCGATCAGCAGCGGGTCTTTGCCGATCAGATAGTCGGCCAGCTCTTCCACCGCGGCCGCGACGGTATGCGCGCGGCCTTCGACCACCGGCTCGCCCCAGCCGACGATGCCCTCGTCGGTCTCGATCTTCAGGAAGCACCAACGCGGCGGAACGATGAAGGTTTCGAGCCTGGTGATTTTCATGGTGTGCGTCTCCTTGCGGCGTGGGCGCCTGCGAAGTATTTCGAGGATTCATATGCTACAACAAAAGTGCGTTTAAGTACTATTAATAGTATTATTGGTCAAATGTTGACCCGGTGATGGTCATCGACGGACGGCGTCGAAGTGGCGGGCATCAAAAGATGCGATGCCGAAGCGCGCTCGTTCAGGGCTCAGTTCCGCTATCAATGGCGCCGCAAGGCCGCTGGGAGAAAGCCATTCAGCACGATCTGCATGGGCGTGTCGCCCATCTGCTGGCGACAGCGATTCTGCGCGGCGATTACGCGCCCGACTCGATCCTGCCGCGCGAGGCGGAGTTGATGGAGACGTTCGGCGTGAGCCGCACGGTGTTGCGCGAGGCGTTGCGCACGCTGACCTCGAAAGGGCTGATCGAATCGCGTCCGCGCGTGGGCACGCGCGTGCGGCCGAAACCCGCGTGGAATCTGCTCGATGCCGATCTGCTCGACTGGTACTCGCGCGTCGCCGAGCCGATGACGTTCGCGCTCAAGCTGCAGGAAATGCGCGAGATGATCGAGCCGTACGCCGCGGGTCTGGCAGCGGCTTCGCACGCGGACGACACGTTCCGCGCGCTGGCGGCCGCGCATGCGGCGATGGTCGCCGCGCGCAATGTCGATGAATGGGTGCGGGCCGATCTGCAGTTTCATTTGAGTGTGCTGACCGCATGCAGCAACGAATTGCTGATTCCGCTCGGCACGCTGATCGAGCGCACGCTCGAAGCGCAATTGCGGCTGAATGCGAAGCGCGCGGACGTGTTCAACGCGTCGCTGGCCGAGCATACGGCGGTGTTCGACGCGATTCGCGAGCGCGATGCGGTTGCGGCGCGCGCGGCGATGGCGTCGTTGCTCGGGGTGACGCGGGGGCGGATCGAGGGGTGAGGTGGGGCAGGTTGCAGATGCGCGGCCCGCTTTCGTCGTTGTGTTGCGCGCTCAATCCATCGCGGCATGCGCCACCGACGCATCCGGCGCCTTACTTGAAGGCCGGATCAACAGCAGCAGCGGAATCACCAGCAGCGTCGCCACGAACATCAGCTTGAAGTCGTTCAGATAGGCGATCATCGACGCCTGCTGCGTGATCGACGCGTTCAGTGCTGCGATGTCGTAGTTCGAGCCGCTGTTCAGCATCGGCTGGATCGCCGGATTGAACGGCGTGATATTCGCCGCAAGGTCCGCGTGCGAGACCTGCGTGTTGCGCGTCATCAGCGTCTGCACGATCGAAATGCCGATACTGCTGCCGATATTGCGCATCAGGCTGTACGTCGCGGTGCCGTCCGCGCGCAGTTCCGGCGCGAGCGTCGAGAAGGTCAGCGCGCTCAGCGGCACGAACACCAGACCGAGCCCGAAGCCTTGAATCACACCGGGCCAGACGACCTGCAATGCGCCGATCGCGAGACCGAGCGTGATGAAGCCGAACGCGTCGAACTTGACGTCGTGATTGGGCTCGCGCGTGGGCAGGAAGGTCGCCACGCCGAACAGCGCGAACGCGCCGATCGGCACGTTGATGAAAAACACCCAGCGCCAGTTGTAGCTATCGGTGAGCCAGCCGCCGAGCGTCGGCCCGAGAATCGGTCCGACCATCACGCCCATGCCCCACACCGCCATCGCCTGGCCCTGCTTTTCGCGCGGGTTGATGTCGAGCAGGATGGACTGCGACAGCGGCACCAGCGATGCGCCGAAAATCCCTTGCAGCAAACGCGACGCGACGATCTGCGTCAGCGTTTCCGACAACCCGCACAGCGCCGACGACACCGTGAAGCCGCCAATCGCGACGATCAGCAGACGCTTCACGCTCAGCCGGTCGGACAGCCAGCCGGTGAGCGGCGTCGCGATCGCGGCGGCGACGATGTACGAGGTCAGCACCCAGGTGATCTCATCCTGCGACGCCGACAGCGTGCCCTGCATATGCGGCAGCGCCACGTTGGCGATCGTGCTGTCGAGCGTCTGGATCAGCGTCGCGAGCATGATCGAGATGGTGATCATCGGCCGGTTGAGCGGCGCGGCTGCGCTCGTCGGCGAGGAGACGGAAGACATGAATGAGCGGGGTCGTCGATATAGTAAGCATGCTTATTATGTCGGTTGCGCGAATGCGCGCTATCGGGAAGGCCGAGCGCACGCTCGGCAAGGCGCGCAAGGTGGGCGATGAAGTCGCGCTCGAAGCGCTCAACGGTTTTACCGATGAAGAGACGCAGCAACTGATCGCGCTATTGCAGCGGGTGCGCGGCAATTTGAGCCGGCTGGTGGATCGGTGATGCGTTCATGCGGTGGTGTGGTAGCCCGCGCTGAACAACGCGCGGGCTAATTCGCTGCTACTTCGATTCGGTGGACGGCGGCGTGCCTGACAGCGGGACCAGTTCGAAGCACGCCGCCGGCGCGATGGGCGTCTTCGTTCGCGCGTCCGGCTGCTCCGGGTCGATACATTTGAACGCGCTCTGATCGCGCTGGACAAAGATCGTGTCGGCCGGGCCGGCATTGCCGTGCGCGCCGTTCACGACAGCGACGATTTTGTAGCCGTTCTGCAGCAGCGTGGAAAGGGTGGTCGAGCTGGTGCGCCACTGGCTGTCGGGCGGTGTCTGGGCCTGAGCGGTGAACGCGCAAGCGGCGCCGAGCAGCGCGATGGATGCGGTGGCCGCGGCGAGCGCGGCGGTGCGAAACGTCATCAAGAAACCTCCTTGAAGCTGCGATCGGGAAAGCCAAAATAAAAAAGCCGCTGAACCTTGAGGGTCAGCGGCTTCTTTTGCAACTGGCGAAGAATCAGGGAGGATCACCCACTCCGTGAACAAGCCAGAACAATCAATCGCTTGGCAGTACTGGGCCAGAAGTTTATGTGAAACTACGGCTTGGGGATAGTAACACGATCGTGACGGGAGGCTGGGCGGGGCGGCTGTCGAGAGACGCAGGCCTTGCGAACCGTGCGTGTGGTCGGCTTACGGCCACGCTGCTGCGCGACGCGAAGGTGCTCCTGGTCGCCGGCGCTGTCGACTCTATACTTCCTCTCGCATCCCGGGAGTGAAAGTGATACCGACCAGCAATCCTTCCGGTGAGACGAAACGACTGACCGTCTGACCCCACGGTTCTTTCCTGCTCTTTACGAGCATTCGATAGCCTCGCGACTCAAGCTCCTCAGTTGCCTCTTCGACACTGTCAACATCAAACTCGAGCCAGGCCTGTGGAACAGGAATGTCGTCCGGCCAGGACTCACTGCCAAAACACGACTGAGCCGCCTGGGACAGCGGCCACAGGGCAAAACTCTTTGCGCCGTTGAGAGCCTCCGTATGAAGGTAACCGCCGCTCTCCTGTTTGAAGGAAATGCCGAGGCTATCGCAGTAGAGCTTGCGGCTCGCCTCCGCATCACGGACGATTGGACCAAAGCCCGCGATGAACAGAATTCCTATGTTTCCGATTCGTTCCATGACTTCACCTCGTCCAGCAGTTAGCTTGTGCATACTCTACCGCGTCATTGGCCGAGATCTTGCGCGTCAGATTGCTAGCGCTGCGCCACCCACACAAGGAGCCGCTGCCCATACCGGCCGTTTAACCATAGAAACAGTGCGGTCACACCAAAGTTCCACACGACTATCATGACGGTGGCGTCGAGCGGGTGCAGGATTGCCAGCGCCAGTGCGGTCATTGCCGCGACCGCAAGGCATCCCGTCATCGTGACAGGGCCCGGCGACAGGCGGGCTACGTGGCGCAGCATGATAAGCATCACCAGGGACAACGGCACGCTGACTAACGCGAGCGTCGCGAAGCATCGGGCTGTTTCTCCCAAAGACACACCGTCGGGCCCCGTGGAGACCCAATTGGTCAGGCAGCCATAGCTGATCGTAGCGCCCCATACGAGAGCAGCCGGTATTGGCAATACGAGCCAACGACGTGACCTGCCCGGCACGCTGGCGATAAATGCGCCCACTGTGGCAAGAACGCCTGTCGTCATGGCTGCGGCTACGCCGATCACAAAGACGGGTTGATGGAGTTTGAGCGCCAGGTCGGCACGCGCCCCATGCGCAATACCGACGAGAACAATCACTATTCCCGCAAACAATAGCCAGCATGCCGCCCGCGCTGCGGGGGGGCGCAGCCGCCGCACCGGAGTCGCATCGGCGACCAGCACTTCAATCAGGTCGGAAGTCCGGGTCATGATTTGCTACCTCGTGTCAGGAACAGTTCCCGCAGCCGTTTTATCGCCCGGTGAGTGGCCACCTTCAACGCTGCAACCGACGTTCCACTCGCAGCCGCAGCCTCTTGCAAGGACATTTCCTCCAGCTTCAGCATTCGCAAGGCGTCTCGCTGCCCGGCCGGCAATTGCTCGATAGCGTCCCTGACAAGTCGGGCATCCACCGTCTCTTCCTGTAAGTTCGCTTCAGGGGCAAAAAAGGTTTCCAGGTCGGTCTCTGCCGGTGATTCGTGTGCCCCGATCCGTCCGCGCCGACGCAGGCCATCAACGATGCGTCTGTTAGCGATAGCGACCAGCCACGGCCCGAACGGACGAGACGGGTCGTACGTGTTGCGCGCGGCGTGCAAGGTTAGCAACACATCCTGAACCGTATCTTCTATGTCCTCGCGATTCCTGATGTGGCGTGCCGCGAGCGCACGAAGATAGGGCGTGATGTCCTGAAGCAGCCGACGATAAGCCGCCTGGTCACCAGCCTGCACTCTGGTCATGGCAATGGACCAATCCGGCGTGCCGTCAGCACGGCTGTCTGTCGCCTCAGCCTGGCGACGGGACGTAGCTGACCCCCGGTCCTCGCTGTCGGGACCTGGAACGGGGCTGGGCGGATGCGGGTGTCGGAGCATCCGGAAATTCTGCGGTGCGGGAGACCGTTTGTCATCCAGAAAAAGTTTTTTGCGCGCGGCGTAACCTTTTGCGCGGGCGCGCCGAACTTCTCTACACGGCCGCAATGTCGGGCCGCAACCCTCAGGAGGACACGTGATGAACAAACAGCTTTTGGCCGCCTCGACCTTATCGTCGGCAATCGGCCTGGCGCTCGCCATGCAGGCCTTACCAGCCCAGGCCCAGGAGATGAAGGACATGAGCGCGATGCCGCAAGTCGTCAAGGACAACATGGCCAGGATGGAAAAGAACAAGCTGGAGAAGTGCTACGGCATCAACGCCGTGTCGAAGAACGACTGTGCGGAGGGGGCTCATTCCTGCGCCGGCCAGGCCACCCAGGCTCGTGACGCCAAGTCATTCATTCTCCTCCCCGCCGGGGATTGCAGCAAAATCCAGGGCGGCAAGCTGAAACCAGCATAAGCAATGGAGTAGCCCATGCCTGCCGCTTCTGCTGCATCGCAATACGCGTCCGGCCTGATCCCGGCGCGTGCCGGGATTGGGTTGCGCTTCCGGCATCATCAGGAAGTTGTCGAAGCGCATCCGCCAGTCGCGTGGTTCGAGGTGCATACCGAGAACTACATGGGGGGAGGCAGCGCGCCGGGCTATCTGGATGCCATACGCCGCGATTACCCGGTCTCTCTCCACGGGGTCGGGCTATCTCTGGGTAGTGCAGAGGAGTTGGACGCTGCGCATCTGGAGCGCTTGCGCGCCGTCGTCGAACGCTTCGAGCCGGGTCTGGTCTCCGACCACCTCTCCTGGAGCATCAGCGGCGGCACCTACCTTGCGGACCTGCTTCCCTTGCCGATGACCGAAGAGGCACTCGCTGTGGTGTGCCGTCATGTCGACCAGGTCCAAACCTGCCTGCAGGCGCGCATTTCGATTGAAAACCCATCGACCTATCTGCAGTTCTCTCACTCGACCATTCCTGAGTGGGAGTTCCTCGCAGAGGTTGCGCGCCGCACAGGGTGCGGAATTCTGTGCGACGTCAACAATATCTACGTCAGTTCAAGCAATCATGGCTGGAATGGACTGACCTATCTTGATGCTCTGCCACCAGCAGCGGTTACTGAGGTTCACCTGGCCGGCCACAGCGTGCGGCAGCTTGACGAGGGCAAGGTTCTGCGGATTGACGACCACGGTTCGCGCGTCGTACCTCAGGTGTGGGACTTGTTCAAACAGGCTCTCAAGCGCTTTGGCCCCGTTCCCACCTTGGTTGAGTGGGACACCGACGTGCCGGCGCTCGAGGTTCTGATGGAGGAGGCGGCGATTGCGCAAGCCTATTTGGAGGGGCAACAGGATGACAACGTGTGCGCCAACGCTGCTTGAATTGCAACGCGCGGTCCGCGCAGACCTGCTCGGTTTTACCGACGGCAGTGCAACTGTTTACGTGGTACCCGAAGGGCTGACCCCACAAGCGCGGCTCGCTATTTATCGAAATACGGTGAACAGTACGCTGCTGAAAGCGCTGCGGCTTTCATATCCGGCCGTACAAGCTCTGGTTGGAGAAGAATTCTTTGAAGGTGCCGCTCGACTGTTCATTGAGCAATGCCCACCGTCGAACGCGCAGCTCGACAGCTACGGTGCGACGTTCCCGGATTTTCTGGCGCAGATGCCGCAAACGGCGTCGCTCGACTATCTGCCGGACACCGCGCGCCTCGAATGGACGGTCAGCGAGGTGCTGCATGCAGCAGACGCGAGGCCGCTCGATCTGCAGCGCCTTGCGCAATTGAATGACGGCGGGCTGAAGTCCGTATGGCTTCTGCCAAGCCCTGCTGTACGGCTATTTCAGTCGGACTTTCCGGTGGATGCCATCTGGCGCGCCGTGTTGGCTCACGACGAGGGCGCATTGGCGGATATCAATCCGGCCGCTGGCCCGGTTTGGCTCCATGTTTACCGGAGCGCAACTGGCCTGGAGGTTCGGCGGATAGATGAATGGCAATGGCGATTGACGGCGGCTTTGTTTGCAGGACATTCATTGCATGATGCGCTTGCCGAGGCGCCATACGAGGAAGCGCACCGTTGGCTCGCATCACTGCTGGTATCGGGTTGCTTTTCTGACGCTTGCGCGTCAAATCAGGCGTGTGGTCCCACAAGCAGGAGCCAGCTCACATGAAACACGAGTCTCAATTCGCCGGTCGCGGGTCGACGTTGAACAACCGCATACGGAATGTCATCGGATGGCTGGAGCGAGTGCCGTATGCGGTTCTTGCGCTCCCGCTACGATTTGCGGTGGCAACTATCTTCTGGAACTCGGCGATGACCAAACTGGCCGACTGGAATGCCGCGCTCGAGTTGTTCAGGGAAGACTATCGATTGCCGTTGCTTGCGCCCGAGTTCGCTGCCTACCTCGCGGTGTCAATCGAACTGACTACGCCCGTTCTGCTTGTGCTGGGTTTGGCGACGCGCCCCGTTGCGCTGGTTTTACTCGGCATGACAACGGTCATCGAGGTATTCGTGTATCCGCTTGCGTGGCCGACGCACATCCAGTGGGCTGCCATGCTGCTGGTGCTGTTGTGCCGGGGCGCAGGCAACTGGTCGCTGGACTACCTCTTGTATCGGCGCTTTGGTTCCGCCTTCAGCAACAGGTCCCATCGTTCGGCAGATTGAGACCAGCCATTTTTCGTCATTGCGTGTAACGTTTCTGTGTGGATCGTCCCAACGAGAAGAATCAGCTAACTCGTCCAGCGTCAAAGAGAGGAAATGATGAAGACTGTCGTACTGGAATCGACTATCACGTGTCCGGCGTGCGGGCATAGGAAACGCGAAACGATGCCCATCGATGCCTGCGTGTGGTTTTACGAGTGCGAGCGCTGCAAGATGGTCCTCAGGCCCAAGCCCGGAGACTGCTGCGTGTACTGCTCGTACGGCACGATGGCGTGTCCTCCTGTACAGCAGGCGGGTTCATGCTGCGCCCGCTGATTTGCTGACCGGGACTACGTGACCCTGGTTCTTCCGCCACGGGAACCGGGAGATACCGGGATTGTTGGGGACACAGCGCAGGCGGCATTTGCGCGTCATGTTCGCCTGCGAAACGTGCAATAGCATTTCTTGTCAAATGAATGAGACGTCTGCACCCGTGGTAAACGGAGATTGAGCATGTGGAAAGCGATAGCGCGGATTTTTCTGGTTGCGATGCTCGCCTTTGCCGCAGGCGGGGCGGTCGGCGGCGAACAGGCGTTTAACCAGGCGCAGTTTGATCAGCTGAACGCTGCCGGAAAACCGGTCATTGTCTATTTCCACGCAACGTGGTGCCCCACCTGCAAGATTCAGCAGCCGATTGTGGACCGACTCTCGGCACAACCCGATATGAAGCCGGTGACTATTTTCGTGGCCGACTACGACAAGGAAATCGCCTTGAAGCGCGCCATGAAGGTGACGCAGCAATCGACTTTCGTCGTGTTCAAAGGTGGCCACGAAGTCGCCCGTTCGACAGGACAAACGCGCGAGCGCGATATCAGCGATACCTTCGCGAAGGCCTTGTGATGAACTTCGGGGTGGGTACTTACGGACTGGGTTTCGCCGCGGGCGCACTGTCAACCTTGTCCCCCTGCGTGCTGCCGCTGGTTCCGGTTCTCGTCGCGTCCGCTTTGTCGGCGCATCGGATGGCCGTTGTTGCGCTCGCACTCGGATTGGGTGTTGCTTTTTCTGGCGTCGGCATTTTTCTGGCGACGCTGGGCGCATCTCTCGGTTTCGATGAGGGTGTCTTTCGCAACGTAGCCGCTCTGTTGATGATTCTGTTTGGGCTGGTGATGTTTTCTGCCCGCTTGCAGGCGATGTTCAACCGTGCGACCGCGCGCTTCAGCAGTTCGGGCCAGAGGTGGTTGAGCAAGGTAAGTGGCGACACCCTGTCCGGTCAGTTCGCTATCGGACTGCTCATAGGGGTTGTCTGGACACCTTGCGTCGGTCCGACATTGGGAGCGGCCACGACGCTTGCGTCTCAGGGACGCAACCTCAGCGATGTCGCCCTCCTGATGATAATGTTTGGGCTTGGTGCCGGGCTTCCGCTGGTCATGCTGGGTGCGCTTTCGCGAGCGTCGATGACAAAGTGGCGCGCTGGGCTTGGTTCTGCGGCAAGGGTCGGAAAGGCCGTCTTTGGAGCGGTTTTCGTTGCGTTCGGCCTGCTTGCGCTCACCGGGCTGGACAAGGTGCTCGAGACGGCGATTCTCTCCGCAAGTCCATCATGGCTGATTGCATTCACTACGGCCTTGTGACCGGCAACGACAGAAAACGCGATGGCCGGCGTCCTCGGAAATGGCGTGTGCCAGCCGGACAGTGTTGGGGTGCAGCGCACCTCACAAACCGGGACGCTTGCTGATTCCCATGTACAACGCATCGCGCCAGCTCGTTGCCATGCAATCCGAAGCTGTCCGAAGTGCATGGCGCTTTCGTCTATCATCTGGCTCATGGAACGATGGCGATTGAGGAACAAGATGGACAGTAAAGAGCATTGGGAAGAGGTGTACCGCTCGAAGGCACCGGACGCGGTAAGCTGGTATCGACCGCACCTTGATACCTCGCTGAGAATGATCAGCGAAGTCACGTTGGACCTCAGCGCAAATATCATCGATGTCGGTGGCGGTGAGTCGACACTGGTGGACGATTTAGTCGAGCGCGGGTATCGAAATTTGACGGTTCTCGACATGTCCGCGCTGGCGCTCGACACGACGAAACGTCGCTTGGGTGTGACCGCCAGCCATATAGTCTGGATTGAGTCCGATATCACGACGGCGCAACTGCCGGCGCACCGGTACGACGTTTGGCACGACCGCGCCGTTTTTCACTTCCTGACCGAGTCGTCGCAACGTGACGCGTATGTCCACCTGCTGTCGAAAGCGCTCAGGCCTCATGGCCACGTCGTGATTGGCACTTTCGGTCCGGCAGGGCCTGCCAGGTGCAGCGGACTAAGCGTGATGAGATACAACGCGGACAGCTTGTCCGCCGAAATGGGCGCCGGGTTCGAGCTTTCAACGGCGACACTCGAAGACCACCGCACGCCAGCAGGTGCCACGCAACAGTTTCTTTACTGCTGCTTCCGCAAGCTATGACGGTGCGACAGCATTTCATTGATGCGCTGTGAACTGAGCAACGTACGTTTCGGGCAATGTCCGGCAGCAATCAGCCGCCGGACAAGGTGTGTCGTGTCACAGTCGGCCGTGCGTGCCGCCACGACCCGCCGCAAAAACTGGAGCGGTGGCGCTCGGCCTCGTCAGGCTGTTTATGGACGCGCTGATCCACGCGCTTCCTGTCAGCGCGTCTGCGGTTGCAATGTGCTCCGCGCCGTCGCCGGGCAAACCAATCGGTATCCCGGCCAAGGCCTGCGTCGCTTACATCTGATATCGCAGTGTCGCCATCACGCTGCGCGGTGCGCCCGGCATGTTGAGATTGGGGCTGGAGCCGTGCGCCGAGACGATATAGCTATTGTTGAACAGGTTGTAGAGGTTCAACTGAAGCTCGAACGGGCCGCGGGCGTACCAGGCCATCATGTCGGCCGTGACGTAGCCGGGCAGCGTCACGGTGTTTTGCGGATCGGCCACGCGTGCGCCGACGAGGTTCAGCCCGCCGCCGACACCGAAGCCGTGGCCCAGGTTCTTGGTCAGCCACACGTTGCCGGAGTGGCGTGGGGTAAGCGTGGCGCGCTTGTCCTGCAACGCGGGGCTCGACTTCGTCACTGTCGCGTCCAGGTATGCGTAGCCTGCCAGCACGCGCCAGCCCTGACCGAGTTCGGCAGCACCGCTGATTTCCACGCCATCGGTACGTTGTTCGCCGATCGGTATCAGCGCCGTGTTGCTTGCGTTCGCAACCTTGATGTTGGTGCGCTCCAGGCGGAAAACCGAGACCGTCGTACTGGCCTTGCCATCCAGCCAGTCGTATTTCGCGCCGATTTCCGCGTTTTTGGTGACCTCGGGCGCCAGTTGGGCGTTGTTGGCGGCGAGCGAGAATGCCTCACCCGAAGGCTGGAATGAGCGGCTCCACGATACATAGTAGGACTGCGCAATGGACGGCTGCCAGACGAGGCCCACGCGAGGGCTCCAGGCATTGTCGGTGCGCGACAGGTTCGGCTGGTTCGGACGGCGCTCGAAGGTGTCCTGCTCGAAGTGGTCATAGCGGACGCCGAGCAGCGCCTTCCAGTGCTCGCTGAGGCTGATCATGTCCTGGGTATAGAGCCCGAGCGTCTTGAAGACGCCGAGGTTGCTGGCCGCGGGTGTCCCGCCCAGATGCAGCGGCAGCGTCGGCAGCACGGGGTGGAACAGATCGACCGTCGCGATGTTGTTCTTCGAGAAATTGACCAGGTCCTTGTCCTGCTGGCCAAGCTCCATGCCGTAGAGCAGTTCGTGCTTCATGCCGAAGAGCGTGGCTTTCTGCGTAAGGTCGGTCTGGTTGAACCAGCCGTGTTCCTCCCGGTACACATTGGAGCGGTTCAGGGAAACCCTCAGCGTCGCCTCGTTCACGGTCCCGGGAAGGGTGTTGTTGCGATCGAGCGAGTAATGATAGTAGCGCGTGGCGTTGCGGATCGACCACTGATCGTTGAACTCATGTCTGATGGTGGCGGTTCCCGAATACACGCGCGCCTGCGTGTAGTCCGCGTCGCGCGCATTGGCCGCGCCGTAGTAGGTGGAAGCCGGCACGTCGACGGGCCGCCCCTTGTAGGCAGGAATGCCAAAGTCGGTCACGCGGCGATCTTCCAGGTAGTCCGCCTGGAACAGCACGGTGGTCTTCGGCGCCACACGTAGTTCCAGCGACGGCGCGATGGCCGAGCGATTCAGGAACTGCTGCGAGCGATAGCTGTTCGACTCTTCGTGCGCGCCCGTCACGCGGAAGGCAGCCGCGCCCTCGGCAAACACGCGCCCCACATCGGCCCCGACACGGCGATCAGCCCACGATCCATAGCTGATGCCGACATCGGTAACGTCAATGCCCGGTTTCTTTGTGACGCGGTTGATCAGACCACCGGCCGAACCGCGGCCGTAGAGCACAGCGGCCGGCCCCTTGATGACTTCCACGCGGTCGACGTTGGACAGGTCGCGGAAGTACAGCGCATCGTCACGGATACCGTCAACGTACTGGTCGGCGATCGCCGAGAAGCCGCGGATCGTGACCTGGTCGCGCTGGCCATCGCCCGTGGAAAAGCCGACGCCCGGCACGTTCTTCAATACATCTTGCATTGAATTGGCGTGCTGGTCGCGCATCACTTCCGCGGTGACCACGTTCACGGTCTGCGGAATGTCGCGCAACGGCGTATCGGTCTTTGTGGCACTCACCGCATCCGGCGGGTTGTACCCCTCTCCTGGGTCACGAATCGCGCTCGCTTTGACGATAACCGTCGGCAACGGGTCTCCTGCCTGGGCGGCTGGCGAACTGGCGTTGTCTTCTGCGAAGGCAATTCCGGAAATCATGGGCTGGCACGCGAAAGCTGCCAGGACGGTTCGCCGTAGCGGGTGGACGTTGAATCTCATTTTCCCCTAGTAACTTTTGGTAATGGTCGAATGAGACGCATTATCGTTTGAAATGGTTTGAAAGGTCAATAAAAGGTTTGCGCTTTGTAGGGAGAATCGGTGGGAGCGATGGCGCAACGACGCAGTCAGTACCGGGTTGCCAGCATCCAGACACCCGGCTCGCACAGCTACCGGCTGAGTTCTGTCTGACGAGCTTCGGCGAACAATGCGAACACTGTCGATATGTCGCTTGTACGGGTGGATGCCAGCCAAAGGACTGGGCCTCGACAGCAAAATGTGTGTCCCATCTTTCCCGGGCAAGTCGTCATTAGGCGAAGCCGCTTGCGACGCTACGGAGTGTCACTACTTCGCCATGAGATTGCCTCGCAGAGTAGTGGACTGCTCTCAAATGTCGATTGCGACGAAGGCCGTTGCTGCCTATTGTTGTAACTCTCGTTGTTGTAACTCTCGGGCCTGGACCGGAACGAGGACTGGAAACAAGGAGAACGGTCATGCAAGGCGACAAGAAAGTCATCGATCACCTCAACGCACAGTTGAAGAATGAGCTGACTGCGATCAACCAGTACTTCCTGCATGCGCGCATGTACCGTCATTGGCGACTCGACGAGCTTGGCAAGCACGAATATCAGGAATCGATCGAAGAAATGAAGCATGCCGACGCCCTGATTGAGCGCATCTTTGTGCTCGACGGGCTGCCGAATCTGCAGGACCTGCATAAACTGCTCGTGGGTGAGAATACGCAGGAAATCCTGGAGTGCGACCTGAAGCTTGAACAGACATCCCAGGCCACCTGCAAGGATGCGATCGCCTACTGCGAATCAGTGAAGGATTACGTCTCACGTGAAATACTGCAGCAGATTCTCGACGATACGGAGGACCAGATCGACTGGCTCGAAACGCAGCTTGAGCTGATCAAGAAGGTGGGGATTGAGAACTATCTGCAGTCGGGCATGACCTCTCCGGAGGAATAGCCCTCATTGCCATGTGCTACAGATTCACGCATTGGCGTGCTGACGGGGAAATGGGTCCGCTCATCCGGACAACTTGCCGATGATGGAGGCTATTATGTCAAAGCATGCCGCCGACCGGCCGCATGCCATACACTCGACCAATGCAAGCGGGACTTGTCCGGTTTCATTTTTGTCGTCTGTGGGCGCGCGACCGGTCATCGCCGAGGGGCCCCCGTTGGAAGAGAACCAACGGATGTTGTTACTCTTTGGCCGGCAATTCGCGCACAAACGATAGTGATTCTTCGAAGAGGTCTTCGAGTGAAGCAAAGGCCGGACTGTCCGCTTCAAATGCCAGCCAGCGCTGCATCGGATGACGACCAAATGGTTGAACGAATGTGCAGCCGTGCGTCTCGAGCAGCGCGGTAACAGCAAGTTGCGGAAGCTTCAAGGCGATCTGCTGCCCGTAGACGCAGGCCATCATCCGTTGCACGACGAAGAAGGGCGGGCAGCCGAAGACCTTGCGCTCCGTGATCGCGTAGTGACGACAGGCCACAGCTCTAAGCGCGACAAGCACCGCGGCGCTGTGCTCCAGTCTGGGGGTGTTCACGTGATGTTCTGGTTATCGTCTGCGGCGGCTACGCAGATTGTCGTGACTGTCCCGCTGCGCCCTGTGGACGGCCCACTGTGCGAGCGAGAGGCACGATGACAACCAGGGTCGCGATATAGGCCGCAATCTGGACGCCGGCCGGACGCGCCGTATAGCCAATGAGCGTATGGAGCATCTTGCCGACGACGCTGGATTCCGTGAGCAGCCAGGACGTGTCCCACACCGTATCACCCCACGACGGCAGGATTCCCGCCGACACCAGGTAGCCCACGCCCTGGCTCGCCATGCCCGCAGCAAGCAGGATGATGAGCGCGTTGGTCACCGCAAAAAGGCGCTTTAGCGGAATCTGCAGGAGGCCCGCATACATCGCGGCGCCAAGACCGACACCGCCGAAGATCCCCAGCAGTCCGCCGATAATCATCTGGGGCGTCTGTCCCGGGTCTCCCGCTGCGATGCCATACAGGAACAGGACAGCCTCCGAGCCCTCGCGCAGCACCGCCACGCCAACGACAATCGCAAGGCCTGTCAGCGGCCTGCTGCCCGCCGCCACCGCCTTGCCCACTGCGGAAATCTGCTGCGCCATTTCGCGACTGTGCTTGCCCATCCAGATGCTGTGCCACGCGAGCATGACGACTGCAATGAACATCACGCACGCATTGAACACTTCCTGGCCCATCCCCGACGCCCATGACGAGATGACGTCCGCGAACAGGGCGATGAGGCCTGCGCCGATCACACCGCCCACCAATCCGCCGCTAACCCACCATCCCCGGTTGTAGACTCCTTTCGTGGCCGCCAGCACGATGGACACGACGAGCGCGGCTTCAAGGACTTCCCGGAAAACGATGAGAGCGGTAGATAGCATGATGTCTCCAGGGGCTACTTGACGGTCAGATGGGTCTTCGATTCGGCTTCGTGGTACTCGTCGTGAAACTCGTACGTCCCTGCCTTCAGCGGTCCGATAAAGACGTCAACCTGCTTGCCGCCAGGAATCACCTTCTCTGCCTTGAAGTCATCGCTTTCAAACTCAGCGGGAGTTGCATCAAGGTTCTTTACCGTGACCTTCACCTTCTTACCTGCAGGGATAGTCAGGTCAGCGGGCGAGAACTTGTGGTCCTTAAGGGTGAGGGTGTATGACTCCTCTGCGGCGAGGACACTGGATACGGACGTAGCCACCAGGGCCGAGGCAGCGACGATGAAGGTAAGTGTTGATTTCATGAACTGTTCGGTGGTTTGTAATTGATGGTAACAAAAGGGATAATAGGAGCCATTCGCATTCTTGAAGCAGTAACCCTGCGTGCGAAGTGGATAAGATGGTTGTTCCCCATCGCTCGTGATTCCAGCGCGCCGACCGGTGCGTCCGATTTTGACGGAACATCGCATTTAGCATCAGCTTGCCTGTTATCGCCTGGAAACCTGATGAAACGGTCTCACCGCAAAGTAACTCGTGTCTCGTTGCCGGGGGGGGGGGTGCGTTGCGGTTCGACGATCTGTGGGTGTTCTCCGGAATGTTCCTCGAATCCCTCGCTCAGGATGTGCGCCGACGGGAGAATGGTTGATCGCCACGGCGTGAAGCACGGGCCGCAACAACATGCGTGGCGAGCGCAATCGGTAATACGCAGCCAGCGCCCCAGTGCAGCCACTCGGCGATCCACCGCAGCGTATCGCCATCGAAATAGTAGAGACCGTAACCCGTCACCGCCAGCAGGCTCAGCGCGATGCACATGGCAACGCCCGCAGCACGGTTTCGCCCCGTTCTCCAGCCTGGCAAGAAATGTCGCTGCATCATGGTGCCGACGGCGAAGATCACCCCCATTGCGCTCGCACCATGGATCTTCATCGACCAGGGTTCGATCGGGCTGGGCAACGCCTCGTCCGATCGCCCGTAATACGCGAGTAACCAGGCGAAACCTGTCGCAGCGAGCAGGGTTATCAGCACATACAGCGTCCAGCGCGACGGTCTGGTGAGCTTTGGCCCGGGGGCGCGAGCGTGTTGTTGTGGTAGTTTCATTGATGTTCCGGAGGATTCGGCCGTTGCGCAACAAACCGGACCATGGACGCGCCGTAACGTGCGAATAGCGGATGGGCCGCATTTCCAGTGGTCAATGCGACCTTGGTCAGCGCATCGGCAATCACGCAGACCGGTGCCGCGATGGTCACGCCCGCCCCCCATTGGCAACGGGACGCTGCGGAACGGATCGATCAGTGGGGAAGCCTCATGCGCGCACTCGTCCAGCCCGCTCGTCGATGAACTGGCCAGCGCGCCATCCGAAAACCCGACCGAGCCGACGAGTCGTGCGCGATCGCGTGGATCCCGCAAACGAATCCGAACCGCGCTTCTCCCGTGATAGCGGAGATCCCCGCCAGCATTGACCAGTACGCTGTCAATCGGTGTCCGCCTGCCTTGGCCAGCGCCCTTACCGCTTCGACGGCGCGATCGACTGCATAACCCTTGGCGATGCCGCCAAGATCGATCAGGCAATCGCGTTGCTTGACTACAGAACAGGCGTCGATGGCGAATGCCGGAACACGGTCCGGTGAACAACCGGCCAGTTCACCATGCAATTCGCGACGACGCGGGCGAGCTTCGTTGCCATCCCAACCGTCCACCCATGGCAACAGACGATGGCGCACGAGCACCGGCGCGACCGTACAATCGAACCCGCCGGCTGAGGCGTCCTGCAATTCGGTTGCGAGCCGAAGCACATCGGCCGTGCGCGGGTCGACCTCGACGGGTACGCCGGGCGCCGCGCGGTTGATGCGGCTTACGTCACTCGATGGCTCGTGAAAACTCATCAGCCGGTGCACGTCCCGGATCTCCGCAAACGCCGCACCAATGGCCGTTTGCGCGAAGTCGCGGTCCGGCGCGCCGACGGCAACATCGACGAGCGTCCCCAGCAAAGGTTTGGCACGACGCACGATGCATCCGTCACGCAGCGCGATGGCTGTATTCTTCATGTCACTTTCCGGCAAGCATCGTATCGACATACACGGCCAGCCGTCTGATTCCCTCGGTCACGTGGGCGCACGACATCGTTGCGCCGCTGATGCCCCGGATGTCCTCGCCGATGTGCAAGGGCGCCGACGCGGTTTTCCCTTCGAATTGACTGCGCCATGCGCGCGTGCGGATTTCGCGCCCATGTTCTTCGCGATACGACAGGATCTCGACGTCGTGAATGGCGCCGTCCGTGCCGAACGCAACCGCGTAGTTGATCAGCTGGAACTTGCCGATCACCGCATCGGTGATGAAATAGCCGAGCAAGACGTCGCCTGACCTCGCAGCAAATACATTCCACTGCGCGGGGTTGATGCGCGTACCGGCCTGCGCCGGCAACGCCTTCCGGTGCTCTTCGGTAAGCGTGACGGGTTGGGCAACGAACGCCGTCGCGTTCGGAAACATGGCCTTCTGTGCTTGCGCTACCGAAAGGTAATCGGCGCCGAACACGACTGCCGGCGTGACGCCGGCGGCCGCTGCAAGCATCACCAGGGGTGTCCAGCGAGCTGTATGGCGAGTGATCAGAATTGCTCTCCGAGGCCCAGATCCAGTCGTGAGAAATCACTGAGGCGTGGCATCGTTGCGCTCGTCAAGCCCTGCCGCAGGGCGCTTCGAGCGTGAGCGGCTGTCCTACGCCGCCCTGTCGGCCCGCCACGTGGACCGTCGCAGATGACAATTCAATTCGCGCGCCCAAACGCGTATCCATTGAGGCCAGTGGATGTCAGTATGCGGCGAGGCCCGCGAGTTGATTCCCGGAGACCGACATTGTCTGATGTCGCCACCGAATTTGTTCGCCGGTGACGTTCGGTCGCCGGAATAAAGAGGTGATCTCCTTCGTTTTGGACCTGAGGAAGCCAGGCGCACGCGTACTGATGGTCTATCCCTCTGCGTGATCCTGTGTAGTGCCACCGTTTTGCCAGGCGACGCCGGTCATGCCGTGCGCGACGCGTCGTCTTTGTCGTCCCGCTTGCCGCAGTGGGTGGGTACTGCTGTGCCCTGCAAACACCCATCTGCGAAACGGGCCAGGGGAGATGAGGCATGAGAATGGCCTCTACCGTCCATCGCCTGCTTCAAAGCATCTGGATCCTTGCGGTCGCGGCGGTTTGCCTCCTTAATGCACTCCTTAACGCCCCTTCCACTCGGGCGCTCCCGATCTTCGCCCGTCAAACGGGACAAAGCTGCGTTGCCTGCCATGCGGGCGGACAGTTTCCCGAACTGACTCCTTATGGACGTATGTTCAAGCTGAACGGCTATACGTTCGGCGAACGCACCGTCCCGGTTGCGGTCATGGCGACGCTCGACCTGACGAAGACAAGGGTCAATCACGACGCCAGCGGCAACATCATCTCCCCCAAGGACGGGCTGCCGATATTCGACGCCGCCAGCATCTTCCTCGCTGGCAAGATCACCGACAGGATCGGCGCGTTCACGCAGTTCACCTACTCGAACTACGATCATCAGGGCGCCGACGGCAGGTGGATCGGTCACTGGGCGTCAGACAACATGGACTTCCGTTACGTGGACAGGATCATAGGGGACGCAAACGACCTGATACTCGGCACCACGCTGCACAACAATCCGACCATGCAGGATGTCTGGAACAGCACGCCCGCATGGAGTTACCCGTACGTGTCCTCGTCGACGAGCACAGTGGGCGCGCCGCAGTTCCTGCCGATCATCGAGGGCTCGCTGGCACAGCAGGTCGTCGGCGCGGGAGGCTACGTCTACTGGAACCGGACCATTTATGCCGAACTATCGTTCTACAGTACGGCCGACGGCATCTGGTCGTTCATGAGCAAGGGTAACAAGGCCGGCGACCCGAACCACCCGCAGATATATTTACGCGGCCAGAACCCGTACTGGCGACTGGCCCTGACTCATGACTGGGGACCACACAGCGTGATGGTGGGGACGTTCGGGCTCAACGTCAACGTCTACCCCAACGACGTCAACTCGTTCCCGAACTTCAATCAAGGCGTCACCCGCTATCGCGATATCGGCTTCGATGCCCAGTATCAGTACCTGCTTGAGCCAAACACCTTCACTGCGCAGGCCCGATTTATCCGCGAGAACATCAGCGATCCGAATAACCTCGTTTTTGGAGACAGCGCTGCGGCAAGCCTGAAATCCCTGAGGCTGAAGCTGTCGTATATCTATCAGGCCAGGTATGGCGTGAGCCTTTCGTTTTTTAACATCACCGGCAGCCCTGATAGCGCCGCGTATGCGGCGAGCGCAAATTTTTCTCCTGCAACGCAGGGCTGGACGCCGGAGATATTCTGGATTCCTGTTCAGAATATCCGTATAGGGCTGCAATATACCCATTTCACCAAATACCTTGGCGCACGTTCAAATTACGATGGGCACGGACGCAATGCGAGCGACAACGACACGCTGTTTCTGTACCTTTGGGCGGCGTACTGGTGATGTCTCCTGCTGCACCTGTTTCAAACGTGAGGCTGTGAGGATCAAGGCTTCGTTCAATCGTTGCCATCTGGGAGAAATCAATTGAAAGCCTCGCTATCGCGCTGTCCCAGTGAACACCGTGCGAACCTTCTGGAGACCCCGAAATTTCAGGCAACGTCGCGATGGATCCTGCTCGCCGCCCTGCTGGGCAGCGGCGCGGGTTGCCACGACATGGAGCATTCCAGACAGATTGACAATCCCGCTGTCGCGGGCAGGACGATCGCGCTGCAGATTTGTTCGAACTGCCATAGCGTGGACGGCGTGTCCGTGTCCCCCATGTTTCCCACGCTCGCAGGTCAGCGAAAGGAATATCTGGTCAATCAACTGAGCGACTTCAGGGCACACCTCCGGTCCGACCCGAATGCCAAAAGATTCATGTGGGGCTTTACGCATCTGAGCGACGAGCAGATCGAGCAGCTTGCCATGTACTTTGCGAGCCGGCCGCCACCCGCGGGCCTGCCAGGTGACCGTCTGCTCGTTGACGACGGCAGGACAATTTTCATCTCCGGCATACCGGATAAGGGCGTCCCGGCATGCAGTTCTTGTCATGGAACAGGTGGCGAAGGCATGGGTGAGTTTCCCCGGCTTGCAGGCCAGCATGCGGACTACATCGTGAAGCAGTTGCTGGTCTTCCGGCAAGCTGGTCAGAGGCCTCGCGGCGAGTCGATGAAGGCGATCTCCGACAACATGTCGGAACAGGAGATGCGCTCGGTGGCGGCGTTTCTCGAAGCGTCCTCGTCTCAGGCTGGGGTACCGGTTGATCTCGGGACCGCCGATCCGGGATCGGTCCGCAGGTAACCCATCAGATCGTCATTGACGATCTGATGGGTTAGAGAGGGGAGCAAACCTCGCCGATATCGCAGATGAACCAACGTTCGTCGTCGCGAATCGAATGGCCGCTTGCTGTGCAGAGGGGACTTCCGAACGTTCGCAGGCCATCACTCGCGAATGACGGCTACTGGCCGTTCTGCGATCACTCGCTAACCGGCCAGACAACCTGAACCTCTGTCTGTTCCGCCATTTCAAGTGCGTCATCTACCTCGATGCCGAGGTAGCGGACTGTACTTTCGAGCTTCGTGTGACCGAGCAACAACTGAACGGCCCTGAGGTTCTTCGTGCGACGGTAGATCAAAGACGTCTTGGTCCGGCGCATCGCGTGGGTACCGTAGGCACTGTCGTCAGGGCCGATTGACGCGATCCACCGATGAACCAGCCGGGCATACTGTCGTGTCGACAAGTGAGGCGAGTCGTGAATTCTGCTCGGGAACAGGAAGTCCGTTGCCTGCAGCCCCGCATCCCTTATCCATGCCGCCACGCTCTCACGAGTCTGTTCGGTAATCTCGAACTGTACCGGTCGTTGTGTCTTCTGCTGCATGATCGTCGCGCGACTAGCGACGTGCTCCCCGTGACAAACGTCGCGCACGCGCAGTTTCGTCAGATCACACGCGCGACGCTTGCTGTCGATGGCGAGATTGAACATTGCCAGGTCCCGCACGTGGGACGAAAGCTGCAGGCACACGCGTATCGCCCAAATTTCCCTCAGTTTCAGCGGCGGCTTCTGGCCAGTTAATCTCCCTTTATTCCACGGTACCCGCGACGGGACCGTATCGGTTGCTGCTCCCATGACAATCTCCTTTTAATTGAAGGGAGATCCAGTCTGAGTCCGGGTCAACGAGTCAACGGGCGCTCCCCGACCCACAGCGGGCTTTCAGAAACACCGAAGCGGTCGTTCCAGACGGGAAAAATTCTGACGGCCTTAGGAAGCTATGTAAGTTCGCAAGCAAGCCCAAAACGAAAGCACTCAGAAGGTGCGTGCATGAAAGCTCCTGCGGATCGATATTGAATAAAACCTCAATACCTTTTGGCGAAAAAATCATGACCAGCACGAACTACGACCCGTTCCGCTTTTCCACGATCGCACATGGTAACCACAAAAGTCTCAATAGTACTTGCCCCCTGCAGGTTCAGCGTACCGACAACGAATACTGAAAGAAGATAACAAAAACGTCACCTACGGGTCAGTTCCAAGACACTTGATTTGCCTACAGTAGAAGTCTCAGATCGCAAAACCGGAACAGATTCCATGAAGTTGGTGAAACGGGTCTTCTCAATCGTTGTGCCGACATGCATCGCGCTCGGGATCGCGGGCCATGCGGTTGCCGATCAGGATAATCAGGCACTGGTCCCGCCGTCCGCGGCAATTCAGCGCACGCCTGAGGAACTGCAGCAACTTGTTGCTCCCATCGCGCTGTATCCGGATCCACTGGTCGCACAAATTCTCGCGGCAGCCACACATATTGCGGAAGTCGTCGCAGCGGACCGCTGGATGCAATCGAATTCCCAATTGACGGGGGACGCACTGGCCGCTCAAGTCGATCAGCAGGTCTGGGATGCGAGCGTCAAGGCGCTTACAGGATTTCCCGCCGTGCTCGCGAATATGGACCAGAATGTGGTCTGGACTTCATCGCTTGGCGACGCGTACCTGAGCCAGTCACAGCAATTGATGGCGGCCATCCAGACGATGCGGCAACGGGCCAGCACAGCGGGCAACCTGGAAATCAACCAACAGGAAACGGTAACGAACGATGGTGGATCGATCAACATCCAGCCAGCCGATCCTGCAGTCGTGTACGTGCCCGAATACGATCCGGCGCTCGTGTATGGCGCGCCGATGGCGCTCTGGCCAGGCTGGTATCCCGATCCGGACCTCTACCTTGATGGGCCGGGAATCGTGTTCGGCGTTGGATTCGATTTGGGATATTTCGGTGGCTACGGATGGGGCTGGCGACACTGGAGGCCCGATTGGGATCATCGGGCGGTATGGTTTGATGGCGGCCGGTATGTGTGGCACAACCGCAGTCTCGTCGACGCCAATCACTTATTTCACGGCAACGAAGGTTTCAATCCTCCCCATGGCGCTTACGGCATGCGCGGGATGTACGGCGCGGCGCACACGTATCAGCCTGCGATGTCGCCGCGGCAATTCGTCGGATCGCATACGGTTCCGGGCGTCGGATTGAGCCGGTTCGGCGGAATCGGCCCTGAAGGCTTCGGTCGCGCAGAGTTCGGTGGCGGGCGTCGGGGCTTTGGAGCAATGGGACACGCCGAGATAGGGCACATGAGCGCAGGTGCCCATGGCGGAAGCGGACGCGGTTAGACGCAGTGCGAGCGTCGCCCGCAGTCACTGTCTCCGCGCCGGTCGCTGGCGGCTATTCGGCGACACCAAAAGTCTCGCCGCATTGCGAAAATGTCATTTGTGCGTGCAGGCATTCTGTCATCGCTTGGCCCATGACAGAATCGATTCGCCGCTGTTGAACACGCCTAGGGCGTGGCGCCTACGTGGTCACGAATCGCCGTAGGTCGATGTGGAAATTTGAGGAAAAAATGCAGATCAAGCGATTGAAACTTTACCACTGTCCAGTCGTGCGTAGTGCGCGCGTCAAGTGGTTATTGCATGAACTTCTCGACGAAGATTTTGACGTGGAAGTCGTTTCGCTCTATGACGCGACTCAGTATCGCGATGAGTATCTGAATATCAACCCTAACCATGCCGTGCCCGTGCTTGAAATTTACACAGACACCGGCAAGCAGATGCGTATGATCGAGAGCGGTGCAATAGTGACGTTTCTCGCCGACCTGTATCCGGATAAGAACCTCGCTCCTTCAGCGCACGAGTTCTCACCCGAGCGCTCCGATTATCTACAGATGCTGCAATTTGGCACGTCGTCAGTCGACATGATGCTATGGCAGATTCGTATTCACGAGCATGTCCTTCCGGCATCCGAGAAGGATGAGAGAACGATACGCCGGTATCGAGACAAATTCACGCGTGAAGTCGAGCCTCAATTGGAGCGCCGCCTGGTCAAGACGCCGTTCATATGCGGCAATGAATTTTCCGCTGTCGACTGCATAATCGGTCATTGCGTGATGTGGGCTCAGGCTTACCAGTTGTGCACGAGTCCAGTGTTTGCCGCATACGTGACCAGACTAGCCGGACGCCCGGCGTTCGCTCGCGCTTTTTCGGATGCACATCAATTTGTGCTTGCTGTACCCGAAGAGTACGAGGTCAAGAAATTGTTCACGGGTTGAGCCGGCGGCAGCTCTGCATACTTAAGCCGCGCTCCCCATCTGGTTACCACGAACGCGACAATCAGGCGACCAGAAGTACGTAAATAGGCAATGGAATGATGCCGACGCGCAACTCGACGATGGCCCACCATCCGCTCGGCCAGAACGGGACACGCTCGGCTTCCCGTAGTTAGCCATGTACCGCCTCATGCAATTGGCGCTGTAGCCCGCCCTTGCTCGGCCGCGATCGACTGCACGCGTTAAGGGTTATTCGACGCCTGCCCTCATACGCTCAACGAGATGATTTCGATGTCCGGACTGGGGTGGCCCGACTATGAAATGCTTTTCGACGTATCGTTTCAGAAGCCTGATCACAAGTACACGCTCGAATTGAAGGCCACCAAGAGCATCACCGAGAAGGCTGTTGCGAAAATCGCACCGATCGTCACGATTACGTACAGCAACGCCTTCGGCTGGGCATGGCACCGCGATTACACGCTGGCAGGACTCGAAATGAGCGCGGGTATTTCCGCAAGCAGAAAGGCCAAAAAGGTCAAACCCAAGGGCGGTCTTTCGGGCGGCACGCTCTCGCTTGACATCGAGGGCAAGGCTTCGGCGGATCCCACACCTATTCGCTATTGCGGTGGCAACGACTTTACTGGCATGGTGACGGTTCTGAAGACTTCGGCTAAAGGACACATCGGACCGGCAGGGGGAGCGTTACCGAAGCTAACGGCAGTGGTGTTCCATGGCACGAACGCCGGAGACGTGGGGTTTCCGTTCTTTGCGCCACTCACTGGAAGCATCTCTGGCGGCGCGACCGATGCAGGTGTGGACGTGAGCCTCGGCGGGGGACTGGGTAAGGCGGTCGCGTGGGGCGAGACAGCCGTCACGCCGCCTCCCGAGTTGAAGGAGGTCACCAAACTGTCCGCGGCGTTGCGCCAGTGGACCGTGACCATCGGCCCATTCAGCACAGGCACGGCGATCGTGCCGCAACAGGCGGCTGGATACCTCGATGATCTCCACAAGACGGTATATGACTTCAAGGTGCAAAAGCTCGATCCGATGGCGCAGGATCTGCGCGATCAGTCTGTCGATCCGGACAAGAACTTCCAGCTCGATTTCGATGTGATCGGCATGGCAAGCCGGAGTTGGCGCTCCGCTGGCACAGACGCTGCACGACTAAAGCGGAACAAACAACTGTCGTTGTTGAGAGCGAGCGCTGTCGAATTGGAAATTCACAACCGATTCCCAGCGGTGCGCGAAGTGACGAAAACGGGCGCGGGTTCGCACGCGGTCGGTCCATCGAAGGAGGGCGGTGGCGGCCGGCCATTGCTCGACGATAGTGAAGCGCAGGCGCTTTATGAGGCCAAGCGCAAGGAGGCACTAGCTGATCCGGACCCCGTGACCCGTCGCATGGCGCTCAAGGCGGTTGAGGCAAACTATGGCCCGCACGGCGATCAGCAGGAGGCGCGTCGTGTGGTCGTGTTCTGCCGCTGGGATGGCTACATGATCATGAAGGCGCTGGTTCCAGTGATGGCGTCTTCTTCGCCCTGACGTGGAGCGGTGTGTCCTCGTGCTGCCGCCAATTCTGAAATTCATTCGGCGCGGACACCGCCTCGACTAGGCGGCTGACGGCCTCGTGTCGTAGATCATGGAAGCGGAAATCGACCAATCCGGTGCGCTTCTTGAGTCCGTTCCAGACTTTGGTGAACTGATATGCGCGCCGCTTTCCGTCACGCCCCGGCTCTCCAAAGAACACGAGATCAATGTCGATCGGTCTGACGGGATTGCCGAGAGCGTTTCGCAGGACCAATGTGGCGAGCTTGGTCAGCGGCACCGTGCGGGCTGCATTGTTCTTGGTGTCCGTCAGTCGCACGACGCGCCGTTCCAGATCGACCTGGCCGCCGCGCAGCCCAAGTATCTCGGACTGACGCATGCCGGTTTCAATCGCGAGGCGCACGATCCAGCCCAGCATCGGATTTGAGTGCTGGTCTACGGTTGCGAGTAGCTTTGCTTGCTCGCTTCCGGACAGACGTCGATTTCGCCCCTCGCCGGGACTGGGCTTACGGATGTTGGCGACAGGGTTGAAGATTAGCCCGATGTGCCATTCCTTGATGGCCACGTTAAACAGGTGGCCGAGTAGGGCGAGCTCAAGGCGGACGGGATCGTAAAAGAAATCGGCTCGCAGCGAACCAGCAGGGCCGGAAGCGAAAAAGCCCGGTAGATCAAAGATCTACCGGGCTTTCGCATTTGGTGGCGAATCAGGGACTCGAACCCCGGACCTGCGGATTATGATTCCGTCGCTCTAACCAACTGAGCTAATTCGCCGAAAGAAGCGAGATTATGCTGATCGAGCCGAAGGCTGTCAACCCCCCGGCGCGCAACTTTTTCAAGTTGCTCCAGCCATCGCGTATTTCAGTCCTTCGCGTAGATGTCCGAGTCCTTGGTTTCCTTGACGAACAGCATGCCGATCACGAAGGTGACCAGCGCGATCACGATCGGATACCACAGCCCCGAGTAGATGTTGCCCTTCGCCGCGACAATCGCGAATGCCGTGGCCGGCAGGAAGCCGCCGAACCAGCCATTGCCGATGTGATATGGCAGCGACATCGACGTATAGCGAATGCGCGTCGGGAACATCTCCACCAGCATCGCCGCAATCGGACCGTAGACCATCGTCACGTAGATCACGAGGATCGTCAGGATCACCACGGTCATCGGCCAGTTGATCTGCGACGGATCGGCCTTGAGCGGGTAGCCCGCGGCCTTCAGCGTCGCGGCGAGGGTCTTGTCGAACAGCTTGCCTTGCTCCTTCGCGTCGGCGGCGCGGCCGTCAAACGTGTTGACCACCGTATCGCCGACCCTGATCTGCGCCAGCGTGCCCGCCGGCGCCGCGACGTTATCGTAGTTCAGGCCCGCTCGCGAAAGCGCGCTCTTCGCGATGTCGCAGGAGCTCGTGAACTTCGCCGTGCCGACCGGGTTGAACTGGAACGAGCACTGTGCCGGATCCGCGATCACGACGATCGGAGCCCGCGCGGTCGCGGCTTCCAGCGCCGGGTTGGTGTAGTGCGTCAGCGCCTTGAACAGCGGGAAGTACGTGAGCGCGGCGATCAGCAGGCCGGCCATGATGATCGGCTTGCGGCCGATACGGTCCGACAGCGAGCCGAAGAACAGGAAGAACGGCGTGCCGATCAGCAGTGCGATCGCGATCATGATGTTGGAGCTGGCGCCGTCGACCTTCAGCGTCTGCGTCAGGAAGAACAGCGTGTAGAACTGGCCCGTGTACCAGACCACGGCCTGGCCGGCGGTCAGGCCGATCAGCGCGAGAATCACGACCTTCAGGTTCTTCCATTGACCGAACGCTTCGGACAGCGGCGCCTTGGAAGTCTTGCCCTCGGCCTTGATGCGCTCGAATACCGGCGATTCATGCAGTTGCAGGCGAATCCATACCGACACCGCCAGCAGGATGATTGACAGCACGAACGGAATGCGCCAGCCCCACGCGCCGAACGCGTCTTCGCCCATTGCCGTGCGCACGCCGAGAATCACCAGCAGCGACAGGAACAGGCCGAGCGTGGCGGTGGTCTGGATCCACGCGGTGTAGAAGCCGCGGCGTCCCGGCGGCGCGTGTTCGGCCACGTAGGTCGCGGCGCCGCCGTATTCGCCACCGAGCGCGAGGCCTTGCAGCATCCGCATCGCGATGAAGATCACCGGCGACGCAATGCCGATCGCCGCATAGCCGGGCAGGAAGCCGACGAGGAACGTCGACAGGCCCATGATCACGATCGTGATGAGGAACGTGTACTTGCGCCCGACCATGTCGCCGAGCCGCCCGAATACGATCGCGCCGAACGGCCGGACCGCGAATCCCGCAGCGAAGCTGAGCAGCGTGAAGATGAAGGCGGCGGTTGGATTGACGCCGGAGAAAAAGCTTTTGCTGATGAAGGCCGCGAGCGAGCCGGCCAGATAGAAGTCGTACCACTCGAAAACCGTGCCTAGCGATGATGCGAAGATCACCCGCTTCTCATCGCGCGTCATCGGCGCGTGCGAGAGTTGCCCGCCAACGGTAGCCATATGTCGTCTCCAATATTGATATGCACGCGGAGCGCCGGTCAAGGCGTTCCCGTGAAGCCGATTATTGGAGTGGAAACTTACGGCGTACTGACGTGGCCTGGTGAAATGGAGTAGTGCGGCGTGCGGGCGAAATTTTCTTAATGTCTGTTAAAATATCTCTAACGTCTTATAACGTCGGCAAAACTAGTTTCAAAATTGAATCACCGTGTCTTGTCGCTCAAGCCGCGTTAGGGTAAGTCCCGCCCCGCTCATGCACGTGCAAACTGACACGCACCAGCGTCCCGGCAAGCCGCGGTGAGTTTTGATAGACGTTATCGTCGATAGTCAGCTTGCCACCGTGCATGGTCGCAATCTCGCGGACGATCGCCAGCCCCAGGCCGCTGCCGTCGCCTTCGCGGCCGAGAATCCGGTAGAAGCGCTCGAGCACCCGTGAACGCTCGGCGACCGGAATGCCCAGGCCGGTGTCCTCGACTTCCAGGTGCACGAGCCGCGCCGCCGCGTCATGCCTCACCCTGACGGTGATGCGCCCGCCCGGCGGCGTGTAGCGGATCGCGTTGTCGATCAGGTTCGACAGCATTTCGCGCAACATCACCGGATTGCCGTCGACTTCGACGGGCCCGTCGGGCGCTTCGTAGCCCAGGTCCATCTGCTTGGCGAGCGCGGCTTGCACCCAGTCGCGCACCGCGTTGCGCGCGACCTCGCTCACTTCGACCGGCGTGAATATCTGCCCCGACATGCGGTTTTCCGCGCGAGCCAGCGCCAGCAACTGCGTGACGAGCCGCGCGGCGTGCTCCGAACTGGTGGCGATCTGTTCGAGCGAGCGGTGCACTTCCGCGGACACGTCCTGGCGCAGCGCCAGTTCGGCCTGGGTGCGCAAGCCGGCGAGCGGCGTCTTCATCTGATGCGCGGCGTCGGCGATAAAGCGCTTTTGCAGCTCCATGTTCTGTTCGAGGCGCGTCAGCAGATCGTTGAACGAGGTCACCAGTGGCTCTATTTCCGGCGGCGCGCGACGCGCTTCGAGCGGTGACAGATCGTCCGGGCGCCGCGCGCGGATGTGCGCTTGCAGCGCGTGCAGCGGCGCGAGACCGCGCGACAGGCCGAACCACACCAGCAGGATCGCGAGCGGCAGGATCACGAACTGCGGCAGGATCACGCCTTTGATGATGTCGTTGGCAAGCTGGCTGCGCTTGTCGAGCGTTTCGGCGACCTGCACCAGCACGGGCTGTGCGCCGGGCGTCTGCGGAAACTCGACGGTCGTGTACGCGACGCGGATATCGTTGCCGCGCAGCACGTCGTCGCGGAATTCGACGATGCCCGGCTGCGGCCGGTCCACTTCATGCGGCAGCGGCATGTCGCGCTCGCCGCCCACCAGCTCGCCGCGCGTGCCGAGCACCTGGTAGAACACGCTATCGACATTGTCGGCGCGCAGAAAGTCGCGGGTGGAGTCGGGCAGCGACAGCTCCGCCACACCGTTGGCCGGATGGATCTGGCGGGCGAGCACGTAGGCGTCGGTTTCGAGCGCGCGGTCGAACGGGCCGTTCGCGATCGACTTGGCAACCAGATAGGTGACCGCGAGGCTCATCGGCCAAAGCAGCAGCAGCGGCGCCAGCATCCAGTCGAGAATCTCGCCGAACAGCGAGCGTGGCCGTGCTAAGGCGGCGGCTTCGGTCTCGTCGGGCGGGGCGAACGGATTGGCGTAGCGCTCGTCGCGCACCTCGTCGAGGTCCGCCGCGTGCGCCGTGGCGCGATCTGCGCGTGCGGACATGGGCGTCCTCTATTTGTAGTGGTGACTCGCCGGCATCGCGCCGGACGGCGGCGAGGCGGGCGGCTCGGGTTCGCCGGGGGCGGGCGCGGCGGCCGCATTCGCGCTCGCCGGCGACGCCGCCTTTTCGAGGCAGTAGCCAAGGCCGCGCACGGTGATGATACGCACGCCGCTCGGCTCGATCTTCTTGCGCAGGCGGTGCACGTAGACCTCGATCGCGTTGTTGCTGACTTCCTCGCCCCACTCGCACAGGTGGTCGACCAGTTGCTCCTTCGAGACCAGCCGGCCGATCCGTTGCAGCAGCACTTCGAGCAAGCCGAGTTCGCGCGCCGACAGGTCGATCACCTGCTCGTTCACATAGGCGATCCGGCCGACCTGGTCGAACGACAGCGAGCCATGTCGCACGACCGTCGGGCCGCCGCCGGCGCCGCGCCGGGTCAACGCGCGCACGCGCGCTTCGAGTTCGTTCAGTGCGAAGGGCTTCGCCATGTAATCGTCGGCGCCGAGGTCGAGACCTTTGACGCGTTCGTCGACGCTGTCCGCGGCGGTCAGGATCAGCACCGGCAGGTTCGAATTGCGCGCGCGCAGGCGCCGCAGCACCTCGAGTCCGGACATGCGCGGCAGGCCCAGATCGAGAATCAGCAGGTCGAAAGTCTGTATTGACAACGCGGTATCGGCTTCCACACCGCTCTTCACATGATCGACCGCATAGGCTGATTGGCGGAGTGATCGAACCAGACCGTCCGCGAGTATGCTGTCGTCTTCGGCAATCAGAATTCGCATGATGCGCCAGCCTGGCTTTGCCGGCACCGTGGGTGTCCCCGGCGCACAGCGGTCTCCGAAAATATTGTGGGTGGTTTGGGCAGCGCGACGGTAAAAATGCGCGTTCGCATGAGAATCGCGCTTGCCAAAACCACTGTTTTTTTATACAGTGTCTGAGTTTCGTGTGCTGTCCTTCAAAAGTGGGCTGCACACCTGCCTCAGACGCCGTTCATCATAGCAAAGGACGATTCATGGAAGAAAGCAAGAAAGGCTCGGCTGGACTGACTGCTGAAAAGAGCAAGGCGCTTGCTGCCGCGCTCGCGCAGATCGAAAAGCAGTTCGGCAAAGGGTCGGTCATGCGGCTCGGCGCAGGTGAGGTAGTCGAAGACATCCAGGTGGTCTCAACCGGATCGCTCGGCCTCGACATCGCGCTGGGCGTCGGCGGTTTGCCGCGTGGCCGTGTGGTCGAAATTTATGGCCCGGAATCGTCCGGTAAAACCACGCTGACGCTGCAGGTCATCGCCGAAATGCAGAAGATCGGCGGCACGGCGGCGTTTATCGACGCGGAACACGCGCTGGACATCCAGTACGCGGGCAAGCTCGGCGTGAACGTGAACGACCTGCTGGTTTCGCAGCCGGACACCGGCGAACAGGCGCTCGAAATCGCCGATGCCCTGGTGCGTTCGGGCTCGATCGACATGATCGTGATCGACTCGGTCGCGGCACTCGTGCCGAAGGCTGAAATCGAAGGCGAAATGGGCGACTCGCTGCCGGGTCTGCAAGCGCGTCTGATGTCGCAGGCGCTGCGCAAGCTCACCGGCACGATCAAGCGCACGAACTGCCTCGTGATCTTCATCAACCAGATCCGCATGAAGATCGGCGTGATGTTCGGCAACCCGGAAACCACCACGGGCGGTAACGCGCTGAAGTTCTATGCGTCGGTGCGTCTGGACATTCGCCGGATCGGTTCGATCAAGAAGAACGACGAAGTGATCGGCAACGAAACGCGCGTGAAGGTCGTCAAGAACAAGGTGTCGCCACCGTTCCGGGAAGCGATTTTCGACATTCTGTACGGCGAGGGTATTTCGCGTCAGGGCGAAATCATCGACTTGGGCGTGCAGGCAAAGATCGTCGACAAGGCCGGTGCATGGTACAGCTACAACGGCGAACGGATCGGTCAGGGCAAGGACAACGCGCGTGAATTCCTGCGCGAAAATCCGGACATCGCTCGCGAGATCGAAAACCGTATCCGCGAATCGCTGGGCGTCAATGCAATGGCAGAAGCAGTGACCGGCGCAGGCGCTGAAGTCGCGGACGAAGAAGAGTAACCATCAAGTGATACGCAAGGGCCGACCGTTGTCCGATGCCGGACGCCATTCGGACGGCCCGCGCGATGAAAACGACGATTCGTTCGATCCGTTCGAATCGTTCGACGCACACGATCGCGCCGCGGGCCGCAGCCCGCAGCGCGCTCAGTCTGAATCCTCCCCGCCCACCGCCTCGGATCCCTCCGAGACCACCTATACCCGCTCGCGTCGCACGCCTGGCGAAGCGAAACCGGGGCAAGACGAAGCCAAAAAATCTCAACGTCCGGCACGTTCGCTAAAAGGACGCGCGCTCGGCTATCTGTCACGCCGTGAATACAGTCGCGCCGAACTCGCGCGCAAACTGAAGCCATTCGTCGAGGAAACCGATTCGCTCGACACGGTGCTCGATGCGCTGGAGGCCGAAAACTGGCTATCCGACTCGCGTTTCGCGGAAAGCTTGATCCACCGGCGCTCGTCGCGGCTCGGCACGAGTCGGATCCTGGGCGAACTGAAGCAGCACGCGGTCGACCAGACGCTCGTCGAAGAGGCCAGTGCGCAATTGCGTGAAACCGAACTCGCGCGCGCTCAAGCCGTATGGCGCAAGAAATTCGGCCAGCTTCCCGAAACGCCGGCCGAGCGGGCGAAGCAAACGCGCTTTCTGGCGTCGCGCGGTTTCTCGGGCGCGACGATCGGCAAAATCCTCAAAGGCATCGACGAGGAATAGAGCGGCGCTTAGCCGCGTTGACTTTCGGCATCGTCTTTTGGGCTTGCCTTTCGGATTTGCCTTTCGGCCTCGCACCCCGTCCCTTCAAGACAGTTCCCCGGCGCTCAGCCGCCCGCCAGGCGGCTGAGCGCATTCCAACCTGTCCCAAATACCCAGTATGCTAAAATTCGCGGGTTTTCCAATCCGGCCTTTCCTTCCCGCATGCCGCTCTCCCCGCCAGTGTCCCGTCAGTTGCGCCACCGTCGCGCAATCAGAGCGGAAGCCTATGAGCGAGCCGATGGCCTGTGGGATGTGGAAGCGTGCTTGACCGACGAAAAGCCACGCGATGTGGCGCTTGCGTCGGGCGTCCGGCCCAATGGTCAGCCGATCCATGAACTCTGGCTTCGCATCACCATCGATCGCAAGCTCAATGTCGTCGACGCCGAGGCGTCGTCCGACTGGGTGCCCTATCCTGGTTTGTGCCAAGTCAGCAATCCCGCCTACCGTGCCCTCATCGGGCTCAATCTGCTCCACAACTTCCGTCGCGATGCTGCCCGTTTGCTGGGCGGCACGGCCGGTTGCACGCATCTCACCGAGCTGTGCGCAATCCTGCCGACCGCCGCGATTCAGGCATTCGCCGGCGACGTGTGGAACACCGGCGACAGCACACCAGGCGCGAAGGCCAGTTCTGGAGACGAATCGTCTAACAGCACAGGCGAGCATTCCAACGACAAACCGCCATTCCAGCTGGGACGCTGCCACGCACTGCGTTTCGACGGCGAGGCGGTGCAACAGTTTTATCCGCGCTGGTATGGCCACGCACCGCATTCAGCGGAGCGCGCGGCAGCGTCAGGCGGCGGGGCGGTTCGCCAGCCAGGCAAGGGCGGCATCGCGTCCGGCATGAACGACGGCAGCGGAAACGAAGTTCAATCCAACTCTCAGACTGAAGGGAATCACGCATGAAGATTCACGAGTACCAGGGTAAGGAAATCCTGCGGAAATTCGGCGTCGCGGTACCGCGCGGCAAGCCGGTCTTCTCGGTGGATGATGCGGTCAAGGCCGCGCAAGAGCTCGGCGGCCCGGTTTGGGTCGTGAAGGCTCAGATCCACGCGGGTGGCCGTGGCAAGGGCGGCGGCGTGAAAGTCGCCAAGTCGCTGGAACAGGTTCGCGAATACTCGAACCAGATCCTCGGCATGCAGCTCGTCACGCACCAGACCGGTCCGGAAGGCCAGAAGGTGAACCGTCTGCTGATCGAAGAAGGCGCTGACATCAAGAAGGAACTGTATGTCGGCCTCGTGATCGATCGCGTTTCGCAGAAGATCGTCGTGATGGCATCGAGCGAAGGCGGCATGGACGTCGAAGAAGTTGCGGAAAAGACGCCTGAGCTGATCCACAAGGTTGCTGTCGACCCGTCGACCGGCCTGAAGGACGCTGAAGCTGACGACCTCGCGAAGAAAATCGGCGTGCCCGACGCATCGATCCCGCAAGCGCGCGCGATCCTGCAAGGCCTGTACAAGGCATTCTGGGAAACCGACGCATCGCTGGCCGAAATCAACCCGCTGATCCTGACCGGCGACGGCAAGGTCATCGCGCTGGACGCCAAGTTCAACTTCGATTCGAACGCGCTGTTCCGTCACCCGGAAATCGTCGCGTACCGCGATCTGGACGAAGAAGATCCGGCTGAAGTCGAAGCGTCGAAGTTCGACCTCGCGTACATCTCGCTCGACGGCAACATCGGCTGCCTCGTGAACGGCGCTGGCCTCGCAATGGCGACGATGGACACCATCAAGCTGTTCGGCGGCGAACCGGCGAACTTCCTGGACGTGGGCGGTGGCGCCACGACCGAGAAGGTCACGGAAGCGTTCAAGATCATGCTGAAGAACCCGAACCTGACCGCGATTCTGGTCAACATTTTCGGCGGCATCATGCGCTGCGACGTGATCGCGGAAGGCGTGATCGCGGCGTCGAAGGCTGTGTCGCTGAAGGTGCCGCTCGTGGTCCGCATGAAGGGCACGAACGAAGACCTGGGCAAGAAGATGCTCGCTGAATCCGGTCTGCCGATCATCGCGGCGGACAGCATGGAAGAAGCGGCTCAGAAGGTCGTCGCGGCCGCTTCGGGCAAGGCGTAAGCCTCGTCCCGCCGCGTTTACCAGGCGCTTTTCCAGGATTAACCAGGATTACGAATGGCGGCGCGTGAGCGGCGCGGGCGGAGAACATCCCGCCGCGCCACTCAACCGCGCGACGCCAAACGAACAGAGGTCAATACATGTCGATTCTGATTAACAAAGACACCAAGGTCATCACGCAGGGCATCACCGGCAAGACCGGTCAGTTCCATACGCGTGCTTGCCGTGAATATGCAAACGGCCGCGAAGCGTACGTTGCAGGCGTGAACCCGAAGCGGGCCGGCGAAGATTTCGAAGGCATTCCTATCTACGCTAGCGTCGCCGAAGCCAAGGCCGAAACGGGCGCGACCGTGTCGGTGATTTACGTGCCGCCGGCAGGCGCTGCTGCCGCAATCTGGGAAGCCGTCGAAGCCGACCTGGATCTGGCGATCTGTATCACGGAAGGCATTCCTGTCCGTGACATGATCGAGATCAAGGACCGTATGCGTCGCGAAAACCGCAAGACGCTGCTGCTCGGACCGAACTGCCCGGGCACGATCACGCCGGACGAACTGAAGATCGGCATCATGCCGGGTCACATCCACCGCAAGGGCCGCATCGGCGTCGTGTCGCGTTCGGGCACGCTGACGTATGAAGCAGTCGGCCAGTTGACGGCGATCGGCCTCGGCCAATCGTCGGCAGTCGGCATCGGCGGCGACCCGATCAACGGTCTGAAGCACATCGACGTGATGAAGATGTTCAACGACGATCCGGATACGGACGCCGTCATCATGATCGGCGAGATCGGCGGTCCGGACGAAGCGAACGCTGCTGAGTGGATCAAGGGCAACATGAAGAAGCCGGTGGTTGGCTTCATCGCGGGCGTGACGGCGCCTCCGGGCAAGCGCATGGGCCATGCTGGCGCGCTGATCTCGGGCGGTGCGGACACGGCTGAAGCGAAGCTGGAAATCATGGACGCGTGCGGTATCAAGGTCACGAAGAACCCGTCGGAAATGGCGCGTCTTCTGAAGGCGATGCTGTAAATCGAAATTCGCGTGCTGCAGCGGCGCGATTTTTGTTAAGCTTACGAAGTCCTTTCGTGAGCGAGCGGTCCTAAAAGGCGGGGGAGTTTTAGACTCCTCCGCTTTTTTATTGTCCGCGCGTCAGATTTTTTCTTATTCTTCCACTCATGCTCGAGTTCTTCACGACCCTCCATTGGGGCGCGGTCTTCCAGATCATCGTCATCGACATCCTGCTGGGTGGCGATAACGCTGTCGTGATCGCGCTGGCCTGCCGCAATCTGCCGCCCCCGCAGCGCATCCGGGGCGTGCTGTGGGGCACGGCGGGCGCGATCGCGCTGCGCGTGGCGCTGATCGCGTTCGCGGTGGTGCTGCTCGATGTGCCGCTGCTGAAATTCACGGGCGGTCTGTTGCTGCTGTGGATCGGCGTGCGCCTGATGGCGCCGGCGCACGACGTGCATGAGAACATCAAGCCGGCCGACAAGCTGATGGCGGCGGTCAAGACCATCATCGTCGCGGATGCGGTGATGAGCCTCGACAACGTCATCGCGATTGCGGGCGCGGCCGAAGCCGCCGATCAGGAGCATCGTCTCGCGCTGGTGATTTTCGGGCTGGTGGTGAGTATTCCGCTGATCATCTGGGGCAGCCAGCTGGTCCTCAAGCTGCTCGACCGCTTTCCGATCGTCATCGTGCTCGGCGCCGCGCTGCTGGGCTGGATCGCGGGCGGCCTGATCGTCAACGACCCGGCTGGCGACCGTTGGCCGATCCTCGATACGCCTGCCGCCGAATACGGGATGAGCGTCGGGGGGGCGTTGTTCGTCGTGATCCTCGGGTATCTGTTGAAGCGTCGCAATGCCAATCGCGCGGCGGCGTGAGGCTCATGGTTGTACGGCGGCCGACGCGATGCGAGCGTGCGAACCTGAAGCGGAATTCGCCGCCGCCGCATTAGCGCAACGTTAGCCATTCGGCTGACTGTGAGCCGCGAGCGTCGCTGGCTACGATAGAAACGCCTGTTCCCGATCCGGGGCCCAGGCGTTTTTCGTTTCAGGAGCCTGCCAATGATCTTTACCTTGCCGTATTCCCCTTATTCCCAGTCCACGCTGGCCGCGCGCTCCCTGTTCGGGCGAGCGGGCTGGTCCGCGCGGCTGGCGCGCGCCTGCCGCCGCTTCGGCGTCGGCTTCACGCTAATCGAACTGATGATCGTGCTGGCGATTGTCGGCGTGATCGCTGCCTATGCGATTCCCGCGTACCAGGACTATCTGGCTCGCAGCCGGGTAGGCGAGGGGCTGTCGCTCGCATCCTCCGCGCGGCTCGCGGTGGCCGAAAACGCCGCGAGCGGCAATGCGTTCAGCGGCGGTTATGCGTCGCCGCCCGCGACCCGCAACGTCGAGTCCATCCGGGTCGACGACGATACCGGCCAGATCACGATCGCGTTCACGACACGCGTCGCGCCGAGCGGTTCGAACACGCTGACGCTGGTGCCGTCGGTCCCCGACAATGCGGATGCGCCGACCGCGCGTGTCGCGTTGAGCAAGGGCTCGGTGCAGGCCGGCGCGCTGACGTGGGAATGTTTCGCCGGCGGCAAAACGGCGTCTTCGTTGCCGGCGCCGGGCGCGGGGCCCGCACCCACCGATGCGCCCACCCTCGCGTCGAATCTGGCGCCGCCGGAATGCCGCTCGTGAATCAGCGCGTGAATCGGTACGTGACCGGGTGCCAGAGTCGCCGTGTGAACACAATCTGCACGTAAAAGCCTGATTTTCGGCATATTTCAGCCGGGCCGGCGCACAGCGCAAGGAATTTTTTGTATAGTGCGCCGGTTGCTGACGCCCTCCCGGTTACTCGATGCCCTCCCCATTTGCGCGCTACCTGTCTCTCATTCTGTTGGCTCTCGCGTTGGTGCTGCCTTACGCAGTCCCCAATCATACGTACCCGATTCCGACCTTTTACGCTGAATTCACCTCGCTCGGGCTGTATCTGTTCACCGGCGTGGCTGTCGTGCTGCTGGTGGCGACTGCCAGGCCGCGCATTGCGTTCGCGTCGCCGACGGTCGCACTGGTGCCGTTGCTGTTCGGACTGGTGCTGGTCGCGCAAGCGGTGGTGTTGCCGGTCTTGCAGCCGTCGATGAACTGGCTCGGCGGCAGCTTCCTGCTTGCTGCATTGATGGCCGTGCATGTCGGCTACGGCTTCACGCGTGCCAGGCTCGACGAGACCGCGTTGCGGTGGGCGGCTGGCGCGTTGATCGTCGGCGGCCTGTTCGCGGTGTTCTGTCAGGTGATCCAGCTATTTCACCTCGAGACGCGCGTGTCGCCGTTCGTGGTCGCATATAACGTGACCGTCGAGCGCCGGCCGTTCGGCAATATGGCGCAGGCGAACCACCTCGCCACCTACATCGCGTTCGCGATGGCGGGCGCGCTGTTGCTCGTGCAGACACGGCGGCTGGCCGTCGGCATCTGGCTGCTCGTATCGACGATCTTCGCGGTGGGACTGGCGCTGACCGTGTCGCGCGGTCCGTGGCTGCAGATGGGGGTGATCGTCGTCGCGGGTTTCTGGATGGCGTTCGCGCAGATTCGCAGTGAACCGCTGCTACGCCGCAGCAATCGTGAGTGGATCATTCCGATTGCGCTGGCGGTGCTGTTCTTCGTGGTCAATGCGCTGATCCGCTGGGCCAACGTGCACTATCACCTGGAGCTGGCGCAGTCGGCGGCCGATCGTTTCAAGGACGCCGGCCAGATCGCGCCGCGCCTCGCGCTGTGGAAGTACGGCTGGACGATGTTCAGGACGCATCCGCTGCTGGGCGTCGGTTGGGGCGAATTTCCGAGCTACCAGTACGAGCTTGTGAAGACGCTAGGCGGTGTCGAGATCGCCAATAATTCGCACGATATCTTCATCGACCTGCTCGCGAAGACAGGTTTGATCGGCCTTGCGATCGTGCTGTTCGGGCTGGTCACCTGGCTCGTGCGGGTGGTGCGCGCACCGCAAAGCGCGGCGCGCATATTCGGCATCGCGCTGATCGGCGTGCTGACGATGCACGCGCTGGTCGAATATCCGCAGCAGTACATGTTCTTCCTGCTGCCGGCGATGTTCGTGTTCGGCCTGCTGGAGACACGGCCGTTGCGTCTCGTGCCTGGACGTCTGTCGTTCGGCGCGTTTGCGGTGGTGGTGTTCGGCGGGCTGGCGGCGCTGTATCCGGCGTATCGCGACTACGCGCGCGCCGAGGTGCTGTACTACGGCGAGCGGCCTGCGGAGCAATACACCGCGGCCCCGTCGTTCCTGTTCCAGGCCTGGGGCGAGTACGGTCTCGCGACGCTGCAGCCGATGAATGCGATGAACCTGCAACACAAACTCGCGATGCACAAGCAGGCAATCGCGCTGCTGCCGGGCGAAACCGTGTTGCGCCGCTATGCGGTGCTGCAGGCGCTGAGCGGGGATACGGCGGCAGCGCTCGACACGGTCGCACGCCTGAAGATTTTTTCTGAGGAACTGAAGGACTGGCCGGCGCAGTTGAGCTATGTGTACCAATTGACCGACGAGCAGAAGTCGCTGGCTGGCTTCAAGGCGGAACTGGTCAAGCGCTACGGCACGCCGTCGTCCGACGTCAATCAGGACGACGACAGCGACGAGGATTGACGTCGTCGCGCTCGTTTCAAAGCTTCAAAGCGTTAAAGGGGAGTGAGGCGATGACGCAGGCCGTCATCAACCCGCTACCCAATCCCCCGATTTCCCGCCATGCTTCTCCAGCACCTTCACTTCAGTGATCGTCATGCCCCGATCCACGGCCTTGCACATGTCGTACACCGTCAGTAGTCCCACCTGCACGGCGGTCAGCGCTTCCATCTCCACACCCGTGCGTCCTAGCGTTTCGACCTGAACCGTGCAGTGCACGCCAGGCAGCGTCTCATCGAGTTCGAAGTCCACCTTGACACGCGTCAGCGCGAGCGGATGACAGAGCGGAATCAGATCGGCCGTGCGTTTCGAGCCTTGAATCGCCGCAATGCGCGCGATGCCGATCACGTCGCCCTTCTTGGCGTTGCCGTCGCGGATCAGCGCGAACGTCTCCGGCAGCATGCGGATCGAGCCGCGCGCAACGGCGATGCGCTTGGTCTCCTGCTTGCCGCCGACATCCACCATATGCGCCTGGCCGGCGGCGTCGAAATGAGTGAGTTCAGGCATGTTTGGGCTCCTTCAGAGGGCGCCTATCATAGCAGTGCGGCGCGAGCACCCGAATCGCCGCGGCGACTGATTACAATTGCCCTGTGCCCGCTATCTTAGTCCGAGCGGCGGGCGTCGCTTTCGACTTCGTCATAACGACCTCGCGATGCGTCCGAAACGGCTTCTTGCTGCGTTGTTGTCTGTCGCGCTCGCGGCGCCGCCGGGCGCGTTCGCGCAATCGCACGCCGGCTCGAACCTCGCGCTCAACGCGCAGGCGGCTGAGTCGCCGCTGGTCAGCGGCCCGGCCGAAACCTACGCCGACCCGCTCGTGCCGCCCGACATCGCGCAAGGCGTGTTCGGCGTGTACGGTGGCGCGCAGAGCCGCCTCTCCGGCAACACCGGTGTGAACAGCAGTTGGCGCGCACCGATCGTCACGCAGCAATTACCTGACCTCGGCAACGGCGGCTCCGGTTCGCTGACGCCGCAGGCCGAACGCAAGCTCGGCGAGCGCGTGATGCGCGAAGTGCGCCGCGACCCCGACTATCTCGACGACTGGCTGGTGCGCGATTACCTGAACTCGGTGGCCGCCAAACTCGCCGCGGCGGCGAGCGCGCTGTACATCGGCGGCTATCGTCCGGACTTCGATCTGTTCGCGGTGCGCGACGCGCAGATCAACGCGTTCTCGCTACCTGGCGGTTTCATCGGCGTGAATACCGGTTTGATCACGGCGACGCAGACTGAGTCCGAACTGGCGTCGGTGCTCGGTCATGAAATGGGCCACGTATTGCAGCGTCACATCTCGCGCATGATGACGGCCGGCGAGCACAGCACCTATGCCGCGCTTGCCGGCATGTTGTTCGGCGTGCTGGCAGGCGTGCTCGCGCATAGCGGCGACCTGGGCAGCGCAATTGCGATCGGCGGCCAGGCTTATGCGGTCGACAACCAGTTGCGCTTCTCGCGTTCCGCCGAGCACGAGGCGGATCGCGTCGGCTTTCTTCTGCTGGCCGGCGCGGGGTATGACCCGTACGCGATGGCCACCTTCTTTGGCCGGCTCGATCGTGCGGCGATGAACGACATGGGCATCCCGGCGTACGCGCGCACGCACCCGCTGACCGGCGAACGGATCGCCGACATGGAGGACCGTGCGCGCCGCGCGCCGTACCGACAGCCGCATCAGGCGTCCGAATACGGCTTTGTGCGCGCGCGGGCGCGGTTGCTGCAGGACCGCTCTCGCAGCGAGTACGCGGATGAGATTTCGCGCTTGCGCTCCGAAATCGACGATCGTACCGCGCTCAACGTCGCGGCGAACTGGTATGGGATCGCGTATGGGCAGATGCTGCTCGAGCGTTATGACGACGCGGCAGCGTCGCTCGCGACTTCCCGCGCGGCGTTTGCGGCGGGCGAGCGCACGGAGGGCGGACCCGCGCGCAGCTCGCCGAGTCTCGACGTGCTGGCCGCCGATATCGCGCGGCGCGCCGGGCGCAACGACGAAGCCGCGCGTCTCGCTGAGTTTGCGCAGAAGCGCTGGCCGCAGTCGAACGCCGCGATCGACATCCATATCCGCACCTTGCTGACCTTGCGGCGATTCACCGATGCGCAGGCGCTCGCGCAGAAAGAGACCCGTGCCCAGCCGGATCAGCCGGCGTGGTGGCTGTATCTGGCGCAGGCAAGCGCGGGCAGCGGCGATGCGTTGACGCAGCATCGGGCGATGGCGGAAAAGTTCGCGCTGGAGGGGGCGTGGCCGTCGGCGATCCGGCAATTGAAGGACGCGCGCGATCTGAAGACGATTGGCTACTACGACCTCGCAACCATCGATGCGCGGTTGCACGAAATGGAGAGCCGCTATAAGGAGGAGCGGCTCGACGAGAAGGGTTAGGGCTGGACCTGGTTATCTGGGTGCAACGAGGCTGGATGCCATGCACCCAAAACCCTACGCATTCGCCGCCGGACTCGACACGAACCCGAAGCGCGCGGCAACATCGCCGCGCCGCAGTGCTTCCAGAGGCAACACAACCTGGTTGTTCCAGTGGAACTCGCCGTTCATCGAATCGTCGGCGAGCGTTGCATGAGTGGAGAAGACCTCCAGATCGTGATCGTGCAAAACCGCGGCTCTTGCAGGCGCCGAGCTATCGGCGAACAGAATCCCGCCTTCTTCATCGATAAAGACAGCAGTGGGCTCGAACGTGCCACCGGCCTGGTCCTGCAACACGAGCACCCCATTCGCATCCGCCGACAGCCGTACCACCCAAGGCGTATAGCCCAGTTCGACATACACCCGCTGCGGACCGTTCTGGAAATACCACTGCCCGCTTTCATCGGCGTCGTAGTTCCGGTTGATGAACCCGAGCAGCGCCTCATGCCGGATCGGCTCGCCCGGCGATCCGCTCGCCTGAGCGGCGTCATCGCGCATGCGCCAGGTGCCGCGCCGGTCCAGCATCAGCCACCCGGTGCAACTCGGAACGTTCGGCCACTTGACCAAAGCCTGCCTGACGATGTCATCCATGATCGACGTGTCGCTCCATGTAGCCGAGCACGCGCCGCGACAGCCAGTCGATGCGGCCCGGAAACGGCCCGGTCATAAAGCCGGCGTGGCCGCCGTGCCTCGGCTGGTCGAGCTCCACCGCCGCCGAGACCTCGTGCCGCGACGGCAACGCCTTGGCCGGCAGGAACGGGTCGTTGCGCGCATTCAGCACCAGCGTCGGCACCTGAATGTGCGGCAGCAGCGGACGCGTGGTTGCCGTGCTCCAGTAATCGTCGGTATCGCGAAACCCGTGCAGCGGCGCGGTCACCGCATTGTCGAACTCGTACATCGTGCGGCTCGCCAGCATTGCATCGCGGTCGAACAGGCCCGGAAACTGGACCAGCTTCTGCTCGGCCTTCTGCTTGAGCGTCTTCAGGAAACTGCGCGTGTAGACGAGGCCGAAGCCCTGCGATAACGCGCGGCCGCCGGCATGCACGTCGATCGGCGTCGAAATCGCGGCGGCCGCCGAGATCACCGACGCGGCTTCCTCGCGCCGCTCGCCCAGCCAGCGCAGCAGCACATTGCCGCCGAGCGACACGCCCGCCGCGACGACCGGCCCGCGATGCGCGGCGCGCAAGCGGCGCAGCACCCAATCGACTTCGTTGCTGTCGGCGAGGTGATAGAAACGCGGCATCCGGTTCAACGAGCCACTGCAACTGCGAAAGTGCGGCACGACACCATGCCAGCCGTAGTCGCGCGCGGCCGCCATCAATGAAGCCGCGTAGTGCGATGCCGAACTGCCTTCGAGGCCATGAAACAGCACGAACAGCGGGGCATCGGCGGCGGGAGTCCGGGACACGAGGCCTGGCGTGAGCGGCGCGGCGGACTCGCCGTCATGCAGCACCCAGTCGAGATCGATGAAGTCGCCATCAGGCGTATCCCAGCGCTCGCGGCGAAACGAAACCGCCGGGCGGCGCGCGAACAGCGACGGGACGATGGTCTGCACATGCCGATTCGGCAGCCAGAGCGGCGCGCGGTAAAGCAGCTCGACCGTGTCCTCGACAGCCGCCGCGACCGTGGTGTGGGCCATGCCGGAGGAAACGGATTTATCGTGCGTCGAACTCATGCCGGCGTTGGAGCAAATAAGTAAAGCGCGAATCTGAATCTGAAACTGAGCCGCGCGTCAGTGCAGCGAGCCCTGGCCATGCCGCATCTTGGTTGCGAACTGGCTGGCGGCCTCGTTCGGCATCGGGCTTGCGTGAATGTGCGCGATGCGCCACTCGCCGCGTTCATGGACCATCACGTAAGTGGTGAAAACCATCGTGGGCGTAGCGTTCGGATCGGCGGGACGGTGCGCTTCGGCAATCGCGTAGACGACGGTGCCGAGGCTGTCGTAGACGCGGATGTCGAGCGGCTCGATCGAAACGGGCGCGGCTTCGAGCTGGATCTGCAAGCCGGCGCGAATGCTGTCGAGGCCGTGCAGGTGGGAGCCGTCGGCGCAGATGCAACTGACGAACTCTTCATCGATCCACAGGCCCATCAAGCTGTCGATATTGACCTCGGCGACGGCCTGATAGTAGGCGTTCAGGGTATCGGCGGCGGCTTCGAAGATATGGGCAAAACGTGGCATGGCTCGTCAGTCTCTTGTGCGCGGCGCGCGGTTGCGGGACAGCGGTCAGCGGGACAGTCCGGAGCACCGGACCGGTCGCCCCCGGAGCGCCAGATTGCCCGCGCTGCAAGGCGCGAACATGACGCGACGCACTCGGAGGCGTGCGGTGTTGCGTGCAAGTATCAAGTCGACGATCAGCCAGCTCAGCGTTGCGTCAGCAACATGCCACGCAAATCGCTGAATACCTGCTCGGCGCTCAACTGCTTCAGGCAGTTCAGATGCCCGAGCGGACACTCGCGCTCAAAACAGGGGCTGCATTCGAGATGGAGCCATTGTACCTTCGCAAGCTCCGACAAGGGCGGCGTGTGGCGCGGATCGGTCGAACCGTACACCGCCACCAGTGGCCGGCGCAGCGCGGCGGCCACGTGCATCAGGCCGGAGTCGTTGGTGACGACCGCGCTGGCCCGCGAGATCAGCGCGCAAGCCTCGCCCAGCGCGGTCTGGCCGCACAGGTTGCGCACGTTCGGCGCCTTCTCGGCGATCGCCTGGGCGAGCGGCGCGTCTTTCGGCGAACCGAGCGCGACGATCTGCGTGTACGGGAACGACTGGCCGACCATCTGCGCGAGCGACGCGAAGTGTTCGGGCGGCCAGCGCTTGGCGGGGCCGTACTCGGCGCCCGGGCAGAACACCAGCAGCGGCACGCGCGTGTCCAGATTGAAGCGCGCCGACACGCGCGACGCTTCGTTCAGGTCCGCGTCGAGGCGCGGCATCGGCAAGTCGTCGGGGACTTTGGCGCCGGGCGCGTAGGCGAGGGCGGCGTACTGGCCGACCATCGGCGGGCGCTCGTCCTTGCGCGGATTCGCGTGACGCACGTTCAGCAGGCCGTAGCGGCTTTCGCCGGTATAGCCGATGCGCAGCGCAATACCCGCCATCCACGGAATCAGCGCGGACTTGAGCGAGTTCGGCAGCACGTAGGCCGCGTCGTAGCCGACGTCGCGCAAATCGCTCGCCAGTTGCCAGCGGCGCAGCATTTGCAGCTTGCCGTGCGCGAGGTCGGTAGCGTAGACGTCGCGGATTTCCGGCATGCGCTCGAGCACGGGTGCGACCCACGAGGGCGCGACCGCGTCGATGACGATGCGCGGATGCAGTTTCACGAGGCGCGCAAATAGCGGCTGCGCCATCAATGCGTCACCGATCCAGTTCGGTGCGATAACCAACGCGCGACGCATCAGAGTGAGTGTCCGGTGTCGAAACGAAGCGCCGCGCGCGCAATGCGCGTGGCGTTCGGATTGGTAAAAGGGGAAAAGCCGCCAACCGTGTGGCGCGCTTCCGGTTTCGCCGGATGCGCCGCAGTGGCGGCCCTGCTGCGGCGTGCCTGCCTTTGAGCTTGCGTGTGCGTTGGCGTGGTCTGCGCCTGCTGTGCAACCGGACCCGGCCCGCCTGACGACGAAGCGGGCGGCGGAATCTCAAGCCAATCAGTCAGCGGACCACGCAACGAAACCGACGACGAGACGCACGTCGAAGCAGACGACGCGACACCCGTCAACCCGCGCACAACGCCCCGCAAGGCAGCGCCGCAAGCAACCAACGCTCAGTGCGCCGTGATCAATGACCCTTGACCACTTCGCCTTCGCGCAGCTTGTAACGCGTGCTGCAGTACGGGCAACGCGCTTCGCCGTGCGTGACATCGATAAAGACGCGCGGATGCGCGCTCCAGCGCGGCATGGCCGGGTTCGGGCAGTAGGCCGGCAGGTCTTTAGCCGACAGTTCGACCAGCGGCATTTCCTTGATTTCGCTCATGGGACTTTCTCGTTGTATGCAGGGTGCGGGCGTTGCGCCGGTAAAGGCCTGGCAGGGCAAACGCCCGGCCGGCCGGTGCAGCGCGCATTAGATCCTGGTCAGCCAGTGCGCGTACTTCTCGCTCTTGCCGTTCACGATGTCGAAGAAGCCCGCTTGCAGCTTCTCGGTGATCGGACCGCGTGCGCCCGAACCGATCGTGCGGTTGTCGAGTTCGCGGATCGGCGTGACTTCGGCGGCGGTGCCGGTGAAGAACGCTTCGTCGCAGGTGTAGACCTCGTCACGCGTGATGCGCTTTTCGATCACCTGGATGCCCGCGTCGCGCGCCAGCGTGATGACCGTGTCGCGCGTGATGCCGTCGAGACACGACGACAGGTCCGGCGTGTACAGCTTGCCGTTGTTCACGAGGAAGAAGTTCTCGCCCGAGCCTTCCGACACATAGCCGTCGACGTCGAGCAGCAGCGCTTCGTCGTAGCCGTCGGTGGTCGCTTCCTGGTTGGCGAGGATCGAGTTCACGTACCAGCCCGACGCCTTCGCGCGGACCATCGACACGTTCACGTGATGGCGCGTGAACGACGACGTCTTCACGCGGATGCCCTTGGCGATGCCGTCTTCACCGAGGTAAGCGCCCCACGGCCACGCGGCGATCGCCACGTGAATGGTGTTGCCCTTGGCCGACACGCCGAGCTTTTCCGAGCCGACCCAGATGATCGGGCGCAGGTAGCAGGACTCGAGCTTGTTCTCACGAACCACTTCGCGTTGCGCGGCGGCAAGCGTTTCGTGATCGAACGGCACGTCCATCTGGAAAATCTTGGCCGAATTCAGCAGACGCCTGGTGTGCTCCTGCAGACGGAAAATCGCGGTGCCGCCGTCAGCCGTCTTGTAGGCGCGTACGCCTTCGAAAACGCCCATGCCGTAATGCAGCGTGTGGGTGAGCACGTGGATTTTGGCATCGCGCCAGTCGATGAGCTTGCCATCCATCCAGATCTTGCCGTCGCGGTCGGCCATTGACATACGATTCTCCAGCAGGTGCGTTGTGAGGTGGGGCTACGAGCATCGGACATAGCCAAGAGCGGTATTTTAGCGTCTTTTGCACACGGAACGGGCATTGGGCCGCATCCCGGACGCTATAATCCGGCACACGCATAATTCAAATCCGGATACGCCAGCGGGTGCCTGACGACCTGGCGTCGACTTCCCTTCGTTGCGGCGCCGTGGCGCCTGCCCGTTTCGCCTCATGCTCGCTCGACTGTCAGATATCGATCGCCGTGACTTCCGTGAGGGCGCGCGCGACTATTCGCCCACGCTGATGGCGATTTTCTCGTGGGGGCTCGTCACCGGTATCGCGATGAGCAAATCCGTGCTCACGTTGCCGCAGGCGCTCACCATGTCGCTGCTGTGCTACGCCGGTTCGTCGCAACTGGCGGTGCTGCCGCTGCTCGCCGCCAAGCTGCCGATCTGGACCGTGCTGCTCACCGCGGCAATGGTCAATACGCGTTTCGTGATTTTCAGCGCCGGACTGGCGCCGCATTTCTCCTATCTGCCGATGTGGCGGCGCATCGTGCTCGGCTATTTCAACGGCGATGTGATCTATCTGCTGTTCGAGAAGAAGAGTTTCCCGACCGGCTACATGCCGGGCAAGGAGGCGTACTACTGGGGCATGGCGCTCTCGAGCTGGCTGTCCTGGCAGGTGTCGTCGATTGCCGGCATCCTGCTCGCGAGCCTGATTCCCGACAACTGGGGGCTCGCGCTGGCGGGCACGCTGGCCCTGGTGCCCATCATGGTGGCGGCGATCGCGACGCGCTCCACACTGGTGGCGGTCAGCATCGCCGGGGTCGTGTCACTGCTTGCCTTCGACCTGCCGTATCGGCTCGCGCTGCCGTTCGCGGTGATCGCGGCGATCGTCGCCGGCAGCGCCGCCGACCTGATGGTCGAGCGAGCCGACTTGCGCCGCATCCGCAACAGCGCCGGAGATTCCCGATGACGTCCACACAAATCTGGCTGGCCATTTTCGGCATGACCTTCGTCACCGCGCTGACCCGCGCGATGTTTCTGATCGGCGGCGAGCGCACGGTCTTGCCGGCGCGCGTGCAGCGGATGCTGCGCTACGCGCCGGCCGCGGCGCTGGCCGCCGTGGTGCTGCCCGACGTGCTGTCGACGCCCGAAGGGCTGTCGTTTGCGCCGTCCAATCACGAGTTTTACGCGACGCTGTCCGGTCTGGGATGGTTTTTGTGGCGGCGCACCATGCTCGGCACGATTGTCACCGGAATGGTCGTGTTCACGTTGTTACGCGTCTTCATATGATTGAATGGGCGAGAAATGCTGCATTGCGGCATGCGCGGCCCTATCTCCAAATACGGGACATTCGCCCAGTCGCGGGTCAGAAGGCAGTGTGGATCAGTTAAACTGCCGGTTTCCGGGTTGAGCGCGCCGCTGCAAGGCGCGAGAGCCGCGGCCCTGCCGTCGGCGCCCGATCCCGTGGAGCCGCTGCCGTGCCGAAGCGCTGGAATTTGCCGCGCTGCAAGCCCGGCGCGTCGTCCGCCACCGCCTTCTCATCAACTCGCACATACACGCCTATGAACAAGGTATTGCGTCTCTCCGATCTGATCGCCGAAGGCAAACTATCCGGCAAACGCGTGTTCATCCGCGCCGATCTGAACGTGCCGCAGGACGATCAAGGCAACATCACCGAAGACACCCGTATCCGCGCCTCCGTGCCGGCGATCAAGGCGGCGCTCGACGCGGGCGCCGCCGTGATGGTCACGTCGCACCTGGGCCGCCCCACCGAGGGCGACTTCAAGCCGGAAGACTCGCTCGCGCCGGTCGCGCAGCGTCTGGCCGAACTGCTCGGCCGCGACGTGCCGCTGGTCGCGAACTGGGTCGAAAACGGCGTGAACGTCGCGCCGGGGTCGGTCGTGCTGCTGGAAAACTGCCGCGTCAACAAGGGCGAAAAGAAAGATTCCGACGAGCTCGCGCAGAAAATGGCGAAGCTCTGCGATGTCTACGTGAACGACGCGTTCGGCACCGCGCACCGCGCCGAAGCGACCACGCACGGCATCGCCAGATATGCGCCGGTCGCCTGCGCCGGTCCGCTGCTGGCCGCTGAGCTCGAAGCGCTCGGCAAGGCGCTGGGCGCGCCGAAGCGCCCGCTGGTGGCGATCGTCGCCGGCTCGAAGGTGTCGACCAAGCTGACCATTCTGAAGTCGCTGGCCGACAAGGTCGATCAGCTGATCGTCGGCGGCGGCATCGCGAATACGTTCATGCTGGCCGCGGGCCTGAAGATCGGCAAGTCGCTCGCCGAAGCCGATCTGATCAACGAAGCCAAGGCCATCATCGACGCGGCCAAAGCCCGCGGCGCCTCGGTGCCGATCCCGACCGACGTGGTCACGGCCAAGGAGTTTTCGCCGACCGCCAAGGCCGAAATCAAGGCTGTCGCCGATGTGCAGGACGACGACATGATCCTCGACATCGGACCGGAAACCGCCAAGGTGCTCGCCGCGCAACTGGAAAAGGCCGGCACGATCGTGTGGAACGGGCCGGTCGGCGTGTTCGAATTCGACCAGTTCGGCAACGGCACGAAGACGCTGGCGGACGCGATCGCCAAGTCGTCGGCGTTCTCGATCGCAGGCGGCGGCGACACGCTCGCGGCGATCGCCAAGTACGGCATCCACGACAAGGTCAGCTATATCTCGACGGGCGGCGGCGCCTTCCTCGAGTTCCTCGAAGGCAAGAAGTTGCCGGCGGTCGAAGTTCTGGAATCGCGGGCTTAAACGTGGCGACGCGCTCCCCAACGGCAAAGTCTGCAAAAGCGCGCGGCGGCCAGCGAGCCAACAAGCCGCGCAACCTCGCAGCAGAGACGGCAGGGGAGCGCGCGGCGCGCTCCGCCGCCACCCCGGCAGTGTCTGCCGAAACAGAAGAATCCAGATCGCCCCTCGCGCTCGCGGAGTTGACCACTGCCGACGACGCAGCGGATTTGTCCAGCGGACAAGCCGCCCCGTCGCCGGCAGAACTCCCCGACGAAGAGACCGTCCCCCCGCCGGCACCCCCCGTGCCGGTGTCGAACACCGCTTCACCCTACAAAGCGACGCTGGTTTCAACCGGCGCGCAGCCCCTGGCAGCATCTTCCGGTGCGCAGCCTCCGCATCCGACTCGCAGCGCTCATTCCAGCGATCCTATCCAGACGAGGAGACTCATGCATCGCGCCACCAAGATTGTCGCTACCATCGGACCGGCTTCCAACACGCCGGAAATCCTGTTGCAAATGATTCAGGCAGGGTTGGATGTGGTGCGGCTCAATTTTTCGCACGGCACCGCCGACGACCACCGCCAGCGCGCCGAATTCGTGCGCGAAGCGGCCCGCCAGGCCGGCCGCGAAGTCGCCATCATGGCGGACCTGCAAGGCCCGAAGATCCGGGTCGGCAAATTTGAAAACGGCAAGGTCTTGCTGGTTGCCGGCGAGCCGTTCATCCTCGACGCCGACTGCGAACTCGGCAACGAGCAACGCGCCGGTCTCGACTACAAGGACCTGCCGCGCGACCTGAAGCCGGGCGACGTGCTGTTGCTCAACGACGGCCTGATCGTGCTGAACGTGTCGCGCGTGATCGGCAACGAGATCCACACGGTCGTGAAGATCGGCGGCGAGCTGTCGAACAACAAGGGCATCAACCGCCAGGGCGGTGGCCTGTCGGCGCCCGCGCTCACCGCGAAAGACATGGAAGACATTCGCACGGCGATGTCGCTCGGTGTCGACTACGTCGCGGTTTCGTTCCCGAAGAACGCCACCGACATGGAGATGGCCCGCCAGCTCGCGAACATCGCCGGTGCGCCGTTCGGCATCAAGCCGAAGATGATCGCCAAGATCGAGCGCGCGGAAGCGATTCCGGCGCTGCAAGGCATTCTCGACGCCTCGGACGGCATCATGGTCGCGCGCGGCGATCTGGCGGTGGAAGTGGGGAATGCCGCAGTCCCCGCGCTGCAAAAGCGGATGATTCGTATGGCGCGCGAATCGAACAAGTTCGTGATCACCGCGACCCAGATGATGGAGTCGATGATCTACGCGCCGGTGCCGACCCGGGCCGAAGTCTCGGACGTCGCCAACGCGGTGCTCGACGGTACCGATGCGGTGATGCTGTCGGCGGAATCGGCGGCGGGCAAGTACCCGGTGCAAACCATCGAGACGATGGCGGCGATCTGTCTGGAAGCCGAGAAGTCGGAACAGTCGGAACTGGACAAGGATTTCCTCGACCGCACGTTCACCCGCATCGACCAGTCGATCGCGATGGGCGCGCTCTTCACGGCCTATCACCTGGGCGCGAAGGCGATCGTGGCGTTGACCGAATCCGGCTCGACCGCGCTGTGGATGTCGCGCCACTGGACCCATGTGCCAATTTTCGCGCTCACGCCGCGCGTCGGCAGTGAACGGGCGATGGCGCTGTACCGCAACGTGACCTCGCTGCATCTGGACACCAACACCAACACCGACCGCGACACCGCGTTGCAGCAGGCGTTGGAGACCGTGGTGAGCAAGGGCTACGCGTCGCGTGGTGACATGGTGGTGCTGACTGTCGGCGAGCCGATGGGTCAGGCCGGCGGCACCAATACGTTGAAAATCGTGCGGGTCGGAGAACCGTACTGATCAGGTAGCAACTGCTCGATCGGCACGGGCTGGATCGAGCGAAGCAGGCTGACATGCCCCGCGAGAGGCGGCGCACCGTCTTCAATCGCGTCCGGAGCGTACAGGAACGCCCGGCGCCTTAGGGACCGTGTGAACGGGTATGCAGCTTGCTCCGCGATAAAATCGCCCAACAAGATGCCGACGGCACAAGGATTCGTTTCAATCTAAGGAGTTACAGCATGCCTCTCGTATCAATGCGTCAACTGCTGGACCATGCCGCCGAAAACGGCTATGGCCTTCCGGCATTCAACGTGAACAATCTGGAGCAAGTGCAGGCGATCATGGCGGCGGCCGACAAGGTCAACGCCCCGGTTATCATGCAGGCTTCCGCCGGCGCGCGTAAGTACGCGGGCGAAGCGTTCCTGCGTCACCTGATCGAAGCGGCGGTCGAGTCGTATCCGCATATTCCGGTCGTGATGCACCAGGACCACGGGCAGTCGCCGGCGGTCTGCATGGCGGCGATCCGCAGCGGTTTCACCAGCGTGATGATGGACGGCTCGCTTGAAGCCGACGGCAAGACCGTCGCGTCGTACGAGTACAACGTCGACGTGTCGCGCAAGGTCGTGGAAGCGGCGCACTCGATCGGCATCACGGTGGAAGCGGAACTGGGCGTGCTCGGTTCGCTGGAAACCATGAAGGGCGACAAGGAAGACGGCCACGGCGCGGAAGGCACGATGACTCGCGAGCAGCTGCTGACGGATCCGGAGCAGGCGGCCGACTTCGTCAAGGCGACGCAGTGCGACGCACTGGCGATCGCGATCGGCACGTCGCACGGCGCATACAAGTTCAGCAAGAAGCCCACGGGCGACATTCTGTCGATCCAGCGCATCAAGGAAATCCACCAGCGCATTCCGAACACTCACCTGGTGATGCACGGCTCGTCGTCGGTGCCGCAGGAACTGCTCGCGGAAATCCGCGAATTCGGCGGCGACATGAAGGAAACCTACGGCGTGCCGGTCGAGGAAATCCAGCAAGGCATCAAGAACGGCGTGCGCAAGGTCAACATCGACACCGACCTGCGTCTGGCGATCACCGGCGCGATCCGCCGCTACATGGCGACCAGTCCGGGCAAGTTCGACCCGCGCGATTACCTGAAGCCGGCGCGCGAAGCGGCGATGAAGATCTGTATCGACCGTTACATGCAGTTCGGCTGCGAAGGCCAGGCCGGCAAGATCAAGCCGCTTTCGCTTGATAAAATCGCGGAGAAGTACAAGTCGGGCGAGCTCGCGCAAGTCGTCCGCTAAGCTATAGCTCGGTTCTGCACCTGGCCGTTTGGCCAGGTTGTCGTTAGATCGCCGTTCCCGCATCATCCGGGGAACGGCGTTTCCCTTTTGTTCCGGTCACACTTTTTGCCTCACTTTTAGCGAACCACGACGATGTCTACCCTCTACGAATCCACGCTCCGCTCGCTGCCGCTGCTCGGCCGCGGTAAAGTCCGCGACAACTATGCGGTGGGCAACGACCAGTTGCTGATCGTCACGACCGACCGTCTGTCGGCGTTCGACGTCATCATGGGCGAGCCGATTCCGAACAAGGGCCGCGTGCTCAACGAGATGGCGAACTTCTGGTTCGAGAAACTGAAGCATGTGGTGCCGAACCACCTGACGGGCGTCGCGCCCGAGTCCGTGGTCGCGGCGGACGAAGTCGAGCAGGTCAAGGGCCGCGCGGTGGTCGTCAAGCGCCTCGAGCCGATTCTCGTCGAAGCGGTGGTGCGCGGCTATCTGGCCGGCAGCGGCTGGAAAGACTACCAGGCAACCGGTTCGGTGTGCGGCGTGCAATTGCCGCCGGGTCTGCAAAATGCGCAGAAGCTGCCCGAGCCGATTTTCACGCCGGCTGCCAAGGCCGAAATGGGCCACCACGACGAAAACATCACGTACGACGAGATGGAACGCCGCATCGGCACCGAACTGTCGGCCACGATCCGCGACATCTCGATCAAGCTGTACAAGGAAGCCGCTGATTACGCGGCGACGCGCGGCATCATCATCGCGGATACGAAGTTCGAATTCGGTCTGGACAACCACGGCAAGCTGTATCTGATGGACGAGGCGTTGACCGCGGATTCGTCGCGCTTCTGGCCGGCCGACCAGTATCAGGTCGGCACCAACCCGCCGTCGTTCGACAAGCAGTTCGTGCGCGACTGGCTCGAAACCCAGCCGTGGAAGAAAGAACCGCCGGCGCCGAAGCTGCCGGACGACGTGGTCACCAGGACGGGAGAGAAGTACCAGGAAGCGCTCGAACGCCTGACCGGGCACAAGCTCGCCTGATCAGATCCGCGCCGTTCGGGAAACAAGGAAGCCGTAAGATGAGTGAAGCTCAAACCGCCCATACGCATGGCGCGCCGGTCGTCGGCGTGCTGATGGGCTCCAGTTCCGACTGGGAAGTCATGAAGAACGCCGTGGCGATTTTGCAGGAATTCGGCGTGCCTTACGAGGCCAGGGTCGTGTCCGCGCACCGCATGCCCGACGAGATGTTCGCCTATGCTGAAAGTGCGCGTGAGCGCGGCATTCGCGCGATCATCGCGGGCGCGGGCGGCGCGGCGCATCTGCCGGGCATGCTGGCGGCCAAGACCACGGTGCCGGTGCTCGGCGTGCCGGTGGCGAGCAAGTATCTGAAGGGCGTCGATTCGCTTCATTCGATCGTGCAGATGCCCAAGGGCGTGCCGGTCGCCACGTTTGCAATCGGCGAAGCGGGCGCGGCGAACGCGGCGCTGTTCGCGGTGTCGCTGCTGAGCGGCACGAGCACCGAGTATGCGGAAAAGCTGGCTGCGTTCCGCGTGCGCCAGAACGAAGCGGCCCATGCAATGGTATTGCCGGCGCTGTAATAGCGCGCTGGCTGATTGCTTTGAGACGTCCCCCTGTCTGACCCCCGGCCGGGTGCCCGCAGTTGCACGACTGCATGCGCACCCGGCCGCGACCGACCACTAAGATGACCCCAGACAACACACCGGTTTCACCGATTCTGCCCGGCGCATGGCTTGGCATGGTCGGTGGCGGCCAACTCGGCCGCATGTTCTGCTTTGCCGCCCAGGCGATGGGCTATCGTGTCGCCGTGCTCGATCCGGACGAAAACAGTCCGGCGGGCGCCGTCGCCGACCGCCATCTGCGCGCGGCCTACGACGACGAAACGTCGTTGACCGAACTCGCGCGGCTGTGCGCGGCCGTGTCGACCGAATTCGAGAACGTGCCGGCCGCGAGCCTCGACTTTCTCGCGAAGACCACCTTCGTGAGTCCGGCGGGCCGTTGCGTGGCGGTGGCCCAGGACCGCATCGCCGAGAAGCGCTTTATCGCGTCGTCGGGCGTGACGGTGGCGCCGCATGTGGTGATCGGGTCGTCGGCCGCGCTGGCCGCGCTCGACGACGCCAAACTCGAAGCCGTGCTGCCGGGCATTCTCAAGACCGCGCGCATGGGCTACGACGGCAAAGGCCAGCTTCGCGTGCGCAACGCCGAGGAAGTGCGCGAGGCGCATGCGTCGCTCGGCGGCGTGCCGTGCGTGCTGGAAAAGCGCTTGCCGCTGAAGTTCGAAGTGTCGGCGCTGATCGCGCGCGCGGCGAGCGGCGCGTCGGTGGTGTATCCGCTGGCGCAGAACACGCACCGCGGCGGCGTGCTGTTGCACACCATCGTCCCCGCGCCGGACGCGAGTTCGACGCTGGTCGAGCAGGCGCAGCAGGCCGCGCTGCAAATCGCCGACAAGCTCGGCTATGTGGGCGTGCTGTGCGTCGAGTTCTTCATTCTCGAAGACGGTTCGCTGGTGGCCAACGAAATGGCGCCGCGTCCGCACAATTCCGGCCATTACACCGTCGACGCCTGCGCAACCAGCCAGTTCGAACAGCAGGTGCGCGCGATGACCGGCATGCCGCTCGGCGACACGCGTCAGCATTCGCCGGCGGTGATGCTGAACATCCTCGGCGACGTGTGGTTCCCGGACGGTCCGAAGCGCGCGGCGGTCACGCCGCCGTGGCACGAAGTCGCGGCGATGCCGGCGGCGCGTCTGCATCTGTACGGCAAGGAAGAGGCGCGTTGCGGCCGCAAGATGGGCCACGTGAACTTCACGGCGGCGACGCTCGAAGAAGCCCGCACGGCTGGGCGCGATTGCGCGCGGCTCCTGCACATCGTCACGAGCTGACGCGCGCGCCATGCCGGATCAACAGAAACCCGCTGATGGCGCCGCGAGCGCATTGCCTGTGAGCGCCGCACAGATCGAGCACGCGGCGGCACTGCTCGACGCGGGTGGTCTGGTCGCGTTTCCGACCGAGACGGTGTACGGGCTCGGCGGCGACGCCGAGAGTCCGGACGCGGTCGCGCGCATCTACGCGGCGAAGGGCAGGCCGGCGAATCATCCGGTGATCGTGCATCTGGCGCCGCAAGGCGATCCGAACTACTGGGTCGAGCAACTGCCCGCGGAAGCGCAGCGCCTGATCGATGCGTTCTGGCCGGGTCCGCTCACGCTGATCCTGAAGCGCGCCGCGCGGATTCCAGCGGCGGTGAGCGGCGGCCAGGATTCGGTGGGCCTGCGTTGCCCGTCGCATCCAGTGGCGCAGGCCTTGCTCGAGGCGTTCAGCGCATTGCGCGGCGGCCACGGTGGCGTGGCTGCGCCGTCGGCGAATCGTTTCGGGCATGTGAGCCCGACCACGGCGCAGCATGTGCGCGACGAGTTTGGCAGCGCGATTCATGTGCTGGACGGCGGCGCGTCGGATGTCGGAATCGAATCGACTATCCTGGATTTGTCGCGCGGTTTTCCGGCGCTGTTGAGGCCGGGCCGGGTCACGCCGCAAGATATCGCCGACGTGCTCGGCGAGGTGCCGCGCCTGGCGGACGGATCGGATGCGACTGCGCCGCGTGCTTCCGGCACGTTGAAGGCGCATTACGCGCCGCGCACGCCGTTGGCCTTATTGCCGTTCGGTGCGCTGGAGCCGTTGCTTGCCGCGCGCGCAGCGGGCGAGCGTGTGGCGCTGGTCGCGCGCGCGTCGCGAGCCGGGCATTGGGCCGATGCCGAAGGCGTGCATTTCATCGCCGCGCCGGAAGACCCGCATGTGTACGCGCGCGAGTTGTATGGTCTGCTGAGGGCTCTCGATCGCGCGAACGTCACGCGGATTCTGATCGAGAAGCTGCCGGATACGATCGAATGGATTGCGGTGAATGACCGGCTCGGTCGGGCTGCGGCTGCGTTCGAAGCGCAAGGATAGGGGCGGCCTGGTCAGCACCGCTCCCATCCTGTCGCCGCTATGCGGCAATCCTCAACTTACTTCCCCAACCCCGTCGCCGCGATCTGCTGCTGGACGAATTGCGCGAACAAGGCGTACAAGTGCGTGGTCGGGTGGACCGAGTCCGCGAACATGTAGGTCTGGTCAGCGCCGGCCACCGTGTAGGTCTGCGGCGAGCAGAACAGCGACGAGCCGAACTGGGCGCCGTACTGCTCCGGAGTCAGCCCGTTCGTCGCGCCCGGATTGGCCTTGGCGTAAGCAGTTGCGTTGTTCACCATCGACGTCAGGTTACACGCCGTGCCGGTGTTGGACACTGTGAAGCCCAGCGCCTGGTAGTTCGGCAACTGCTGATCCAGCCACGTGAACGTATCGAGCACGATCACCTTGCCCGTACCCACCAGGCCGAGGGCGGTCAGGTTCTGGACCAGCAGATAGTTGAATGCCGCGCTGATCCCCGTCAGCAGTGCAGCCGAGCCTGGCGTCGTCACGTTGGCCGCGACGCCGAGCGGCGTATTGCCGATGTCAGGCACATTCGCCACCACCACGTGGGTCGCACCCGAGTCGACGATGGTCTTGACTTGCGCGGCGAGCTGGGTGGCGGCCTGCGCGATCTGAGGGTTGGCCAGCTGCTGCAGGTAGCCGACGATGAACGCGACCTGGCCCGCCTGCGAGTTTGGCAGTTTGCCGGCCAGCACGAGTTTCGGGTAATCCGTCTGTAGCGCGGCGCCGAGCGCCGTCAGATTGGCGGTGGTCGCCGCGAACTGCAAGATGTCGTTCGCGCCGCCGTCCACCAGCACCAGCTGGTTCGAGTTGAAGCTCGTATGTGCGCCCAGGTAGTTCGCCACCTGAGTCACGATCGGCACCGTCGTAGCCGCCATGTTGTTCGGCGCCCAACCTTGGCCTTGAGCGTTGACGACGAGCGCGCCGCCCTGCGCATAACCGAAGCCGCCTGCTGCGACCAGCGGCTTGCCGAAGCCGCCGAGGTACGCCGGCGTCAACGTGCCGCCGTAGTATTCGGCAACCTTTTGCGTCCACACTTCACCCGGGTTGGTCGTGAAGCGGCCGCCGCCGAAACTGGCCTGAATCACCGGCGCATAAGTGCCGACGTCCGACAGGCTGTCGCCGAACGACACGACCTGCAACTTGACGCCGCCTGCCGGTGTGCTGCTGTTCGAGTTGTTGTTATCGTCGCCGCCACCGCCGCAGGCAGCGAGCGCGGCAAACGCGGCGCTGGCGATGACGATCTGCGTGACGCGCAACCATGGGTGTTTCTTCGATGCTGTTTGATTCATGTTGACTACATCTCCTCGTATGTGTGGCCCTTGCGCCATGTGTTGCAGGCAGCGTCCGCCGCGTCGGTGGCGTGACGCCAGCTTACAGAATCTTCTACGGCCTGCGCGTCGTTTGAAACGCAGCCGTATGGTTTGCATTCACGCTCGACTGTTCGCTCGTCGATGCGCTCAAATCTGCCGTCAGTGAAGCTGAACCGGCGGCGCGACGCGCATGATAATCCGCGGCCCAAGCGGGCGGCGCAAACAGTGCGCGCCACTTGTTGCGCCAGCCGCGCACGCTCGCGAAGTCGGCAGCCATCGACGCCCATTCGTGAAACGTCGCCTTCAGCGGGTTGTAGGTGTGAAGCGGCTCGACGATGCCGTACACCGGTACGTCGTGCGGATTCTCGTCGACATAGCTGCCGAACAGACGGTCCCAGATCACCAGCACGCCCGCATAGTTGCGATCGATATAACGGTCGTTGCGCGCGTGATGCACGCGATGAATCGACGGCGTATTGAACACGTATTCGAGCCAGCCGAGCTTGCCGATTGCCTGGGTGTGCACGAAGAACTGGAAGCCGAGATTGATCAGCACGATCGCGACGATCTGCTTCGGCGCAAAGCCGAGCACGGCGAGCGGAATCCAGAACAGCCACATGCCGGCGATCGGATACATCAGGCTCTGACGGAACGCGGTCGAGAAATTCAGGCGCTCCGACGAGTGATGGACAACATGCGCGGCCCACAGCCAGCGCACCCGATGGCTGCAACGGTGAAACACGTAGTAGAGCAGGTCCTGGGCGACGAACAGCACGACGAACGAGACCCAGCTCGCCTGCCACGTGTAGACGCGGTAGTGCTCGTAGAAAAACGCGTAGACCGGAATGATCGCGAGCCACGCGAGCTTGTCGGCGGCTTGCTGCATGAGCGCGAGCGCGGCATTGCAGAACGTGTCGCGCCAGCTATAGATCGGTTCGCCCGGGCACGTGCGCCGCAGGTGCCACGCCTCCCAGCCGATACATGCGAGAAAGACTGGCGCCATGGCGAGCAGCAGCAATTCAGCATCGAATTGCATGGTGTCGTCCTCCGTTGTCCCTGACCGCCGAGAGTTCTCAGCGGGTGGTGTCGTTATCGTTCGAGTGAGCCGCGCTGCCCTGAGGAAGTCCCCTTGGGGAAGCGCACCGGGCGCGCGGTTTGTGCGACACGCATGGCGCCTGGCGCGCGCATCAATCACTGCCCGACAGCGTACACGCTCAGGACCTTGCCGCGCGCGGCTTCGCTAGAAGGAATCCTCAGTGGCTCGCGCGTTTGTGCGGGTTTCTCCTGAGCTTGCCGCGCGGTTCGTCGACGGGATCGGCGACCTTGGTGAAGCCTTGAGCCGGTCCCTGGTAGACCCATTCGAGCAACGCGTCGTGCGCGGCGCGCGCGGCTTCCGAATGCGGATCGTTGATCAGGCTCACGACCACGTAGCTGTTGCCGTCCGCCGACGCGACGTAGCCCGCGATCGCGCGTACGTCGCGCAAGGTGCCGGTCTTGATGTGCGCGTTGCCGTCTGCGCCCTGATTGGTCAAGCGGTTGCGCATCGTGCCGTCGACGCCCGCGATCGGCAGCGACTCCACGAACACCTGGGCGACCGGACTCGCGTTGGCCCGCTGCAACAGGTCGGCGAGCGCGAGCGCGGTGATGTGCTCGTCGCGCGACAGGCCCGAGCCGTTGTCGAGCGTCAGATATTGCGTGTCGAGGCTGTCGCGGCGCAGAAACGCCTGAATCGCACGCGCCGCTTTGGCGGGCGTCGCGGGCGGCCTTTCTTCCGCAGCGCCGATCGTCAGGAACAGATTGCGCGCCATCGTGTTGTTGCTGAATTTGTTGATGTCGCGAACGATGTCGGACAGCATCGGCCCCTGGTGTGTGGCGATCAGTTTGGCGCCAACCGGCACCGCGCCTTCGCGGGTCGCGCCGTTGAAGGTGCCGCCGGTTTGCTGCCACAGCGCGAGAAAGCCGCCCGCGAAAAACGCCGAGTGATCGAGCACCGCGACGTTGATCGTGCGCGGGTCGCAGCGCATCGAGTAGTCGCCGGTGAACGAGGCGACGACGGTGCCGTTCGGCTGCGGCGTGACGGTGGGTGACACAGAGGCTGAGCCGCCGCGGCACGGGCCGTTGACCGCGCGCATCTGATTGTCGATCTGCAATTGCGAGAGCGCCGGCAGCACCTCGATTGCAACGCTGCCGTCGGGCGACGGCGTCAGCGTGAACGACAGCGATTTGAACGCGTACAGCAGCGCATCGGGGCCGACGTTGTATGGCGCGGTGGCGTCGTCGTCGAACGGCGGCAGGTCGCGCGTCGACGGATCGAAGTAGCGCTTGTCGAGCACCAGCGCGCCGTCGATGCCGTTGATGCCCGCCTTGTGAATCTTCTGCACAAGGTCGATCAGTTCTTCCGGCACGAGCTTCGGGTCGCCGGTGCCTTGAATGTACAGATTGCCGTGCAGCACGCCGTTCGCGTCGAGCGTGCCGTCCGCGTACGCGCTCGTGCGCCAGCGATAGTCGGGGCCGAGCATCGACAGGCCGGAGTAGGTGGTGACGAGCTTCATCGTCGACGCGGGCATCATCGGCTTGCCGGCGTTCAATGCGACGATCGGCGTGCGGTCGCCGACCTTCTCCACCACCACGCTGATCGACGACAAGGGCACGTGCGCGCGCTGCAAGCCGACCATCACCGATTGCGGCAACACCGTTGTGACGTTGACGCTCGGATGCGTCGCCTTGGCACGCGCCTGGGCGGCAAGCGGCAGTGCCGCGCCCGAGCCGAGCGCGGCGCACACGAGCAGCCACGCCGACGCGCGAGGCGCGAGCCGGCGAGGCATGTGAGCGGCGGAGGCGAAAGCGGAGGAACAGCGCGGGCGCAGCGCCACGCGGCGTGCGAGAGAAGACAGGAAAGCGTGCGTCATGAACGGGCGAAGAAGCAAAATTTCAGGGCGTGCGGCACGCGGCAATTCACGCTGCATTGATCCAGTGCTTGGCGCGTTCGGCCGAATCGCCGTCGCGCGACACAAAGCGCCCATTGTAGTGACATGCCGCCACGCTGCGGTGAAAAAAGCACCGCGCGCCGCGCACGCCGGGGGCGGGCGCTAGAATGCGGCATCATCAAACGTTTCGGAAAGTACAACCATGCGCATCTTGCTAGTCGAAGACGACCGGATGATCGCCGAAGGTGTGCGCAAGGCGCTGCGCGGCGAAGGCTTCGCGGTCGACTGGGTGGAAGACGGTGAAGCGGCGCTGCGCGCGGCGGCTGGGCAACCTTACGATCTGGTGCTGCTCGATCTCGGCCTGCCCAAACGCGATGGTCTCGACGTGCTGCGCACGCTGCGCACGCGCGGCCACGCGTTGCCGGTGCTGATCGTCACCGCGCGCGACGCGGTGGCCGAGCGCGTCAAGGGCCTCGATGCCGGCGCCGACGATTACCTTGTCAAACCTTTCGATCTCGACGAACTCGGCGCCCGCATGCGCGCGCTGATCCGGCGCCAATCCGGCCGCAGCGATTCGACGATCCGCCACGGCAGCCTGACGCTCGATCCGGCGTCGCACCAGGTCACGCTCGACGGCGCGCCGGTCGCGTTGTCCGCGCGTGAATTCGCCCTGCTCGAAGCGTTGATCGCGCGGCCCGGCGCGGTGCTGTCGAAGAGCCAGCTCGAAGAAAAAATGTATGGCTGGGGCGAGGAGATCGGCAGCAATACCGTCGAGGTCTACATTCACGCGCTGCGCAAGAAGCTCGGCGCGGACCTGATCCGCAACGTGCGTGGGCTCGGCTACATGATCGCGAAGGACGCCTGAGTCGATGCGCTCGATTCGCCGTCAACTGCTGGTCTGGCTGCTGGCGCTGGTGTTGCTCGGCGTCGGCATTGCGGGTTGGCTGATCTATCGGCAGGCGCTGGCCGAAGCCAACGAACTGTTCGATTACCAACTGGAGCAGATCGCCGCGGCGCTGCCGGCGGAACCGTTCTCGCAGGTGCTCGGTTCACGCGACACCGGCGACGAAGGCATCGTGCTGCAGATCTGGAATCGCAACGGCGTGCTGATGTACTACTCGCGTCCGCGTGCGCCGCTCGCGCCGCGCGCCGAACTCGGTTTTTCGACCGAGCACACGGAGCGCGGCGACTGGCGCGTGTACGGCGCGATCGTCGGCGATAACGTCGTGCAGCTGGCGCAGCCGCTGTCCGTGCGCAACCGGCTCGCCGCGAATGTGGCGCTGCGCACCTTGTGGCCGTTGATCGTGCTGCTGCCGTTGTTGGGTGTGGCGGTGTGGGTGATCGTCGGACGCGGGCTCAGGCCGTTGCGGCGCGTGACCAGCGCGCTCGACACGCGTCATCCCGAGGCGCTCGATCCGTTGCCGGATCAGCGTTTGCCGCTCGAAGTGCAACCGCTCGTGCGCGCGTTGAACGGGCTGCTCGAGCGGCTCGCCACCGCGCTCGACATTCAGAAAGCGTTTGTCGCCGATGCTGCGCACGAATTGCGCACGCCGCTCGCCGCCGTGCAGATACAGGCGCAACTGGTGGGGCGCGCGAAAGACGAGACCGCCCGCAATGAAGCGCTTGTGGATCTGCAGGCGGGCGTTACGCGCGCCACGCGGCTCGCCGAGCAATTGCTGGCGCTCGCGCGTTCCGAACCGGACGGCGTCGCCATCACCGACGCGATCGATCTGCGCGCGCTGCTGCAGGAGTGCGTGGCGACCTATGCGCCGCTTGCGCTGAATCGCGGCGTCGATCTCGGCGTCGAGGCGAGCGAAGCGGCCACCCTGATCGGCGATGCCGACGCGCTACGCGTGATGTTCAACAACCTCGTCGATAACGCCACCAAGTACACGCCGCGCGGTGGTCGCGTCGACGTCAGCCTGCGCGTCGAAGACGGGCATCCACTGGTGCGGATTGCCGACAGCGGACCCGGGATCGAACCGGCCGACCGCGATCGCGTGTTCGATCGCTTTTATCGCGCCGGCGCTGGCGCGAATCGCGCGCGCACTGACGTGGCGGGCAGCGGCCTGGGCCTCGCGATCGTGCGCCGCATCGCGACGCAGCACCACGCAACCGTGTCGCTCGATGAATCGCAGGCGGGCGGCTTGCGGGTCACGGTGCGCTTCTAGTGGTGAGCCTTTCTGTTCGTAAAGTGGTTCAAACGCGGGTCAAACGCCCCAGGAATAAGGTTTTAGCGATCTGGCGCTGCTTAAGACTCTTTTAAGCGATGCCACGTACGCTCCTCGGCATTCCAAAGTCTCTTTCTCCAGTGAGGAGTACACGATGAACGCGAAAACCTTGTCCCGCAGCGCTGTTGCAGTAGCTGTCGCCGTTGCGCTTTCCGCCGGCTATGTGGCGGGGCATCGCGACATGCCCGCACCGCAGGTGATTTCGCCAGCGCAAGCCGCCATGATGCCTGCCGAAGCCGCCGCCAAAACCGGCATCCCCGATTTCTCGGGCCTAGTCGAAACCTACGGCCCCGCCGTCGTCAACATCAGCGCGAAGCACGTGGTCAAGCAGACTGCGCTGCGCGGTAACGGTGGCAATGGCGGCAACGCCGGCGGCAATCAGTTGCCGATCGATCCGAGCGATCCTTTCTATCAGTTCTACAAACACTTCTTCGGCGGCATGCCGGGCGCGCAAGGCGGCGACGGCGGCGATGCGCCGGATCAACCGAGCGCGAGCCTGGGTTCGGGCTTCATCGTCAGTAATGACGGCTACATCCTGACCAACGCGCATGTGGTGGATGGCGCGAATGTCGTCACCGTGAGGCTCACCGACAAGCGCGAGTTCAAGGCGAAGGTGGTCGGCGCAGACAAGCAGTCCGACGTCGCCGTGCTGAAGATCGACGCGAGCAACCTGCCGACCGTGAAGATCGGCGATCCGCGTCAGAGCAAGGTCGGCCAGTGGGTGGTCGCGATCGGTTCGCCTTACGGCTTCGACAATACCGTGACCTCGGGCATCATCAGCGCGAAGTCGCGCTCGCTGCCTAACGAAAACTACACGCCGTTCATTCAGACTGACGTGCCGGTGAACCCGGGCAATTCGGGCGGCCCGCTGTTCAACCTGCAAGGCGAAGTGATCGGCATCAACTCGATGATCTATTCGCAAACAGGCGGCTTCCAGGGCCTTTCGTTCGCGATCCCGATCAATGAAGCGATCAAGGTCAAGGACGACCTCGTCAAGACCGGCCACGTGAGCCGCGGTCGTCTCGGCGTCGCGGTGCAGGGTCTGAATCAGACGCTGGCCGACTCGTTCGGCATGCAGAAGCCGCAAGGCGCGCTGGTCAGTTCGGTCGATCCGGGCGGCCCAGCCGGCAAGGCCGGTTTGCAGCCGGGCGACGTGATCCTGTCGGTGAACGGCGATGCGGTCAATGACTCGACGGAATTGCCGGCACAGGTTGCGGGTCTGGCGCCGGGCAGCTCGGCGACCTTGAAGGTGTGGCGCGACAAGGCCGCCAGGGAAATGAAGGTGACCATTGGCTCGTTCTCGGATGCGAAGGTCGCGTCGAAGGCCGATCAGCCGACCCAGTTGCAAGGCCGTCTCGGCGTCGCGGTGCGGCCGCTGACGCCGGAAGAGAAGAGCGGCGCGTCGGTGTCGCATGGTCTGCTGGTGCAGCAGGCGGGCGGCGCGGCGGCAAGCGCCGGCATCCAGCCGGGCGACGTGATTCTGGCGGTCAACGGCCGGCCGGTCGCCAGCGTCGATCAGTTGAAGCAGATGATCACCAGCGCCGGCAACAGCATCGCGTTGCTGATCCAGCGCGACAACGCACAGATCTTCGTGCCGGTCGATCTCGGCTAATAGCTTGTCCTGAGCGGATGGCTCGATCGTCGAGGCGGCAGTTTGACCGACGCATCGCCCGATCCGCCAGCGATTGAAGTAACGTTTGCCGGTCCTTGCATTTACTGCAACGGACCGGTTTCTTTTGCCCGTTCCAAAAGCCGTGAGAAAAGACCCGCGCGCCACGTGGCGCGCCGGGGCAGTCGATTCCGGACGACGCGTCCGACGCTTGGCACGCAGGTTGCGTCTCATTTGATCCGGGCCCGTCGCGGGATACCGGACGACAAGACCTTAACAAGGAGCGAACCGATGAAGACCCAACGCAATCAGCGAAGGATCATAGCCGCGGCACTATGCGCGGCGCTCACGCTCGGTCTGGCGGGCGGCGCGTATGCGCAGCAGGCAAGCGAAGTAACCGGCGGCACGACCACCGACAACAGCAGCGCGGGCAACGTCAATGGCGGCGGCTTGCCGCAAATCCAGCAGCAGGGCGACGTCTCGTTCGTATCGGGCGGCGTCGGTCTCGACGAATCGAAGGCGCTGCAGCAGGCGCAGAGCCAGTGGCCGCTGTCGCTGCGCTTTACGGGCTCCGGCGCCGAGTTTCTCGCCGACGTCCACGTACGGGTAGTCGACGCGCACAATGGCGAAGTGCTGAACACCACGTCGCGCGGACCATACATGCTGGTCAGGCTGCATCCGGGCCGCTACACCGTGCACGCGCGGTACAAGGACCAGGAGCAGTCCAAACCGGTGACGGTCCCGGCCGCGGGCACAGCCAAATCCGCGTTCTACTGGAACATGAACTAAGCGGCCCTGGCGCCTCGGCCCGGCCGGGCGTCTTGCAGGAAGGCCGCGCAATCGGCTGGAGTTTGGCCGATAATGAAGCCACGGGTGCGCCCGTGGCTTTCCTGTTTGTACGACCGCACACCATCACGGAGCCGAGACATGAGCGATGCCTTGACACCTCACGGAAGCCCCGGCACGAGCACGGGGGGCCACACTATCACGATCCGCGGCAACCACCACCGGGTGCGCGTGATCCACGGCGGCGTGACCATGGCCGATACCCAGGCGGGGCTGACACTCTCGGAAACCGGTTTGCCCGACGTGTTCTATTTCCCGCGCGAGCACGTCAACATGGCCCGGCTCGAACGCTCCACGCATACTTCGCACTGCCCGTTCAAGGGCGAGGCTTCGTACTTCCATTTGCGCACCGAAGACGAACTGATCGAAAACGCCGTGTGGAGCTATGAAGCGCCGCTCGAGCAGGTCGTGCAGATCAAAGGGTATCTCGCGTTTTACGCATCGCGCGTTGACCGCATCGATCAGACGTCCTGATCCCGCTGTCGCGCGTTCATCGGGGGAGGCTGCCATGGAACTGAACGACGCGTTACGGATTCCGCTTGCGCCACCCGACGTTTGGGAAGCTTTGCAAGACCTCGCGCTGTTGCGTGCCAGCCTCGATAACTGCGAGTCGTTCACGCGCCTTGCGCACGGCGAATATGAGCTGACCATGACCGTGCCGCTCGGCCCGTTACGCGCGCGTTACGAAGCGCGCGCCCACGTGGCCGGCCAGGACTCCGGACCGGCGGATGCGCAGCGCCGCACCATCAACTTCAAGGCGCGAGCCGAAGGCATTGGCGCGTTGCGCGGCCAGATCGAAGTGCGCTTGCGTCCGGAAGAGGGCATGCACGGCGCCGGCAAGGAGCGCAGCACGCGGATCGACTACACGATCTGGGCGACCTCGTCCGGGCCTCTCGCCGAACTGCCGACGCGTCAGCTCGAAAACGCGCTGCGCCAACTGGCCGACGATTTTTTCGCCGAATTCGACGCGGTCGTGCGGGCCAAGCATGGACAAGGCCCGAACCGTGCGCGCGGATCGGCGGTGCGCCGCCAGCATGTGTTTTTAAGGCCGATCACGCTTGGCGGCATCGCGCGGCGTACGCGTATCGATCACGGCAATGCGCTGACCGGGCGGGCGGCGAGTGCGGCGCATGGCGTTTCACACGGCTTGTCGCATGGCGTCGCGCGTCGGGAGCCGGATTCGCACGTGGTCCCGAACTGGGCCTGGGCAGCGATGATTTTTCTGGTCGCGCTGTTGCTGTATCTCGTGCGCTGGCTTAACGAGACGTGACGCTCGATTGGCGCGCGGTCATCGCGCGACGATGATGGATCGCGCTGCTGTCGCGTCGGCGCGACTACGAAATCCCGGTAGGGCACTACGAAACGCTGTTGATCATGCGGCGTCCGCGCGTGGTGCCTGGGGCGCTTTCGTTCGCTTCGAACTTTTCGCCGGCGCTTGTCTCTGCGCGCTTTCCCGCGCTGTCACAGGCTCTCGGCCGGCTGCGCGCACTCACCACGTTCACACCCCGCGAAACTCCCGCCGCCATGCGGATGGCGACGTGCGAAACGCATCCGCGAAATGTTGCCGTAGCGAAGCCGTCGAGCCGAAGCCCGCGATCTCCGCGATCGCTTCCACCGACTCGTCGGTGCTTTCCAGCAATTGCTGCGCGCGAGCGAGCCGCTGTGCCAGCAACCACGCGCCGACCGTGGTGCCGGTCGCGAGCCGGAAGCGTCGCGTGAAGGTGCGACGGCTCATCAGCGCGCGCCCGGCGAGCGTGTCGAGCGTATGCGGCACGTCCAGATTGCCGCTCACCCAATCGAGCAGTCCTGACAGCCGGTCGCCCCGCAGGTTCGGCGGCATCGGCTGCTGGACGAATTGCGCCTGACCGCCTTGCCGGTGCGGCGGCACCACCAGCCTGCGCGCCACATAGTTCGCCACCTGCGCGCCGCACATCTTGCGCAGCACGTGCAGGCAGCAGTCGAGGCCGGCCGCGGTGCCGGCCGAGGTCATCACGTTGCCGTCGTCGACGTAGAGCACGTCGGGGTCGAGCCGCACGCGCGGATAGCGGCGCGCGAAATCGTCGGCCCACGCCCAATGGGTCGAGGCCGGACGATCGTCGAGGATGCCGGCGGCGGCCAGCACGAACGCACCCAGACACAGCCCGACCAGTTGCGCGCCGCGTGCGTGGGCGGCGCGCAAGGCGGCGAGCAGCGCGGCGGGCGGCGTCTCGTCAGGGTCGCGCCAGCTCGGCACGATGATCGTGTCGGCGTCGGCGAGCGCTTCGAGTCCGTGCGTGACGGCGATCGAGAAGCCGACGGTGGTGGTCAGCGCGCCCGTTTCAGCGGCGCAGACACGGAAGTCGAAGTCCGGCAGGCCGCCGCCGCTGCGGTCCTCGCCGAATACCACGCACGGCACCGACAGATGGAACGGGCTGATACGGTCGAACGCGACCACGGCGACGATGTGGCGGGGCGCGCCGCCGCGCTTCGCTCGTGAGGGTGCAGCCAACGATCACCTCGTCAAAGCAACGATGGCCCGATTCTAGCGAATCTTGTCATTCGGGTCGCTATCGTGAAAGCGGCGGCGCGCGAACAATGCAGTCATCGCCGCTGCCTCGCCCGATGCCCACGCCGGGCCGCACAGCGCGAGCCTTCCCCTTCATTCCCTGATTCGACAGAAGCCTTGCCATGACCAACCCGCGCCGTGCGCTGATCGTCATCGACGTGCAGAACGAATACGTGACCGGCGATCTGCCGATCGAATTCCCGGACGTACAGACCTCGCTCGCCAACCTCGGCCGCGCGATGGATGCGGCGCGGGCCGCCGGCATACCGGTGGTGGTCGTGCAGAACTTCGCGCCGGCCACCTCGCCGCTGTTCGCGCGTGGCAGCGCGGCGGCGGAGCTGCATCCGGTGGTGGGCTCGCGTGCCCACGATCACTACGTGGAGAAATCCCTGCCGAGCGCGTTCACCGGAACCGATCTGGCCGACTGGCTAGCCGCGCGGCAGATCGACACGCTGACGGTGACCGGCTACATGACGCACAACTGCGACGCGTCCACCATCAACCACGCGGTTCACGCGGGGCTTGCCGTCGAATTCCTGCATGACGCGACGGGCTCGGTGCCGTATGAAAACAGTGCGGGCTTTGCCAGCGCTGAGGATATCCACCGGGTATTCAACGTGGTGCTGCAATCGCGCTTCGCGGCGGTGGCGAGTACGGACGCGTGGATTGCATCAGTGAAGAGCGGGGCGCCGCTGGAGCGCGGCAACATCTATACGTCGAATCAGGCGGCGCGGGCTCGCCGGGCCGTTGCCTAAAGCGCGGGTGTTGCGCGGAACCGGCCGAATGATGTGGCATCGAGCGGCTGTCTCAGGTCGCGATGCAACGCCGCTGCACGAAGCTGCCACGCTTAAATGAAAGCGGGCGAATTACTCACCCGCCCGCCGCCCGCTTTTCTGCGTTAGCCGTGCCGACACGATAGCTGCACTGCCGGAGCGCACAGCCGCTACGCTTTCACCTTGCGCAGCGCCGGGCTCAACCGCAGCGCGTCGAACATGCCTTCGACCATCTGCTGCGCATGAGCGCCGAAATCCGTTGCGTCGGGCAGGAACAGCATGTCGCGCAGCGCGCCGCCGACATACGCATGTACCATCGCCGCCGCCAGCTTCGTATCGAGATCCGCGGGCATTTGCCCCTTCGAGATCGCGTTGCGCAGACCGCCTTCGATCTTCAACAGTCCTTCGCGCATGTTGGTCTGATAGCGGACCATCACCGGCCCCATTTCCTCGACCAGCTCGCATTTCAGAAACAGGATGTCGAACACGCGCCGGCGCCGCGGGTCGTTGGCCGTGTCGCGCAGACAGACCATGCAGATTTCCATCAGGCGCCCGAGCGGATCGGGCTCGTTGGGGTCTTGCGACGCGGCTTTGAGTTCGTCCAGCGGCAGCAGCACGCGGTCGAACATTTCGGTAAACAGGTCGCTTTTGTGCGCGAAGTGCCAGTAGATTGCGCCGCGCGTGACGCCGGCAGCCTGGGCGATATCGGCGAGCGAAGTTCGCGATACGCCCTTCTCGAAGAAAACGCGTTCAGCCGCGTCGAGAATGCTTGTGCGCGTCTCCAGCGCCTCTTCTTTGGTTCTTCTGACCATATTGGTATGACCTGCCCTGTTGCGGGGGTTTTCCCGAACTTTTTAAAGTCAGCCCGGTGACAATCTGTCAACTATTGCGCAATTTACGAAGCATTCTTGCGGGCCTTCTCCGCGCAAGAGAGGCAAATGCACTTTTACATTCATTCTTGAACGTATATATAATAGCACCCCACGATCGGATAGCCCAAGCCGTGACGACCAGTTAATATCCGTCACTGTTGCCTTTCAAAACGCTCCTGCGCGTCGCCCGAATGGGCGGCGCCGTGCGGCATTGCCCGGTATGGCGCATTTCGCAGCAGGATGCCCCTGCGGGTGCGGATTGCATCCACGGGCTTCCGGTCAGGCGTCGCAAGACGCATGTGTGCGCTGTCGTCCCCGGGGTAGGGATGCGCGCACTTTTTCATTCTCAGTCTTTGACAGAGGTCGCTCCATGCGCGTCGAACGGGTTCCATTCCGCTTAATCAGTGCCGCGACGGCTGCCATATTGCTGGCAGCGTGCGGACCAAAACAATCTGCCCCGCCGCCACAGGCGCCCGAAGTCGGCGTCGTCACCGTCCAGCCGACCACCGTGCCGGTCGTCACCGAACTGCCCGGCCGCACCAGCGCTTTCCTCGTCGCGCAAGTGCGCGCACGGGTCGACGGCATCGTGCTGCGTCGCGAGTTCACGGAAGGCAGCCAGGTGACAGCCGGCCAGCGTCTGTACAAGATCGATCCGGCGCCGTACATCGCGACGTTGAACAACGCGAAGGCGACGCTCGCCAAGGCGCAGGCCAACCTCGTGTCGACCACCGCGCAGGCGAACCGTTACAAGGTGCTGGTCACCGCCAACGCGGTCAGCAAGCAGGACTACGACAACGCGGTGGCCGCGCAAGGTCAGGCCGCGGCCGACGTCGCCGCCGGCAAGGCAGCGGTCGACACGGCGCAGATCAACCTCGGCTATACCGACGTGACCTCGCCGGTGACCGGCCAGATCGGCGTGTCGCAAGTCACGCCGGGCGCCTACGTGCAGGCGAGCGCGGCCACACTGCTGGCCACGGTCCAGCAGCTCGATCCGGTCTACGTGGACCTGACGCAATCGAGCCTCGACGGTCTGAAGCTGCGCCGCGAAGTGCAGGAAGGCCGTCTGAAGACGACCGGCCCAGGCGCTGCGCAGGTGTCGCTGATTCTCGAAGACGGCCGCGTCTATCCGGAAAAGGGCAAGCTGCAGTTCACCGACGTGACGGTCGACCAGAGCACCGGCTCGGTCACGGTTCGCGCAATCTTCAAGAACGCGGACAAGGTGCTGCTGCCGGGCATGTTCGTGCGCGCGAAGATCGAGGAAGGCGTCAACCAGAACGCGCTCGTCGTGCCGCAAGTCGGCATCACGCACGACCAGAAAGGTCAGCCGACCACGCTGGTCGTCGGCGCCGGCAACAAGGTCGAATTGCGTCAGCTCGTCACTGCCGGCACGTTCGGTTCGAACTGGGTGGTCGCAAGCGGCCTGAACCCCGGTGACCGCGTGATTGTCCAGGGCACCGACAAGGCACGCCCCGGCCAGCAGGTCAAGCCAGTTGCCGCGCAACTTCCCGCCACCCCCGCTTCCGACGCAGCCGCCCCAGGCGCGCCGGCCGCCAGCGGTGCTGCCCAGACGGCTCAACCAGCCTCTGCCGCATCGGGCGCGTAATAACAGGGAGCCCGCCTCATGGCAAAGTTCTTTATTGATCGCCCGATTTTTGCATGGGTGATCGCCATCATTCTGATGCTCGCGGGTATCGCGTCGGTCTTCACGTTGCCGATCGCGCAATACCCGACCATCGCGCCGCCGGCCGTGCAGATCAGCGCAACGTACCCGGGCGCATCGGCGAAGACGGTGGAAAACACCGTCACGCAGGTGATCGAGCAGCAGATGAGTGGTCTCGACCACTTGCTGTATCTGGCGTCCACCTCGGACGATTCGGGTACGGCAACCATCACGCTGACGTTCGCGGCCGGCACCAATCCTGACATCGCGCAGGTGCAGGTGCAGAACAAGCTGCAACTTGCCACGCCGCTGCTGCCGCAAGCCGTGCAGCAGTTGGGCACCAAGGTCACGAAGTCGAGCAGCAGCTTCCTGCTGGTCATGGCGTTCGTGTCCGAAGACGGCAGCATGAGCAAGTACGACCTGGCGAACTATGTCGCGTCGAACGTTCAGGATCCGATCAGCCGTATCGACGGCGTGGGCACGGTGACGCTGTTCGGCTCGCAGTACGCGATGCGGGTCTGGCTTGACGCGAACAAGCTGAACAACTTCGGCCTGACGCCAGTCGACGTGGAAACCGCATTGCAGGCGCAGAACGTGCAGGTCGCGGGCGGCTCGCTCGGCGGCACGCCGTCGGTGCAGGGTCAGGTGCTGCAGGCAACCATTACGCAAGCCACGCTGCTGAATACGCCTGAACAGTTCGGCAACGTGCTGCTGAAGGTGAACCCCGACGGCTCGCAGGTGCGGATCCGCGACGTGGGGCACGTCGAGCTGGGCGGCGAAAACTACAACTTCGACACTAAATACAACGGGCAGCCGACGGCAGGCTTCGGTATCCAGCTCGCGACCGGCGCCAACGCGCTGGCCACCGCCAAGGCGGTGCGCGCGAAGATCACTGAACTGTCGAAGTACTTCCCGCACGGTCTGGTCGTGCAGTATCCGTACGACACCACGCCGTTCGTGCGCCTGTCGATCGAGGAAGTGGTCAAGACGCTGCTCGAAGGTATCGTGCTGGTGTTCCTGGTCATGTACCTGTTCCTGCAGAACCTGCGCGCCACGCTGATCCCGACGATCGCCGTGCCGGTGGTGCTGCTGGGCACGTTCGCGATCATGGGCGTGGTCGGCTTCTCGATCAACACGCTGTCAATGTTCGGGCTCGTCCTGGCGATCGGCTTGCTGGTGGACGATGCGATCGTGGTGGTGGAAAACGTCGAGCGGGTGATGCAGGAAGAGGGCTTGTCGCCTCGAGACGCGACCCGCAAGGCAATGGACCAGATCACCGGCGCGCTGGTCGGCGTCGCGCTCGTCCTGTCGGCGGTGTTCGTGCCGGTGGCGTTCTCCGGCGGTTCGGTCGGCGCCATTTACCGGCAGTTCTCGCTGACGATCGTGGCGGCGATGGTGCTGTCCGTGCTGGTCGCGTTGATTCTGACGCCGGCGCTGTGCGCGACGATCCTCAAGCCGATTCCGCAAGGTCATCACGAAAAAGCCACTGGCTTCTTCGGCTGGTTCAACCGCACGTTCAACAAGAGCCGCGACAAGTATCACTCGGGCGTGCACCACGTGATCAAGCGCTCGGGCCGTTGGCTGATCATCTACATGGTGGTGATCTTCGCGGTCGGCCTGCTGTTCGTCAGACTGCCGAAGTCGTTCCTGCCTGACGAAGATCAGGGCACGATGTTCGTGCTGGTGCAAACGCCGTCGGGTTCGACCCAGGAAACCACGGCACGCGCGCTGAAGGACATTTCCGACTACCTGCTCAACGACGAGAAGTCGATTGTCGAATCGACCTTCACGGTGAACGGCTTCAGCTTCGCCGGCCGCGGCCAGAACGCGGGCCTCGTGTTCGTGCGGATGAAGGATTACGCGCAGCGTCAGCACGCGGACCAGAAGGTGCAGGCGCTGGTGGGCCGTCTCTACATGCACTTCAGCACCTACAAGAACGCGACGGTGTTCCCGGTCAATCCGCCGTCGATTCCTGAGCTTGGCACCGCAGCGGGCTTCGACTTCCAGTTGCAGGACCGCGCGGGCATCGGCCACGCGAAGCTGATGGAAGCACGCAATATGTTGCTGGGCCTGGCGGCGAAAGATCCGACGCTGGCGCAGGTGCGTCCGAACGGCCTGAACGATACGCCGCAGTTCAAGGTGAGCATCGACCACGAGAAGGCTTCCGCGCTCGGCGTCTCGCTGTCTTCGATCGACCAGACGTTCTCGATCGCGTGGGCGTCGCAGTACGTGAACAACTTCCTCGATACCGACGGCCGGATCAAGAAGGTGTTCTTGCAGAGTGACGCGCCGTTCCGGATGAAACCGGAAGACGTGAACGGCTGGTTCGTGCGCAACAGCGCGGGCACGATGGTACCGTTCTCGGCGTTCGCAAGCACCGAGTGGACCTTTGGTTCGCCGAAGCTGGAGCGCTACAACGGTATCTCGTCGGTGGAAATCCAGGGCGCGGCGGCACCGGGCAAGTCGACCGGTCAGGCGATGACGGCGATGGAAGCCCTCGTGGCGAAGTTGCCGGCGGGCGTCGGCTACGAATGGACTGGCCTGTCGTTGCAGGAACGCCAGTCCGGTTCGCAGGCGCCGATTCTGTACGGCATCTCGATCCTCGTGGTGTTCCTGTGTCTCGCGGCGCTGTATGAAAGCTGGTCGATTCCGTTCTCGGTGATCATGGTGGTGCCGCTCGGCGTGATCGGCGCACTGCTGGCCGCGACGCTGCGCGGACTCGAGAACGACGTGTTCTTCCAGGTGGGTCTGTTGACCACGGTCGGGTTGTCGGCGAAGAACGCGATTCTGATCGTGGAATTCGCCCGTGAACTGCAGCAGGGTGAAGGCATGGGGCCGATCGAGGCCGCGCTGGAAGCAGCGCGTCTGCGGTTGCGTCCGATCCTGATGACCTCGCTCGCGTTCATTCTCGGCGTGATGCCGCTCGCGATCAGTAACGGCGCGGGCTCGGCCAGCCAGCACGCGATCGGTACCGGCGTGATCGGCGGGATGCTGACGGCGACCTTCCTGGCGATTTTCATGATCCCGATGTTCTTCGTCGTGATCCGCGCGAAATTCGGCGGTGAGAAGGAAGACCCGGATGAGGCGCTCGCTCACTACAACCAGCACCATCCGCATGATCCGGAAGCTGGCGGGTCGGCTGGCGGGTCGACTGATCAAGGCTCGGGCAAGGACGGACATTGAGATGCAAAAACACTCTCTAATTGCAGTGGCGGTCGCGTTGCTCGCCGCGGGTTGCACGATGGCGCCGCACTACCAGCGCCCGGCTGCGCCCGTGACGGCGACCTTCCCGACCGGCGGCGTGTACGACACGCAGCCGGGCGCGACCGGCGCGCGTAGCGCGAACGGCCAGGCTGCCGCCGACATCGGCTGGCGCGAGTTCTTCATCGATCCGCGCATGCAGCGGCTGATCGAGATCGCGCTGAAGAACAACCGCGATCTGCGCGTGTCGGTGCTGAACATGCAGGCGTCGCAGGCGCAGTACCGGATCGTTCGCGCCGGCCTGTTCCCGACGCTCAATGCGGCGGCTTCCGGAAGCGCGCAGCGCACGCCGCGCGACCTGGCATTGTTCGACCAGACGATTTCCCGCTCGTACTCGGTCGGTTTGAACGCGTCGTGGGAAATCGACTTCTTCGGGCGGATTCAGAGCCTGAAGGATCAGGCGTTGGCGATCTACCTTGGCACGGCCCAGGCACGCAAGGCGGCGGAAATCGCGCTGGTCTCGCAGGTGGCGAACCAGTACCTGACGGTGCTCGAACTGGACGACCTGCTGAAGGTCACGCAGGACACGCTGACGACGTCGCAGGAATCGTATCGGATCACCAAGCTGCAGTTCGACAACGGCACCGGCTCGGAACTCGATCTGCGCCAGGCGCAGACGGTGGTCGAGACGGCCACCGCCAACCTGCAGTCGCAGGAGCGTTTGCGGGCTCAGGCCGAGAACGCGCTGGTGCTGCTGCTGGGCGAACCGTTGCCGGCCGATCTGCCGCCGGGCCTGAGGCTGGGCGACCAGAATCTCCTCACGGATATTCCGGCAGGTCTGCCGTCCGATCTGCTGACGCGTCGTCCGGACATCATGGAGGCCGAGGAGAATCTGCTCGCGGCCAACGCGAACATCGGCGCGGCGCGCGCGGCGTTCTTCCCGAAGGTTTCGCTGACCGGCAGTTTCGGTACGCTGAGCCCGACGCTCGGCGGTCTGTTCAAGCCGGGTTCAGCGGCGTGGAGCTTCGCGCCGTCGATCACGTTGCCGATCTTCGAGGGCGGCCAGAACGTCGCCAACCTGAATCTTGCCAACATCCAGAAGAACGCCCAGATCGCCACGTATGAAAAGGCGATCCAGACGGCCTTCCGCGAAGTGGCGGACGGACTGGCGGCGCGCGGCACGTTCGATCAGCAGATTCAGGCGCTCGAGCGCAATACCTTTGCCGAGCAGCGTCGGCTGGATCTGTCGAACCTGCGCTACACGAACGGGGTCGACAGCTATCTGGCGGTGCTGACCGCGCAGACCGATCTGTACACGTCGCAGCAGTTGTTGGTTACCGCGCGGCTGGAACGCCTGCAGAACCTGGTCACGCTGTACCAGGCACTCGGCGGCGGCTGGATCGAGCGTACCGGCGAGCAGCCGCGTCCGGCCGACGCGCCGGTCGACTACGGCGCGGCGAGTGCGCCGGTGGCGGCTTCGGCGGCGAACGCGAGCTGAGTCTCCCGGTTTGAGTCTCTGATACCAGCGCTAACGCGGGGCGGTTTCTGATTCAGGAGACCGAGCCGCGCAGCCGGACCAACAAAAACGCCACGGCATGCCGCGGCGTTTTTTTATCCACTGCCGCGGCTCGCACCGCGCCAGTGAGCGGCGGCGACGCTCAATGCAGGTCTGCCGCGCGCAGCAGCTCGTCGCGTTGCGGTTCGCTGCCGCCGCGTCCGTCGAAGTCGTGCCCGGCGCGGCGAATTTCGCTCTGCGCCTGCTTCTCGCTCTTCACGCCGTTGAAGATCAGGTTCAGCACCACCGCCGACACCGACGCCAGCAGAATCCCGCTATGCAGCAGCGGCGACAGCGCCGGCGGCAGCTTCGAGAAGAAGTGCGGCGACACCACCGGCACCAAGCCCAGACCGATACTCACCGCGACGATGAACAGGTTGTGGTGGTTCTTCACGAAGTCGACTTTCGACAGCACCTTGATGCCGTTCGCCGCGACCATGCCGAACATCACGATGCCTGCGCCGCCGAGCACGAAGGCCGGCACCGACGCGACCACTTGCGCCATCTTCGGGAACAGGCCGAGCAGCACCAGGATCACGCCGCCCATCGCGCAGACAAAGCGGCTCTTCACGCCGGTCACGCCGATCAGGCCGACGTTCTGCGAAAACGAGGTATGCGGAAACGAGTTGAAGATGCCGCCGATCAGCGTGCCCAGGCCGTCGACGCGCAAGCCGCGCACCAGCGTCTTCTGATCGACAGGACGATCGACCATGTCGCCGACCGCGAGGAACATGCCGGTCGATTCGATGAAGGTGACGAACATCACCGTGACCATCGTCGCGATCGACAGCGGATCGAAGTGCGGCAGGCCGAAGTGGAACGGCATCACGAAGCCGACCCACGGCGCGAGCGTGACGCCGTCCATGTTGACGCGGCCGAGCGCCAGCGCGATCACGAAGCCCGCGACGATGCCGAGCAGCACCGAGATATTGGCGAGGAAGCCTTTGGCGAACTTGTTGATCAGCAGGATCAGCATCAGCACGAGCAGCGACAGGCCCAGATACACCGGATTGCCGTAATCGGGATTGCCCACCCCGCCGGCCGCCCAGTTGATGCCGACTTCCATCAGCGACAAGCCGATCACCGAGATCACCACGCCGATCACAACTGGCGGGAAGAAGCGCAGCAGCTTGCCGACCGCGGGCGCGAGCAGGATGCCGACCACCCCGGCCGCGATCGTCGAGCCGAAGATGTCGAGAATGCCGAGCGAAGGATTGGTGCCGATCGCGACCATCGGACCGACGGCCGCGAACGTGCAGCCCATGATGACCGGCAGACGGATGCCGAAGATCCACAGACCGAGCGTCTGGATCAGCGTGGCGATACCGCATGAAAACAGATCGGCGCTGATCAGGAACGCGATCTGGTCCTTCGGCAGCTTGAGCGCCGCGCCGATGATCAAGGGCACGGCAACGGCGCCGGCGTACATCACCAGAACGTGCTGAATGCCGAGGGTGAGCAACTGGCCCGCGGGCAGTCGCTCGTCGCACGGATGAACCGCGTTCGCTTGCATATCGTCTGTCTCCACCATCTGGTTTTGGAATGACTCCAAGGTATCGGGGACGAAAAGCTGCAACAAGACCACTGGGGCCTATTCCGGCATTCCCGCTGACGATATGCGAGCGCGTCGTTTGAAAGGCAAATTAAAGGTCCGTGCGTAGCCGATCGGCGGTCAGCCCCTTGCAGCGGCGCTGCGCGGCCGCGCGCCACGTGTGCGCGGTTCGCCGGGATATATGTGAGAATCAATGAGGCGTATCGCGTCCAGCGCATAGTCCTGTTTTCACGCGGCTCGCGGTGTGGCGGGGTTAACCCGCGATTCGGGAATTTCAGCGTGGGTTCGGGCGCGCGTCCGAAGCCGCGCGATAGTGACAACGGCTACGCGTTGCCACGCAACTTGCGCGCGTTTTTTTGCATGCTCGCCACGCGTACGGCCGCGTCGAAACATGGTTCGGCGATCCGACGCTTCGTTAGCCGAAGCAATGTCAGGCGAGGACAATGCGGTGTCGCGCTTTGCAATACCATTACGCTTTTCGCGCGCTAAGCTGGAACGCGGCCCGCAAGGCCATTCGGCCGCGACAACATCGGCCGCTGGCACCGCATCTGAATCACACGCGGCCGGTGAAATGGAACACCCGCGCGCCGCGACCTATCGAACCTCGACGCACGTCGCATTCACAGACTCACAGGAGCATTGACGATGAAAACCAAAGCAGCAATCGCATGGAAAGCCGGCGCCCCGCTGACGATCGAAGAAGTCGATCTGGAAGGGCCGCGCGCCGGTGAAGTCCTGATCGAAGTGAAGGCGACGGGCATCTGCCACACCGACTACTACACGCTGTCCGGCGCCGATCCGGAAGGCCTCTTCCCGGCGATTCTCGGCCACGAAGGCGCGGGCGTGATCGTCGATACCGGTCCCGGTGTCGGCACGCTGAAGAAGGGCGACCACGTGATTCCGCTCTATACGCCGGAATGCCGCCAGTGCAAGTTCTGCCTGTCGCGCAAGACCAACCTGTGTCAGGCGATCCGTGCGACGCAAGGCAAGGGGCTGATGCCGGACGCCACCTCGCGTTTCTCGCTCGACGGCAAGCCGCTGTTTCACTACATGGGCACGTCCACGTTCTCGAACTACATCGTCGTGCCGGAAATCGCGGTCGCGAAGGTGCGTGAAGACGCGCCGTTCGACAAGATCTGCTACATCGGCTGCGGCGTGACGACGGGCGTCGGCGCCGTGGTGTATTCGGCGAAGGTCGAGGCGGGCGCGAACGTCGTGGTGTTCGGTCTCGGCGGCATCGGACTGAATGTGATCCAGGGCGCGAAGATGGTCGGCGCGGACAAGATCATCGGCGTCGATATCAACCCGGGCCGCGTCGAGCTGGCGAAGAAGTTCGGCATGACCCACTTCATCAACCCGAATGAAGTCGAGAACGTGGTCGATCACATCGTCCAACTCACCGATGGCGGCGCGGACTATTCGTTCGAGTGTATCGGCAATACCAAGGTGATGCGTCAGGCGCTGGAGTGCACCCACAAGGGCTGGGGCCAGTCGTTCATCATCGGCGTGGCGGCGGCGGGCGAGGAGATTAGCACGCGTCCGTTCCAGCTGGTGACGGGCCGCGAGTGGAAGGGCTCGGCCTTCGGCGGCGCGCGCGGCCGCACCGACGTGCCGAAGATCGTCGACTGGTACATGGAAGGCAAGATCAATATCGATGATCTGATCACGCACCGTCTGCCGCTCGAACGCATCAACGAAGGCTTCGATCTGATGAAGAAGGGCGAGTCGATCCGCTCGGTCGTGCTGTACTAAACGGGGAGCGTCGCGATGCTTGAACTATTGTCGTCGCATGCGTGCCATGGCGGCGAGCAGCGCTTCTACCGGCACGACTCGCAGATCATCGGCCTGCCGATGCGCTTCTCGGTGTATCTGCCGCCGCAGGCTTTGCAGGCCAACGCGAACGTGCCCGCGCTGTTCTATCTCGCGGGTCTCACCAGCACCGAAGAAACGTTTCCGATGAAGGGCGGCGCGCAGCGCTTCGCGGCGCAGCACGGCATCGCGCTGATCGCGCCGGATACCAGTCCGCGCGGCGCGGGCGTGCCGGGCGAAAGCGCGGCGTGGGACTTCGGCGTGGGCGCGGGCTTTTACGTCGACGCGACGCAGGAGCCGTGGGCGCAGCACTATCGGATGTACTCGTACGTGCGTGACGAGCTGCGCGAAACGACGCTCGCGAATCTGCCGGTGGACGGCGCGCGCATTGGCGTCTTCGGACATTCGATGGGTGGTCACGGCGCGCTGATGCTGGCGCTGCGCAATCCGGAGATCTATCGGTCGGTGTCGGCGTTCGCGCCGATTGCCGCGCCGATGCGCTGCCCGTGGGGCGTGAAGGCGTTCAGCGGCTATCTGGGCGAAGACCGCGAAGCGTGGCAGCAGTACGACGCCAGCGAGCTGGTGATGCACGCGTCGCGCAAGTTCGCGCAGGGGATTCTGGTCGATCAGGGGCTCGCCGATCAATTCCTCGCCGAGCAGTTGAATCCGGATGTGTTCGAAGCTGCTTGCCAGGCCGCGGGGCAGCCGCTGACATTGCGCCGTCACGCGGGCTATGACCACGGCTATTACTTCATCTCGACCTTCATCGAGGATCATCTCGCGCATCACGCGAAGGCGCTGCTCGGGTGATGTCGTAGTCGTTCGCAAGGTCGATGGCGGCATGCAGCTGTGCTGCCGCCATCGACAACCCGGCATGGGCATCGGCGCCTCGATGCCCCATTCGGTGCGCAACCACCGCTCAACGCCGCTTCAACAAACTTCCGCCATACACCAGCGCCGACAGCACAGTAATCCAGAAGCTGGTCGGCCAGTCGGTATAGAACGCCAGCGTCAGGCCCAGCCACGCCTGCAGCAGCGCGAACACGGCGGCGAGCACGAGACCGGTCGACAGCCGCGTGGTCATGTTTTGGGCCGCGGCGGCCGGCCCGACCATCAGCGTGAACACCAGCAACACGCCGACGATCTGCGTGCACGCGGCCACGGCCAGCGCGGCGATCGCGAGAAACAGCACCGACACCAGACGCAGCGACACGCCCTTGGCTTCGGCCAGTTCCGGCTGCAACGAAGCGAACAGCAGCGGCCGCATGATCGCCGCGAGCGCGACCAGACTGACGACGCCCAACGCCGCGAGCACACCGAGCGTCGACGCATTCACGCCGAGCACGTTGCCGAACAGCAGCGCGGTGACCTGCGTCGCGTACGCGGTGAAGAAGTGCAGAAACAGCAGGCCGAAGCCGAGCGACAGCGACAGGATCACGCCGATCGCCACGTCGCGTCCGGCGAGGCGTTCGCCGAGCGCGCCCATGCCGACGCCGGCCGCGAGCGTGAAGCCGATCATCCCCCAGATCGGCGAGATGCCGATCAGCACCGCGCCGGTCGCGCCGGTGAAGCCGACGTGCGAGAGCGCGTGACCGGCGAAGGTCTGTCCGCGCATCACCAGGAAATAGCCCACTACGCCGGCCAGCACCGCGACGATCCCCGACGCCGCGAATGCGTTCACCATGAAATCGTATTCAAACATCGTGCGTGTGTCCGTCGCGTGAGTCGTGCTGGTGTGAGTGGCCGTGCGCGTGCCCGTGCCCGTGCGAATGCGAGTGGCTATGCCCGCCGTCCTCGTCGTGTTCGTGCTCGTGATCGTGCTTCTCGACTTCGACGCCGCCCGACATCACGAAGATGCGGCCGTTGACGCGCATCACGTCGATCGGCGAGCCGTAGAGGCGCGACAGCACCGGCCGCGTAATCACTTCGTCGACGGTGCCGAGCGCCGCCACGCCGCTGCCGAGATACAGCACGCGGTCGAGCGAGTTCAGCAGCGGGTTCAGTTCATGCGCGGAAAACAATACGGCGATGCCGAGTTCGCGCTGCACGCGACGCACCAGTTCGACCACGCTCTTCTGATGATGCGGGTCGAGGCTGATCAGCGGTTCGTCGAGCAGCAGCAGCTTCGGATTGCCGAGCAGGCATTGCGCGAGCAGCAGCCGCTGGCGCTCGCCGCCCGACAGTTCCGACAGCGGCCGTTCGGCCAGCTTGCGGCCGCCGACCAGATCGAGCACGCGCTCGACGTCGGCGCGGGTTTTCGCATCCGCAAGCGGCAAGCCCCAGCGGTGGCCGTCGGCGGCCATCGCGACGAAATCGCGGCCACGCACGCGCCGGCCGGCCAGCGCGCTGCGCGTCTGCGGCATATAGCCGATCGACGCATTGCCGCGCCCGACAGGCTGCCCCAGCACGCGAATCGCGCCGCTTGCCGCCGGCACGAGGCCGAGCACGGCGCGCATCAGCGTCGTCTTGCCCGCGCCGTTCGGCCCGAGCACGCCGATGAATTCGCCCTGGTTCACCACGAAGCCGGTGTCGCGCAAAATCGTGCGCTCGCCGAGTTCGAGCGTCACGTGTTCGAGTTCGAGCACGGCGTTGGAGGCGCTCGTCGGTGCGCTCGCGGGCGCGCTAGCTGGCGCGCTGCGGCCAGTCGAAGTCATTGGGTTTTTCCTTTTGTGCCAGAAGCCGCCGCCTTCGCATCGCCCGCGGCCAGCGCCGTGCCCAGCGCGTCGAGCTGGCTCAGCATCCACGTCTGATAGGTCTTGCCGGCCGGCTGGGTTTCGGTGACGCTAAGGGTCGGCACCTGTGATTGCTGCGCGAGCTTCAACATGCGTTGGGTCAGGGCTTCGGTTGCCTGGCTGTTATAGATCAGAACGCGCACGCGCTTGTCGCGCAGATCGCGTTCGAACGCGGCGATATCGGCCGCGCTGGCTTCGGTGTCGTTCATGGCCGCGAGCTGGAAGCGCTGATTGCGCATCGTCAGACCCACCGCGTCCGACATGTAGCCGAACACCGGCTCGGTCGCCGTGACCGGCACGCCTGCATAGCGGCCGTGCAGCTCGGCGATCTTGGCGTCGATCGGCTTCAGCGAGTCGAGAAACTTCGCGAGGTTCGCATCGTACGCCGACTTGTGCGCCGGGTCAGCGGCGATCAGCGCTTCGCTCACTGCGCGCGCCACTTTCGGCATGGTCGCCGGGTCATACCAGAGGTGCGGATTATCGCCGCTCTTCTTGCCGGTGAGATCGGCGGCGACGATCGTGGTGCGCTGCGTACCCTTCGATGCGGCCAGCAGCTTCGCCATCCACGGATCGTAGTCGGCGCCGTTGTAGACCACAAGGCTCGCATGCTGCAACGCGCGCGCGGTCTTCGGGCTGGCTTCGAACAGATGCGGGTCCTGGTCCGGATTGCTGAGGATGCTCGTCACGTCGACGCGATCGCCGCCCAGTTGCTGCACCACGTCGCCGTAAAAATTCTCCGCGGCGACGACCGGGATTTTCGCTTCCGCGGCAAACGCGCCGTGGCCGAACGCGAACGCCGCCGCGCCCGCGGCCACGTACTTCGACAGCTTCAGCGCGCGGTGCGCCCCGATCAACATCGAGCCGATTTTTTTCATCGTTGTTTCCTGCTGCGTGAGAGTTGAATGAACCGCGAACGTTAGGGCGGGCTGGCTGGGCTCGCGGCGGGCGTTCAGGCCCGCCGTCATGCGCGGTTTCGTGCATGACTCAGAGCGCGGCGTCCGAGGTACGGCTGGCCGACGTACGCCTTCATGAGCGGCTTGATGCACGGACTCATGCGGGCTTCATGCCGAGGCGCCGACGGGCCGTGCCGCGCGGGCGCACAGCGCGCACAGACCGCTCAGTTCGATCACCTGGCGATGCACTTCGAAGCCATGCGCCGGCGCGCTATGCGACAACCGGTCGGCGAGCTCCTCGCCGGGAATCTCGACGGTGGCGCCGCAGCCGTCGCACATCAGAAACTGACTGCGATGCGGCACGCCGATTTCGCAGCAGGCAACGAACGCATTCTTCGATTCGATCCGATGCACGAAGCCGTGCGCGACCAGAAAGTCCAGCGCGCGGTAGACGGTCGTGGGCGGCATCCGGCCGCGTTGCGGCGCGAGCGCATTGAGCAGCTCGTACGCGCCGATCGGCCGCTCGCTGGCGACGATCGCCGCGTACACGTCACGACGCAGCGGCGTCAGCGCGAGCCCATGCAAAGCGGCGTGCGCTTCGGCATGCGCGAGCCGCACGGCGTGATGTTCTGCAATCGACGTGGCCATCGGCGTGGACCTCCTGGCGAAGTGGCGAAGTGACAAAGCGGCAACCGGGCGGTGGCAAGGCTGCGAGGCGAAGCTTCGATCCGGGGCCTCGAAGCAAAGCGAGGTCGCAATGATATAACGTATCTTGAATTTTTGTCAGCGGCTTGCACAGAACGCAGCTGGACCGCCGCCGATTTGCGGCACGAGTGTTGCTGAGGGCAAGGACGGCACGTCGAGAGTCCTGCCGCGCTGCACCATCGAAATCTGGTCGAAGCGCCTTGACATGACCCGGTCCGTATCCGATCATTCGATCACTAACAGAGCAATTGTTCGCGCAATGGGCGTTCGCTCGCTGCGCCTCAAGAAGCAGAACGAACCGGAGACATGCGGTGGCGGCACGATTGCAAGACAAGGTGGCCATTCTGACGGGCGCGGCAAGCGGCATCGGTGAGGCTGTGGCGCGGCGCTATCTGGACGAAGGCGCGCGCTGCGTGCTGGTCGACGTGAAGCCGGCGGACAGTTTCGGCGACGCGCTGCGTGCCGCCTACGGCGAGCGCGTGCTGAGCGTCAGTGCCGACGTCACGAGCCGCGACGATATCGAGCGCATCCTGGCGAGCACGCTGGAGCGCTTCGGCCAGGTCAACATTCTGTTCAACAACGCGGCGCTGTTCGATATGCGCCCGATCCTCGATGAATCCTGGGACGTGTTCGACCGCCTGTTCGCGGTCAACGTGAAGGGCATGTTCTTCCTGATGCAGGCGGTCGCGCGCCAAATGGTCGAGCAGGGCCACGGCGGCAAGATCATCAATATGTCGTCGCAAGCCGGACGGCGCGGCGAGGCGCTGGTGTCGCACTACTGCGCGACCAAGGCGGCCGTGCTCAGCTACACGCAATCCGCGGCGCTGGCGCTCGCGCCGCACCAGATCAACGTGAACGGCATCGCGCCGGGCGTCGTCGATACGCCGATGTGGAATGAAGTCGACGCGCTCTTCGCCCGCTATGAAAACCGGCCGCTCGGCGAGAAGAAGCGTCTGGTCGGCGAAGCGGTGCCGCTCGGCCGCATGGGCGTGCCGGATGACCTGACCGGCGCCGCACTGTTTCTCGCGTCCGCGGACGCCGACTACATCACCGCGCAAACCCTCAACGTCGACGGCGGCAACTGGATGAGCTAAGTGGATGAACTGAGTGCAGCCACGCGACCCGCGCGCGATCCACCGTCATTTCCGTAGAACAAACGCAGCACTACATAACGTACGAGAAAGGAGACAACACATGAAACCAGCTTTCAAATCCACGCTGAAGGCGGTCAGTGCCGGCGCAGCCGCATGCTTTGCGTTGAGCGCGCCGGCGGCCACGGTGACGATCGCGACGTTGAACAACCCGGACATGATCGAGCTGAAGAAGCTCTCGCCCGCGTTCGAAAAGGCGAATCCGGACATCAAGCTGAACTGGGTGATTCTCGAAGAAAACGTGTTGCGTCAGCGTGCCACGACCGACATCACCACCGGCAGCGGCCAGTTCGACGTGATGACGATCGGCGCGTACGAAACGCCGCAATGGGGCAAGCGCGGCTGGCTCACGCCGATCACCAACCTGCCCGCCAGTTACGATCTGAACGACGTCGTGAAAACGGCGCGCGACGGCCTGTCTAGCGGCGGCCAGTTGTACGCGCTGCCGTTCTACGTCGAGAGTTCGATGACCTATTACCGCAAGGATCTGTTCGACCAGAAGGGCCTGAAAATGCCCGATCAGCCGACCTACGAGCAGGTCGCGCAATTCGCCGACAAGCTCACCGACAAAGCCAGCGGCGTCTATGGCATCTGCTTGCGCGGCAAGGCGGGCTGGGGCGAAAACATGGCGTACGGCACGACCGTGGCCAACACCTTCGGCGGCCGCTGGTTCGACGAGAAGTGGAACGCGCAGCTCACGTCGCCGGAATGGAAGAAGGCGATGACGTTCTATGTCGATCTGCTGAAGAAGGACGGCCCGCCGGGAGCGAGCTCGAACGGTTTCAACGAAAACCTCACGCTGATGTCGTCGGGCAAGTGCGCGATGTGGATCGACGCGACGGTGGCGGCCGGCATGCTCTTCAACAAGCAGCAATCGCAGATCGCAGACAAGGTCGGTTTCGCCGCGGCGCCGACCGCGCTCACGCCGAAGGGTTCGCATTGGCTGTGGGCCTGGGCGCTGGCCATTCCGAAGTCGTCCAAGCAGGCCGACTCGGCGAAGAAGTTCATCACGTGGGCCACGTCGAAGGAGTACATCGAACTGGTCGCGAAGGATCAAGGCTGGGCGTCGGTGCCGCCGGGAACGCGCAAGTCGACCTATGCGCGCCCCGAGTACAAGCAGGCCGCGCCGTTCGGCGATTTCGTGCTGAAGGCGATCGAAACGGCTGACCCGGATCACCCGACCCTCAAGCCGGTGCCGTACACCGGCGTGCAGTTCGTCGGGATTCCTGAGTTCCAGTCGTTCGGCACCGTGGTCGGGCAGAGCATCTCCGGTGCGATTGCCGGTCAGATGACGGTCGATCAGGCGCTGGCGGCCGGCAATGCCGCCGCGGATCGCGCGGTGAAGCAGGCCGGCTACCAGAAGTGAAGCAGGAGTGAACCAGAAGTAAAGCGGCAAGTCAGCCACTCGAGTGATGTGGCACGCGCCGGCTGACGTCCGTCAGCCGGCTCACGCAGCACAGCGGGCCGTCCCCGCCGCGGTTCATGCGGCACACGCGGCTTAAGGAGACGGCCCGCGCATTACCGAACCGGTGGTCAATCATGCGTCCTCTGCGCCTACCTCTCATGCATGCCCATCCCCAGACAGAAAAAGAACGCGAAACCCGCAAAGCCAATTCCGCCCGCTGGCTGGTTTCGCCGTCGGTCGCCGTATTGGTGTTGTGGATGGCCATTCCACTCGCGATGACGATCTGGTTTTCGTTCTCGCGCTACAACCTGCTGAATCCGGATATCCGCGGTTTCGCGGGGTTCGACAACTATCGGTACCTTGCCACCGACCCCTCATTCGGCCCATCGATCGCCAACACGCTCGAGCTGATCATCTCGGTGCTGGTGATCACCGTGGTCGGCGGCGTGCTGATGGCGGTTTTGTTCGACCGTAAGTTCTACGGCCAGGGCATCGCGCGGCTTCTGGCCATTGCGCCGTTCTTCGTGATGCCGACCGTCAGCGCGCTGATCTGGAAGAACATGATCCTGCATCCGGTGTACGGCCTGGTCGCGCAGGGCATGCGCGCGATGGGCATGCAGCCGATCGACTGGTTCGCCGACTATCCGCTCACCGCGGTGATCATGATCGTCGCGTGGCAGTGGCTGCCATTCGCGTTCCTGATTCTGTTCACCGCGATCCAGTCGCTCGATCAGGAGCAGAAGGAGGCAGCGCGCATCGACGGCGCGGGTCCATTCTCGATGTTCTTCTACATCACACTGCCGCACCTGAGGCGAGCGATCGCGGTGGTGGTGATGATGGAAACGATTTTCCTGCTGTCGATCTTCGCCGAGATCTATACGACTACGGGCGGCGGTCCGGGCACCGCGACCACCAATCTGTCGTACCTGATCTTTTCGCTGGGCCTGCAGCAGTTCGACGTCGGTCTCGCGTCGGCGGGCGGCATCCTCGCTGTCGTGCTGGCCAACATCGTGTCGTTCTTCCTCGTGCGGATGCTCGCGAAGAACCTGAAAGGGGAGTACGAAAAATGAGCCACGTTGCCTCTACCCCGGCGTCGACGACGACGCCCATGACCGTGCCGGCCAAGTCGCCGTTCGAGGGAATCCGTCGCAGCATCCCCGGTGTGATCGCCTGGCTGGTCGCGTTGCTGCTGTTCTTCCCGATCTTCTGGATGACGATCACCGCCTTCAAGACAGAGCAGCAGGCCTATTCGTCGTCGCTCTTTTTCGTCCCGACGCTCGAGAGCTTCCACGAGGTGTTCGCGCGCAGCAATTACTTTGCGTTCGCGTGGAATTCGGTGCTGATCTCGGTGGGCGTCACGGTGCTGTGCCTGATCCTCGCCGTGCCGTGCGCGTATGCGATGGCGTTCTTCCCGACACGCCGCACGCAGAAAGTGCTGCTGTGGATGCTGTCGACCAAGATGATGCCGTCGGTCGGCGTGCTGGTGCCGATCTATCTGCTGTGGAAAAACAGCGGGCTGCTCGATACGGTGTCGGGTCTGGTGATCGTCTACACGCTGATCAATCTGCCGATCGCGGTGTGGATGTCGTTCACATACTTCGCTGAAATTCCGCGCGATATTCTCGAAGCCGGCCGCATCGACGGCGCCGCGACGTGGCAGGAGATCGTCTATCTGCTGATGCCGATGTCGCTGCCCGGGCTCGCTTCCACCGCGCTGCTGCTCGTGATCCTGTCGTGGAACGAAGCGTTCTGGAGCATCAACCTGTCGAGTTCGAATGCCGCGCCGCTGACCGTGTTCATCGCGTCGTATTCGAGTCCTGAAGGGCTGTTCTGGGCCAAGCTGTCGGCGGCTTCGCTGTTGGCGGTTGCGCCGATCCTGATCGTCGGCTGGCTGTCGCAAAAGCAACTGGTGCGCGGCCTCACGTTCGGGGCGGTCAAATGACGGCAGGCACGGGTATGGGTAATCTCGCGCTGATTTGCGATTGCGACGGCGTGCTGATCGACAGCGAAGCGGTGGCGGCGCGCATGCTGGTGCGCGAACTCGAAGCGCGCTGGCCCGGCACCGATGTCGAGCCGGTGGTGCTGCCGCTGCTCGGCCTGCGCATCGAGAAGGTGTTGCAGGGCACGGCGACGCAACTCGGCAAAAGCCTCGGCGCCGACGAGATCGATGCGATCCGCCGCACGGTGGAAGAAGCGGCGATGCAGGCGCCGACGGTCGAAGGCATCGACGCCGCGCTCGCCCAGGTGCCACTCGTCAAAGGCTGCGCGAGCAACAGCTTCCGGCCTTATGTGGAATCGGTCCTGGCGCGCACAGGCCTCGCGCGGTTTTTCGGCGAGCGCCTGTTCTGCGCCGATGCAGTGCCGAATCCGAAGCCCGCGCCCGACGTCTATCTGGCGGCCGCGCAGCGACTCGGGCTCGCGCCGTCCGCGTGCCTCGTGGTGGAAGACAGCGTCGCGGGCGTGACGGCGGCGGCTGCGGCGGGCATGACGGTGCTCGGTTTTATCGGCGGCGGTCATGCGAGCGACGTGCAGATCGACAAGCTGCATGCGGCCGGCGCGCGTCACGTATTCGACGACATGCGCCAGTTGCCGGATCTGGTCGCACAATGGACGCTGAGCGCGACGGCAGCGGCGCCTTGAGCGCGCGAGTCGCGACTCACGGCGGCGCAGACTCAACCGGCAGGCAATCCATAGCAAGACACAGCAACGCGCGGCAACACACAGCATTACACGGAGACACATCATGGCAAGCGTAACTCTGCGCAACATCAGAAAGGCCTACGACGACAACGAAGTGATGCGCGACATCAACCTCGACATCGCGGACGGCGAGTTCGTCGTGTTCGTGGGCCCGAGCGGTTGCGGTAAATCGACCTTGATGCGGATGATCGCCGGTCTCGAAGACATCAGCGGCGGCGATCTGACCATCGACGGCACGCGCATGAACGATGTGCCGCCGGCCAAGCGCGGCATCGCGATGGTGTTCCAGTCGTACGCGCTGTATCCGCACATGACGCTGTACGACAACATGGCGTTCGGCCTGAAGCTCGCCGGCACGAAGAAGCCGGAGATCGACGCGGCCGTGCGCAACGCCGCGAAGATCCTGCACATCGACCATCTGCTCGATCGCAAGCCGAAGCAGCTTTCCGGCGGCCAGCGCCAGCGCGTGGCGATCGGCCGCGCGATCACACGCAAGCCGAAAGTGTTTCTGTTCGACGAGCCGCTGTCGAATCTCGATGCCGCGTTGCGCGTGAAAATGCGCCTCGAATTCTCGCGTCTGCATGACGAGCTGAAGACCACGATGATCTACGTGACGCACGACCAGGTCGAAGCGATGACGCTGGCCGACAAGATCGTCGTGTTGTCGGCGGGCAATCTCGAGCAGGTCGGCAGCCCGACCATGCTGTATCACGCGCCGGCCAACCGCTTCGTCGCCGGCTTCATCGGCTCGCCGAAGATGAACTTCATGGAAGGCGTCGTGCAGTCGGTTACGCGCGACGGCGTGACGGTGCGCTACGAAACCGGCGAGACGCAACGCGTCGCGGTGGAGCCGGGCGCGGTCAAGCAGGGCGACAAGGTGACGGTCGGTATTCGCCCCGAGCATCTGCACGTGGGCACCACCGAAGACGGCATCTCGGCCCGCACGATGGCGGTCGAATCGCTCGGCGACGCGGCGTATCTTTACGCGGAATCGAGCGTCGCGCCGGACGGCCTGATCGCGCGGATTCCGCCGCTCGAACGGCACGCGAAGGGCGACACGCAAAAGCTCGGCGCCACGCCCGAGCACTGCCATCTGTTCGACAGCGAAGGGAAAGCATTCCAGCGTAAGATCGTTGAAGTGCTGGCCGCGTGACGAGAGGGGAAGCGGCGGGCGCGCCGCTTTCCTTTCAATCACGCTCAGGAAACGTTCATGTCTGCCTACGTCGTCATCACGCGCGAAAAAACGCTCGACCCCGCCAAACTGGAAGAATACAAACAGATCGCGCCCGCCGTCTTCGAGCAGCATCCGGTGATGATGCTGGCGAGCCATGGGCGCAGGGAAGTGGTGGAGGGGCCGGCGATCGAAGACATCCTGATTCTCGAATTCACCGGTTACGACGAAGCGCTCGCGTGGTATCGCAGTCCGGCGTATCAGGCGGTCAGCGAGACGCGCCTGAAGGGCGGCGATTACCGGATCATCATCACTGAGGGTTTGCCGCTGGTGTAGGGCGGTGGTATGAGGATTCGTGCTTTTATTCAGGCGGTCTACGAACCGCGTACGTGATGGCCGCTGTCATGCGGCGCATGAAGTGAACGCACCAGGCACCGCCTTCACGCCTCCAGCGCCGCCCGCGCGCACAACTCGTCAGTTACCAGTCCCGACAACCAGCCGCCCTTGAGCACCGCGATCAGCGCTTCACGCTTGCGCTGCCCGCCGGCGAAACCGATCGTCGGTCGGCGCGGCGGCGCATCGAGCGCGATGCTCGTCACGCGCCGGCCGGTCGGCGACTCGACGTGCGCGCCGGCCGCATCGATCGGCAGTCCTAGCATTTCAGCGACCGCGCCGTTCTGCATCAATTCCTTCACTTCCTCCGACGTGATGAAGCCATCTTCGTGCAGCGGACACTTCAGCCCGATATTGCCGATGCCGACGAACGCGACATCGGCTTGCGCCGAGAGCGACTCGACGATCCGGTACAGCCGGTGATTGCACCACTGCGCGCGCTCGGCCTCGCTATCGGCGAGCAATGGCGCAGGTAGCAGAAAATACTTGCCGCCGGTCTTCTCCGAAATGTGCAGCGCGACGTCGTAGCGGTTCGACGAGCCGTCCTGGGCGATCGCCCCGACCATCGATACCAGCCGGTGCTGCGGACGGTCCAACTGCGCGATCTGATCGACCGCGGCCTTCAGCGTGCGGCCGCTGCTCACCGCGACCACCATCGGTTTTTCGGCGGCGAGATAGCGCTCCATCACCTGCGCGCCGGCCACCGCCAGCTTGCGGTCGAGCTCGTCGGTCGTATCGCCGTCGATCGGCACCACTTCGCACATGCTCAGGCCATAGCGCTTCGACAGCTGATCGGCAAGCGACAGACAGTCGGCCAGTTTGTGATCGACGCGCACTCGAATCAGGTTCTTTTCGACGGCGAACGCGACCAGCCGTTGCGCAACCGGGCGCGAGACCTGCAGCTTCTCGGCGATTTCGTTCTGGGTATTGCCGGCGACGTAGTAAAGCCACGCAGCGCGGGTAGCGAGATCTAGTTTTTCTGTGGACTTGGGCACGGTAACGGTTCGCTTGAAGTGCGCCGATGATAGCAGCCGGTCCCGCCTCTCAACGGCAAGCGGCTGTGGTTTGCCGCTCAGGCGAGCGGAGCTCGCGCAGGGTCGAACAGCGGCCGCACGTGACGGTACAGCGCGCGGTACGCTGCGAGCCGCGTGCGCAGTTCCGCATGCCGGCGCGGGTTCGGTGTGAACTCCTTTTCGATCGGCGGCTTGGTCAGCACCTTGGCCGGATCGCCGCCCGCGGCCAGCCAGCCGAGCCGGGCTGCGCCGAGCGCCGCGCCGGTTTCGCCGCCGCCGTGTTTGCGGGTCGCGGTGTCGAGCGCATCCGCCAGCAGCTGCGCCCAGTAATCGCTGCGCGCGCCGCCGCCGAGCAGCGACAGCGCCTTCGCCTCGGTGCCGGCCGCGCGCAGCGCGTCGAGGCCGTCGGTCAGCGCGAGCGTCACGCCTTCGAGCACCGCATAGCCGAGCAACGCGCGATCGGTCGCGTGGTTCATGCCGAAGAACACGCCTTGCGCATACGGGTCGTTGTGCGGCGTGCGTTCGCCGGACAGATACGGCAGGAACAGCGGCGCGGTGTTCAATGCGTCGGCGGGGAGCGCCTCGATTTCGGCGAGCAGGGTCGGCTCGTCGGTGGACGTGAGCTTGCAGACCCAGCGCAGGCAGCTCGCCGCCGACAGCACCACGCTCATCTGATGCCAGCGATCCGGAATCGCGTGACAAAACGCGTGCACGGCGGAAGCCGGGTTCGGCCGGAAGCTGTCGCCGACCACGCACAGCACGCCCGATGTGCCGAGCGAGACGAAGCCGTCGCCCGGTTGCGTCGCGCCGATGCCGATCGCGCTGGTGGCGTTGTCGCCGCCGCCGGCCGCGACGATCACACCGTCGCGCAAGCCGAATTCGCGCGCCACCGCGGGCAGCAGCGTGCCGGACGGCGCGCTGCCTTCGGCGAGGCCCGGCATCTGCGCGCGCGTCATGTTGCAGGCGGCGAGCAATGAGTCGGACCAGTCGCGTTTGGCGACGTCGAGCCACAACGTGCCGGCCGCGTCCGACGGATCGGACACCTTGCCGCCGGTCAGTTGCAGGCGCAAGTAATCCTTCGGCAGCAACACACAGGCAGTCTGCGCGAAGATCTCCGGCTCATGGCGCGCGACCCATAGCAGCTTCGGCGCAGTGAAGCCCGGCATCGCCAGATTGCCGGCGACGCTGTGCAGGTCCGGCGCGCGCTCGGTCAGCTCCGCGCATTCCTTGTCGCTGCGCATGTCGTTCCACAGAATCGCGGGCCGCAGCACGCGGTCCTCGGCATCCAGCAGCACCGCGCCGTGCATCTGTCCCGACAGGCCGATGCCGCGAATCTGCGCGAACTCGTCGGGATGCCGGACGCGCAACGCGGCGAGCGCCGCGCGCGTCCCGGTCCACCAGTCTTCGGGATTCTGCTCGGCCCAACGCTGATGCGGCCGCGAAACCGTAAAGGGAGAGCCGGCGGTGCCGATCACGCGTCCATCGGACGCGAGCAGCAGAACTTTCACTTCGGACGTGCCGAGGTCGATGCCGAGATACATGGGCGCGAAACCTTCGTCGTTAGGGATGCGCTACTTTAGCCGCACATGGCTCGCGGTGCCATGCGCATTAAGCCTGGCACCGCGCGTGATTCGAAAGAGAGTGCAACGCGGCGTTCAAACCGCGCCGCGTTTGGCGAGCCAGACATCGATGCGCGCGAGCGCGCCGGCGAGCGCCGATTCCAGTTCCGGCGTCTGCGCCATGCTGCCCCACAGCAGCCGGTCCGCGGCGAACGCCTGCAGCGGGTCGGGCGCCGCGAAGAAGCCGTGCGCGACGCGCTCATCCATCACGCCGTCCTGATACGCATATGCCAGCTTGCCGGTGTGCCAGCGTTCGAGAAAGCGGAAGAACAGCGCGGGCAGCAGCGCGGTCGCCGCTGGCTTCACGCCGCGCTCGAAACACTCGGCGAGCGTCGGCGCGATAAAGCCGGGCAGCTTCGAAAAGCCGTCGGCCGCAACGCGCTGGTTGGTGTCCTGGATATACGGATTGCTGAAGCGTTCGAGCACGACGTCGCGATACCGTTCGAGATCGAGCGGACTCGGCGTGAGACACGGGATCACGTCTTCGGTCACGTAGTCGAACGCGAATTGGCGAATGTCCGCGTCGAGCGTGCCTTCGTGAATGTAGTTCAGCCCGACCAGGGTGCCCGCCCACGCAATGCAGCTATGGGTCGCGTTGAGAATGCGGATCTTCGCTTCCTCGTACGGCAGCACCGAGTCGACCAGTTCCGCGCCGGCCTTCTCCCATGCGGGACGCCCGGCGATGAAACGATCTTCGATCACCCACTGGATGAACGCTTCACCCATCACCGGGCAGGCATCGTCGACACCGGTCGCGGCCTTGACGCGCTCACGCACGTCCGGCGTCGGACGCGGCGTGATGCGGTCGACCATCGAATTCGGGCACGCGGTGTTGTCGTCGAACCATTGCGCCAGTTGGTCCGCGCCGCGCCGTTCGAGAAACTCGCTCATGCCCGCGTGAAAGCGCTCGCCGTTGCTGCGCAGGTTGTCGCAAGTCTGCAGTGTCACAGGGCCCGCGCCGCGTTTCATGCGCGCATCGAGAATCGCCGCCAGCGCGCCGTAGATCGTGGTGTGGCCGCCTTTGAGATCGGTGGCGAGATCGGCGTTCGCGGTATCGAGCTCGTCGTGTTCGTCGAGGTAATAGCCGCCTTCGGTGACCGTGAACGCGATGATCTTGCAGGCCGGATCGGCGCCGGCTTCGATCAGCGCGTCGAGGCTTTCGGTCCACGGCAGCACGCGCTCGATCGAGCGGATCGTCTCGTATGCGCGCTGGCCCTGGGGCGTGACGGTCTCGAGCGTGTAGACGCCGTCTTGCGCGGCGAGCGCTTCGAGCACCGCGTTCATGTCGCTGCGGATATTGCCGACCGTCAGCGACCAGTGCGGCTCGCCGGGCAGCTTCGCTTCATTCAAACGGTGCAGATACCACGCCTGATGCGCGCGATGAAACGATCCCGCGCCGATGTGCAGGATCACCTGTGCGGCCGCGCCGCTGCCTTGCCCGCTGTTCATGTGTGTCTCCTGTGTCGATCGGAGTTAGCGCTTTAGCGCTTACTCCGATCCCATGATCGTTGCTGTTAGCGCTTTAGCGCTTACTCCGATCCCATGATCGTTGCTGTTGCCCGCACGGCTCGGAGCGTGCGTTTATTCTTCGGATGGAGCATTTGCTCTGCATGTGAGCGAATGATCGTACCCGGCGAAACGAAAGTCAAGGCGACGTCACAGGGTTTTCGTGGCGCAGCGCGGCGCGGCGGGGCTTTTCCGCGTCGCTGACGGTGGGTCGCTGGGCGAGCTGCGGTGCTTCGCCCTGCGTATTGCACTGCATCAAATTTGACGCCGGCTGCGTCAGCACTAACCCGAATGCAAAAAAGTAGTGGTCCGCGGTCTTATTTTTAGTGGTGGCCAGCGCGGTTGCAGGCTACTTTTCGCTTTACAAGACGAAGAGCAGCGGCGCCCGGAGCGGTCCGCTTCATGGAGGCAAGACAGTGCAACCCGATCTGGAAGTCGTGGCCGTACGCCGCGACGAATCGTTCAAAGTGTGGTCGCATGGCTATCCGTATCGCACGGTGCGCTGGCACTTTCATCCGGAATACGAAATTCATCTGATCGTCGCGACGACCGGCAAGATGTTCGTCGGCGATCACATCAGCAGCTTCGCGCCCGGCAACCTGGTGTTGCTGGGACCGAACCTGCCGCACAACTGGGTCAGCGACGTGCCGGACGGCGAGACCATCGCGCAGCGCAATCTGGTCGTGCAATTCGGGCAGGAGTTCGTGTCGAGCTGCCTCGACATGGCGTCAGGTCGAGGCGCTGCTCGCGGACTCGCGCCGCGGCTTGTCGGCTGATCGTCTATACGATCGCCGGTTTGACTTCCGCGTTCGCCGCCATCGTGTTGACCGCGCGTTTGATGAGCGGCCAGCCGAACGCGGGCGTCGGCTTCGAGCTCGACGCGATCGCCGCCGTAGTGATGGGCGGCACTTCGATTTCCGGCGGGCGCGGTTCGATCATCGGCACCTTGATCGGGGCGCTGCTGCTCGTCGTGCTGAACAACGACCTGAACATGGTCGGCGTGAATCCGCGGACGTGACGCTCGACGTGCGCGGCGCGCATCTCGGACCCTACTGCTATCCGATCGCGATCGATCTGCTGGCGCGCGGTCTCGTGACGTCGAAGGGCATCGTTACGCACGGCTTTTCGCTGGAAGAGTGGGGCGAGGCGTGGCGCTCGATGCTGTGACGCGGGCGCTGTGCATCGAATTGGGGCCTTTCGGGATTCGCGTGAATAGCGTGAATCCGACGGTTACGTTGACGCCGATGGCGGTGCAGGCGTGGAGCGATCCTGTGAAACGGGATCCTGCTTTGAAGGCCATTCCATTGCGACGCTTTGCCGAGTCCGCCGAGGTCGCCGCACCGATCATGTTTTTGTTGAGCGATGCGGCCTCGATGATTAGCGGCATTTGCTTGCCTGTCGATGGGGGATATACGGCCAGGTGAACCGGTTAAAGCATCGTCCTCACATGCCAAAGCTCAGGAAACAGCACCACGTCCAGCATCTTGCGCAAGTAAGGCGCACCACTGGTTCCGCCGGTGCCCTGCTTGAACCCGATGATCCGCTCGACGGTGGTCACATGCCTGAACCGCCATTGACGGAACGCATCCTCGAGATCGACCAGTTCTTCGGCCATCTCATACAGCTCCCAATGCTGCGAGGGATTGCGGTACACCTCCAGCCAGGCCGCTTCGACAGACGCGTCGTGAGTGGTCGGCTGCGTCCAGTCCCGCTCCAGCCTCGACGGAGAAATCGCAAACCCGCGACGCGACAGCAACCTCACCACTTCGTCATAGAAAGAGGGCGCTTCGAGCGAAGCCTTCACCTCGGCGAACACATCGGCGCGATGCGCATGCGGCTTCAGCATCTGTTCATTCTTGTTGCCGAGCAGAAACTCGATCTGCCGATACTGATATGACTGGAAGCCCGAAGAACTGCCGAGATAAGGCCGCATCGCGGTGTACTCGGACGGCGTCATCGTCGCGAGCACGCTCCATGCCTGCACGAGTTGCTCCATGATCCGCGATACGCGCGCGAGCATCTTGAACGCCGGCGGCAACTCGTCGCGATGCACCGCCTTCAACGCAGCACGCAACTCATAGAGCGCGAGCTTCATCCACAGTTCGCTGGTCTGGTGCTGGATGATGAAGAGCATCTCGTTGTGATCCGGCGACAACGGGTGCTGCGCATCCAGTACCGTGCCGAGCGACAGATAATCGCCGTAGCTCATCGACTCCGAGAAGTCGAGTTGCGCGTCATGCCAGCCGGTATCGGCAGTACCGCCAGTCCCGGCAGCGGCAGAAGCAGCAGCCGGCGCGGCCACGCGCCCATGCCCAAACGGACATCCCTGCGCCACCGGCTCTTCCGGCAAGCCCGGTGTTTGCATGTGATCGGTCATTGCGCGCTCCTCAGGTCACTGCGCCGCGCGCGGCGAATTCAGGTGCCCGCCAGGTCTCTCGCGTGAGCACGTCACGCAAGGTTTCGACGGCATCCCACACATCGACGAAGCGCGTATAGAGCGGCGTAAAGCCGAAGCGCAACACATGCGGCTCACGATAGTCGCCGATCAGGCCACGCGCAATGAGCGCCTGCATCACCTCATAGCCATGCGGATGTTCGAAGCTCGCATGCGAGCCGCGCTGCGCGTGCTCGCGCGGCGTCACGAGCTGGAGCGGAAACTCGCCGCAGCGCGCTTCAACCAGTTCGATGAACAGATCGGTCAACGCGAGCGACTTCTTGCGAACCGCCTGCATGTCGGTTTGCAGAAACACGTCGAGCCCGCATTCGACCAGCGCCATCGACACCATCGGCTGCGTGCCGCACAGGAAGCGGCCAATGCCGTCATCCGGCTGATATGCGGGGTTCATCTCGAACGGCGCGCGATGACCCCACCAGCCGGACAGCGGCTGCGCGAATTCGTTTTGATGGCGCTTGGGCACCCAGACGAACGCCGGCGAACCGGGACCGCCATTCAGATACTTGTACGTGCAGCCGACCGCGTAGTCCGCGCCGACGCCGTTCAGATCGACCGGCACCGCGCCCGCCGAATGCGCGAGATCCCACAGCGCGAGCGCGCCTTTGTCGTGGATCAGCTTCGTCAGCGCGGCCATGTCGTGCATGTAGCCCGTGCGGTAGTTCACGTGCGTGATCATCGCGATGGCGGTGTCGTCGCCGATCGCCGCGGGCAGTTCGGACGGATCGTCGACGAGGCGCAGTTCATAGCCACGGTCGAGCTGCTCGATCAGGCCTTGCGCGATATACAGATCGGTCGGGAAATTCGAGCGTTCGGACACGATCACGCGACGCTTCGGATCGCGCGCATTCGCCACCCGCACCGCAGCGGACAGCAGCTTGAACAGGTTGATCGAAATCGTATCGGTGACGACCACTTCGTTGTCGGCCGCGCCGATCAACGGCGCGAGCTTGTTGCCGAGGCGGCGCGGCAGCGCGAACCAGCCGGCGCTATTCCAGCTGCGGATCAGACCTTCGCCCCACTCGGCGGCGATCACGGTTTGCGCGCGTTGCGCGGCGGCGGCGGGCGGCACGCCGAGCGAATTGCCGTCGAGATAAATGGTGGCCGGCGACAGCGCGAACTGGTCGCGCAGTGTCGCGAGCGGGTCGGCGCTATCGAGCGCCAGTGCTTCGTCACGGTGGTTCATGGTGGTTCCGTTGGTCAGTTCAGTGAGATTCGGTGAAGTCTGCGAGGCTCAATGCGCGTCGGGCAGCGCGCGCAAGACCGCGCGCACCGGGCTCGCGTCGAGCGTGGTCAGCTTGAGCGGCAGCGCGATCAGTTCGTAGTCGCCGGGGGCGACGGCGTCCAGCACGATGCCTTCGAGAATCGCCATTCGATGCGCGCGAATCCGGTGGTGAGCGTCCATCGTCTTCGATTCCTGCGGATCGAGCGACGGCGTGTCGATGCCGACCAGCTTCACGCCGAGCGACGCGAGCAGGTCGATCGTGGCCGGCGCGACCGCGCAGAACGCGCTGTCCCAGGCGCTCGTCGGCGCATTTCTGTAAGTGCGCAGTAAGACTCGCGGTGGCAGGTCGTCGAGCGAGCCGGCCAGGTGTTGTGGCGTCACAACAGGCGACGCGCCGATGCAGTGAATCACCCGGCAGTGGCCCAGGTACGCGTCGAGCGGCACTTGGCCGATCGGCGCGCCGTCGGCGTCGTAGTGCAACGGGGCGTCGGTATGCGCGCCGGTATGCGGCGACAGCGTCAGCCGTGCGACGTTGACCGGCGAGCCCGCCTCCATGCGCCACACGCGCTCGATGCCGACCGGCGTGTCGCCGGGCCAGACGGGCGTCGCGGTGTCGACGGCGGGGGTGATGTCCCAGAGTGTTTGCATGTCTCCAGCGGCGAATTGTGTGTATGCGGGAATGATAGGCGGCTTATTGCAAAATGTGATTGCGAAAAAATCACCTTCTTAGCCCTGTCTTGGAACATAATTTGAGTCAAACGGGAAAGGGAGACCGAATATGAGCGCGATCTCGCTCGACGCCACCGATTGCCGTATCTTGACGGTGCTTCAGCAAGAAGGACGAATCAGCAATCTCGACCTCGCGGAGCGTATCTCGCTCTCGCCATCGGCCTGTCTCCGGCGCCTGCGTCTGCTGGAGGAGCAGGGCGTGATCGAACACTACCGCGCGTGTCTGAACCGCGAAGTGCTGGGTTTCGAACTGGAAGCGTTCGTCCAGGTGTCGATGCGCAACGACCAGGAGAATTGGCACGAGCGCTTTGCCGAGGCGGTGCGCGACTGGCCGGAAGTGGTCGGCGCGTTCGTCGTGACCGGCGAGACCCACTACTTGCTGCGCGTTCTCGCGCATAACCTCAAACACTACTCGGATTTCGTGCTGCAGCGTCTCTATAAGGCGCCGGGCGTGATGGATATTCGTTCGAATATCGTGCTGCAAACGCTGAAGGAAGATTCGGGCGTGCCGGTGTCGCTAGTGAAGAAAGCCAGCGGGCATGGCGCGTCGCATAGCGACCGCTGAGGGCGCGCAGGTGGCCGGCGCGATGCGCGGACGGCTGCGTGGCTGGTTGATTGGTTTGCTGTTGCAGGCACCCGCCGGTGCGGCTCGCGGCGCTGGCGCTCTTTGCACCACTTGCACCACTTGCACCACCTGCACCACTTGCATCGCGTCCAGAACGCGGCGGTGGCACATTCAGAACGGCTTGAGCCCGTGAAACTGGCCGTTCTGAAACACCAGCGGCGCAATCTCCGCCGCATTGTCGTGCACGCCACAGCGCTCCACTTCGCCGACGAAAATCACGTGGTCGCCTTCTTCGTAGCGGCTGCGGTTATGGCATTCGAACCACGCGAGCGCGCCGTCGAGCACCGGCATGCCGGTGTCGCCTTGCGCGTGCGACACGCCTTCGAAGCGGTCGCCCTTCACGGTCGCGAAGCGTTTGCACAGATCGAGTTGCGACGCGGCCAGCACATTGACCACGTAGTGACTGTTGGCGCGGAACACCGGCATCGACGCCGAGCGTGTGGCGAGACTCCACAGCACCAGCGGCGGATTGAGCGACACCGAATTAAACGAGCTGGCCGTGATGCCGATCAACTGGCCGGACTCCGCACGCGTTGTAATGACGGTGACGCCGGTGGCGAATTGGCTGAGCGCCTGTTTGAAGGCGGTCTGGTCGAAATTGGGCGGGCTGGCGCGCTTCATCGGGCGCAAGCCCCTGGCGTCAACCGGGTCGAAGCCGGACTGAACCCGTCACACGCGCGGTCGGAAACAAATGATTCGAAAGTCATAGTGAAAATCGTCGATTTGTCCCAATTTTAACTGCAATCGCGGTGCACTGGCCGCAACCCCAGCCGGTCAGTGGAAAACCCGCTAAGCTGGAAAGTCCCGCTGGTGGCATGAGCGTTGCGGCGAACCAGCACCGGCATCGGCCGACTATCAGTATCAAGGAGCGAGCAGCATGAGTCAGACAGGCGAAGTCGCCACCCTCGGTGGCGGGTGTTTCTGGTGTCTCGAAGCGGTGTATCTGGGCGTCGACGGCGTGAACTCGGTGGAATCGGGCTATGCGGGCGGCCAGACCCGGCATCCCACCTACGAACAGGTGTGTGACGGCGAGACCGGCCACGCCGAAGTGGTCAACGTCGACTTCGATCCGGCGAAGATCAGCTATCGCGAGATTCTCGATATTTTCTTCGCGATCCACGATCCGACGCAGCTGAACCGGCAGGGCAACGATGTCGGCACGCAATACCGGTCGGTCATTTTCAGTAATTCCGAAGCGCAGCGCGAGACGGCGCTACGGGCGATCCGCGAGATCGGCGAACAGCGGATTTACGACGGGCAGATCGTCACCCAGGTGCTGCCGCTAGACGGCAATTACTGGCCTGCCGAGGCGTATCACCAGAACTATTTTGCGCAGCATCCGAATCAGGGGTACTGCTCGTTCGTGGTGGCGCCGAAGGTGGCGAAGTTTCGTCAGAAGTTCGCGCATAGGATCAAGGCGGGCTGAGGGCAGGGCTCGATGGCTGCGTGATGCCGGCACTCGCGGCACTCGCCGCACGGCACGACCCGACACGACATGACACGTCGCAGGTCGGACAGCCGCGGGTGCGGCGTTTTTTGGGGGTGTCGGCGGGGGCTGGCGTGGCTTCGGCTTCTGCAGGCTCCCGCTGTGATTTCCCGCCATGAGCGTGCGCCTTCGGCCCCGCGGACACCGGCGAGGCCGCCTGTTCCACCGGCATCCCGAACAGATCGAACTGCACGGTTTCGCCACCTGCGCCATCATTGTCGCCGCTTGCCGGCTGTTCAGCTTTGCTTGTCCCGCTCTGGTCCATCGATCTCCGACCCGCTGTTCAAAGTTGCGCCGCGCCGGTCCGCTCACGCACGGCGCCGCGGCGCAACCGTATCACAGCGGTTTCTCGTACATGTAGCGGCGCGACCACGGCAAGGTTTTCGCGCTGCGGCCGGCTTTGCGGCACACCACCTGGTAGATCGACACGTCGTCCGCTTCGAACGCGTACGCGCAGCCGGCGAGATACACGCG
>NZ_CADIKK010000007.1 GCF_902859915.1 Paraburkholderia ultramafica
CCGACCACGAAGCCCACCACCACCTGGTTGTTGTCCATGTGATAGAGGAACGAGCCGCCGTAGGTATCGTTCTCCAGCGGCCAGCCGGCGGTGTGCATCACCAGCCCCGGCCTGTGCTTCGCCGGATCGATTTCCCACAGTTCCTTGATGCCGATGCCGTAGACCTGCGGATCGACGCCTTCGCGCAGCCGGAATCTATCGTTCAGCTGACGGCCGAGGTGGCCGCGCGCGCCTTCGCAGAACAGCGTGTACTTCGCGTGCAGCTCCATGCCGAGCTGGAAGTTCTCGGTCGGCTCGCCGTCCTTGCCGATGCCGAGATTGCCGGTCGCGACACCTTTCACGGATCCGTCATCGTTGTACAGCACCTCGGCGGCGGGAAAGCCCGGGAAAATCTCGACGCCCAGCGCCTCAGCCTGCTGACCCAGCCAGCGCGTGACGTTCGCGAGGCTGATCACATAGTTGCCGTGGTTCTTGAAGTTGTCCGGCAGCGCCCAGGTCGGCACGCTCTTCGAGCCGGTTTCCGTCAGGAAGAGGAACCTGTCTTCGGTCACGTCCACCGTGAGCGGCGCGCCTTTTTCCTTCCAGTCCGGGATCAGTTCGGTGAGCGCGCGCGGATCCATCACCGCGCCCGACAGGATATGAGCCCCGATCTCCGAGCCTTTTTCCAGTACGCACACGCCAATTTCGACGCCTTTTTCAGCCGCCAGCTGCTTCAGGCGGATCGCTGCGGACAGGCCAGCCGGGCCACCGCCGACGATCACGACGTCGTATTCCATCGACTCGCGCGGGCCGTACTGCTCAATGAGACTTGCGGGGGTCATTGATGCTCCTCTTACCGTTAGAATGCTTTTTTCGGGTTGGTATTGTGGGCGATCGATCCCCGCACTGCAACCAGAGGAGCATAGATTAGCACGATCGTTCTATTTGTGTGATACGGTATCGACCCGCAGCGACGGTCTTACCGCACCCGTCAACCGCAGTTGTCATTACAACCGAACAAGGAACGACAATGGGCCGTTCGATCAATCTGGAAGGCAAGGTCGCGCTGATTACCGGCGCTTCGAGCGGGTTGGGAAAGCGCTTTGCTCAGGTATTGTCGCAGGCGGGCGCCAAGGTCGTGCTGGCCAGCCGGCGCACCGAGCGTCTGAAGGAACTGCGCGCGGAGATCGAGGCGTCCGGCGGCGCGGCGCACGTCGTTTCGCTCGACGTGACCGATTATCAGAGCATCAAGTCGGCGGTCGCGCATGCGGAGACCGAGGCCGGCACGATCGACATTCTGGTGAACAACTCGGGCGTGTCGACCACGCAGAAGCTCACCGAGGTCACGCCGGCCGACTTCGAATACGTGTTCGATACGAACACGCGCGGCGCCTTCTTCGTCGCCCAGGAAGTCGCCAAGCGCATGATCATGCGCGGCAACAATGCGCAGAAGCCGTCGTACCGGATCATCAATATCGCGTCGATGGCGGGCTTGCGCGTTCTGCCGCAGATCGGCCTGTATTCGATGAGCAAGGCGGCCGTCGTCCATATGACGAAGGCGATGGCGCTGGAATGGGGCAAGCACGGCATCAACGTGAACGCGATCTGCCCGGGCTATATCGACACCGAGATCAACCATCATCACTGGTCGACCGAGCAGGGGCAGAAGCTGGTGTCGATGCTGCCGCGTCATCGCGTCGGCAAGCCGGAAGATCTGGACGGGCTGTTGCTGTTGCTGGCGGCCGACGAATCGCAGTTCATCAACGGCTCGGTGATCGCCGCCGACGACGGCTTCGGGCTCTCGTGAGCGCGCCGGATTAGCGCAAGTTCGCAGAAAGTGTTTTACGCGCGCGGGCTCTTCCGTTGCGGGAGAGCCCGCGTTATCTTGCACGGTGGTTGCGGGCCGGCCCGCGCGCCGGCCTTGCCGCCTTGAGCTGGTTTCAACACTTTGAAGAAGTACGAAGAACGGAAGTACGATGAGCGATTTTCACGCAGTTTTCGAGATGTCGATGCCGATCCGCTGGGGCGACATGGACGCGTTCGGCCATGTGAACAACACGGTCTATTTCCGCTACATGGAGCAGGTGCGGATTTCCTGGTTCGAGCAACTGGGTCTTGCCGGCAGCAACGCGGATGGGCAGGGGCCGGTGATCGTCAATGCGTCGATGGAGTTTCTCAAGCAGTTGCACTATCCCGGCGACGTGATCGGCCGGATGTCGGTGGCTACACCCGGGCGCAGCAGCTTCGACACCGGCTTCGAACTGGTGCGTGCCGACGACCCGAACACCGTGTATGCGCGGGGCGCCGCGCGCTGCGTGTGGATCGATTACGCGGCCGGCAAGTCGGTGCCAGTGCCCGATCTGCTGCGCGCGACCATCGAGCGTGCCGCGCTCGTCAAGGCGGCTTAGTGGCGGCTTAATGGCGGCTTAATGGCCGATTAGCGGCCTGAGCGCCGTCCGTCCATACCCGGGCCACGACGGCCGGGTTTCAATGTCCGTCCGTCAATTCCCGAGCAGCCGCTGTAGAAGCTCAGTCGCATTCCCCGTCTCGTATTTACGCATCAGCCGCGCCCGGTAGACATCGACCGTGCGCGGGCTGATCTCCAGCACCCGGCCGATCTGCTTGCTGGTCTTGCCCGTCACCAGTTGCGCGGCGATTTCGCGTTCGCGCGGCGTGAGCTCCACCGCCACGCGCCGGGTCGCGCTCAAATCCTCGAAGGTCCAGACGCCCGCCGCGTGGGGGTCGGTGCGTTGCTGCGCGCGGCCCGTCACATGGCACCAGAACAGTTCGCCGTTGGCGCGCTTCATGATGCGGTCGTCCGCGTAGCTGCCCAGGGCGGTCATGATCGGCGGAATCCGCGCGCCGATCCGCTCGAATTCGTCCGTCGACGGATACAGCACCTGAAACGACTGGCCGAGCAGCGACTCGCGCGTGCAGCCGAAAATCGCAGCCAGCTCGTCATTACAGTCTTCAATAGTGCGTTCGCGCGACAGCACGAGTCCGATCGGGGCAAGGTGAAACGCGGTTCGGTAATCCAGCGCGGGCATGGGTCGGCGGCAAGTACTTATGTAGTTTTGCGTATTGTGCCGCATGGCGTGCGCAGCGTACTCTTTCGGGCACATGACAATGCGGCGAAGCTGTTCGCGGCGGGCGTCGGCGCACAGCACAGATCAAGCTGGGCGCACAGCCTGCCGGGGATGACTAGAATGACGTGTCGGGCCTGGCCCGCAGAACGTCGTACCAGCCGCAACGAACCGGCGCCGGCGTTTCCGGCGGCCGGCGATCCGGTTTCGGATTTCCATAAAGGAAGGGACATACTGATGAACAAGGTCTATCCAGGCGCCGCCGAGGCGCTGAAAGACATCGTCAAGGACGGGCAGACGTTTGCCGTCGGCGGCTTCGGGTTGTGCGGCATTCCGGAGGCGCTGATCGCGGCGCTGCGCGATTCGAAGGTGCAGGGCATCACCTGCATCAGCAACAATGCGGGTGTCGACGGGTTCGGCCTCGGCATGCTGCTCGAAACGCGCCAGGTCAAGAAGATGATCTCGTCGTACGTCGGCGAAAACAAGGAGTTCGAACGCCAGTATCTGGCCGGCGAGCTCGAGCTCGAATTCACGCCGCAAGGCACGCTCGCCGAGAAGCTGCGCGCGGGCGGCTCGGGCATTCCGGCGTTCTTCACCAACACCGGCTACGGCACGCTGATCGCCGAGGGCAAGGAAACCCGCCAGTTCGGTGAAAACCACTACGTGCTGGAACATTCGCTGACCGCCGACGTCGCGCTCGTGAAGGCGTGGAAGGCCGACAAGTCGGGCAACCTGATCTACCGCCGCACCGCGCGCAACTTCAACCCGATGTGCGCGATGGCCGGCAAGATCACCGTCGCGGAAGTCGAAGAGATCGTCGAAGTGGGCGAACTCGATCCGGACGCGATCCATACCCCAGGCGTCTTCGTGCAGCGCATCGTGCTGAATGCGCATCCGGAAAAACGCATCGAACAACGCGTCGTCCGCGCGAAAGGAGACTGATCATGGCATGGACTCGTGACCAAATGGCCGCGCGCGCGGCGAAGGAATTGCAGGACGGTTTTTACGTGAACCTCGGCATCGGTCTGCCGACGCTGGTGGCCAACCATGTGCCGGAGGGCGTCGAAGTGTGGCTGCAGTCGGAAAACGGCTTGCTCGGTATCGGCCCGTCGCCGACCGAAGAGGAAGTCGACGCCGACCTGATCAACGCCGGCAAGCAGACCGTGACCACGCTGCCGGGCTCGTCGATTTTTTCGTCGGCGGATTCGTTCGCGATGATTCGCGGCGGCCACATCAATCTGGCGATTCTCGGCGCGATGCAGATCAGCAAGAAGGGCGATCTGGCCAACTGGATGATCCCCGGCAAGATGATCAAGGGCATGGGCGGCGCGATGGATCTGGTGGCGGGCGTCAGGCGCGTGGTCGTGCTGATGGAGCACGTCGCGAAGGGCGATCAGCACAAGATTCTCGAAGAATGCACGCTGCCGCTGACGGGCGTGGGTGTGGTCGATGAGATCATCACCGACCTCGGCGTGATCGAGGTGACGGAAGACGGTCTGAAGGTGACCGAACTGGCGCCGGGCGTGAGTGTCGACGAAATCAAGACGAAGACCGGTGCGCCGCTTGATGTGAGCGCAGTGAGCTGACGCTCACGCGGGTTGCTGACCGGTTGCCTGATTCCCGATCGGCCGGCGGCAACAAGGTGATTTCCCAGGCGGGCGAGACGCGAGTCTCGCCCGTTCCGTCTTGTGCCGCGCACTGATGTGTCAGCGGCTGTCCCAGGTCGTCCGGACGATCCTTGGCCCGCGGCAAAGCGGTTTACAATCGTTTGAAGACTGGACGCTTATCGATCCCTGCTGTACCCGAGCCAGATCCGCAGCGCTTTCGCAAGGAACCCAGATGACCGAATCGATCTCCGCTTCCCCCGCCGAGCGGCCCGTGCCGCTCCAACGTTATGTGCAGTGCGCGAGCGCCGCCGGCTTGCACCGCGTCGCGTACACCGAATGGGGCGACCCGGACAATCCGCGCGTGCTGCTGTGCGTGCACGGCCTGACGCGCTCGGGGCGCGATTTCGACCGCGTCGCGGCGGAATTCGCCGGAACCTACCGCGTGGTCTGTCCGGATGTGGTGGGGCGGGGCTTGTCATCGTGGCTCGCGAACCCCAACTTCTATGGCATTCCGCAATACGTCGCCGACATGGTCACGCTGATCGCGCGCCTGGATGTCGAAACGATCGACTGGTTCGGCACCTCGATGGGCGGTCTGATCGGGCTAGGGCTCGCCGGCTTGCCGGAAACGCCGATCCGCAAGCTGCTGCTGAACGACGTTGGCCCGCATCTGGAGCCGGGCGCCGTGCAGCGCATCGGCGATTACCTCGGCAAGCCCGCGCGCTTCGAAACGCTGCAGCAGGGCATCGATTACGCCGCTTTGCTCGCGCAAACTTTCGGTCCGCTCACGCCGGACGAATGGCGCGAAATCAATACGCCGCTGCTGCACGAACAGGACGGCGGATGGTCGTTGCGCTACGACCCGCGCATCGCGCTGCCGTTTGCCGCGGTCACCGAAGAAGCGACGAAGCTCGGCGAGGCTGCACTGTGGCATTCGCTCGCGTCGTTCCAGGGGCCGGTGCTGGTGGTGCGCGGCGAGCAATCCGATCTGCTGTCGCGTGAAACCGTCGCGAAGATGGTCGAAACCGGACGCGCCGTAGCGAGCGTGGAAATCGCCGGCGTCGGGCATGCGCCGGCGTTTCTCGCGGCCGATCAGATCGACGTTGCGAGACAGTTCTTTATCGGAGCGGCCGCCAACGCGTCATAATGTGAAGTTCCGCGCGGCGTCTTTGATGGGCGTCATGCGGAACGCATCTGAACAATTTTCAACCCATCTCAGGATTCTTCATGGCAGTCATTCGTCACCACGTCGGCAAGCGCCTCTCGGAAATCGCCGTGCACAACGGCACCGTGTATCTCGCGGGCCAGATCGCCGAAGAAACGGATCAGGACATCACGGGGCAGACGCGCGAAGTGCTCGGCCACATCGACCGGCTGCTGGCTGAAGCGAACAGCGACAAATCGCATCTGCTGTCGGTGCAGATCTACATCGCGGATATGGAGCACTTCGCCGGCATGAACGCCGTGTGGGACGAGTGGGTCGCACAAGGCGCGACGCCGCCGCGCGCTACCGTCGAAAGCAAGCTCGCCAACCCGAAGTGCCTCGTCGAAATCGTCGTGGTCGCGGCACAGCGCAGCTAGGCACCGCTCAGTCACTGTTGTTGAAATCCTGTTGATTCGTCTGGCCCGGTGGGCCGTCGCACCATGAATACCGAAATCGTCACGAGCACGCCTCACCCCATTCCTTCTTTCGACGAAGCGATGGCGTTCGTGCGCGAGCATGCGGGCGAGGTGCGGCTGTCATCGGGCGAGTTGCTGGCGGATCACGCGGCGGGCACGGCGTCGATCATGCGCAAGCTCAATGTCGATCCGCCGGCGGTGCTGGCGGCGGCGCTGTTTGCGCTGACCCCGCATTTGCGCGACCCGGAGCGCGTGATCGCCGACAATTTCGGCGAAGAAGTCGCGCAACTGGTCGGCGACGTGCGCAAGTTGCTGCGCCTTGGCACAGTGAGCTTGCGTGCCGCGCAGAACGCGATACCCGAGGCCGGGCGCGACGCTCAGGCCGCGCGCCGCGCGCAGGTCGAGGCGCTGCGCAAGATGCTGCTCGCCTTCGCGCAAGACATTCGCGTGGTGCTGATCCGTCTCGCGTCGCGCCTGCAATCGCTGCGTTATTACGCGGCGGCGAAAGTCACCCCTTCACCGGACGTGGCGCGCGAGACGCTCGATATTTATGCGCCGCTCGCCAACCGTCTGGGCATCTGGCAATTGAAGTGGGAACTCGAGGATCTCGCGTTCCGCTTCGAGGAGCCGGACACTTACAAGCGAATCGCGAAGCTGCTCGACGAGAAACGCGTCGAGCGCGAAAGCTATGTCGCGCAGGCCATCGAACGTCTGCAACAGGAGCTGGCCGCGGCGCAGATTCGCGCGGAAGTCAGCGGCCGGCCGAAACACATCTACAGCATCTGGCGCAAGATGCGCGGCAAGGAACTGGACTTTGCCGAGCTGTACGACGTGCGCGCGTTTCGCGTGATCGTGCCGGACATCAAGGACTGCTACACCGTGCTCGGCATCGTGCACAACCTGTGGCAACCGGTGCCGAGAGAGTTCGACGACTACATCTCGCGGCCGAAGCCGAACGGCTATAAATCGCTGCACACGGTCGTGATCGGCGACGACGGCCGCGCGTTCGAAGTGCAGATCCGCACGCAGGAAATGCATCAGTTCGCCGAGTACGGCGTGGCCGCGCATTGGCGCTATAAAGAGGCGGGCACGCGTGGCTACGGCGGCCAGTTCAGCGCCAACGAGAAGTACGACGAGAAGATCGCGTGGCTGCGTCAACTGCTCGCGTGGAAAGATGAAGTCACCGAGGGCGAGCATGGCGAGCAGCGCGCGGCGCAGCCGTGGGAGCAATTGCGCCAGGCCACGCTCGACGACGACCACATCTACGTGCTGACGCCGCAAGCGCGCGTGATTCCGTTGCCGCACGGCGCGACGCCTGTCGATTTCGCTTATCACCTGCATAGCGAACTGGGGCATCGCTGCCGTGGCGCGCGCGTCGACGGTGCGATGGTGCCGCTCAACACGCCATTGCAGAACGGCCAGACGGTCGAGATCGTCGCGGTGAAGGAGGGCGGTCCGTCGCGCGACTGGCTCAACCCGCAGCTCGGCTATCTGCAGAGTCCGCGCGCGCGGCAGAAAGTGCGCGCGTGGTTCAACGCGGTCGAGGTGCAGGAGCACATCGCGAGCGGCCGCGCGATGGTCGAAAAGACCTTGCAGCGCGAGGGCAAGACGTCGGTCAATCTCGATCAGCTGGCCGCCAAGCTTGGTTTCAAGACCACCGACGATCTGTTCTCCGTGGTCGGCAAAGAGGAGTTCAGTCTGCGGCTCGTCGAGCAGGCGCTGCACGATGCGCCGCCGCCGGAGCCCGTGGTCGAAGCGCCCGCGCAATTCGAAAAGCGCAGTAGCGGCGCGAGCGTGGCGCGCGGGGCGTCCACGGGGGTGCTGGTAGTCGGTGTCGACGCGTTGCTCACGCAGCTCGCGCGCTGCTGCCGGCCGGCGCCGCCTGACGATATCTGCGGCTTTGTCACGCGCGGCAAGGGCATGTCGATTCACCGCAGCGATTGCCCGACATTCCAGCGGATGGCCGACCGCGCGCCGGAGCGCGTGTTGCAGACTGCGTGGTCGGCGGATGTGATGAGCGGTCGCGGCCAATCCGTCTATCCCGTCGATCTCAGCATCGAGGCGACGGACCGGCAGGGTTTGCTGCGCGATATTTCCGAAGTGTTCGCGCGTGAAAAAATGAATGTGATCGGCGTGAAGACGCAGACGCGCCGCAATGCCGCGTTCATGCAATTTACCGTCGAGGTGTCGAATGCCGCGCAGATTCAGCGCGCGTGCACGCTGCTCGGCGAAGTGACGGGCGTGGTGCGCGCTTCACGCAAGAACTGACGCGCGCGATGTGGCGCGTGTGCGCGGCGCACCCGCCGTGCATTTGCCGTCCATCTGCAGGACGCGCTCAGAAGCATGAGCAGAAATTTAAAGTCGCTGCATAAAAGTACTTGCCAAGTGGTGTGGGGCTCCATATAATCTCGTTTCTTCAGGCTCGTAGCTCAGCTGGTTAGAGCACCACCTTGACATGGTGGGGGTCGTTGGTTCGAGTCCAATCGAGCCTACCAACGAAAGAGAAATTCCGGTTTGCCGGGGTTTCGCAAACTGCAGTAAGCGCCTTCGGCGCAAAAGGCGAATACGGTTATGACACCGCGAACGTTGACCGAAACCACTTCGGAGCGACGCTAGTCGAGGACCCATTTCGCCAATGTAGTTTGCAGGAAATGTGAATGCGGCCCCTCGAAAGCGGGGCCGCATTTTTTTTGGCTTTTTGACCTTGTTGTATGTGCCGCCGCCGGTCGGCACCACGGAGAACGCAATGGTTTCGATACGTCTGCCTGACGGTTCTGTTCGACAGTACGAGCATCCGGTGACCGTCGCCGAAGTGGCCGCCTCGATCGGCCCCGGCCTCGCGAAGGCCGCGCTCGGCGGCAAGATCGACGGTGAGCTGGTCGATACGTCCGCGCTGATCGATCGCGACGTGGCGCTTGCCATCGTCACCGAAAAAGATGCAGACGGTCTCGATATCATCCGTCACTCCGCGGCGCACTTGCTTGCGTACGCGGTGAAGGATCTGTACCCGGAAGCGCAAGTCACGATCGGTCCGGTGATCGACAGCGGCTTCTACTACGACTTCGCGTACAACCGTCCCTTCACGCCGGAAGATCTCGAAAAGATCGAAAAGCGCATGCAGGAACTCGCGAAGAAAGACGAGCCGGTCTCGCGCCGCGTGGTGTCGCGCGACGAAGCGGTGGGCTACTTCAAGAGCATCGGCGAGAAGTACAAGGCCGAGATCATCGAATCGATCCCGTCGACCGACGAGATCAAGCTGTACTCGCACGGCGGCTTCACCGATCTGTGCCGCGGTCCGCACGTGCCGTCCACCGGCAAGCTGAAAGTCTTCAAGCTGATGAAGGTGGCGGGCGCCTACTGGCGCGGCGATTCGAAGAACGAACAATTGCAGCGCATCTACGGTACGGCCTGGACCAGGAAGGAAGACCAGGAGGCGTATCTGCACATGCTCGAAGAGGCGGAAAAGCGCGACCACCGCAAGCTCGGCAAGCAGCTCGACCTGTTCCACATGCAGGACGAGTCGCCGGGCATGGTGTTCTGGCATCCGCGCGGCTGGACGCTGTGGCAGCAGGTCGAGCAGTACATGCGCCGTCGCGTGAACGACGCCGGCTACCTCGAAATCAAGACGCCGATGATTATGGACCGTTCGCTGTGGGAAGCGTCGGGCCACTGGCAGAACTATCGTGAAAACATGTTCACGACGGAATCGGAAAAACGCGACTACGCGATCAAGCCGATGAACTGCCCGGGTCACGTGCAGGTGTTCAACCACGGTTTGCGCTCGTATCGCGATCTACCGCTGCGTTACGCGGAGTTCGGCTCGTGCCACCGCAATGAATCGTCGGGCGCGCTGCATGGTCTGATGCGCGTGCGTGGTTTCGTGCAGGACGACGCGCACATTTTCTGTACCGAAGACCAGTTCATCAGCGAATCGATCGCGTTCAACACGCTGGCGATGAGCGTCTACAAGGACTTCGGCTTCGACAATGTCGAGATCAAGCTGTCGCTGCGCCCGGACGCGCGTGCCGGCACGGACGAAACGTGGGATCGCGCGGAGCAGGGTCTGCGCGAGGCGCTGACGGCATGCGGCGTGACGTGGACAGAGTTGCAGGGCGAGGGGGCGTTCTACGGCCCGAAGGTCGAGTACCACATCAAGGACGCGCTCGGCCGCTCGTGGCAATGCGGCACGTTGCAGCTCGATATGGTGCTGCCGGAGCGCCTGGGCGCCGAATATGTCGCCGAGGACAACAGCCGCCGCCGCCCGATCATGCTCCACCGGGCAATCGTCGGATCGATGGAGCGTTTTCTCGGTATTCTGATCGAGCACCATGCTGGTGCAATGCCGTCGTGGCTTGCGCCGATGCAGGTTGTCGTGATGAATATTGCGGAAAGTCAGGCCGAATATGCACAGTCGCTAGCCCAATCGTTGCAAAAACAAGGGGTTAGAGTTGAGGCCGATTTGCGCAACGAGAAGATTAGCTATAAAATACGCGAGCATACGCTGGAGAAGGTGCCGTACCTGCTTGTGGTCGGCGACAAAGAGCGTGAAGCCCAAACGGTAGCCGTGCGTGCCCGTGGTGGTGTCGATCTGGGTGGGATGCCCCTCGATACTTTCATTGAGCGTCTGCGCCAGGACGTGCAGTCGTTCAACTGAGCCACTTGGCAGCCCGGCTCGTTTTTTTTTAATTGTTAGAGGAAACGTAACATCGCTACTGATAAGTCTGCGCACCGCATCAACGGTGAAATTACGGCACCCGAGGTGCGTCTGGTCGGCGTCGAGAACGAACCGCTCGGCATCGTGAAACTCGCTGATGCGTTCCGCATGTCGGAACAGCAAGACGTGGATCTGGTCGAAATCGCTCCGCAAGCGGTCCCGCCGGTTTGCCGTTTGATGGACTACGGCAAGTTCAAGTACCAGGAAGCGAAGAAGCAACACGAGGCGAAGCTCAAGCAGAAGGTCATCCAGGTCAAGGAAGTCAAATTCCGCCCGGGTACCGACGACGGTGACTACAACGTCAAGCTGCGCAACCTCGTCCGCTTCCTCGAAGACGGCGACAAGACGAAAATCACGTTACGTTTCCGTGGCCGCGAAATGGCTCACCAGGAAATCGGTATGCGCATGCTCGAACGCCTGCGCACGGACCTCGACGAAGTCGGTCAGGTCGAGCAGATGCCGAAAATGGAAGGGCGCCAGATGATCATGGTGCTCGCTCCGAAGAAAAAGAAGTAAGCGGCTGGAGCGGCGGCGCGCCAAGTGGTGCGTGCTCTGGTGGCGAAAGTTTGAAATGGTGCTGTGCCGGGTGTCCGGTGCGGTATCGGCAGGTTTCGGAACGGCGTGCATGCACATGCGCGCCGCTTCCTGAAAAGCGGCCGCTGGCAGTATCGGCGGTCTGCATACCAAGTGGAATGGGTTTCGAAGGGCGGATTATGGCCATCTGGCCGACCGCACACCCATATCCATCTAATAATGGAGTTGTCATGCCGAAGATGAAGACCAAGAAGAGTGCTGCAAAGCGCTTCGTGGTGCGTCCGGGCGGTACCGTCAAGCGCGGTCAGGCCTTCAAGCGCCACATTCTTACCAAGAAGACCACCAAGAACAAACGCCATTTGCGCGGTTCGACGGCAGTTCACGATTCCGATCTGAACTCCGTGCGCGCAATGCTGCCGTTCGCTTAACCCTTAACCGAAACTCATAGGAGCGAAACATGCCTCGAGTAAAACGTGGGGTTACCGCACGGGCCCGTCACAAGAAGATCATCAAGCTGGCCAAGGGTTACCGCGGCCGTCGCAATAACGTCTATCGCATCGCCAAGCAGGCGGTCATGCGCGCAGGCCAATACGCCTACCGCGATCGCCGCAACAAGAAGCGTGTGTTCCGTGCATTGTGGATCACGCGTATCAACGCGGCGGTGCGTCAGCACGACATGACGTACAGCGTGTTCATCAACGGCCTGAAGAAGGCTTCGATCGAACTCGACCGCAAGGTGCTGGCCGACATGGCTGTGTTCGACAAGGCTGCTTTTGCTGCGATCGTTCAGCAGGTGAAAGCCGCCGTTGCAGCCTGATTGCGCTTCTGGCAATTAAAACTGCGTGGTTCGTTGCAGCGAACATCCGGTAGTCTCGGTGACGTTGCAGCAAAAACGGGGCTCCTCACCGAGCCCCGTTTTTGTTGGTAGAACCAGTTTTGCTTCGATTGAACACTGACGTTGAAATGATGGGATCAATGGATCTGGACCAGATTGTCGCCGACGCGCAAAAAGCCTTCGCAGAAGCCTCCGACGTCACCACCCTCGAGAACGAGAAAGCGCGCTTTCTCGGTAAATCGGGTGCGCTGACCGAGCTGTTGAAGGGCCTTGGCAAACTCGATCCCGAAACGCGCAAGACCGAAGGCGCACGGATCAACCTCGTCAAGCAACAAGTTGAAGCCGCGTTGACGGCCCGCCGTCAGGCGCTGGCCGACGCGTTGCTGAATCAGCGCCTCGCCGCTGAAGCCATCGACGTCACGCTGCCCGGCCGCGGCACCGGCGCAGGCAGCCTGCACCCGGTGATGCGCACCTGGGAGCGCGTCGAACAGATTTTCCGTACGATCGGATTCGACGTGGCCGATGGCCCCGAGATCGAAACCGACTGGTACAACTTCACCTCGTTGAACAGCCCGGAAAACCATCCGGCGCGTTCGATGCAGGACACCTTCTACGTCGACGGCAAGGATGCCGACGGCCGCCAGTTGCTGTTGCGCACGCACACGAGCCCGATGCAGGTGCGTTACGCGCGCACCAATACGCCGCCGATCAAGGTGATCGTGCCGGGCCGCACGTACCGCGTGGACAGTGACGCGACGCATTCGCCGATGTTCAACCAGGTCGAAGGCCTGTGGATCGACGAGAACATCAGCTTTGCGGACCTGAAGGGTGTCTACACCGACTTCCTGAAGAAATTCTTCGAGCGTGACGACATTCTCGTGCGCTTCCGTCCGTCGTATTTTCCGTTCACCGAACCGTCGGCCGAGATCGACATGCTGTTCGAAACGGGCAAGAACGCCGGCAAGTGGCTCGAAATTTCGGGCTCGGGCCAGGTTCACCCCACGGTGATCCGCAACATGGGCCTCGACCCGGAGCGCTACATCGGTTTTGCTTTCGGCAGCGGCCTCGAGCGGCTCACGATGTTGCGTTACGGCGTGCAAGACCTGCGTCTGTTCTTCGAAAACGACCTGCGTTTCCTGCGTCAATTCGCGTGAACCGGCGCGTACGAACGCGACAAGCATAGAGCGCGGCATGCAGTGCATGCCGCCCGCAGCGTCCCCGGCAGTGCCCGGTTATTCGGCCAAATACCGAGTCACGCGAAACCACTGCCGGACGTGGACCTAACCTGATCAGAACGTACACAGAACCATGCAATTCCCGGAATCCTGGCTGAGAACCTTTGTCGATCCGCAACTGACGACCGACGAACTGTCGCACGCGTTGACGATGGCCGGTCTTGAAGTCGAAGACCTGCGGCCGGCCGCGCCGCCGACCTCGAAGATCGTCGTCGGCCAGGTGCTGGAAGTCGTCAAGCACCCGGACGCGGACAAGCTCAACGTGTGTCAGGTCGACGCCGGCACGGGCGCGACGCTGACCATCGTGTGCGGTGCGCCGAACGTGGCGCCGGGCATCAAGGTGCCGGTCGCGCTGGTAGGCGCGCAACTGCCGCCGGCCGAAGAGGGCGGCGCGCCGTTCGCGATCAAGCTCTCGAAGCTGCGCGGCGTGGAAAGCCAGGGCATGCTGTGCTCCGCACGCGAGCTGAAGCTCTCGGAAGATCATAGCGGCCTGATGATCCTGCCGGAAGCTACGCCGATCGGCCAGGACATCCGCGAGACGCTCAACCTCGACGACACCGTTTTCGAAATCAAGCTGACGCCGAACAAGGCGGACTGCCTGTCGGTGTTCGGCGTGGCGCGCGAGACCTCGGCGATCACCGGCGCGCCGTTGCGCCCGCTGCAAATCAGGCCGGTCGATGTCAAGCTCAACGAAACGCTGCCGGTCAAAATCTCGGCACCGGACCTGTGCGGCCGCTTCTCGGGCCGCGTGATCCGCGGCGTGAACGCGCGCGCGAAGTCGCCGCAGTGGATGGTCGAGCGGCTCGAGCGTTCGGGCCAGCGCAGCATCTCCGCGCTCGTCGACATCTCGAACTATGTGATGCTCGAACTGGGCCGTCCGTCGCACGTGTTCGATCTCGACAAGATCCACGGCGGCATGGACGTGCGTTGGGGCCGCAAGGGCGAAACGCTCAAGCTGCTGAACGGCAACACCGTCGAGGTCGATGAAACCGTTGGCGTGATCGCCGACGAGCAGCACATCGAAAGTCTCGCGGGCATCATGGGCGGCGACAGCACGGCCGTCACGCTCGACACCACTCACATCTATCTCGAAGCCGCGTTCTGGTGGCCCGATAGCATTCGTGGCCGCTCGCGCAAGTACAACTTCTCGACCGATGCCGGCCATCGCTTCGAGCGCGGCGTCGACTATGCGACCACCGTCGACCATATCGAACGTATCACGCAACTGATCCTCGATATTTGTGGCGGCGAGGCAGGTCCAGTCGACGATCAGATCGTCAACGTGCCGAAGCGCGAGCCCGTGAAGATGCGTGTGTCGCGTGCCAAGCGCATCATCGGCATCAAGATCGACGCGGACGAAATTGCACAAATCTTCACACGCCTCGGTCTCACGTTCGAGCGTGATGGCGACACGTTCGCGGTGATGCCGCCGTCGTATCGCTTCGATATTGAAATCGAAGAAGACCTGATCGAAGAAGTCGCGCGCATCTACGGCTTCGAGAAGATCCCGGCGCATCCGCCTGTCGCGACCAGCGAAATGCGCGCGACCAACGAGACGCAGCGCTCGATCCACGTGATCCGTCACGCGCTCGCCGCGCGCGATTACGCGGAAACGGTGAACTTCAGTTTCGTCGACGCCGAGTGGGAGCAGGACTTCGCCGGCAACGACAAGCCGGTGCGCCTGCTCAATCCGATTGCGAGCCAGTTGTCGGTGATGCGCACCACGCTGTTCGGCAGCCTGATCAACGTGTTGCGTACGAATCTGAATCGCCGCGCGGCAGACCGCGTGCGCGTGTTCGAAGCCGGCCGCGTGTTCCTGCACGATCCGTCGATCAAGGCCGGCGAGCTGACGGTCGAAGGTTTCGCGCAGCCGAGGATGATCGGCGCGCTCGCGTATGGTCCCGCGCTCGACGAGCAGTGGGGCGCACCGACGCGCACGGTCGACTACTTCGACATGAAGGGCGATCTGGAAGCCGTGCTGGCGCCGGCGGTGGCGCGTTTCGTGAAGGCGGAACATCCGGCGCTGCATCCGGGACGTAGCGCGCGTGTCGAAGTGAATGGCCGCGCAGTGGGCTGGATTGGCGAACTGCATCCGCGCTGGATGCAGAAATATGATTTGCCGCATGCGCCGAGTCTGTTTGAAATCGAGGCGGAAGCATTAATGCAGTGCGTATTGCCGACTCCGGCGGAAGTATCTAAATTCCCGCCGGTGCGTCGCGATATCGCAGTGGTCGTCGATCAGAAAATCGAGGTCCAGGCACTGCTGGACGAGCTCCAGAAGGCCCAGTCCGAAGCGGCCTGCAAGAGCGTTCAGAAGGTTGCACTTTTTGACGAATTCCGTCCAAAATCAAACACTTCCGGTGGTCTGGCCGCTCATGAGAAAAGCCTTGCGTTCCGTGTGACCTTGCAAGATACTGGCGGAACCCTTCAGGATGAAACGGTCGATCTGGCCATTCAAACTCTGGTGGAACGTCTGGCTCGAGTATATGGCGCACGGTTGCGCGGATAACCGGCATTTAACAATTGCACGGCAGTTTCCGCATCCTTTGTTTTTTGCCTGGCGCGCCATTTGATAGATATGAATGAAATGAACTCGAGTGATTTCGAAGCCCTTCTTACGGCGCAACGCAGCGCCATGATTCGCGATATTCCGACATCACCCGCCGTCGTTTCCGCTGAAACGCCGACGCTCACCAAGGCGGAACTTGCCGAGTTGCTGTTCGACAATGTCGGGCTCAACAAGCGGGAAGCGAAAGACATGGTCGAAGCGTTCTTCGAGGTGATCCGCGATGCGCTGGAGAGTGGCGACAGCGTGAAGCTGTCGGGGTTCGGCAACTTTCAGTTGCGTGACAAGCCCCAGCGTCCCGGCAGAAACCCGAAGACCGGCGAGGCGATTCCAATCGCTGCGCGTCGGGTTGTGACGTTCCATGCAAGTCAAAAGCTGAAAGCGCTGGTTGAGAACGGCGCTGAAGCGAGCTTCGAGCGCTGATCGACTGGCGCGTTCCTGCGCAACCCACTACGACGGCTAACTGACGATGACAGCGACGATCGAAAAAGTCGTCTTGCCTCCGATTCCGGCGAAGCGCTACTTCACGATTGGTGAGGTCAGCGAACTATGCGGTGTGAAGCCGCATGTGTTGCGTTACTGGGAGCAGGAGTTCACGCAGTTGAGGCCGGTCAAGCGGCGCGGCAATCGCCGGTACTACCAGCATCATGAGGTGCTGTTGATCCGGCGGATTCGTGAGTTGCTGTATGAGCAGGGGTTCACGATCAATGGCGCCCGCAACCGGCTCGATTCGCATGGCGGCGGCGTGCATGGTGCGCCGGCTGGACCGGGCGAGGAAGGTGAGGGCGCAGAAGCCGTGCAGGAGTCTGCTGCTACTACCGCCGCGGTGGACGTCGAGCAGTTACGCAAGGAATTGCTGCACGTGATCGATTTGTTGAATCATTAGTTCGCTTTGTTCGCACGGAGCGGTTCTAATCGAATGAAGTGTCTGTTATAATTTTGTGCTGTTCGGGGCGTAGCGCAGCCTGGTAGCGTACCTGCATGGGGTGCAGGTGGTCGGAGGTTCAAATCCTCTCGCCCCGACCAAAGAAATCAAGGGCTTACGGCGCTACGTCGTAAGCCCTTTTTCATTTCCGGCGCGTTCGGTCCGGTTTCGGTCCGGAAAAGTTTCAACTCGCCGTCCGGTCCGACGCCGATGCACTGCGGTTCTCTCTGTGGAGAACGTATGGGTGACAACGATAACGAATGGCCCGACGACGCCGCGCTTGACGACGCGGGAGCGGCGGCGCGCGCCCGCGACGGCGATGCAGACGAGGGCGTTTGGCTGCTGCGCCGCATGTTTTCTCAAATCATCACTGGCGGCCCCGCGTCGGACCGTTGCGCCGGTATGCCGAGTCCTGCGACGAAGCGCTTGCGCGCGCAACGAACGACCGCGAACGGCTGCAAGCGCTGAATCTCGCCGCCAGCAATCCCTCACATCGCCCTGAAGCGTCCGACGACGAAAAACTGCGCGTGCAGGCCGCGACCGTTGCCGCGCTCATTATCCTCAGACGGCAGGGCTGGACGCAGCAACGCGCGCTGATAGAGCTAGGCGCGTTGTGCGGTAAAGAGCCGCGCACGCTGCAACGCTACCAGACGGTGTTCGGCGACGACCACTACGCCAAGCTTGAAACCCGTGACACCGCGCGATTGCGCGCGCTCGCCGACCGCTATTACGCCGTGCCACTCGCAACCATCCTGAGCCGCAAACGTCAATGACACGAAGTCGGACTTCCTGTCTTTTCCTCACTCGCTGATTGAATCCAGACTTGTCCTGTAGCTCTCCATAGAGCGCGGGAGAATGTGATGGAACAGGGCTGGTGCGATGGTCTGGCGCTTATGCGCCGTCGTGAAGTGCAAAAAGTGACGGGCCTCAGCGTTCCCGGCCTTTACAAAAAAAATGAGGCTTGGCGAGTTCCCCGAGCCCGTCAAAATTGGCGTCCATGCCGTCGCCTGGCGCGTGCGCGATGTGCAACGCTGGCTTGAAAATCCGACTGGCTGGCATTCCGAAAGCCAACCTACGCCTCAACCTGAGCCGGAATCGGTGTGAGGCGGCCATGCCAGAACAACTCGAACTTCTGCCGCCGCCGCCGTTGTGCGCGACTTGGCCGAGCACGGGCACGTTCGCGGCTGAGGTTTTGTCGCGTCTGCTGCGCGGCGAACGCCTGACGCAGCCGTCATTTGGTCCGGAGCGCGGCTGGCGCTTGGCCGCCTATGTTTTTGAGCTTCAAACACTCGGCTGGTCGATTGTCTCGACGCCGGTTCGCACGCCGGGCCGTGCCCGCGCGATTGCCGAGTATTCGTTGTCCGCGCCGACTATCCGCGCGGCGCGCAGGATGCGGGGCAAACGGAACGGGGCGGCATCGTGAGCGGGCCATTGATGAAATGGGCGATGTGTCTGCATCGTGAGGAAATCCCGGACCCGCAGGCTCGCGCTGTTCTGGTCGCTCTCGCATGGAAAAGCGAAGGCGTGCCGCTTTTCGCGAGCGTCGCCTTTCTTGCCGACCATACGTCGCACGATAAGCGCACCGTGCGCGCTGCGTTGGCATGGCTTGAACAGCGCGGGTTCATTCGTGCAACGGGCAAGCTGCATCGCAACATGAAGATTTACGAAGTCGGACCCCTATCAAATTTGCCAGTGGTCAAAGATTCAGGATAACTGACAGAAATGTCAGGGGTTGACGGTGAGCAAACCATGACGGAAACGTCAGTGGTCGAAGGCGGTGAAACGGCTGGCAATCCAGGGCTGACGAAGGCCAGAGAAGCCGCGCACGCTGTCGGCGGGCTACTGGCAATACCCGGCTTTGGCTCAGGCCGCCCGGACGGCGCTACGGACTTTAACGACCTAGCTGCGCTCGACGGGCTGGATGCCATGCGCGCGTGCATAGAGGCCGCTACGCCCCCCGGCGACGTGCCGGAGGCCACGCCCTTACCCGACGCAGCGCAGGCCCCTACGGCGCCCCGCAAGCGCTCTGGCCCGTCTGTCGTGCTGACACGAGCATGTGACATCGTGCCCGAGCCGATTTACTGGCTGTGGCCGGGATACCTGCCCGCCGGGAAATTTACAGCGTTCGCGGGTCCGGCTGGATGCGGCAAGACGACGATCGCCATTGCGCTGGCTGCGACGGTCTCATGTGGCGGCGCGAGACTGCTGATTGTCGATCCGATAATCAGCGCTGTCTGAGGTGACAGCCACAAGGCCGGCGACGTGCGGACCTCACTCCAGCCGTTGCTCGATCTCGCAGCCGCGCACAGCTGCGCGCTGCTGGGCATCACGCACTTTTCCAAGGGATCCAAGGGCGCAGCCACAAACGACCGCCTCATCGGCTCGCAGGCGTTCGGTGCTTCGGCGCGTGTGATCCTGATTGCCGGTAAGGACGAAACGAGGGGGCGACGGGTGTTCGCAAAAAGCAAGGCGAACATCACTGGCGACGTTGGCGGCTTCGAATATTCCGTCGATGTGATCGATTCGGGCGACCTGACTTCGAGCCGCATTGTATGGGGCGAACCGCTGAATGCTTCTGCACAGGAGATTTTGCGCGAGATCGAAGCGGATGAAGACAGCCAGGAGGATGCGGCGGAACAGGCGTCGAAATTCGACCGCGCGCGCTCCATGATCTACGAATGGCTGCGGCCCTTCATGAGCACAAAGGAGATGAAAGCGGCCGCGCAGGCAGAGCGAGTGAGTTGGCGGCTTGTGGAAGCAGCGAAATCAGCCGAGGTGAAGTCTGGCGCAAAAATCCGGGCAGTAAGACAAGGAAATGCGTGGGGCTGGATTTGGGATACCCACGGTGCAAACCATCCGGACGAAGTGAAGCCAGCCGCTACTGACGTAAAGCCGGCTACGGTCCATTACCTCCAGTTCGGCAACGATCAAGGCGATCTCAGCTCGAATTCAACTCCGCAGCCGTCAAGTCCGCAGTCAAATCAACTCCGCAAAGGCGATTGCGGAGTTGAGAACCAAGCCCAGCAAGGCGTAGCGGTCACGTCCGCAAGGCCGCAGTCGAATTCTGACGCCCCGCGTGCGCCCGCGTGCGCCCGCGTGCGCGCACGCGCATAAGCGCAGCGGTGCATCAGATTGCGACGGGGGGCACGGCGCAGACAATGCCGGCCCGTGGTGCTGCGGAAACGGTTGGCCCCAGCGGTCGCTGGCGCGCCGAAACAGCGGCGCCGTCGGTTATGCCTGTCGCGCTGCGCCTCAATGGGCCGGTCCCGGTGCAGATGGATGCGAAGGGCAAGATCGGCATCGATGTACGAGTGGCCACCGATCAGGGGCTAACGGTCAGTCAGTCTGGTGTCGACACGAGCGGCGCCCCACGCATTGTTGGCAACGTAGGGTTGAGTCACGTCACGGCGCGATGATTTGAGCTTGAGCACTCGCGTATCTGGACGCGCCAGATGAGCAGCGCAGCCGGCCCGTTAGGGCCGGTTGTCGTTTCGAGGTCTGAATACGGCGCGGTGCGTCGCCCCGAAATGACGCTCGAGCCACCCAAAGCATGACGACCATATCCCAATAACATATGCCCACGATGATCTGCTAGGTTTACCCCGTCACAAATGACGGGGTCAATCAATGAGCGGTACGGAGCTTAAAACGGATTCGTGGCACCGGTGGATGATGTACAGCAAGGATACGTACGAAGGCGGGCGCATCTTTCTAACCGCTGAACAAAAACAAGCAGTCGACGAAGGTAAAAAATTTGCGTAACGCGCGTACGCTGATGTCTGGGCCCGTGATGCTGGGCTCGTCCAGCGCGTGCGGACATTCCTCGGTGACAACTTCCACTGGCACAGTCGCCTATCCCAACGGGGAACCGACCTCGAGGTTGTTCAAACGCTGCAATCCATGATTCGCGGCGAAAGCGTGGTGCTGGTTGCCGAGAAGCCGCGTTCAGGCGGCGCTGGCAATACTGGGCTATTGGCGTCCATCGGGTCGGCATTCGTTGCGTACGACGACGGTGAAACACGCGAGCAGATGCGGGCGTTTGCCAGAAGCATTCTCTACCCGCCTGGTGAACCCGTACTATCGGGCTCCTATGATCCGGCCACACAGCAAGCAAAGCTGATCGCAGCCCGCGCCTCGATAGCAACCATCGGCGGCGCTTTCGATGATGCTGCAGACGCGTCGACGTTGCTTGGCGATGCGCAGCCGTTCGAGTACACACCGGACGCGGTGAGCGGCGACGTTGACGAGCTGGCGGCCAGCACCAACAATCCGCGCTTTGCGGCCAAAATGCTTGGATACGATCAGAACACGTTTAGCGACATGCTCCACGTGTTCAAGCCGGCTAACGGGCTAGGCCCCGCCGACAATGTGATTTTTCACGATGACGGCAGCATCGAGTTTAACGGTCAAATGCTAGACGACAACATTCACGACTATGCGCCCTGACGAGAAACCCACTAGCACTACTCATGCGCTCGCACATGCGACGTTCATCATTTCCGGTGAGTCCGTTTCTCCGGAGTTTTGGTCCGCCTACTTCGATATGCAGCCTGATCGCGAAATCACCAAAGGGCAGTCCTTCCGACTCCCCTCAGGCAAGCCGAGCCCACGCCTCGGCAAACTCGGCCTGTGGGCCGTCGAGAGCAAAGCAGCGGTGCACAGCAACCACCTTGGCCCGCACCTGAAATACCTCACTGGCCGCCTTGGTTTGCCGCGCGCCGATTTGCGCGAGCTGACGCAGGCGCAAGGGGCAAAGGTGGCGCTGTGGTGCTATTGGGTAAACGAGACCGGCGACCGCGTGCCCGATGTGCCTGACGACATTCGCGCGATGATCGAAGCAATGGGCGGCACCATCGAGATTGACGAGTACCGGTAAGGCGCATGCTTCACCCTGGGCCGCCTCGCGCTGCCTGATCGGTCGCCCACACACCACCAGGGTGACGGGGGCGCGATTGGTAGCAATTGATAACGTACCGGCACGCCTCGCCATGCGACCTATGATGTAAGCGACACCCTTACGTCAGAGGTAAACCATGACGAACCGGGATGTGTTGGGAGCGGGGCGGCGCGAGGCCGTACGACGCGCAGCGTACAGCCTTGCCGACAGCGGAAAGTACGCCGACTGGCAGGCAGTCGAAAAGGCGCTTCGTTCGCGCTACGGCGTGCTTGATGCTCACCAGTTGCTCGCCAATCCGGTTGTACGCGCCAACATCGATCAACGGTGCGACGCTGCGCGGCCGAAACCTCACGCAGCATGATGACCGATGTGCGCAGACCCAACCGGCCACCTATGGCCGCATGGCCTGTCTATGTCCTCGCGGCCACTCTTTTCTCATTGATCGCCATCGGCGCGATTCTGGCCGAAGGTTGGGCATCGCTGGGCGACTGTCGATAGCGCTGGTCGATAAAGTTGGAAAGGCCCGCCGGAGCTATCCGCGCGGGCCTTTTGCGTTTTAAATGGCGGTTGGTATACACGAGGGTAGACAGAGCACCGAACAAACCTCGTCAAAGCCAATGCGGGCAAGGAATTTTCGCTTTTTTACTAGCTTTTGGTCTAGAACATGTGGCGCATCCCGAGGATCATTCCGAACTGATTCTTGCCCACGACGCCAACGGGCATCGAATTCTGGATACCAAGCGTGCCGAGCGAGTTGTTCTTCACATAGCCAACGTCGGCATATAGCACGGTCCGCTTCGACAAAGAATAGTCGGAACCAATCCTGTAGAGGGTTCCACTCATCGAGCCTCTGGTTCGATCGTCCAGGCGGATGCAGACCGCCGAAAATTCCAGGGCCGGGCTGAGATGGTAGCTGACTTCGCCGGTATAAAAGTTGACGCTCGTTCCCTTGGCGTCATCCTTGAAATTGGCGAAGTTGAGAGCGAAGCGGAACTGCGCAAGCTTATAGTTTGCGCCGACCGTATAGGATTGCGCGACCTTTTCGTTCGTCACGCCAGTCGGATCGTTGCCGGAGAAGTACGCGCCACCGACAAGCAGGTCGCCGACGCGCCATGTCAACCCGGCTGACAGGGCGCGCTTGGCCTGGAAATCGCCGGCAGTTCCGCCGAAGCTGTACATGGCCGACCCATGTAGGCCGTAGACGTCGGGAATCTGATACTCGACCGAGTTGTCGACCCATGAGTATTGCCATCCTGAGTAGCCGGTGAGGTTCTGGTAGAGGAGGTTGTTCAACGAACCGAAATTCGAATAGCCGGTGACGTCCAGGTCGGCAAGCGTCTTGAGCAGCGGCGACTGGTTTTTCCCGAGGAGCAATGCGCCGAACTGCTGGCTTTTAAGGCCGACGGTTGCGCCACGATCGAACAGGACGGTCGAGGCGGAGCTCGCCAGCCCGCCGTTGATGAACGTTCCGTTGTTGACGCGAAAGCCGATTTCCAACGAGAACGTCGCCTGCCATCCTCCTCCAAGATCCTCGGACCCGGTAAAGCCGAAGCGGCTCGTGTACTCGCCCCCTGAAACGACCCGCCACGAACTGCCGCCGCTCCCGGAGTGCGTCTTGTACAGAATGCCGCTGTCGACGACGCCGTAGAGTGTCACCGAGGACTGAGCGTGCACGACGCCTATCCCAGTCGAACCGATGCAAAGCCCAAGCGCGAAAACCGAACTACGTCTCATGAAGATCTCCAGATTTAATCGTTTTTATAACGTAGGTATGCTTAATATATCTATGAAATCGTTAAGTTCATATCGTCTCGAGAGCGCTATGGCCGGAGGGAGGGCCTGCGCCGGGCAACTCGCATTCCGGAGAAGCCACACAGGAGGATGAAGACCGCCGCGATCCAATGCGCAGAACAGTGTGGATCGGCGACGATCTGAAGACTGAATGCCTTGAACAGCGTCACGGGCGTGCCCATGTTTTCGGAAAGCGCACCGATCATCTCGATGATTGCCACAAAGCCGGCGGCGCTCAGGAGTCCGCTCGAGCAAAGCAGGAGGACATGCGCGGCCAACATCCGGGCGCCATGCTTTGCGTAATACGACCTGGCATACTGCGCCAGGCTGTCCGGGGCATGAATGAGCCCTTTGCGCATGAACATGACAACGAGGACAAAGCAGACACCGAGGTACAGCGGCCAGGCGTGTGTGAGCGACGCAAGAGATACCGACGCCACGGTAATAAGCGCCGCCCCTACCACGGGACCGAAGAATGAAGCATAGCCGCCGATGAATGCGTGAAGCAGCCCAGCCGTGCTTTGCGACAGGGCGAGCGAATCCATCGTGACGACTTGAAAGCCGAGCGCATAGAGGGCGCCGGCGATACCTGCAAAGCCTGCGGATAGCGCCGAGGCCATGCCGCGGATGAGGGCGGGGCTGAATCCGATGAACTCGACCCGCTCGGGATTGTCGCGGGTCGCGAGCATCATCTTCCCGAGCGGCGTGCGGGTCAGCGACGCTCATCACGCGCGATGGTTCGCTGATGCGCCAGGCGGCATAGCAGACACGGAGACACACAATGGAAGTTATCAAATGATGCTTGAGCGCGGGATTGCGGTCGATCATTGAACCGTTCACCGATGGGCGCTCAAGCTGTTGCCTGCCTTGGAAAAAGCGTTCCGGCGGTGCAAACGGGCAGTCGGCAAGAGCTGGAGGATGGACGAAACCTATATCAGGGTCAAGGGTGAATGGCGGTATCTGTACCGTGCTGTGGACAAGGCAGGCAACACGGTGGATTTCCTGCTGCGGGCCCATCGCGACAAGACGGCGGCCCGACGCTACTTCGAAAAGGCAATCGGCCAGAATGGCGAGCCGGAGACCGTGACGATAGATAAAAGTGGGTCGAATCTGGCCGCGCTGCTGGCGCTCAACGCTGAACGTGAGAAACCGATCAAGATTCGTCAGAACAAGTATCTGAACAATATTGTGGAGCAGGACCACCGGGCCATCAAACGCCGCACCAGGCCGATGATGGGCTCCAAGAACTTTCGTTGCGCCCGCATCATTCTCGGCGGCATCGAGACTATGCACATGATCGTGAAAGGGCAAATGAAAAGCAGCGCCATCAACCAGACGCCTGCTGAGCAATTTTACTCGTTAGTAAAATAAATAGTCCTGACCATGTTGCATCTGGCTATGCCAATACGCTTACCGCGACAGAGCCGAACCCAGAAGTGCTAGCAGCGAAATAACTCCATCTCGGGACAGGCGACGTCATCCCGCGAGAATCCAGTTGGTGCCGTGTGAGCCTGACAGGAACGGTAGTCTGGGCGCGTTCGTGGCTTTCACCAGTGCCAGGTTGCTCAGACCGTTGCCCTTCAGTCGAGCTCGACAAGACTGTAGAGGCAGCCAGTGAATGGCTACGGTAGTGGCCTGTCTTGTTCCTTACGGACCGGCATGCTGGAAACCAACTTCCCTCTGAAAAACCTTGACTAACCATCTCAGGGCGTGAAGCGGTCGATCGACCCGTCAAACCATCAACGCCCGGTCCCAGATGTCTACCCGCCATTCATTCATAGTTGAGGTCCAGCGCATCGTTGAGACCGCCGGTGTTCCAGACGGAGGATTTGAAGCTAACTCCGGGCGCTGGTTCTGTCACGACGATTTGGCCTGACGGCATGCGTCAGACTCCATGCGGCGGCGGTGAGCGTGATGACCACTCCGACGGCACCTCACCGCGAGGTTCTCATGGCGCCAGCATGATGGCAATAGCCGGCAACGCATGAGGTTGGGCGGGCCAACGCGCGCCAGGTATCGGCGGAGCCACTCGGAACTATCCCGTTATCCTTGGAATCAATGCGTAGATATGAATGACATGCTCTTGCAATAAGTGATCTTTTACTTAAGCTTTATACCGTTCGCTAAACACTCCGCGCCATTGCGCGTGCGGGGTTTGTACCTAAGCGAAATCCACATCGCCACAGTGAATCTTTCCTATATTGACAGTGTCCCCGCTGCGGGGAGCTGGTGTTGCTGCGTCGTATCTTTGAGGAGCTGCCATGTTTTCTTCGAAATTTAAACATCGGCGGGTCTACTTCGCGTCGATGCAGCTGCTCGCCGCAGCAATTCTGTTGTGCGCCGTCGTGAGCGGTGCTTACGCATCGAGCCATCGTGAGGCGCCGCTGATTACGACGATGCCAAAGGTGGATGGCACCGACTTCTACATGTTCAACAGCTACGAGCCGAACCGACGCGGCTATGTGACGCTGATCGCCAACTACTCGCCTTTGGAGGACGCCTACGGCGGCCCGAATTACTTTGCACTCGACCCTGATGCGTTGTACGAAATTCACATCGACAATGTCGGCGATGGTAGATCACACCTGACGTTTCAATTTCGCTTCACCAATACAGTGAACAATGTCGCGCTGAACGTCGGCGGCAAGCAGGTGGCAATTCCTCTCGTGCAAGCGGGTCTGGTTTCAGCAGGCGATTCATCGAAGCTAAACGTCAATGAAACGTACACGCTTAAAGTATCGCGTGGTGCCTTTCACGAAGATTCTGAGGAAGTGGTCACGGGCCCAGGCGGTATTACGACGTTTACCAAACCAACGGACTTTATCGGGACCAAGACGTTTGGCAGCGTAAGTGGTTATGCCAGCTACGCGCGGCAATATGTTTACACGATCAACATTCCCGGGTGCAGAGCTCCAGGTCGCGTTTTTGTGGGCCAGCGAAAGGAGTCGTTTGCGGTGGCGCTCGGCAAGACGTTCGACTTGCTCAACCTCAATCCTCTGGGTCCCACAAACGGTAACCCGAACGATCTGGCCGACAAGAACATCACCTCGATCGCACTCGAGGTGCCGACCCATTGTCTGATTGGCGAGCGCGGCAACCGGGTCATCGGTGGCTGGACGACGTCGAGCATTCGCCAGGAGAGGCTGCTTGCTTTAAATCCAGGTAGCGGTAAGGACACGCCGGAAAAATCAAAGGGGGGCTGGACGCAAGTTTCCCGGCTCGGGATGCCACTCGTCAACGAACTCGTGATCGGCTTGAAGGACAAGGACAGATTCAACAATTCGAAGCCGACGAACGATGGGCAGTTTGCGGAGTATGTGACGAATCCGACGCTTCCGGCGCTGATCGAAAGCCTTTTCCCCGGGGTCAAAGCACCTACCAACTTCCCGCGTCTCGATCTGGTTTTCACGTTCCTGACAGGATTTCAGGGCGTCAATCAGCTAGCAACGGTTACGCCATCCGAAATGTTGCGTCTGAATACGTCCATTCCGCCCACACCCAAAGGCAGTCAGAATAATCTGGGTGTCCTGGCCGGCGACAACGCGGGCTTTCCGAACGGGCGGCGGCCCGGGGACGACGTTGTCACGGCCGAACTTAGGGTGGTGATCGGCGTGCTGTGTACATTCAACAATCCTGCGATCTTCGGCTGCTCGCCGTCCGACGCTCCAGCCGGTGCGGCTCCGCTGACGGATGGCGCAGCAATCGACGACAGCGTGTTCGACGGTGCCTTTCCTTATCTGACCACGCCGATCCCCGGTGCGATGAATTGATGACCGAGCAAGCGCGACGACTTTAGTGATTCACATCGGATCATGGTGCGGCGCGGGGTTGAACCTTGCGGCGCTCCTTACGCAACAGCCGGCATCGCGCCCAGGAAGATCGGCCGCCGGTGCTACGGACCTATCGTCCGGACCGGACCCGGTCATTAGAAAGGATACGAGCTTGCGACGCGTTCTGTGCGGATCGTGTCTCTTCGTTGGGTTGGCGTTTGCGTTGGCGGACGCCGCGCCCGTGCGGCCGCAACAGGACTCACAGGTGCTGGAAACGCTCCCGCCCCGTGCGCACGACGCCCTGAATTCGACCATCGCCAGCATGCACGCAGCCCTGGCTGCTGGCAGCCACAACTTCGACCTTGCGGCCGAACTGGCGAAGCGCCACCTGGAGCGTTTTCGGCGCGATCAAGACCCGCGCGACCTGGGCCAGGCTGAGGCCGCAATCGAACCGTGGCTCCGGCAGCCAAACCCGCCACCGCGCGCATTGGTGTTGCGCGCCAGCGTTCGGCAAAGCAATCATTTCTTTGCCAGTGCACTCGACGATCTCGACCACGCGATTCGGGTCCAGCCGGACAACGTGGATGCCTGGCTGATCCGTGCGAATATCCTGCAAGTTCAAGGCCGCTACCTGGAGGCCAGGCAGAGTTGCGGCCGGCTCATATTGATGAATACCGTCATCGCAGGGATATGCCTCGCCAATGTAGCGGCGGTCAGCGGCATGCCGGAGCAGGCGTACCTCCTTATGCAACGTCTTGCCGCGCAGATACCGCCGACAGATTCGCTCTACCACTGGCTGCTGGTAAGTCAAGCCGAGACGGCGGTCTGGATGGGCAGGCAGGAAGCCGCCGAGCAGTTCTTTCGCAGTGCGCTGGCGATCAATCCGCGCGACGCGTACCTTAAAGCAGCCTGGGCCGATTTTCTGCTCGACCGGAACCGGCCGAGGGAGGTCCTCACCCTGTTAGCGGGCGACATCCGCAACGACAACCTGCTCCTTCGCCTGGCGCTCGCAGAGAAACAGGCGGGGCTGAATGAGGATTTGGCGCGTCATGTCGAAGACTTGGGAAGCCGGTTCGCGGCGTCGGCCGAGCGGGGTGATCGCGTGCACCTGCGCGAGGAAGCCATTTTCAATCTGAAACTCCTTAACGACCCGGAAAAAGCGCTCAGCCTGGCCGAGGCCGATTGGCAGGTGCAAAAGGAGGTAGCGGATTGCCGGATCTTGATGGAGGCGGCGGTCGCCGCCCGACAGCCTGCCCGTGCTGCTCCCGCGATGATGTGGCTAAAGACCGCACGATTGCGCGATCCGGCCTTGATGAGACTCGAAGCGCGGCTGGCAAGCCTTGTCTTTGGGGCCCGCTTCGCGAAACAGCCGGCGCGCAGCGGCGCGTCCGCATGAAACGGCGAGCGTCCGCGTGGCTTGCTCTGCTCATGTTGTGCTGGGCCGCCGCGGTGCATGCGCACAAGCCCAGCGACAGTTACTTGACGCTTACAGTCAGCGACAAAACGATTGCGGGCCGATGGGATATCGCACTTCGTGACCTGGACAATCCGCTCATTCTCGATGCCGACGGGGACGGCATGCTGACGTGGGGCGAGGTCCGCATCCGCGAAGCAGACATCAAGTCGTATGCCTTCACGCGGATCAAGCTTACGGGTGACGGACGAGCGTGCGTGATTCATCCAGGCGACATGCTGATCGACCACCACAGCGACGGCGCATACGCGGTGCTGGAATTCAATGCGGACTGTCCAGTTCGACCGACCCGGCTCGGCATCGATTACCGTTTATTTGCCGACGTGGACACACTGCACAAAGGCCTCGTGCACGTCGTGAGCAACGGCGCGACCACCACGGCCATTCTTGGACCTGGTCATCCGACTGAGATCCTGGACGTACGCGGGAAGGGGTTCGGGCGCACCTTCATCGAGTTCGTCGGGGAGGGCATCTGGCACATCTGGCGCGGCGTCGATCACGCTCTATTCCTCCTGTCGCTGCTGTTGCCGGCAGCTTGCGTGTTGCACGGGAATAAATGGCACCCTGCCAACTCTCCGCGCGCCGTGGCGATCGATGTGTTGAAGCTCGTCACCGCGTTCACGGCGGCGCATGCAATTACACTGTCTCTTGCCACGCTGCACGTCGTGGCGTTGCCGTCGAGGTGGGTGGAAGTCGCTATTGCTGTGACGATTCTGCTTTCCGCTCTCAACAATATTGTTCCGCTGGTGCGGATGCGCCGCTGGCTGGCCGGGTTTGCTTTTGGCTTGATCCATGGCTTCGGTTTTGCAAGCGTGCTGTCCGGCATGGCCCTCCCTACATCCGGTCTGGCGGCAGCCCTTGCCGGCTTCAATATTGGTGTGGAGATGGGGCAGATCTCGCTGGTCTTGCTGCTATTGCCAATTCTCTATATCTATCGCTCAAGTCGTTGGTTTCACCTGGCTACGCTATACGGCGGATCGGCAGCCATCACGGTTTTCGCAACATTGTGGATTTATGAACGAACGACCGGACTGCCAGTGCTCGCACTCTAGAGGATATTGACGGGCATGGAGATAACCGCTCGAGCGCTCATGACAGTAGCAAAGCCCGTTGGCTGAGACTGAGTATGAGAAGGCCGATTGCCGCGACCCAGCTACCCGCGACGCGCACAGCAATGGCGATCCAGGTGGGCCGCAGCCGCAGCAAGAAAGAAGTCGCGGCAACCGTGTAGGCCACCAGGATGAAGCTCGCGAACGCCATGCCCGCTATGAAAACGGCTGGGCGGATTTGACCCATGATGACTGACCCGTTTGCGTATCCGTGGGTCAGTCCAAACACGGCCGCTAAAATCAGAATCAGCCATGACGGAAGCCTGAATGCAGCCGCCAAGAGGGTCCCCAGCACGACCGCCGAGGCAACGTTGAACAAGAGAATTCCGTGTAAATCTGGAACGGAAAGGGCTGCGCACGCGCCGGCCGCCATGGCTGCCGGAAACGCCCAAAGCACGAACTCGCATCGCTTCAGGCCGTTCTGCCCTGCCAAGGCGCCGAGCGCCAGCATGGGCAGTACATGTTCGGGGGACGTCAGCGGATGCAACAGCCCGGCGTAAAAGTCGCCCGCGCCTTGATACACGGCGTGTGCTTCGGCTGACGCAAAAAACGTCAGCCCAATCAGACCGCAAGCCGCTTGTCGGACCAGTCGGCGCAGCGCACGCATGCGTCACGCTCCCCGAATCGCGTAAGTGAGAAAATACACCGGCAGCACCCAAACCGCAGGACGCCCCAACTGCGCGCCCCACAATCCGACGGCAACCATCGCGACGACATGATCCAGGCCGGAGATCGGATGTTCGAACCCTGCAAGCAAACCACCGGATATGTCGCCTTGACCCGTATGCGCGAATGCGATAACGGGAACAAGGAACCCATACCCGACATAGCGTGCGCGTCGCATTTCGAAGGTCATGATGATCCTGTCGCGGGGTCTGCACGTGAGAGACACCGGATCCAGCACCGATCGGAGGCAGATATTTCTGGCTTCGTCGAAGCGCCCGTTCGAGCGATTCCCATCAATTCCCCAAGCCTGCCCGGCGTTCTCCAACACTATATGTCGCTTGCAGTGAGTCGCCAACGTCCCTGTTCGGCAAGACTGCCACAAGCAATGCTTGTAAGGCCTTTTTCTTTTTCCCACTTGCCCATTTACTAACCGCTCACCACAGCGCCGGAAGAATATCCACAAACAGTATCTTCACGATCGTCATGGCCGGGAAGATCATCGCGTAGCCGATGTCGGGCTTCTCGGTCGGCGTGAGCTTGTTGGCAAACGCGAGGATCGCCGGATTGCCGCACGCACCGGTGACGATGCCCGCCACTTCATCGAACGGCAGCCGGTACACGAGCAGCCCCAGAATCAGAATCGGCACGACCAGCGCGAGTACCACGAGCGCGCCGAGGCCGAGCATCAGCAGGCCGGTTTGCGACACTGTCGCGGCGAAGCGCGGCCCCGACGACATGCCCACCTGCGCGAGGAAAATCGTCAGTCCGAGATTGCGCATCACGAGGTTCGCGGGCAGCGGTATGGTCCAGTGGATGCCGCCGATGCGGCGCAGTTTGCCGAGCACGAGCGCCACGATCAGGACACCGCACAAGCCGAGCGCGAGCTGGCCGATACCCGGCAGCGGGAGCTGGATCGCGCCGACCAGAAAGCCGAGCGCCATGCCGAGGCCGACCGAGATATAGCTGAATTCGGCGGTGCCCTTGATCGAATCGCCGAAGAAGGCGCGCAGCGCCGGAAACGCCGCGCGCTGCGTCAGCAGGCCGACCCGATCGCCGTACTCGAGCACGAGTTCGGGGTTAGGCATGATGTCGGCGTCGCCGCGCCGCACGTGCGCGACGATCGACCCGTCCGGCAGCGCGAGCTCGCCTAGCTGACGGCCCACCACGTTCGCCCGCGACGCGAACACGCGCAGATAGTCGAGATCGCGCCGATCGCGCAGCACACGTCCGGGCGCCGCCTCGCCGAGACGCTTGCGGGTCTCGGCAAGTGCCGCGCCATCTGGACTGACCGCGAGCACGACGTCGTTCTCCGTCAGCACGAGTTCGGGCGACGCCGGTGCATTGTGATGGGCACTGCGTACGGCGACGATCTGCACGTTGGCGGGCAGGGCGGTGAGCGCTTCGGCGAGCGTCTTGCCGCTGAACTCCGAATTGCGCAGCGCGATTTCGAGCATTTCGAGGCCGGCGTTCGTGGCCGTCGCAATCTTCTGCGGACGGATCAGAAAAGCCAGGTAGAGCAACAGGATCGGACCGGCCACGCCGAATGGATAGGATACCGAATAGCCGACTGCCGCATCGTCGTTGCCGAGCGTGGCGATGGCCGCCTGCAGCGCCGCGGTGCTGGTGCCCGCACCGGCAAAGAGGCCGAGCGCGTAGCCCGGATTGAGCTGCAAGATCTTCTGGATCGCGACGCTCATCGCGCCCGCGCACAGCACGCCGATCAACGCGAGCAGGTTGGCGCGCCGGCCGCTGGCGCTGGTCAGTCCGAGGAAAAACTGCGTGCCGTATTGAACCCCGACGGTGTAGAGGAACAGCGAAAGGCCGAGCGTGCCGACCATCGGCGCGGGTGCGGATTTCGGCGCGAACCAGCCGGCGGCCAGCGCGACGAACAGCACCGCGCCGACGCCGAGCGAAAATCCTTTGAGGTTGATTTCGCCGATGAAATAGCCGATGGCGATGGTGAGGAACAACGTCATCAACGGCTGATGCTCGAGAAGCGTCTTCAGGAAATCCATGTTTCCTCCGCTGGCGGTTCAGACTTCGGCTCCTGCGCGTTCCTGCGGCTGCGATGCTTGTTCCGGATGCGGGAGGACGGCGTCCGTGACGCCGGCTCCGCGCAATAATCTAACAGAATACCGGGTTGGTTTTTTTCCGGCGCCGTGACGGCAAAAAGGCCCGCGTACCACGCGAGCCCTCATGCGTCTCCGATGCAGCCTTTACGCGGCCCCGAGCGCCACAAACCTCTCCAGGTGATGATCCTCGTCGCCGAGCTGATGATCGATCATCACGAGGCGCTTTGCATAGTGAGCGAGCGGCAGCTCCCACGTCATGCCGATCCCGCCATGCAGTTGAATACATTCCTCCGCGACCCGCGCACCGATCCTGCCGATGCTGTATTTCGCCGCCGACACCGCGCGCTCGCGCACCTTGCGCTCAGCGTCGAGCGCCGCGGCCGCATTGATCACCGCGGAGCGCGCCTGTTCGATTTCGAGCAGCAGATCGGCCATCCGATGCTGCAACGCCTGGAAGCTGCCGATCGGCACGCCGAACTGCTTGCGCGTGCGCAAATATTCAAGCGTGTGGTCCTTCGCGACATCCATCGCGCCGACCGCTTCCGAGCACAGCGCAAGCACGCCGCAGCCGATCGCGTATTCGAGGGTTGCGAAGCCTTCTCCGGCTGCGCCGAGCACAGCGTCGTCGCCGAGCGTGACATTGTCGAACGTGACTTCAGCCGCGCGTCCGCCATCGATCTTGCGATAGCCGCGCACGCTGACGCCCGCTGCATCCCGAGGCACGAGAAAGAGCGTGATGCCTTCTTGCGCGTGATCGGCGCCGCTCGTGCGCGCCGACACCAGCAAGAGGGACGCGTGCTCGCCGTGCTGAACCACGGCCTTCGCGCCGTTCAGTTGCCACGTGTTGCCGCTGCGCTGCGCGCGCGTCGTCACGCGGGCCAGCTCGTAGTGGCTGTCCGGCTCGCCATGCGCGAGCGCAACGATCCGCGAGCCGTCGATCAATTCGCCGAGGACGGCTTGCTGCGCGTCGTTGCCGCTTCGGGCGATGGCCCGGCCGACGATCAGCGTATCGAGGAACGGCTCGACCACGAGGCCGCGGCCCAGGCTTTCGAACACGACGGCGATATCGAAGCCGCCGCCTCCGAACCCGCCGTGCGCTTCATCGAACAATGCGCCGATAATGCCGAGCTCCGCAAAACGGCCCCACAGTTCAGTGCTGAATCCGTGCGCCGAGAGTGCGATCCGGTCGCGCGTCTCGAAGCCGTATTGTTCGCTGACAAAACGGTTGAGCGTATCCGCCAGCATGCGGCGGTCTTCGGTGTGCTGGAAATTCATGACGTGCGCCTCTTACAGTCCCAGGATCATTTTGGAAATGATGTTCTTCTGGATTTCGTTCGAACCGCCGAAGATCGACAGCTTGCGATTGTTGAAGTAAAGCGCAGCGGCGCTTGCGGCTTCGTCGGGGCCGACCGGCGTGCCGCCGAAACCATCGTGCAGCGCTTCCCCGACGAACGGCTGGGCGTACGCGCCCATCGCGCGGCGCGTGAGCGACGAGATTTCCTGGCGAATCTCGGTGCCGCGAATCTTCAGCATCGAACTTTCGGCGCCGGGCACGCCGCCGCCCGCCACCGCCGCGATCACACGCAGATTGGTGGTCTTCATGTTCTCCAGGTCGATCTCGACGCGCGCCATGCGCGCCGCGAACGCCGGGTCGTCCGCCAAAGGCTTGCCATTGCGCAGCTGTTTCGCGGCGATCTTGCGCAGCCGGTTGAACGCCGCCACCGAGAAGCCGACACCCGCGATATTGGTGCGCTCATACGTGAGCAGATATTTCGCGTAGGTCCAGCCCTTGTTCTCTTCGCCCACGAGATTCACAACCGGCACGCGCACGTCGGTGAAAAACACTTCGTTGACTTCGTGCTCGCCGTCGAGCGTGATGATGGGGCGCACTTCGACACCCGGTGTATCCATGTCGATCAGCAGGAAGCTGATGCCTTCCTGCTTGCGTACATCGGTGGCGGTGCGCACGAGGCAGAAGATCATGTTCGCGTAGTGGCCGAGCGTGGTCCACGTCTTCTGGCCGTTGACGATGTAGTGCTCGCCTTGCGCATCCGAGCCGCGTACCGCGGTGGTTTTCACCGACGCGAGATCGGAGCCCGCGCCCGGCTCCGAATAGCCCTGGCACCACCAGTCGGAGCCGTCGAGAATGCGCGGCAGCCAATAGTGCTTTTGCGCTTCGCTGCCATATCTGATCAGCACCGGGCCGAGCATGTTGACGCCGAACGGCACCACGCGCGGCGCGCCGGCCAACGCGCATTCGTTCTCGAAGATGAACTTCTGCACCGCGTTCCAGCCTGGCCCGCCGTACTCTTTCGGCCAGTGATTGGCGAGCCAGCCCTGCGCATGCAGAATCGCGTGCCACTCGGCCATGTCGTCGCGCGTGAGGCGGCGCCCGCCATGCACCTTATCGGAGAGGCGTTGCGGGAGCCTGGCGCGCAGGAAGGCCTGCACGTCGGCGCGGAAAGCTTCCTCTTCAGGGGTGAAGTTCAGATCCATAGCGGGTTCTTCCGTAGATAGTGAGCGGACCGGCGCGACTAGTGTGCCACCGGCCGGCATGCGTCGAATGACAGGCCGTCTCAGGCCGTCTGGTTCAGGCTCGCGAAATCGGCGCCGCGTTCCACGAGGTCGACCAGCAGCGGCGACGCTTGCCAGAACAGCGGATCTTCTTTGGCGAACTCGCGGATGTCGGCAAGAATCTTCGGCAGGCCGACCATGTCCGCGTATTTCATCGGGCCGCCGCGGTAACGCGGAAAGCCATAGCCGTACAGGAAGGTCACGTCGACGTCCAGCGGCCGCAGCGCGATGCCTTCGTGCACGACGTTGGCGCCTTCGTTGATCATCGCGGCCATGTAGCGGCGTACGATCTCTTCGTCGGTGAAGCTGCGCGGCGTGATGCCGGCGCGGGCACGCTCGGCGTCGATGATCGCCTCGACTTCCGGATCGGGCGAGCCGCTGCGCGAACCTTCGGGGTACAGATAAAAGCCGCGGCCGGTTTTCTGGCCGAACCAGCCGCGCTCGCACAGACGGTCGGCGATCTGCACGTAGCGTGCGGCGGGATTGCGGGTGGCCGCGCGCCGCTTGCGGGTGGCCCAGCCGATGTCGCCGCCCGCGAGGTCGACCACCTGGAACGGCCCCATCGGGAAGCCGAAGGCCCGCACCGCAGCGTCGATCTGATACGGCGACGCGCCGTCTTCCATCATCGCGTCCGCGGCGCTGCGATACACGGCGAGCACGCGGTTGCCGATGAAGCCGTCGCACACGCCCGCGCGCACCGGCGTCTTGCGCAGCTTCTTCGCGAGCTCGAACGCGGTGGCCACCACATCGGCGCTGACCTGCTTCGGCACCACCACTTCCAGCAGCTTCATGATGTTGGCGGGCGAGAAGAAGTGCAGGCCGATCACGTCGGCGGGACGCGAGATGCTGGCCGCGATCGCGTCGATGTCGAGATACGACGTGTTGGTCGCGAGCACGGCGCCCGCTTGGCAGACGCGATCGAGTTCGGCGAATACGGCCTGCTTCACCGCGAGGTCTTCGAACACGGCCTCGATCACGAGGTCGGCATCGGCGAGCGCATCGTACGACGTGCTGCCGGTCCAGCGCGTCATGATGTCGGCTTTCTTCTCCGCGCTCAGACGGCCTTTGGCGATCAGGCCGTCGTAGACTTTTTCGATGTGCGCGCGGCCGCGTGCGAGCGACGCGTCGTCGCGTTCGATCATCGTCACCGGCAGGCCCGCGTCGAGCACCGCGACCGCGATGCCCGCGCCCATCGTGCCGCCGCCCACCACGCCGATCTTGTCGAGCGCGCGCGGCTTGGCGTGGCGCGTTTCAGGCGCCTTCAGCACTTCACGCTCGGCAAAGAATGCGTGAATCAGGCCGGCGCGCTGCGGGCTCTCGATACATTGCAGGAACAGCTTGCGTTCGAGTCGCAGGCCTTCGTCGAAAGGCTGTTCGATCGCGGCCTCGACCGCCTCGACGATTTTCAGCGGCGAGAACAGGCCGCGCGACTTCTTCGCGGTGTCCGCGCGCGCCGTCGCGACGGCGGCGAGGCTCGCGGCGCGATCGCCGAGCGCCGCGGCGTCGCGCGTGCGGCGCACCGGCGCGTGCGCGGCCAGCAGTTCGTGCGCGTAGGCGAGCCCTTCGGCGAGGATGTCGCCGCTGCTGCCGAGCCGGTCGATGAGACCCAGCGCGAGTGCTTCTTTCGCGCCGGCGTGCCGGCCGCTGAGGATCAGATCGAGCGCGGCGGGTGCGCCGATCAGACGTGGTGTACGCTGCGTGCCGCCCGCGCCCGGCAGCAGGCCGAGTTGCACTTCGGGCAAGCCGAGCTTCGCGCCGTCGACCGCGATCCGGTAGTGCGCCGCGAGCGCCACTTCCAGACCGCCGCCGAGCGCGGCGCCATGAATCGCGGCGACGACCGGCTTGGTGCAAGCTTCGATGCGGTTGCACACGTCCGGCAGCGACGGCGGCACCGGCGCCTTGCCGAACTCGCGAATATCCGCCCCGGCGATGAAGTTGCGCCCCGCGCCGACGATCAGCACGGCTTCGACGGCCTTGTCGGCGTCCGCGGCTTCGATCGCGGCGAGCAGGCCGCGCCGCACGTCGGCGGACAGCGCGTTCACCGGCGCATGGTCGATGGTCACCAGCAGCACCTTGCCGCGCAATTCACGCGTGACTACGTCGGCCGAAGGGTTGAGGATCATGGTGTCGTCTCCTGACTGTAATGGGGGCAGGCGGGGCATGCCGGGTCTGGCGAATTGTCCTGATTGTGAATCGGTCAAGGTTTGTTGACAATCACATGGACGATTGACAGACTGTCAAAGTTATTTTGACAAAGGCGTTGTCATGGACGTCAATTCCCTGACCTTGCTGGTGGACATCCTGGACGCCGGCAACCTGAGCGAAGCCGCGCGCCGGCTGAAAATGAGCCGCGCGAACGTGAGCTACCACCTGAACCAGCTGGAGCGTTCGATCGGGCTGCAACTGGTCAGACGCACCACGCGGCGGGTCGAGCCGACCGAAATCGGTTTGCAGCTCTACGAACATGGCCGCACGATCCAGAACGCGCTGCTCGCCGCGCGCGAGTCGGTCACGACGCTCGGGCAAAGCTTGCAGGGTCGCGTGCGGCTCAGTGTGCCGAGCGGCTACGGCCAGCTCGTGATGTCCGGCTGGCTGATCGCGTTCAAGCGGCTATATCCCGGCATCGTGCTGGATGTGATGTTCGAAAACCGTGTCGAGGACCTGATGCGCGATGAAGTCGATATCGCGGTGCGGGTGATGTCGGAGCCGCCGCAAAATCTGGTCGCGCGCGACATGGGGCCGGTGAGTTACGTCGCGTGCGCGTCGCCGGCTTTTGCCGCAACGCATGGCATGCCCGCGCAGCTCGACGATCTGCGCACCGCGCCGCTCATTACGGCGGCCGTGGTCGGCAGGCAGTTGCGCGTTGCCGCTTATCTGCGTGACGAGCGGCACGAAGTGTTGCTGGAGCCGGCGATCATCTCCGAGAACTTTCTGTTTTTGCGCCAGGCGGTGCTCGCCGGTTTGGGCGTGGGGCTGGTGCCCGACTACGTGGTGCAGGACGATCTGAAACGCGGCGATGTGGTGACTGCGCTCGATGAATGGCGCCTGAGCATCTTCGGCACGCACATGTACATGCTCTATATGCCGAACCGGCATCACACGCGCGCTGCCGCGACTTTTATCGAGTTCGTTTTGCAGCAGGCGCATGGAACGGGGCGAGGCGTGGTGGCCTGATTTGCGGTGGTGAACGTGAGCAGGTATTAAATGCATCGCGCCTGGATGTCTCCCAGCGCGGCGCGGTGCAGTGCAGTGCGGCTGCGCGCAAGCCGTCAGGCGTTTCGTGCGGAATAGGGAAAGGCAACGATTCCTTTTGCACTCCGCGCGTCGCTATGCTTTGGCATCGCGCGGCGTTTTGCTTCGCAACCGGGGTGGTGGAGACATCAGATGAAATGGGTCATCGGACTGCTCGCAGTGCTTGCACTCGTCGCGGTTGCGTTGTTGATCTCACGTATGCCGAGCGAAGATGCGATTCGCCGCGCGGGCTATGCGGCGACCGCCGCGTTCGCGGCGTTAGTCGGGCTGGTGCTTCGTTGGCGCAGCAGCAGGGCGCAGCGGAAGAATCGGGCAGGGTAAGGGCAGCAGTGCCGTACAGATGCTGGTGGACGTCTCCTTGCCGATCAGGTCGCCCGGTGCGTCGAGGTCGAAATCCCGCAGCAGCAACATGTCGGTATCGATCCAGATCTGATCGGTCTTCGTGAACATCGCGAACCGGAAGTAGTCCGTGAAATGCGCCATCGACGGGACGCCATGAATCGGGAAATCGTTCAGCTGTAATCGCACACTTGTTGTCGCGAAACGTTGAGGTGAGCGGTAAGTTGGGCCTGAAACGGGGGCGCAGATGTGCCGAATCCGGCGGTTCACTTGAGCTAAACTCAAAAACCACAGCGCAGCAGCAAGTGACGGAGACACCTCGGATGCCTACAGCTTCGCAGTACACCTCATCGCCACCGACAGCCTCCTCGAATGGCTACCGTTCTGTCTTTCGGGAAGGCCTGTTCACCGGCCAGGTGATCGTTGTCACCGGCGCTGGCAGCGGACTAGGCCGTTGCACGGCACACGAACTCGCGTCGTTAGGGGCGATCCTGGCGCTGATCGGCCGCAGCGAAGACAAACTGAAAGCCGTTGAAGCCGAGTTGACAGCGGACCACCAACACCCCGCCAGTGGCCACAGAACCTACTCGTGCGACATCCGCAACGAACAGCAGGTCCGCGAAACGATCGCCTCGATCATCACGGAGCTGGGCCGCATCGACGGCCTCTTCAATTGCGCCGGCGGCCAATTTCCGGCCAGGCTGGAGAAGATCTCGTTGAACGGCTGGGACGCGGTCGTGCGCAACAACCTGCACGGCACCTTTCTGATGTCCCGCGAGTGCTACACCCAATGGATGCAGCATCACGGCGGCACGATCGTGAACATGCTCGCCGACATCTGGGGCGGCATGCCAGGCATGGGCCACTCGGGCGCGGCCCGGGCAGGCGTATGGAACTTCACGGAAACGGCGGCATGCGAGTGGGGCCACGCAGGCGTGCGGGTCAACGCGGTCGCGCCAGGCTGGATCGCGTCGGCCGGCATGGACAGCTACAACGAAGATTACCAGGCGCTGCTGCGCACGTTGAAACACAAAGTCCCGCTGCAACGCTTCGGCACCGAATCGGAACTGGCCAGCGCGGCCGTGTTCCTGCTATCCGAGGCGTCGGCGTTCATCAACGGCACGGTGATCCGCGTCGACGGCGGCGTGCCTAACGCGCGTCATTCGTGGCCGTTGCCGGAAGCGGAGCGTACGATCGAATACGACGGGTTCCCGCGCTATCAGCCGCCGACCGGTTTGCGGGACCAGACCGCAGCGTAGGCGAAAAGCCCGCGGAAAATTGCCCACCAGGCGCAACGTGCAACCCGACGCAACGCAGCCCCGCGCAAACCAGACAGCGACACGAAGGAGACACAATGAACCTCGAAGGCCAGACCTACGACTCGCTGACGGCGAACTTCGGATGGCGCGTTCCGGCGCGCTACAACATCGGCGTCGACGTATGCGATAAATGGGCCGACGGTTCAGGCCGTCTCGCGCTGATCTACGAAGACCCCGACGGCCACGCCACGCGCTACACGTTCGACGAATTGAAGACGCTGTCCGACCGTTTCGCGAACGCATTGCAGGCGTGCGGCGCGCAACGCGGCGACCGCATCGGCATTTTCCTGTCGCAATCGATCGAAACGGCGATCGCGCATCTCGCCGCCTACAAGGCGGGCATGGTGGCCGTGCCGCTGTTCGCGCTATTCGGCATCGACGCGATCGAACATCGCCTCGGCGATAGCGGCGCCGTCGCGCTGATCACCGATCACGCAGGTGTGCAGAAGATCGACGAGATCCGCGCCGCGTTGCCGGAGCTGCGCAACGTCTTCAGCGTCGATCTCGACCAGCACCACGGGGACGCGCCAGCACCCGTGCGTTCCTTCTGGGAGGCGCTCAAGCGCGCATCCGCCGAGTTCACGCCGGTGGACACCAGCGCGGACGATCCCGCAGTCATCATCTACACGTCGGGCACGACCGGCAAACCGAAGGGCGCGTTGCACGGGCATCGCGTCTTGCCCGGCCATCTGCCCGGTGTCGAGATCTCGCAGCAGGGCTTTCCCGCGCACGCGACGCTGATGTGGACGCCGGCGGACTGGGCGTGGATCGGCGGCCTGTTCGACGTGCTGCTGCCGTCGTGGCATCACGGCGTCGCCGTGCTCGCGCGCCGCTTTGCGAAATTCGACGGGCAGGCCGCGTTCGATCTGATGGCGCGGCACGCGGTCTCGCATACGTTCCTGCCGCCGACCGCGCTGAAGATGATGCGCGGCGTCGAGCGGCCCGAGCGCTGGAACCTCGCGTTGCGCTCGGTGGCGAGCGGCGGCGAATCGCTCGGCGAGGAACTGATCGGTTGGGGCCGCAAAGCGCTGGGTGTGACGATCAACGAGTTCTATGGACAGACCGAATGCAACGTCGTGGTGTCGTCGTGCGCGGCGCTGTTCGAGCCGCGCTTCGGCGCGATCGGCCGCGCGGTGCCGGGGCATCAGGTTGAGATCATCGACGCGCACGGTAACGAACTGCCGCCGGGCGCAATCGGCGATATCGCGGTGGCCGCGCCCGATCCGGTAATGTTCCTCGGCTACTGGCGCAACGAGCCGGCGACGCGCGGAAAATTTCGCGGCAAGTTTCTGCTGACCGGCGACCTCGGCACGCGCGACGCGGAGGGCTTTATCCGCTTCGTCGGCCGTGGCGACGACGTGATCACGAGTGCCGGTTACCGGATCGGACCGGCGTCGATCGAAGATTCGTTGCTGCGTCATCCCGCGGTCTCGATGGCGGCCGTGATCGGCGCACCGGACGCCGAGCGCACCGAAATCGTGATGGCGTTCGTGGTGCTGAACCCCGGCTTCGTCGGCGACGAAGCGCTGGTGCGCGAGATTCAGCAGCATGTCAAAACGCGCCTCGCCGCGCACGAATATCCGCGCGAGATCCGCTTCGTCGACAGCCTGCCGTTGACGGCGACCGGCAAGGTGATCCGCAAGGCGTTGCGTGCGGAACTCGCGCAGGACGCGGGCCGTCCCGCCGAAAAAAAACCTGAACACCAATGACCACGAGCACACGCCGACCCTCGATACGAACCGGATGCCCGGTGCTTCAATTAGCTTGCCGCCCATCGTGATGGTGCCGCTTGCCGCGTAGCGCTCAGGTTGGAGAATGTCCTCTTGCTGCAGGATGGCGTGTCCCCAAACGCGGTAGCCCTGGTAGGACTGCGACTCCATCAGCGAGCAACCTTTGCAGTCGCTCCGCGAGCCGTAACGCGAAGCACATTGCCTTCGGGTGTTATCTTTCGTGGAATGTCTGACAGGTCTGGCTCGCTCGCCGGAACAGCTTCTTCAATGTGACGTTGCCTCGCCACGAGATTGGGCGTAGCTGTTGGCGCGCGCCGCGCGTGAACTTTCACCGGATGCGGGATCACATGTCGATGACTCGCGAGCTTCGGCGTAGCTCTGACGTGCCGGGGCGCAGGCGCACGTGCCGCACGTGCCTCTGGCGGATTCCAGACTTCCGTGTAGCCACCCGATGCGAACGCGCCTGGCGCGAGCGTGGCCACCATCAACGCCAATCCAATTCTTGTCACGAATTCTCCTTGCCGGCTGTTCGTTTCAGCCACTCCTTGCAACTAACGCCCTGTCCGACGCAGCTGCCGTCACAGCCGGGGCAATATTGCCGGTCCCGTATGTCAGCGTTGGCACGCCACGCGCTCCCGCTCGTCGGACTTGCTGTCCCAACAGCGTGGCCATTTTCGCACGCGTAAAAGACGGGCTCGCCAGCTTTTCCACGCCTGAGCGCATCGTCAATGGCTTCGTCTCCGAACGCTGAGCGCAGTTTTGCAACGAATGCTGCCATCTCGGGCATCGGATGCCCGACCTTGCGAACGCGTGCATCCATGCGCCGCCTCCGATAAAAGTGTCAGTTCACTATCTCGAAATTGAGTGTACGATACTGTATAAATATACAGGTTTTTTGAGCTGCCTATGTCTACCGCCGCCGTTCGCGCTGAGGAAATACACCCGTCCCTGTGGCGGGCGTCCCAACTCGCGCACAGTCGAGGACGGGTCGTGGAAACCGGGTATCCCGCGCTGTCGGCTGAACTGCCGGGCGGCGGCTGGCCCGTCGGCGCGCTGATCGACCTGCTGGTCCAGCAGGCCGGCGTGGGAGAGATGCGGCTGCTTCGTCCCGCGCTCAGCGCGCTGGGCAAGCGGCCAGTTGCGATGGTCCAGCCGCCGCATGTCCCAAACGGGCTCGGCCTCGAGTACATCGGCCTGTCTCCGGAACAACTGTTGCAGATTCGTGCCTCCAGGACGGCGGATGCCTTGTGGTCGGCGGAACAGATTCTGCGCGCCGGAAGCTGCGGCGCATTGCTGTTCTGGTCGCAGTATGTCCAGACGTCTTCACTGCGACGGCTGCACCTGGCCGCGCAGTCGTCGGAGACGCTTTTCTTTATGGTCCGCCCGCTGGCTGCGGCACAGGATGCATCTCCCGCCGTTTTGCGGCTGGCGCTGCGGCCGGAACGGGAGGGTCTGACCGTCGACATTGCCAAGCGACGAGGTCCGGCACGCGCAGAACCTCTGTCCATTCCTCTTCAACCAACACCCGTCCTGTTTTCGCACCATGCGCGTATTTCTCGCCGTCCACTTGCCCCGGTTGCAGCTCGAGGTCTTCCGGCCAGGGTGGTTGCCTGAGCCCGCGCATGGCAGCGTGGTCCTCGACCGGGACAAGGTGCTGATAGCGGATGGCGTGGCGAGGTCTGCGGGTGTGCGGGTCGGCATGAAGCGCGGCGGTGTGCTGACACTGGCGCCTGAGGTTGAAATGTACGAGCGCGACCCCTCGCGAGAATACGCGGCACAACGCGAAGTGGCTGTGGCGCTCATGCAGTTCTCGCCCGAGGTCGCCGTGCTTGATGAGGCCGTCGTGGTTGCTGACATTGGCGCCAGCCTGCGTCTTTTTGGCGGACTGCTTGCAATCTGCCGGCAGGCCAAAGCAATCCTCGAAGCGATTGGACTCACCGCACGCATCAGTGCCGCCCCCACAGGCCAGGGCGCATGGCTGCTCGCGAGAAACCGGAACCGGCGCGTACTCAAGCTCGATTCGCTCGAACGACAGCTATCTGCGTTGCCCCTGCTATCCGTACCGGAAGTGCGGCAGTTTGCAGACTGGTTCACGGGACTTGGCTGCGAAACGATTGCCGACATCCGGAGGCTCCCTCGCGCCGGTTTGCAGCGTCGATGTGGTGAGCATCTGCTCGATTCCCTCGACCGCGCATTCGGCACGTCGCCAGAGCTTTTCGACTGGCTCGAGCCGCCGCCGACTTTTTCTGCCCGCGTCGAAATGCCGGAGCGCATCGAACATGCAGAGGCGGCGCTCTTCGGTGCGCACCGTCTCATCGTCCAGCTATGTGGCTGGCTGTGCGCGAAGCAACTGGCGCTGACGGGCGCGACCCTTTTGCTGGAGCACGAGCGCGGAAGGCAGGCCATCGAGCCGACGCCAGTCGAAATCGCGCTGGGCGAGCCGACATGGCGCGAGGAGCATCTGGTACGGCTCATCAAGGAGCGTCTTGGGCGGATAGCGCTGAGTGCGCCCGTCATCGCTCTGCGGCTTGATGCGTCAAACGTCCAGCCGGCGACACCCGCTTCGGACTCCCTGTTTCCGCAGCCCGGTGGGACGCCCGAGGACCATGCTCGTCTTATCGAGTTGCTGGTCGCGCGACTCGGTGAAGAAAACGTACTCAGACCCGCGCCAACCGCCGACTATCGTCCTGAGATTGCCAATCGATGGGTGCCGGTTGCGAGCGCATCGAAAAGCATAGTGCTGCCAGAGGGATTGCCGCGACCGACATGGCTACTGGAGAAGCCGGTGCGGCTTCTGATGCGCAAACACCGGCCGTTCTACGGCTCGCCATTGCGGATGGTGTCGCCCGGCGAACGCATCGAGGCCGGCTGGTTCGACGGCGAGCTGGTGACGCGCGACTATTTCGTCGCACAGGGTGAAGACCAGAGCTGCTTCTGGATATATCGCGAGCGCGTCAGCAGCCGGGACGCGGAAGCAGACCAGAGATGGTTCCTCCACGGTCTGTTCGGATGACGCGCCATGGACTCTACCTTTTCCACGCTGCCGGACTACGCGGAGCTATTCTGCTTTTCAAATTTCACTTTTCTGCACGGCGCCTCCCATGCGGAAGAGCTGGCTGAGCGCGCCGCTCAACTGGGCTACTCGGCGCTTGCGATAACCGATGAGTGTTCACTTGCCGGCGTGGTCCGCGCGCATGTCGCCGCGAAGGCGGCGCAGCTGCCGTTCATCGTCGGCTCGTACTTCAGGCTGGTGAACGCCGACGGCTCCCCAGCGTTTGGACTTATCCTGCTCGCGAAGAACCGCGAGGGATACGGCAACCTGTCTGAGCTCATCAGCCTGGCGCGCACGCGCGCTCCGAAGGGTGAATACCGGCTCACGCCTCAAGACCTGTCCCGGCCGGAGAAAGCGTATCGCCACCTGCTCGGGATGCCAGACTGCCTCGCCATTCTCCTCCCCGACTTCCCAGCGCAGGAGGCGGCGCTTCACGCACAGCTCGAGTGGCTCGACGATACCTTCACCCGCCGGGCGTGGGTCGGTCTGGTACTGCATCAGCGCGCGATGGATGACATTCATCGCGGCTCAGTCGAATTCGTCGCTCGCAATCAGGATGTGCCTGTCGTTGCACTGGGCAACGTCGTCATGCATGTGCGTTCGCGCAAGCCGCTGCAGGACACCATGACCGCCATCCGGGCAGGGAGGCCTGTCCACGAGTGCGGTTACGACCTCGCGCCTAACGCAGAGCAGCACTTGCGCTCCAGGTTGCGGCTTGCGAATCTCTACCCTGATGATGCGCTTGCCGCGACCATCGACATTGCGAGACGCTGCACATTTTCGCTCGATGAACTCCGCTACGAGTATCCCGACGAACTGGTGCCTGCGGGCTTTACCCCGGCCGCTTACCTCCGGCAGGAGACCTACATCGGAGCGCAACGGCGATTTCCTTCGGGCATCCCGCACAATGTTCAGGAGCAGATTGAACACGAACTCGAACTGATAGCTGACCTGCAGTACGAGCCGTACTTTCTGACGGTCTATGACATCGTGCGCTTCGCGCGCAGCCAGCACATCCTGTGTCAGGGGCGTGGCTCCGCCGCTAACTCCGCTGTCTGTTACTGCCTTGGGGTGACGGAGGTGGACCCGGCTCGAGGCAACATGCTGTTCGAGCGATTTATCTCGAAGGAGCGCGGCGAGCCACCCGATATCGACGTCGACTTCGAGCATCAGCGGCGTGAAGAAGTCATTCAATACATCTATCGCAAGTACGGCCGCGACCGGGCGGCGATTGCCGCGGCAGTCTCTACGTATCGGCCGCGAGGTGCGTTGCGTGAAACTGGCAAGGCGCTTGGCGTCGACCCGCAGATTGTGGATGCGGTCGCCAGGTCACACCACTGGTTTGATACCAGCCAGGACCTGCTCAAACGCTTTGCGGAGTCAGGACTTGACCCGGAGAAACCACTTATTCAGGCGTGGGCAAGACTTGCGTCCCAACTGCTCGGTTTCCCTCGGCACCTTTCGCAACACTCGGGCGGCTTTGTCATCAGTCGCGGCAAGCTCACGAGGCTCGTCCCAGTGGAGAACGCTGCGATGGCAGACCGTTCCGTTATCGAGTGGGACAAAGATGACCTTGAGTCATTGGGATTGCTGAAGATAGATGTCCTCGCACTCGGCATGCTCTCCGCCATCCGTCGTACGCTCGACCTGGTGTCGGAGCAGCGTGGCGGACGTTTCGAAATGCAAGACATCCCCGCAGAAGATCCGGCGACATACACAATGATTTCGGCGGCGGATACCGTCGGCGTCTTCCAGATTGAATCCCGGGCGCAAATGAGCATGCTGCCGCGGATGCAGCCGCGCACATTTTATGACCTCGTCATCGAAGTCGCCATCGTGCGGCCAGGGCCAATTCAGGGCGGTGCTGTTCATCCCTACCTGCAGCGCCGGCAAGGATTTGAGCCCGTGACGTATCCAGGTGACGCACTGAAGACAGCTCTTGGGCGAACCCTTGGCGTGCCGATTTTTCAGGAACAAGTGATGCAGATTGCGATTGCGGCGGCAGGGTTTACTCCGGGCGAGGCCGATGCGTTGAGGAGAGCGATGGCGGCCTGGAAGCGCAAAGGTGGTCTTGAGAAATACTATGACCGCATCGTAAATGGCTTGCAGGAACGCGGCTACGACCAGGCCTTCGCCGAAGGTATTTTTGAACAGATCAAAGGCTTTGGTGAATACGGCTTTCCCGAAAGTCATGCTGCCAGTTTCGCCTTGCTCGTGTATGCCAGCAGCTGGTTGAAGTGTCATGAACCCGAGGCCTTCCTGGCTGCCATGCTCAACAGCCAGCCGATGGGTTTTTATTCACCATCGCAACTGGTGCAGGATGCACAGAGACATGGTGTGAAAGTGCTACCAGTCGATGTGGCCATCAGCGGATGGGACTCATCACTTGAGCACTACGCCGGCGCGGCTCGACCCGCTGTTCGTCTCGGTCTGTCGCTGCTTCGCGGCATGAAAGATGGCGCTGCGGAGCGGATTGAAAATGCGCGGGCAGTTCGGACTTTCGGGAGCGTCAGCGACCTTGCTCGCCGGGCGCAGCTGGACCGGAAAGACCTTCATGTTCTAGCCGGCGCCAACGCGTTGGCGTCGCTCGCGGGAAACCGGCGCGAGGCGCTTTGGCAGTCGGTCGCTGCGGTACCTGATAAGGACATGCTCGCCGTCGCCGCGGTTCAGGATGAGACGCCTGAGCTGGGCGCACCGTCGCAGGCGCACGAGATCGTCGCTGACTACCGTTCTGTTGGCCTGACGCTAGGCCGGCATCCGCTTGAGCTGCTGCGGCCGGAACTGCTCGCAAACCGGTTAATGCCAGCATCAACGTTGCGCACCTATCGTGACGGGCGCCTTGCCCGCGGTTGTGGACTGGTGACGGTGCGGCAGCGCCCGGGAACGGCCAAGGGTGTGCTTTTTTTAACGCTTGAGGATGAAACTGGCAACGTCAACGTGATTATCTGGCCGTCCTTGTTTGAACGACAGCGCAAGGAAGCCTTGGGCGCATCGCTACTCGCGGTGTATGGCACGTGGCAATGCGAAGGAGAGGTTCGACACCTGGTCGCACAGCGACTTGTCGACATGTCCCATCTGCTTGGCGGCTTGATTACTGCAAGCAGAAATTTTTGCTGACTCGGCATTGTGCATGCGGTAGCCGTTTCCTTCTGGCAGCAAGTACGTTCGGGTTCTCCGTGTGTGCGCAAAGAGGCGGCTTATCGACTATGTTGTCTTGCCGCGCTGTTGCTCTCGATGGGTTACATGCTCTGCCAGCAGCCGCCGCATTGTAGTCAGTAAAAATGGCCCCTCTACTGGCTTACGAAGGAAGCCGTCATAGCTGACGAAGGCAGGGGGACTGGGTTCGCCGGAAACCAGAATAAAGACAACGTCGGCCAACCCAGGGAGAGTGCGCAAACGGTGACAGAGTTCGCTCCCTGACATGAGTGGCATGCGCCAATCCGCGACCACTATATCGACAGGGGCTTCAATGAACATTGCCAATGCTGACCGGCCGTCGGTCGCACTTCTGACTTCAAAGCCGTCGGCGGCGCAACTGGCGCCCCACGCGGCCAACGCCTCCACATCATCGTCTACCAGCAGTACGCTTGCCATAGCCAATTGTCCGAGTCGCCCTATGTTGTTTGGCAGCATGAAGCTGCCCAAAGTTCACGCGGACATCCGTCGATTCCGCATGGTCATCGCGCTCGCGTCGTTCCAGAGGATGCGTATCATGGGAAGACGAAACGGAGGCATTCATGTGCTACTCGGCTCAAATTCTGGCTGACTACCGAAGATTCGTGCGCACCTTCGGCGCCATCATGGACATCAGCGAATTCGCGCGGTTGTTCTTCGAGCGCGCCGAAGGCGCCAGCAAGGCGAAAGTGCCGAAAGCAATGGAGGACGCGTTCGCCGAACCGCAAACTGACGCCGAGCGCGAAATCAAAGCCTCCATCGACAAGTTCAACCGGGAGCAGGCTTCGAAGCTGGAGCAAGACCTGTTCAAGCAACGTAAGAGGCTGGCAGACGCGCAACGCACGCTTCAGGCGAAGGTCACCAGGGCAGCCGCCGAAAGTCAGCGAATCGCGACGGATAAAATCGCCTGGACCCTTGGCAAGCTTGAAGACATCCAGCGTGCCGTTCCTGATGCACGCGATTCGCGCATTTTCCCGGGGCACTACGCGCCAGTCATGGTGATGGAAAACGGAAAACGGGTCGTTAGGCCAATGCGATACCAATGCCGCATTGCTGGCAAACCAGCGTCGTACGACGTGAAATATCCGGGGACCTACAACGCCAGACGTGACAACTTGCAGGGCTTTTGGCAGCCGCTATTCGGCTATTCACACGGCATTCTTGTTGTCAGCACCTTCTATGAGAATGTCAGCAGAGCGAAGATGGAAGGCCGCGACCTTGCACCAGGCGTGAAGGACGAGAATGTGGTCCTCGAGTTCAACCCGAATCCGCCCCACGACATGCTGGTAGCTTGCCTGTGGTCACGCTGGTCCGCGCCGGGTGAGTCTGACCTGCTGTCATTTGCGGCAATAACCGATGAGCCACCACCCGAGGTTGCTGCCGCTGGCCATGACCGTTGCATCATTCCGATCAAGCCTGAAAACATTGACGCGTGGTTGAATCCCGATTCGGGCGACCTGGCGGCGTTGTACGGAATACTTGACGACAGGGACCGCCCCTATTACGAACACCGCCTGGCTGCATGACCGCCATCACGTTGCCCCTCATATTGGTTGCCTGGTTGAACCGGGCGGCCCCTGTTTTCAATCGTGGTGGTTAAGCCAGACCTTTCTCGCGATTGCACTGGCACGCCTGATGCGGCGTAGCCGCCAGGTGTCCCTCGAGTACGACAGGCACAATTTTGGAGTTCGCTCACAAGCGAGCGCGGTTAATCACGGCAATCACATTCAAGGAGGACCGATGCATCCAGGTCGACATTGGGTCTTGCTGCTGTCAGTAGTAGCTTTTGGCTCAACCGGAGCATGGGCGAGCGATATTCAATGTGCAACCACACGACAACTGGCTGAGCGCGTCATATGCGACCACGCCATCCTGAACAATGAGTACGACGATATCTTCGCGCAACAGCAGGCTCTGCTGCGCAGCGGGAAGCTCTCGCCCGAACAACTCGCCCGGTGGAGGCAAGCGCGCAGCGCCTGCACCGACGTCCACTGCATCGACGGCGTATTTGCCCGGTGGGCGGCGATGGCCAAGTCTGTCAAAGCCGTCGCTACCCCTGCACGGGCTCCGGCAATGGCCTCGTCTACTGACATGGCTCCAGTAGGGCCTCCTTCGGATGCAGTTCCCTCTGTCGCATTGCAGGCCTCCCCAACCTCGGAGGCGTCTCTCGTTCGCCAAGGCAGTGCCGCCGGCGTAGCGCTCCCGCAGCCGGTAGCGATGCAGGCTTCCGCGCCTGCTGTCGCTTCTGCTGCTTCCAGTCCGAGTGACTCCCGCAACCCGATCGGCATGAGCGCCAGTCTGATGGTGGCCTTGTTTGTCGCGATTGGATTCGGCGTGCTTTTCAGACGGCGAAAAAAGTGAAAGCCTTGCGCTAAACTCTCCGAACGCGTTCATTTAACGCGGTGGGACGGTGAATCCAGGCCGGCCCCCGGAATGCCGACCACATCGGCGACCAGCGAGGTGAAGTCCATGTCCAGGATGAAGGCTGTACAAGTGCAAGCAGCGGGAGGCCCATTGAAGCTCGTCGAGCTGGACGTTCCTCAACCGGGCGAGGGTCAGGTTCGCATCAAGGTTCAGGCGTGTGGAATTTGCCACAGTGATTCGTTGACCAAAGAGGGGCTCTGGCCGGGTCTGCAATATCCGCGGGTTCCGGGCCATGAAATAGCCGGCATTATCGATGCCGTCGGAACTGGCGTGGAGGGATGGAGCGCCGGGCGGCGGGTTGGCGTCGGTTGGCATGGAGGTCATTGCGGCCGGTGCGCGCGTTGCCGCCAGGGCGATTTTGTTCTTTGTGAAAAAGCGCAGGTGCCAGGCATCAGCTACGACGGTGGTTATGCAGAGTTCATCGTTGCCCCGGTAGAAGCGCTGGCCAGCATCCCGGATGACCTGTCTGATGCGGATGCAGCACCGTTACTGTGCGCTGGAATTACGACATTCAACGCGTTGAGGAATAGTGGCGCCCGCGCAGGCGACGTGGTTGCGGTTCTTGGTATCGGCGGCCTCGGACACCTGGGCGTGCAGTTCGCCCGGAAGATGGGCTTCAATACCGTTGCGATCGCCCGCGGACAAGACAAGGCATCACTGGCGAAAGAACTCGGGGCTCACCACTACATCGACAGCACAACACAGAGTATCCCGGAGGAACTGACCAGGCTGGGCGGTGCGAAGGTAATACTCGCGACGGTCACGAGTGGCAAGGCCATGAGCGCGGCAGTTGGCGGGTTGGGGTTAAACGGGAAGATGATCATGGTCGGGTTATCAGAAGAGCCCGTTGAAGTTCCAATCGCCCAGTTCATCATGGGACGCAATTCGATTCAGGGTTGGCCGTCAGGAACTTCCGCTGACTCTCAGGATACGCTTGCGTTCAGCGCACTCTCCGGCGTCAAGCCGATGATTGAGGAGTTTCCGCTCGAGCGTGCGGCCGAAGCGTATGACCGGATGATGAGTGGCGCAGCTCGTTTCAGGGTGGTGCTGAAGGTTGCGTGACGCGGCCCGGACGCATGCTACGATGCTCCGATGATTGCGCATAACGTCGGAGACATAGATGCGTCCGGAGAGTGCCGCCCGTTTCGATGAACAGTTTGCGCCGCGTATTGCCAAGGCGCTTGCCGCCTGTTTCGCCACCACCGTGCATACCGAAGTGCTGTCGTACGGCGGCCCTGGGCATCCCACCCGCGTGCGGATTCATGCAGCGCCGCTCGCGGAGCTGGGCCACTACGCGCATCCGTTGAATCTGTATCTGACCTGGGACGGCGATGAGATCGAAAGGCTGATGGGCGCGCAAGGGCAGACACGTTTCGCCAACTATCTCGCCGCGCTGCCGCGCAAGCTGACCGCGTGGACCCACGCGCGCGAACTGGATTTTCTATCGCATACGCAGGGCGAACCCGTGGCGTTGATCGGCGGCCTCGACTTCGAGTCATAAGCGGCGCGCGCAACGCGTCTTGACGACAAGGATCGTGCACGGCGAGCGCTGCGTAACGAACGGCTTCCAACAACAGGCAGGCGCTGCGCGAACCGCCTTGACATCGCGCAGCGCCACTATTCTGCCCCGACGTGCGACAGAAGCTCAACGACCCAAGGCCGGATCGCTCATGCTGCTCTTGCCGGTCTCCACGTGTCCGGCGAAGCGCCGCACGAACGATGCGTCGGTATCGACCGTGATCGCCAGGTCGTACCAGCCATATGCGTTGCGCAGATCGAGGTAGAGCTGTTCGGTATCGCCGCCGCGCACCGAAAGGCGGATCACGTTGTTCGCGTCGTACGCGTTGACGATCGTGAACTGGCAACGCGCGCTGCCCACGTTTTCCAGCCGCAGTTGCAGATTGCCGTTCGATACGTCGTAGCCCTCGGCGATGTCAGGCCGCGCGACGTCCGAGCCGTGCCACCAGTTGCGGGCGACCGGCTTGCCCGCGAAGCGACGCAGAAACCCGTTCGGGCCGTACACGGTGAAATCGTAGGTGCCGTCCGCATTCAACGGCAACTGATCCTGCAACCGCTTGCCGGCTTCGACCGTATAGGTGCGCGGCGCGTCGGGACTGTTCGCCGCATAGACGAGGAACACCGCGCCGGTGCGGCCCGTGTTGACGAAGCGCATCGTCAGCTGGTTGGCCGACCCTTCGCCGTGCACGCGTACGAACAGTTCGTACGGCAACGCGCGCGCGGGGCGCACGCCGGGCTCCTGCTTCGGCACCGCCTGCACGGCCGGCGGCAGCGGCACGTAATCCGGATGACGGTTCTGATCGGCGGGCACGTACGCGCTCGTGCCCGGCAGCGTCGGCAACGTGTCGTTCGGACTGCTGAAGTTGAACGCCGACATCAGATCGCCGCAGACCGCGCGACGCCACGGCGTGATGTTCGATTCGCCGAGGTTGTGCCGCTGGCCGAAACGCTTTTCGATGAAGCGGATCACCGACGTATGGTCGAACAGTTCCGAGCACACATAGCCGCCTTTCGACCACGGCGAGACCACCAGCATCGGCACACGCGGACCGAGCCCGTACGGGGCCGCGGCCGTTTTCGAATCGCCCGGATAGATTTCGTTGCTGGTGTCGACGGTGGACAGACCGCTGGCATTCGACGACGGCGCGAACGGCGGCGCGATGTGATCGAAGAAGCCGTCGTTCTCGTCGTAATTGATCAGCAGCACCGTCTTGCTCCACACCTCGGGATTCGACGTGAGAATCTGCAAGACCTGATCGATGTACCACGCGCCGTAGTTCGACGGCCAGTTCGGATGTTCGGAATACGCTTCGGGCGCGACGATCCATGAAACTTGCGGCAGCGTGTTGTTCTGCACGTCGCGCTTCAGAATGTCGAAGTAGCCGTCGCCTTTGGCCGCGTTGGTGCCCGTGCGCGCGTTGTCGTACAGCGGGTTGCCAGGCTGCGCATTACGGTACTGGTTGAAGTAGAGCAGCGAGTTGTCGCCGTAGTTGCCGATGTACGGGTTCTGCGTCCAGCCCCACGAGCCGTTCGCGTCGAGACCGGTGCCGACGTCCTGATAGATCTTCCACGAGATGCCCGCGTTCTGCAGCACTTCAGGATAGGTGGACCAGCCGTAGCCGAGTTCGGAGTTGTCGATCACCGGGCCGCCGCCGCTGCCGTCGTTGCCGACCCAGCCGCTCCACATGTAGTAGCGGTTCGGGTCCGTCGGGCCCATCAGCGAGCAGTGGTACGCGTCGCAGATCGTGAACGCGTCGGCGAGCTGATAGTGAAACGGAATGTCGTCACGCATCAGGTAGGCCATCGTCGTCGCGCTCTTGGCCGGCACCCATTGATCGTTGCGGCCGCCGTGCCATGCCGCGTGCGTGCTGCCCCAGTCGTGCGCGAGATCCTGCAGGAATTGCAGGCCCAGGTTGGGTGCGCTCGGGCGGAACGGCAGCACGTAGCCGGCATCCGCCGCGAGCGGTTGATACCACACCGGCTTGCCGTTCGGCAGATTGATCGCGCGGGTGTCGCCAAAACCGCGGACGCCTTTGAGCGTGCCGAAGTAGTGGTCGAACGAGCGGTTCTCCTGCATCAGCACGACGATGTGTTCGACGTCGCGGATCGAACCGGTGCGGTTGTTCGCCGGAATGGCGAGCGCGTTGCGAATGCCCAGCGGCAACATGCTCAACGCGGTGGCGGAACCGGCGGCTTGCGCGGCGGAGCGCAGAAAATCACGGCGATTTCTTGAAGTCATGGTTTTGGCTTTCGATCTTCAGTTGACGAACGATGCACATGGCGCGCGCACACGAGCCGCGCGTCGTGTGCGGCGCGGAACTCAATCCACGGTGTGGATGACGGGGGTGGCGAGCGGCGCCGGCGCGGCGGCGGACAGCGTTGCGTCGGCGCCCGAGGCGGGCAGCGCGGGCGTTTGAACCGTGAGCGCGGCCGGCGCGGGCGTGGCCAACGACGGATTCGCTGGCAGAACCGCGAGCGTGTTGCCGTGGTCGGCAGGACTATGGGTGGAGCTGAGCGTGCTGGTGTCCGCTGCGTTGTCGTCGTTGCCGCATGCGCCGAGCGATGTGCACAGCGACGCGGCGATCAATGCGCTTGTCAAACGTTTGCGCGGCAAAGCAGGACTGGGCTTCGACTCAACGGACATGACAATGTCTCCGGCACGGGGCAGGGGCGCCAGGGCATCGGTGTGCCGAGGTCAGCGATGTGGCAGCATAATCGCTGACCTGTGTAATTTTTGTGAAGAAAGGGTGAGGGACTAACGCTGCGCCGAAACAAACGCCGCAATCGCATCGTTCAACTTATCCGGTGCATCGCGATGCGGCGAATGTCCGCAGGCATCGAGCTTGACGAGCTTCGCATGCGGCACGCGGGCGGCGATCGTATCAATCTGCGCCATCGTGCCGTAGTTGTCGTCATGGCCTTGTATCGCGACCAGCGGCTGGCGGATGGACGCCAGTTCCGCGCTAATGGTCCACTGCCTGAACGCCGGATTCAGCCAGATGTCGTTCCAGCCATAGAACGCGGAATCGACGTCGGCGTGATAGCGGCTGAGCTTGCTGCGCAGATCCGTGGTTTCGTAGAGCTGCTTCGTCTGGGCGATGCTCTCCACCGAGATGTCTTCGACGAACACATGCGGTGCAATGACCACAGCGCCCGCCAGCGCGTCCGGATACAGTGCCGCGTACAGCAGCGCGATCGAGCCGCCGTCGCTATGGCCGATCACCCACATGCGCTGGCGTTCCCGCATGTCGATCTCGAGTGCATCGAGCAAAGCGGGGAGAATGTCGCGCGCCTGGGCCGTCATGAAATCGACCGGCCATTTCACGCCGTGCTCACGCGGCGTCGACAGTCCGTAGCCGGGCCGCGAATACACGAGGCCACGCATGCCGAGCCGCTCGCACAACGCTTGCGGCCAGTCGCGCCACATCGCGATCGAGCCGAGCCCTTCGTGCAGGAATACGGCGAGCGGCGCGTCGGACGCCGTTTCGTTGAGCCAGCGATATTCGATGCGCAACGGCCCGTGCGATGCCGTAGCGGGCAGTTCAGCGAAGCCGCTGGCCGTGGTGGCGGCAGCGGCGGCGAGGGCGGGGTTCTGCATGGATCACCTTATGACTGTTCGCGCAGTTTGAAGCGTTGAATCTTGCCGGTGGCGGTTTTCGGCAAATCGTCGACGAACACGATATCGCGCGGATACTTATGCGGCGCGAGCCGTTCCTTGACGAAGGCCTTCAACTCATCCGCGAGTATCTCAGACGGCGCGAAGTCGCGCTTCAAGACGACGAACGCGCGAGTCTTCACCAGGCCGCCGTGATCGACGCCGACCACCGCCGCTTCGAGCACCGCGTCGTGTTGCACCAGCACCATCTCCACTTCGACCGGCGACACATACTGGCCGCTGACTTTCAGCATGTCGTCGCTGCGGCCCGCATAGACATAGCAGCCGTTCGGCAGCCGGCGATACTTGTCGCCGCTGCGAATCCATTCGCCGAGGAACGTCGCGCGCGACTTCTCGCGATTGCCCCAGTACATCAGCGCCGCACTCGGCCCCTTGATATACAGGTCGCCGATTTCGCCATCCGGCACCGGATGACCGGCTTCGTCGCGCAGTTCCACTTCGTAGCCCGGCACGGGGCGGCCGGTCGTGCCGTATTCGACCGCGCCCGAGCGATTCGACAGGAAGATATGCAGCATTTCGGTCGAGCCGATGCCGTCGAGAATTTCGGCGCCGAAGTGCGCGGTGAAGCGCTCGCCGATTTCACGCGGCAATGCTTCGCCCGCCGACGCGCAGACACGCATCGCGACAGCGTCGCGCGCGGGCAGGTTGGGCGACACCAGCATGCTCGCGTACAGCGTGGGCACGCCGTAGAAAATGGTGGGGCGATGCTGGACGAGGCGCGCGAAAATCGCGTCGGCGGTAGGGCGCTCCGCCATCAGCACGGCGGTGGCGCCGACCGAAAGCGGGAACGTCAGCGCATTGCCGAGACCGTACGCAAAGAACAGCTTGGCTGCCGAAAACACTACGTCGCTTTCGACGATCCCCAACACCGCCTTCGCGTACAGCTCGCCGGTCCAGTACAGATTCGCATGCGTGTGGACCGTGCCTTTCGGCTTGCCGGTCGAGCCCGACGAATACAGCCAGAACGCGATGTCGTCGCAACCGCTCGCGCAGCCTTTGACGGCGGGCGTGGCGGCGTCGATCAGCGCTTCGAGCCGGAGTGCGGGCAGCGGCTCGCCGTCGAGCGGCTGTGAGGCGGGTTGTGACACGGGCTGTGACACGGGCTGTGACACGATCAACTGGCAACCGTCATGTTCGGCCGTATCCAGCGCCTGCGTGACGCTCGGCAGTAACGGACCCGAAGCGATCACGGCACGCGCATGGCTATGGGTGAGCATGTACACATAGTCGGCGGCGGTGAGCAGCGTGTTCGCGACCACCGGCACGACGCCCGCATACAGTGCGCCGAGAAAAGCGATCGGCAGCGCGACGGTATCGAGCATCACGAGCAGCACGCGCTCCTCGGGATGCACGCCGAGTGTGCGCAGTGCGGTCGCGAAGCGCCGCGCGCGTTCTTCGAGTTCGCCGTAAGTGGTGGTGCCGGCGTCGTCGATATAGGCGATCTTGCCGGCGCGCGTCTCATTCAGCCGAAACAGGTACGCGGCGAAATTGAATAGCGGGGGTGGCGGCGCGACCGTCGCGGCGGTTTGACTTGCAGCTGTTTCCAGCAGGGCTTCCATATGTCTCCTCCATCGGTGGGGGCGGTCCGGCTGTTCTGTGCTCGTGATCCGCGCGATGCGTGCAGCTCGCCTCGTGCCGCTAGACCGTGGGCAAGTGAGTCGTTTGCATGAGTGTGTCGATGGCCGCGCCTGGCGCCTGAACGGCGCAGCGCCGGTGATAGAAGCCGAGCGCGCGCAAGCCGCCGAGTTCTTCACCGCCGCCCGCGCGGCCGGGGCCGCCATGCAGCGACATCGGCATCACATTGCCGTGACCGGTTTGACTCTGCTGGACCGATGGCGAGATCGCATGCACGCGTCCGTGCGAATCGGCGAGTTCCAGCGCCAGCCGGCCGAGATGCGCATCGTCGTTCGAATAGATCGACGCGACGAGCGAGCCGTGGCCGCGCCGTGCCAGCGCGACCGCGTGCGCTTCGGGCAAGCCATTGCCGTTCGCGCCGACGCGATACGGTGCAATACTCGCCACCGGTCCGAATACTTCGACGTCGTGCAGCAGCGTCGCGCTGTCCGGGTCGTTGACCACGAACAGATGCGGCGCGACGCAAGCCGCAATCGCCGGGTCCGCGTCGATCAGCGGCGCAGCCGAGCCGTCGTACGCGAGCACTGCTTCCTCACGCAACGCGGCGATGCCGGCCAGCACGTTCTCGTATTGCTCGCGGCTCACGAGCGAGCCCATCCGCACGGCTTCGTTGCGCGGATTGCCGACGCTGATTTTCGCGAGCTTTGCTTTGAGTGCGTCGAGCACGGCTTCGAGCGCCGCTTCCGGCACGAACCCACGGCGGATCGCCGTGCATTTCTGCCCGGACTTGACCGTCATTTCGCGCACCACTTCCTTGATGAACAAGTCGAAGGCGGGCGTATCGGGCATGGCATCGGCGCACAGAATCGCGCTGTTCAGGCTGTCGGCTTCGACGTTCAGACGCGCGCCGCACTGTACGAAAGCCGGATGCTCGCGCAGCGTGGCGGCGGTTTCAGCCGAGCCGGTGAACGACACGACATCGAACGCCTGAATCTGATCGAGCAGACCCGCGGAGCTGCCGCAGATCACCGAGAGCGCGCCAGGCGGCAGAATGCCTGCATCGACCACATCGGCGACCATGCGCTGTGTGAGCCATGCGGTGGCCGTGGCGGGTTTGACGATGACCGGCACGCCCGATAGCAACGCGGGCGCCGCTTTCTCCCACAGACCCCAGGACGGAAAGTTGAAGGCATTGATGAAGAGCGCGACGCCGCGCGTCGGGGTCAGCACGTGCTGCACGCTGAACGATTGATCCTTGCCTAGCGCGACACTATCGCCGTCGCGCAGCGCATGCACGTCGCCGAGCGACGCACCGAGTTTCGCGTAGTACGACAAAGTAAACATGCCGCCGTCGATATCGACCGCCGAGTCGTTGCGCGTGGTGCCCGAGTTCGAGGTAGCGATCGCGTAGTAGTCGTCGCGCTTCGCTTGCAGCAGCTTGACGATCTCGGCGAGGCGGGCGGCGCGCTGCGCATAGGTCAGCGCGCGCAGCGCGGCGCCCGCCGCGTCGCGCGCAAAGCTGAAGGCCTGCGCGAGGTCGAGACCCGCGCTCGAGACGCGCACGAGCGCTGCGCCCGTCACCGGATCGGTCAGCGTCACGCCTGCGCCGCTGCCGGCGATCCACTGGCCGGCCACATGGTTCTTCAAGAGTTCGGTCATGGTTTTCTCAAGCGGAAGTGAATTCGATCGCGCCTTGCGGCAACAGATACAGCACCAGCGCCTGGCCGTTCGCGACGGTCGGACGATGCGCGGAGCCGGGGCCGTACACACACCAGCCGGCCGGATGGCCGTCGAACGTCGCGCCTTCCGTGAGCGGCATGATCAGGTCGATTTCGCCATGCGGATGAACGTGATGCGGACCGGCAATGTCGCGCATGTCGACGACGTCGACGGAAAAGCCGTGGGTCTCGGGCAATGGCTTGAAGATGCGGCCGTAGCGAATGCCGCCGCCTGCGCGGTTGCACAGCCAGCCTTCGGCGACGCCGCTGCGGCACGCGTTCGCGAGATCGCGGAACGTCGCGCTATCGGCCGGGTAGGTGTCGTTCAGCCAGGCCGCGAGCTGGCCGTCGAGCGGCCGGCCGGCGAGTTGCTCAGTGACGCCCGCAATCAGGCGCTGGAATTCATGTGGGGACATGCGACCTCCAGATTGGTGCGCTCACTCGCCTGAGATGCCCAAAGGCACCTTAATTCATGCGTGTTACCGCGCCGTCTCCATAGCGCTGCCGAAAGAGCTCGACAGCGTTTGTTATTGGATCAATATTTGGCGAAAATTAACTGTTCGTCCAGTGTGTGTCAAGCACTATAGTACATGTAACGCAGTCACGAGGTGGTAAAACATGAATCAAAAGTACTCTCCCGCACCGCTGGGCGAGCCCGCCGACGACGATGCGAACCGCGCCGAGCGGGCCGAGCGCGGCAGCGAGCGCGAGGAGCGCGATCCGTTTCTGACCGCGATGGGCGAGCGCGTGCGGCTGCTGCGCGCGCGCCGCGGCATGACCCGCAAGACGCTCGCCACCGAAACCGGCTTGTCGGAGCGGCATCTGGCGAATCTGGAGTCGGGCGTCGGCAATGCGTCGGTGCTGGTGCTGCGGCAACTCGCGGCCACCTTGAATTGTGCGCTCGCCGAAGTGATCGGCGACGAAACCACCGCCTCCGCCGAATGGCTGCTGATCCGCGAACTGCTGCACGGCCGCGATCAGGCGGCGTTGCAGCGCGCGCGCGTGGCGCTTGCCGAGATGTTCGCACAAGCGCCGCGCGACCCGCATCGCAAGGACCGGATTGCGCTGATCGGTCTGCGCGGCGCCGGCAAATCGACCCTCGGGCGGATGCTGGCGCAGGAGCGCAAGGTGCCGTTCATCGAACTGACGCGCGTGATCGAGCAACTGGCCGGCTGCCCGCCGTCGGAGATTCACTCGCTGTATGGAGCGAGCGCTTACCGGCGCTATGAGCACCGCGCGCTCGAAGCGGTGATTCACGAACACGAGCGTGCGGTGATTGCGTCGCCGGGTGGCCTGGTGTCCGAGTCGGGCACCTTCAACGCGCTGCTGTCGCATTGCTTCACCGTGTGGTTGCAGGCCACGCCGGAAGAGCATATGCGCCGCGTCATCGCGCAAGGCGACCTGCGGCCGATGTCGGGCAACAAGGAGGCGATGGACGACCTGAAGCGCATCCTCGCAGGACGTGGCGAGTTGTACGGGCGTGCCGACATGACCTTCGACACCAGCGAGAAAACCCTCGCCGACGCCTATCTGCAACTGCGCGACCGCCTTGCTGCAAGACTGGCCGCGGAATCGCCGGACGACGCCCGGGTGAGCTGACGTGCACTGGAGCGCCAGGGTTTACTAGCAAATATGCACTAAAGTGCTTTACATGGAGTTGACGATGCACTATTGTTCAAAAAACGAGTTTTGCATCGTCCAGTCACAACTATCTTTGCATGGGATCGGAGTAAGCGCTAAAGCGCTAACTCCGATCGACACAGGAGACGCCCCATGTCCACAGCAGAAACCGCCGTTGCGCCGGTCGAATACCGCACCGATCCTTCGCAGTACAAGCATTGGAAGCTGAGCTTCAACGGTCCCGTTGCGACGCTCGGGATCGATATCGCCGAAGACGGCGGCATCCGCGACGGCTACAAGCTGAAGCTCAATTCATACGACCTCGGTGTCGACATCGAACTGCACGACGCCATCCAGCGCATCCGCTTCGAGCATCCTGAAGTCAAAACCGTGGTGCTGACGAGCCTGAAGGACCGCGTGTTCTGCTCGGGCGCCAACATCTTCATGCTGGGTCTGTCCACGCATGCGTGGAAGGTCAACTTCTGCAAGTTCACCAACGAAACGCGCAACGGTCTGGAAGACTCGTCGCGTCATTCCGGTCTGAAGTTTCTCGCCGCGGTGAACGGCGCCTGCGCCGGCGGCGGCTACGAACTCGCGCTCGCTTGCGACGAGATCTATCTGGTGGACGACCGCTCGTCGTCGGTGTCGCTGCCGGAAGTGCCGCTGCTGGGCGTGCTGCCGGGCACCGGCGGCCTGACGCGCGTCACGGACAAGCGCAAGGTGCGCCACGATCGCGCCGACATCTTCTGCACGGTGGTCGAAGGCGTGCGCGGTGAACGCGCGAAGGCGTGGCGTCTCGTCGATGAAGTCGTGAAGCCGAACCAGTTCGATCAGGCGATCCAGGCGCGCGCGCTCGAACTCGCCGCGCACAGCGACCGCCCGGCAAACGCACAGGGCGTGGTGCTCACGCGTATCGAACGCACCGATCGCGCCGACGGCCTGACCTATCAAACACTCGACGTCACGATCGACCGCGCGAAGCGCATCGCGACGTTCACGGCCAAATCGCCGCAAAGCGAACCGCCCACGAGTATCGACGCAATCATCGCAGCCGGTGTGAACTGGTGGCCGCTGCAATTCGCTCGCGAACTCGACGACGCGATCCTGTCGATGCGCACCAACGAACTCGAAGTCGGCACCTGGGTCTTCAAAACCGAAGGTGATGCGCGCAATCTGCTTGCCGCCGACGCCACGCTGCTGCAGCACAAGGACCACTGGTTCGTGCGCGAGACCATCGGCCTGTTGCGCCGCACGCTCGCGCGCATCGATGTGTCGTCGCGTTCGTTGTTCGCGCTGATCGAGCCCGGTTCGTGCTTTGCCGGCACTTTCGCGGAACTCGCGTTCGCCGCTGATCGAACCTACATGGCCGCGTTGCCGAGCAATGAAGAGGAAGAGCCGGCCATCACGCTGTCCGAAGTCAACTTCGGTCTTTATCCGCTGGTCACGCATCAGTCGCGGCTCGCCCGGCGCTTCTATGAGGAAGCCGAGCCGCTCGACGCCGCGCGCTCGCGGATCGGCCAGCCGGTGAAGCCGGTCGAGGCCGAACACCTTGGCCTCGTGACCGCATCGCCCGACGATATCGACTGGGCCGACGAAATTCGCATCGCGCTCGAAGAACGCGCGGCGATGTCGCCGGACGCATTGACCGGCCTCGAAGCGAATCTGCGCTTCAACGGCCCGGAAACGATGGAGACGCGCATCTTCGGCCGTCTCACCGCCTGGCAGAACTGGATTTTCAACCGGCCGAACGCAGTGGGCGAGAAGGGTGCGCTCAAGGTGTACGGCAAGGGCAGCAAGGCGCAATTCGATGTCTCGCGCGTTTGATGCTCGCCTGAACGTGCGCCTGCACCCCAGCAACCTGCAGAGCGCACTTCATGCAAGCAACGCGACCTGACGAACCTGACGCAGCGCCACCTGCCCGATACGCGCCTCTCATCGTCATCACTGCAGCTTCCGAACAAGGAACCGACCATGTCAACGATCAACTACAGCGAAAAGATTCCGAACAACGTCAACCTTGCCGACGACCGCACCTTGCAACGTGCGCTCGAACAATGGCAGCCGAATTTTCTGTCGTGGTGGGGTGATATGGGCCCGGAAGGCTCGCATGGCTACGACGTCTATCTGCGCACGGCGGTGAGCGTCGACGCGGGCGGCTGGGCGCACTTCGATCACGTGAAGATGCCGGATTACCGCTGGGGCATTTTCCTGACGCCCGGCGAGCAGGACCGCAAGATCCACTTCGGCGAACACAAGGGCGAAGCGGCATGGCAGGACGTGCCAGGCGAGCATCGTGCCAACCTGCGCCGCATCATCGTCACGCAAGGTGACACGGAACCGGCGTCGGTCGAGCAGCAGCGTCACCTCGGTCTGACCGCGCCTTCCCTGTACGACCTGCGCAACCTGTTCCAGGTCAACGTCGAAGAAGGCCGCCACCTGTGGGCGATGGTGTATCTGCTGCATCGCTACTTCGGCCGCGACGGCCGTGAGGAAGCCGAAGCATTGCTCGGCCGTCGCTCGGGCGACGACGACAATCCCCGCATTCTCGGCGCGTTCAACGAGAAAACGCCGGACTGGCTCGCGTTCTACATGTTCACGTACTTCACCGATCGCGACGGCAAGTTCCAGTTGTCGGCGCTCGCCGAGTCGGGCTTCGACCCGCTCGCGCGCACCACGAAGTTCATGCTGACCGAGGAAGCGCATCACATGTTCGTCGGCGAATCGGGCGTGTCGCGCGTGATCCAGCGCACCGCCCAGGTGATGAACCAACTGGGCACCGACGACGTCGCGAAGATTCGCGCGGCCGGCGTGATCGATCTGCCGACCATCCAGCGCTATCTGAACTTCCACTACTCGGTGACCATCGACCTGTTCGGCGCCGATCATTCGTCGAATGCGGCCACGTTCTATAGCTCCGGTTTGAAAGGCCGCTATGAAGAGGGCAAGCGCGACGACGATCATCAGTTGAACGGCCAGAGCTACAAGCTGCTCGACGTGCAGGACGGCAAGCTGGTCGAGCGCGAAGTGCCGATGCTCAACGCGATGAACGAAGTGCTGCGCGACGATTACATCAAGGACTCGATGGCAGGTGTGGGGCGCTGGAACAAGGTGCTCGAAAAGGCCGGCATCGATTTCCGCATGACGGTGCCGAACAAGGCGTTCAATCGTCAGATCGGCACGTTCGCGGGCACCCGCGTGTCGCCCGATGGCCGCGTGGTCAGCGAAACCGAATGGGCCGCCAACGAAGCGAAGTGGCTCGCAACGCCTGAAGACCGCGGTTACGTTGCGTCGCTGATGGGCCGCGTCACGGAAGCCGGCAAGTTCGCGAACTGGATTGCGCCGCCGGCGATGGGCATCAACCGCCAGCCGATCGATTTCGAATACGTGCGCTTTAACTGATCGCACGAGAGACGCGCAGCACGCTTGTCGCTGCACACCCTGGTGGAGGAAGTCATGAACGGCCCAGTATCGATCGAAGTTCTCAGGCAGCATCTGATCGATCCGGAAATCTGCATTCGCTGCAATACCTGCGAAGAGACTTGTCCGATCGATGCGATCACGCACGACGACAACAACTATGTGGTCAAGGCGGATGTCTGCAATGGCTGCATGGCGTGCGTGCCGCCGTGTCCGACCGGCGCGATCGACAACTGGCGCACGGTGCTGAAGGCCGATGCGTATTCGATCGCAGAGCAGTTCACGTGGGACGTGTTGCCGGAGCAGAACACCATGGCGGTGCCCGCCGTGGACGAGTCGTCGGGCGCGGGCGCATCGGGCGATACGCCCGCGGAGGCGAGCGGCATCGAAGTGGATACCGTGCGCGGTTCGGTCGTGCCGCCGTGGTCGGCCGCGAAGCCGTACGTGAATCTCTACACGCACAAGGCGCCGATCACCGCGACGGTGGTCGGCAACTACCGGCTCACGGACTGCACGACCGACAGCGACATTCATCACATCGTGCTCGATTTCGGTTCGATGCCGTTTCCGGTGCTGGAAGGCCAGTCGATCGGCATTCTGCCGCCAGGAGCTGGCGCCGACGGCCGCACGCATCACGCGCGCCAGTATTCGGTGGCGAGCCCGCGCGACGGCGAGCGGCCCGGCTATAACAACGTGTCGCTGACGGTCAAGCGGGTTTCTCAGCAACACGGCGACGCGCTCGACGGTGTGTGCTCGAACTACCTGTGCGATCTGAAGAAGGGCGACGTGGTCACCGTGATCGGCCCATTCGGCGCGACCTTCCTGATGCCGAACCATCCGAACTCGCATCTGCTGATGATCTGCACGGGCACCGGCTCCGCACCGATGCGCGCAATGACCGAGTATCGGCGGCGGCGCCGGCTGAAAGGCGCGACCGGCAAGCTGATGCTGTTCTTCGGCGCGCGGACCAAGGAAGAACTACCGTACTTCGGACCGCTGATGAATCTGCCGAAGGATTTCATGGACACGAACTTCGCGTTCTCGCGCACGCCGGGGCAAGCGAAGCGCTACGTGCAGGACGCGATGCGCGAACGCGCGGTCGATGTCGCGCAGATGCTCAAGGACGACAGCACGTACATCTATGTGTGCGGTTTGAAGGGTATGGAAGACGGCGTGCTGCAAGCGCTCAAGGAGATCGGCGAGCAGCATCAACTGGATTGGGAAGCACTGTGGGCGAAGTTGAAGAGGGAAGGGCGGCTGCATCTGGAGACTTACTGAAACACCACGCTTGCGAAGCTCGCTACCCCGAAAGGTGCTGCAAATGAAGGCCCCGCGAATCATCAGGATTCGCGGGGCCTTCGTCCATGTGTCACCTTGAAGGATCAGCCCCGTCTTCGCGCTGCGACGGCGATACCGCTCCGCACGCGCGGATCACCAGTTGCACGACTTCTTCGGTGGTGGCTTCGAACGCTTTCTGCGTCAACGCGCGCTTGCCCTTGAGCGCGCGAATCTGCGCGTCGAAGTCGGCGTAGTGCTGGGTGGTCGCCCAGATCATGTACATCAGCGTCTGCGCATCGACCGGTGCGAGGAGGCCGCGCGCAATCCAGTCGTCGATCACTTTCACCCGGCTGTCGAGCCACGGCTTCACGCGTCCGGTGAGAATGTCTTCCATGTGCTCCGCGCCGTGGATGATCTCGCTCGCCCACACCTTCGAGCCGAGCGGCCGGCGGCGCGACAATTCCATTTTCGCGCGAACATAGCCGCCGATCGCTTCGACCGGGTCGTCGCTGCATTCGAACGTATCGGCTGCCTTGTGCCAGTCTTCGAACAGGTCTTCGAGCACGCGCCGGTACAGCGCGAGCTTGGTCGGGAAGTAGTAATGCACGTTGGCTTTCGGTAAGCCTGCACGCTCCGCGATCATCGCGGTGCTGGTGCCGTCGAGTCCCCGTTCGGCGAAAACCGCCTCGGCGCACGCCAGCAGATGCGCTTCATTCGACTCACGAATGTGCGCCTTGCGTCGCCGCAAAGGCGTGCGTGTATCGTCGTTTTCCCTGATCTCGGCTGCCACGTCGTCGTCTCTCATGTTCGCCTTCGGCGGCATCGGCGCCGCGTCGCGCTTCATTCTAGCCGCTTGACGCGGCGTCCACATGCGCATTCGTTGCTCGCGGCACAGCCGTGCTGCAATGCAATGGCACGCTTCTCGCTATGTTTCCCTGCGTACGAAAGGTGTTGATTTGGCGGGCTTAATCGTCTACAACCTGTCCAACTGGACAGGATTGAGAGAGCGGGCGGTGCCTCAGGGTTTGCCCTCTGTACAAGAGGTGATCGGGCGCATCGAACGTGCACCGCCGCCGTGCGGCCACGCCCCAAAACCCGCCGCCGATGCACCAGTTTCATGTCGGTTCACCGAAAGGAGCGAGACGAATGAACGCGGTATCCGAAGCGCTGAAGAACGCTGCAGCCCCCGCAACATCGATCAAGGTCGACGGCCAGCGGCTGTGGGACAGCCTGATGACGATGGCGAAGATCGGCGCCACGCCCAAAGGCGGCGTCTGCCGCCTGGCGCTCACCGACCTCGACAAGCAGGGGCGCGATCTGATCGTCAGTTGGGCGAAGCAAGCCGGCTGCACGGTCAGTGTCGATAAGATGGGCAATGTGTTCATGCGCCGCGCCGGGCGCAACCCTGATGCGCTGCCGGTGATGACCGGTTCGCACGCGGACTCGCAGCCGACCGGCGGCCGCTTCGACGGCATCTACGGCGTGCTGGGCGGTCTCGAAGTGATTCGGAGTCTGAACGATCACGGCATCGAAACCGAGCACCCGGTCGAGGTGGTGATCTGGACCAACGAGGAAGGCTCGCGCTTCGCGCCGGCGATGGTCGCATCGGGCGTGTTCGCCGGCGTGTTCACGCTGGACTACGGTCTGTCACGCAAGGACGTGGACGGCAAGACGATCGGCGAGGAACTCAAGCGCATCGGCTATGCGGGCGCTCTGCCGTGCGGCGGCCGGCCGCTGCATGCAGCGTTCGAATTGCACATCGAACAAGGGCCGATTCTCGAAGCCGAGCAGAAAACCATCGGCGTCGTGACCGATGCGCAAGGTCAGCGCTGGTACGAAATCACGCTGACCGGGCAGGAAGCGCACGCGGGTCCGACGCCAATGCCGCGCCGTCGCGACGCGTTGCTCGGCGCCGCGCGCGTGATCGATCTGGTCAACCGCATCGGCCTCGACAACGCGCCCTTCGGCTGCGCGACGGTCGGCATGATGCAGGTCTATCCGAACTCGCGCAACGTGATTCCGGGCCGCGTGTTCTTCACCGTCGATTTCCGTCATCCCGACGACGCGGTGCTCGCGAAGATGGATGCCGCGTTGCGCAAGGGCGTGGCCGAGATCGCGAACGGCATCGGTCTGGATACCGAACTCGAGCAGATCTTTTACTACGCGCCGGTCGCGTTCGACGAAGCCTGTGTGAAGTCCGTGCGCGCGGCCGCCGAACGCTTCGGCTATTCGCATCGCAACATGGTGTCCGGGGCGGGGCACGACGCGTGTTATCTCTCGCAAGTCGCGCCGACCTCGATGGTGTTCGTGCCGTGCGTCGACGGGATTAGTCACAACGAGATCGAGGACGCCACCTTCGAGTGGATCGAAGCGGGCGCCAACGTGCTGCTGCACGCGATGCTGGAGCGAGCGTGCGAGCCGGTTTCATAACGCCGTAGCGGTCGTTTTTTTACTTGCCTTAACCGTAGTGCCCATAAAACATGCCGTCCCGGCTCCGCTTCAGCGCAGCCGGCAGGTACGGCTACGTCCTCACATCGAAGAAGGAACGTGTATGGCCATCAAGCAAACCGGTGACATTGCGGCCCAGCGCCTGTCGCCCGAGCAGCTCTCATGCGAGTTCTCCGACATCGCGCCCTTGCTCGACGCGAGCGCGGCGGCCGCGGCGGCGAGCCGCTGTCACTACTGTTACGACGCGCCGTGCGTGAATGCGTGCCCGACGCAAATCGACATTCCCAGCTTCATTCGCAAGATAAGCAACGGCAATCTGAAAGGCGCGGCCGTGGATATTCTGTCGGCCAACCCGATGGGCGGGATGTGCGCGCGCGTCTGTCCGACCGAGATTCTGTGCGAGGGCGCGTGCGTGCGTAACCATCAGGACGCGAAGCCGGTGGCGATCGGCGCATTGCAACGGCATGCGACCGATTGGGCGATGGCGCGCGGCGAGCCGCTGTTCAAACGGGCCGCCGAAACCGGGCGGCATGTCGCCGTGGTCGGCGCGGGACCGGCGGGGCTGGCGTGCGCGCATCGGCTGGCGCTCGCGGGTCATCGCGTGACGATCTACGACGCGCATGAGAAGGCCGGCGGCCTGAACGAATACGGCATCGCCGCCTACAAGACCGTCGACGATTTTGCGCAGCGTGAAGTGGCGTGGCTGTGCTCGGTCGGCGGTATCGGGATCGAGCATGGCGTAGCGCTCGGGCGCGATATCGAACTCGCCGCGTTGCGCGAGCGGCACGACGCGGTGTTCCTCGCGATCGGCCTTACCGGCGTGCGGGCGCTCGCGATGGACGGCGAGGATCTGGGCGGCGTGATGAACGCGGTGGACTTCATCGAACAGATCCGCAGCGCGAACGACTTCGGCACGGTGCCGGTGGGCCGCCGCGTCGTCGTGATCGGCGGCGGCAATACCGCGGTGGACGCCGCCGTGCAAAGCCGCAAGCTCGGCGCGACGTCGGTGACGATGGTGTACCGGCGCGGCGTCGAGTCGATGAGCGCCACATCGGCCGAGCGCGATTTCGCGCAGACCTGCGGCGTCACGCTCGTCACGCATGCAGCGCCGCTGCGTTTGCTCGGCGGGGGCGGTGTGGTCACGGGCGTCGAATTCGAGCGCACGTCGCGCGATGGCAGTCAGGAGCGCTTCGTGGTCGAAGCCGACATGGTGCTCAAGGCGATCGGGCAAACGCTGGTGGCGGTTGGCATCGAACGTGAGTTGCTGACGCTGGACGGCAGCCGTATCGAAGTCGATGCGCACGGGCAAACCTCGCTGCCCGGTGTGTGGGCCGGCGGCGATTGCGCGGCCACCGGCGGCATCGACCTGACGGTGCAAGCGGTGCAGGACGGCAAGGTGGCCGCCACCGCGATCGACGCGCAGTTCGCCCGCACGGCCGTCAAGGCCGCGTAGCGCCACGTCGATTCGCATCGAACCGCCCGAATCAAGCCTCAGCAACCCGACAAAATCAGCAGTCCCCAAGGAGCCGAACATGGCCGATCTGCGCTGTACGATTGCCGGCATCACTTCGCCGAACCCTTTCTGGCTCGCCTCCGCGCCGCCGACCGACAAAGCCTGCAACGTCAACCGCGCGTTCGAAGCAGGCTGGGGCGGTGTGGTGTGGAAGACGCTGGGCCTCGACCCGCATGTGGTGAACGTCAGCTCGCGCTACGGCGCCGTGCAATGGAATGGCCAGCGCATCGCAGGCCTGAACAACATCGAACTGATCACCGACCGTCCGCTCGACGTCAACCTGCGCGAGATCGCGCAGGTCAAACGCGACTGGCCCGAGCGCGCGATGATCGTGTCGTTGATGGTGCCGTGCAATGAGCGCGACTGGAAGTGGATCCTGCCGCTCGTCGAGGATACCGGCGCCGACGCGGTCGAACTGAATTTCGGCTGCCCGCATGGGATGAGCGAGCGCGGCATGGGCGCGGCGGTTGGCCAGGTGCCCGAGTACATCGAAATGGTCACGCGCTGGGTCAAGGAAGGCACGAAGCTGCCGTGCCTCGTCAAGCTCACGCCGAACATCAGCGACATCCGTCTGGGTTCGCGAGCGGCCTATCAAGGCGGCGCGGACGGCGTGTCGCTGATCAACACGATCAACTCGATCGTCGCGGTCGATCTCGACGCGATGTCGCCGTTGCCGATGGTCGACGGCAAAGGCACGCACGGCGGCTACTGCGGTCCCGCGGTGAAGCCGATCGCGCTGAACATGGTCGCGGAAATCGCACGCGATGTGGAGACGCCGAACCTGCCGATCTCCGGCATCGGCGGCATCTCGACATGGCGCGACGCCGCCGAGTTCATCGTGCTCGGCGCGGGCAGCGTGCAGGTCTGCACGGCCGCGATGCACTACGGATTCCGTATCGTTTCCGATCTCGCCGACGGCCTCTCGAACTGGATGGACGAAAAAGGCTACGCGACGCTCGACGAGATTCGCGGCCGTGCCGTGCCCAACGTCACCGACTGGAAGTACCTGAACCTCAAATACGACATCAAGGCGCGCATCGATCAGGACAAGTGCATCCAGTGCGGCTTGTGCCATATCGCCTGCGAAGACACCGCTCACCAGGCGATCACGAAAGAAAAAGATGGCGTCCGGCATTTTGAAGTGATGGACTCCGAATGTGTCGGCTGCAATCTCTGCATGCACGTGTGCCCGGTCGAGCAGTGCATCACGATGGAACGTGTGGATAGCGGCGAGTACGCGAACTGGACCACGCATCCGAACAACCCGGCGCGGGCGGAGACGGCGCAGAGCGCAACGGCAGAGACGGCGGACACCGCGGCACACGCGCATGCACATGCGCATGCGGCAAAGGCGGCCTGACAGATGAACCACCGGTAGCAACGCAGCGCCTGTACTGAACCTGTCTTTCCCCAAAGGCCCGACGCGCCATCAGAAACCGCACGGGCCTCAACGATCCAGTGGAGATCTTTCGATGAAGCAGACAGCGCATTCCGTCGATCCGCAGTTCGCGGCCGGCGCGCAGGGCAGCGGTCTTTACAACGACGACCTTGCGCCGACCGGTCCCGCGCAGCGCACCTGGCGGTGGTATCACTTCGCCGCGCTGTGGGTGGGAATGGTGATGAATATCGCGTCGTACATGCTCGCCGCCGGTTTGACGGAACAGGGCATGTCGCCGTGGCAGGCGGTCCTCACCGTGCTGCTCGGCAACCTGATCGTGCTGGTGCCGATGCTGCTGATCGGCCACGCGGGCGCGAAGCACGGCATTCCGTATGCGGTGCTGGTGCGCTCGTCGTTCGGCACGCGCGGCGCGAAACTGCCGGCCTTGCTGCGGGCGATCGTCGCGTGCGGCTGGTATGGGATTCAGACCTGGCTCGGCGGCAGCGCGATCTATACGCTGCTGAACATTCTCACCGGCAATGCGCTGCACGGCGAGGCGTTGCCGTTTCTCGACATCTCGCTCGCGCAGCTTGCGTGTTTCCTCGTGTTCTGGGCGCTGCAGATCTACTTCATCGTGCACGGCACCGAATCGATCCGGCGGCTCGAAAGCTGGTCCGCGCCGATCAAGATCGTGATGTGCGTCGCGCTCGTGTGGTGGGCGACCTCGAAGGCGGGCGGCCTAGGCTCGATGCTGTCGGCGCCGTCGCAGTTCGTGCCGGGCGGCAAGAAAGAAGGCATGTTCTGGGTGACTTTCTGGCCGAGCCTCACGGCGATGGTCGGCTTCTGGGCGACGCTCGCGTTGAATATCCCCGACTTCACGCGCTTCGCCAAAACGCAGCGCGACCAGATCATCGGCCAGACGATCGGCCTGCCGGTGCCGATGGCCTTGCTCTCGGTGATTTCGGTGGTGGTCACGTCGGCGACCGTGGTGATCTACGGCAAGGCGATCTGGGATCCGATCGACCTGACCAGCCGCATGACCGGCATCGGCGTCGGCGTCGCGCTGATCATCCTGACGCTCGACACGATGTCGTGCAATCTCGCGGCGAATCTCGTCGGCCCGGCCTACGACTTTTCGAGCCTGTGGCCGAAGGGTATTTCGTATCGCGTCGGCGGCATGATTACCGCGACCATCGCGATCGTGATGATGCCGTGGAAGATTCTCGCCACCACGCAAGGTTATATCTTCACCTGGCTGGTCGGGTACTCTGCGTTGCTGGGTCCGGTGGCCGGCATCCTGATGGTTGACTACTTCCTGATTCGCGGCACACGGCTCGACACGCGCGAACTGTTCGACGAGCAGGGCGAGTACAGCTACACCGGCGGCTGGAACATCGGCGCGGTAGTCGCATTGATCGTCGGCGTGCTGCCGAATCTGCCGGGCTTTTTGCACACCGCGTTTCCGGCGTCGTTTCCGAACGTGCCGGCGTTCTTCAATACGCTCTATACCTATGCGTGGTTTGTCGGACTCGCGTTGGCGTCGATCGTATACAGCGGGTGGATGAAACTGAGCAAGGGACCGAGTGCGCGCGTGGCAGGCGCATGAGTCGAAGAAGCACGCGGATGCAGTACGAAGCATCAAAACCAGCAGTCCAAAAGGAGGCGGCAACATGACGACCCTGATTCGCGGCGGCACGATTATCGACGCGGAGAACACGTATCGTGCGGACGTGTTGTGTGCGGACCCGCAGGACGGCGGCACGATCCTGCAGATCGGCGCGGGCCTGGAGGCGCCGGCGGGCGCCACGATCGTCGATGCGGGCGGGCAGTATGTGATGCCCGGCGGCATCGATCCGCACACGCACATGGAATTGCCGTTCATGGGCACCACGGCGAGCGACGATTTCTATACGGGCACGGCCGCGGGTTTATCGGGCGGCACGACCAGCATCATCGACTTCGTGATTCCGGGTCCGAAGCAGGCGCTGATGGAAGCGTTCAACGAATGGCGCGGCTGGGCGGAGAAGGCGTCGGCGGATTACGGCTTTCACGTTGCGGTGACGTGGTGGGACGAGTCGGTCTATCGCGACATGGGCACGCTGGTGCATGAACATGGCGTGTCGAGCTTCAAGCACTTCATGGCCTACAAGAACGCGATCATGGCCGACGACGAAGTACTCGTGAACAGCTTCTCGCGCTCGCTCGAACTCGGCGCGCTGCCCACCGTGCATGCGGAAAACGGCGAGCTGGTGTTCCAGTTGCAGCGCCAGTTGCTGGCCAAAGGCTTCACGGGTCCGGAGGCGCATCCGTTGTCGCGGCCGCCTGAAGTGGAGGGCGAAGCGGCCAATCGCGCGATCCGCATCGCGCAGGTGCTGGGCGTGCCGGTGTACATCGTGCACGTATCCGCGAAAGACGCGGTCGATGCGATCGCGCGTGCGCGCAGCGAGGGCTTGCGGGTGTTCGGCGAAGTGTTGCCGGGGCACCTCGTGATCGACGAAGCGGTGTACCGCGATCCTGACTGGACCCGCGCGGCCGCGCACGTGATGAGCCCGCCGTTTCGCACGGCCGAGCATCGCGAGGCATTGTGGCGTGGTTTGCAGGCGGGCCAGTTGCACACCACGGCGACCGATCACTGTGTGTTCTGCGCGTCGCAGAAGGCGATGGGCCGCGAGGACTTCACGAAGATCCCGAACGGCTGCGGCGGTGTCGAGGACCGGATGGCGGTGCTCTGGCATCACGGCGTGAACTCAGGGCGTCTCACGCCGAACGAGTTCGTGCGCATCACGTCGACCAACGCCGCGCAGATTTTCAACCTGTATCCGCGTAAAGGCGCGGTGCGGGTCGGCGCGGACGCCGACCTCGTGGTGTGGGACCCGAACGCGAGCAAGACGATTTCGGTGAAGACGCATCACCAGAAAGTCGACTTCAACGTTTTCGAAGGGATGACGGTGCAGGGCGTCGCGATGCATACGCTCACGCGCGGCGCGCTCGCATGGACCGATGGCGAATTGCGCGCGGCGCGCGGCGCGGGACGTTATCTGAAGCGGCCGCCTAATTCGGCTTACTTCGATGCGATCCGGGTCGCCAACAAGCGTAAGGAGCCGCATCCGGTGGAGCGCTAGGCCGTTTTCGCGCAAGGGGCTTTGAAAAAAGACAGACGGTTTGCTACAGTCCGCCGAGTCTGCCGGACGCGCGCGCCGGTGGGAACAGCCGAACGCCAGACCCGGCCGCCGCTGTAGCAAACCTGACGGAGCCCGGTGATGAAAGCGATTCGTTCCATTGTGCTGATCGCGCTGTGGCAGGCGGTGGCGGTGAGCCCGGTATTTGCCGTCGACGAACTCGCGCAAATCAGATCCGCAGGCGTGCTCAGGATCGGCACCGAAGGCACTTACGCGCCGTTCACGTATCACGACGAAGCGGGCAAGTTGACCGGCTTCGATGTGGAACTCGGTACGGCAATCGCGCAGCGGCTTGGCGTCAAGCCGCAATTCACCGAAAGCAAATGGGAAGGTTTGATCGCCGGTCTCGATGTGAACCGCTACGACGCGGTGATCAATGAAGTGGCCGTCACCGACGCGCGCAAACTCAAATACGACTACTCCGATCCGTACATCACGTCGCACGCAGTGCTGATCGTCGCGTCGAACAACACGTCGATCAGGTCGTTCGACGACCTGAAGGGCAGAAAGTCGGCCAATACGCTGAGCAGCAACGTCGGCAAGATCGCGGCGGCGCACGGCGCGCAAGTGATCCCGGCGAAGGGTTTCAACGAATCGATCGATCTGCTGACCGCGGGCCGGGTCGATGCGACCGTCAACGACTCGCTGTCGTTCCTCGACCTCGTGAAGCGCGCGCCGGATACGAAGGTGAAGGTCGTCGCCGTCGATACGTCGCCGGACAGCAGCGACAAGTCCGCGGTGCTGATCCGCAAGGGCAGCCCGAAGTTGCGCGCGGCGATCAACAAGGCGCTTGCCGACATCAGGAAAGACGGCACGTACGAGAAGATTTCGCTGAAGTATTTCGGCAGGGACGTGTTCCAGTAAGCGTCACCTGCGGGTCTGAAGCATGCTTGCCTGTATCGCCCGCATCCGGGCGGGCGGCGCACAAAAAAGAAGAGGGGGCGTCGAAACGCCCCCCCTCCAACACGCTAAACAGTCAAAGCAGACTGGAGCCTCAGACCGCTACATCCTCAGTTGCGTCGTTCAACGCGGCATCGAAAAAGCGTTCCTTCGCATCCGCATTGGCGCGAGTGTAAGCGCGATTGACGCCGCTGATCACCGCGCGAATCGAAGCCGTCACCAGATTGGCATCGATGCCGACGCCGAAGGCGCTGCCGGCCACATCGGCGCCGGCCATTTCGGCGACCGCCACCGCGCGCGCATCCGCGCCTTGCGTCAACGCGCGTTCCTCATAGTGCTGAATCCGCACCGGCGCGCCGATTGCGTGCATCAACGCGTCGAGTGGACCATTGCCTTCACCGCGCAGCACGCGCGGCATGCCGTCGATTTCGACCGTGAGCTTGATATGTTCGCGTCCGTCACGCTCGGACAGGCTATGGCCAAGGTAACGAACCGGTTCGACGCTCCGCACGTATTCCTGCTGGAACAATTCCCAGATCTGCGCGGGCGTCACTTCCTGGCCGCTGTCGTCGGTATGGCGCTGCACGGCCGAGCTGAAGTCGACTTGCAGACGGCGCGGCAACACGACGCCGTAGCTCTGCTCGAGCAGATAGGCGATGCCGCCTTTACCCGACTGGCTGTTCACGCGAATCACCGAATCGTAGGTGCGGCCGAGATCGCTCGGATCAATCGGCATATACGGCACTTCCCAGATCGCGTCCGGCTTCTGCACGGCAAAGCCCTTTTTGATCGCGTCCTGGTGCGAGCCGGAGAACGCAGTGAACACCAGATCGCCGACATACGGATGGCGCGGATGCACCGGCAACTGCGTGCATTCCTCGGCGGTGCGCGCGACTTCGTTGATGTTCGAGAAGTCGAGTTCGGGGTCGACGCCCTGCGTGTACAGGTTCAACGCGAGCGTGACCAGATCCACGTTGCCGGTGCGCTCGCCATTGCCGAACAGGCAGCCTTCGACGCGATCCGCGCCGGCCATCACCGCGAGTTCCGCCGCGGCCACCGCCGTGCCGCGGTCGTTATGCGGATGGACCGAGACGATCAGCGAATCGCGGCGCGCGAGATTGCGGTGCATCCATTCGATCTGGTCCGCGTAGACGTTCGGCGTGGCCATTTCGACGGTGGCCGGCAGGTTGACGATTGCCTTGTGTTCGGGCGTCGGTTCCCAGATATCGAACACGGCGTCGCACACTTCCTTCGCGAAGTCGAGTTCGGTGCCGCTGAACACTTCCGGGCTGTACTGCAGCGTGAAGTGCGTTTCGGGCGTGGCGTCGGCGAGACGCTTCATCGTGCGGGCGGCTTTTTGCGCGAGTTCCTTGACCCCGCTCTTTTCCAGACCGAAGACGATCTTGCGGAATTCCGGCGCGGTCGCGTTGTAAAGATGGACGATCGCGCGCGGCGCGCCACGCAACGATTCGAAAGTGCGTTCGATCAGGTCGTCGCGGGCTTGCGTCAACACTTCGATCGTGACGTCGTCGGGGATATGGCCGCCTTCGATCAGCTCACGCACGAAATTGAAGTCGGTTTGCGACGCGGACGGAAACGCGACTTCGATTTCCTTGAAACCGATCTGCACCAGCGTCTTGAACATGCGCATCTTGCGCTCGGCGTTCATCGGCTCGAACAGTGCCTGATTGCCGTCGCGCAGGTCGGTGCTCATCCAGATCGGCGCGCGCGTGATGGTGCGCGACGGCCACTGGCGGTCCGTCAAATTGATGGGCTTGAACGAACGGTATTTGGTAGCGGGGCTTTTCAACATTTTCATCATCCGAGGGTGAGACCAGCAGGCTGGTAGTCGACCGGACGACGAAAACGCGATACAGGGCCGCCGGTCGGAAACCGGGGCTGGGTCAGTTACTGGGGAATCAAGCGATGCTTCGGTGTATCAGATGGAAGCGCGCAGCAGCAGACCTAGCCCGGTAGAGCGGGCTAGTAGTAGTGATAGGGTGGTCTGGGCGCGGTACATAGGGCGCAATAGGAACATATTATCGAAGCGGCGTCAAGCGCCGCTTCGATCAATGGACGGGCTTCACGAAGCGCAAGGTCATGCGGTCCGACTCGCCGATCGCCGCATATCTGGCGTGGTCGACGTCGCCGCCTGCGTAGCTTGGCGGTAGCGACCACACGCCGTTTGGGTAGTTTTTCGTGTCGCGCGAATTGCCGTTCACTTCGCTCTTGCCCACCAGTTCGAAGCCAGCCGCTCGCGCATGGGCGATCACGTAGTCTTCCGTCACGTAGCCGCTGACGGGCCTCGTTGAATTTGCGGTGCCGCTTCGATCACACCAGTGACCGAATCCGAATGGCAAGTTAGCGCGTATCACTGAAGTGATCGGCGTGCGCTGCGCGTGGTTTGAAATCGCCGACATGATCCCATTCATTTCACTTTGCCGGAGGCAGGTATGAAACGAATATCGAGGGCGTCGAGGGTCGTGCGGGTCCTGCTCTGCGCAACCGCGTGCGGGTTCGCCGCGCACGCGGACGCGCAGGGTCTGAGCGCGCAGAACGACATGAACGCGCCGCAAAACAGCACGCGTCTGATGCCGCATGCGGCCCTCGGCAGCGAATATCCGACGCACGGCAACCAGCAGGCGGGTGAACTCAATCTGAATCCGACCGATCCGCGAGCGCAACTGGTCAACGGTTTGCCGAATCACGCCACTGCGGGCGGCTATGGCGCGCCGCTTGCCGGCGTGCGCACCTACGTGCAGCCGCAGACGCCGATGCCGATGTCGATGCCGACGCCGTCGAACTGAGGGTTCGCGCAGACGCCGGTCGTGCCGCATCTCGTGCTGGGCAGCAGCGCATCCCGCATGGACCGCGCCGTTTCAGGTCAGGCTCTGCCGACGGATGACCGTCGTCCGGATATCGAACCCCGGACTACCTCGAGTGAAGCGATCGCCGCACGCCCGGCTCGGCGACGCCATCGGCGCGCTCGCGCACCAACGCTCTCCATCGCTCAGATCCCGAACACGATCCGCAACGTATCGTTCTGTACGATCACCGACACGCCGATCGCCAGCAGGATCAGCGGCAGCAGCGCGGTGCCGTAGCGCCGGATCGGCGCGCCCAGCAACGGATGCTCGACGAGCCACACCGCCGCGGCGCACCACAGCCCGATCATGACGACGAACACTAGCGAGATGAACGCGTTCTCGCCGTGCGAATGACTGGCATACAGTGGCACATAGACGGCGAGATTGTCCGAGCCGTTGGCAATCGCCACGCCCGCCACGGTCCAGCTGGATGAGCCGCGGCTTGCCGGGGCCGCGCCGGTCATGCAGGCCGGATCGGTCGATGCGGGGGTGCCGGCGGCGGCACTTGCCCCGTTCCGCGCGGCTTCCTGTTGTTGCGCATTGCCGGGACCAAAGCGCTCCCACGCCTTGCTCAAGCCCACGCCGATCGGCAGAATGCCGAGCAAACCGGCATAACCGGCCGGCAAATGCGTCAGCAATGCCGCGAGCAGAAGCGATCCCGCGATCAGGATGAGCGAGCCCGCATACTGCCCGGCGATTACCCGACGGCGCCCGGTCCGCGCTTCCCCAAGGAACGCGAGCAGCACGAACAGGTTGTCGATATTGGTGGCGGCGTAAGCCGCGATTGCGAGCAGGGCGAGGCTGAACATGCGGGAAAGCCGGTCGATACAGCGTTGGGAAAACGGCGCCGCGCCCATTGGCAGGTCCAGCCGGAAGTGCGGCGACGCGTCGATGGCCGGGCGGCCGGTCAACACCATGCCGGCACGAGCCGCCGCGGTCAAGCGGTCGCCCCGTCGCGCACGTCGCGGCACGCGGTGAACCAACCCATTGCGTGACCCAGCGGGCGTGCGGGTCCGGTGTCGATCGACAGGTCCGTAAGCTACAATTGCCGACGGCTTGAAAAACGGAACATCAATGAAGATTCGGATTCTCTCTATCGCCTGCGTCACGACCGCGGCCGCGCTGCTGGCGGCCTGCACGGCCGTCTCCGTCTCCAGGAACTCGGGCGCATGCGAGCAGTTGATGCGAAGCAAGCTGGCCGAAACGTCGTCGGATACGCTGAGGGTCGCCAATCGGGCCGCCGCCATCCGCGGTTCGCGGGTGGTGGTCGAAGGATCGATCGAGCATGTGATGACGGCTTCGGAGGTGGCGGCCGCCACGCCGGCTTCGGCTGCGCCGGCGGCGTCCGCGCCGCGCGGGGCTGCGGGGGCGATGTCCGTGGCCGCGGGGGGTGGTGCGGCTGCGGCGGTGTCGTCGGCCTCGGCTGTATCGACAGGGGCATCGGAAGCCGATGCGTCGTTGCAGAAACCGGTTAAACCGAAGACGGTCAAGGTGCCGGCGGCCGCCGAGTGCACGTTCGACGGCGAGACGCTGAACGTGTTCCGCTGGCTGGCGCCGGCCAGGCTCGCGGCGCCGCCTGATGAAGCCGCCAGCGAAGCCGCCGGGTGACGCAACAGCGGCAATGCCGCAATTGTCGAGTAACGTGCATTGTCCGCGCTTTGCCGTGCTGGCGAGCGTGCTGGCAGATGAGCCTGCGGGTCGCATGCGCTCAGTGGCACCGAGATAAGCCGCACGGCACCATCGCCGCCACCGGCTCACTTTTCCTTTCCCGCACCAACTCCAACACACATTCACCGAACGCCTGAGGCCGCCCCTCGAAACACCGCTCGACCGCCCGCGTATCGATCAACCGCTGGCGCAACGCCGTGCGCTCGGCGTGAGCATCGATCATCCGCACGGCGGCGGCGACGTAGTCCTCGACGCTGTCCGTCACGGTCCACGCCGGCATATCCACGCGCTCAAACAACGCGCCGTCGATCCGCTCGAACACTTCCGGCCCGCGTTTGCAGACGCCGGGCAAACCCAGCGTGAGTGCATCGACGATACCGTTGGTATTGCCGAACGGAAACGGACTGAGAAACAGATCCGCTTGATTGACGCGCGCCAGATAGTCCGCGTAAGCGTGAAAGCCATGCACGAGCGCCCCTGGCAGCGCGTTGCCGATCACGGCGCGCATCCGGTCGAGTGGCAGGCCGGACGGCACGCCGCTCATGAAGTGAAACTCGATCGGCGTCGCCGCGCGCGCGGCGATCTCACGGCACGCCTCGAGGAAGCCGGGATTGAGCTTCATCGCGCTTGCCGTGATCACGATCTCCAGCCGCTCGCGCGGCGGCGCAATCCGCGCGACGATCTGCGGCAGCGCCACCGACGGCCGGTACGGCTGACCGTGCTTCGGCAGCTTCATCAGCCGCTCGCTGAAGCAGGCGGGGTTGCCGACATAGTCTTCCTCGACGCTCACGCAATCGATCTTGTCGGAATGCGTGGTGGCCGGGTGGCCGAGCCCGGCGATCTGCAGCGGCGCCACGCGCAGGTTCGACATGAACACCGTCAGCACGAACATGCCGACGCTCGGCATATACAGCACATCCGGCTGTTCGGCCGCGGCGAAATCGCGAATCGTCGCCAGGCATTCGCCGATATAGTCCGGCTCCTCCAGTTCGATGAATCGATCGAACACCGCTCGACCGACGTCGTCGACCGCGTAGCCAAAACCGAAGCCCACCACCTCGAAATGCTCGCGTGCGGCTTCGAGCGTGTGCGAGTGCGTGCGGTAAATCGAATGGGCGCCGCTGAACCACTCCAGCACGACCATCATCAGCGGTTTCTTGCCGCGCCGCGTACGGCGCCCGCGCTTCGCGGGAACCGGCTGCGGCGCCGGCAGATCGGTCAGCCCCAGTTGCGCCAGCTTGCGCCTCACGAGCACGTTGATGTCACGCTTGATCTCATGGCGCCGCGGCGTATCCGCGTAACTGCAGAACATGTAGGCGTTATGCAGCAACGCGGTCGGCAGGTCGTCGAGGTCGTCGATCTGCCGCAATTTGCCGGGCAGCCATTCGATCAGCGCTTCGCGTTTGAGGTGCGCATTCGCCGAACCTTTGAATGTCGGTGCCAGCAGGACGAGAGCGAGGCTGGCGGCGAGCGTTTTGTCATATGCCCACAGCGCGGCGAAGTCGAGTTCCAGTTCGGACTCGGTCGCATAGAGCGTGCAAAGCTTTTCGACGAAACGGTCGCCGGCCAGAAACTCCGCGTTCTCCGGACCGCGCGGATTCAGATGGCGAGCGACGTGGTCCGCGTTGCCGAACGCGGTGGTGGAGAACACCAGGCCGGTCCATTCATGCAGCGTCAGAAACAGGTTGAAGCAGGCGGGCGGCAGCTCGAATTGCGGATCGGCGAAGAGCGTCGAGGCCGCGCTCGCGAGGCGTGTGCAGAAGCGCAGGCGCTGCTCGGCCGCCGGCAGATCGATCATGCCCGATGCGAGGAAGCTCTCGTCGAGCTTGCCGCGCTTCTGTTGAAGGAGCGCCAGCGCGGCTATCAGCTGGACCGAGGCTTTGACGTGCTGCCGTGTATAGACGAGCTGCTCGAAGTGGTCGAGCGAAAAGGTGGATGCTTCCATCGGGCGCTTTCAAGATTGGCATGACTAACTATCCTGAAAAGAGAAGTTAGCCGAAGCCTTGAATTATCACAGCCGCCCGATATCAAATTTGCCTGCTCGACGAATTTGGGAATTTTCCGCGTGGACTGACACCGTACCAGCACGGTCGCGGCACCCCGCGTTCGGAGCGCTTTCAGAACGCGCTTCAGAACGCATAGTAAGGACCCTGCCCGGCGGACGTATCGCGCGACGCGATCGCCGTGTAGACGCGCCGTCCGAAGAAGAACGGCAAGCCCCAGCCGAAGCCGCGGGCGGCAATGCCGGCAAGATTGTTGAACGCGCTATTCGGCGAGGCGAACAGCGAATTCGAATTACCGATCGAGAACGATACCGTGCTCGACACGCCATCCGCGCCGACGATCGCGGCGGTGGTCGTTTGCGTCGAACTCGGGCAATACCAGAAGCCGCACCGCGGAAACTGGGCATTGCGGAAGAAGAGCCCGTTCGAGCCGCTGTCCATATAACTTTGCGCATACGTCTGGCCGGCTACGTTCGTGACCACGTAGCCGTTCACCGCATTCGCCTTGACGACGCTGGCGCCGCCGAGCGTATTGTTCGCCTGGGTGCCGATGCCGAAGATCAGCGAGCCCGACACGCTGGTCGCGCCGGCATCGGCGATGGCCGGCAGGTCGATTACCACACCGTTGTTGTCGAGCGCGAAGCGGCTGACCGGATTGGCCACTTGCTGCGCGAGCGCCTGCGCGCTCGCCACGCAGGCGCCGCTGGCGTCGCAACTGTAGTACCAGCGCGGCAGTGCGGCGCTGGCGCAGCCGCCGCCGCAGTCGGTCGTGAACAGGCCGACGCCGAGAATGCCGTTGGCGCGCAGACCCGCGACCGTCAGCATCGCCGGGCCGGAGCTGCCGCACTCGGCGGGTACTTTGGCAAGCGTCGGGTCGGCGATCAGATGGATCGGGAGCGACTCGGCCAGCTGGCCGGCCATGCGTACGTCCGCGCGACGCACCGCGCCCCACGCGTAGCCGCTGCCGAACACCGCGCATTCGCCCGTGACCCCGCTGCCCGACGGCACCGCTGGCAGCGCAAGACTCGCCGGCAGCGCGGAGGCGAGAATCCGCAAGCCGTTCGAGCCGGTGTCTACCTGGATATCGTCGATGGTCGCGCAGTTGCTGGTGCCGGACTGGCAGACGGTGACGCTGGTTGTCAACATGTTGCGCGTCAATCCGGGCGCCATGGCGACCGAGACCGGCTGGACATTCGGCGTGTTCGACTGCGGCACATTGACGGTCCCACTGGGGGTGGACGCGCCGGACGGCGTGGCGGCTGCCGGTGCGCTGGCTGCGCCCGGACTGCTGGCCGCGCCCGTCTGCGATGAGCCGGCCGGCGTGCTGCCGCCGCCTCCGCCGCCACAACCGGCCAGGGCCGCGCAGACGAGGAGCAGGGCATGGAGTCGAGAGGAGGATTTCATGGCGGGGTGTAGATCGTCGAGAGGTTGTCTTGAGGGCTCGTCTGCGTTACTGCAGATCGTCCGCGCTGACGCCGGGCGGCAGCGCCGCGGGCAGCCACGCGCGCCCCACATAGCCGCGCATCGGGCCGCCGGATTCGACGATCACATCCGGCCGCGCGATCCGCGAACTGTGCAGATTGGCGTCCGCCGCCGACGTGGCGGCGCCCGTGCGGTAGGAGTCGGCGTACTTACCGAGCAGCGCGTGCAGATCCGGCATGGTCGGGCCCTCCCATGCGTAGCCGATGATCTGGCCGGTGCTCGTCGCGTACTCGTTGATGGTCGTGTTGCCGGCATCGGTCAACGTGCGCACCCGCAGCGCGCCGTTCAGCAGCATGCGCGGCGCGGCCGCGGCCGAACTCGCCTCGCTCGGCATCGCGCCACCCAGCTCGGCATGCGCGCTGGCGCTCGCGCATGACACGGCAAGCGCGAGTGCGGAGGTGACGAGGGGTGTGGAAAAACGGGATTTCGGCATGGTGGTCGGCCTCGCGCTCTGGAATGTTCCGGCTTTATTGAGATGTTGAAATCACGGTAACACCCGGGTTTTTCGATCGTTAGCTGGCGCGCTGTCACGGTTTCATCTGATCTCAAAATTGGCGTGACCGGTGTTCGGAAAATTCTTTTTAAAACAAAGCTCTGACGAATTTGTAGGGTTGGTCCTACAAACAATGCGGAAATGTTTGCAAGTGTTAAATGCGCAGCGGAAAGCGGGTTTTTCCGGCGCGGGCCGACGCGTTTTTCTCTTGCGAAGATTTGCCGTAAGACAAGCTTCCGGGCTTCTCATCGGGACCGCCGCGGCGCGTTTTGCGCGTGCCGCTCGTTGCTCAATGCGCGGGCAAACCCCAGTTTTTGCACAGGGCTCGCCGGGACCGGTAAAATGTTGGGTTGATCCACGGAAACTTGCCGTGGCGTAGCGGAAGGATTCCCCGAACATGACTGATCTTCGTCTTACCAAGCGGTTTGCAGTAATGCTGATGGCGGGCGGGCTGGTCGCCGGCTGCGGCACCTCGTCGCCGACCAAAATCGACTACAAGAGCGACTCCAGATCAAAGCAGGTGTCACTTGCCGTACCGCCGAACATGATCGACGAGACGGCCGATCAGCGTTCGTTGCCCCCGCAAGGCGGCGAAACCTCGTTGTCCACGCTCAAGCAGGTTCAGGCGCAAGCGCCGTCGAACAGCAATTCCGTGGCGGTGGTGCCGCCGGTCAATGGCATGCACATCCAGCGCGACGGCACGGAAAGCTGGCTGGTAATCGACAACAAGGCGCCCGCCCAGGCGTGGGAGCAGATCCGCCGCTTCTGGCAGGAACAGGGCTTCCTGCTGGTGGTCGACCAGCGCGACAAGGGTGTGATGGAAACCGACTGGAACGAGTCGCACGCACAGATCAACGAGGGCCTGATCCGCAATACGCTGTCCAAGGCAATGGGCAACAGCTACGTGACCTCGGAGCGCAACAAGTACCGCACGCGTCTCGAAGCGGCACCGAACGGCGGCACCTACGTGTTCATCAGCCAGAAGGGTATGCGCGAGGCGCTCACCGGCACGAACAACGATTCGAGCAAGTGGGAAGCCAAGCCGAACGATCCGGCCCTCGAACAGGAATATCTGAAGCGCCTGATGGCGGCGCTGGCGCTGGCCGATTCGCGCAAGGCCGGGGGCACGCAAACCGCCGATCTTTCGCCGGCCGGCACGCAGGCGGCGCCGAACGCGGCGAGCGCGGGTGCGAAATCGGCGGCAGCCGCCACGGCGGCGCAGAACGTCGCGCTGTCGGCCCAGCAGCCGATGCCGGATGCGGACTCGGCGAATGCCGCGGAGCGGCTCTCGTCGACGGAACTCACGCTCGGCGAGCCGTATGACCGGGCATGGTTGCGCGTGGGCCTCGCGCTCGACCGCAGCAACTTCACCGTCGACGACCGCGATCTGAGCCGGGGCCTGTACTTCGTGCGCTACGTCGATCCGAAGGATACGACGGCGGCCGAGCAGGGCTTCTGGAGCCAGGTTTTCCACGGCAAGAAGGAAAAGGTCGCCAGGCAGTATCGCGTGAACGTGCGCGCGGTGACGCCTAACCAGACGCGTGTGGCCGTGGTCGACGACAAGGGCACGATCGACGAGAGCCCGCAGGCCAGGCAGATCATGAGTCTGATGGTCGATCAGTTGCACTGAGCGAAGCCTGGGCAGTTAGCAGGCAAAGCCGCTGTTTGAAGAGCCGCGCGGGATACGTCCCGGGCGGCTTTTTTTATGTTCGGGCTTTATGCGTTGAGTCGCGTCGCGTTGTGTTGTGTTGCGTTGCGCCGCGACGGAAGCGATCGCAGCCCGTCGCGCGCGGCCTCGGTGGCCGCGTCGCGTGTCCGCGCAGGGCGACGGTTTCGCCCGCACGCCGACGAAGTGCGGGCAATTTTTGGGGTACTGGGGATTCGCAGCGACTAGCCGCAGCGGGCAAAGCGGCCGCATGGCCAAAAAATACGGAAGAGGACGCACAGCGGCGACGCCGGGAGGCGTCGCGCGAAACGGTCTTCAGGTATCGGCCCGGCGCGTGCCGATCCACGGCAGACGCTTGATCACGCCGGTGGCGAGCGCGGTGCCGACCAGAATCACAGCGCAGCCTTCCAGCATGCCGGGCGACACGCCTTCGCCGAGAAACAGCGCGCCCCACAGAATGCCGAAGATCGGAATCACGAAGGTCACGGTAATCGCGCGCGCCGGGCCGGCCACCGCAATCAGGTGGAAGAACAGCATGTACGCGACGCCGGTGCATGCGACGCCCAGCGCGATCACCGCGGCCCACGCGTGCAGCGAGATCGGCGCGGCCGGCCAGTAGATCACGGCGAGCGGCAGCAGCACGATGGTCGCGCCGGTCATCGTGCCGGCGGCGACGCTCAGCGCATCGACGCCGGTCAGGTGGCGCTTGGTGTAGTTGGCGGCGATGCCGTACAACAGCGTCGCGCCAAGCGCCGCGCCGGCCGCGAGCGCAGTGCTCAGCGGGGTTGCGGCCGAGCCGTTCGGTGCGGCGATCTGATCCCACACCAGCATCAATACGCCGAGAAAGCCGATCACGAGACCGAGCGTGCGCGGCGCGCTCAGGCGGTCGCGCAGCCACAGAAAGCCGACCAGCGCACCCCATAGCGGCGTGGACGCATTGATCACCGAGGTGACGCCCGCCGACAGCGTCAATTCAGCGTAGGCAAACAGGCAGAACGGTGCCGCCGAATTCAGAATGCCGACCACCAGCAGCGGAAAGGCGCGCGTGCGCAGGATCGTCGCCGACTGCCGCAGCGGCCGCCGCGCGACCAGCACGATCAGCAGAAACGCCGCGCCGATGCCGACACGCAGCGCCATCAGCGGGGCGACACCGAAGTCGGTCACGCCGACACGGATAAACAGAAACGACGCGCCCCACAGGGCGGCGAGAATCAGCAATTGCAACAGGTTTTGAGGTTTCATTGGGGTGGCGCCGCGCGCGGTTGAGTCGAGACGCCTGCGCATCGTAGCAGCGCAATCGCACGAAACGTTTCAGGCTGGAATGAAACGGCAAGATTCAGGAGATCGAGGCGTCCGAAGCTTCTCATCGTAAGCGCTGCCGCGGCGTGCGCAAAACGAGCAATTCTCACACTGATGTGAGAAAAATTGCGATATGGCGGGTCCGATGGGTTGGAGGAGGCCTTCGCGGGGTTGGGGCGCGCCTGAAAAGCGTGAATTATTTTGCGGCGGCGCGGCGCGCCCAGCAATCCGCCAGGCAGAACCCGCGTGCAGCACGCGTCAGTGCGGAATCGTCCACTGCAGGAAGTTCTGCTGCGCCCAAACCAGCAAGCCCAGCAACACCGTCAACAGGATCGAATGCTTGAAGGTCTTCGCGAACACCACACCTTCCTTGCCTTTGAGGTCGGTGGTCGCCACCCCGGTCGAGATGTTCTGTGGCGAAATCATCTTGCCCATCACGCCGCCCGACGAGTTGGTCGCCGCCATCAACACCGGGCTGAGATTCAACTGATTGGCCGCCACCACCTGCAGATTGCCGAACAGCGCGTTGCCCGACGTATCGCTGCCGGACAGGAACACCGCGACCCAGCCGAGGAACGCCGACACCAGCGGAAAGAATGGTCCCACCGATGCGACGCCGAGGCCAAGCGTATAGTTGAGCCCCGAGTAGTTCATCAGATATGCGAGGCCGACGATGGTCGCCACCGTCAGGATGGCGATGCGCGTCTGCACCCACGTGTCGGCGATCGCCTTGCCGAATTCGCGCGCGCTCAGGCCCACCACGACAGTCGTGATGAGCGCCGCGACCAGAATCGCGGTGCCGGTGGCGAGCGGCTGGAAGTCCCAGATCGCGGCGTAAGGCGTGTTGTACAGCGTGATGAACACGGCCTTGTCGAGCCCCGGCCACGGCACCTTGACGTCGCCGATCGTGAAGACCCTCGCGATCGTCCAGACGATCACCACCACCGACACGATGATCCACGGATACCAGCCCTGGCCGCCGCCGATCTTGCCGCGCACTTCGCCGACGCGGTCGACATTGACCGCGAACCTCGGATCGGCGGCCGGTTTCCAGACGCGCAGGAACGCGATCGTCAGAATCAGCGACACCATCGACGACAGCACGTCGGTCAGGCTGTAGTTCACGAAGTTCGACGAGACGAACTGTGTCAGCGCGAAGCTCGCGCCCGACACCAGCAGGACCGGCCACACGCGCAGCATGTTGCGAAAGCCCGCATACACGCCGATCACGTAGAAGGGCAGCAGGAAGGCGAAGAACGGCAACTGGCGGCCGACCATCTTGGCGAGCACGTCGGACGGCAGGTGCGTCACCGCGCCGAGCACGGTGATCGGCACGCCGAGCGCGCCGAACGCGACCGGCGCCGTATTGAAGATCAGCGTGAAGGTGAGCGCTTCAAGCGTGGGAAAGCCGAGCAGGATCAGCAGCGAACTGGTGATGGCGACCGGCGTGCCGAAGCCGGAAATCCCTTCGAGCAGCGCGCCGAACGAAAAACCGACCACCACCAGCACGACCCGCCGGTCGTTGGGCAGGTTGTCGATCATCCACATGCGAAAGGCCGCGAAGCGGCCCGAGCGTTGTGAGATGTTGTAAAGCAGGATCGCCGTGAACACGATCCACATGACTGGCCAGCACGCGAACACCACGCCGGCGAACACCGAGTTGAGCGCGAGTCCGACGGGGAACTGCCAGATGAAGATCGCCACGACCAGGCCGACGATCAGTCCCGCGAGCGACGCCTGCCAGGCTGGCCGACGCGCCCAGCCGAGCAGAAGCAGCACGACGATGATCGGCAGCGCGGCGACGAGAAACGAGGGGAACAGCGAATTGCCGACTGGGGTGAGTAGTTGGTGAAACATCACGTCTCCTTGGTTTTGTTCGAATCGACGCGGGTCCACGTGTGACTGGCGCGTCGCTCCGGCAGGACGGATGAGCGACGGCGGAACGTATGGGATGGACCGCGATGCTTATTTAAACGGGTGCTGTATGTGGCTTTCCCAAGCATAGAACCCCGCGCGAGCACGTCAAGAAGGGAAACTACGGCGCAGGAAGCCGGATGGCGAAAATTTGGGTCTTGTCTCTGCGTCTGGCGTAAGGCAAATCGGTGCGCGGCGCGAGATACGAATGGGACGGGCAGGTCGGTGAATTTTTACCGGCGTGTGCCCGTCTTGCAGTGAGGCGAGTGGCATTGAAGCCAGCCCGCGAGATTCAGTGCCAGTGGTGGTGTCCCCAGCCGCCGCCCCAATAGCCGCCGATGCCGATCGCCACCGACGGTCCATAGTAGCCCGGATACCCGTAATAGGCCGGCGGATAGTAGGCGGGGTAGACCGGCGGATAGTAGGCGGGATAAGCCGGCGCCACATAGACGGGCGGGGCCGCCACCGCATAGGTGGGTGGCGGATCCTGCTGCACCCGCGCCTGCTGCTGTTGCTGCGCATCGGCCGAACCGGCCTGGCCAACCGGGACGTCCTGCTGGGCGGCCGTCGACGGGACGGTTGAATAGTAAGAAGCAGGGTAATAGCCGGACGGATAGTAACCGTATGGGTAATAGCAGCCGGACAACGTCAGAACGCAGACGGCCCCGCCGAGCGCGACGCCTGTTTGGGATAAACGTGAAAAGCCGCGCGTCGGCCATGGGCCCGTCGCGCGAAAATTGTTGATGACGCGGGACTTCATGACGCGCTCCTGGTTGAACCGTACGCCGCCATCGACGGCGTAACTACTTCAGCTTAGGCCGCCACAGCGCGAACACGGCTGCAAAACCGTAACGGCTTATTTCACGTCATGGCACCGCGTCTTTTGAAGCTGAGTTGAAGCCTGGGCGACTCGCTTTGAGCGTCGTCAAGAAGGTATTCGTATTCAGAGAGCCGCAGGTTGAATCCGCAACTCAACCCGCGTGCGACTCACGTCTCGCCTGTTTGCGTCGACTCGCGCCGTTTGCGCGTCAGTTACTTGCCGACCTGATTGCCGATGACGCCGCCTACCGCCGCACCGCCGAGCGTCGACAGCGCACTGCCGCCGATCACCGCGCCCGCGGCGCCGCCCACGCCCGCGCCGATTGCCGTATCGCGTGTCCGCGGGCTCATGCCGTCACACGCTGAGAGACTCGTGACGATGGCAACGATGGCTGCGAGCGTACCGATTTGACGAATCGATTTCATGATGGTGACTCCAGTTGGTGTAATTGGAAGTGGCTGTCGTGATGGGACAGAAAACCGCGGGACAGAACACCCCGTCCTTGCATTTGATGTTAGCCGCGCGGCCCGTATCCAGATGTATGAGCTTGTCAGCGGACTGTCGGCTTCGTAATCAAATGTTTCCCATCTCAAGCATGCGGCATGCCCGATACCGGAGAAACGCAAAAGCCCGCCAGTGGCGGGCTTCGATGCTGCGATGCGATGCGATGCGATGCGATGCGATGTCGAGGCGGAGCGGGCACTGTCAATCCGGCGCCCGTTGCGCGACTCGTACCTTACTGCCGCTGATAAATCTCGGCGCCTTGCTTCATGAACTCGATCGACTTCACTTCCATGCCTTTCTTCAGCGCTTCGTCGTCGGTGACGCCTTGCTGCGCGGCGAATTCACGAACGTCCTGGGTGATCTTCATCGAGCAGAAGTGCGGGCCGCACATCGAGCAGAAATGCGCGACCTTGGCCGAATCCTTCGGCAGCGTTTCGTCGTGGAATTCGCGCGCCTTGTCCGGGTCGAGCCCGAGATTGAACTGGTCTTCCCAGCGGAATTCGAAGCGCGCCTTCGACAACGCGTTGTCACGCACCTGCGCGCCCGGATGGCCCTTCGCCAGATCGGCGGCGTGCGCGGCGAGCTTGTAGGTGATGATGCCGGTCTTGACGTCGTCCTTGTTCGGCAAGCCGAGGTGTTCCTTCGGCGTCACGTAGCACAGCATCGCGGTGCCGAACCAGCCGATCATCGCCGCGCCGATGCCCGACGTGATGTGGTCGTAGCCCGGCGCGATGTCGGTGGTGAGCGGTCCGAGCGTGTAGAACGGCGCTTCGTCGCACCATTGCAGTTGCAGGTCCATGTTCTCCTTGATCAACTGCATCGGCACGTGGCCGGGGCCTTCGATCATCGTCTGCACGTCGTGCTTCCACGCGATCTGCGTGAGTTCGCCGAGCGTCTTCAGTTCGCCGAGCTGCGCTTCGTCGTTCGCGTCGTAGATCGAGCCGGGACGCAGCCCGTCGCCGAGCGAGAAGGCCACGTCATATGCCTTCATGATTTCGCAGATGTCTTCGAAGTGCTCGTACAGGAAGCTTTCCTTGTGATGCGCGAGACACCACTTCGCCATGATCGAGCCGCCGCGCGAGACGATGCCGGTCATGCGCTTCGCGGTGAGCGGCACGTATTGCAGACGCACGCCCGCATGAATCGTGAAGTAGTCGACGCCTTGCTCGGCCTGCTCGATCAGCGTGTCGCGGAAGATTTCCCACGTCAGATCTTCGGCGCGGCCGTTGACCTTTTCGAGCGCCTGATAGATCGGCACCGTGCCGATCGGCACCGGGCTGTTGCGGATGATCCACTCGCGCGTTTCGTGAATGTGCTTGCCGGTCGACAGATCCATCACCGTGTCGCCGCCCCAGCGGATCGCCCACGTCATCTTGTCGACTTCCTCGCCGATGGACGAGGTCACCGCCGAGTTGCCGATGTTCGCGTTCACCTTCACGAGGAAGTTGCGGCCGATGATCATCGGTTCGCTTTCCGGGTGATTGATGTTGTTCGGGATGATCGCGCGGCCGCGCGCCACTTCCTCGCGCACGAATTCCGGCGTGATTTCGCTGAGGCCGTTCGGACCGAATGCGCTCGCGCCGAACGCCTGGCCCGGATGCTGGCGGCCCATCATCGCAGCGAGCTTTTCGCCGTTCGGGCCGCTCGTCCTCAGGCTCTCCAGATACTCGGCGCGGCGCTGGTTCTCGCGAATCGCGATGTACTCCATTTCCGGCGTGATGATGCCTTGCTTCGCGTAGTGCATCTGCGAGACGTTCTTGCCGGCGATCGCGCGGCGCGGCGTGCGATGCAGGCCCTGGAAGCGCAGCTCGGCGGTCGCCGTGTCGGCGGCGCGCTCGCGGCTGAAATCGCTCGACAGGCCGCTCAGCGCTTCGGTGTCGCCGCGCTCTTCGATCCAGGCCTGACGCAGCGCCGGCAGACCGGCGCGGATGTCGATCCTGGCTTGCGGATCGGAGTACGGGCCCGACGTATCGTAGACATAGACCGGCGGATTCTTTTCGCCACCGAAGCTGTCAGGCGTGTCGGCCTGCGAGATTTCGCGCATCGGCACGCGGATATCGGCACGCGAGCCGGTCACGTAGACCTTGCGGGAATTCGGCAGCGGCGCAACAGCGGCTTCGTCGACATGGGCGTCGGCGGAAAGGAACTTCGGATTGGCGTTCATGCGTGTCTCCATGCAAAGCAATGTGGGGCCGCTAAGCAGGAGACGAGATGGAAGTAGTCGGAAATCGCGAGAGGTGAGGCGATGGAGCTGGAGTGCGAAATCCGTACGCTTCCCTGCGCTGGCATTATCCAGATCAGGTTCAAAGGGTATTTCTCACCCGCGCGGCACGGACCTCCAACCCCCGTGCGACGCAGGACCCCCGCGTTAGCAGCGCACACGATACACCGCCCACCCGCTGCTTGGCAACCGGTCTTGATGAGTCTTACGACTGGCGACGCATCGGGCTGCGGGCTGCAATGCCCTGTTCCTGTTCTGACAGGGTGGCCGGGCGGGATGCGGCGCAATGGTTTTGCGCCGCTCGCGTGGGCGATTTACAGCGAGAAATCGTCGGCGGCTTCGGGTTGATACAGGATCTTTTCGAGCTTCAGCACCTTCTGCGTGCCGCTTGGCGGCGTGAAGCGGATCCGGTCGCCGCGCCTCGCACCCAGCAGCGCGAGGCCGGCCGGCGAGAACACGTTGAGGCGGCCTTGCGCGAAGTCCGCGTTGGGCGGATAGACCACGGTCCAGGTCATGTGCTCGCCGCTCGCTTCGTCGATTAGCGTGGCTTGCGAATTCATCGTGACGATGTTGGCCGGAATCTCGCGCGAGTCGACGATCACCGCGCGCTCGAGGACGTCGTCGAGCATGTCTTGCAGCTTCGCGTCGGCGCCGGGCGAGGACGCGTGCTTCTCGAGACGGGCGACGTCGAGTTCAGTCAGGTAACAGGGTTTCGTTTTTTTCACGACGGGTACTCCAGTTCGATCTGCATGTAAGGGGGCTGCGTGCGGATGAGATCGGCCCGGAGCCCGACGACGCGGCCCAGGCTATGGAGCGGACAGCGTTAGATCGGGCGCCGGGCGGCGGGAAGCGGGAGCGTTCGGGACGGCTGGCCGGCCCGATGCGGCGCGAAGTCCACGCGCGCGCAGCCGGTTGCGCGGCGGGGGCGCAAACGGGTGAGGGCGCGGGAAATCGGAAAGCGCATCGAGGTAGCCGGCAGGTGTCGGACGAAGGTGGGGTGGGCGCCGTTTGAAAGCTGAATGCGGCGCGATAGAAAGGTGAATGTTAGCACGTGATCGAGCGTGTTCTTTACCAATTTGTGACGCGCCGTTCACATGATGCAACGTGCAGCGTCTTGTCGTACGTGATGCGTTCAAGCCTATCGTAAAAATATCGTTAATGGGTCTGTGAGGTCGATAGCAAAGGCTGCTGTCTGGCAAGGCGATGGTGCGCCGCACAGCGCGCGATCTCGTGGCGGCGCGTTTTGCCGATAGCCGCGGACAGGTTGCCGTGGCCCGCAGCGGACACTACCAGGTTGGCCGTGATGGCGGGGTGTTGTCGCTGTCGCCGAAGCATGCCGAAACGGATACGCGCGTGACGGTTATCGTGAGCTACGATTGACTTTACGAGCCGCCCTTCGGACGTCGAGCAAAAAAATTAGAAACGGGCTGTCATAACCGGCCGTGCGGTTCGACAAACGTGCAGATCCTGATGGGAGCACGTCATGCAAACCGCGCGTACCCGCCGAGACCATCGGCGTTTCACTCGAGCCCTCGCTCTCGGCATGGCGCTGGGCGCTTTCGTCGCCAGCGGTATTGCGAGCGCGGCCGGCACGCTGTGCAACGCGCGCAGCCCGGCACATCGTGTGGCGCTGGTGGAGCTTTACAGCAGCGAAGGCTGCAATAGCTGCCCGCCCGCCGACAACTGGCTGAGTCAATGGAAGGACAGCGGCGCGACGCAAAGCATCGTGCCGTTGGCGCTGCATGTGGACTACTGGAACGGCCTCGGCTGGACCGACCGCTTCTCACAGCATCGCTTCACCGAACGGCAGCAGACGCTGACCGATCTCGCCGGCGGCCACACCATCTACACGCCGGAAATTTTCGTCGCGGGCCGCGAGCTGCGCAGCTGGTCGCAACGCGACAGCTTCCAGAGCCGCATCGGCAAGGTCGTGGCCGAACCGGCGCAAGCGAACGTTGCGCTGCAACTGACGCCGCACGCGCAAGGGTCGTTCAACGTCGATGCGCAATTCACCAGCAAGGCCGCGCCAGGCGCGGGCGCGTTGAACGCCTATCTCGCGGTCTATGAAAACTCGCTGAGCTCGCACGTCGGCGCCGGCGAAAACAGCGGCGCGACGCTGCATCACGAGAGAGTCGTGCGGCAGTGGATCGGCCCGGTGCCGCTCGTCGCGGGCAGCGCGCAGATCCGCAGCGATATCCGCGTCGACGACGCCAATCCCGACGCCAACGCCGCTGCGCCCGCCGACCGGTTCGGCGTGGTCGCCTTCGTCGAAAACGCTGCGACCGGCGACGTGCTGCAAGTGGCCGAACTGGCCGCATGCCGCTGACCGTGATCGACACGTGATCGACACCCAATCGACACGCGGTCAGCCGCGCCCTCATCTCCAGGAGAGCCTCATGGCAACGCCTCATGCAGTCCGTGACCGCGCAACGCCGGCCGCGCCGAACACCGGCGTGGTTCATCCGCTGTGGGTGCGCATCACGCATTGGCTCAACGCGCTCGCCGCCATCGTGATGATGCTGTCGGGCTGGCGCATCTACGACGCGTCGCCGATCTTTCCGGCGTTCCGCTTTGCGCCGTCCATCACGCTCGGCGGCTGGCTCGGCGGCGCGCTGCAATGGCATTTTGCGGCGATGTGGCTGCTGGTCTTCAACGGCCTCGTGTACCTCGCGCTGAATCTCGCGAGCGGGCGCTTCGTGCGCAAGTTCCTGCCGGTGTCGCCGCGCGCCGTGTTGCGCGACTTTATCGCCGCGTTGACCGGCAAGCTTTCGCACGCCGATCTGCGCGTCTACAACGCGGTGCAGAAGTTCGCCTACCTGTTCGTGATCTGCGATCTGATCGTGCTGGTGCTCTCGGGGCTCGCGATCTGGAAATCGGTGCAGTTTCCGCTGCTGCGCGAACTGATGGGCGGCTACGACAACGCACGCGTTGTCCACTTTGCCGCGATGTCGCTGCTGGCCGCGTTCCTTGCCGTGCACGTGGCGATGGTGGCGCTCGTGCCGCGCTCGCTGCTGGCCATGCTGCGCGGCCGGTGAACCACGTCTGCGCAAACGTTATGGATATCGAATCATGAACACGCCCATTGGAAAACCCGCCCGACCGGGCCGCCCCACGCTCGACCGCGAATCGATCCTGATCGACGCGCGGCGCGAGCTCGCGATGCCGTCGCGGCGGCTGTTCGGCAAACGGCTTCTGACGCTCGGCGGTCTGTCGATGCTGACCGGCTGCTCGCTGACCGACAACGATTCGGTGAACAGATTTTTGATCGCGGTGTCGCGTCTGAACGACCGCGCGCAAGCCGCGCTGTTCGACCCGAAGCAACTCGCGCCGACCTACACCGAAGCGCAACTCACCCGGCCGTTTCCGTTCAACGCGTACTACGGCATTGACGACGTGCCCGTCGTGGACGGCGCCGACTACAAGCTCAAGGTGAGCGGCCTCGTCACCGGCCAGCGGGTCTGGACGCTGCCCGAGTTGTACGCGCTGCCGCATGCCGAGCAGATTACGCGGCACATCTGCGTCGAAGGGTGGAGTGCGATCGGCCGCTGGGGCGGCACGCCGTTCGGCGATTTTCTGCGGCGCATCGGCGCGGACACCAGCGCGAAGTACGTCGGCTTCAAATGCGCCGACGACTACTACGAAAGCATCGACATGCCGACCGCGCTGCATCCGCAAACGCTGCTCACGTTCTCGTACGACGGCGAGCGTCTGCCCGCGAAATACGGCTTCCCGATGAAGCTGCGCATGCCGACCAAGCTCGGCTACAAGAATCCGAAGCACATCGTCGAGATGTTCGTCACCAACACGTTCCCGGGCGGCTATTGGGTCGACCAGGGCTACAACTGGTTCGGAGGCTCCTGACGCGCGCGGGTCGAGCATGGGCAAGCTCACGTGCAAGCCCGCGCGCGACCCTGGGCGGCAGCAGCTTCGGAAAACCGCCGGCTCGAGCCGGTTCTGATTCATCCACAACACACGGAGTCATCCCATGAAAAAGTTCGCAATCGCAGCAATGGCCGTCGCCCTGCTGACCAGCGGCGGCGCCGCGTTCGCCCAGGCAAGCGGCGCGATGTCCAACGATTCGATGTCGAAAGATGCGATGTCCAAAGACAGCATGTCGAAGGACACGATGAAGAAGGACACGATGAAGCACGACAAGATGAAAAAGGGTGAGGGGGCCGGCATGAAGCATGAAGCGTCGGGGGCGATGGCCAACTGAGCGATGCCACCGATGCCGCCGATGCCGGTCGCGTAGCGCGAGCGGGCCGGTGTCGGGTGCGATGAAAGAAGCCGGGGATACGTCCCCGGCTTTTCTGTTGCAAGTACGCCGAAAAGTTACGATTCTTTCGCTCGACGCGGTGGGCGCTTACTGCATAATGCGATGCGCGCCGAAGCTTTGGCGCGTGTTCGTCGTGGCCCGATTTGTTGCGTGCGCCGCGGCGTTGTGGCCCCATTGGCCATCTATCGTCCTTCCGTTCCGCCGACATGTCCGCCAGCCTCGCCCGTCAGACCGCATCGCCGATGCGGCGTCCGCCATCCCGCCACCGGGTCTTCAGCGGGGGCGCAGCACCTCGAGCGGCAGCGGCGGGTTGAACGCATGTCGCAGCAACGCCCCAGTCTTTTTTCGCTTGGTTTCCCGCGCGGTTTCCCGATCCGCCTGCCGCAATCGCACAACGGCCAGATCGCGCTCGCGCTCGCCGTCGTCTATCTCGTGTGGGGCTCGACGTATCTCGCCGTGCACGTCGCCCTCGGGTCGTTCCCGCCGCTGCTGCTCTCCGGGCTGCGCAACCTGTTTGCCGGCATCGGGCTGTTCGTTTTCGCGGTGCGCCGCAAGCCGCTCTGGCCGAGCTTCGCCGAGATTTGCCATGCCGGGCTCGTCGGCACGATGCTGGTGGGCTTGTCGAGCGGCATGCTGGCCTACGGGATGCGCACCGTCGGCACCGGCACCGCGGCCGTGATGGTGGCGACCGTGCCGCTGTTCGCGACGGTGATCGCGGCCGTCGCCGGGCGCAAGATCGGCCGGGGCGAGTGGTTCGCGGTCGGCCTGGGTCTGGTCGGCATCGCGATTCTGAGTCACGGCGACAGCGCGCCGGGGTCGGCGGGCGGCAGTCTGGCGATCCTGTGCGGCGCGCTGTTCTGGGCGGGCGGCGCGCATCTGGCCGGGCGTCTGAAGCTGCCGTCGGATCTGTTTCTTTCGACCGCGCTGCAGATCGGGCTGGGCGGCGCGATGTCGACGCTGGTCGCGTGGGCCTCCGGCGAGCGGATGCTCGAGGTGCATTTTCCGCCGGTGCTGGCGTTCGTCTACCTGATGCTGGTCGGCACGATGGCCGCGTACGTCGCGTACGGTTTTCTGATCCGCCACACCAGCCCGATCATTGCCAGCAGCTGCATGTACGTGAATCCGGTGGTCGCGGTCGCGCTTGGCGCGCTGCTGCTCGGCGAGCCGGTCACGCGTTCGACGGTGATCGCGACCATCGTGATTCTGGCGAGCGTGGGGTTGTCTTTCTGGTTCGATTACAGGAAGAAGGCGCTTGCTTGAGGTTCGTTTGAATCGTGGCTGGGCTGTGCCTGGATTGCGCATGCGGTTCTCGATGCTGCCACCGTAGCGGTCGGTGCATCGATTGGTGCGGGTGCTGTTGATGGTTTTGTCAGGGATGCCTACCCAAGCCCACGGAACCGCCACAGAACGCCCGCAAAAAAAGCCCGCCGCGATTCCCCGCGACGGGCTGTCGAATACCCGAATGGCCAGGCGCCGCGAGGCACCGGCCCTTCACCTACTCGTGCACAAGTTACTTGGCCTTTTCCGCCGAGTTCGTGAGGGCGTTGCCGCCCTTCGAAATATCCTCACCAGCGCCCGCCATCGTGTTGCAACCGGCGAGCGCGGCAGCCGCCCCGGCAATGAGAAGCAAAGCGATCAGTCGAGTCATGAAAGTTCTCCCTGTCGAGAATGCGTCGGTTGACGCGACCGTGTTGAACGGCACGCGTTTGTCGCCCGACCGGGGCTTACGCCAGTCGGTCCGGTCTGACTGCATGTTAAAAAAAGGGCGGGGGCGGCGCTGTCGGTTGCGCTGCGATTTTGTTGTAGGCGTGCTCCGGTGTTTGCGTCGGCGCACTCCTACAACGATGACTGCAAGATGCCGCGCGGCCTTGCTAGACCGGCGTTCGCGACGGCGATGCCGGCGGCAGATCGACCGACGGCGTCGCGGTGCTGACGCTCGGCATCACCACGTCGATCTCGGTGCCGTTCGGCACGCCGCGCCGGATCTCGAAGCGTCCGCCATGCGCGGCGACCCGCTGGCGCATGCCGAGCAGCCCATGCGTATGCGTGCGCTTCAGATCGGCCGGCGTGATGCCGACGCCGTTGTCGGCGATTTGCAGTGCCACCTGGCCGTCGCCGACCTGCAACGCGATCGACAGCTTCGACGCTCGCGCGTACTTCGCGGCATTCGTCAGCGACTCCTGCGCGACGCGGAACAGCGCAATCTCCGTTTGCTCGTCGAGCTGGATATCGTCGGCGGGCAGGTGCAGTTCGAGCGTCCAGTTATTGCGCTGCGCGGCTTCGTCGGCGAGCGTGCGCAGCGCGGTGACGAGCCCGAAGTTCGCCAGCACGGTGGGCCGCATGTCTTCGATGATGCGGCGCTTCAGCGCGATGCCCTGGTCGAGAGTGGCGAGCGCGCGTTTGAGTTTGTCGGCGATGTCGGGCGCGCTGTCCTTCAGCTTGCGGCTGGCCCACGCCACGTCCATCTTGCTCGCGGTCAGGATCGCGCCGAGCTCGTCGTGCAGTTCGCGCGCGAGCTGCGTCTTTTCGTTTTCGCTGACCGCCTGCAGGTGCCAGCCGAGCGCTTCGAGCTGGCGGGTGCGTTCGTTGACGAGCTGGTCGAGTTCTTCCTGCTGCGTGATCATCTGACGCTGCACGCGCGCCTGTCGATCGATCTGAATGCCGAGGTTGCGGAACAGCAGAATGAACAGCACGATGTTCAGCGCCGACAGGCCCGCTGCGCACAGCGTCGAGATACGCTGATCGGCGCGGCTCGCGGCGAGCGCGTGCTGCGCGCGGCGCTCCTCGTTGTCGCGCAGCAGCGTGAGCGTGCTGTCGATCAGCGACGCATCGGCCGGATTGACGTCGCTCGCGCTGCCGCATGCGCTGAGATCGAGCGGCTGTGGCGCCGCGCGTTGCATCGCGGCGGCGCCGGCGCCGATGCGCGCTTCGATCAGCGCGAGAATCTGCGTGAAGCTCGCGAGTTCGGCGCTGTCCGCCCGGCCGCCGCGGTAGAAGCGGTCCAATTGCCGGGTGCTCTGGCGAATGCTCGCAGCGCTCGCGCAAAAAGCGTGGGCGGACGCGTCTTCCTTCGTCAGAAGAAAATGGTTTTCCTGTGCGCTCAGACGCGCTAGCTGACTCGCGAGGGTGCTCAGCTGCACGGTGACGTCGCGCGCTTCGAGCGCGGTTTCGTATTCGGCGGCAATGCGCTGGCGCGCCGTTTCGAGAATCACCAGGCCGCCCACAGTAATGACGATCGCCACCGTCATCGCAATCGCCCAGCTGCGCTTGCGCATCCAGTCGCTCAGCCGCGCTGCGGCGACTGGCGCCGCCGGGTTCCGCGCGCTCGACCCGTTCTGCACATTTGGCACATTCGGCTCCTCGGCTGGGGCATCAGTGTAACCGTCCGTCGCCTCCGGCGACCATCCGCTGCGTAACACGGCCGTAATCCAATGTAAGCGGATTCTCACACGAAAACCGGCGTGCGTCGGAATGCGCGCAGCGCCGCCGCTCGATAGGATGGACCTGGTGGTTCAGTCATCGTTTCCGGAGGAAGCCATCACGTTGAAGTGGGCATTGTTGTTCGCCGTCATCGCGGTGATCGCTGGCCTTCTCGGCTTTACCGGCATCGCGGCCGGCGCGGCGGCGCTTGCGAAGTTCCTGTTCGTCGTGTTCGTCGTTCTGTGCGTGGTGTTCCTCGTGCTGGGCTTCGTGGTGACGAAAAAAATCATCGATTAGCGCCGCCCGGCGCACCGGTTGCGCGCCGCATCCCGGCAGCGGGGAGCGCTGCGCTTCAAGCCGATACCAACCGCAAGGAGAATCGCCATGCTTCACTATGCCGTCGTCTTTTTCGTGATCGCGATCATTGCCGCCGTGTTCGGCTTTACCGGCATCGCGGCGGGCGCGGCCGAAATCGCGAAGATCCTGTTCTACATTTTTCTCGTCGTGTTCGTGGTTACGCTGCTGCTCGGCGTGTTCCGAACCTAGACGCGCGAACCCGAGCGCGTTAGACGCGTAGTCATTCTCTCTACCGGCGCATCAGGCGCGCACCGTGCGGGATGCGCAATTCCCCCATACCGGATAAAGGAGAAACTCAATGGCGAAGCAAACTGGCGCCCACGGCGCGGCATCTCAATCCAGCGATCCGTTCGTGATGGACATCAAGAAGATCCGCGAGGACGCGCGCAAGCACATGTCGGATGGTCCGGTCACGCAAACCTATGGCGCGGACCGCGAGACGGTGCTGAAGCTGCTCAACGATGCGCTGGCCACCGAAATCGTCTGCACGCTGCGTTACAAGCGGCATCATTTCATGGCCAAGGGCATCAACTCCGAGGCCGTGGCAGCGGAGTTCGCGGTGCATGCGTCGCAAGAGCAGGGCCACGCCGACAGCATCGCCGAGCGCATCGTGCAACTGGGCGGCGCGCCGGATTTCGCGCCGGACGGCCTGAAGACGCGCTCGCATTCGGAATACAAGGAAGGCGGCAGTCTGACCGAGATGATCAAGGAGAATCTGATCGCCGAGCGCATTGCGATCGACACGTACCGCGAGATCATCCGCTATCTCGGCGAGAAGGACGTGACGACGCGCCGTTTGTTCGAAGACATTCTCGCGGTCGAAGAAGAGCATGCCGACGATATGGCGGATCTGCTGCAGGGCCGCGAATAACGAAGTCCAGGCGGGCGGCGCGGCAAGCGCGGGCGGGTCTGGAGGTTTCCCGCGCCGGTCAGGCGCCATCCGCTTTCCGGCCTTCCGGCGTTCCGGCGTTCCGGCGTTCCGGCGTTCCGGCGTTCCGGCCAAGACCATGCTGGAGGTCATTACAATGTCCGCTTTGGAGCGATTCCATCGCACGGACACCAAGCCGATGATTCGAGTGTTGATAGCTGACGACCATGCGATCGTCCGAGGTGGCTTCAGACAGTTCGTCGCCGACGAGCCGGATATGTGCGTCGCCGCCGAAGCCGCGACCGGCGACGAAACGATCAGCCTCGTGCGCGAGCAGGCGTTCGACGTGGTGCTGCTCGACATCGCGATGCCGGACAAGAACGGCATCGACACGCTGCGCGTGATCAAGCAGATGCGTCCCGAACAGGGCGTGCTGATTCTGTCGGGCTACCCGGAGAGTCAATACGCGATCAACCTGCTGCGCGCGGGCGCGAACGGTTATCTGAACAAGGACTGCGAGCCCGATGAAATCGTGCGGGCGATTCGCGCGGTGGCGCGCGGACATCGTTATCTGTCGGAGGCGGTGGCCGATACGCTCGCCGACAATCTCGACAAGCCGGCCGCGGGACGGCCGCATGAAGCGCTGTCCGAGCGCGAATTCCAGATCTTCTGCAAGCTCGCGGCGGGGCGGCTTCCCACCGAGATCGCGGAGGAACTGCATCTGTCCGTGAAGACGGTGAGTACTTACCGGGCGCGCGTGCTGGAGAAGATGCGGTTGGCGAACAATGCCGATCTGACTTATTACGCGATCAAGAACGGCTTGATCGAATAACGGATGATCGAGATACCCGGATGAACAGCGAAGCGAACACCGTTGCCGAGCGAGCCCGTCACGCGCCGTTGCGCGTGTTGCTGATCGAGGATTCGCCGCTGATCCGCCGCAGCCTGGTGGAAGCGATCGACGCGTCCGGTTTGCTGCGGGTAGCCGCCTACGCGGATTGCGCCGATCAGGCGATCGCGCTGCTCAACGATGAAGCCTTCGATGCGGTGATCGTCGACCTGCAGTTGAAGCAGGGCTCGGGCGCGCCCGTGCTGGCCTACTTGCAGCGCGAAGGGCTGATCGACTCGATGTTTGCGGCGGTGCTGACCAACCATGCGTTGCCCGCGTATCGGGAGCGCTGCGAACAGTATGGCGTGCGCCACTTTTACGACAAGTCGTTCGAATTCGACCGGGTGATCGATGCGCTGCACGAGTATGCGTCTGCGCGAAGCGGCGGATGAGCGCTCCGCGGCGATGAGGCGTTAGCGCGAAGCGAGCGCGAACGGATGGCGAACCGAGCGTGGCCTCAATGCGCCGCGCGGGCCGGCAGCCGCAGATGGTTCCACGCCGCCAGTCCCGCGAACACGATCCCGGCCACGCTGACGCCGAGCCATCCCAAAGCCGGCCAGACCGCCGCGCCGACCCCCGAGCCGAGTGCTCCGCCGATGAAATACGCGACCATGTACACCGTATTCACGCGGCTGCGTGCGTCGGGCTTCAGCGCGTAAATGCGCGATTGATTGGAAATCTGCGCGGCCTGCACGCCGATGTCGAGCACGATCACGCCGACCACCAGCCCGGCAATGCTCTTCGCCGACGCGCCGAACACGACGAATGCAAGCGCCACCAGCACGATCGAGACGGTGATGATCGCGCGCGGTCCGCGGCGGTCGGCAAACTTGCCGGCGAGCGGCGCGGCCAGCGCCCCCGCCGCGCCGACGATGCCGAACAGCCCGGCCGCCTGCGGCCCGAGATGAAACGGCGCGCCCGCCAGCAGCAACGCCAGCACCGACCAGAAGATGCTGAACGCGGCGAACAGCGCCGCGCCGGTCAGCGACGCTTCCCGCAGCGCACGATGCTCGACCACCAGATGCCACATCGATAGCAGCAGCTTGCCGTACGGCAGCTTCGAGGTCGGCTGGCTGTTCGGCAAACGCAGGATGATCACCACCGCCAGCGCCAGCAACGCGACGACCGACGCGCCGAACACCGCGCGCCAGCCGAAATATTCGGCGATCACGCCTGACGCGGTCCGCGCCAGCAGAATCCCCAGCAGCAAACCGCTCATCACCATGCCGACCGCGTGGCCGCGCCCGGAAGGCGGCGCGAGTTCGGCCGCGAACGGCACCGCCTGCTGCGCGATGGTGGCGAGCACACCGATCGCCAGACTCGCGACGATCAACACCGACAGCGTCGGCGCCGCCGCCGCCACGACGAGCGCGACGCACATGCCGACGATCTGCAGCAGGATCAGACGGCGCCGGTCGAAGCGGTCGCCGAGCGGCGCCAGCAGCAGCATGCCGGCGGCGTAGCCGAGCTGCGTGACGGCCGGCACCACGCCGACCCACGACGCGCTGCCAGGAAACGACTGGCGGAAGTTGGCGAGCAGCGGCTGGTTGAAATAGATGTTCGCGACCGAGACGCCAGCGATGGTGGCGAGCAGAAATAGCAGACCGCGCAACGACCGGTCGGCGGAAGCGGGAGTGGAAGTGTCGGAAGTTGACATGGGAGCGGCGGGTCGACGGACCGGCCCATGCGCGGTCCTCAAGCGTGCCGATCATACCGGAGCGGGGCGGATCGTGCTGACGGTCACGAACTTCGCGAAAAGCGCGGCCACTGCTAGCCCCGCGCTGCCAAATTGAGATAGTCGTTCGGCTTTAGTTCGTAAAATCGGCGCGCCCGGCCGAACCGCTGACACGCCCGCTCACACGACCCACTTGATGACCCCGACCATGAAACCCGTACCGCGACTGATCGGCGGCTGGCTGCTCCTCGCGTTGATCGGCCTCGCGGCGTGGACGCTTATGACCGCCATCTCGGTGCGCGATCCGCTCAAGCTGATGCTCGAATGGGAACTGCTGGATGTGTTCATCCGTCATGAAACGCACCGCTGGTATCGCATCGTGATTGTGCTCACGGGGCTCGACGCGCTGATCGGCGGGTTCATCGTGGCAGGGGCAGGGTGGCTCGCGCTGCTCGTATGGCGCAGGGCGGCGCGCTTTCCGGCGCAGGTGCAAGTGTGGCTGTTCGCGGTCGTCGTGATGCGCGCCGGCGCGTATCTGTTCGGCGACACCATGAGCCGCGCGATCGGCATCGGGATCGCGATCCCGGCCGACGGTTTTGTTCAGGCCGTGATTGCCGCCGCGCTCGGGATACCGTATTTCAGGTTGTCCCGGCGCGTGCGCGAAACCTTCATCAACGCGTGAGCGGGCACGCTCAGTCGATCAATTCGCCTTCGGACTCGTAGAACGGATAAGGCCCGTCGGCGGCCTCCACATACGCGTGGTGCGTGACGATGCCGGTGGCCGGATCGTAGCGATGCAGCGCATACGCGGGCGGCTCCATGACGAACGCCGACGGCGCGTCGTCGCGCAGATCGAGTCCGACCTGGTGCGCGGGCGACGACACCGCCGACGCGATCGTGCCGCCAAAGCGCACGAACATCGGCCGATGCACATGCCCGCAGATCACCCGCTCCACATTCGGATAACGCGCGATCAACGCCGCGAGCTTGTCGGCCGCGGCGGGGTCGAGCCGCAGTTCATCCATATGGGCGATCCCGCAGACGAACGGCGGATGATGCAGCGCCACCACCGTCGGCTTGCCTTGGGCTGCATCGAGTTGTGTCGCGAGCCACGCGAACCGCGCGTCGCACAGATTGCCGGCGCTTTCGCCCGGCACCATCGAATCGAGAGCGATCACGCGCAGCGGTCCGACATCGAGCGCGTATTGCACGAACTCTCCGCCGCTGCGCAATTCCGCGCGCTCGGGAAACGCCGCGCGCAACGCGGCGCGTTCATCGTGATTGCCGACCATCAGGAAGTACGGGATCGCGAGCGGCGCGAGCAGGGTCTTCAGATGCTCGTACTGTTCAGGGTCGCCCTGGTCGACGAGGTCGCCGGTGATGATCACCGCGTCGGGACGCGGTTCGAGTGCATTGAGCGCGGCGACGCAGCGCTCCAGATACGCACCGGTGTCGACGCGGCGGTAAGCGAGCGCGCCGGGCCGCTTGATATGCAGGTCGCTAATTTGAGCCAGCAGCATGGGGATGTCCTTTTTATTGCGCGCCAAGACGCGGCGCGGCGTCATTACGATAGCGCAATCAGCGCGTCCTGCGCGATCGAGATGCCGACCGGCGTGCCGCGCGCCAGTTCGACCCGCCCCGCGACGTCGATCAGCAACGTGTCCGGTGCGGCGCCGCCGATCGTCAGACGCGTGCGTTCGCCGAGAAACGCAGTGCTTTCGATGCGGCCGCGCAACTGCGCGGTCGCCGGGTCGGCCAGCCAAGCGTCTTCGGGGCGGAAGAAAAGCTCGTGCGCATGGCTTGCATGCGCGGGGTTCGACGGCAACGGCACGGCGCCGCCGGTCGTCGTCAGCATGCCGTCGCGCCGTTCGCCCGCGAGCCGGTTGATCGTGCCGATGAACTGCGCGACCGTGCGGTTCGCCGGCCGATAGTAGATGTCGCGCGGCGCGCCGATCTGCTCGATGCGTCCCGCGCTCATCACGACGACGCGGTCGCCCAGTTCCATCGCCTCGGCCTGATCGTGCGTCACGTAGATGGTCGTGATGCCCAGCTCGCGCAGCAGCGCATTCATCTCGCTGCGCAATGTGTCGCGCAAACGCGCATCGAGCGCCGTGAGCGGTTCGTCGAGCAGCAGCACGCGCGGCCGCACCGCGAGTGCGCGAGCCAGTGCCACCCGCTGGCGCTGGCCGCCGGAGAGCTGATCGATGGGTTTGTCGGCGTGCGCGGCGAGACGCATCATGCCGAGCAGTTCGTCGATGCGTTGCCGTGCGCTGTCGGCCGGCACGCGTTTGATCTTCAAGCCATAACCGATGTTGCCGCGTACGCTCAGATTGGGAAACAGCGCGTAGCTCTGGAACACCATGCCGACCTGGCGCTTTTCGATCGGCAGCGCGGTGACGTCGTCGTCGCCGAACGCGATGCGCCCACCGGCGTCCGGCGTTTCGAGTCCCGCGATCATCCGCAGGGTCGTGGTCTTGCCGCAGCCGGACGGGCCGAGCAACACCAGTGTCTCGCCCGCGGCGATCGTCAGATCGAGCGGTTCGAGCACGCGGGTGCCGCGAAACGTCTTCGCGCATTGCGTGAGCGTGATGGGAACGGAGTCGGGTTTCATCGCGTGTTGATGGATTTCGAAGCGGACTTTGCTGAAGAAGCGGCTCCGCGTGGTTGCGCCGCGCTGCGCTGGCCGGTCGCATCGACGCCGAGCCACTGCATCGCGACGAGCAAGGGCATCGTCATGATGAAGAACAGGATCGTGTACGCGCTGCCGATTTCGATGCGCAACGACGCGTAGGTGTCGGCGAGGCCGACCGGCAGCGTCTTCGTGTCGGGCGTGTGCAGCATCCACGTGAGGTTGAATTCGCCGATCGACAGCGTCAGCACCGCCAGCGCGCCGGCGACGATGCCCGGCCTCGCGTTCGGCAGCACGATCGTCACGAAGCGTGTGACGAAGCTCGCGCCGAGACTCGCCGCGCCTTCTTCGAGCGTGCGCAGATCGCTGCTCGCGCACACCGCGGCGACCGCGCGCACCATGAAGGGCAGCGTGAACACCACATGCCCGACGACGATGAACGCGACGCTCATCCGGAACGCCGTGAAGCCGCCGTAGACCACCAGCAGCGCGAGCGCGGACGCGAGACCGGGCAGCGCGATCGGCAGCACGAGGAACTCTTCGATGATGCGCGACAGTCGCGTCTTGCTGCGCGCGAGCATGTAGCCTGCGGGCACGCCGGTCAGCAGCGTGATGAGCAAGGTCGCGGCCGCCACTTCGAGCGACAGGAACACCGAGCCGTGATACTGCGTCCACACTTCGGCGAGCCAGCGCAGCGTCAGTCCGCTGGAGAGACCCTTGAAGTAGTTGACCGTCAGACCGGCCATGATCGACATGACGACCGGCACGATCAGAAACGCGCACAGCAGCAGCGTGACGAGCCATTGAGCGGCGGCGAGCCAGCTTCTCGCGTCCGGCCAGCGCAGCCGCGAACGCGGTTTGGCCGCGGGCTGCAAAGGGGCAGTGATGGAATTCATCGAGGTTTTGCGGTCGGGTCCGGACACGCCGGGTTTGGAAACGCCGCTCATGCGCTGGCCGCCACCGCCGCGCCGCTCACGCTGCGCGCGAACGCCAGCACGGCCCACGTGACGAGGCCGAGCACGATCGACAGCCCCGCGGCCGTCACCATGTTCGCGTTGAGGGTGAACTCGGTGTAGATCGTCATCGGCAGCACGTCGATGTCGGTGGCGAGCGTGAAGGCGGTGCCGAATGCGCCCATCGCCGTGGCGAAGCACACCGCGCCCGCCGCGATCAGTCCCGGCGACAGCGCGGGCAGCACGATGTCGCGCGTGATGCGCCACGGCGATGCGCCAAGCGAGCGCGCGGCTTCTTCGAGCGACGCGTCGAGCTTGGTCGCCGACGCCATCACGGTGACGATCACGCGTGGAATCGAGAAGTACAGGTAGCCGAGAAACAGGCCGCTCATCGAATACGCGAACACCCAGCGCTCGCCGGTGAGTTTCAGCGACAGCGCGCCGATCAGCCCCTGGCGTCCCGCCAGCATGATGACCATGAAGCCGACCACCACGCCGGGAAACGCGAGCGGGAACGTCAGCAGTGCGAGCAGCGTGCGCTTGAACGCAAACTCGCGGCGTGCGAGCAGCAGTCCGGCGATCACCGACAACACCAGCGTCGCCGCCGTGACCGCCGCGGACAGCACGACGGTCGCGCCGAGGCTCGACAGGTAGCGCGGATTCGTCAGCATCGCGCGATAGGTGGCGAACGCGTGGCCGTCGCCGCTCAACTGCGCGAGCGCGCCCATCGGCAACAGCCAGAACGCGATGAATACCGCCAGCGCCGGCGCGATCAACGCGATGCGCCAGCGCAGCGGGAACGTGATGTCGTTCAATGCATCACCTGTAGATAGCGCTCGCCGAAGCTCGACTGCTTCTCTGCCATCTTGCCGAAGTCGACCGGTTTGGCGCGTGCATAGTCGCTGGCCGGCAGGAATTTCGCAGCGGTTTCCGCGCTCATCGCATTCGCACGCACCGGACGCAGATAGGCGTCGGCCCACAGCTTCTGGCCTTCGTCGGACAACACGAAGTCGAGCACCTTCCTGCCGTTCGCTTCGTGCGGCGCGCCTTTCACGAGGCTCATCACGTACGGCACCGAGATCGTGCCTTCCCTGGGAATCACGAACTCGACGTTCGCGTGATCCTTGTATTTCGCGCGGTAGGCGTCGAAATCGTAGTCGAGCAAGATCGGAATCTCACCGGACATCACGCGCGCATACGCGGTCTGCTTCGGCACGATCGGCGCATTGGCCTTCAGCTTGCGAAACCAGTCGAGGCCCGGCTCGAAGTTATCGAGCGTGCCGCCGAGCGCCTGGTTCACCGCGACCGCGCCCGCATAGCCGACGAATGCGCTCGACGGATCGAGGTAGCCGATCATGCCTTTGTATTCAGGCTTGAGCAGGTCGGCCCACGAGCGCGGTACCGGCTTGCCTTCGAGGGCGTCCTTGTTGACGAAAAAGCCCAGCGTGCCCGAGTGGATCGTGAACCAGTAGCCTTGCGGATCCTTCATGTTGGCGGGGATGTCGTCCCAATGCGCGGGTTTGTACGGCTGGATCAACCCCTTGTCCTTCGCCTGGAAGGCCGACGAAACGCCGAGATACACCACGTCGGCGACCGGGCTCTTCTGCTCGGCCATCAGTTGTGCGATCGATTGGCCGGAATTCTTGTTGTCGAACGGCACACGGATGCCGGTCTTCTGCTGGATCGCCTTGATCTGGCTCGCCCAGTCGGCCCATTCGGGCGGGCAGTTGTAGCAGATTGCGGTTTCGTCGGCGTGGGCCGCTTGCGGCGCGATGGCGGCCAGCGCGGCGCCGGCGACGATCATGCCGGCCGGGAGCGCCGTCGCGGTGACGTGTGCGAGCCGGCGCCACAGCGGTTTGAGCGACGAAGCGAAGCGTGAGGATGAGCGGATCACTGGGGGTCTCCTGGAGAGGAAGAGAGCGGGTGGTTCGAGGTGGGCCAATCAAGGGGGCGTGCGAGGCCGGGTGGCGCAGCGTTGCATGAGGGCCACGGGTGCATGCGGGATGCGCAAGCGGTTCGTGCAACTCATGCGGGTCATGCGCTGTTCATGCAATAGCCCAGGTTCATGGGGCGTGTCAGGCCAGCGGCAGCGCGGTGCCCGCTGAAACATACGGCGCCGAAGTTTCAGTACGGCTCGAAATCGCCGCGATGGTCGCGCCTTCGCGCAAGCTGTGCGGCAAGGTCAGCGCGAGCGATGGGTTGCCGGCTGCGTCGTCGTTGCCGGTGACGCGCGCCAGCAAGCGCCGCCAGGCCGCACAGCCGATCTCGCGATTCGGCGCGCAGATGCTGGCGAGCGGCGGCGACAGCAGCTCGCCCATCGCGAGGCCGTCGAAGCCGAGGATCGACATGTCGTGCGGAACCCGCAGACGCGCGCGGCGCAGGCCGCGCATCACGACCATCGCCAGCAGGTCGTTGCTGCAGAAGAGGGCGGTCGGGCGATTCAGCCCGCTGGTCAGATGCGCGAGCACTGACGGCGACAGTTCATCCGCGTTGAAATCAACTTCGAGCGCCGGCGCGGGCGTCAGACCGGCTTGCTGCATCGCCTGCGCGTAGCCGAGATGACGCTGGCGGGCGCGGTCCGACGCAGCCAGCGTGCCGGCCAGCATCAGGATGCGGCGATGGCCGTGCGCGATCAGCGAGCGCACGCCGTCGTACGCGGCGAGCCGGTTGTCGACCGACACCGACGGTCGGCGCACCGTGTCGTTGTGCATCAGCACGTAGAGCAACCCGGCGCGGTCGAGCTCGTCGAGCAGCGGATGCGTGTCGGCATCGGTGACAGTCAGGATCAGCCCTTCGACGCGCTGTTCGCGCAGCGTTTCGATCGCGTGGCGTTCACGCTCCGCGTCGTACTGGGTGGTCATCAGCATGAGCCGGTAGCCTTGCGCCGCCGCGAGTTCGTCGATGCCTTGCAGGCATTCGGCGAACACCGGATTGGCGAGCGTCGGCAGGATCACGCCGATCAGACGCGTGCGCTCGCCGCGCAACTGCCGGCCGAGCGGGCTGGGACGGAAGTTCAGCGCGTCGATGGATTGACGCACCTTGTCGAGCGTGATCGGGTTCACGGTGTGCGGCGCATTGATCGCGCGCGAGACCGTGGCAATGGAAAAGCCCGCGTGGGCGGCGACATCTTTGATCGTCGGGATCATGGGTTTCCGCTCTGGCTGTAAACGTTTTCGTGAACGGATTATCGGGAAGCTTTGTGACTGCCGGATGACTCCGGTTTTGATCGATGCGTCAGTGCGGGTGGGAGGATGGCGGTGGAATTGCGGCGGGCATTGCCGAGACGATGCGCCGGTTTGGTGCGCCCGCCGGGCAATGGTAGAATTCGCGTCCACGCGCGATTGCGACCCCTGCCGGGGTGATGAAATTGGTAAACATAGCGGACTTAAAATCCGCCGCTTCACAGCTTGCCGGTTCGAGTCCGGTCCCCGGCACCAGCGGTCCCAGCGCAAAACGACACGCCTTGCGGCTCATCCAGGCCCGCCACCGGCCAGCGATCGCATACGGGCCTCCACCAGCTACCCCCCATTCGCCAGAGACCAGGCTTGTCTGCCTAATAGTTCGGCTCGAAGAACGACAGGCATGGAATCGAACGAAGCCGAAGCTTCTTGTTGTGACAATGCGACACATGTCTGCGGCACTGCGCGAGTAATGCCTTGCAGCTCCACCCGCTCTTGAGCGCCGCCAATCCATCGCGACGCTAATCTGAGCATCAAGCTCCTTAAACTCAACGCAGCCTTCCCAGCATGCCATAATTACCGCACTCGCGACTTTGGGAGTAACAAATTGAAAGGAACGGAACTCGATTTGTACACAACGGAGGAGCCTAGCCACTCCCTCGCGTTCGATCTATTCAAGGACACGTGGTTTTCGAACGTGCCCAACTACGGATTGGGCGCGGCTCCCCATTTCGAGGATGGCCGCATTCAGTGGCTCGAACGGGCGTGCGGCGGATTTGCCGGCAAGAGCATACTCGAGCTCGGACCGATGGAAGGCGGTCACACTTATATGCTGTCGCAAGGCGGCGCGTCCCGGGTTCTTGCGGTCGAGGCGAACTCGAAGGCCTTCCTGAAGTGTCTGCTGGTTCAGAATGCGTTGAAGTTCAATGCCGAGTTCATGTTTGGCGACTTCCGCAAACTCCTCCAGAAACGCGATCAACAGTTCGACCTCATTCTCGCGAGTGGCGTGCTGTACCACATGACCGATCCGGTAGCGTTGCTCGAGGATATGGCGCACGCGTCCGATTCGATCTGCATCTGGACTCACTACTTCGACTCCGATGTTGCGCGAACGAATGCAAATATGCAGACGCACATGGACGCCGAGTCGACCCTTTCCGAATTCCGCGGCCGGCCAATTACGACACATCGGATGAACTATCTTGGGGCCATTGAAAACAAGAAGTTTATCGGTGGCACGGCGCCGCACAGTTACTGGATCACCAAAGAAAGCCTGTTGACTGTTCTCAAAGAACTCGGCATGACGGTGATCGTTGGAATAGACGATCAGGATCATCCGGCGGGCCCGTCGATCCTTCTCTATGCGACGCGTCTTCTGAATTTCAACGAAGCAGGTTACCTCGAGCACAATCCCGACGTTGCTGATGCGGTTGCGAACAGGCATTTCACCTCGGGAGCCGAACACTACATCCGTTACGGACGCGCCGAAGGCCGCGCGCCCGAGTGATCGACGCAGGACAGCTCGCATTGGCCCCGCGTGGATTTTCCTGATAGCCCAAATGTCCCAAAGTCACGCAAATGAATAACCGAGACCTGGCCTCAAACCGTGAACGGTTTTACGACCATCCCGTGGTCGCAGAAACGCCGATTGACCCCAAGACACAAGTATTCAAATACGAAGCCTTTCCGGCTAGTGGTCCGCAGCCCTGGCTCGATCGTCAAGACGCAAAGCAGCAGATCGAGAAGCGTTTGCGCGACGGCGAGATCACCGCGCAGCAGGCCGAATGGTGTCGAAAGTGGGTTGACGACGGCTACCTCATTCTCGAAGGATTTTTCGCCGAGAAGCAGCTTGATGAAATGTGGAACGCCTACGAGAAGGCGATCGAGACGGGCGTATTGAGGCCTCCAGCCGAGCCGCTGTTCGATGGCGATACGCTGCCTGGCCGCACGCTCAATCCGCACTTCTCGGTCGACGAAGTCCGGGCGATGCTGTTCGATCAAAAAATGAGCGAACTGGTCAGCCTGCTGCTGGGCGCGAAGGCCGCGCCGTTTCAGACTATCGGCGGCCACAAGAGCAGCGAGCAACTGCAGCACTCCGACTCGATCCACATGTCCACCTATCCCAACGGGTATCTGGTCGCCAACTGGATCGCATTCGAAGACATTCATCCGGACTCCGGACCGCTGGTCTATCACCCGGGCAGTCATAAGCTGCCCTACGTGATGTCCGACGCGCTGGGGATGCCGTTCGGCTGTGGCTACTCGGCGTATCACGACATTTACGAGCCGGCGATCCAGAAGATCATCACCGACCATGCGCTGGAAGCGCATTATTTCCTGCCGAAGAAGGGCGACGTGCTGCTCTGGCACGCGAACCTTCTGCATGGCGGCAGCAAGATGAAAAATCCCGAGCATGTCAGCCGCAAAGCGCTCGTCTGTCATTTCTTCTCGCAGGGATGCTTGTGCTATCACGACCTGACCGGGATGCCATCGTCGCTGACGCCGCTGGAGTTCGACGCACATGCCTATCTGGATGCGAACCCGGACGTCAAGGCTTCCGGCGGAGATGCGTTGCAACACTACGTCTACTATGGCCGCTTCGAAGGACGTCCGATGCGGCCCGGCCAGCCGCCAACGGTCGCGATTCCGCCGGAACTGGTTGCTCTGGGTTTTGATCGCGCGGAGTATCTCGAAGCCAACCCAGATGTCGCGGCGGCTGGCGTCGACCCTGTCGTTCACTATATCGAGCACGGCCAGGCCGAGAACCGGCGCATCAGGCCTTGAGAACTTCGGTCAGGTTTTCCCGGTAGCCTGCGTCTCGCGGCGCAGGCTACGGAAGTCAGTCGTGTAACCGCCGTCTGATTCCTTTATGCGGCGCTTGCGCGAACACAGGCAAATCATCACATGTCTCACCTGAAATACCTGACCGGCTATCCACCCTCGTTACAGGAGAAGGTCAGGAAACTCATCGCCGAAGAACAGCTAGGCGGCTATCTCGCCGCGCGTTATCCGAACACGCACGACGTGCAGACAGACCGCGCGCTCTACGCGTACTGCGCCGACCTGAAACGCGAACATCTGCGCAGCGCGGAGCAGATCGACAAGGTGACCTACGACAGCAAACTCGACGTCGTGCGCCACGCGTTGGGACTGCACACGAGCATTTCGCGCGTGCAGGGCGGCAAGCTGAAGGCGAAGAAGGAAATTTGCATTGCGTCGCTATTCAAATCCGCGGCGCCGGAGTTTCTGAAGATGATCGTGGTGCACGAACTCGCGCACCTGAAAGAGAGCGATCACAACAAGGCGTTCTACCGTCTCTGCGAGTTCATGCAGCCGGGCTACCATCAGATCGAATTCGACTTGCGCCTGTATCTGACGCATCGCGATCTGACGAAGAAGCTGGCCTGACGGGCTTGCGCCACGCGTCGTCCGGCTACGCTCAAGCGCAGGCTGTGGCGCTCAAGCCGCCACCGCCTCGATTGCCGAACCGACCGACGCCGTCAACAGCACCGGAATCGACTTCGAAGTCGGCGTCCCCGCGCCATCGGCCACCGAAGACAGCGGCACCAGCGGATTCGTCTCCGGATAATAAGCGCCGAGACACCCGCGTGGAATGTCGTACTCCACCAGCAGGAACCCGTCAGCGTGCCGCTCGATTCCATCGGCCCACACGCTCGTGATATCCACCCGCTGTCCCGCGACGAAACCCAGCATCGCCAGGTCGTCCTTGTTCGCGAACAGCACGCGCCGTTGTCCATACACGCCGCGATAACGGTCGTCGAGACCGTAAATCGTCGTGTTGTACTGATCATGCGAGCGCGTCGTCATCAACGTCATCAGACGCTCGCCGTGCTGCTTGCGCGCTTCGTGAATCGGTGTGGCCAGGTCGATTGCGTGCACGATGAACTGCGCTTTGCCGCTCGGCGTTTTCCAGATGCGCTCGCGCGACGCCACGCCCAGGTGAAAACCGCCAGGGTTTTTCAGGCGCTCGTTGTAATCGTTGAAACCGTCGATCACCTTCGCAATGCCATCGCGGATCAACGCATAGTCCGCCGCCTGCGCGAGCCAGTCCACTTTGCCGCTGCCGAGCGTCGCATGCGCGATCCGCGCGACGATCGCAATCTCCGACAGCAGATTCTCCGACGCCGGTTTGTTCATGCCGTACGAGATGTGCACCATGCTCATCGAGTCCTCGACGCTCACCCCTTGCGCGACCCCGTTCTGCAAGTCGATCTCGGTGCGCCCGAGCGTCGGCAGGATCAACGCATCGCGTCCATGCACGAGGTGGCTGCGGTTCAGCTTGGTCGTGATGTGCACGGTCAGTTCGCACGAGCGCATCGCTTCCCACGTGCGCGGCGTGTCCGGCGTCGCGATCGAAAAGTTGCCGCCCAGGCCGATGAACACCTTCACCTTGCCGTCGAGCATCGCCTGAATCGTGTTGACCACGTCGAGCCCGTGCTCGCGCGGCGGCTCGAAATCGTAGACCTCGCCGAGCCGGTCGAGAAACGCCTGAGTCGGTTGTTCCTCGATGCCGACCGTACGGTCGCCTTGCACGTTCGAGTGTCCGCGTACCGGGCACAGCCCCGCGCCGCGCCGGCCGATATTGCCGCGCATCATCATCAGGTTCGACAGCAGTTGCACCGTCGGCACCGAATTCTTGTGCTGCGTGAGGCCCATGCCCCACGTCGAAATCACCGCGCGTCCCTTCACGTAGATGTCGGCGAGCTTCAGCACGTCGTCGAACGGCACGCCCGCTTCGGCGACGATGGTGTCCCAGCTCTCGGCGCGCAAATCGTCGGCGAACGCGTCGAAGCCCACGGTGTGCCCGGCGATGAAGCCGACGTCCAGCACGCGTTCGAGACCGGAGGCGAGCGCTTCGTCGTCGAGCTCGATCACGCGCTTGGCGACGCCCTTGATCAGCGCGAAGTCGCCGCCGACCTTCGGCCGGATGAACACGGAGCTGATCTTCGTGCTGCCCATCGTCAGCATTTCCACCGGATGCTGCGGGCTCGCGAAGCGTTCGAGGCCGCGCTCCTTCAGCGGATTGATCGACACGATGGTCGCGCCGCGCTTCGCGCACTCGCGCAGTTCGCCGAGCATGCGCGGATGGTTGGTGGCCGGGTTCTGGCCGAAGATCAGCAGCGTGTCGGCGTGCTCGAAGTCGTCGAGCGTCACCGTGCCCTTGCCGATGCCGACCGTATGCGGCAAGCCGCGGCTGGTCGCTTCGTGGCACATGTTCGAGCAGTCGGGGAAGTTGTTGGTACCGTACATGCGCACGAACAGCTGATACAGGAACGCGGCTTCGTTGCTGGCGCGGCCCGACGTGTAGAACGCGGCGCGGTCCGGATCGTCTAGGCGCTTCAGGTGGCTCGCGATCAGATCGAATGCTGCGTCCCAGCCGATCGGCACGTAACGGTCGCACAGCGCGTCGTAGACGAGCGGGTCGGTCAGGCGGCCGTGCTGCTCGAGCTCGAAATCCGTTTGGGACATCAGCTCTTGAACCGTATGCTGCTCGAAAAAGGCGGGCGTCACGCGTTTGCTGGTCGCCTCGGCGGCCACGGCCTTGACGCCGTTTTCGCAGAACTCGAACGTGGATGCGTGCTCGCGATCCGGCCACGCGCAGCCGGGACAGTCGAAGCCGTCGGGCTGATTCTGTTTGAGCAGCGTGCGGTAGTTGCCGCCCGTCACCTTTTCCTTGAGCAGGTTGATGGCGACGTACTTCAGCGCGCCCCAGCCGGCGGCCGGGTGCTTGTAGGGTTCGATGCGAGCTTCGGATTTCTTCATGATCTTGCCGCTGGATAAGGTCTGACGAGCCTCGACGAGGCTTTTAAGCCGATACCTGCAAGCCTACTGTGTTCCAAAAAGCACGCTGCATACAGAAAATTGGAAAGCGGAGGAATACAGTTGCCTGATTTCTGTCATAAACTGGCGCTCCGAGCCACGCTTTTGCCTTGACCCAAGCCTTGAAACTGTACGAAAAGCTCGCCGATGAGATGACCGAAGCCGTGCGCCGCGGCGTGTTCGCGGCGGGCGAGCGGATTCCGTCGGTGCGGCAGGCGAGCCAGCAGCACGGCGTCAGCATCAAGACGGTGCTGCATGCGTATGCATTGCTGGAAAGCCGGGGGATAGTCGAGACCCGTCCGCAGTCCGGCTACTTCGTGCGCGATGCCGCCGCGCAGGCGCTCGCGCCGGACGCGCCGCGGCCGGGCCGCGCCGCCGCGCGCGAGGTGGCGCCGGTGGCCGCCGAGGTGGATGTGAGCCGACTGGTGCTGTCGACGCTGCGCAGCATCCGCGCGCACGATGCAGTGCCGTTCGGTTCGCCGTATCCCGACCCGTCGCTGTTCCCGTGGCGGCGCATCAACCAGTACGCGAACGCGATCGCGCGCCGTCACGCGAGCTGGAACCTGATCGACGACCTGCCGCCAGGCAATCCGGAACTGATCCGGCAGATCGCGCGACGCTATGCAGAAAACGGCATGCCGGTCGATCCCGGCGAGATCGTCATTACGCTCGGCGCAACCGAGGCGATCAATCTGAGCTTGCAGGCGGTCGCCAAGCCCGGCGATACGGTGGCGGTCGAATCGCCGACCTACTACGCGATGCTGCACGCGATCGAGCGGCTGGGCATGCGCGCGATCGAAGTGGCGACGCATCCGGTCGACGGCATCGACATCGACGCGCTGGCGCAGGTGATCGCCACACAGAAAATCGCCGCCTGCATGGTGATGCCGAACTTCCAGAATCCGCTCGGCTTCCAGATGCCCGACGCGCGCAAGCGGCAACTGGTCGAACTGCTCGCCAAGCACGAGATTCCGGCGATCGAAAATGACGTCTACCAGGAGCTGTATTTCGGCGACACGCGGCCGTCGACGTTGAAGACCTTCGACCGCAAGGGACTGGTGCTGCACTGCGCGTCGTTTTCGAAGAGCCTGACGGCGTCGTACCGGATCGGCTGGGCGCTGCCGGGACGCTACCGCGCGCAGGTCGAGAAGCTGAAGTTTCTCAACACGCTGACCACACCTTCGGTGCCGCAGGTCGCCGTCGCCGATTACTTGCGGCAAGATGGCTACGACCGTCATCTGCGGCATGTGCGCAAGCTGTACCGGCAGCAGGCGAGGATCATGACGGCGCTGGTGCAGCGGTTTTTCCCGGTCGGCACGCGCATGTCGACGCCGCAAGGCGGCTATGTGCTGTGGGTGGAGTTGCCCGAAAGCGTCGATTCGATGCGGCTCTACCAGGCGGCGCTCGCGCGCAGCATCACGGTCGGGCCCGGCATGATGTTTTCGATGCGCGACGATTTTCGCCACTTCATCCGGCTCAACTACAGCTATCCGTGGACGGCGCAGAGCGAAGCGGCGCTGAAGACGCTGGGCGAACTGGTCAAGCAGATGGCGTGACAGAACGAGGAGACACGAATGGATGACGATGACATCGACCCGGCGCTGGCCGCCGTGCTCGCGCAACTCTGGCGCGCGCATCGGCAGACGCCGGGCGGCGTGTGGTCGCTCGCCAGGCTGTCGAAGCAGGCGGGCGTGCCGATGAGCGGCTTGCGGCGCCAGTTGACGGCGCTGGTCGACGGCGGTTTGGTAGTCACCACCTTCAACGAGGAGGGCACAGGGACCGCGCGGTTGAGTGAGCTTGGTGAGGGGCTGTGCGCGGAATTGTTCGGCGATGATGAGGGGCCTGAGCAGGACCACGAGAATCCGCCGCCGAACAGTCACTGACCGTGATTTTCAGCGCGCGGTGCGGCATCGCGCGGCGTGGCACGCGAGCACGCGCCGCAGAGCACGCATGGGGCATGCACATCACGACACGCCACAGCACGTCTTCGCATCGCACGGAAACCGGCGACGCCCCACAACACATGGCCCCTACCGCGGCGGCGGCAGGAACTTCAGCAACGCATCGGTGACAGTTTCCGGCTGCTCTTCGGCGACCCAATGACCCGCGCCATCAATCTGCACCGACTGCACATCAAGCGCGACATGGCGCAGTTCCTCGCCGACGATCGGCCCCAGGCTGCCCGCTCCGCCGATCCCGAGCACCGGCATGGTCAGCTTGTGCTGCGCGAACGCCTGGTTCTGCCGCGCGTCCGCAGGGAATGCGCGGTAGTACTCGAAGCCCGCGCGCAACGCGCCAGGCATCGCATATTCGCGCGTGTAGGTCTCTTCGACCTCATTCGTGAAAGCCCGCGAGTTGACCGCTTCCGAATTGTGGAACCACTTCAGGTACGCCAGTTCGCGGCCCGCGATCAACATTTCCGGCAGGTCCTGCACCGCGTAAAAGCGGAAGTGCCACGTGCGCGGCATCTGCACGATCTGATCCCACGGCTCGATGCCGGGCAACGGCACATCGAGAATCGCGACCGAGCGCACGTCGTCCGGATGCTGCGCGGCATACGCGTAAGCGACCATGCCGCCCATGTCGTGACCGACCACGTTGACCTCGGAGCCGAGATGCAATTGCGCGACCAGTGCGTGAATGTCTTCGGCGATGTTGGCCTTCTCGTAGCCGGCGGCCGGTTTCGCGGTGTCGCCGAGGCCGCGCAGATCCGGCGCGAGCACGGTGTAGCCGCGCGCGACCAGTTGCGGCATCACGCAGCGCCACATGAACGAGGTCGACGCCCAGCCATGCAGCAGCACGATCGGTGTGCCGTGTCCGATCGCCAGCAGATAGTGGTAGCGCACACCGTTCACGTCGATCTTGCCTTCGTGGATTTTCGCGACCGCCGCGGCCAGCGCGGGGGCGTTCGGCGCGAGGACGACGGGCGCACCGTTGGCGTTCGTTGTACTGCCGGCGCTATGCGCAGCCGGCGCGAGGGTCGCGAGCGACATCGACAGCGCCGCGGCCAGCAGAACGGAAGACAGTTTCAGACGCATGATTGTCTCGTCGGTAAAAAAGGCTCCCGCCGGGTCGCCTGTCACGGAGACCCGGTGTGTCGGGGGCGGCGATGATGGGTTGGGGTGAGTCGGCTGACGAACCGGGCCGCTGTCTGTCACGCGGCCGGTCGTCGACACTGCACGGGCCAAAGCCGCAGGGCCGCTCGCCCGCGTGTGTTTTTAAAGCTGGCTCATGCCGCCATCGGCGATGATTTCCGTGCCGACGATGAACGCCGATTCCGGCGCGGCGAGATGCAGCACGGTCGAGGCGATCTCCTCCGGCTTGCCGAAGCGGCCGACCGGCACCTGGCCGAGAATCTGCGCGGAGGTCGCTTCGAGCGCGGCGGCGTCGAGGCCGAGCTTGCCGTACAGCGGCGTTTGCACCGGGCCGGGGCTCACCACATTGACCCGCACGCCTTGCGGCAGCAATTCCGCCGACAGCGTCTTCGCCAGCGAAATCAGCGCCGCCTTGCTCGCCGCATATACCGACGACGCCGGCATGCCGATATGCGCATTGATCGAGCCGTTGATGACGATCGACGCGCCCTTGTTCAGCAACGGCAGCAGCGCCTGGATCTGGAAGTACGCGCCTTTGACGTTGGTGTTGAAGGTCGCGTCCCAGAGGGCTTCGTCGACCTCGGGGAACGGCGCGAATTTCGCGGTACCCGCGTTCACGAACACGGCGTCGAGGCGGATGCCTGCGGCGCTGAGCGCGGCGGCCAGTTCGCGAGCCGACGCGATCGAGCCGGCGTCGTTGCGCACCGCGACCGCGTTGGCGCCGAGCGCGCTTCTGGCGGTTTCGAGCGCATCGGCGTCGCGCCCGGTGATGACGACGCGAGCGCCTTCATCGGCGAATGCCTTGGCTGCCGCGAAGCCGATGCCGCTGCTGCCACCGGTGACGAGGACCGAGTTATTCTGGAAGCGAGTCATGTTGTTTCTCCGAAAGAGTGTTGCGGGTTGGTGTTATGGATAGTGCGCCTGTGCGGCGGGCTTGCCGTACCACTTTCCCGATGCACTCGTTCGAAGTTATCGAACATGTCCGCCGGGCACCGTGCTGGGCACCACAATACGGCTTTCGTTATGGGCGGGATAACGAAAAATAATTTTTCCGCTGATATTGGCCTTCGAATATGGCCCCCTATGCTGGAGCCTCGCCTGGGGAGTCCCGGGCGCTGTGGCAGGCACGGTCAACCATCTTCGGAGAATCCATGAAAACAAAGCTGGCGCGAGCGCTGAACCATTCATTGCGGATCAAAACCGTCCGTACTGTGCTGGCCGCCGCACTCGGCGCAAGCGTTGCCGCGACCGTCGCGTTCAGCGCCGGGTCGGCGGCAGCGGCAAGCCCGCAGCCGGTCGGCATCGCCTTCGTCTATCTCGGTAATGCGGGCGACGCCGGCTGGACCTATGCACACGAGCAGGGCGTGAAGGCGGTCGAGGCGAAGTTCGGCGACAAGATCAAGGTGACGCGGGTCGAGAACGTGCCGGAGTCGGCGGATTCGGAGCGCGTGTTTCGCGATCTGGCGGCCAAGGGCAACAAGATCGTGGTGGGGTCGAGCTTCGGCTTCCAGGATTTCGAGCTGAAGGTCGCGAAGGACTTCCCGGACACCGTGTTCGAACATGCGACCGGCTTCAAGAAAGCGGGCAACTTCGCCACCTATGACGTGCGCACCTATCAGAGCGCCTACCTGGCTGGCCTGGTCGCGGGCTATACGACCAGGTCGAACACGCTGGGTTTTGTCGGCTCGGTGCCGGTGCCGGAGGTGGTGCGCAACATCAACGCGTTCACGATGGGCGCGCGCTCGGTCAATCCGAACGCGCGCGTGAAGGTGGTGTGGATCAACAGCTGGTTCGATCCGGGCCGCGAAAAGCAGGCCGCCGAAACGCTGATCGGCCAGGGCGCCGACGTGCTGATCCAGAACACCGATTCGACGGCAACGATGCAGACCGCCGAGCAGAAAAAGGTGCATGCGTTCGGTTGGGACTCCGACATGAAGAAGTTCGGGCCGAACGCGCAACTCGGCGCGTGCGTGAGCAACTGGGGAGTGTATTACACGCATCTGGTCGAGCAGGTGATGTCGAACACGTGGAACAACACGCCGGTCTGGTGGGGGCTGAAAGAGAACGCGATCGACCTCGCCGACATCAACACCAGCGCGGTATCGCCGGCCGCGCAAAAGGCGCTCAGCCAGAAGCGCGACGACATCATCGCGGGCAGGTTCAATCCGTTTGCTGGTCCGATCGCGGATCAATCGGGCACGGTGAAGGTCGCCGCCGGAAAGTCGCTGAGCGATGCGGAACTGTTGCGGTTGAACTGGTTCGTGCAGGGCGTGGATGGTGCGTTGCCGAAGTAATCAATTGATTTGGTTGCCTAACTATTATCAATGCAATTGTCGTGCATAGGACCGGGGTAAGTGCTTTGCATGGGACCAGAGTAACGCGCTGAAGCGCGAACTCGGGTCGACAGCTAAAGCGCGAACTCTGGTCGACCGCACAAGTGCATGGGACCAGAGTAAGGCGCTAAATAAAGAGCGCCAACTCTGGTCGACAGCTTTGCATGGGACCAGAGTAACGCGCTAAAGCGCCAACTCTGGTCGACAGGAGATTGCCCGTGAGTCTGACTGTTTCGAACGAGGCCGCCGCGGTGGCGGTGAGCTATCCGCCGCAGGGATTGACGCCCACGCACGAGCAGATCTTGCGGCATCTGCGGCATGCGAGCCGGGTCGCCGAGCGGGCGACGCTGCTGGGGCATCATCCATTCGGCGCGGTGCTGGTCGGGCCGGACCAGGAAACCGTGTTGATGGAGCAGGGCAACGTCGATACGGTGAATCACGCGGAGTCGGTGCTGGCGCGCGTGGCGGCGTTGAACTTCACGCCGGAGTATTTGTGGAGCTGCACGTTGTATACGTCGGTCGAGCCGTGCTGCATGTGCGCCGGCACGATGTACTGGGCCAACATCGGCCGGGTCGTGTTCGGCATGACCGAGAAGCGTTTGCTCGAGGCGACCGGAGATCATGCGCAGAATCCGACCATGAGCGTGGATTGCCGCTATGTCTTCGATCACTGCCAGAAGCCGGTCGAGGTGATCGGGCCGGTCGCCGACGTGGAGGCCGAGGTGATGGAAGTTCAGCGCCGGTTCTGGAGCGGCCGATAAGCGGTAGATCTCTGCGCCGGCGGCTGCTGTTGCTTCGACGGCAGCCGCTGAATGCTTCAGGTAGCGTCACAGGCATGCACGCGGCACACGCACGCACGCATGTGAAACACCTCACCTCACTGCGCGGCGTTCGCCTGCGTTTGCGGCGGCCCCACCATGGCAACGCCGCAGAACCAGTCGCTGCCGTGCGGCTTGTATTTCCACGGGTTGCCGGTTTGTCCGATCACGTTCGAACACTGCTCATTCACTACCGGCCCGGGATTCGCGGCCGTGCATTCGAGCACCGCCGTTGCGCTCGCATGCGCCGCCGCCATCGAGCGTTTGGGCCGACTATCCGGGTCAGCCGGGTCAACCGGGACAAGCGGTGCGGGTGAGGGGGCAAGCGGCGTCCCCGTTTGCATGCTTTCGATCAGCCGCCGCAATTCATCGATCCGCGTCGCATACCAGGTTCCCAGACACGCCGCGTTATGGCAATTCGCTTCCCGCCATGCCCACTTGCTGTCGCTGTCGTCGAGAAACGCGCGCCGGTTGATGATTCGCCGCCGCGCTTTCCAGTACAGTTGGCCCAGCGTGTCGTCGAGCTTCGAGAGCGCGGAATCGTTGCAGATCATCTGCTCGGTAAGCGAGCGTCCCCTGTGACAGTCGAAGCTGGTGGCGTGGGCGGGCAGATGTGCGAGCATCAGACCGGCGAAAAGAAACGGGCGGAAGATTTTCATGGCGGTCCCGGCGGTGCATGGGTTTTTCATGCAGGGGATGATCGGCCGAGTGACCGGAACGCAGATGCCCGAAAAACGTGTGACTTCGGGTGGGTCGTTACCAAATCTTGCTTCGCGCGCGGGGAGCGCATCTTCGCAAGCGCCGAGCAACCCGTTGACGGGACGCTTTCAGGCATGCGCCGTGCAAGTGCGCCATTTCAGTGGTGCGATGTCGCGGGACCGAATCTGCGCGGCTGGGTGTATGCGTCGCTGCTCAGTTCTCCCTATCAGGGCAGCAATGTGCCGCTGATGAATTACGGCACTGCGATAGGCCTGCCGATCCTGGGATTTCGATCGCCGATTACTGGGGCAACTATTATCGCGGCCGGCCCTGATACAACCAGCAATCGCGCTGGGCGCACCATGCGCCGCCGCCACCGCCTCGGCCCGGGGCTGGACAGCCGCCAGGCTGGCGGCCGCCGGGCAGCCAGCAGCCGGGGCAGCCGGAGCAGCCGGGGCATCCGGGCGCGCGTCCGGGCGGGCACACCCGGCGGGGAATACGGGTGGACGGCCACCGGGTGGCCAGCAACCGGGGAATGCGGGTGGGCGCCCACCGGGTGGGCCGCAACCGGGGAATGTGGGTGGACGGCCACCCGGCGGTCAGCAACCGGGGAATGCGAGTGGACGGCCACCCGGCGGTCATCAAGGCGGTGGAGGCGGGCGCCCGTCAGGCGGCGGCCCGGAAGGCGGCGGTGGTAACCGTCCACTGGGCGGTCCCTCACAAGGTGGCGGCGGAGGCGCAGGCCGCCCGCCCGGCGGCGGAAACAGTGGAGGCGGCTGAAACGCCTAAGCCCGCCGCAGTCGCCAAACCGTCGCGGCCGCGGCGGGCGCCAGCCGGCGCTGAAGCGCGTCGCGCCGCGGCCACACTGGCACTAGCGAACTCAGCGGCGCCCGCAACCCCATCAGCAGGTACGCGCGCAACCGCTTCTGCGTGCGTGCGCGCACGCGCGGCTCACACCGCCTCCCAACACGATCCGCTTCAGTCCGCACGCCATCCATCCATTCAGAATATTCTGCACCGGGTTCGCGTAAACCCCGGTGTGCCGCGTACACTAACCTGCCGATGTTGGGTTGGGGGGCGCATAAATGACTTGCGAAGCGACATCAGATGGCGCGATGGGAGCAGCGCCAGAGGGCACCCGCTACCGGCCGGATCTGGCCGAAGAGGTGCTGGCGTCGGAGCGTAGCGTGTTGCGGCTGATTACCCGCAACACCCCGCTGCCGGAATTACTCGATGAAATCTGCCGCCGCGCGCAAGCGCTGCTAGGCGAAGGCGCGTCCTGTTCGATCCTGCTGCTGGACGCCGACGGCGTGCACGCCAGAGTCGGCGGCGCGCCGTCGCTGCCGGCGCATTTCAGCGCCGCGATCGACGGCGTCGCGATCGGTCCGCAAGCGGGGTCGTGCGGCACCGCGATGCACGAGCGGCGCCTCGTCGTCGTCGAAGATATCGAAACCGATCCACTGTGGACGGATTACCGGCATCTCGCGTTGCCGCTCGGCTTGCGCGCGTGCTGGTCGGTGCCGTTCGAAAACGACGCCGGCACGGTGCTCGGCGCGTTCGCGGTCTATTACCGGACGGCGCGCCGGCCGCGTCCCGAGGAGGAGGCAATCCTGCGCGACATCGGCGGCAGCGTCGGTCTCGCAGTCCACCAGGATGTGATGGCGCAGCGTCTCGCGCGCAGCGAAGAGCATCACCGGCTGGTGGTCGATCATCTGAGCGAGGGCATTGTCGTGCAGTCGCGCACCGGCGTCGTGCTGGCCTGCAATCCGAGCGCGCAGCGCATGCTGCGCGCGACTCCGCAGATCATCGGCCGCAATATTCAGACCGTGATGCTGCGCGCGTATCAAGAAGACGGCTCGGTCGTCACCGCTGCCGACCGCCCGACCGCGCTGGTGCTGGCAACCGGCAAACCGATGCTCGGCGTCACGCTCGGCGTGGAACTGACCGGCGGCGAGGTCGTGTGGATTACGGAGAACGTCGTGCCGATCATCCGGCCGGGCGACAGCGAACCGGATTCGGTGCTGATCTCGTTCACCGACATCGGCCCGGTGCGCGAGGCGCAACGGCAACTCAAGTTCCTTGCCACCCGCGACTCGCTCACCGGCCTGTACAACCGCGCCTATCTGACCGAACGGATGCGCGGTCTGTTCGAGCCGGCCGCGGCGGCGGGCGCGGGCGAACTGGCGAGCGTCGCCGTGCTGTTCGTCGATCTGGACGGCTTCAAGAAGGTCAACGATACCGCCGGTCACGAGGCCGGCGACGCGTTGCTATGCAGCGTGGCGGAACGGCTGTCGGCGTGCGTCGAGCGCAACGACACGCTCGCGCGGGTGGGCGGCGACGAGTTCGTGATCGTGGTCAGCGCGTATGAAAACACCGCGCATCTGATCGGGCTCGCGCGCCGGATCCTCGACCTGATTGCGGTGCCGTTCGCGGTAGCGGGCAACGAGTACTACCTGGGGGCGTCGATCGGTATCAGCCTGTTTCCCGAAGACGGCCAGGACGTCGCTACGCTGATGCGCAACGCCGACTCGGCGATGTACCACGCCAAGCAGCGCGGCCGCAACAACTTCCAGTTCTTCACCGCCGAGCTGAATCAGCATCTGCAACGCCGCTTCACGATCGAGCAATCGTTGCGGCGCGCGCTCGCCGCCGACGAACTGAGCCTCGTGTACCAGCCGATCGTCGACAGCCAGGATGGCCGCACGATCGGCGCGGAGGCGCTGCTGCGCTGGTACAACGCCGAGCTGGGCAACGTTTCGCCGGGCGAATTCATTCCGGTGGCCGAAGATGCCGGCCTGATCGTCGAGATCGGCGACTGGGTGCTGGCGCGGGCCTGCGCGCAGGTCGCGCAATGGCGGCGCACGCTGGCGCCGGAGCTGATCGTCGCGGTGAACCTGTCGCCGCGGCAATTCAACGACGGCTTGCTGGCGCGCATCGAGCGCTGTCTGTCGGAGTCGGGGCTCGAACCCGCAGCGCTCGAACTGGAGATCACCGAACGGCTGCTGATGAGCGACAGCGACACCGTGCTGCCCATGTTGAGCGCGCTGAGCGCGATGGGCGTGCGTATTTCGGTCGACGACTTCGGCACCGGCTATTCGTCGCTGTCGTATCTGAAGCGCTTCCCGTTGCACAACCTGAAAATCGACCGTTCGTTCGTCGCGGGCTTGCCGGATCATCGCGATTCGATTGCGATTACGCAGGCGGTGGTGGCGATGGCGCATTCGCTCGGCATGAACGTCACCGCGGAAGGCGTGGAGACCGCCGAACAGGCGGCGTTCTTGCGGTCGATCGATTGCGACAAGCAGCAGGGGTATCTGTACAGCCGGCCGGTTGGCGCGAGCGCGTATGCCCGCAGTCTGTGCGACGCGCAGTTGAGCATGGCCGGCGCGCCGTGAGCGAGCCGGCGGCCGCGGTCGCCGGCATGCACGCTGTTGCTCGCACGAACCCGCACTAACTCACGTGAACGCGCCCGCCAGACGGGCGAATCCGGCAATCCACCCGCCAGCCGCAGCAGGCCTGAGGATTCGATTGTTCAGATTGCTAAACAAGTGCCTTCGCATTTGCAGTATTTATCCGCGACCGCGCTCTCCGTAGACTTCTCCCATCGGAAGGTAAATTGAGCCTGGTGCCGAAGTGGCGCCAGGCGATGGGAGTTGTCATGCCAGCTTTGATCAGGAACCAGCTTTACCGGCCGTCGGTCGTCCTGCCGATGGTCGCCCTCATGCAGGTGATGGTGTCGCAGGACTTCAATCTCGGCCAGGTCGGCTGGGTCGTCGCGGCTCGCGGCGCGCAGGCCGCGCTGCAACGCTCGCGCGAATTGATCTGCGCGGTGCATTGCCACGCCTGAGCGCAGCTGGAGGAAATTCGCAGCAATCAGCAACAGGGCACGGCGCCGCGAGGCACTGAGGGTAAGATGCTACGACCTGCACCCCAGCCTCGGGAGAGTAGCCATGCCACAGCACTTCGACGCAGTTGTGATCGGTACGGGACAAGGCGGTTCGCCGCTGGCGGTACGTCTCGCCCAAAGTGGCCGTCAAACCGCGGTGATCGAACGCGCGGCCTTTGGCGGAACCTGCGTGAACGTCGGCTGCACGCCGACCAAGTCGTATGTGGCCAGTGCCCGCACGGCGCACGTGGCGCGCCATGCCGCGGAACTGGGCGTGCAGGTGAGCGGCTCGATCAGCGTCGATCTCGCGGCCGTCAAGGCGCGTAAGGACAAGATCATCGGCCAGTCGCGCGACGGGGTCGAGAAATGGCTGCGCAGCACTGAGAACGTCACCGTGTTCAACGGCCACGCGCGCTTCACCGGCGCGCATACGCTCGCGATCAGCGGGCCGGACAGCCAGCTGCTGAACGAACTCAGCGCCGACGAAATCTTCATCAACACCGGCACGCGCGCGATCGTGCCGCCGCTCGAAGGTCTCGAGCGGATTCGCTACTACACCAATTCCAATCTGCTCGAATTGACCGAGTTGCCGAGCCATCTGGTGATCGTCGGCAGCAGTTATATCGCGCTCGAATTCGCGCAGGTGTTTCGACGCTTCGGCAGCCGTGTGACCGTGCTGGTGCGCGGCGAGCGCGTGCTCACCCGCGAGGATGCCGATTTCGCGGACTCGGTGCGCAAGGTGCTCGCCCGTGAGGGCGTCGAGTTCCGCTTCGGCGTGCAGCCTTCGCGGGTCGAGCCGCATCCGCATCACGCGAACGAAGTGTGCATCGGCTTCGAGCAGAACATGCCCGCACTGGAGGCATCGCACCTGCTGTTGGCGACCGGCCGCGAGCCAAATACCGACGATCTTGGCCTCGCCGCCGCCGGCCTCGCGCTAGACAAGCACGGCACGATTCCGGTCGACGGCCAGTTGCGCACCCGGGTGCCGGGCATCTGGGCGATCGGCGACGTCAACGGGCGCGGCGCGTTCACGCATACGTCCTATGACGATTTCCAGATCGTCGCGGCCAATCTGGTCGACGGCGGCGCGCGCAGCGTCGACACGCGGATCATGGCGTACGCGGTGTTCGTCGATCCGCCGCTCGCGCGTGTCGGGATGTCGGAGAGCGAGGTGCGCAAGACCGGCCGCGAAGCGCTGATCTCGACCATGCCGATGTCGCGCGTGGGCCGCGCCCGCGAACGCGGCGAGACCGACGGCTTCATGAAGGTGATGGTCGACGCGCAGAGCAAGAAGATCCTCGGCGCGGCGATTCACGGCATCGAAGGCGATGAAGCGATTCACACGTTCATCGACATCATGACGTCGGGGGCGCCGTATCCGACCTTGCAGTACGCGATGCACGTTCATCCCACGATCAGCGAACTGGTGCCGACCTTGCTCGATGGGCTCAAGCCGATGAAGTGAGCGCTGGGCGCGTAGAGAGAGACAGCCTGGACACAGACACGGCACGGACGATGAAACGCGCGCTCACCACCGGCAATCTGTTCGACCCCGTCGTGTCTGCGGACGCTGGCGCCGACGCCGGCGAGCAGGTCGACGCGCTCGTCGAGCAAGCCGGTGTGACGATCGAGCGAATCGTGTCGACCGGGCAGGCAAGCCCGCCGGGCTTCTGGTACGACAGTCCGCGCGCCGAATGGGTCGTGTTGCTGAGCGGCGCGGCGACGCTCGAGTTCGAAGGCAATGCGCAGCCGCATCCGATGAAGCCCGGCGACCATGTGCTGATCGAAGCGCATTGCCGGCATCGGGTCGCGTGGACAAGCGACGGGGAGCCGAGTGTGTGGCTCGCTGTTTATTATCCCGGCGGCGCGTCGAGTTGAACGACGCACGTCGCGCCGGTTAGCGCCGCCGGTTAGCGCCGCCGGTTAGCGCAGCCGGTTCGCGCCGATCCGCCAGTTCTCCGCACCCGCGCTCCAACCGGTCGAGCACGCGCATCGACAAAGCGTCGCGGCATCGCGGATAATCGGCAGCGGCGCGGGTCGTCTGCGGGACGCGGGCGGGCTGTGCGCCCAACCGCATTCATCATCAGGAAACCCGCCGATGGGCAAGGGACGTGTCGAAGCCTTCAGCGATGGCGTGATCGCCATCATCATCACGATCATGGTGCTCGAACTGAAGGTGCCGGAGGGCTTCGATCTCGCCGCGCTGCGTCCGATGCTCCCGGTGTTCTGCGCGTACGTGCTGAGCTTCATCTACGTCGGCATCTACTGGAACAATCATCACCACATGTTCCATGCTGTGCAGAAGGTCAACGGCGCGGTGCTGTGGGCCAACCTCCATCTGCTGTTCTGGCTGTCGCTGCTGCCCGCCGTCACGCATTGGGTCGGCCAAAACCATCTGGCCTCCTGGCCGACCGCGATGTACGGCGTCGTGCTGTTTATGGCGGCGATCGCGTATTTCATCCTGACCCGCTTGCTGATCCGCGAACACGGTAAAGAGTCGGCCATCGCCAAGGCGGTCGGCAACGACTTCAAAGGCAAGGTCTCCGTCGCGATCTACCTCGCGGGCATCGGGCTCGCCTCTATCGCGCCGTGGGCCTCGGCGGTGCTCTATACGCTCGCCGCGGCGTGGTGGCTGGTGCCGGACCGGCGCATCGAACACGCGCTGGAAGCGTAAGCATGCTGCTGACGCTCAAGCTCGCACTGGTGCCAGCCTTTCTCGCCGCGCTGACGGTCGCGGTGACGACACTGTCCGCGTCGATGGGCGCCGCCTGGAGCGGGCTGCTGTCGGTGTTTCCGTTGCTCGGCATCGTGCTTGCGGTATCGGCGCAGCGCGCGCACGGCGCGGACTTCGTCGCGTTGCTGATGCGCGGCATGGTGACAGGCCGCGGTTCTTTCGCCGCGTTCTTCGCCATGCTCGCGACCATGCTGCCGCGATACGGTGTGTGGTTGAGCTTCGCGCGAGCTCGCCGGGCAGCAAACGGAGTGAGGCCGTTTGGCCGATACTGGACAGCATGACTTCGCGCAGCTCACGCTCCCCGGCGACCCGTATCGGACTCATCTCCGACACGCACAATCTCGTGCGTCCCGAAGCGCTGCAATATCTCGCCGGCTGCGACGCGATCATCCACGCGGGCGACATCTGCAATCAGGCGGTGCTCGACGCGCTGCTGCGGATCGCGCCGGTCACGGCGGTGCGCGGCAACAACGACACCGGCGACTGGGCCGCGTCACTGCCGACCCACGCGACACTGACGGTGCAGCAGGTGACGATCCGCGTCGTGCATGATATCGCCGAGCTGGGCGCCGATCCTCGCGGTGACGGCGTCGGCGTGGTGGTGAGCGGCCACTCGCACAAGCCGTCGATCAGCGAGCGCGACGGCGTGCTGTTCATCAATCCCGGCAGCGCGGGGCCACGGCGTTTCAAGCTGCCGATTTGTGCGGGCATGTTGATCGTCGAAGGCGCGCGGGCGAGTGCGACTTTCGATTCGCTGCTGACGTAAAAAAACGGGCCGGCAAATTTCTTTGCCGGCCCGTTTCCGAACGACTCGCGCTCAACTATCGCGCTAACCACACGCAGCTAGCCGCCGCGCGATCCGCGCTGATGTACGAGCTTGTGCACGTGCTCATTCACGTCATCATGCACTCGCCGTCGCGGCTGCCGCGTAACCTTCATCCATCTCTGCCGCTTCACGCTCGCCGCGCAGCACCGCATGTGCCTCGGCACGCGTGGCCACGCACGGGCCCGAGCCGAGCAGCGGCTTGCGGGCGGTTTCGGTCAGCGCGAGCACCGACACGATGCCGATCAGCGACGCACCCATCAGGTAATACGCGGGCATCATCAGATTGCCGGTACGGTCGACCAGCCATGCGGTCATCAGCGGCGTCGTCCCGCCGAACAGCGACACCGAAATATTGAAACCGATCGCGAGCGCGCCGTAGCGGATCCTGGCCGGGCTCGACGAAGACGCCCAATCCCTTGCCGGGCGGGGGATTGCGGAGTATTGGGGCGGTCCGTAAACGCGCCCTGAAAACGGCCGGAAATGAACCGTTTGGAGCGTTTCGCGGCCGCCGTTAGGGTTGGGGAAAACGAAAAAAGAGGCGAAAAAAATCCGCGCTTGCGGCGCGGATTTTGTCGGTACGGCTGGTGCGGTGGAAGAGCGGCTAAAGCGCTGTCTCAGGCCGACGGCGGCACGTAACCCTGCGCGGTATCGGCGCCTTCGCCGAAGAAGAACTTTTCGGTCTGCTTCATCAGGTATTGGCGTGCGCGCGGATCGGCCATGTTCAGGCGGTTTTCGTTGATCAGCATGGTCTGCTGCTTCAACCAGGCCTGCCAGGCTTCCTTCGAAATGCTTTCGTAGATCCGCTTGCCGAGTTCGCCAGGCAGCGGCGGGAAATCGAGGCCTTCGGCTTCCTTGCCGAGCTTCGCGCATTGAACCATACGAGTCATGCTGTGCTTCTCCTTTGTCGACCGGAGTTAGTGCTTTAGCACTTACTCCGGTCCCATAAAAATAGTTGCTGTATCGATGTTGGGCGGGCAGTCGCTTTTATATGGCGACGCTCAGAGCTGTTTCATCAGCACGAGCGACTTGCGCTGCCAGTTATAGAGTCTGCGGCGGTCTTCCGGCAGGTCGTCGACCGTGACCTTGACGAAGCCGCGCTTCAGGAACCAGTGTTCGGTGCGCGTGGTGAGCACGAAAATGCGCGTGAGGCCGCGCGCTCGCGCGCGCTGCTCGATGCGCTTGAGCAGGCGTTCGCCGTCGCCGGTGCCTTGCGCTTCGGGCGCGACCGTCAGGCACGCCATTTCGCCGATGCGCTCTTGCGGATACGGATACAGCGCCGCGCAGCCGAACAGCACGCCATCGTGCTCGATCACCGAGAAATGGTCGATGTCGCGTTCGATCTGGTGGCGCCCGCGCCGCACCAGCGTGCCGTCCGATTCGAGCGGCTCGATCAGCGAGAGAATGCCGCCGACGTCGTCCGGCGTCGCTTCGCGCAGGCTTTCGAGGTTCTCGTACGAGATCATCGTGCCGACGCCGTCGTGCAGGAACAGTTCGAGCAGCAGGCTGCCGTCGAGCGCGTAGGGGATGATGTGCGCCCGCGCGACGCCGCCGCGGCACGCACGGATCGAGTGCTTCAGATAGAAGCCCGCGTCGCCGGTCACTTCACCGCTTTCGTGCAGCTTGTACGCGTCGTCGAGCGACAGCTCCCGCAGCAGTTCAGGGCCGTTTTCGCCGGCTTCCATCAGGCCCGGCGTTTCGGTCAGGAACACGATCTTGTCGGCGCGCAGCGCGATGGCCGCGGCCGAGGCCACGTCTTCCATCGACAGGTTGAACGCCTCGCCGGTGGGCGAGAAGCCAAGCGGCGACAGCAGCACCAGCTTGCGGCTGGCGAGCGAATGGCGGATCGAATCCGCGTCGATCTTGCGCACCACGCCGGTGTGGGCGAAATCGACGCCGTCGAGAATGCCGACCGGCCGTGCCGTCACGAAGTTGCCCGACACCACGCTGATGTGCGCGTGCGCCATCGGCGTGTTCGGCAAGCCCTGGCTGATCGCGGCCTCGATGTCCAGACGCACTTCGCCGGCCGCTTCTTTCGCGGACTCGAGCGCGCGCGCGTCGGTGATACGCATACCGTGTGAAAACTCGGATTCCACGCCGTGCAAACTCATCTGCTCTTCGACCTGCGGTCGCGAGCCATGCACCAGCACGATCTGGATGCCCATGGCCTGCAGCAGCGCGATGTCGGACACCAGCGCATTCAGGAGCCCCTGATGCACCACCTCGCCGCCGAACCCGACGACGAACGTCTTGTTCCGGAACGCATGGATGTAAGGGGCGACTGAACGCATCCAGTCGACGAATTGCGCATGCTGTGCGAGGTTTTCCGTTGTTCCGGCGGGGGCCGGAACGCTCGCGGGCGCGGGGACGAGGTCGGTTTGGGAATTCATGCCGGGGATTATAATGCGCCCCCATGTCGAATGTACCCAAAAGTCCCGCTGCGGCGAACGAGAATCCGGCGCCGGCCGCCGATCAGATGAACGCCGGCGACGCGAAGCGCCGTCCTGCGCAGGACACCGAGCCCAACACGCCGCATGCGGCGCGCGAACCGCGTCGCGCGGTGGAAGGCGCGCAGGCGTCGGCGCAAGGCGGCGCGCCGCGTCGCGAATCTGGCGGGCCTGCTCAAAAATTGCCGCAAGCGAGCGGCAGTGAACGCAATGCGAGCCGCCGTGAACCGCGTGCCCCGCGTGCCCCGCGCGTTGTCGAACCGAACCCGATTCCGCCGATCACCTTCCCCGAAGCGCTGCCGGTCTCCGGCCGCCGCGACGAGATCGCCAAGGCGATCGCGGAGAATCAGGTCGTGATCGTGTCGGGCGAAACCGGCTCCGGCAAGACCACCCAGTTGCCGAAAATCTGCCTCGCGTCGGGGCGCGGTCTCGGCGCCGGTGGCGCGGGCCTGATCGGCCACACGCAGCCGCGCCGGATCGCCGCGTCGGCGACGGGGCGCCGCATCGCCGAAGAACTCGGCACGCCGTTCGGCGAAGTGGTCGGCTACAAGGTGCGTTTCACCGATAACCTGTCGCCCGGCGCATCGGTCAAGCTGATGACCGACGGTATCCTGCTCGCCGAAACGCAGACCGATCCGCTGCTCAAAGCGTACGACACGCTGATCATCGACGAAGCGCACGAGCGCAGCCTGAACATCGATTTCCTGCTCGGCTATCTGAAGGAAATTCTCGTCAAGCGTCCCGATCTGAAGCTGATCGTGACCTCGGCGACCATCGACGCCGACCGCTTCGCGCGCCACTTCGGCAGCGAGGACAAGCCCGCGCCGGTGATCGAGGTGAGCGGGCGTCTCTATCCGGTCGAGGTGCGCTACCGGCCGGTCGTCGAGGACAGTCCGGCGGTGAAGGCGGCACAAGGCACAGCGGGTGCTTCGTCGTCGGCCTCGGCTTCGTCGCGGGAACGCCCGAAGACCCAGCGCGAAACCGATCGCGATCTGATGGAAGCCATCGTCGACGCCGTCGACGAACTGTGCCGCGAAGGCCCCGGCGACGTGCTGGTGTTCCTGCCGGGCGAGCGCGAGATTCGCGATGCCGCCGAGGCGCTGCGCAAGCACCATCCGCCGCATACGGAAATCCTGCCGCTGTTCGCGCGACTGTCCGCGGCCGAACAGGAGCGCGTGTTCCGCACCTCGAACGCGCGCCGCATCGTGCTGGCGACCAACGTCGCCGAAACCTCGCTGACGGTGCCTGGCATTCGCTACGTGGTCGATACCGGGCTCGCGCGCGTGAAGCGCTACTCGTATCGCAACAAGGTCGAGCAGTTGCAGGTCGAGTCGATTTCGCAGGCCGCTGCGAATCAACGGGCCGGGCGCTGCGGCCGGGTCGCCGACGGCGTGTGTATTCGTCTGTACGAGGACAGCGATTTCCAGGGCCGTGCGCGCTTCACCGATCCGGAGATTCTGCGTTCGTCGCTGGCGTCGGTGATTCTGCGGATGAAGTCACTGCATCTGACGGCGATCGAAACCTTCCCGTTCATCGAGCCGCCGCCGGGCCGCGCAATCGCCGACGGCTATCAACTGCTCAACGAACTCGGCGCCGTCGACGACGACAACCAGCTCACGCCGCTCGGCCGCGAACTCGCGCGCTTGCCGCTCGATCCGCGCGTCGGCCGGATGATTCTGGCCGCGCGCGATCAGCAGGCATTGAAGGAAGTGCTGATCATCGCGAGCGCGTTGTCCGTGCAGGATCCGCGCGACCGGCCGATCGAAGCGCAGGAGCAGGCCGACCAGGCGCATCGCCGCTTCGCCGACGAGCGTTCGGAATTTTTGCAGTGGCTGAAAATCTGGAACTGGTTCGAAGAAGCGATCGCGCACAAGAAGTCGAACAAGCAGTTGCACGAGGAGTGCCGCAAGAACTTCCTGTCGCAACTGCGGCTGCGCGAATGGCGCGACGTGCACTCCCAGTTGCTGACGGTGGTGCGCGAGCACGGCTGGCGTCTGAACGAAGCGGAAGCGACCTTCGAGCAGATCCATCTCGCGCTGTTGACCGGCCTGCTCGGCAACATCGGCCTCAAAGCCGACGACGAACCGTATCACCTCGGCGCGCGCGGCATCAAATTCTATTTGTGGCCGGGCTCGGCGCTGGTGAAGAAGGCGGGCAAGTGGGTGATGGCCGCCGAACTGGTCGAGACGAGCCGTCTGTACGCGCGCTGCATCGCGAAGATCGAGCCGGAGTGGGTCGAGAAAATCGGCGCGCATCTGCTGAAGAAGTCGCTCTCCGAGCCGCATTGGGAGAAGCGCGCGGCGCAGGTGTCCGCGTTCGAGCGGGCGATGCTGTACGGTCTGCCGATCTATCACCGGCGGCGCGTGAGCTTCGGCAAACAGGATCCGGCGCGCGCGAGAGAGTTGTTCATTCGCGGCGCGCTGGTCGAAGGCGAGTTCGATACGAAGCTCGCGTTCTTCGCGCACAACCGCAAACTGCTCGCCGATATCGAGCAACTGGAGCACAAGTCGCGCCGCCAGGACGTGCTGGTCGACGACGAACTGATTTTTGCCTTCTACGATCAGGCGTTGCCGAACGGCATCTACACCGGCGCGTCGTTCGAGCGCTGGTATCGCGACGAGGTGAAAAAGAGCGGCCAGCCGGAGGACAAGCTGCGCCTGCTGTATCTGTCGCGCGACGATCTGATGCGGCACGAAGCCGCCGGCGTGACGACCGATCTGTTCCCGAAACGGATGACGATGGCCGGCGTCGAGATGGCGCTCAGCTATCACTTCGAGCCGGGTGCGCCGCGCGACGGCGTCACGCTCGCCGTGCCGCTGTATGCGCTGAATCAGGTCGACGCGCGCCGCGGCGAGTGGCTCGTGCCCGGCATGCTGAAAGAGAAGTCGCAACTGCTGCTCAAGTCGTTGCCGCAGAAGTTGCGGCGTCATTGCGTGCCGTTGCCGGAGTACGCGGTGGGGTTTGTCGACCGGCACAGTGGTGTGCGGTTTGGGGCGGGCGGTTTGCTGGAGTCGCTGATCGCCGATGTTCGCGAGCAGACCCAGGTCGCGATGAAGCAGTCGGACTTCAAGCTCGAGACCTTGCCGCCGCATCTGTTCATGAACTTCAAGGTCGTCGACGAGCACGGGCGGCAACTCGCGATGGGCCGCAATCTGTCGCAACTGCGTGCCGAACTCGGCGGCCAGGCGCAGCAGCATTTCCAGAAGATCGCGTCGAGCGCGGCGGGCGCGGCGTTGGCGGATGCGGGGGGCGGCGGCGTCGCGACGCCTTCGCAAGGCGCTGGCGCATCCGGTGCGGCAAGCGGCGGTGCTGCGCAGCGAGGCAAGGGCGCGGGCGTGGCTGGTCCGCAAACTACGTCGCAAGGTCGCGCGGCGGGCACGGCGCTATATGAAAAACTGACCACGTGGAATTTCGGCAAGCTGCCCGAGCTGCTCGAGATTCGCCGGGGCGGCCAGACGCTGTTCGGCTATCCGGCGCTGGTGGATCGCGGCACGCATTGCGATGTCGAAGTGTTCGACTCGCCGGATGAAGCCGCGCGGATTCATCGCGCGGGATTGCGCCGGCTCTTCGCGTTGCAGTTGAAGGAGCCGATCAAGTATCTGGAGAAGAATCTGCCGGGCCTGCGCGAAATGGCAATGCAGTTCATGCCGCGCGGCACCCAGGAAGAATTGCGCGATCAGCTGATCGACACCGCGCTCGATCGCGCCTGTCTGCAGGATCCGCTGCCGGATGACGACGTCAGCTTCCATACGCGACGCGACGAAGGACGCAGCCGCCTGACGCTGCTGGCTCAGGAAATCGCCCGGCTGGTGGGGCAGATTCTTGGCGAATACGCGAGCGTGACGAAGAAGCTGGTGCAGGCGAAGTCGTTCGCGGCTGCGCATGCCGACCTGCAGAATCAGCTTGATGGCTTGATCGGCAAGCGTTTCGTGGTCGATACGCCGTACGCTCAGCTGGCCCACTTTCCGCGCTATCTGAAAGGGATGGCGCTGCGCGTCGACAAGCTGAAGGCGGACCCCGCGCGCGATGCGCGGCAGTTCGCCGAGTTTCAGCCGCTGTTGCAGAACTATCAGCGTGCGGTGGCGCAACGTGGCGGCGTGCTGGACCCGCGTTTGTCGGAGTTTCGCTGGCTGCTGGAGGAGTTGCGAATCTCGCTGTTCGCGCAGGAGTTGCGTACGCCGATGCCGGTTTCGGTGAAGCGCTTGCATAAGGTGTGGGAGTCGATGCAGCGGTGAGCGGCGATGGAGCGGGGCGCTGCTGGTGCGTGCTGGTGCGTACTGGTGCGTACTGGTGCGTACTACACTCCGGCGACCTCGGCTGCCACTTCCGCTGCCACTTTCGAAGCGGTTTCACGAGACCATGCCTTTGCGCGAAACACGCAGTGCGCGACGCCACGGGTCGTGACAACGACGTTACGCGCAAATGGCGCGGGCCTTTTTCCGACCCGCGCTCGCTCCCAGCACACAAGTAAGCCATCACTGTGGCTGGCCCAAAAGCCAACCCGTCCCGTGGCTTTGGCCTACCAGTGCACCCCGGCGCCGATCGACGCGCCGAACTGGCCGCGCGAGTCAGTGGTCCCTTGCAGCTTGTAAGCCCACTTGCCCTTATCCGACAACTGCGACACGCCGATAGCCAACGCCGACTGGCCGCCATAAGTGCCGCCAGCCATCGCGACCATGCCGCGACCCGGTAGAACCGCCTGCGGCAAGCCCGCCATCGCCAACGCGGACGCCGTGCCGCCGTAGCCATCGCGACGGGCCGAGCGGACCTGATCGTCGGTATGGCGGTTCGCCTGGCTGACCGCGCCGCCCATGCTCTGCTGCAACTGATTGACGTTGACCGCGTCAGTGCCTTGCGCGCCGGCTGCGACGTTGGTGATCTGGCGTTCCTGACCCGCTGCGCCCACCGATACCGTATTCGCCCGGTCCGCAACTGAGCCCTGGCCCAACGCAACCGAATTGTCGGCGCTCGCGTTCGCTGCCGCGCCGAGCGCTGTGGCATTGCTGCCGCCGGCAATGGCATTTGCCCCGATGGCCGCCGCGTTGGTGCCCGTGGCCTGCGCGTTCGCACCAGCCGCGACCGAGTGCGAGCCCGACGACACCGCGCCTTCGGTATCCCGATTGCCTTCCACGCCGATGGCCGGGTTCGCCGCGTTGACGACGGCGTTGCCGACCGCGCCGTTGACGGCCGCGTTCAACTGGCCGAGATTGACCGCGTCGGATGCGTCCACGCCGTCGGCGACGTTGTGGATGACGGTGCCACCGCTCACTGCGTCGCCGCCGAGCGTGAAGCTGTTCCGATTGACGCTGCCGTCGGCGTTCCGGTCGTACATGACAGCGCCGTCGAGCTTCGCGGCGGTGGCCGCGCCCTGGTCGCTCACCGCTTTCAACTGGGCGACGTTGACCGCGTCGGTATCGGCGATGCCTGCGGCGACGTTTGCGATCTGGCGTTCGTTGCCAGCGGAGCCGACCGAGACGGTGCCCGCACGATTGGCGATCGAGCCTTGGCCGAGTGCGACGGAGTTGGCGGCGACGGAGCTCGAGTTATAGCCGAGTGCGACAGAGTTCGCAGCGACGGAGCTCGAGTTATAGCCGAGTGCAACAGAGTTCGCAGCGATGGACTTCGAGCTATAGCCGAGTGCGACCGAGTTGGCCGCAGCGGCATTCGCGTTGTAGCCGAGTGCCACTGAATTAGCGGTAGCGGCGCTGGCGTTGTAGCCGAGCGCGGTGGAACCATCGCTTTGAGCCACGGCTTGCCCGCCGACGGCCGTGCTGAAATCGCCTCGCGCCAGCGAACCTGAGCCGGCGGCGACGCTGGCCTGGCCCGAGCCGAGCGCCGAACTGCCGATGGCGACCGCGTTGCTGCCGGCAGCCGATGCGTCGTCGCTGCCGTCGTTCAGGCCATTCGCCTTGAAGTAACGCGACGCGTTTGCGCTCACCGCTTGCAATTGGCTCAGGTTGACGGCGTCGGTGGCTTCGGTGCCGGCTGCCACGTTCGTGAGTTGGCGTTTCTGTCCGGCCGAGCCCACCGACACCGTGTTCGCTCGGTCGGCTATCGAGTTCCGGCCGAGCGCGACGGCATTGTCCGCACTGGCCGACGCCATGTAACCGAGCGCGACGCTACCGTCGCCGGTCACGGCGGAGTACGCACCGATCGCAGTCGCGCTCGAGCCGTTGGCCGCTGCCGACGCGCCGATCGACGTGGCATTCGCCGCATCGGCCACGGCACTCGCGCCGATCGACGTGGCGTTCGCCGCGCCCGCCACGGCACCCGCCCCGAGCGCTGCCGAACCGGTTCCGCTGGCACGCGCGCCAGCGCCGGCTGCGGTCGCACCAGCGCCAGTCGCGCTTGCGCCGACGCCTGCCGCGAGCGCATGCGCACCGCTCGCGACGGCGTCGTCGGAGCCGTCGGCAATGCCATCGGCTTTGAAGTAGTGCTGCGTACCGCTTCGGGTAATCGCATCGACCTTGCCGTCGACCGCGCTCAACTGGCTGACGTTGACGGCGTCGGTCGGCGCCGCGCCCGCAGCGACGTTCGTCAGGCGGCGCTCATTGTTTGTCGAGCCGAGCGAGACTTCGCCTGTCGGGTCGGGCGCCGCGATCAAGGTGGCGCCCGACCCGGCCGGAGCATAAGCGTGTTGAGTCAGGTCCGCGGCGGTGGTGGAATTCGCGCCCAACGCGACGCTATCGGCGGCGCTGGCGTTCGCGTTGTTGCCGAGCGCGATCCCACCCACGCCGCTGGCGGTGGCCTCACTGCCGATCGCGACGCTGTAGTCAGCCGCCGCCAGCGCCGACTTGCCGCCAGCGAAGGCCGCGTTGCCACGGGTTTGCGCGCCGTAGCCCACGGCGGTCGACGCCGTGCCGATCGCAGTCGCGTCCGCGCCGAACGCGGACGCAGCCGGGTCCGCCGCCGTCGTGCCCGCGCCGGTCGCGGTGGAATCGATGCCCTGCGCGTTGGCGTTCAACCCGAGCGCGGTTGCGCGGTCGCTCAGCGCGCTGGCGTTCAGGCCTGCTGCGGTTGAGCCTTCGCCGAGCGCGCTGGCATTCGCACCCGCCGCAATCGCGCCATTGCCCGGCGCATTGGTGTTCACGCCGACTGCGGTGGCGCTGTCCCCTTGCGCGCTGGCCTTGAGGCCTATTGCGGCCGCGCCGTCGCCTTGCGCACTGGCTTGCTGGCCTATCGCAATCGAATAGTCGCCTGATGCGTCGGCTGCCCAGCCTGATTCAATCGAGCCGACGCCCGCGGCGGCTGCCGACGCTCCACCTGCGAAAGCCGCCGCGGTCAACACGGCCTGCGCGATGGCTTGCTTGCGCGCCGCCGCGCGATTCACCTTAAAGCTTGCTCTCTCCGATGCAGCCGGCGACGTATGCGCAGCTGCGCACCAAACCATTGAAATACTTTTATTCATTGTGTCAGAACCTCCACGTTATTGTGCGCGTGGACGCGCGGCGCGTGACTAAAAGCGACTGGTCGGGTTTCACCGCCCTGATAAATCGCTAGAAATATAAAAGACAAAACTGGCCGAGGTCCTTCTGCACTCGCGCTGTTATGCCTTTTGCACGGCCGAAACGCCCACGCCACGCTTCTTAGTCCACGGTACTGCACGTCAGGGCGATGAGCGTTGGATTATCCGATCCAATGGCGTAGTGCAGATATCAGCGAAATCTTAAATGAACGGGAAAGCAAATTTATCTGAAATAGTGTGAATAAAATTTCCTGGTTGATAAATAAAATGCGGAATCGTCTGATTCGCTCTTGTCGATATTTATCCGGTTTTGCGAGTATTTTAATGTTTGGCCGAACGGCATAGGTTACGACTTATATTGAGCCTATTATTCGCTGTCTCCGTGCCTGAAAAGCGCCGCTTGGTGCGCCTGCACAAGTCGCCCTCAACGCCGTTGCGATTCATCGTGCCGCTTCATTTCCAGCGCGCTGCGCGTCGACCTACGTCAACCGCTGGCGCCGGCAAACGTTCTACAATGACGGTTGTTCTCCGAAGTGAGTTTTCATGCGTAAATTTTTTCTTCCCGGCTGGACTGCCACGTTCGCCGCAAGCGCGGCGCTGGTCGCCGCCGCAGGCTTTTTTTCTCCGGCGGCTCACGCCAATAACGTGATCGTGCTCAATTCCGGCGAAGCCACGCTGAGCCTGATCGACGAGACCAGCCGCCAGGTCGTCGGCACGGTGCCGACGGGCAAGGAACCGCATCACCTGATGGCCACGCCGGACAATTCATCGCTGATCGTCGCCAACTCGGTGTCGAACAATCTGATGTTCGTCGACCCGAAGTCGGGCCAGGTGCAGCGCTGGGTGGAGAACATCGAGGACCCGTATCAGATCGGTTTTTCGCCCGACCGCAAGTGGCTCGTCACCACCGGTCTGCGTCTGGACCGCCTCGACATCTATCACTACGACGGCCAGAAGAACCAGATGACGCTGGCGTCGCGCCTGCCGCTCGCGGTCATGCCAAGCCACATGGCGTTCACGACCGACAGCAAGACGGTGTTCGTCACGCTGCAGGTTTCGGGCGAGCTGGCCGCGATCGATCTGGCCACGCAAACCGTGAAGTGGAAAATGAAGGTCGGCAAGGTGCCGGCGGGCCTGTGGATGACGCCGGGTGAAAAATACCTGCTGGTCGGCATGACCGGCGCGGACTACGTCGCGGTGGTCGACTGGCGCAACCAGAAGATCGTCAAGACCATCCACACCGGTAACGGCGCGCACAACTTCCGCTCGCTGGCCGACGGCAGGCACGTCGCGGTGTCGAACCGCGTGGCGAGCACCATCAGCATCATCGACGAAGACACGCTCACCAACGTCGGCGACATCACCGGTTTGATGCCGGGGCCGGACGACATGGAACTTTCCGCCGACAAACGCTATCTGTGGGTGACGTTCCGCTTCGCGAAGCACGTCGGCATCATCGACCTGAACACGCGCAAGCTGATCCAGACGATCGCCGTCGGCCGTTCGCCGCACGGCATCTATTTCTTCAATCGCGCGCCGGTCACGGCGCCGAACGGCGCTTAGTGGTGTATTCGTGCTGCATCAATGCTGCACCCAGGCGAGCCATGACAAATGACGTAACCAGGCCAGCACCATGTTCCATCTGATTTTTTCTTCGCTCGACAGCTTCGTTTCCGCCGTGCAGACATTGCTGTACGTCGACGTGGTGCAGCCGCTGCTGTTCCGCTTCAACTTGATGGACTACGACGAGGATACCTACGACAGCCTGTACTGGGTGATCGTGGGCGTGCTCGAGGTGCTGGCGATGTACGCGATCCTGCGCCCGCTCGAGGCGTTGCGTCCGGTGGAGCAATGGAAGAACCGCAAGGCGGTGCGCGTCGACGTGCTTTACACGTGGATCGCCAAACTCGGCATTCTCAACCTGTTCTTTTTCTTCGCGCTGCAGCCGTTCTTCGACAACGTGCAGGCGTGGCTGCGGCTGCACGACATCGCGAATATCGAATTCGACAATCTGTGGCCCGGCGTCACCACGCAGCCGCTCGTCACGTTCGTGATGTATCTGCTGGTGCTCGATTTCGCCGGCTACTGGTATCACCGCTGGGAACACCGGATCGGCGTGTGGTGGGAGTTGCACGCGGTGCATCACAGCCAGCGGCAGATGTCGCTGTGGTCCGACGACCGCAACCATCTGCTCGACGTTCTGCTGCAGGCGTCGTTCTTCGCGACGATCGCGCTGGTGATCGGCGTGCCGCCGTCGCAGTTCGTCGTGCTGGTCGCGATCACGAACCTCGCGCAGAGCGTGCAGCACGCGAACATCCGTCTGTACTTCGGCTGGCTCGGCGAGCGGCTGCTGGTCAGCCCGACTTTCCATCGCCGTCACCATGCAATCAGTTTCGGCCACGAAGGACTGAAATACGGTTGCAACTTCGGCGTGCTGTTTCCGTGGTGGGACATGCTGTTTCGCAGCGTGTCCTGGAGCCGCGAGATGGAGCCGACCGGCATCGGCGATCAACTCGAAGGCCGCCGCTATGGCGACGGATTCTGGGCGCAGCACTGGCTCGCGTTCATGCGCATTGCCGCACGCCTGTCGCCGAAGCGCCGCGCCGAACCCGGCGAAAGCAACGACGCCGCCGCCGTTTGAGCCTCTTTTCTCCCACGCCGCCGGTTTCCCCGGCGGCGCGTCGCGTGGTTTATCCTGTTCACGTTTGCGCGCACGCTCCAGGCCTCGTGGCCGGTTCGCTGCGCGTTTTCCTTTATTCCATCGCTTCGTTGACCGGCACCGGCTCGCATGAATGATCTGTTGCGCTCGTTTGGGCGCGCGCTCGCCAGCGCGTTCCACCCGCGCATGCTCTGGCTGACCTTCAAACCGTTTCTGGCGGCGACGGTCGGGTGGGGCGTGATTCTGTGGTTTTCCTGGCAGACGCTGATCGGTACGACCCGGCTCTGGCTCGATAGCTGGTCGTTTACGGTCACGCTTTATCATCTGTTCGACTGGCTTGGTTTTTCGGCGCTGCATGCGGCGATCGCGCCGTTCATCGTGATTGCGATGGCGATTCCGCTGATCGTCGTCACGGTATTGCTGTTGATCGCCACACTGTCGATGCCCGCGGTGATCCACTACCTGTCCGCGCGCCAGTTCCCGGGTCTCGAAATGCGCCGCGGCGGAACGTGGTACGGTAGCCTCGGCCAGGCGTTGTGGACCACGCTGATTTGTCTGGCGCTGCTGATCGTCACGTTGCCGCTGTGGCTGGTGCCGCCGTTCTTCGCGCTGATTCCGCCGCTGCTGTGGGGCTGGCTGACCTATCGCGTGATGAGCTACGACGCGCTCGCGCTGCATGCGACGCGCGACGAGCGGCGCGCGCTGGTGCGCCGTTTCCGGCTGCCGCTGCTGTTGATCGGCACCGCGAGCGGCTTGCTGGGTTCGCTGCCCACTTTGCTGTGGGCGTCGTCGGTGTGGCTGATCGTACTGTTCCCGGTGATCACCGCGGTGACGATCTGGATCTATGCGTTCATCCTCGTGTTTTCGGCGCTGTGGTTCGGCTACTACTGTTTGCGCGCGCTGCAACGCATGCGCGCGGAAGAGCACGGCGGCGTGCGACACACGGCGCCGGTTCCTTATTGACCCATATTGATTAAGCGAAAGAGGCGGCAATGACATTTGGCGTCATCATCATCGGCGATGAAATCCTGTCGGGCAGGCGTATCGACAAGCATCTGCCGAAGGTCATCGAGTTGCTGGGCGCGCGCGGGCTGTCGCTCGGCTGGGCGGAGTACATCGGCGACGATCCGGCGCGCATCACCGCGACGCTGCGGCGCACGTTCGCGTCGGGCGACATCGTGTTCTCCACGGGCGGCATCGGCGCCACGCCGGACGACCACACGCGCCAATGCGCAGCGGCCGCGCTCGGCGTGCCGCTGGAGCTGCATCCGGAGGCCGCGAAGCTGATTCAGGAGCGCATCCGCGATATGTATCCGGGGAACGCGGCAGCACCGCTCGATCTGGACTCGCCGGAAAACCGGCATCGTCTGAATATGGGCACGTATCCGCAGGGCGCGTCGATCATTCCGAACGGCTACAACAAGATCCCCGGCTTCTCGATCAGGCAGCATCATTTCGTGCCGGGCTTCCCGGTGATGGCGTGGCCGATGATCGAGTGGGTGCTGGATACGCAATACGCGCATCTGCATCACGCGATGCCGCATGCGGAGAAGTCATTGCTGGTGTTCGAGCTGCCGGAATCGCGCGTGACGCCGCTGATGGAAAAAATCGAACGCGATTTTCCGGGCGTGCGGGTTTTCAGTTTGCCGAGCGTCGGCGATGCGGAACGCGGCGGCGTGTATGCGCGGCATCACATCGATCTGGGCGTGAAGGGCGAGCCGGAAGCGGTGGCGGCTGCGTTCGTGAAGCTGCGCGAGGGCGTGCACCTGTTGGGCGGCGATATCGTCGAGCCCGAGTCGCCCGCGGCGGCGAAGCCGCGCGGCTGACGCGCGGCGTGCGGCGTTCAGTTGTTCAGTTCGGGCGTTCCCCGCCGCGCCTGTGCCTATTCCTGCTCCTGTTCCTGTGCCCCAGTCCGGCCGCGTTCGCGGCCAGTCAATCCTGATTGCGGCATTCACCCATCATCGGTCTGTCGCATTGAGCGCCGACGATATGCTTTTGATTGCGCGGGAAGCCTGAAGCCGCGGCATCCACCGCGGCTTCCACATATATAAGCAGCGGCGGCGAGCCGCTCTCACGCCGCAATCAGGCTTCCCCCCATCGCATTCACGCGCCGATCCACGGCAACCCGCGAAAGCACCAGCCCGACACCATCTTCCGATGCCCCTGGCCGTCCTTGTCGCCTTCGAAGCCTTCCAGCAGGTCGTATGCCTTCGTGAAGCCGGCCTGGGTGGCGGCGATCGCGGCGAGCTTCGAGCGCGCGGCGCTGCGGCACAGGAACAGCACCGGCGTATCGTGCGTTGCGACCTGATTCAATTGCGCGAGGAATTCCTGATTCGGCACCGCGCCTGGATAGCGCGTCCATTCCACATGTGCGTATTGTCCATCGCCGATGACCGGCCGGCCGACCCAATCGAGTTCGGCACGGGTGCGCACGTCGATCAGACGCGTGCGCGGATCGAGTTGCAGCAGTTCGAACGCCTCGGCGGGCGATACCGCACCCGCGTAGGGCAGTTGGTTCTCGGTGCGGCGGGCATCCGCCTGGGCGTACAGCTGTTCGAGCGTGCTCATGACGCCAATCTCCTTCGGACCAAATAATCATTCTAGCGCGCGGCGTGCGCGGCGCACGCGCCGCCTGTCGGCCGGGCTTGGGCCAAGCTTGCCATGCCCGCTGTCGCAGCCTGCGCGCGCAAATGTGGTGCATTTTCCCGCAAATGCACCAAAATAAAGATGTACGTGGTTTTTGTTTTGACGGTCGCACAACTTTGGTGCGTCAGTGAACCCGTCGATTTGAGGGCTGCCTGCCGTGCGGTGCGCCGATTCCCCGCAAAGGCGCGCACAGTATCCTTTTGCGCCGGCTTGGCGCATATATGGCACAGAAGCTGCTTTGTTGGTGCCGATCGATTTGTTCCGACAAGAATTTCTGTTCGTTCTCAACGATTGAGGGTGGACGTGCCGGGACGGACCAGCTAGATTGGGCGGCGGCTGAACCCGCCGAATTCGTTAATCAGGAGAAAAGGTTATGAGTAAATCCGTGGCCGACGTCGTGCAACTCGTCAAAGACGAAGACGTCAAGTTTGTCGACTTCCGTTTCACCGACACGCGCGGCAAGGAGCAACACGTTTCGGTGCCGGTGTCGGCATTCGATGAAGACAAGTTCGAAAGCGGCCATGCGTTTGACGGTTCGTCGATTGCCGGCTGGAAGGGCATCGAAGCATCGGATATGTTGCTGATCCCGGACGCGAACACGGCCTTCATCGACCCGTTCTACGAAGAATCGACCCTCGTGCTGACCTGTGACGTCGTCGAACCGGCTGACGGCAAGGGCTACGAGCGCGACCCGCGTTCGCTGGCAAAGCGCGCCGAAGCGTACCTGAAGAGCACGGGTCTGGGCGACACCGCCTTCTTCGGTCCGGAACCGGAATTCTTCATTTTCGATTCGGTCCAGTGGAACACGGACCAGTCGGGCTGCTTCATCAAGATCGGTTCGGAAGAAGCACCGTGGTCGTCGGCGAAGGAATTCGAAGGCGGCAACACCGGTCACCGTCCGGGCACGAAGGGCGGCTACTTCCCGGTCGCTCCGGTCGACACGTTCCAGGACATCCGTTCGGAAATGTGCCTGTTGCTCGAACAGATCGGCATCCCGGTCGAAGTGCACCACCACGAAGTCGCGGGTCAAGGCCAGAACGAAATCGGCACGAAGTTCTCGACGCTGGTGCAACGCGCCGACTGGCTGCAGCAGATGAAGTACATCATCCACAACGTCGCGCACACGTACGGCAAGACGGCAACCTTCATGCCGAAGCCGATCGTCGGCGATAACGGTTCGGGCATGCACGTTCACCAGTCGATCTGGAAGGACGGCACCAACCTGTTCGCAGGCAACGGCTACGCAGGTCTGTCGGAATTCGCGCTGTTCTACATCGGCGGCATCATCAAGCATGCTCGCGCGCTGAACGCGATCACGAACCCGTCGACGAACTCGTACAAGCGTCTCGTGCCGCACTTCGAAGCACCGGTCAAGCTGGCTTACTCGGCGCGCAACCGTTCGGCATCGATCCGCATTCCGCACGTGTCGAACCCGAAGGGCCGCCGTATCGAAACGCGCTTCCCGGATCCGATGGCGAATCCGTACCTGTGCTTCTCCGCGCTGATGATGGCGGGTCTGGACGGCGTGCAGAACAAGATTCACCCGGGCGAAGCCGCCGACAAGAACCTGTACGACCTGCCGCCGGAAGAGGATGCAAAGATCCCGACCGTGTGCGCCGGCCTCGACCAGGCGCTGGACGCGCTGGACGCGGACCGCGAATTCCTGACGCGCGGTGGCGTGTTCACGGATTCGATGCTCGACGCGTACATCGAACTGAAGACGGGCGAGCTGCAACGCTATCGTCAGTCGGTGCACCCGATCGAATTCGAAATGTACTACTCGCTGTAAGCGGCAATGACGCTTCGCCCTTCACCCGGCGAAGCGTTTTGCCCGACGCTCGCGATCGGTCACGAAGGGACGGCGGCGCCGTCCCTTTTTTGTTAGGCCGGGTGCAACCTTCGCCACGCTGGCGATGCTCGGGTAATGAGCAACACAAAAAAGCGCCACACCTGATTTATCACCATCTCCTATCGGCCAGACTGCAAGATGGTTCTCAAGAATCTGATCAAGGCAAGAAAAGGACACGAGCAGTCGCTGTCGGACGATGCGCAGCTCGTGAGTTCCGGTTTGCTGCCGGGCTTCGAGACGTTGCCGACGGTCGTGCTGGTGCTCGACAAGCGCTCGCTGCGCGTCGCGTTCGCCAACCCGTCGGCGGAGTCGATGCTGGAGATGTCGCGCCGGCAACTGACGCAGATGACGTGGCCGGACATCTTCGCGAATGCGGACGAACTGGTCGCGACCATTACCGCGATCGCCGCGCACCGTTTTCACGCGACCCATCTGGACGCCGTGCTCGAGCGTCCCGGCCACGAGCCGCTGCATGTGCATGCGATCGTCGGCTTTCTGGAGAGCGCGCAAGACTACGTGCTGCTCGAACTGTTCGAGAACGAGCGGCACTTGCGCACCGACCGCGAGGAACGCATCAACGACCTCACCGCGGTCAACAAGCAACTGATCCGCAATCTCGCGCATGAGATCAAGAATCCGCTCGGCGGGATTCGCGGCGCGGCGCAACTGCTCGAGTTCGAACTCGGCGAGCGTCAGCGCGACGAGTTGCGCGAGTACACGCAGGTCATCATCAAGGAGTCGGACCGGCTGCAAACGCTGGTCGACCGCTTGCTCGAGCCGCACCGTCATCCGCATATCGTCGGCGACGTGAACATTCACGAGGTGTGCGAGCGGGTGCGCCAGGTGATTCTCGCGGAGTTTCCGCGCGGCCTCACGATCGAGCGCGATTACGACGTGAGCGTGCCGGATCTGCGCGGCGACAAGGAGCAACTGATCCAGGCGCTGCTGAACATCGTGCGCAATGCGGCCCAGGCACTGCGCGAACGTATTTCGCAAGGTGATGCGAGGATCGAATTGCGCACCCGCATCGCGCGCAAGATCACGATCTCGAAACGCTTATGTAAGCTGGCACTGGACTTGCATATCACTGACAACGGCCCAGGCATTCCCGAGGACATCCGTGACCGCATTTTCTATCCGCTCGTGTCGGGACGCGAGGACGGCAGCGGTCTCGGTCTGACGCTCGCGCAGACCTTCGTGCAACAGCACGATGGTCTGATCGAAGTGGAAAGCCGGCCGGGCCACACCGAGTTTCAGATTCTGCTGCCGCTCGACTGCTAACACCACATGCCTCGTGAGAAAACGCCGGGCCGCCCCAGGTTTTCCGCCCCGAAGGAAGTCCCCTTGGGGGATCACTCCCGGGGGGACTGGCGCGAAGCGACAGGTTTGGGACACTCTCAAGACTTCTGACCGACCCATATGAAGCCGATCTGGATAGTAGACGACGATCAATCGATTCGCTGGGTGCTCGAAAAAGCGCTCGCCCGCGAAAACTTCGCGACTCGCAGCTTCGCGAATGTCCGTGAGGCCTCGGCCGCGCTCGATCACGACAGCCCGCAGGTGCTGGTGTCCGACATCAGGATGCCGGGGGGCTCCGGCCTCGAATTGCTGCAAACCGTGCGCGACAAGGTGCCGGGCTTGCCCGTCATTATCATGACGGCGTTCTCGGATCTGGATAGCGCGGTCGCCGCATTCCAGGGCGGGGCGTTCGAGTATCTCGCCAAACCATTCGACGTCGACAAGGCGGTCGAACTGATCCGCCGCGCGGTGGACGAAAGCATGCGCGGCGAGCAGACGTGGGACGATCGCGTCGCCGAAGCCCCCGAAATGCTCGGCCAGGCGCCGGCGATGCAGGACATGTTCCGCGCGATCGGCCGGCTGTCACATTCGGCGGCTACCGTGCTCATTACCGGCGAATCAGGCACCGGGAAGGAACTGGTCGCGCGCGCGTTGCACCGACATAGCCCACGCGCGAACGGTCCCTTCATCGCGCTGAACACCGCCGCGATTCCGAAAGATCTGTTGGAATCCGAACTGTTCGGCCACGAGCGCGGCGCGTTCACCGGCGCGCAGGCAATGCGCCAGGGGCGATTCGAGCAGGCCGAGAACGGCACGCTGTTTCTCGACGAAATCGGCGATATGCCGTTCGATCTTCAGACCCGCCTGTTGCGCGTGCTGTCGGACGGGCAGTTCTATCGCGTCGGCGGTCACAATCCGTTGCGCGCCAATGTGCGCGTGATCGCGGCGACGCACCAGAATCTCGAATCGCGCGTGCGTCAGGGTCTGTTCCGCGAGGACCTGTATCACCGCCTCAATGTGATCCGCTTGCGCTTGCCGGCGTTGCGCGAGCGCAGCGAAGACATCCCGCTGCTCACGCGGCACTTCCTGCAAAAGAGCGCGCGCGATCTCGGCGTCGAATCGAAGCGCGTGTCGGAAGAGGCGCTCGCGTATCTCGCGTCGCTGCCGTTTCCGGGTAACGTGCGTCAGTTGGAGAACCTCGCCAACTGGCTCACGGTGATGGCGCCCGCGCAGACCATCGAGATCAAGGACTTGCCGCCCGACCTCGGTCCCGCGCAAGCGGGCGTGAGCGATCTCGCCAGCGGCGCTGCGCTGGGCGGCGCGGGTGGCGAGGGCCTCGCCGGCAGCGCGCCGGGCAACGGCGCGAGCGCCGCGGCTCATCCGGCTGGCGCCGCCGGCGTGCCGGTCGCGACCACGGTGAGTGCGTGGGAAGGCGGCTTGCGCACCGAAGTCGCGCGGATGTTGCGCGAAAACGCGGCGGACGTGATGGACGAACTCGCACGCCGTTTCGAAGCGGCGGTGATTCGCGAGGCGCTGGACTTCACGCGCGGACGCAAGGTCGAAGCGGCCGAGCGTCTCGGCATTGGCCGCAATACGATTACGCGCAAGATTCAGGAACTCAATCTCGAGCCCTGATGGCGGTGTGGTCGCAGGCTGGGGCGGCGCGCATGCTGCTCCGGCCTGTGGCCCGTCAAACGGGCGCCGGGCTCATACAAGGCATAATCAACGCTGTTTTCATTCGACAGCCGACGATGCCCGCTTCTCCTGCTCCTTTCTCCTGGCCGCTTTCCCCCGATCCCTTTCTGTCGCTCGAAGCGCTCGACGACCCTGACGCGCTCGCGTGGGTCGAACAGCAAAACGCCCGCACCCGCGCCGCGTGGTGCAGCGGTGCGCCTTTCGAATCGCTGAGGCAGCGGCTCGCCGATGCGTATTTGCCGCGCGAGCGTCCGGTGATTCCCGATCGCTGGAAGGACTGGGCCTACGATCTGTGGCAGGACGAGCGCAATCCGAAAGGCATCTGGCGGCGCACGACGTGGGCGGCATGGCGCAGCGGCGCGCCGGTCTGGCAGAACCTGCTCGACTTCGACGCGCTCGGCGCGGCCGAAGGCACGCCGTGGGTATGCGTCGAGCTCGACATTCTTTATCCGGATGGCGATCGCGCGCTGATCACGATGTCGCCGGGCGGTTCGGATGCGCAGGTGGTGCGCGAGTTCGATCTCGACGCGCAGCGTTTCGTCGACGACGGCTTCGTGATCGCGAAGGCCGGCAAGCACACGGCGTCGTGGATCGATCGGGACACGCTGTACGTCGGCTGGGACAACGGCCGCAAGACGCTGACGCGCTCCGGCTATCCGCGCGACGTGCGGCGCTGGACGCGCGGCACCGCGCTGGCCGACGCGCCGGTGGTCTTCAGGGGCGGGTTCGGCGATATCGGCGTCGAGGCGCACTACGATCCGGTGGAGCGGCGGCATACGGTCGTGAGCAGCGTCGATTTTTTCGACTCGCACACGTATTACCTCGATAGCGCCGCTGGCGCCGTCGACGCGTGGCGCCAGTACGACGTGCCGGCGCACGTCGCGGTGGGCGGCTGGCAGGGCTGGCTGCTGCTCGAACCGCGTCTCGACTGGGACTGCGATGGCGTGCGTCATCCGGGCGGCGCGTTGCTGGCGATCCGCGAAAGCGCTTTTCTGCGCGGTGAACGCGAGGTGGTGCCGCTGTTCACGCCGACACCGCTGACCTCGGCATGCGAGTGGACGCATACGCGCAACCACCTGATCGTCTCGTACCTCGACGACGTGCAGAACACGACCTTGTTGTGGACGCCGTCGCAAGGCACGGATCAGGCATGGCATTGGCAGCCGCGTCTGTTCCCGTCGCATGGGGAAGCGCAGACCGACGTGTCGCCGGTCGAGCCGACGCTCGACGACGAAGTGTTCGTCGATACCGATGATTATCTGCAACCGCCGGCGTACTGGCTTGCCGACCTCGCGCGCGAGAACTTGAGCGAGTGGGAATTGATCGACCGCTGGCCGACCCAGTTCGACGCAACGCGCTTCGTCGTCACGCGTGGGCATGCTGTGTCGGCGGATGGCACGCGGGTGCCATATACGGTGGTTGGGCCGCGAGCCGCGCAATCATCCGCGCAGGAGGCGCAGGAGGCACAGGAGGCACAGGAGGCACAGGAGGCACAGGAGGCACAGGAGGCACAGGAGGCACAGGAGGCGCAGGAACAGGGGCAACCGCATGCGTCACAGCACGGGCCACAGCAACCCCCGCACCCCTGTCTGCTGAGCGGCTACGGCGGCTTCGCGATTCCGTTGCTGCCGAGCTATCTGACCGGGCAGGGCATCGGCTGGCTGGAGCGCGGCGGCGTGTATGTGGTCGCGCATATTCGCGGCGGCGGCGAGTTCGGCACGCGTTGGCACACGGCGGCGCAGGGCGAGCAGCGCCAGCGCGCGTTCGACGATTTCATCGCGGTAGCGCAAGCGCTCGTCAGCACCGGCGTGACGAGCGCCGCGCAACTCGGCATTCAGGGCGGCAGCAACGGCGGCTTGCTGGTGGCGGCCTGCATGGTGCAGCGTCCCGAGTTGTTCGGCGCCGTGGTGTGCGAGGTGCCCTTGCTCGATATGAGCCGCTATCACCTGCTGCACGCGGGCGCCTCATGGATCGACGAATACGGCGATCCTGACGAACCCGACGAAGCGAGCGCTCTGGCCGCTTACTCGCCGTATCACCGCGTGTCGGCGGGCGTCGCGTATCCGCCCGTGCTGTTCACCACGTCGACCGCCGACGATCGCGTGCATCCCGGCCACGCGCGCAAGATGGCCGCGCGCATGCAGTCGCTGGGCGCGGACAAGGTCTGGTATCGGGAGAACACGGAAGGCGGGCACGGCGGCTCCGATGAGCTGGAGCAGGCCGAACATGACGCGATGGTGTTCGAGTTTTTGTGGAGCGTGTTGAGCGGTTCCGCGCAGGTTAGGGCGGTGGCATAGGACAGCACAACGAACGCGTGGTGCGAGGCGTTATCCGCGCCTCGCACCATCATTGAATTGCAGGCTCAACCGAGCTGCGCGACGACCGGCGCGTGGTCCGAGGGCTGTTCCCATTTGCGCGGCACCTTGTCGATGTCGCACGACGAGCAGATATCAGCCAGCGCCTTCGACAGCAGGATGTGGTCGATGCGCAGCCCCGCATTACGGCGAAACGCCATCATCCGGTAGTCCCACCACGAGTAGATTTTCTCCGGCTGCTCGAACTGGCGGAACGCATCGAGCAAGCCAAGTTCGATCAGCCGCACGAACGCGGCGCGTTCTTCGGGCGACACCAGGTTCTGGCCTTCCCATGCTTTCGGATCGTGCACGTCGCGATCATCCGGTGCGATGTTGTAGTCGCCGAGCAGCGCGAGCTTCGGATGCAGCGCCATCTCGCTCGCAATCCAGTCGTGCAGCGCGGTGAGCCAGCGCAGTTTGTACGCGAACTTGTCGGTGCCCGGCGCCTGGCCGTTCGGGAAGTAGGCGGAGATGACGCGCACGCCGTCGATGGTCGCCGCGATCACGCGCTGCTGCGGATCTTCGAAGCCCGGAATGTTGCGCACGATGCTGCTTTCGTCGACGCTCAAGCCGTCGCGCACCAGAATGCCGACGCCGTTATAGGTTTTCTGACCGGCATACCAGCTCCGGTAGCCTTTGTCCGCGAGTTCGGCGCGCGGGAATTTCTCGTCGGGCAGCTTCAGTTCCTGCAGACACAGCACGTCGGTGCCGGTGGTTGCGAGCCAGTCGATCACGTGTTGCTGGCGGACTTTAAGGGAGTTGACGTTCCACGTGGCGATTTTCATGACATTCTCACATTCTTGCTTGGCAAGATTTCGTGGGGGCCTCGACCCCTCGTTTTGCTCGAGCGCCCCGGCTTGCCGTGCGTCTTCGGAGGGACAGTCGTTCGACTCATCGCGCGGCTGATGATGCGGTTGATTCCGCGGGCGATTCCGGTAGTCCCGCATCTTATCGCGCGGGAGCGGGGGCGGTGAGAATTGCCCCCGTGCAGCAGCGAAAATAAAAGCGCGATTCCACGATATCGCGGCGTATAGTGGGACCACACGCACATTCGCGCGCTTGCGAGTCGGAGAGTCATCATGGCCGAAGCTTACCCCGCCCTTTATAAGGACTTCGAAGTGCATCCGCTGGTGTTTTCGCGGGCGTTCGACAAATTCGACGGTCACAAGCGTCACGCCGAAGGTTACGACGTCGCGGTGCGCGTGTGCCGTCCGGGTGCGATCAGCGGCTCGAAGGCGAGCCGCGTGTTTCGTCTCGTGCTGCCCGCCACGATCTCCGATTTCGGCGTGGCCAAACGCAGCGCGAGCCAGTATGGCGCGGACATCATCGATGGCAAGGTGGAAGGCGCGACGGTCCAGGATCTTTGACGGGTTTTGCGAGTGAGTGCATTCGTGCGCTCCGTCGTTTGAGGAATAACTCGCACGATTGTTTGACGTTCTGCGTATATCCAGATATACTCTTTTTTCTCTGACGCGGGGTGGAGCAGTCTGGCAGCTCGTCGGGCTCATAACCCGAAGGTCACAGGTTCAAATCCTGTCCCCGCAACCAGGTTTTGTTGAAAGCCCGCTGGCGCAAGCCATGCGGGCTTTTTAATTTTCAGCATAATGTTCGCATCGCGCGTGCGATCAACCACACGCGCATCAACCCTCACTCCTTCGATTCAATCGCCCATTCCACCGCCGCTTGCGCATGCAGCGCGGTCGTGTCGAACACCGGCAGCGCGGAATCTTCCGGCTTGATCAGCAACGTGATTTCAGTGCAGCCGAGAATCACCGCCTGCGCGCCACGCGCGGCCAACGATTCGATCACGCGTTGATAGACCGCGCGCGACGCGTCATTCACGTTGCCGTGGCACAGCTCGTCGTAAATGATACGATGCACGTCCGCGCGTTCGGCTTCATCGGGGACTAGCGGCTCCAGGCCGTAGCGCTCGCGTAAGCGGCCCGTGTAAAACGTCTGCTCCATCGTATAGCGCGTACCGAGCAAGCCAACCCGCTCGATGCCGGCGGCTCGCAGCGCGGCGCCGGTCGGATCGGCGATATGCAGGAACGGCACCGCGATCGCCTGCTCGATCGATTCGTACACGCGATGCATCGTGTTGGTCGCGAGCATCACCAGCTCGGCGCCGCCGCGTTCGAGCTGGCGCGCGGCATCGGCCATCTGCCGGCCGAGCGCGCTCCAGTCCCCCGCGCGCTGGTTCGCTTCGATCGGCGCGAAGTCGACGGTGAGCATCAGACTGCGCGCGTTGTGGTGACCGCCGAGGCGCGCCTTCGCATGGCGATTGAGGAGTTTGTAGTATTCGGCGGATGATTCCCAGCTCATCCCGCCAATCACGCCAATCGTTTTCATGTGCCTGCTCCGTGAACGCATGACGGCTCGCCCGGAACGCCCCGGCATCGACCGTCTTGAACGCCGAGTATAGGCGCACGGCGCAGCGCGCTGCCGGTACGGATGACGCGCCGCGCGCCAGTACGGGCAGCCTGATAAATCGCGGGCACAACCTTTCTGGCGTCGATAGAATCGTAACCAGTCACAAGCGGTCAAAGGGAGCCATACATGGATCTGATCATCCGTCGCGCGATGCTGCCGCCGGGCGCTACACCGCGGCACCGGCAGCCGGTCGACATCGGCATCGACGCGGGCCGCATCGTCGCCGTCGAGCCGAACCTGGCCGCGAGCGCGGGCGAAGAAATCGATGCGGCGGGCTCGCTTGTCACGCCGCCGTTCGTCGATCCACATTTCCACATGGACGCGACGCTGTCATATGGTTTGCCGCGTGTGAACGCGTCCGGCACGCTGCTCGAGGGCATTGCGCTGTGGGGCGAGCTGAAGCCGGATCTGACTCAGGCGGCGCTCATCGAGCGCGCGTTGCAGTATTGCGACTGGGCGGTCGCGCGTGGCTTGCTGGCGATCCGCAGCCATGTGGACGTGTGCGATCCGCGCCTGCTCGCCGTCGAGGCGCTGGTCGAAGTGAAGCGCCGGGTCGCGCCGTATCTCGACCTGCAACTGGTGGCGTTTCCGCAAGACGGCGTGTTGCGCAGCGCCGGCGCGTTCGAGAACCTCAAGCGGGCGATCGCGCTGGGTGTCGACGTGGTCGGCGGCATTCCGCATTTCGAACGCACGATGGCCGACGGCGCGCAGTCTGTGCGCATGCTATGCGAGTACGCGGCGGAGCAGGGCTTGCGCGTCGATATGCACTGCGACGAGTCCGACGATCCGATGTCGCGCCACATCGAAACGCTCGCCGCCGAAACGCAGCGGCTCGGTATGCAGGGGCGCGTCACCGGCTCGCATCTGACGTCGATGCATTCGATGGACAACTACTACGTCAGCAAGCTGCTGCCGCTGATGCGCGAGTCGGGCGTCGCCGCGATCGCGAACCCGTTGATCAACATCACGCTGCAGGGCCGCAGCGACACCTACCCGAAACGGCGTGGCATGACGCGCGTGCCGGAGATGATGGCGGCCGGCATCAACGTCGCGTTCGGCCACGATTGCGTGATGGACCCGTGGTACAGCCTCGGTTCGGGCGACATGCTCGAAGTCGCGCACATGGGCTTGCACGTCGCGCAGATGACAGGCGTCGACGGGATGCACGCGTGTTTCGACGCGGTCACGGTGAACGCCGCGCGCATTCTCGGGCTCGAAGGCTATGGCATCGCGCCGGGATGCGCGGCCAGTCTCGTGCTGCTCGACGCGCGCGATCCGGTCGAAGCAATCCGTCTGCGCGCCGCGCGGCTCGCGGTGGTGAGCCGTGGCAAGGTGGTGAGCCGTGCGCCGGCTGCGCGCGCGGCGCTATCGCTCGAAGGCCGTCCCTCGCAGGTGGACTTCAAACTGCATCGCGGTTAGACGCCGCCACGCAGCGGCGTGGCGCGCGCATGAAAAAAGCCGGCGCCTGCTTACACAGGTCGCCGGCTTTGTATCGACATCGGCGGCGCGAAGCAACGCGCCGAGCAATGCGCTTGAACCGATCAATGCGCCGCGCCCGGCGTCATGCCGCTATGGCGCAACAACGCGTCGATATTCGGCTCGCGGCCCCGGAAAGCCTTGAACGATTCCATCGCCGGACGGCTGCCGCCCACTTCCAGAATCTCCTTGCGATAACGCAGGCCGGTCGCCTGATCGAGCACGCTGCCGCTCGCGGCTTGCGCCGCTTCTTCGAATGCGGCGTACGCATCGGCGGACAGCACTTCAGCCCACTTGTAGCTGTAGTAACCCGCCGCATAACCGCCCGCGAAAATATGGCTGAACGTGTTCGGCCAACGCGAGAACGACGCTTGCGGCACCACATGGAAACGTTCGTTGATCTCGCTTGCGAGTTCGGTGGCGTTCTTCGTGCCGCTCGCGTCGAAGCCGGTATGCAGCTGCATGTCGAACATCGAGAACACGATCTGGCGCAGCGTGCCCAGACCACTCTGGAAGTTCTTCGCGGCCAGCATCTTGTCGAACAGATCGCGCGGCAGCGGCTGGGCCGTTTCGACGTGCGAGGTCATGTCGCTCAGCACGTCCCACTCCCAGCAGAAGTTCTCCATGAATTGCGACGGCAGTTCGACCGCGTCCCACTCGACGCCGTTGATGCCCGACACGCCCAGTTCATCGACACGCGTGAGCATGTGATGCAGGCCGTGGCCGAACTCGTGGAACAGCGTAATGACTTCGTCGTGCGTGAAGCAGGCGGGCTTGCCGCCGACCGGCGCCGAGAAGTTGCAGGTCAGATACGCGACCGGCGTTTGCACGCCGCCGTGCGTGTGCTTGTGACGGCCACGCGCATCATCCATCCAGGCGCCGCCGCGTTTGCCTTCGCGCGCATACAGGTCGAGGTAGAACTGCGCGACCAGACCGCCGTCCTGATTCTCGACGCGGAAAAAACGCACGTCCGGATGCCACACGGCCGCTTCGTCGCGACGGATACGCACGCCGAACAGCGTTTCGGTGACCTTGAAGAGCCCCTTGAACACGGCGTCTTCGGGGAAGTACTGTTTGACCTCGTTCTCGGAGAACGAATAGCGCTGCTGACGCAGACGTTCAGCGGCAAATGTCATGTCCCACAGTTGCAGGTCGCTCATGCCGAGTTCGTTCGCGGCGAATTCGCGCAGCTCCTTCCAGTCCTGTTCCGCGTGCGGACGCGCGCGCGTCGCGAGGTCTTCGAGGAAGCTCATGACCTGTGCGGGCGACTCGGCCATCTTCGGCGCGAGCGAGACTTCGGCGAAGTTGTTGTAGCCGAGCATCTGCGCTTCTTCGGCGCGCAGCTTCAACTGGTCGGCGAGCACCGACGTGTTGTCCCACTCGGCGCGGCCGTTGCCGTATTGCGGGCCGAGCTCGGATGCGCGCGTCACGTACGCGCGGTACATCGCTTCGCGCATCGGACGATTTTCCGCGTACTGCATCACCGGGAAATATGACGGGAAGTGCAGCGTGAATTTGTAGCCGGTCTTGCTATCGCGTGCGGCCGCTTCCTTCGCGGCTTCGATCACGTCTTCGGGCAGGCCAGCCAGTTGCGCTTCATCGCCGGCTTCGACGACGTACGCGTACGCGTTGGTCGCGTCGAGCACATGATCTGAGAATGCTTTCGACAGCCCCGCCTGGCGCTCCTGCAATTCGGCGAAATGCGGCTTCTGGTCTTCCGGCAATTCGGCTCCGGACAGACGGAAATCGCGCAGCGCATTGCCGAGGATCTTCTTGCGCTCGCCGGTCAGCGACGCGAAATCGCTGCTTGCGTTCAGCGCCTTGTACTTTTCGTACAGCGCGAGATTCTGGCCGACGCTCGACCAGAATTCGGTGACGCGCGGCAGATTTTCGCCGTACACGGCGCGCAGTTCGGGCGTATCGGCGACGGCGTTCAGATGGCCGACCACGCTCCACGCGCGCGACAGCGGTTCAGTGGCGCGCTCGACCGGCTCGACCACGTCGGCCCACGACGCGGGGGTGATCGGCAGGGCGGCGCGCTCGACGGCGGCGGCCGCGTCGGCGAGCAGCACATCGAGGGCGGGCGTGACGTGTTCGGGGCGAATCTCGCCAAAGCGCGGCAGGTCGGAGAAATCGAGGAGCGGATTGTCGTGATTCGAGGCAGTAGTGGACATGAGGCTTCCTGTCTGACGCGGGTGAACGGGTAATCGGTGGATCGAGGGGCGCACGCGATGTCGCCCGATAGCACACGATACGGGACATTATTGGGGCGGGACGCGCCGATTCCAATCCGTCGGCAGACAAATTATCAGATGTCGCGACCCTGTGTGCGGATTGCGCGTGCAGGGCGGGCCCGGCCGTGCGGCGTGCGGCGCGGCACCCGCTACGTCTTTTGTGCGAAAGCGCACGGTCTGGATTGCTGCCGTGCCGCAATCTGGCGTGTCGCTATCAGTTGGCGGCGTTTTCTGTCAGAGGTGTCGATGAACCCGCTTTCGCACGCTCTATCGCGCAACGGCAACAACTTCGACCTCGTGCGGCTGCTGGCCGCCGTTGCGGTCGTGTATGGCCATTCGTATCTGCTGCAGGCACCGGACGGCACCACCGACTGGGTGCAGAACGCGCTCGGCTTCGACGGTTTCGGCGCGTTCGGCGTCTACGCCTTTTTTCTGCTGAGCGGCATGCTGGTGACCGCCAGCTTCGACCGGCAACGCTCGGGGGCGCGCTTCGTCGCGTTGCGGATTGCGCGGCTGTGGCCGGCGGTGGCGGTGGGCTCGGTGGTGACGGTGTTCATCATCGGGCCGCTCTTCACGACGCTGCCGCTGCGCGAGTATTTCGACTCTGGCATGACCTGGGCCAATCTCGACAACTTCTCGACTATCGTGCTCAAAACCCGCTGGACGCTGCCGGGCGTGTTCGAGCACAACCGCCTTCCGGTCGACATCTGCGCGCCGCTTTGGACGCTGCCGCTCGAAGTGCGCTGCTATCTGATCGTGCTCGTGACCGGCATGCTGGGACTGCTGTCCAGCTCGCGCGGCGTGATGCTGGCGGCGGCGCTCGGTAGCGCCGCGTTTCTGTTGCGCGTGCATCTGCCGCATCTGCAACTCGGCGTGCGCGATTTCAGCGATACAGCCTACGGCTATTCGTTCTGGCCGGAGCCGTTTTTCATGCTGGGGATGCTGCTGTACGGCTGGCGTGAACGGATCGACATCAACGGCCTGACGGCGCTGGCGTTCGCGATGGTGTTTCTGGTCTTTCGCGATACAGCGGGGGCGCAGCCGCTGTTCTATCTGGCCTTCGTGTACGGCGTGCTGTGGGTGGGGACGACGCCGCTATTGCGGCGCTTCGTGCCGCGTCACGATTACTCGTACGGCATCTACCTGTACGGGTTCATGGTGCAGCAATGTGTCGCGAATCTCGCGCCGCAATTGAGCCACGTGACGTCGCTGCTGGTCGCCGTGCCGTTGATCCTCGTGTGTGCCGCGTTGTCGTGGCACTTCGTGGAGCGGCCGGTGCTGACGTGGTGCCGGGCGCGGCTCGTGCCTCAGCACAGGCCGCTTGCGACGGGTATCGCGGCGCGCGATCAGGCGATGCGTTGAGATGGCGGGAGCGTGCTGCGCACGCGCCGATGCGAAGGGGCGTCGGCTAACCGCTAACCGCTAACCGCTAACCGCTAACCGCTAACCGCTAACCGCTAACCGCTAACCGCTAACCGCTAACCGCTAACCGCTAACCGCTAACCGCTAACCGCTAACCGCAATTACGCTTGCGCGGCCGCTTCGCGCTCGGCGGCTTCGATCGTGTTGACGAGCAGCATCGTGATGGTCATCGGGCCGACGCCGCCCGGCACCGGCGTGATGTAGCCGGCCACTTCCTTGACGCCCGCGAAATCGACGTCGCCGCACAGCTTGCCGGCTTCGTCGCGATTCATGCCGACGTCGATCACCGCCGCGCCCGGCCTCACCATGTCCGCGGTCAGGATGTTGCGCAAGCCGGTGGCGGCGACCACCACGTCGGCGTTGCGTGTGTGAGTAGCCAGATCGCGCGTCTTGCTATGGCAGATCGTCACGGTCGCGCCGGCTTCGAGCAGCAGCAGCGCCATCGGCTTGCCGACGATGTTCGAGCGGCCGATCACCACCGCGTTCGCGCCTTGCAGCGGCACCTCGTACGCGGCGAGCATCTTCATCACGCCGTACGGCGTGCACGGACGGAACAGCGGCCGGCCGGTCATCAGCGCGCCGGCATTGGCGAGGTGAAAGCCGTCGACGTCCTTTTCCGGCGCGATCGCCTCGATCACCTTGTGGCTATCGATATGTTTGGGCAGCGGCAGTTGCACCAGAATGCCGTGGATGCGCGGATCACGGTTCAGCTCGTCGATGCGCGCGAGCAGGTCGGCTTCCGGCAGGTCGGCCGGATAGCGGTCGAACGATGAGCCGAGGCCGTTGTCCTGACACGCCTTGACCTTGTTGCGCACATACACTTCGCTGGCCGGATTGTCGCCGACCAGCACCACCGCGAGGCCCGGCTGATGGCCGCGGGCGGTGAGGGCGGCGGCGCGCGCGGCGACGTCGGCGCGCAAGGTCTTGGAAAGGGCTAGGCCGTCGATCAGTTTGGCAGTCATGGTCGGGTCGAGATAGGCAGTTTGGAAAGCGGGGCAGGGCGCGGGCGCTTGAATGCGCGTCGCGCGATGGCGCTTTTCAACGGGAACGGGTCGGCACGTGAAAAGCGCGCGGCGCGAATTGGAGATAGGCGCAACTGCAAAGTGCGACATTATACCGGCCTGGCCTGGCGCGCCATGTACGGATTCCAGACGGGTGAATGGCTGCACGCATCAATGCCGCGCGGGCTGTGCCGGCTTGGTGTGGCGGGCCCAAGGCGCGCTGAACGGCCGCGGACCGCTTCGCCGTAGGCCGCCCGCGAGCGTGAAGACAATGCAAAGGTTGCAGCGACGCCCGCAGTGAGCACGGCGGACGGCTCGGCGCGCAGGCCGTCGCCGTGGGCCGGACTCTTCTGGAGTCCGGCCGTTCAAGACTCGATAGCTTCTAGCGGAAAATACCGGCCGCAGTACTTATTGCGCGGCTTGCGGCTTGTTCGACAGCGCCAGTCGCAGCAGATCGGCGACCGTATTGACGTTGAGCTTTTCCATGATGTTCGCGCGGTGCGCTTCGACCGTCTTGATGCTGATGCCGAGGTCGTCGGCGATCTGCTTGTTCAGGCGGCCAGCGATGATGCGTTCGAGCACCTGATGCTCGCGCGCGGTCAGCTTGCCCAGACGCTCGGCGGCGGCGCGCTGCTGCTGCACGCTGGTGCTTTCGCTGCGCGCCTTGTCGAGCATGCGCTCGACCAGCTTGCGCAACTCGGCTTCATCGAACGGCTTTTCGATGAAATCCATCGCGCCTTTTTTCATCGTCGAGACCGCCATCGGCACGTCGCCGTGACCCGTCACGAAGATGATCGGCAGTGAAGCGTTGTCGGCGATCAGGCGTTCCTGCAACTCGAGCCCGCTCATGCCGGACATCCGCACATCGAGGATCAGGCAGGCGATCTGGCCCGGGTGCTGATGCGGCTGCCATGCGTCGATGAACTGCTCGGCGCTGGAGAAGCATTGCACGCGGTAGCCGTTCGCCTCCAGCAGCCAGCGCAGCGAATCTCGCACGGCCTCGTCGTCGTCGACGACAAAGACAGTTTCCTGTGTGGTGACTGGGCTGTTCATAGCTCTCCCGTAACGGTTTGTGGTGTCGGCGCCTCTGACCCGCCGTTGCTCGGGCCGTCAGGCTCTCCAATAGGCAGACTGCAATGGAACGTGGCGCCTGTGATGTGGCCGTCGGACTCGACGTTGTTGACCACCCACAGACGGCCGCGGTGCGATTCGATAATCGAACGGCAAATGTTCAGCCCCATGCCCATACCATCGGACTTGGTGCTGTAAAACGGTTCGAACAGCCGCTCGGCTGTCGCTTCGTCGACGCCCGGACCCTGGTCGACGACGCTGATGCAGACAAACCCGCTCTCCAGCCGCACGACCACGCGGATCACCGGATCGACTGCATTCGGGCGCGCTTCGGCCATCGCCTCGGCGCCGTTCTTCAGCAGGTTGACCAGCACCTGCTCGATCAGCACCGGGTCGACGTAGATCACCGGCAGGCGCGAGCGCAGATCGGTGACGATGCGAATGCGGCGCTTCCTCGCTTCGATCTCGGCGAGACCCACCGCGTCCGCGACGATGTCGGCGACGCGCGTGGCTTGCCGCTTCGGCTCGCTGCGCTTCACGAACTCGCGGATGCGCTTGATGATCATGCCGGCCCGCACCGCCTGCTGGGCGGTTTTTTCGAGCACCGGTAGCAGATTATCGGGCGTGGTCCGGCCGGATTTGACCAGTGCGACGGTTCCGGAGCAATAGTTGTTGATCGCGGCAAGCGGCTGATTGAGTTCGTGCGCGAGCGACGAGGCCATCTCGCCCATTGTCATCAGACGGCTGGTGAACTGCAGCTTTTCGTCCTGCTGGCGCGCGAGTTCCTGCGCCCGCTTGCGGGTGGTGATGTCGGTCGCGATCTGCATCTGCGCGAGGTGGCCGTCCACCCACTGGATGTACTGACGGCGCACTTCGAACCACTTCTGGATACTTTGCACGTAGATTTCCTGCGCATCGGCGGTGCTTTCGGTCAACGCGGCGGCGGGCAGGCCGGCGTAAGCATCCACCATATCGATCGAATCGGACGACGCCTGTGCGCTATCGAACCCGCCGCCCGCCAATTCCAGATGGCCGTCGGGGCGGATGCCGAACAGGTGCCGGTAGTAGCGGTTGGCGAACAGCAGCTCGGCTTCGTCGGCGGCCAGCACGGACACCGCGGCGTCGAGGCTTTCGAGCACGGTGGTGAAGCGTTCGTGGGCGGCGGCGAGTTCCTCGCGCGCGCGCTTCGGTTCGGTGATGTCGGTCATCGACGACATCCAGCCGGTCTGGCGGCCCGAGCTGTCGATCAGCGGCGACACGTAGAGGCGCGCGTGGAACGACGAGCCGTCCTTGCGGCGTACCCGCAATTCGAATCCCGACGACGGCGCCTTGCCGCGCAGCGTCATGTCGAGCTGGCGCTGCATCTCGGGATAGGCGTCGCGCGGCCAGTAGGCAAACGGCGCGTTCTTGCCGACCAGATCGCTCTCGTCCCAGCCGGTCATCCGGCAGAACGCCGGATTCACATGGGTGATGCGGCCGTGCATGTCGAGCACGCGCATGCCGATCAACACCGAGTTTTCCATCGCGCGGCGGAAGAACGCCTCCGCGTACAGCGCCTGCTGCGCTTCGAAGCGCTGCCGCGTGTGTTTCCACAGACTCCACAGGCTCCACAGCACGAAGCACGACAGGCCGGCCACCAGCCACACCAGCGTGTTGTTGGTGAAGTTGGTCATCTGCGGGAATGCGTACACGCGCACCGAGATGCCCTGGCCAGGCGGATCGAGCGGCAGGTCGAAGAACATGTCGCGCGGCAGGCGCGGGCGGGTCGACGTGGTGGTCAACTCGCGGTTGTTCACGTCGATGATCGAGATCTTGTATTTGGCCGACAGCTCAGGCGGGATGTCGCGCTTCAGGATGCCTTCGACCGAGAACACCGCGGCGATCGCGCCGAGGAACTCGCGATCGCGGAACACCGGCGTTTGCAGCGTGATGTAGCCGTTGCCGAGGTCGTCGTAGATCAGCGGCGAATACACCTGGCGGCGCGTATTGCGCGCCTCGGCGAAGGCGGCCTTGACGGCTTCGTCCATCTGCGCGTCGTTCGGCCGCGCGAGCCGCTGGCCGAACACGGGCAGCGCGGTATTGGGCCAGCGCGGCTGCTGCGCGCTGGTGTACCAGTTCATGTAGAGGATCTCGGGATGCGCCTGCATGATGTCCGTGGTGGACACCTGGAACGAATGCGGATCGGCGTGGCCGGCGGTCAGATCGCGCGCGAGCGCCTGAATCTGTTCCTGCGCGCCGGTCATCGACAGACGGATCTGCTGCTGCGCCCACGCGACGTTGCGGTAAAGCGTGTCTTCCTGCTGCTGCTGTTCGCGCCGGTTCAGACTCCACAGAATCAGGCTCATGACGACCAGGAACACCAGGATCGACAGCAGCGGCGTCAGCAAATAGGAGTTCGACCACCATGGTCCATGGTGCCAGCGGGAGGACGGCGTCGAATCGCCTGGCGAACCGGCGGTGCGCGCCGAGCGAGCGAAAAGCCGTTCGGTCAACATGCGTGGCATTGTAGCGCAGCGAGTCTCTTACAAAAGGCGCAAAAAAGCACGGAAAGTGCAGTTAATCGGCGCAAACTAGCCGACGTATCCGTCGATCGGCAGTCAAATCAGGTTGCGTCGCAGCAATTTTCCGCATTATGAGAAGTGATCTCGTCATTTGAAAATTTTGTTGCGTGGACGTCGGGACCCTTATTACAATCGGCCGGAGCTGCCGCGGTCGTGCTTCGTCCGCGTCGTCTGTTCAAAGAGCGTTCCTCTATATCCAGGAGACGAGCATGTCCGCTGTACCCGACGAAGTCATGAAATATGTCGCCGCCGAAAAAGACGACGATCCCCAGGAAACCGGCGAATGGCTTGAAGCGCTGGATGGCGTGATTTCTGCTGTGGGCCCCGATCGCGCCCACTACCTGATCGAGAAACAGATCGAATTCGCGCGCGTGCACGGCGAACATCTGCCGTTCTCGGCCAACACCCCGTACATCAACACGATTCCGGTCGCGCGCCAGGCGAAAATCCCCGGCGACCAGGACATCGAACACCGTATCCGCTCGTACACGCGCTGGAACGCCATTGCGATGGTGCTGCGCGCCGGCAAGGAAACCAACGTCGGTGGACACATCGCGTCGTTCGCTTCGGCGGCCACGCTGTACGACGTCGGCTACAACCACTTCTGGCATGCGCCGTCGGCCGAACATGGCGGCGATCTCGTGTTCGTGCAGGGCCACTCGTCGCCGGGCGTCTACTCGCGCGCGTTCCTGCTCGGCCGCCTGAGCGAAAACCAGCTCGACAACTTCCGCCAGGAAGTGGGCGGCGAGGGCATTTCGTCGTACCCGCACCCGTGGCTGATGCCGGACTTCTGGCAGTTCCCGACCGTGTCGATGGGCCTCGGCCCGATCATGGCGATCTACCAGGCGCGCTTCATGAAGTACCTTCAGGCGCGCGGCATCGCGAAGACCGACGGCCGCAAGGTCTGGGCCTTCCTCGGCGACGGTGAAACGGACGAGCCGGAATCGCTCGGCGCGATCGGCATGGCTGGCCGCGAACGCCTCGACAACCTCGTGTTCGTGATCAACTGCAACCTGCAGCGTCTCGACGGTCCGGTGCGCGGCAACGGCAAGATCATCCAGGAACTGGAAAGCGAATTCCGCGGCGCGGGCTGGAACGTGATCAAGGTGATCTGGGGCAGCCGTTGGGATGCGCTGTTCCAACGCGACAAGTCGGGTGCGCTGATGCGCCGGATGATGGAAGTCGTCGACGGCGAATACCAGACATACAAGTCGGAGTCGGGCGCCTATGTGCGCGAGCACTTCTTCAATACGCCGGAACTGAAGGCGCTGGTCGCCGAATGGTCCGACGATGACATCTGGAATCTGAATCGCGGCGGCCACGATCCGCACAAGATCTACGCAGCGTTCCAGCAAGCATCGAATTCGAAAGGCCAGCCGACCGTCATTCTCGCAAAGACGATCAAGGGCTACGGCATGGGCGAAGCCGGCCAGGCCATGAACATCACCCACCAGCAGAAGAAGATGCAGGTGGAGCAGCTGAAGAACTTCCGCGACCAGTTCCGTCTGCCGATCGCCGACGACGACCTTGTCCACGTGCCGTACCTCAAGTTCGAAGAAGGTTCGAAGGAACTCGAGTACATGCGCGCCCGCCGTCAGGACCTCGGCGGTTATCTGCCGGCCCGTCGCCAGAAGGCGGAGTCGCTGCCGGTGCCGGAACTGTCGGCATTCGAGCCGCTGTTGAAGGGCACGGGCGAAGGCCGCGAGATCTCCACGACGATGGCGTTCGTGCGGATCCTGAACATCCTGCTGAAGGACAAGGCGCTCGGCAAGCGCGTCGTGCCGATCGTGCCGGACGAGTCGCGTACCTTCGGCATGGAAGGCCTGTTCCGGCAGATCGGTATCTGGAATCAGGAAGGCCAGAAGTACGTGCCGGAAGATTCCGACCAGCTGATGTTCTACCGTGAGTCGGAAACCGGTCAGATCCTTCAGGAAGGCATCAACGAAGCCGGCGGTATGGCCGACTGGATCGCCGCCGCGACGTCGTACTCGACGCACGGCGAGATCATGATCCCGTTCTACATCTTCTATTCGATGTTCGGCTTCCAGCGTATCGGCGACCTCGCATGGGCGGCGGGCGACATGCGTTCGCGCGGCTTCCTGCTGGGCGGCACCGCGGGCCGCACGACGCTGAACGGCGAAGGTCTGCAACACGAAGACGGCCACTCGCTGCTGTGGGCCGCTTCGGTGCCGAACTGCATCAGCTACGACCCGACGTTCGGCTACGAACTCGCGGTCATCATGCAGGATGGCCTGCGCCGCATGGTGGCTGAGCAGGAAGACGTGTACTACTACATCACGGTGATGAACGAGAACTACGAGCACCCGGCGATTCCGCAGGGCGATGCTGTAGCGGCCGACATCATCAAGGGCATGTACGCGTTCCGCAAAGCTGAAGCCGACAAGAAGGCGCCGCGTGTTCAGCTGATGGGTGCGGGAACGATCTTCAACGAAGTGATTGCCGCCGCCGATCTGCTGAAGAACGACTGGGGCGTCGCAGCCGACCTGTGGAGCGTGCCGAGTTTCACCGAACTCGCGCGCGAAGGCCACGAAGTGCAGCGCTGGAACCTGCTGCATCCGACCGAAGAGAAGAAGCTCTCGCACGTCGAGAAGCTGCTCAAGGACGCACAAGGTCCGGTCATCGCGTCGACCGACTATGTACGTGCGCTGACCGAGCAGATCCGCGCGTTCGTGCCGCAGAAGTTCGTCGTGCTGGGCACGGACGGCTACGGCCGTTCGGACACGCGCGAAAAGCTGCGCCACTTCTTCGAAGTCGACCGCTACTGGGTCACGGTTGCCGCGTTGAATGCACTGGCAGACGAAGGCACGATCGAACGCAAGGTCGTCGCCGAGGCGCTCAAGAAGTACAACCTTGATCCCGCCAAACCCAACCCGATGACCGTCTAAGGCATCATTCCCCGTGTGCCACGGCGTGCGCGCCCGCCTCTGATCGACGGAGGCCGGTCGCATGCGCGGCCCAGGAGACACTAACAATGAGTCAAGCGATCGAAGTCAAGGTGCCGGACATCGGCGATTACAAGGACATCCCTGTGATCGAGGTGCTGGTGAAGGCGGGTGATACCGTCGAGAAAGAGCAATCGCTCGTTACGCTGGAATCCGACAAGGCGACCATGGACGTGCCGAGCTCGGCCGCCGGCGTCGTCAAGGAAGTGAAGGTCAAGGTCGGCGACAATGTATCCGAAGGTTCGCTGATCGTCGTGCTGGACGGCGCTGCAGGCGGCGCGGCCGCTGCGGCGCCTGCAGCCGCTCCGGCGGCTGCGCCTGCACCGGGTGCCGCGCCCGCACCGGCCGCGGCACCCGCGCCTGCTGCGAGCGGCGCCGGTCTGCAACAAGTCAAAGTGCCGGATATCGGCGACTACAAAGACATTCCCGTGATCGAAGTCGCGGTGAAGGTTGGCGATCGCGTCGAGAAAGAGCAGTCGCTGGTGACGCTCGAATCCGACAAGGCGACCATGGACGTGCCGAGCTCGGCCGCCGGCGTGGTCAAGGAAGTGAAGGTCAAGGTCGGCGATACGGTCTCGGAAGGTTCGGTGATCGTGGTGGTGGAAGCCGAAGGCGGCGCGGCCGCCCCGGCTCCCGCACCGGCTGCGAAACAGGCATCGGCCGAAAAGCCGTCCGACGCGCCGGCCACGCCGTCGCCCGCACCGGTCGCGCCGTCAGCGCTCGCGCAAGCGCCGCTGATTCCGGCCGGCGAGGGTGGCACGCGCCGCGCGAGCCATGCGTCGCCGTCCGTGCGCAAGTTCGCGCGCGAACTCGGCGTCGACGTGTCGCAAGTGCAGGGCACGGGTCCGAAGAACCGCATTACGCAAGCCGACGTGACCGCCTTCATCAAGGGCGTGATGACCGGCCAGCGTGCTGCGCCCGCAGGCGCGGCGGCACCGGCGGCCGCAGGTGGCGGCGAGCTGAACCTGCTGCCGTGGCCGAAGATCGACTTCACCAGGTTCGGTCCGATCGATCCGAAGCCGCTGTCGCGCATCAAGAAGATTTCGGGCGCGAATCTGCATCGCAACTGGGTCATGATTCCGCACGTCACGAACAACGACGAAGCGGACATCACCGAACTCGAAGCGCTGCGCGTGCAGTTGAACAAGGAAAACGAAAAGGCCGGCGTGAAGATCACGATGCTGGCGTTCGTGATCAAGGCCGTGGTGTCGGCTCTGAAGAAATTCCCGACGTTCAACGCGAGCCTCGATGGCGACAACCTCGTGTTCAAGCAGTACTACCACGTGGGCTTTGCCGCCGATACGCCGAACGGTCTGGTGGTTCCGGTGATTCGCGACGCGGACAAGAAGGGTCTGGTCGAGATCGCGAAGGAAATGAGCGATCTGTCGAAGGCCGCGCGCGACGGCAAGCTGAAGCCGGATCAGATGCAGGGCGGCTGCTTCTCGATTTCGTCGCTGGGCGGGATTGGCGGCACCAACTTCACGCCGATCATCAACGCGCCTGAAGTCGCCATTCTCGGCCTGTCGCGCGGTGCGATGAAGCCGGTGTGGGACGGCAAGCAGTTCGTGCCGCGCCTGATGCTGCCGCTGTCGCTGTCGTATGACCATCGCGTGATCGACGGGGCGGAAGCGGCGCGCTTCAATGCTTTCCTGGGTGCGATTCTTGCCGATTTCCGGCGTGTGATTCTTTAATCGGTTGGTGAGGTTTTTGCCGGGGCGCGGGTGACTCAGGTTATCCGCGTCTGCCGGTTTGCGCTGTGTGCGCAACTCATCACCGATTAATAAGAGAAGGGGACACTATGAGTCTCGTCGAAGTAAAAGTGCCGGATATCGGTGACTTCAAGGACGTCGATGTCATCGAAGTCAACATCAAACCGGGCGATGCGATCGAAAAAGAACAGTCGCTGTTGACGCTCGAGTCCGACAAGGCCTCCATGGAAGTGCCGAGCGATACCGCCGGCACCGTCAAGGAAGTTCGCATCAAAGCCGGCGACAAGGTTTCGCAAGGCACGGTGATCGCGCTCGTCGAAGCGTCGGCGGATGCGGCGCCCGCGAAGGCCGCAGCCAAACAACCCGAGCAAGCGCCGGCGCCGGCCGCTGCCGCTCCTGCCGCGGCGCCCGCTCCGCAAGCCGGCAGCTTTGCCGGCAGCGCGGATATCGAGTGCGACATGCTCGTGCTCGGCTCGGGCCCCGGTGGCTATTCGGCCGCGTTCCGCTCGGCCGACCTCGGCATGAAGACGGTGCTGGTCGAACGTTATGCAACGCTCGGCGGCGTGTGTCTGAACGTCGGCTGTATTCCGTCGAAAGCGCTGTTGCACACCGCGCTCGTGATCGACGAAGCCGAGGAGCTCGGCGCGCACGGCATCACGTTCGCGAAGCCGCAGATCGATCTCGACAAGCTGCGCGACTTCAAGTCGGGCGTCGTCAACAAGCTGACCGGCGGTCTCGCCGGCATGGCCAGGATGCGCAAGGTCGAAGTGGTGACGGGCACTGGCGCGTTCGTCGATCCGCATCACATGGAAGTGCAGACCGAAGGCGGCAAGAAGGTCGTCAAATTCAAGCAGGCGATCATCGCCGCGGGTTCGGAAGCGGTGAAGCTGCCGTTCATTCCGGAAGATCCGCGGGTGGTCGATTCGACCGGCGCGCTCGAACTGCGTCAGATTCCGCAGCGCATGCTGGTGATCGGCGGCGGCATCATCGGGCTGGAAATGGCGACGGTGTATGCGACGCTCGGCGCGCAGATCGACGTGGTCGAAATGCTCGACGTCCTGATGGCCGGCGCGGACCGCGATCTGGTCAAGGTGTGGGAGAAGTACAACAGCAAGCGTTTCGCGAACGTCATGCTGAAGACCAAGACCACCGCGGCCGAGGCGAAAGACGACGGCATCTATGTGTCGTTCGAAGGCGAGCAGGCTCCGCCCGAAGCGCAACGCTATGACCTCGTGCTGGTTGCCGTCGGCCGTTCGCCGAACGGCAAGAGGATCGGCGCGGACAAGGCCGGCGTCGCGGTGACGGATCGCGGCTTCATCGATGTCGACAAGCAGATGCGCACCAACGTGCCGCACATCTTTGCGATCGGCGATATCGTCGGTCAGCCGATGCTCGCGCACAAGGCGGTGCACGAAGCTCACGTCGCCGCCGAAGTCGCGCATGGCGAGAAGGCGTACTTCGACGCGCTGCAGATTCCGTCGGTCGCCTACACCGATCCGGAAGTGGCGTGGGCCGGCCAGACGGAAGACCAGTTGAAGGCCGATGGCGTCAAGTACGGCAAAGCGGTGTTCCCGTGGGCCGCTTCGGGCCGCGCGATTGCCAACGGCCGCGACGAAGGCTTCACGAAGCTGCTGTTCGATGAGGAAACGCATCGCGTGATCGGCGGCGGGATCGTCGGCCTGAATGCGGGCGACCTGATCAGCGAAATCTGTCTCGCGATCGAAATGGGCGCTGATGCGACGGATATCGGTAAGACGATTCACCCGCATCCGACGCTCGGCGAATCGATCGGGATGGCCGCCGAGTTGTATGAAGGCGTCTGCACCGACTTGCCGCCGCAGAAAAAGAAGTAACGCCGTTCGGCCTGCCTGCATCCAGGCGGGTTCGAAGAAGCAAAGAAAAAACGGCGCGTCCTGTAAAGGGCGCGCCGTTTTCTTGTTCGCTTTCTCTTTCACCACGCAGCAGGCCGGGGCGTTTGCCGTGCAACGACGGCACGGCGGCACACGCGTGCTCACAACGTATCAGGTGACCGGCAAAAAAAAATCCCGGCCTTGCGCCGGGCAAACGATACGCTGTTCAACGTATCGGAGCGTGCGGCCAATGAAACCGTGTGAGCGGCAACGGCACGACGCTGTTGCTTGCGATAACGCCGGCACAGCGGGTGGGCTGTGCCGGCGTCTGGTGATGCCTGAAAGCGCTGCGTGAAGTTTAGACTGCCTTCTTGGCCGAGCGCGATGCTTGCGCGGCGGCTTGCGAAGCTGCCTTCGATGCGGCCGTAGCGGCTGCATTGAAGTTGCTTTCAGCGATTTCGACGGCTTGCTTGGTCGCCTTGTGGACCGTTTCGTACGTGGTGTTGGCGGCGGTGATAGCCGACTTCATCACGGCGACAGCGGTTTCCGAGCCGGCCGGTGCGTTCTTCGCGACGTTTTCGACGAGCGACTGCACCTTGCGGTTTTGCTCTTCGAACTGGGCTTCCGCGACGCGGGTGAATTCACCTTGCGTTGCCGAAACGATTTCATACACGTGGCGGCCGTACGACAGCGCCTTTTCAGCCACCGGCTGTGCAAGGCTCGCTTGCAGCGCCAGCAATTCCTGCGCGTCTTTCACCGACAACGCGCGTTGGGCATTTTCCTGGCTTTCCGCGAGACTCGACTTCACGACTTGCAGATTCAGTTCAACCAGCTTTTCGACGCCTTCAAATGCTTTGGTCGTCAGGCCGAACAGCGTTTCAAGGTTGGCTTTCTGGGCTGCGGCGAATTGCTCAGGGGTCAGCAGAGTCATGGTTTACGCTCCTGGATTGCGGTCTGTCTGTGCGGACCGCATTGGGTGAGTGGCGAGACGCAGTGGATCGTCTCCCCGGACCGCGATGTATTGTGCATCGCAGCAATAGTTCCCATTTTAGGACGGTCGCAACGAATGTCAAGTGCTTTTTGTGCGTCGCACAATATTAAGAAAATGCTGATAAAACAATACCTTATGCAGTAGGCATTACATTCATGTGACTGTGGGCAATTTAACTGTTGCACCGTGCTGGTGCGGTATAAAGTGGCACCGAGCGCTGATTTGGTGGGGTATTTTTACCGATGGCATCGCGGTGCGGAGCGCACAATGGTAATGTCCCGCATCTCAAAAAAATGAGCAATTGCCGATTCGATGTAAACCGGAAACTGTCAAGGAACGTTAATGCTCTGAGCCGGTCGAACGCGCGTTGGCGGTTTCCAGCAGGTGTTTAACAGCCTGGCCGCGAGGCGCCGACGATGTCCTGTTGCACTGGCGGCGCTGCACCTTCCGGTGCTCCAACCGTATTTCCCCGAATCAAGGTTGTCTCGAAATTGCCGTTATGCTGCAAGAATCGCCCTCGGTTCCGGGCGGATGGCGGCAATAGCGAGGCGCAGCGCGCTGACGATCGTTTTTTTCGATCGACGCGCGGCACTTATTTGTGTTTTTGCGATCGGAGCTTACAAGCCGGTTTAAGGAGCGCTTATAAGTGCTTCAAATTGCTAATTTTTCGTTGTTTTACTACACTTGCGGAAAACTCTCGCCGCTCCTACCGAACACCCATGAAAACCAACATGTTTTCGTCGCTAAAAGTGATCCACGGCGCGGCCCGCAGCACCGCTCTGTCGGTGGCCGTCTCTCTGGTCGTCGCAGCGGCGTTCGCCACGCCTGTCAGCACTTTTGCCGCCACGCCTGCCGCAACTGCAAAAACCTCCAAACACGCAAAAACCGCGAAGAAGCCGGGCGAGGCTGCCGCCACCGCCAAGGTGTCGAGCAAGCCGGCGAAAGCCGTCAAAGGCGCGGCCGCGAAGACCGAGGCCGCTGCGGACGACGATGCGCCGCGCGGTAGCGTCAAGCGCAAGCGCGTGAGCTTCACGGCGAACGGCCGTCACCACTCGGTGATGCGCCGCGTCGCGTATGAGCCGCGTCAACCGACCGTCGGCCAGGCTTTTGGCCTGCACGAAACGCCGGACGCGTTGATGCTGCGCTCGAGCGTGGCCTACGTGATCGACCAGAACTCCGGCGAGTCGCTGTTCGACAAGAACTCGCGCGCCGTGGTGCCGATCGCGTCGATCACCAAGCTGATGACGGCGATGGTGGTGCTCGATTCGAAAGAGCCGATGACCGACCAGATCGAAGTCACCGACGAAGACCGCGATTACGAGAAGAACACCGGCTCGCGCCTGTCGGTGGGCTCGGTGCTCTCGCGTGAAGACATGCTGCACATCGCGCTGATGGCCTCGGAAAATCGTGCCGCCGCGTCGCTGTCGCGGTATTTCCCGGGCGGCCGTCCGGCGTTCCTCGCCGCGATGAACGCGAAGGCCAGGCAACTTGGCATGACCGACACGCATTTCGAAAACCCGACGGGTTTGACGAGCCAGAACGTGTCGAGCGCGCGCGACCTCGTGAAGATGGTCAACGCGGCGTATCAGTATCCGGTGATCCGCAAGTTCTCGACCGATCACAGCTACGAGGTGTACACCGGCAAGCGCTCGTTGGCGTACAACAGCACCAATGCGCTGGTGCGTAATCCGACGTGGGACATCGGTCTGCAAAAGACCGGCTTTATCAACGAAGCGGGCGAGTGCCTCGTGATGCAGGCGACCATCCATGGCCGTCCGATGATCTTGGTGCTGCTCGATTCGTCGGGTAAGTACTCGCGTTTCGCGGATGCCACGCGCCTGCGCACTTGGCTGGATAACGGCGGTGATCAGCCGCGTATTACCAGCGCGGATGCCGGCGGTCCGGGTACCTGAAGTGTTTTGTTTCGGCGGTCGGTTTTCCAGACCGGCTGCCATTGACATAAAAAAGCCTCGCAGTTGCGAGGCTTTTTTTTCATCGCGCCGCAGAAGAAGCGGCCGCCGTCTTATGCGTGATGATTGCGCGAATGGTCGTGCGGCGCTTGCGGCCGATACCCGAGCGATTCGGAAATCATCAGCGCCGTCTGACTGAGCTGCCCGAGCCAGGAATCCTGCAAGCGATCCGCCGGCGCCGACAGCGACAGGCCGGCGACCAGCTTGCCGGTGTCGTCGTAGATGCCGGCAGCGATGCAGCGCACGCCGAGTTCCAGTTCCTCGTTATCGCGCGCGCAAGCTTGCTGGCGCACGTGCGACAGTTCGCGCTCCAGCTTGGTCAGGTCAGTGATGCTGTTCTGCGTGTGCCCTGACAAACCGGTGCGCGTGGCGTAGGCTCGCACCCGGGTCGATTCGTCGGCGGCGAGGAACAGCTTGCCCACCGAAGTCAGATGCAGCGGGGCCCGCCCGCCGATGGCTCGCACCACCTGCATGCCGGAGCGTTCGGAATAAGCGCGTTCGATATAGACGATCTCGTCGCCCTGACGCACCGACAGGTTCACTGTCTGGCCGGTCTGACGGTGCAGTTCGCGCATCGGCGTAAGCGCCGCGTCGCGCACCGACAGGCGCGCCTTCACCAGATTGCCCAGTTCGAGCAGGCGCATGCCGAGACGATAAGTGCCGGGATCCGAGCGGTCGACCAGCCGGCACATCACCATGTCGTTCAGGATGCGGTGCGCGGTGGACGGGTGCAGCTCCGTGCGGATGGCGAGTTCTTTCAGGCTGACCGGGTCGCTATGCGCCGCGAGTGCATCGAGCAGGCGCATCATGCGTTCGATCACCTGGATCGAAGTTTTGGGATCCGGGTTCGTATCGCTCATGGGAGGAATCGGTTGACGCGTCAACAGCGGAAATTGATTGTATCTCGTATGGTGAAAAAAGCGAACGCGGTTCGAAGCGCTGCTCCAATTTAACGAAGCGTTCGTCCTATGCCTTCCGGCCGTTGGTATTGTGCGCCAAACAGCGGATAATCAGGGACGTTTTCCCGAAGGAGGGCTCATGCGAGTCGGATTGTTCGTCACCTGCCTGATCGACCTGATGCGTCCCGAGATCGGTTTTTCGGTCATCAAGCTGATCGAAGGCGCCGGTTTCGAGGTGGTGGTACCACCCGCGCAAACCTGTTGCGGGCAGCCCGCATACAACTCGGGGGAACGACGCATCGCGCGCGATCTGGCCGAGAAAACCCTGCGCGAGTTCGAACAGTTCGATTACGTGGTGGTGCCGTCGGGGTCGTGCGGCGGCATGATCCGCACGCACTACGGCGACCTGTTCGCCGACGATCCCGAACTGATGAACCGCTTCGGCCGGCTGCGGGCGAAGGTCTTCGAGCTGACCGATTTCCTCGTCAACGTGGCCAAGGTGCAATTGCAGCCGGGCGAATTCGCGGGTCGGGTGACGTACCACGACTCCTGCTCGGGGCTGCGCGAACTCGGCGTGAAGACCCAGCCGCGCACGTTGCTGGCGCAAGTGGGCGTGGCGGTGACGGAGATGAAGGATTGCGAGCATTGTTGCGGTTTCGGCGGCACGTTCGCGCTGAAGTACGGCGATATCTCGACGGCGATCGTCGACGAGAAGTGCGCGAATATCTGTGCAAGCGGCGCCGGCACGGTGGTGCTCGGCGACCTCGGCTGCATGCTCAATATCGAAGGCCGTCTGCGGCGTACCGGAGATTCGACGACGCGGGTGCTGCACATCGCGCAGGTGCTGGCCGGCGACGTGTAAAGGCGCCGGCACGTTGGGTCGGCACGTCTTGCCGGCACGCCGTTCGTCCGCCGTTTGCCCGTTTGCCGCGCGCCACCTCGCGCCATTCATTTCACGCATGTCGTTGCGCGCGTTCTGTGCCGCGCGTTGCGATTCGATTCCGCATAAGGCCGCCATGCAAATCCAATCGATGCAGTTCAAGGCGCGCGCTGGTCAGAAACTCGCCGACCAGCGTTTGCAGCAGAACCTGACCAAGCTGTCCACCAAGTTCGTGTCGGCCCGCGCCACCGCGATGACCGCGATCGATTTCCCCGCGACCCGCGCCGCGCTCAAGGAGCGCCGCAATCGCGCGCTGGAGAATCTCGACGTGTGGCTGGAAAGCTTCGAGCGCGAAGCGACCCGGCGCGGCGTGACGGTGCTGTTCGCCGAGACGACCCAGGAGGCCGCGCGGCTGGTCGCCGACATCGCGCGGCGGCACGACGTGAAGAAGGTGATCAAGACCAAGTCGATGGTCACCGAGGAAATGCGCCTGAACGAAGTGCTCGGGCAGATGGGCGTGCAATCGATCGAAACCGATCTGGGCGAATACATTCTGCAGATCAACGACAACGAGCCGCCGAGTCACATCATCGCGCCGGTCGTCCATAAAGATAAGGACGAGATTGCCGAGCTGTTCGCCAGGACGCATGGCCGGCCGCGTCTGACCGAGATTGCCGACATGACGCGCGAGGCGCGCGAAATGCTGCGTCCGCACTTCATGAACGCGGACATGGGCGTGACCGGCGGCAATTTCGTGGTCGCGGAAACCGGCTCGGTGGTCCTTGTCACGAACGAGGGCAACGAAGGCATGTGCACGGTGATGCCGCGCGTGCATGTTGCCGTGACCGGCATCGAGAAGGTGCTGCCGACGCTGGAAGACCTCGCGACGGCGATGCGTCTGCTGCCGCGCTCGGCGACCGGGCAAAGCACGTCGAACTATTTTTCCGTGCTGACCGGGCCGCGCGGCGAAGGCGATCAGGACGGTCCCGAGCATATGTATGTGGTGCTGGTCGACGGCGGGCGCACGGGGCTGATCGGCGGCCATTTTCAGGAGATGCTCAGGTGCATCCGCTGCGGCGCGTGCATGAATCATTGCCCGGTTTATCAGAAGGTGGGCGGCCACGCGTACGGGTGGGTGTATCCGGGGCCGATGGGTTCGGTGTTGACGCCGAGCTACGTTGGGATCGACAAGGCATTGGATTTGCCGCAGGCCGCGACCTTGTGCGGCGAGTGCAACAGCGTTTGCCCGGTGGGAATTCCGCTATCCGATCTGTTGCGCAAGCTGCGCGAGAAACAGGTGGAACGGCGTCTGCGGCCCTGGAAGGAGCGCGTCGGGTTGGCCGTATGGGGTTTTCTGGCGCTGCATCCGGACGCCTATGCGCTTTTTACCAAGCTGGCCGTGCGCGTGCTGGAGCGGATGGGCGGCCGAAAGCGTTCGATCGCCAAATTGCCGTTGGGCGGAGCAGGCTGGACCAATACGCGCGATATGCCGGCCCCGGTCGGCCGCACGTTCAGGGAGTTGTATGCCGCACAGCGCAGCCATATCGGCTGAGCAGGCGGCATCGAACGCATGTTGTGCCAGGCGGCCGGCTTGCCAGGCGAGCCGGCAAGCCGGCATTGCGCAGTAGCGTGGACAAGGCTTCCGAGCCGCCTCGAGGGCGGAGCGGCTCAGGCAATTGGCGGGCGCGGTGGTCTGGTGCCCAAGTGAAGAAGTGCGCGCGCGAAACAGGCGGCTAGCCGATTAGCGCACGGCTTAATGCTCAGTCATCTGCCCAGGTTGACGGGCGGGAGCGCTTCTCATGTGCTCGCCACCGTTACCATTGCCGCGCCCGCCGCCATTGCCCGCCTGCTGCTGCGGCGATGACGGCGGCGGGCCTCCCGCGCCGGGCCGCGGCGCATTCGATCCGCTGGGTCCGCGCGGCCCGCCGGCCGCGCCCTGAGGCGGCGGCCCGCCGTTCGGCTGGCCATGCCGGCCGCCATTGTCGCCGTGGTTGTCATGGTCCCCATGGTTGCCGTTATTCGGCCGGTCCCGGTCGGGGTAGCCCCGATAGCCAGGGCCTGGCCCGTAATAGCGTCCCGGTCCCCCGTAGTAGCCCGGACCCGAGTAATTGCCATACCCCATGTACACATTGGTTTGCGGCACGACCGGCACGCCGGTGGCGTAGCCGTCATAACCGTCATAGCCGCTGTAAGCACCGCCATAACCGTTGCTGTACATCGGCGTGCCGTCCGGATAGACCGCGCAGCCGCCAAGCAGGGCGGCGACGATGACGCCGGCGAGTGGTGCAAGACGTTTCATGTTGGTGGACCAGTGCGAGAGGATTACTTTTGTAAGACCGCTATTATCGCCATCCGTCACGCAAGCTTTTGTATATGTTTGTAAGGATTTCTTTTTCGTGCCAGGCGTGGAGTGCCGCGCGACATAAACATCATTGACTGTTCCATTTGGAGCAACGCTGTATCTCGTACCGGTGGTTTTTCCTGATTGTGAATTCCTATAGCATTTGCACTGGGCATAGTGGGTTACAAGCTCATCTGCCCCTAATCGGAAAAACGACATCATGAAAAAGACAATATCGGTGTACTGGCCCCTTGCCATTGTTGTGCTGCTCGTAGTGGTTGCTTATCTGCAGATTTGCGGCAATGCCGCTTCACGCGCCTCGCAGACCCCGCTCGATGCCGGTCAGCTGACCGCCGAACTCGCGCGCGCCGTCTCGTATGGTATGGTCGACGCCGCTTCCGCGCTGCCGGCTAAGCCCATGCGCGCGGCTACGGCAATGCCGCACGCCGACGCATCTTAAGCGCAGGGCTGAGAGACGCCGCACTGCCGGGGCGCGATGGCCACGCATCGAACACCCCACGGGGCCGGTAGTCATGCTTAGCACGCAGCAACGACCTCCGGCGAGATTCCGCCCAGCTTTGTATAATCGCGGCACCGTTTGCTAGCCGTCAGTTCCCCACGCGTTGCGCGCTGAAGCGCCCGAAACTTCTGATGAAAACCGTATCCGTCTGCTTCGTGTGCCTCGGGAACATCTGCCGTTCGCCGACCGCGGAAGGCGTGATGCGTCATCTGGTCGATGAGGCGAGGCTCGCTGAGCGCATTCTGATCGATTCCGCCGGCACGGGCGACTGGCACATCGGCGCGCCGCCCGACGAGCGCGCGCAGCATGCGGCCGGGCAGCGCGGTTATAAACTGGCCGCTTTGCGCGGCCGCCAGATCGCCGCGGCTGACTTCGAGCGCTTCGACCTGCTGATCGCGATGGACGACAAGAACGTTGCCGCGCTTCGCCAGATCTGCCCGCCCGGGCAGCGCGACAAGATCCGGCTGCTGATGGAATTTGTACCGGAAGCGGACAGCCGTTGGGGCGGCACCCGCGAAGTCGCTGATCCGTACTTCGGCGGCGCGGAAGGTTTCGAGCAGGTGCTGGATCAGTGCGAAGCAGCCTGCCGCGGTCTGATCGCCGCATTGCGTCCCCAATTGCTCGCATAGTTCCAGCGGCAACGCGACCAGGCGTATCCGGTAATTAAGTAAATGACCCAAATGGCGATAGGGATACTTGACTAATTTGCTCATGTATTTATACTTGACCGAACTTGTCGAGAATTGCGGTTCCCACACCATATGAGACTCACCACAAAAGGCCGTTTCGCCGTCACGGCGATGATTGACCTGGCGCTGCGCCAGGAGCAGGGCCCGGTGACGCTTGCGGGTATCAGCCAGCGCCAACATATCTCCCTGTCGTACCTCGAGCAGCTGTTTGGCAAGCTGCGTCGTCACGAAATCGTCGAGTCCGTGCGCGGACCGGGCGGCGGCTACAATCTGGCCCGCCGTGCCGAAGACGTCACGGTGGCCGACATCATCATCGCGGTCGACGAGCCGCTCGACGCCACCCAGTGCGGCGGCAAAGGCTCGTGCGAGGGCACCAAACAGCACGACGGTCACTGCATGACGCATGAACTATGGTCGACGCTGAACCAGAAAATGGTCGAGTACCTCGATTCGGTCTCCCTGAAGGATCTGGTCGATCAGCAGCGTTCGCGCGAAGGCGCGCCGGCGGTGCTGCGCGACAGGCGCAACGAAGCGCCGGCGGTCGAACCTGTGCGCGTCGCGCCGAAAGGGCCCAATTCCGTTTTCAACATGGCCGGTTCCTGAGGCGCGGTATCGAGCACTCACCGCAGCCTGATCAAGAACCCACAAGCCAGAGCATATGACGTCCCCGGAGCAATTGATGAACAACGACTCTCTCCATCTGCCCATTTACATGGACTACAGCGCTACGACGCCGATCGATCCGCGCGTGGTGGACAAGATGATTCCGTATCTGCGCGAGCAGTTCGGCAACCCCGCATCGCGCAGCCACTCCTATGGCTGGGCCGCGGAGCGCGCGGTCGAAGAAGCGCGTGAGAACGTCGCCGCACTGGTGAATGCGGACCCGCGCGAAATCATCTGGACCTCGGGTGCAACGGAGTCGGACAACCTCGCGCTCAAGGGCGCCGCGCACTTCTACAAGAGCAAGGGCAAGCACATCGTCACGGTGAAGACCGAGCACAAGGCCGTGCTCGACACCTGCCGCGAACTCGAGCGCGAAGGTTTCGACGTCACCTATCTGGACGTCAAGGACGACGGCCTGATCGATCTCGACACGTTCAAGGCCGCGCTGCGCCCGGACACGATTCTGGTGTCGGTGATGTCGGTGAACAACGAGATCGGCGTGATCCAGGACATCGAGGCGATCGGCGAGATCACCCGTGAAAAGGGCATCATTTTCCACGTCGACGCGGCGCAAGCCACCGGCAAGGTCGAGATCGACCTGCAAAAGCTGAAGGTCGACCTGATGTCATTCTCGGCGCACAAGACCTACGGCCCGAAGGGCATCGGCGCGTTGTACGTGCGTCGCAAGCCGCGTATCCGTATCGAAGCGCAGATGCACGGCGGCGGTCACGAGCGCGGCATGCGCTCGGGCACGCTGGCCACGCACCAGATCGTCGGCATGGGCGAGGCGTTCCGTATCGCACACGAAGAAATGGCGACGGAAAACGAACGCATCCGCATGCTGCGCGACCGTCTGCTGAACGGCCTGTCGGATATCGAAGAAGTGTATGTGAACGGTGACATGGAACAGCGTGTGCCGCACAACCTGAACATCAGCTTCAATTTCGTCGAAGGCGAATCGCTGATCATGGCGGTAAAGGACGTAGCGGTGTCGTCGGGCTCGGCTTGCACGTCGGCTTCGCTGGAACCGTCGTACGTGCTGCGCGCACTGGGCCGTAACGACGAGCTGGCGCACAGCTCGATCCGCTTCACGGTGGGCCGCTTCACGACCGAGCAGGACGTCGACTACGTGATCAACCTGCTGACGAGCAAGATTTCGAAGCTGCGCGAGTTGTCGCCGCTGTGGGAAATGCACCAGGACGGGATCGATATTTCGACCATCCAGTGGGCAGCGCACTGACGCGCCGGATGGACGACGTCGAATTCATCGAATTGCAAATTGCAGGTTGAAACGGATCAAGGAGTGTAATCATGGCTTATAGCGACAAGGTTCTGGACCACTACGAAAACCCGCGCAACGTCGGTTCCTTCGCGAAGGACGACGATGCGGTCGGCACCGGCATGGTCGGCGCGCCGGCCTGCGGCGACGTGATGAAGCTGCAGATTCGCGTGGGCGCGGACGGCATCATCGAAGACGCGAAGTTCAAGACGTATGGCTGCGGTTCGGCAATCGCGTCGAGCTCGCTCGTCACCGAATGGGTGAAGGGCAAGACGCTCGACCAGGCAATGTCGATCAAGAACACGCAGATCGCCGAAGAACTGGCGTTGCCGCCGGTGAAGATCCACTGCTCGATCCTCGCGGAAGACGCGATCAAGGCAGCGGTCGCCGACTACAAGCAACGCCACGGTGAAGCGGTCGTCGAAGGCGACCAGCAGCACGCCTGAGCGGCGGGTGAGTGAAGGGAAGCGGACGGTGCAGGTTCAACGCGCCGTCCAGCATGAGCGATATTTGATGCAGGCAGGGTAGCAGCGCGTAAGCGGCCACATGGATGATCGACATCCATGCGCCGCAGACGCACTGCGCAATGAGAAACGCTATGGCAATTACGTTGACCGAAAAGGCAGCACAGCACGTTCAGAAGTATCTGACCCGTCGCGGTAAAGGCGTCGGACTGCGCGTCGGCGTGCGTACCACCGGTTGCTCCGGCTTGGCCTACAAGCTCGAATACGTGGATGAACTCGCGCCCGAAGACGAAGTGTTCGAATGCAACGGCGTGAAGATCATTGTGGACCCGAAGAGCCTCGCCTATATCGACGGCACCGAACTCGACTTCGCACGCGAAGGGTTGAACGAAGGCTTCAAGTTCAACAACCCGAACGTGAAGGACGAATGCGGTTGCGGCGAGTCGTTCCGCGTGTAAATTCGACGATTTCCGCGTGTGGCGGATCAAAGGCGGCGCGGGCCGCCTTTTTAGTTTGATCGTTTGATCCGCGCATTCGCCGCTCTATCGGCTCTTCAAGCTGCACCGCGCTTTCGAGCCGCATTTTTAGACTGCACTCCGGTGCGCTTTCCTGAACGGACTCCTTCTATCCGATGGTCTCGCTGAACGACAGCCACTTCGACCTGTTCGATCTGCCGGCGCAATTCGCGCTCGACGCGGAGACGCTCGATCACGCCTACCGCACCGTGCAGGCGCAAGTGCATCCGGACCGCTTCGCGGCGGCCGGCGACGCGCAAAAGCGCATCGCGATGCAGTGGGCGACGCGCACCAACGAGGCGTATCGGACGCTGCGCGATCCGTTGAAGCGCGCCACCTATCTGCTGTCGCTGCGCGGCATCGACGTCGGCGCGCAGAACAACACGGCGATGGAGCCGGCGTTCCTGATGCAGCAGATGGAATGGCGCGAAAGCATCGAAGACGCGGCCGCGGCGAAGAACGTCGACGCGCTCGACGCCCTGCTCGACGAACTGCGCGACGAAGAGCGCACGCGTTTCGACAAGCTCGGCGCATCGCTCGACAGCGGCGCGAATCAGGCGGCGGGCGAGGCGGTGCGGCAGTTGATGTTCATCGAGCGGGTGGCGTCGGAAATCGGCGCGCAGATCGAGCGGCTCGAGAACTAGTGGGGTCGCGCGGTGTGTGGTCCGCACCTGCGCAAACGTAGCAGACGGCAGACAGCAGCCGTAGCATTACATCCAGCAACGCGAAAATTTCAGGACGGGGCAAAGCGGCCCCGAGAAGATCCAGATGGCCTTACTGCAAATCTCCGAACCCGGCATGGCGCCGGCGCCTCACCAGCGGCGTCTGGCGGTCGGTATCGATCTCGGCACCACCAACTCCCTCGTCGCCGCGGTGCGCAGCGGCGTGCCGGACGTGCTGCCCGACGCGGACGGCCACGCGCTGCTGCCGTCGGTGGTGCGCTACCTGGAAAAGGGCGGCCGCCGCATCGGCCGCACGGCCAAGGCCGAAGCGGCGAGCGATCCGCGCAACACGATCGTCTCGGTCAAGCGTTTCATGGGTCGCGGCAAGGCGGAAGTGGAGGGCGCCGAAAACGCGCCATACGATTTCGTCGAGGCCCCCGGCATGGTGCAGATCCGCACCGTCGACGGCGTGAAGAGCCCGGTCGAGGTGTCGGCCGAAATTCTCGCGACGCTGCGCCAGCGCGCCGAAGACACGCTCGGCGACGAGCTGGTCGGCGCGGTCATCACGGTGCCCGCTTACTTCGACGAAGCGCAGCGCCAGGCGACCAAGGACGCCGCGCGGCTGGCCGGCCTGAACGTGCTGCGCCTGCTGAACGAGCCGACCGCGGCCGCGATCGCCTACGGTCTCGACAACGGTTCCGAGGGACTGTACGCGGTGTACGACCTCGGCGGCGGCACCTTCGACCTGTCGATGCTGAAGCTCACCAAGGGCGTGTTCGAAGTGCTCGCGGCCGGCGGCGATTCCGCGCTCGGCGGCGACGATTTCGACCACGCGCTGTATCGCCATGTACTGGAACAGGCGGGCATCGCGCCGCACACGCTCGCACCGGAAGACGTTCGCCTGCTGCTCGACAGCGTACGCGTGACCAAGGAGGCGTTGTCGGGCGCGGCTGAGGCTACCCTCGCGGCGACGCTCTCGAACGGCACCAGGCTCGATCTGACGATCACTGAGGCCACTTTCGAGGCGATCACTCAGACGCTGGTCCAGCGCACGCTTGGGCCCACGAAAAAAGCGCTGCGCGACGCCAAGGTCACGACCAAAGAGATCAAGGGCGTGGTGCTGGTCGGCGGCGCGACGCGCATGCCGGTGATCCGCCGCGCGGTCGAGTCGTTCTTCGGCCAGCCGCCGCTGATCAACCTCGACCCGGATCAGGTCGTCGCGCTCGGCGCGGCGATCCAGGCCGATCTGCTCGCGGGCAACCGTGGCGCGGACGGCGACGACTGGCTGCTGCTCGACGTGATTCCGCTGTCGCTCGGCGTCGAGACGATGGGTGGGCTCACCGAGAAGATCATCCCGCGCAACTCGACGATTCCGGTCGCGCGCGCGCAGGATTTCACGACCTTCAAGGACGGCCAGACGGCGATGGCGATTCACGTGGTGCAAGGCGAGCGCGAACTGGTTAGTGATTGCCGCTCGCTCGCGCGTTTCGAGCTGCGCGGCATTCCGCCGATGGCGGCCGGCGCGGCGCGGATTCGCGTGACCTATCAGGTGGACGCGGACGGCCTGCTGTCCGTGTTCGCGCGTGAACAGGGCTCGGGCGTGGAAGCGTCGGTGGTGGTCAAGCCGTCGTACGGTCTCGCCGACGACGACATCGCGCGGATGCTCGAAGACAGTTTCTCGACCGCCGAAGTCGACATGCGCGCCCGTGCGCTGCGCGAGGCGCAGGTCGAAGCGCGGCGTCTCGTTGAAGCGACCGACGCGGCGCTCGCCGCCGATGCCGAATTGCTCGACGACAGCGAGCGCGCGGCGCTCGACGCGTTGCTCGACGCATTGCGCAACGTCGCGCAAAGCGACGACGCCGACGTGATCGAAGCCGCGACCAGAACGCTCGCCGAAGGCACCGACGAATTCGCCGCCCGCCGCATGAACAAGGGCATTCGCCGCGCGCTCGCCGGCCGCAAGCTCGACGAGATCTGAGCGTCGCGGGCCGTCGAGCCCGCCCGGAATCCAAGCGCGCCACGCGGACTTAAAAAGTCCGCGTGGCGCCAGTAAAATGGTGCGGAGCCTGCAGGCGGCCGCCGTGCCTCAGACCCAAACGGAAAATGTATGCCTCAAATCGTTGTGCTGCCCCACGTCGAACTGTGCCCGGAAGGCGCGGTGATCGACGCCGTGCCCGGCAAGAGCATCTGCGACAACCTGCTCGAGCACGGTATCGAAATCGAGCATGCGTGCGAGAAGTCCTGCGCGTGCACGACCTGTCACGTGATCGTGCGTGAGGGTTTCGCCGCCTTGACGCCATCCGAGGACGACGAGGACGATCTGTTGGACAAGGCTTGGGGGCTCGAGCCGGCCTCGCGTCTGTCGTGCCAGGCGAGGGTGCCGGCTGAGCAGGATCTGGTCGTCGAAATTCCGCGTTACTCGATCAATCACGCGAAGGAAAACCACTAACAGGAGGATGCAGCCATGAAGTGGACCGATACGCAAGACATCGCGATGGCCCTGACTGACAAGCACCAGGGCATCGATCCGCAGCAGGTGCGCTTCACCGACTTGCACCGCTGGGTCACCGAGCTGGAAGGATTCGACGACGATCCTAACCGCTCGAACGAAAAGATCCTCGAGGCGATTCAGGCTGCATGGATTGAAGACGCGGATTACTGAGCGCGTCGCGGGATTGTCGGTTGCCGGTGCGTGAACTGTTCCGCTTCGGCTGCGTCGCGGCATAGAAAAAGGCGATTCCATCGGAATCGCCTTTTTTAACGCCCGCGGAAAAGCCGGGCTGCGTTGGCCTTGGCGTTTGCCTCTGCCCAGGCCTAGCTTGCGACCAGCGTGCCGTTTTCGACCCGCACGTGCTGGCCTTGCTGGAACGGCGGCGCTTCGTGGTACGTGAAGTAGCGCGTCTTGCCGTTTTCCATCCGCACCCGCACCGAATACGACGTCGTGCTGCGGATGTGCTTTTCGACCGAGTTGCCGGCGAGGCCGCCGCCGAGCGCGCCGAGAAGCGTCATCGCGGTACGGCCGTTGCCGGCGCCGAACTGATTGCCGACCACGCCCCCGGCCACCGCACCGCCGACCGCGCCGATCCCGGTGCCATGACCTTCCTGATGCACCGCCGAAATCGCGACGACCGTACCGCAAGACGAGCAATAGGCCGGTTGTGACGGCGGCTGTTGGGCATATTGCGGCGCGGCTTGCGCCTGTTGCTGCTGCGCATACTGTGGCCGCTGCGCCGGGGTGGGAGCGGGCGCGGGCGGCGCGGGTTGCCGAGCCTGCTGCGGCGCCTGGGGTTGCGCCTGTTGTTGCGCCTGCTGTTGCGTGACTGGCTGCTGTTGCACCGAGCCACTGACGACCGGCGCGGCCGAATCGACCACGCCCGGTTGCGTCGTCACTTGCGCGGCCTGAGTCTGATCGGTCTGCGCGCCGTTGCTCGACGCCTTCGGGAACAGGCCTGTGATGGCCGCGGTGGCGACGAGACTCGCGATGATGATTGCACCGGCCGCCGTCGCGACGAGCGGATGAAGACGACGTTGCTGCGTGGGCTGGGGATCGTTAGCTGGATTGTCCATGTTGGCCTCCGTCTCTTTCTGGCAGAGTCGACTTTATTGAGACTGAGTGTCCGGCAATTCGATCCTGGCGGCGTTTCAATTTGTAACCGGTCGCCGGCACGCGTCGCGGCCCTGCCGCGCCAAGGCGGGCGGGGCGCCTTGCTCTGCGCGATGTTCAAAACGGTTGCTTCACGCAGGAGCCTCGCCGCTTTTATGCAGCTTTTACCGATGGTTACAAACCGTCAGCCGACGCAAATGCGTCTTGCACACTCCGCAAGAAAAACGCCCGGCTTCAGAGATGCCGGGCGTTTTCATTCATGCAAACCGCGTAACGATCAGTCTTCGCGGCGCAGATGCGGGAACAGAATCACGTCGCGGATACTCGGGCTGTCGGTGAGCATCATCACCAGGCGGTCGATGCCGATGCCGCAACCGCCAGCCGGCGGCATGCCATATTCGAGCGCGCGAATGTAGTCCGCGTCGTAGAACATCGCTTCCTCGTCGCCGGCTTCTTTCTGGTCGACCTGCTTCTTGAAGCGGGCGGCCTGGTCTTCCGGATCGTTCAGTTCCGAGAAGCCGTTGGCGATTTCACGGCCGGTGATGAACAGCTCGAAACGCTCGGTGATGCCGGCGACCTTGTCCGACGCGCGCGCGAGCGGCGACACTTCGATCGGGTAGTCGATGATGTAGGTCGGCTCCCACAATTGCGACTCGGCGGTCTCTTCGAACAGCGCCAGTTGCAGCGAACCCACGCCCGCATTGTGGAACTTCGGCTGCGATGCATCGACGCCGAACTTCTGCAGCTCGGTGCGCAGAAACGTGCTGTCGGCCAGTTGTTCGTGCGTGTATTGCGGCGCGTACTTCTGGATCGCCTGGGTGATCGTCAGCCGATGGAACGGCTTGGCCAGATCCAGCCCGCGGCCCTGATAGGTGATCGTGGCGGTGCCCAATGCGTCGATCGCGGCCTGGCGGATCAGCTGCTCGGTGAAATCCATCAGCCACTTGTAGTCGGTGTACGCCGCGTAGAACTCGATCATCGTGAATTCCGGATTGTGACGCACGGACACGCCCTCATTGCGGAAGTTACGGTTGATCTCGAACACACGCTCGAAGCCGCCGACCACCAGCCGCTTCAGATACAGCTCCGGCGCGATACGCAGGAACATCTGCATGTCGAGCGCGTTGTGATGCGTGGTGAACGGCTTGGCCGCCGCGCCACCCGGAATCGGGTGCAGCATCGGCGTTTCGACTTCCATGAAGTCGGCGTCGGCCATGAACTTGCGGATCGACGAAATGGCCTTGGTGCGCGCGACGAAAGTCTTGCGCGTTTCCGGCGTGACGATCAGATCGACGTAGCGCTGGCGATACTTCATTTCCTGGTCCGACAGACCATGGAACTTGTCCGGCAGCGGACGCAGCGACTTCGACAGCAGACGCAGTTCGGTGCAACGCACCGACAGCTCGCCCTTGTTGGTGCGGAACAGCACGCCGCGCGCCGCGACGATGTCGCCCATGTCCCACTTCTTGAACGCGTCGTACGTTTGCTGGCCGACATCGGCCGGCGTGATGAAGAACTGGATCTGACCCGAACCGTCGCGCACGGTCGCGAAGCTCGCCTTGCCCATCACACGCTTGAGCATCATGCGGCCGGCGAGGGCGACTTCGAGCGGATTCGCGTCGAGTGCTTCCTTGTCGGCATGCTCGTACTGCGCCTGCAGATCTTCGGCGTGGTGCGTGGGACGGAAATCGTTCGGGTAGGCGACGCCTTGCTCACGCAACTCGCGCAGCTTTTCGCGGCGCTCGGCGATGATCTTGTTGTCGTCCACCTCGGGCACGACATTTGGCTGGGCCGCATTAGGCTGGGTCGATTCGGTCATGATGATTTGGTATTCGGTGGCCCGCATCGGAGTGCTCCGGATACGGGAGGCCAGTCAGTGTAAAAACCTCAGGCGGTAAAAAGATGCGGCGCGGCCTGGTGTGCCGCGCCGGTTGCGCTCGGGTTGCGCTCGAATCGTGCCTACACGCCCTGCTTCAGGCTTGCGCTGATGAACGGATCGAGGTCGCCGTCGAGCACGCTCTTGGTGTTGCTGATTTCGACGTTGGTGCGCAGATCCTTGATACGGCTGTTGTCCAGCACGTACGAGCGGATCTGATGACCCCAGCCCACATCGGTCTTGCCGGCTTCGAGCTTGTCCTGCTCTTCCTGGCGCTTGCGGATTTCCGCTTCGTACAGGCGCGACTTCAACATGGCCATCGCTTCGGCGCGGTTGCGGTGCTGCGAGCGGTCGTTCTGGCACTGCACGACGATGCCCGACGGCATGTGCGTGATACGCACCGCGGAGTCGGTCTTGTTGATGTGCTGACCGCCCGCGCCGGACGCGCGGTACGTGTCGATGCGCAGATCGGCCGGGTTGATGTCCACTTCGATCGAGTCGTCGATTTCCGGGTACACGAACACCGACGAGAACGACGTATGACGGCCGCCCGACGAGTCGAACGGCGATTTGCGCACGAGGCGGTGCACGCCGGTTTCGGTGCGCAGGAAGCCGTACGCGTATTCGCCTTCGATCTTGATCGTCGCGTTCTTGATGCCCGCGACGTCGCCGTCGGTCTGCTCCAGCACTTCGGTCTTGAAGCCCTTGCGTTCGCAGTAGCGCAGATACTGGCGCAGCAGCATCGACGCCCAGTCGCACGCCTCGGTGCCGCCGGCGCCGGCCTGGATGTCCAGGAACGCGTTGTTCGGATCGGCCGGGTTCGCGAACATCCGGCGGAATTCCATGTCGGCGACGCGTTGTTCAATGCCTTGCGCGTCGGATTCGCAGGCGAGCAGGGTTTCCTCGTCGTCTTCGTCGCGGGCCATGTCGAACAGGTCCTGCGCGTCGCGCAGATCGTTATCGAGCGACGTGAGCTTGCCGACGGTGTCGTCGAGCAGCTTCTTTTCCCGGCCGAGGGCCTGGGCGTGCTTCGAGTCGTTCCAGACGTCCGGGTCTTCGAGTTCCCGGTTGACTTCGATTAGACGCAGTGCTTTGTCGTCGTAGTCAAAGATACCCCCGTAGCGAGTCCGCGCGCGTGCGCAGGTCCGCCAGAGAGGCTTCGATCGCGTTGAGACGTTCCGCTTCCATGTCGATCTTTTATAGCTTCGTAAAAAGGGGAAATTATAGCCGATCGGCGCGCCGCGCCGGAGGCTCTTCAGCGATCCGGCGCGTGTTGGGGGTTGATTTTGTGGAGATTTTCGACGAATTGCGGGCGCTGGGCCGGTGCTTCAGTTCGCGGCTTTGATTGCCGTCTGGGTTGCCATTCCGGCTGGCCGCTACGGGTCATTGCTTCGGTGCGTCAGCACGGCTCGCCGCTGCCGGTTACCACATCGGCTCGCCGCTGCCGCACACCGCTTCAGCTTTGCACCTCGGCGTGCCACATCCGCTCAACACTTCAGCTCGCCGCGTGTTCGACGATCAACTGCACCCGCGACACGCCATTCCACGTGTCGCTCGCCAGCCGGTAAGCGACGGTGGTGCGCGCGGGCAGCGTGTCGGTGTGATTGAACCAGATCGCGTTGAAGCGCTGGCGGCCGCGCACGAGCTGCAGCTTCAGATGCTTGTCCTTCACCAGCGCCTGCGACGCGATGTCGAATTCGCCCGAAAACACCGGAGCCGGAAAGCCTTGGCCCCACACGGCGGCATCGAGCATCTCGACGAATTGCGGCGTGAAGTACGCGTCCTCGAGTTCGCCGTCGGTTTCCACCGTGCGCGACAGCGCGTCCTCGGACAGCCACTCGCGGCCGACCGCTTCGAACGCGGCGGTGAAGCGCGCCACGTCGGCGGCGGCGAGCGTCAGGCCCGCGGCCATCGCGTGGCCGCCGAACTTGACGATCAGGTTCGGCTCACGCTTCGAGATCAGGTCGAGCGCGTCGCGCAGATGGAAGCCGGCAATCGAGCGGCCCGAGCCTTTGACGGTTTGGCCGCTGTCGTCGGCGAGCGCGAAGGTGAACGAGGGCCGGTGGAATTTCTCCTTCAGCCGCCCGGCGACAATGCCAATCACGCCTTGATGCCAGCCCGGATTGAACAGCGTGATGGTGGTCGCGCCTGCGGGGTCGATCGCCGACAGGTCGTCGAGCGCCTGTTGCTGCATGCCGGCTTCGATCTCGCGGCGCTCGCGGTTCATCGTGTCGAGCTGCTGCGCGAGATCCCACGCGCGGCCGACGTCGTCGGTGGTCAGGCATTCGATCCCGAGCGACATGTCCGACAGTCGTCCCGCCGCGTTCAGGCGGGGCCCGAGCGCGAAGCCGAGGTCGAAGCCCGAGGCGCTGCGGGCGTTGCGCGCGGCGGCGCGAAAGAGGGCGGCGATGCCCGGCTGCAGCCGGCCTTTGCGGATGCGCTGCAAGCCTTGCGCGACCAGCACGCGATTATTGCCGTCGAGCTTGACCACGTCGGCGACCGTGCCGAGCGCGACCAGATCGAGCAGGCCGTCGAGACGCGGTTCGGGCAACGCGTCGCCGAACGCGCTGCGGCGGCGCAACTCCGCGCGCAACGCGAGCAGCACGTAAAACATCACGCCGACCCCCGCGATGCACTTGCTCGGGAACGTGCAGCCCGGCTGATTCGGATTGACGATCGCGCGCGCGGCGGGCAGCTCGTCGCCCGGCAAATGGTGGTCGGTGACCAGCACGTCGATGCCGAGTGCGTTGGCCGCCGCCACGCCGTCGACGCTGGCGATGCCGTTGTCGACCGTGATCAGCAGATCCGGCTTGCCCGACGCGCTGCGCGCGGCCAGCGCGACGATTTCAGGCGTCAGCCCGTAGCCGTACTCGAAGCGGTTCGGCACCAGGTAGTCGATCTGGCCGCCGAACATGCGCAGGCCGCGCACCGCGACCGCGCAGGCGGTGGCGCCGTCGCAGTCGTAGTCGGCGACCACCAGCATGCGGCGCTGGTGCTGGATCGCATCGGCGAGCAGCACGGCGGCGTCTTCGCAGCCCTTCAGCGCGGCGGGCGGCACGAGCCGCGCGAGGCCGGTTTCGATTTCATCGGGCAGGCACACGCCGCGTGCCGCATACAGACGCGCGAGCACCGGATGCAGGCCGTGGCGGGTGAGGACTTCGGCGTCGACAGGAGAGCAGGCGCGGGTAACGATTCGAGTCATTCGGAAAGGCCGTGGGTCATTCGATAAATCATTCGATGAAGAGCGAGGCGAGCACGCGCCGTCGCCAGAATTTGCGCAGGTCGCCGCGCGTGACCGTGAGTGTGACCAAGCCGGTGTCGCCGCAAAGGGTCAGGCCGAGTTCGCCGAACTGGCCGGATTGCAGCGCCGCCAGCGCGGGCTCGAACCAGTCCGTTTGCACGGCCGCGAACGCGTCGTTCCAGCGTGCCCAGTCCTGTTCGATATAGGGTGCGGAGAACGGGTCGAGTTCGACCAGCGTGCTGTTGGTGGCGCTGTTCGGGTTGGCACGTGCCGCCGCGGTTGAATTTCCGCCGGCACCGCCAGCACCGCTGGACAGCGCGCCGAACGATGCCGGCGGCGCGCCAGTCTCGACGCCGGCGGTCATCGCGAGCCCACGCGTCGCGGCGGCGTCGGAAAACACGCGCGCGAACGGGCTGCGCACCGGCTGCGCCGCGCCTTGCGCGTGAAACCAGATCGAGTTGACGGCCGGCAGGCCGCGCGCCTCGCGCGCTTCATTGACCGGATGTTCGAACCAGGCCATCTGCACTTCGTTCTGCAGCTTCATCCACGCGCGCGAACGCTCGCCGGAATGCGCTTCATGCGGCAGCCAGATTTCAATGTTGCGGCCGCTCGCGCGCAACGGCGACGCGCCCGCCAGCGTGCCGAAGCCGTCGCTCGACAGATACCAGCGCGTGGGCCTCGGTGCCTCGATGCGCACGCCGAGTTCCTCGATCAGCGGGCGGGCGACCGCAAGCAGCGCGCGGGCTTCGTCGTCGGACAGTTCGAGCGACGCGGGATCGATCAGCACCAGATGATCGTGCGCGATACGCACGTGGACTGGCTGCACGCAGGCCCACGTCGCGTTGCCGGGTTCGCCGCCGTCGGCGCGCAGCATGTATGGGGCGAGCGGCGCTTCGTCGGCGGCCGCCGCGCCGCTCGGCAGCGCGCCGAACTGCCGGGCCACCCAGCGCTCGTGCGGCAGAGTGCGCTGAAAATCCTCGCCGATCACCCGTTCGACCAGCGTCGCGCGCGCGATCAGCCGGTCGAGGGCCGGACTCTGGATGTCGTGGAGGGCGGTGGAGGCGTCCGCTGCGGCGGGCAGCGCGAAGGGCAGGAGCAGATGGAGACGGTTGGCGAGCATGATGCTGCGCATTGTAGGGCAAAGAGTGCGAGTATTCCGACCATCAGCTTCCCGCTCGACGAACCGCGGCGGCGCCTGGCCCATCGGTTGGCCGCGCGCCGTCCGGACGTTGCAGCAGCCGCGCGCGGCGGCACCGCGCACATCACCATGGAGGCCGGCATGTCGCGTGAACTCAAAACCGAGCGGGAACTGCTCGAACTGGTCGTGAAGGCGCTCGATGCGAACCCGGCCACGGCCGGCTGGATTCCGACCGGTTTTCACGAGACCGTCGAGGATGAGGACGGTTGCAACTGGGACATCACCCATCTGCACCGCGACCGCAAGGACGCGGATGTGCGCGATGTGGCGAGCAGCGCCGCCGCAGCGATTATCAACGAGTTGCGCGGGCGGTATAACCTGCGTTAGCGGCGCCGCCGGCCCGGTCCATACGGCCTTTGCGCGAGCCGCCGGCATTGTATGGCAAACTTCGCGCTTGATCGGCGGCGGCGCTGTTCCAGCGCATGGCGGATCGAAGTGGCGCACGCCTTGCTGCAACACGGCGCGGCACCGGAACCATCCGCGTCGCCGCGACACCAACGATCACGACGCTCGGGCCGCACGGCAGGTGCTGGACGCTTTTCGTGCACAGCACAAAGCCGAAGAACGCAGAAAAGGATTCGCTTGAAATTTCCCTACGAATGGCAGATTGGCTGGCGCTACACGCGCGCCGGCAAACGCACGACCGGTAACGGCTTCATTTCGTTCATCGCGCTGGTGTCGATGTCGGGCATCGCGCTCGGCGTCGCGGCGCTGATCGTCGTGCTGTCCGTGATGAACGGTTTTCAGAAAGAGGTGCGCGACCGGATGCTGTCGGTGCTCGCGCACGTCGAAATCTTTTCGCCGACCGGGTCGATGCCCGACTGGCAACTGACCGCGAAGGAAGCCCGCCAGAACAAGGAAGTGATCGGCGCGGCGCCCTATGTCGAAGCGCAGGCGCTGCTCACGCGCCAGGACGCGGTGAGCGGCGTCGCGCTGCGCGGCGTCGAACCGACGCTCGAACCGGAAGTGTCCGACATCGGCAAGGAAATGAAAGGCGGCAAGCTGACCGACCTCGTGCCGGGCGACTTCGGCATCGTGCTCGGCGCGGACCTCGCCACCAATCTCGGCGTGCAGCTCAACGACAAGATCACGCTGGTCGCGCCCGAAGGCACGATCACGCCCGCCGGCATGCTGCCGCGCCTGAAGCAGTTCACGGTGGTGGGCATCTTCGAGTCGGGACATTACGAGTACGACAGCACGCTCGCGCTGATCAACATCAAGGACGCGCAGGCGCTGTTCCGGCTGCCCGCGCCGACCGGCGTACGGCTGCGCCTGACCGACATGCAGCGCGCGCCGGAAGTCGCGCATCAGCTCGCGCGCAGCCTGTCGGGCGACCTGTATATCCGCGACTGGACGCAGCAGAACAAGACCTGGTTCTCCGCGGTGCAGATCGAAAAACGCATGATGTTCATCATCCTCACGCTGATCATCGCGGTGGCCGCGTTCAATCTGGTGTCGTCGCTGGTGATGACGGTGACCAACAAGCAGGCCGACATCGCGATTCTGCGCACGCTCGGCGCGCAGCCCGGCTCGATCATGAAGATCTTCGTCGTGCAGGGCGTGACGATCGGCTTTATCGGCACCGCGACCGGCGTCGCGCTCGGCTGTCTGATCGCGTGGAGCATTCCGTGGCTCGTGCCGATGATCGAGCATCTGCTCGGCGTGCAGTTCCTGCCGCCGTCGGTGTACTTCATCAGCGAACTGCCGTCCGAGCTGGTTCCGGGCGACGTCGCGCGGATCGGCGTCATCGCGTTCCTGATGTCGGCGGTGGCGACCCTTTACCCGAGCTGGCGTGGTGCGAAAGTCCGTCCCGCGGAGGCGCTGCGTTATGAATGACCGTTCCGCTAATTTATCCATGGCCACTCAGGACACCGAGCAGCATCCGTACGTGCTCGAAGCAACCGGCATTTCCAAATCGTTCGTGCAAGGCGGTCTGAATGTGCCGGTGCTCAACAGCACACAACTGAGCGTGCGGCGCGGCGAGAAACTGGCGATCGTCGGCGCGTCGGGCTCCGGCAAGAGCACGCTGTTGCACGTGCTCGGCGGCCTCGACGATCCGAGCGCCGGGCATGTGTCGGTGCTGGGCAAGCCGTTCACGCAGCTCTCCGAGCGTGAACGCAACGACCTGCGCAATCGCGCGCTGGGTTTCGTGTATCAGTTTCACCATCTGCTGCCGGAGTTCACCGCGCTCGACAACGTCGCGATGCCGTTGCGGATTCGCCGCATGACGACCGAAGCCGCGCGCCGTGAAGCGCTCCTGGTGCTGGAGCGGGTCGGCATGGGGCATCGCGCGAAACATCGGCCGGGCGAGTTGTCGGGCGGCGAGCGTCAGCGCGTGGCGATCGCGCGGGCGCTGGTCACGAAGCCCGCCTGCGTGCTGGCCGACGAGCCGACCGGCAATCTCGACGGCGGCACCGCCGACACGGTATTCAACCTGATGCTCGAACTGTCGCAAACGATGGACACGAGCTTCGTGATCGTCACGCACGATCCGGAACTGGCCGGCCGCTGCGACCGCATCATGCGGCTGCGCGACGGCGTGCTGCACGAAGAGCCGCCGGTGCCGGTCTGATGGCCGGCCGACGCGGCTCGACGCCGCGCCGCTAGCCTCGCGAGATTCGTCATGTGGATCGATACGCACTGTCATCTCGACGCTTCGGAATTCGACGCCGACCGCGACGCGGTCGCGGCGGCGGCGCGCAGCGCGGGCGTCGGGCGGATCGTGATTCCGGCGATCGGCCGCCAGAATTTCACGGCGGTGCGTGAGCTCGCGCATCGGGTCGACGGCGGCGCGTATGCGCTCGGCATTCATCCGCTGTTCACGCCGGGCGCCGACGAGCGTGATCTCGACTTGCTGCGCATGGAGATCGAGGCGAGTCTCGGCGATCCGCGGTTTGTCGGCGTTGGCGAGATCGGGCTCGACTATTTCGTCGACGGCCTCGACGATGCGCGCCAGCAGTTCTTCTACAACGGTCAACTGCAACTCGCGCGCGAATTCGACCTGCCGGTGATTTGCCACGTGCGCAAATCGCAGGATCAGGTGCTCAAAGGACTGCGGCGGCATCAGATCCATCGCGGCATCGCGCACGCGTTCAACGGCAGTTTCCAGCAAGCCCAGGCTTATATCGACCAGGGCATGCACCTCGGCTTTGGCGGCAATCTGACGTTCGAGCGTGCGCGGCAAATCCGCCGTCTTGCCGAGCAGTTGCCGTTCGACGCGCTGGTCGTCGAAACCGATGCGCCGGACATCGCGCCTGCGTGGATGTACAGGCAGCGCAACTCGCCGGAGCAGATTCCGGGCATCGGCGCGGGCCTCGCGCAGTTGCGCGGCATGAGCGCCGACGCGACCGCCCTAGGCACAACGGCTAACGCGCTCGCCGCGCTGCCGCGACTCGCCCTTTCCTCTGCATAATCGATCTCGTTGGTCTGAGTGGTTCGCGCCGGGCGAAACCCACGCCCGGCGGGCTTGCTGACGCCTGTTTGCCGGGTGTTGCGTGGTTCGGCGCTTGCTGGACGGAGGGCGAATGCGGGCAGGGTGGTGCGGGTTTGCGTTGGGCGTGATCTGGCTGCAAAGTCAGGCGGCGTTGCCGGAGTGGGTCGGGTGGTGCGGATTGGTGGCGCTTGGGTTGGCGGCGGTTGTTGTGGCGGTTTGGGGGTTGCGTGGTGGGACGGGCCTCAGCCAGTTACGGATCAAGCCGCGTTTGCGGTTGTTCGCCGGCTGGAGTGCGGTGTGGTGCGCAGCGGTGTGCGTGGGCTTCGGCTATGCGGCGGTGCGCGCGGAAATGCGCCTCGCGGCGAGCTTGCCGCACGCGTGGGAAGGCCGTGATCTCGATGTCGTCGGCAGCATCAAGGGCTTGCCGTCACGGGACGAAAACGGCACGCGTTTCCTGTTCGAAGTTGATGCGGCCGACGCGCCGGTTGCCGCGCCGGTTGCCGCGCCCGTCGCCAATTTCCCGTGCGTGATTCAACTTTCGTGGATCGCCGACGACGCCCCGGCGCCGCCGCTCGAACCGGGCGAGCGCTGGCGCCTGACCGTGCGGCTCAAACGGCCGCATGGCAACGCGAACTTCGGCGTGCGCGATGCCGAAGCGAACCTGCTGGCGCGCAACGTGCGGGCGACCGGCTACGTGAGTGCGCCTGCCCACGCCGTGCGCTTGCCGGGACGGGCGCGCGGCCTGAGCGTAATCGTGGACCGCTGGCGCGCCGCGCTGCGCGCACGGATCGATGCGGTGCTCGCCGATGCTCCGCATCGCGGGATCGTCGTGGCGTTGGCCATCGGCGCGCAGGACGAAGTCAGCGCTGCCGACTGGCTGCTGATGCGCGGCACCGGCACGAGTCATCTGGTGGCGATTTCGGGCTTGCATATCGGCTTCGTCGCGGGCCTGGCCGGCTGGCTCGCGGGCGCGGTGTGGCGGCGTTCCGCGTGGATCGGCCGCAACTGGCCGCTGCGGCTGCCTGCGCAAATCGTCGCGGTGACGGGCGGCGCCGGGTTCGCCGCGCTGCATGCCACGCTGGCCGGCTTCAATGTGCCGGCGCAACGCGCGCTGTGGATGGCGGGTGTCGTCGCGCTGGCGTTTGTCAGCGGGCGCAATCTCGCGCGCTCGGCGGTGCTGGCGTGGGCGCTGGGACTCGTGCTGCTGATCGATCCGTGGGCGGTGGTGTCGGCGGGGTTCTGGCTGTCGTTCTGCGCGGTGGCGGCGATTCTGTTCGCGGTGTCGGGGCGGCCCCGATTGCGGGATCGGCGGCAACCCGGCGATGACGATGACGACAGCGACGGCAACAGCGACGGCAACGGAGAGGGCGAGGGCAACGGTAACGGTAACAGTGGGGGCGAGAGCAAGAGCAAGGGTGGCAACGCACCGGGCAAATTTCCGGGTCTGCGCGCCGCTCCAGGTCGGCGCATGCGCTCATTCGGCGAACGACTGCATAGCGCCGCCCACGTGCAGATCGCGGTGACGCTCGCGCTCGCGCCACTGACCGTCTACTGGTTCGCGCAGATTCCACTGATCGGTCCGCTGGCGAATGCGTTCGCGATTCCATGGGTGAGCCTGCTGGTCACGCCGGCCGTGCTGGCAGGCGTCGCATTGCCCGCGCCGTTCGATGCCTGGGCATTCCACACCGCGCATGCGTTGCTCGATCTGCTTGCCGCGGGCTTGCACAGGTTATCCGGGCCTGGCTGGGCGCTCTGGTGGCTGCCGCAACCGGATGCGTGGGCGCTGGCAGCGGCGGCGCTCGGCGTGTTCTGGTGTCTCGCGCCGCGTGGCTGGCCGCTGCGCTGGGCCGCGCCGCTCACGTGGTTGCCGCTCCTGATGCCGGCCTCGCCCGGGCCGCCGTCCGGCAGTTTCCGTCTGACGGCGCTGGATGTCGGTCAAGGCACGTCGGTGCTGGTCGAAACGGCGCATCACGCATTGCTGTTCGATGCCGGGCCGGGACCGGAATCGACCCATGCGGGCGAGCGGGTGGTCGTGCCGTTCTTACAGGCGCATGGCGTGACGGCGCTCGACACGCTGATTGTCAGTCATGCCGATTCCGATCATTCGGGCGGTGCGCCCGCCGTGTTCGAAGCGATCGAAGTTCATCAGATGCTGGCCGCGCTGGCGCCGGACAACGCGCTGTGGTCGAGCGCGAGGCAACACGGCGCGGCTACGCTGCCATGCGCGGCGGGGCAGCGTTGGCAGTGGGACGGCGTCGAGTTTGCGATGCTGTGGCCGGATGCCGGACCGCTGCAAGGCAAATCGAATGCGCATTGCTGCGTGTTGCGGGTCAGCACGTTGCCAACCGCCGCGAGCCTCGCTGCGGGACGCATTCAAACGGCACCGCCGCGCGTCGCCGCGTTGCTGACCGCGGACATCGAGGCACCCACCGAACGCGTGCTGCTCGCGCGCGATCGCGGCGCGTTGCGCGCGCAGGTGCTGGTCGTGCCGCATCACGGCAGCAAGAGCTCGTCGACCGAGCCGTTCCTCGACTCTATCGATCCGTCCATCGCGTTATTTCAGGTAGGCTATCGCAACCGCTTTCATCATCCGGATGCGGGGGTGTTCGAGCGCTACAACGCGCGCCATATTGAGCTCGGACGCAGCGATACGGACGGCGCGATGCGCGTCGAGGCGAGCCCGGATACGCAAGGCGCGGCGCTGACGCTCGAACGCTATCGCGAAACGCAGCGGCGCTACTGGATGGATCGCTGATGGCTGGATCGATGAACCGCCGGCCGCACAGTTAGAAGAAATGCGTCGCCGGGCCACAGTCGCTGCACGAGGGCATACAGGCAGCGCTCACGAAAAAATGCACGCGAAAGCCCGCACGCAAAAACAGAACGGAGATAGCCGCAGTTGAAAAACATCATTCATTTCTCGCACGCGAACGGCTTCCCGGCGTCGACCTACCGGACGATCTTCGCCGAACTCGCCGACGACTATGAACTGCGCTCCATCGAGCGGATCGGTCACGACGCGTGCTTCCCGGTAACGCAGGACTGGCCGCATCTGGTCGAGCAGTTGCTCGACGACATCGGCCGCTCGTACGAGCAGCCGGTGTGGCTGGTGGGGCATTCGCTCGGCGGTTATCTGTCGCTGATGGCCGCGCTGAAGAAGCCGCAGTGGGTGAGGGGCGTGGTGATGCTCGATTCGCCGGTGATCGCCGGCTGGCGCAGCAGCATGCTGCGCGTGTCGCAATGGACCGGGCTCGACGAGCGTCTGTCGCCCGCGGCCGCCACGCGCACGCGTCGCACTCACTGGGCGAGCCGCGACGAAGCGTGGCGCCACTTTCATTCGAAGCCGGCGTTCGCGCGCTGGGACGAGCGCATGCTGTCCGACTACATCGACTTCGGCATACCGCAGACTTCGCCCGACGGCGCTCGCTCGCTGGCCTTCGACCGCCGCACCGAGTATCAGATCTACCGGACCTTGCCGCACACGCTCGGCGCCCGGCTCGCGCGTGGCGCACCGGTGCCGGTCGGGTTCATCGCCGGCACGCGCTCGAAGGAAATCCGCCAGGCTGGTCTCGACGCCACCCGCCGCGCAACCGGCGGGCATCTGGAATGGATCGAGGGCAGCCATCTTTATCCGATGGAAAAGCCGCTCGAAACCGCGCGCGCGGTGCAGCGGATGTTGCGCGAGCTGGAGCGGCGCGCTTAACGCCGCGCTGGGCGGCGGTGCATCGGGCAGAGCGCCGCGCGGTGATTGCCGCCGCCGTGGCATGCGCGCGTGCAGTTGCCGCTCGGATTTTGCTGGGTCGAGACCCTGCTTTACGGTATAATCCGTTTTTCCCGCGAGCATCCAGCGATGACCAAATATGTTTTCGTCACCGGCGGCGTAGTATCTTCCCTCGGCAAGGGTATTGCCGCCGCTTCCCTCGCCGCGATCCTCGAATCGCGCGGTCTTAAAGTCACCCTCCTCAAGCTCGATCCATACATCAACGTCGACCCCGGCACGATGAGCCCGTTCCAACACGGCGAAGTGTTCGTGACGGAAGATGGAGCAGAGACTGACCTCGACCTCGGCCACTATGAGCGCTTCATCAGCACGAAGATGCGCAAGGCCAATAACTTCACCACGGGCCAGATTTACGAATCGGTAATCCGCAAGGAACGCCGCGGCGATTATCTCGGCAAGACGGTGCAGGTCATCCCGCACATCACGAACGAAATCCAGGCGTTTATCGAACGCGGCGCAGCCTCTGCGACGTGCGGCGAGCCGGATGTCGCGATCGTCGAAGTGGGTGGTACCGTCGGCGACATCGAATCGCTGCCGTTCCTCGAGGCCGCGCGTCAGATGAGCCTGCGCATGGGCCGCAACAGCGCGTGCTTCGTGCACCTGACGCTGGTGCCCTGGGTCGCCACCGCCGGCGAACTCAAAACCAAGCCGACGCAGCACAGCGTGCAGAAGCTGCGCGAAATCGGCATCTCGCCGCATGTGCTGCTGTGCCGTGCCGACCGCCGCATTCCGGACGACGAGCGCGCGAAGATCTCGATGTTCTCCAACGTGCCCGAAGACGCCGTGATCTCGGTGTGGGACGTGGACAGCATCTACAAGATTCCGCAGATGCTGCACGACCAGGACCTGGACGCGATCATCTGCGAAGAGCTCAAGCTCACGCCGAAGCCCGCCGATCTGTCGATGTGGTCCGACCTCGTCGAGAAGCTCCAGCATCCGAAGCACGAAGTGACGATCGGCATGGTCGGCAAGTATGTCGATCTGACCGAGTCGTACAAGTCGCTGATCGAAGCGCTGCGCCATGCGTCGATGCATACGGCCACCCGCGTCAACATCGAATACATCGATTCGGAAGAAGTCGAGACGCACGGCGTCGACAGCCTGCGGCATCTCGATGCCGTGCTCGTGCCGGGCGGCTTCGGCCGGCGCGGCACCGAAGGCAAGATTGCCGCGATCCGCTATGCGCGTGAAGCGAAGGTGCCGTACCTGGGCATCTGCCTCGGCATGCAGCTGGCCGTGATCGAATTCGCCCGCGACGTAGTGGGCCTGAAGGACGCGAACAGCACCGAGTTCGATCAGGAAACCGAAAACCGCGTGGTCGCGCTGATCACCGAGTGGTACGACCGCGAAGGCCGCGTCGAAAAGCGTACGGAAGAATCGGATCTGGGCGGCACGATGCGCCTCGGTTCGCAACGTTGCCCGATCAAGCCCGGCACGATGGCCGAAGAGATCTACGGCAAGGATGTGAACGAGCGCCATCGCCACCGTTATGAGGTCAATAACCGCTTCGTGCCCCAGCTCGAAGCCGGCGGCCTTATCATCAGCGCCCGTACCCCGAGTGAAGATCTGCCGGAAATGATGGAATTGCCGCGCAGCATGCACCCGTGGTTCGTCGGCGTGCAGTTCCACCCGGAATTCACGTCCACGCCGCGTGACGGCCATCCGCTGTTCAAGTCGTTCGTCGAAGCGGCGCTCGCGCATCAGCAGTCGCGTGCGACGAGCGAAGTCGGGGAGAAAGCATGAAACTGGGCGATTTCGAAATCGGGCTCGACAAGCCGTTTTTCCTGATCGCAGGCACCTGTGTCGTCGAATCCGAACAGATGACGATCGACACGGCCGGCCGCCTGAAGGAAATCTGCGCGAAGCTGAACATTCCGTTCATCTACAAATCGTCGTACGACAAGGCCAATCGCAGCAGCGGCAAGTCGTTCCGCGGTCTGGGCATGGACGAAGGCTTGCGCATCCTGTCGGAAGTGAAGCGTCAGCTCGGTCTGCCGGTGCTGACCGACGTTCACGCCGAGCACGAGATCGAGCAGGTCGCGTCGGTGGTCGACGTGCTGCAAACGCCCGCTTTCCTGTGCCGTCAAACCGATTTCATTCATGCGTGCGCGCGTTCGGGCAAACCGGTCAACATCAAGAAGGGCCAGTTTCTCGCACCGCACGACATGAAGAACGTGATCGACAAGGCGCGCGACGCGGCGCGTGAAGCGGGTCTGTCGGAAGATCGCTTCATGGCGTGCGAACGCGGCGTGTCGTTCGGCTATAACAATCTCGTGTCGGACATGCGTTCGCTCGCGATCATGCGCGAAACCAACGCGCCGGTCGTGTTCGACGCCACGCACTCGGTGCAGTTGCCGGGCGGCCAGGGCACGAGCTCGGGCGGTCAGCGCGAATTCGTGCCGGTGCTGGCGCGTGCCGCGGTGGCGGTGGGTGTCGCCGGCCTTTTCATGGAAACGCATCCGAATCCGGCGCAGGCCAAATCGGACGGCCCGAATGCCGTGCCGCTCAACCGCATGGCCGATCTGCTCGAGACGCTGTTGACGCTAGACCAGGCCGTCAAGCGCGCGCCGTTCCTCGAGAGCAATTTCAACTGAGTCAGGCGTTCGCCGCGTGTCACGAATGGCTTGCATAATGGACACAATCATCGGCGCGCGGCGAATGCACGCAATGGTCGTCGAACGTATCGGCGCGCAAGTTGTCTGTCGCGGAGGCCGGTGCTCTGCATGAGACCGGAATAAACGCTAAAGCGCTAACTCCGGATCGACACGCCGGGTACAGTGTCACGGTAAAGAATTCAACGTCATTTCTTGAGGAAACCATGAGTGCTATCGTAGATATCATCGGTCGAGAGATTCTCGATTCGCGAGGCAACCCCACCGTCGAATGCGACGTGCTGCTCGAGTCGGGCACGATGGGCCGCGCGGCGGTGCCGTCGGGCGCGTCGACGGGTTCGCGTGAAGCAATCGAACTGCGCGATGGCGAAACCGGCCGTTACGGCGGCAAGGGTGTGCTGAAAGCTGTCGAGCACATCAATACTGAGATCTCCGAAGCGATCATGGGCCTCGACGCTTCCGAGCAGGCCTTCCTCGACAAGACCCTGCTGGAACTCGACGGCACCGACAACAAGTCGCGCCTTGGCGCGAACGCGATGCTGGCCGTGTCGATGGCCGTCGCGAAGGCTGCCGCTGAAGAAGCCGGCCTGCCGCTGTACCGCTACTTCGGCGGCTCGGGCGCCATGCAACTGCCGGTGCCGATGATGAACATCGTCAACGGCGGCGCGCATGCGAACAACAGCCTGGACATCCAGGAATTCATGATCGTGCCAGTCAGCCAGCCGACCTTCCGCGAAGCGCTGCGCTGCGGCGCCGAAGTGTTCCACGCGCTGAAGAAGATCCTGTCGGATCGCGGCATGAGCACGGCAGTGGGCGACGAAGGCGGCTTCGCGCCGAACTTCGGCAGCAACGACGAATGCCTGTCGACCATCCTGCAAGCAATCGAGAAAGCAGGCTACCGCGCCGGTGAAGACGTGCTGCTCGCGCTCGACTGCGCGGCCAGCGAGTTCTACCACGACGGCAAGTACCAGCTGGCGGGCGAAGGTCTGCAACTGTCGTCGACGGAATTCGCGGACTACCTGGCGAACCTCGCCGACAAGTTTCCGATCGTGTCGATCGAAGATGGCATGCACGAAAGCGACTGGGCAGGCTGGAAGACGCTGACCGACAAGCTCGGCAAGAAGGTCCAGCTGGTCGGCGACGACCTGTTCGTCACCAACACGCGCATCCTGAAGGAAGGCATCGAGAAGGGCATCGCGAACTCGATCCTGATCAAGATCAACCAGATCGGCACGCTGACGGAAACCTTCGCGGCAATCGAAATGGCCAAGCGCGCTGGCTACACGGCTGTGATCTCGCACCGTTCGGGCGAAACCGAAGACTCGACGATTGCGGATATCGCGGTCGGCCTGAACGCCGGTCAGATCAAGACGGGTTCGCTGTCGCGTTCGGACCGCATCTCGAAGTACAACCAGTTGCTGCGCATCGAAGAAGATCTCGGTGATATCGCCAGCTACCCGGGCAAGTCGGCGTTCTACAATCTGCGCTAAGGCCATTTGTGGCCATGTTGCTGGCGCTGACCGATGAGCCGGTTCTCATTCGTTTCTGATTGACCTCGCCGCCCTGCGTATAGCGCAGGGCGGCGCGTATTTATTGCGCTTACTTCATGCGGCTTGTCACTGCTGTCCTGATCGTTCTGCTGGCGTTGATCCAGTACCCGCTCTGGTGGGGCCATGGTGGCTGGTTGCGCGTGCACGAGTTGCAGCAGCAACTGGCGCAGCAAGTGCAGAAGAACGCCGATTCGAAGTTGCGCAACGAGCGTATTCAGGGCGAAGTGCAGGACTTGCAGAACGGCACCGCCGCGGTCGAGGAGAGGGCGCGCTACGAAATGGGCATGGTCAAGGACGCTGAAGTGTTCGTGCAGTTCGTGTCGCCGAATGCACCGTTGCCGACGGCGAACGCGCCTTCGGTGACCACCTCGACGCGCGGTGAGGTGTCGGCCGCGCCGCTGCATGTGGTGCCGAATCCGGAGTCGCGTGCGAAGCCGGATCGCAAGCACGGCGGTAAGGCTGCGAAGGACAACAAGACGACGCATTGAGCTTTGCCGGTTGGCGTTGACTCGATTCGAAGGATGCAGAAAAGGCGCGTCTTGAGCTGCATCCTCTCTCTGGCCTACCAGCCCCAGGTCGGGCCGAAACCGACGCCGATACCCGTCCCCCAACCACGTCCCCAGCCACCGGTGGAATAGCCACCAAAGACTCTGACGGGCGGCGAGTAGTAACGTGACCATGCCTGTGCAGCGTTCTCGGCGGCAATCGACTGATCCTGCTCGAACAGGACCTGACGGTCGATCGCGTCATAGCGCGCGCGCTCTTCAGGCGTAAGCGGCGGGGCGGGATTGACCGCGCCTGACTGATCCTCTGGCAGGCGGCTCAAAATCTGCGATGGTCCCGGCGGGTTCATCGCGCAGCCAGTCAGTACTGCGCTGCTCACGACGATAGCCAGGACAACGAACGTGCGCGCATCACGCATCAACGAAACAGGGTAGTTCATGTTCGATCTCCATCGGTCGGACGCCTAAGCAAACCATGCGCAGCGTGCATCGCCAATGATTCAACGCAATGTGATCAAAGATGCCGCGCCGCCCGAGCCGGAAAGAGGGCAATGGGCAGCGCGGTAGTAACTGCCGTCGTGCGAGTGAAATGAAGCGCGGCTGCGCGGGGATGGAGCTTGCATCGGCCCCGCGCTGTCCAGCCGTTTCAATGCCGCTGGTCAGCGGCCGGCGTCACGCCTTGTGAGAGTGCGCTGGCGACAAAAAGTTGCGCTACGTCGACCGGATCGAATTCGTACCGTTGATTGCAGAATTCGCAATGGATCTCGACGTGACCGCGTTCTTCGACCACCCCGTCCACTTCTTCGCGGCCCAGCATCTTCAGCATTCCGCCGACTTTTTCACGCGAGCACGTGCACTCGAAACGCGCGGTGGCCGGTTCGAAATGCTGGACGTTTTCCTGCCAGAACAGGCGGCGGAAAACCGTTTCCGGTTCTTCCTTCAGCAACTCGTCTTGCGACAGGGTGCCGCCCAGCGTGCAGACGCGCTCCCACGTATCCGCGTCCAGCTCGCCCGGATGCGGGACGATGCCGCCGTCGCCCGGCAGCTTCTGCAGCAGCATGCCGACCGCGCGCTCGGTGTTCGCCGCGAGCCAGAGGCGCGTGTCGAGCTGCTCCGAGTGGTGCATGTAGTGCTCAAGCACTTCGGCCATCGACTTGAGCGGACCATTCACGCCCGACAGCGGCACGATACTTTGATACGGCTGCTGGCCGGGCTGCTTGTCGGCCGGGTCGAGCGTGATCACGCAGCGGCCGTGGCCGCTGGCGTTCAACAGCTCGACCATCGAGGTCGCGTCGTCGATCGTCATGCCCGCGTCGCAGGACAGCTTGGCGGTGGCGCGCATCGACAGGTCGGAGCTGCACTGGACCACCAGCATCTTGATCGGCCCGTCGCCGAAAATCTGCATGACGAGCGTGCCGTTGAACTTCAGGTTCGCCGACAGCAGCGCGCACGCGGCCATCATTTCGCCCAGAATCGTCCGCACGGGCGCCGGATAATCACGGCGCGTCAGCACTTCCTGCCACGTATTGCGCAGCGAAACGATCTCGCCGCGCACCGGCGCCGCGCTGAACATGAATTTTTGCAACTGGTCGCTCACAACTTTTCCTCGGTGGAATGACGCAGCGTGATGCCGCGCCGTGCGCGCCGCGCGCGCCGGCTGTTAGCCGATGCGTACGAGCTGCGCCTTGAAATATTCGCGACGCTCGGCATAGCTTGCCGTGCCGCGCTGCATGTTGGCGATATCCGTCTCGGTCAGTTCGCGCACCACCTTGGCGGGCGCGCCGAGAATCAGCGAATTGTCGGGAAACACCTTGCCTTCGGTGACGATGGCGCCCGCTCCGACCAGACAGTTGCGGCCGATCACCGCGCCATTCAAGACCACGGCCTGAATTCCGATCAGCGAGCCCTCCTTGATCGTGCAGCCGTGCAGCATGACCTGGTGGCCGATCGTCACATTGGGCTCGATCGTCAGTGGGAAGCCGGGGTCGGTGTGCAGCACCGCGTTTTCCTGCACATTGCTGCCGGCGCCGATGGTGATCGCCTCGTTGTCGCCGCGGATCGTGGCGCCGAACCAGACGCTCGCGTTTTCCTCGAGCGTCACATTGCCGATGATGTTCGCCGAATCCGCGACGAACACGCTTTCATGGATGGTCGGGGCGGCTTCGCCAAGCTTGTAGATCGTCACAGTGTCTCCTCTTGATCGGTCGCGGCGCACGCTGGTTGGGGCGGCGAGCCGCCCGACACGCGCCTGGCCGGAGTGTCCCGCGTCGCCGGCGCAATGAGCGCGCTGGATGGTCGAATCGAGTATTGTAAACGCTTGTGTGGTTGGGCCGCCTCGCGCGGCCGCTGGAAAGTTCGCCGGGCAGTCATTCGAGCTGGCGGCCCCATTGCTATGCTGCTGGTCCCGCCGCGGGGCTTTTCTTTTGCCGCGTTTGCCAGCGCGCCTTTTGCACCGTACTTTGCCGCTTCATTTGCCGATCCGCTTGCCATGATGTCCGCCGCTCCGTCCGCTTTACCCGCAACGTCCTTACCGAATCCCAAAGACCAGCCCGATTGTGCGCGAACCGCGGCGCTCGCCGCACTGTGCGAAAGCGATCCGGCCACCAAGGCCGCCGCGGCCCGCACGCTTTACGCCGCCGTGCTCGACGGCAGCGCCACCTGTTTAGCCGACCGCGAACTCGATGAACCTCACGACCTGCCAGGCCGTCCGGCGCAACCCGAACTGGTCGATCCGCGCCAGTTGAAGCGGCGCAGCATGCAGTCGTCGCAAGGCCGTGCGGTCCTGTTGCACGCGCTCGCGCACATCGAATTCAACGCGATCAATCTTGCGCTTGACGCCGTCTGGCGCTTCGCCGGCATGCCCGCCACGTTCTACACCGATTGGCTCAAAGTCGCCGCCGAAGAGGCCTATCACTTCTCGCTGCTGGCCGCGCGCCTCGCGCAATACGGCCATGCGTACGGCGATTTCCCGGCGCACGACGGCCTGTGGGACATGTGCGAGCGCACCCGCGGCGACGTGCTGGCGCGCATGGCGCTGGTGCCGCGCACGCTCGAAGCACGCGGCCTCGACGCTTCGCCGCCGATCCGCGCGCGCCTGCAACAGGCGGGCGACCACGCGTCCGCGGCGATTCTGGACGTTATCCTGCGCGATGAAATCGGCCATGTGCTGATCGGCAATCGCTGGTTCCGCCATTTGTGCGACGCGAGCGGCCTCGACCCGCACGAGACTTACACGCGCCTCGCCGATCAGTATCACGCACCGAAATTACGTGGTCCGTTCAATTTCGAGGCGCGCCGCGACGCCGGTTTCGACGAGGCGGAACTCGCTGCGCTGGCGAATCTCGACGCGCAGCCGCCGGTCCCGCCGGCTGCGAACGGCTGAGCGCTTTTTCGATAATCCGCCCCCGTATCGCCCAGCTATCCCTATAATCGAACGACCATTCTTTTTTTGAGCGTGCCGTTCATGAATACTTCCCGGTCTGAGTTTGTTGCCGTGCGTGGCATCCGCCTGCACGTGCGGCGTTGGGGCAACCCCGATGCGTCCATGCTGTTCATGCTGCACGGCTGGATGGACGTGGCCGCGTCGTTCCAGTTCGTGGTCGATGCGTTGGCCGGCGACTGGCAGGTGATCGCGCCGGACATGCGCGGCTTCGGTCTGTCGGACTGGCCGGTGGCCGAGCGCGGCGGCGGCAACTACTGGATTCAGGACTATCTGGCCGATCTCGACGCGCTGCTCGATCACTACGCGCCGACCGGCGAGGTGAATCTGGTCGGTCACAGCATGGGTGCGAACATCGCCTGCCTGTATGCGGGCGTACGGGCGGAGCGGGTGCGGCGGGTGGTCGATCTGGAGGGCTTCGGTCTCGCGCCGTCGCACTCGGCGCAGGCACCCAAACGCCTGCGCAACTGGCTCGACGAGTTGCGCGATCCGCCGCAACTGAAGCGCTACGCGTCGCTCGACGACGTCGCCGCCCGCCTGATCAAGACCAATCCGCGCCTCGATCCGCAGCGCGCGCAGTTTCTCGCACAGCACTGGTCGAAGCCGGACGGCGAAGGGCGCTTCATGCTGCTCGCCGATCCGGCGCACAAGCTGCGCGGCCCGTCGCTGTACCGCCTCGACGAAGTGATGGCGGTGTGGCGCAAGACGAGCGCGAAAGTGCTGCACGTCGAGGCTGCCAACTCGCCGACGCTCGCGCAGATCGCCGGCGAAATTCCGCTCGACGAATTCAAGGCGCGTTTTCAGGCGTTCCCGAACTGGCGCGAGAAGATCATCGACGAAGCGGGGCACATGGTGCACCACGACCAACCGGAGCAGGTGGCTGCGTTGATCGAGGGGTTTTGCGCCTGAACGCTTCACATATCGGGAAGGATGAGGCCGCTGGCGTGAGATAGCTCTGCGGCCGCGTACTGCGTTGCAGTAAAATGGTCGCAGAACCTTTTCAAGACTACGATGAACGCCGATCTTCACTGTCACTCCACCGTTTCCGACGGCCAGTTCGCGCCGGCCGACGTCGCGCGCCGCGCGCATGCGGGCGGCGTGACGTTATGGGCGCTCACCGACCACGACGAAGTGGGCGGTCAGCAGGAGGCGCGCAGCGCCGCCGAGGCGCTCGGCATGGGCTACGTGGGCGGCGTCGAAATTTCGGTGACGTGGGCTTCGCGCACCGTGCACATCGTCGGGCTCGGCATCGATCCTGCCAGTTCGATCCTGATCGACGGTCTCGCGCGCACCCGTGACGGCCGCGCCGCGCGCGCCGAAGCGATCGGCGAGCAACTGGCGACGCTCGGCATGCCGGACGCGTATCAGGGCGCGCTCAAGTACGTGTCGAACCCGGACATGATTTCGCGTACGCATTTCGCGCGCTTCATGGTCGAGAACGGCTACGCCAGTTCCACACAAGACGTGTTCAATCGCTATCTCGGCGACGGCAAACCGGGCTATGTAGCGCACCGCTGGGCCAAACTGGCCGACGCGGTCGGCTGGATTCAGGCCGCCGGCGGTGAGGCGATCATCGCGCATCCGGGCCGTTACGCGTACTCGCCGGTCGAGTTCGACGCGTTTTTCGCTGAGTTCATCGATCTCGGCGGCAAGGCGATCGAAGTGGTGACCGGCAGCCACACACCCGATCAATACCGCGAATACGCGGATGTGGCGCGCCGTTTCGGTTTCGAGGCATCGCGCGGGTCCGACTTCCACGCAGCCGGCGAAGGCCGCATCGACCTCGGCACGCTACCGCAGCTGCCCTCCGATCTCAAGCCCGTCTGGGAACGCTGGCTGTGATCGCGCGCCGTGCCATGACGGCACGTCACGCGCGAAAGCGGGCCGGGCGCGGCGCATGTTCGCGTCCGATCTTCCGGCCGCCGGCCATCCGCTGTTCAATCGCAGTTCGCCCGCCGTTCATTCGCGGCTCATTCGCCGCTCACTCGCCGCTCACTGATAGCCATCGTTAGTCACCATGTCCCAATACTTTCGGCTTCATCCTGACAACCCGCAGCCGCGCCTCGTCAAGCAGGCCGTGCAGATCATCAAGGACGGCGGCGTGGTCGCGCTGCCCACGGACTCGAGCTATGCGCTCGCCTGCCAGCTCGACGACAAGGACGCGGCCGAACGCCTGCGGCGGATTCGCGGCCTCGACGACAAGCAGCTGCTGTCGTTGCTGGTGCGCGATCTGTCGGAACTGGCGAACTTCGCGATGGTGGACAACCGGCAGTATCGATTGATCAAATCGGTGACGCCGGGCCCGTATGTTTTCGTGTTGCAGGCCACCAGGGAAGTGCCGCGGCGCCTGTCGCATCCGTCGCGCAAGACCATCGGTCTGCGGGTGCCGGATCACGCGATCACGCTGGCGATTCTCGAGGAACTCGGCCAGCCGCTGCTCGGCTCGACGCTGATCATGCCGGGCGAAAGCCGGCCGCTGAACGACCCGGAAGAAATCCGCGAGCGGCTGGAGAAGCAACTGGATCTGGTGATCGACGGCGGCGCCTGCGTATGCGAGCCGTCGACCGTGATCGATCTGACCGGCGCGGAGCCGGTGCTGGTGCGGGCAGGGCGCGGTTCTCTCGCGCCTTTCGGTCTCGAAGAGACGGCATGAGCGAAAGCGGACAGACGCACGCAATCGCGTTGTTACAATAGTGAGTTATGGATTCTTCCCTGATACAAACCATTGCGGTATACGCGTTGCCGGTCATTTTCGCGATCACGCTGCACGAAGCCGCGCATGGCTACGTCGCGCGCTGGCTCGGCGACAACACCGCTTACGTGCTCGGCCGCGTTTCGATCAATCCGATGCGGCACATCGATCCGCTCGGCACGATCGCGATTCCGTTGCTGCTGTACTTCGCCACCAGCGGCGCGTTCATGTTCGGTTATGCGAAGCCGGTGCCGGTCGCCTTCGGCAACCTGCGCAATCCGCGCTGGGGCAGCCTCTGGGTCGCGGCGGCGGGCCCCGCGTGCAATTTCGTCCAGGCGCTGATCTGGGGGGTGTTCGGCGTCGCGCTGGCGGTGCTCAATGTCGACGAACCGTTCTTCACGCGCATGGCGGGCGCGGGCGTCGGCGTGAACCTAGTGCTCGGCGTGCTGAATCTGTTTCCGTTGCCGCCGCTCGACGGCGGCCGCGTGTTGATGGCGCTGCTGCCGCCGCGGCAATCGATTGCGCTGTCGCGTCTCGAACCGTACGGCTTTTTCATCGTGATGGCGCTGGTCATGACCGGCACGCTGTCGCGCTACTGGCTGAATCCGCTCGTCACGCTCGGCTACGGTGCGATTACCGCAATCCTGACTCCACTTGTTTCGCTTTTCTAAATAATCATGTTCCCAGACCGTATCTTCTCCGGCATGCGGCCCACCGGGTCGCTGCACCTCGGCCACTATCACGGCGTGCTGAAAAACTGGGTGCGGCTGCAGTCCGAATACCCGTGCTTCTTCTGCGTGGTCGACTGGCACGCGCTGACGACGCACTACGAAACGCCCGAAGTGATCGAAAAGAACGTGTGGGACGTGCTGATCGACTGGCTCGCGTCCGGCATCGATCCGGCGCAGGCGACGCTGTTCATCCAGAGCAAGGTGCCCGAGCATGCGGAACTGGCGCTGCTGCTCGGCATGAGCACGCCGCTCGGCTGGCTCGAGCGCGTGCCGACCTACAAGGAGCAGCAGGAAAAGCTGAAGGACAAGGACCTGTCCACCTACGGCTTTCTCGGCTACCCGGTGCTGATGGCGGCGGACATTCTGCTGTATCGCGGCTCGCTCGTGCCGGTCGGTGAAGACCAGGTGCCGCACGTCGAAATGACGCGTGAAATCGCGCGCCGTTTCAACTACCTGTATGGCCGCGAACCGGGCTTCGAAGAGAAGGCCAACGAAGCCGCGAAGAAGCTTGGCGGCAAGCGCTCCAAGCTGTATCACGAGCTGCGCAACGCCTATCAGCAGGAAGGCGACGATGAAGCGCTCGAGCAGGCGCGCGCGATGTTGCAGGAATCGCAGAGCCTGTCGATGAGCGATCGCGAGCGTCTGTTCGGCTACCTCGAAGGTTCGCGCAAGATCATTCTGGTCGAGCCGCAGGCGATGCTGACCGAAGCGTCGCGCATGCCGGGTCTCGACGGCCAGAAGATGTCGAAGTCGTACGGCAACACGATCGGCCTGCGTGAAGACGCGGCAACCATCACGAAGAAAGTCCGCACCATGCCGACCGATCCGGCCCGCGTGCGCCGCACCGATCCGGGCGATCCGGACAAGTGCCCGGTGTGGCAGCTGCACCAGGTCTACACCGACGAAGCCACCCACGAGTGGGTGCAGAAGGGTTGCCGCTCGGCGGGCATTGGTTGCCTCGACTGCAAGCAGCCGGTGATCGAAGGCATCCTGCGCGAACAGCAGCCAATGCTCGAGCGCGCGCAGAAGTACATGGACGATCCGTCGCTGCTGCGCGCGATCGTCGCCGACGGCTGCGACAAGGCCCGCAAGTTCGCCACGGAAACGATGCGCGACGTCCGCGAGGCCATGGGCCTGTCGTACAACTGAGCGGCGACGCCGAAGCGATGAGCACGCCTGCCGCCCTCCATGGATTGGGTGAGCCGTCGCGCTGGGTGCGCCATTGGGCACATCTGGTCGCGGCCGGCGGCGCGGTCCTCGACGTCGCGTCGGGGGCGGGGCGGCATGCGCGTTTCTTCGCGTCGCTGGGGCACCCGGTGACCGCGATCGACCGCGATGCAGCCGCGCTCGGCACGCTGCGCGACGAGCCGCTCATCGCCCCGCTTGCGGCCGATCTCGAAGGCGCCGCGTGGCCGCTATCCGGCGATGCGAAATTCGCCGCCGTCGTGGTGACGAACTATTTGCACCGCCCGCTGTTTCCGCAGCTGCTGCACTCGCTCGCACCCGGCGGCGTACTGGTTTACGAGACCTTCGCGCAAGGAAACGAAAGCGTCGGCAAGCCCTCTAATCCGGCGTTTCTGCTGGCGCCCGGCGAGCTTCTCGACCGGGTGCGGGGCCAGCTCCGGGTCGTCGCGTTTCAGGACGGTTTTCTCGCGCAGCCGCGCCCGGCTTACGTCCAGCGGATCTGCGCAATTCTGGAGGCGGAGCGCTCAGACGACCCCGCGCAGGCGGCACCCCCGCCTTGTTACGAGTTGGCTGGCTAATCCGCTACAATCGCGGTTTACCTGATCAAATTCATGGCGTTTCATGACTAACGGCAACCAAAGCGGCAATCGCAGCACCAGCAACGACGGCGTTCAGATTCGCGGCAGCATTCCTGCCATCATCACCCCGATGTTCGAAGACGGCAGTCTCGATCTGCCGGCGTTTCGCAAACTGATCGACTGGCACGTCGCTGAAGGCACGGACGGCCTCGTCGTGGTCGGCACGAGCGGCGAGTCGGCCACGCTGTCGGTCGAAGAGCACGTGCTGATGGTCAAGACCGCGGTCGAGCACACGGCGGGCCGGATTCCGGTGATCGCGGGTTCGGGCGGCAACTCCACCACCGAGGCGATCGAACTCACGCAACAGGCGAAAGATGTCGGCGCGAACGCGTCGCTGCAGGTCGTGCCGTACTACAACAAGCCGACTCAGGAAGGCATCTATCGCCACTTCGCGAAGATCGCCGAAACCGTCGATCTGCCAGTGATCCTGTACAACGTGCCGGGCCGCACCGTTGCCGACATGAGCAACGAAACCATTCTGCGCTGCGCGCAGGTGCCGGGCATCATCGGTGTGAAAGAAGCGACCGGCAACATCGACCGCGCCGCGCATCTGATCAAGTCCGCGCCCGCGCACTTCGGCATCTACAGCGGCGACGATCCCACTGCGATCGCGCTGATGCTGCTCGGCGGCCACGGCAACATTTCGGTTACCGCCAACGTCGCGCCGCGCGCGATGAGCGAGCTGTGCAAGGCCGCGCTGGCGGCGGATGCAAAGACCGCGCGCGCGATTCATCTGAAACTCCTGTCGCTGCATAAGAACCTGTTCATCGAATCGAATCCGATTCCGGCCAAATGGGCATTGCAGCAACTGGGTCGTGTGCAGGGCGGAATCCGCCTGCCGCTTACGCCGCTCGACCCGCAATACCACGAAGTGGTGCGCGGCGCGCTGCGCGAAGCAGGCCTGCTGGACTAAGCGGATCGACCGCGGCACCCAGCAGCGCCAACGAAAGACTGCCACCGGCACTCCCTTAACCGACGTCGATCCAGCCCACGTTCCCGGCACACAGAACCAGGCACCGCGTTCCAGCATCACGAAGGACCTCATGAAACGTTCCGCACTTTCCCTCCACGCAACCCGCATGGCGGCGCTGGCGCTTGCCCTGACGACGCTCGCCGGCTGTGACACGCTGAACGACTGGTTCGCTTCCGACCGCGTCAACTACAAGGGCGCGGGCAGCGCACCGCCGCTCGCCGTTCCGGGCGATCTGAGCACCACGCCGACCGATCAGCGCTACGTCGCACCGCCGGCCAATCTGGCGTTGGGCGGCGCGACCGCGCGCAACGTCACGGCGGCCGGCAACGCGACCGAAGGCAAGCCGAATGCGCAAGACCCGCTCGGCATGCACATCGAGCGCGACGGCGATCGCCGCTGGCTGGTGGTCGACGGCCGCTCGCCGGAACAACTGTGGCCGCAGTTGCAGGAGTTCTGGCAGGAAAACGGTTTCGTTCTGAAAACGGACGCGCCGGCGACCGGCATCATGACCACCGACTGGGCTGAAAACCGCGCGAATATTCCGGACGACTGGTTCCGCCGCACGGTGGGCAAGGTGATCGACTTCGCGTATTCGTCGGGCACGCGCGACAGCTTCCGCACGCTGGTTTCGCGCGGCGCGGGCGACACCACCGACATCTCGATCACGCACAGCGCGATGGAAGAAATGCTGACGGGGCAGGACAAGACGTCGTCGCGCTGGGAAGAGCGTCCGCGCGATCCGGCGCTCGAAGCGCTGTTCCTCGCCAAGCTGATGGAGAAGTTCGGCCTGACCGAAACGCAATCGAAGCAACTGCTGACCGACGCGCGCTCGGCAGCCGCGCCGGCGACGCTCGACCAGAGCGCGGGCGCGTCGACGCTCGACTTGCAGGAATCGTTCGACCGGGCATGGCTGCGCGTGGGCCTTGCGCTCGACCGCACCAATTTCACGGTCGACAACCGCGATCGCGCGAAGGGCATCTACTACGTGCGTTACGCGGACTCGATGCAGGAACTGAAGCGCGAAGGGCTGTTCGGCAAGCTGTTCTACAGCGGCAATTCGTCGAAGAAGCCGGGTCAGGAATTCCTCGTCAATGTGCGCGCGAAGGGTGACGCCGTGACGCAGGTGGCGGTGCTCGACGCGAACGGGCAGATCGACACGTCGTCCGACGCGCAGCGCATCGTCACGCTGCTACACGCGCAACTGAACTAGGCGGACCGTGCGGTTCGCGAGTCTCGGCAGCGGCAGTGAAGGCAATGCGATGCTGGTGGAAGCGCAAAGCGGCGCGACCACCACGCGCGTGCTGCTCGACTGCGGCTTTTCGGCGAAGGAAGTCGAGCGGCGTCTGACGCGGATCGGCGCGAGCGTCGCAGGTCTCGACGCTATTCTGATCACGCATGAGCATGGCGATCACATCGGCAGCGCGCTGACGCTGGCGCGCAAGTGGTCGATTCCGTTGTACATGAGTTGGGGCACCGCCCGCGCGGTGGGCGCCGACGCAGCCGATGTCGACCTGCAGGTGCTGTGGGGCGACGAAGCGGTGGCGATCGGCGACCTCAGCATCCTCCCTTACACTGTTCCTCACGACGCCCGCGAGCCGCTGCAGTACGTGTTCTCGAATGGCGCGAGCCGGCTCGGCGTGCTGACCGATGTCGGCACCTCCACGCCGCATATCAGCGCGGTGCTGAGCGGCTGCGACGCGCTGGTGCTCGAATGCAATCACGATGTGCGGATGCTGGCCGGCAGCCGCTATCCGCCGTCGTTGAAGGCGCGCATCGGCGGCAATCATGGGCATCTGAACAACGACGCGGCGGCTGAAATTCTGGCTTCGCTCGACCGTTCGCGACTGCGCCATCTGGTTGCGGCGCATCTGAGTCAGCAGAACAACCTGCCGGAGCTGGCACAGGCCGCGATGGCCGGTGTGCTGGGCGCGGCGCCTGCCGAAGTGGTGGTCGCTTCGCAGGATGAGGGATTTGCGTGGCTAAGCGTGTGATGCTCAGTTGATCGCGGGCGCGACTGGTGCGCGCCAAGCCAAGCATGTGGCTGCACAAAGAGAAAAGCCCATAACGATTGCTCGTTACGGGCTCCTTTCTTGAAGGCGGGGCGTTTCGAGAACGCCGCGCCCCCGGGTCGGACTTAGTTGCGATTGCCGCCGAAGATGCCCAGCAGCGCAAGCAGGTTGACAAACACGTTGTACAGATCCAGGTAGATCGCGAGCGTCGCCGTGATGTAGTTCGTCTCGCCGCCGTTCACGACGCGCTGGACGTCGAACAGCATGTAGGCCGAGAAGATCACGATCGCCATCACCGAGACCGTCAGCATCAGCGCCGACAATTGCAGGAACACGTTGGCGACCGAAGCCAGCAGCAGCACGATCACGCCCATGAACAGCCACTTGCCGAGGCCGGAAAAGTCGCGCTTGCTGACCGTGGCGATGGTTGCCATCGCCGCGAAGATCACACCAGTGCCACCGAAGGCGAGCATGATCAGCGACGGGCCGTTCGAAAAACCGAGCACGAAGCTCAGGATGCGCGACAGCATCAGGCCCATGAAGAACGTGAAGCCGAGCAGCACGAATACGCCGACCGAACTGTCTTTGGTTTTCTGGATGGCGAACATAAAGCCGAAGGCGATCGCGAAGAACGCCAGCATGCTCATCGCCGGGCTGGTGGCGGCGAACAGCGAGAAGCCGGTGGCGAGGCCCACCCACGCGCCGAGCACGGTCGGAATCATGGACAGCGCCAGCAGCCAGTAGGTGTTCCGTAGCACGCGGTTACGCGTTTCGGCCGTGCTGACGGCGCCATTGCGGCCAAAGCTATACGGATGTTCGTTCATGGTCTCTCCTTACCTCAGAAGCGTGTTTCGTGATGGTGGTACCGCGGCTTGCAGCGCCGGCCGGCAACGGGTTGCCGCCAGGCGCAAAGTGTTCATCCCTAAGATGAGCGCGGAAGCGGGGAGTTTCAATACCTTGAAAATGCCCACAGAGCCTACGCTACCAGTATTTCGGAACTCCTGCCGGGAGTCTTTCAGTGCTGTAAGGGTTCAATCACAATGATACACGGGAACATGCTACAATTGCGGATTCATTTGAATCTGTAACCTCTTAATTTTTTGGAGTTTTTATGGCGATCGAACGCACCCTGTCCATTATCAAGCCGGACGCAGTGGCCAAGAACGTGATCGGCCAGATCTACACCCGTTTCGAAAACGCTGGTCTGAAGATCGTGGCATCGCGCATGGTTCACCTGTCGCGCGCCGATGCGGAAAAGTTCTACGCCGTGCACGCTGCACGTCCGTTCTTCAAGGACCTGGTCGAATTCATGATCTCGGGCCCGGTGGTCGTGCAAGCGCTGGAAGGCGAAAACGCGATCCTGAAGCACCGTGACCTGATGGGCGCAACGGACCCGAAGAAGGCAGAAAAGGGCACGATTCGCGCCGACTTCGCCGACAGCATCGACGCTAACGCGGTGCACGGTTCGGACGCGGCTGAAACGGCTGCGGTTGAAATTGCGTTCTTCTTCCCGCAAGTGAACGTCTACTCGCGCTAAGCGAGCTTTGCCCCGCGCGATTCGTGTAGCCGATCTGATTAGTCGCACGAATCGCCCGGCAAAGTAGTAAGGTAAAGCAGCAGAAATGGGCGCGAACGGCATTGCGTTCATGCAGGTTGCTGCATGAACGTAGTCTCGCACTGAAATGGCAGGATTCGATATGACGAGCAGTCCCACCGTCAACCTTCTCGACCTCGACGCCCAAGGGCTTGTCGCCTACTGCGACAGCCTGGGCGAGAAGCCGTTTCGCGCCAGGCAATTGCAGCGCTGGATTCACCAGTACAACGCTGCCGACTTCGACGGCATGACCGATCTCGCGAAGTCCTTGCGCGAAAAGCTCAAGGGGCGCGCCACGATCTCGATGCCCGGCATCGTCAGCGACCATATTTCGGCCGACGGCACACGCAAGTGGCTGATCGACGTCGGCAACAGCAACGCGGTTGAAACCGTGTATATCCCCGAGGAAACGCGCGGCACGCTGTGCGTGTCGTCGCAGGCCGGCTGTGCGGTCAACTGCCGTTTCTGTTCGACCGGCAAACAGGGCTTCTCCCGCAACCTCACCACCGGCGAAATCATCGGCCAGTTGCGCATGGCCGAGTTTGCGTTGCGTGCGTCGCGCGGCATAGCCGGCGGCCGCGCCACGGGTGGCGACGGCAAGGGCGAGCGGGTGGTCACGAACGTCGTGATGATGGGCATGGGCGAGCCGCTGCTCAATTACGACGCGGTCGTGCCGGCCATGCGCCTGATGCTCGACGACAACGCGTACGGCTTGTCGCGCCGGCGCGTCACGCTGTCCACCTCGGGTGTGGTGCCGATGATGGACCGGCTCGGCGCCGATCTGCCGGTGGCGCTCGCGGTCTCGCTGCATGCGCCTGGCGATCCGCTGCGCGACATGCTGGTGCCGCTGAACAAGAAGTACCCGCTGCGCGAATTGATGGCGGCTTGCCAGCGCTATCTGAAAGTCGCGCCGCGCGATTTCATTACGTTTGAATACTGCATGCTCGACGGTGTGAACGACAGCGAAGCGCAAGCGCGCGAATTGCTCGCCGTCACGCGCGACGTGCCGTGCAAGTTCAATCTGATTCCGTTCAATCCGTTCCCCGAATCGGGCCTCATCCGCTCGAAGCCGGAACAGATCAAGCGGTTTGCACAAGTGTTGATGGACGCGGGCGTCGTCACCACGGTGCGCAAAACACGCGGCGATGATATCGACGCTGCCTGCGGTCAGTTGGCCGGTGCGGTGCAGGACCGCACGCGCCTTGCTGAGCGCACCGGGAAGGCAGCGAAGGTTATCGAGGTTCGCGCCGTGTAATCGCGCGGTATGGCAGGGCGTCGGCGTTCGGCGGAAAGCTCGATGAACGCGCGAACGTCCTTCATGCCGTCGTCGATTGAAAAGAAAGTTTGCAGAAGCGATCGGAAGCGGCACACAACGCCGCGCATTTTGTTATAAACGGTCTGCGATTCGGGCGCGAGGTTTTAGCCCGTCCGGGTTGCACGAATGAAAAAGAATCGACGCGAAAGGATTTGGGATGAGTGAGCCGCAGCACCCGCAGCCGCACGACACAGACACAAACGAAGGCCATCCGGCGCCGGTCGCACGGGCGGTAGTGCAGCCTGTTGTGCAGCAGGCACTGGATTCGCTGACGGCGGTTGGCGCGCGCTTGACCCAATTGCGTGAATCGAAAGGCTGGTCGATCGAAGACGTGTCGGCGCGTCTGAAGGTGTCCGTCGCCAAATTGCGCGCGCTCGAGTCCGGGGACATCAGCCACCTGCCGGACACGACTTTCGCGCTCGGCGTGGTGCGCAGCTACGCGAAGATGCTCGGCGCCGATCCCACCCCGTTCACGCAGGCGTTGCGCCGCGAGAAGGGTGTGCCGGCGCCGGACCTGTCGATGCCGGCGTCCTCGGGCAAGGACTTGCCGCGTGGCCGGGTGTCGCTGACGCTTGGCGGCAGCGGGCAGAAGAGCCGCTCGTGGCTGTGGGGCGTTGCGGCGGTTGTCGTCGCGGTGATTGCGCTTGCTATGTGGCACACCAATGGCGGCGATTCGACCGCGTGGCTCGCGCGTCTGAAAGCGAGCGCGAACGGTGCCGCGGATAGCGCGACTGGCGCATCGGGCGCGGTGGCGCAAGCGCCGTCGGCGGGTGCAACCGCCGATGAGGGCGCGTCGGCGCCGGAAGCGCCGGCCGCAGCGGAGAACGCCGCGTCGGCTACGCCGATGCCCGCGCCGCTGGCCACGGGTACGGCGCCGTCGCCGGCACCCGCGGCCACGGCAACGGCGGCCGCTCCGAAGGCCGGCTCGCAGCCGCAGGCTGCTGCGCCCGCCGCGAACGCGCCGGCCGCTGTCGTTGCTGGCGCATCGGCGGCAGCGGTGGCGCCTGCCGCAGGTGAGGCAATCGTCGCACTGCGCGTGACGCAAGACAGCTGGTTCAGCGTGCGCGGCAAAGATGGCAAGGAAGTGTTCTCCGGCCTCGTGCACGCCGGCGATACGAAGGAAGTGACGGGTGAGGCGCCGTTCAAGATCACGGTCGGCAACCGGGCCGGTCTCGAGTCGCTGACACTCGATGGCCAGCCGGTCGATCCGGCGAAATATTCGGCAGCCAAAGGTAACGTGGCGCGCTTTGCGTTGCCTTGACAGATACGGTATGCGCCGCGGCCAACCGGTCCGCGGCGCTTTTTCAATTCAGGCGCTACGGTTTTTGTGTAGCGCATGCGGCGTAAATGGGTTTTTCGATGCAATCCGAAGCTCAATCCCAATCCAGTAGCAAGATCGTTTCTAACGAGCCGGTGTTCGGCGGGCAGGCTGCGCGGCGCAAGTCGCACGCGGTCGACGTCCGGTGGGGCGGCCAGCTCGTCACCATCGGCGGCGACGCGCCGGTGCGCGTGCAGTCGATGACCAACACGGACACGGCGGACGCGATCGGCACCGCCATCCAGATCAAGGAACTGGCGCAAGCCGGTTCGGAACTGGTGCGCATTACGGTGAACACGCCGGAAGCTGCTGCGGCCGTGCCGGCCGTACGCGAGCAGCTCGACCGCATGGGCGTGTCGGTGCCGCTGGTCGGCGATTTCCACTACAACGGCCATTTGCTGTTGCGCGACTACCCCGCGTGCGCGGAATCGCTGTCCAAGTACCGGATCAATCCGGGCAACGTCGGCCACGGCGCGAAGCGTGACACGCAGTTCGCGCAGATGATCGAAGCCGCGGTGAAGTACGACAAGCCGGTGCGTATCGGCGTCAACTGGGGCAGTCTCGATCAGGACCTGCTCGCGAAGATGATGGACGAAAACGCCGTGCGCTCCACGCCGTGGGAAGCGCAAAGCGTGATGTACGAAGCGTTGATCCAGTCGGCGATCGGCTCGGCGGAACGGGCGGTCGAACTCGGTCTCGCGCGCGACAAGATCATTCTGTCGTGCAAGGTCAGCGGTGTGCAGGATCTGATCGCCGTGTACCGCGAACTCGCGCGCCGTTGCGAATTCGCGCTGCATCTCGGTTTGACCGAAGCGGGCATGGGTTCGAAGGGGATCGTCGCGTCGACCGCGGCATTGTCCGTTCTGCTGCAACAGGGCATCGGCGACACGATCCGCATCTCGCTCACGCCGGAACCGGGTGCTTCGCGCACCGGCGAGGTGATCGTCGGCCAGGAAATCCTGCAGACCATGGGTCTGCGCTCGTTCACGCCGATGGTGATCGCGTGCCCGGGTTGCGGCCGCACTACCAGCACGCTGTTCCAGGAATTGGCGTCGCAAATCCAGACCTATCTGCGCACGCAGATGCCGGTGTGGCGCGACCAGTATCCTGGCGTCGAGAAGATGCACGTCGCGGTGATGGGCTGCATCGTCAACGGCCCGGGCGAGTCGAAGCAGGCCAACATCGGCATCAGCCTGCCGGGCTCGGGCGAGAACCCGGCCGCGCCGGTGTTCATCGACGGCGAGAAGGTCAAGACGCTGCGCGGCGAGAACATCGCGCAAGAATTCCAGCAAATCGTGAGTGACTACGTCGAGCGCCGCTATGGCCGCGCCGAAGCGCTCAACTAAACATCGGCTATCGAAGACAGATGACTGAACAGAAGAAAAAGCTCGAAAAGCTCTCCGGCGTGAAGGGCATGAATGACATCCTTCCGCAGGAAGCCGGGCTCTGGGAATTTTTCGAAACCACCGTCAAGTCGATGCTGCGTTCGTACGGATACCAGAATATTCGTACGCCGATCGTCGAACATACGCTGCTGTTCAAGCGCGGTATCGGTGAAGTGACTGACATCGTCGAGAAAGAGATGTACAGCTTCACCGACGCATTGAACGGTGAAAATCTGACGATGCGCCCCGAAAATACGGCGGCGGTGGTGCGCGCGGCGATCGAACACAACATGCTGTACGACGGCCCGAAGCGCCTCTGGTACATCGGTCCGATGTTCCGTCATGAGCGTCCGCAGCGTGGCCGTTATCGCCAGTTCCATCAGGTCGGCGTGGAAGCGCTGGGCTTTGCGGGCCCGGACGCCGATGCTGAAATCATCATGATGTGCCAGCGGCTGTGGGACGACCTCGGCCTGATGGGCATCAAGCTCGAAATCAATTCGCTGGGTCTCGCGCAAGAGCGTGCGGCGCATCGCGTCAAACTGATCGCGTACCTCGAAAAGCACATGGACGTGCTCGACGAAGAGGCGAAGCGCCGTCTCTACACGAACCCGCTGCGCGTGCTGGATACGAAGAATCCGGCGATGCAGGAAGTCGCGCAGAACGCGCCGAAGCTGATCGATTTTCTCGGCGACGAATCGCGCGCGCACTTCGAAGGTTTGCAGCGCATCCTGAAGGCGAACAACATCCCGTTCACGATCAATCCGCGTCTCGTGCGCGGTCTCGATTATTACAATCTGACCGTGTTCGAGTGGGTGACCGACAAGCTCGGCGCGCAGGGCACCGTTGCGGCGGGCGGCCGTTACGATCCGCTGATCGAGCAGCTCGGCGGCAAGCCGACGGCCGCATGCGGCTGGGCGATGGGCGTCGAGCGGATTCTCGAATTGCTCAAGGAAGAGCAGCTCGTGCCCGAAGCCGAAGGCTGCGACGTGTACGTGGTCCACCAGGGCGACGCGGCGCGCGAACAGGCCTTCATCATCGCGGAACGTCTGCGTGATACGGGCCTCGACGTGATCCTGCATTGCAGCGCCGACGGTCAGACGGCCAGCTTCAAATCGCAGATGAAGCGTGCCGACGCGAGCGGCGCGGCTTTCGCGGTGGTGCTCGGCGAAGACGAAATCGCCAACGGCACGGTCGGTGTGAAACCGCTGCGCGATACAAGTTCTGACGGCGGTAAAAGCGAGCAACATAACGTGCCCGCCGAAGACTTGACCGAATTTCTAATCAATGCGATGGTTGCAACCGCCGAAGACGGCGACGACTGATCGCGATGTCGTCGGGCCGGTTGGCTCGACACGCACAGGTATCAAGAAAGAGGAAAGCGCCGGGCAATGAGTTACCACGACGAACAAGAATCGATTGAAAGTCTGAAGACATGGTGGGCGCAGTGGGGCAATGCAACCACATGGATCGTGCTGGTGGCATTGATTGCGGCAGCCGGCTGGAACGGCTGGAATTTCTGGCAGCGGCGCCAGGCGGCGGAAGCCGCCGTGCTGTATGACCAGGTGCAGCAAGCCGTGGCATCGGGCGACAAGGCCAAAATCACGCGCGTCGCCACCGACATGGAAGACAAGTTCAGCCGCACTGCGTATGCGCAGATGACCGCGCTGGGAGCCGCCAGGGCGCTCTATGCCGCAGGCGACGAACCGGCCGCGAAGGCCCAGTTGCAATGGGCCATCGATCATGCGAAGGACGACGAGTTCAAGCAGATCGCCAAGCTGCGCATGGCCTCGCTGCTGCTCGACGACAAGGCTTACGACCAGGGTCTCGCGTTGCTCGCCGAACCGCAATCCGACGCGTTCAAGGGCATCGTGGCGAACCGCCGCGGCGACCTGCTCGCCGCTCAAGGCAAGCGCGACGATGCGCGCACCGCCTACAGGCTCGCGCTCGACTCACTGTCGAAAAACGACAGCTCGGCACGCCAGTTGATTCAATTCAAGCTGGACGCGCTGGGTGGCTGATCGCCGCGTGCAGCGATCAACCCGTCTCCTTTAATTAATTTCCTGAATGCTTCGTCCACCGATGAATCTGCTGAAACGATACGCCGTGCCCGTTATCTGTGCGATGACCGTCCTCACCATGGCGGCTTGCTCATCCACGAAAGACGAGCGCCGTGTGCCGACGCCGCTCACCGAGTTCAAACCCGTGCTCGACGTGCAGCAGGCCTGGACGGCGAGCGTGGGCAAGGCGGGCCGTTACCTGTTCTCGCCGGTCGCGGTCGGCAATGCGGTGGTCGCGGCTGGCGCGAACGGCTCGGTTGCGAAGATCGACGCGCAAACCGGTAAGGACATCTGGCGCGTCAAGCTGAGCGACGACCTGTCGGCGGGCGTCGGCAGCGACGGCACGCTCACCGCGGTCGGCGGCCTGAAGGGCGACGTCTACGTGCTCGGCGCGGACGGCAAGCAGTTGTGGACCGCCAAGGCGCCGGGCGAAATCATTTCGCCGCCACTGGTCGGCAACGGCCTCGTGGTGGTGCGTACGGTCGACGGTCAGATCGTCGCGTTCAACGCGCAAACCGGCGAGCAGAAGTGGAACTACCGCAACCGCGCTGTGCCGCTCAATCTGCGGGTGTCGTCGGGCATGACGTTCGCGGGCGACGCGGCCGTGCTGGCTGGCTTCCCGGGCGGCTCGTTTGCCGCGATCAACCTGCAAACGGGCGACAACTACTGGCAGACGCCGGTGTCGTATCCGAAGGGCGTGACGGAAGTGGAGCGCATCAACGACGTGACCGGTCCGCCCACGCTGGTCGGTTCGCAAACCTGCGCAGTGACGTTCCAGGGCCAGATTGGCTGTTTCGACGCGAACTCGGGCCGTGCGCAGTGGGCACACGCGTTCTCGAGCACGAGCGGTCTGGCGCAGGATGACCGCACCGTGGTGGCGGCCGACGACTGGTCGGTGGTGTCGGCGTTCGACGCCAACAGCGGTTCGGTGCTGTGGAAGAACGACGCGCTGAAGAATCGCGAGCTCAGCGTCCCGTTCCTGCTGGGCCGCGCCGCGGTGCTGGGCGACTTTCAGGGTTACGTGCACTTCCTGTCGGCCGCCGACGGCACGCTGGTCGCACGCGTGAAGACCGACGGCAGCGCGATTAGCGCGGCGCCGGTGCTGGCCGGCGAAACGCTGGTGGTGCAGACGCGCGACGGCGGCCTGTTCGGCTATCGCCCGCGCTGACGCGCAGGCTGATCGCCGTCACGCGCGCAGGCCGGCTTTGCCGGCCGTGTGCGCTTCTGTCGAGTCTGGTTTGAATTTTTGCTGTATCGCAAAGTAAGTAGAAGAATTCCGCCGGACTGGCTGGTCCGGCGAGTCGGATCAGAATTGGCGCGTGTGGCCCACGTGGCCATCGGTGGCTGCTTACGGCGCCACCTTCGGCGGCATCGCAAATCATCGCCCTCGAACGGGCGTGCGAGCCGCCGGGCAAGAAAGACTGAATCTGGCGGCCCATTGGCGCTGCCCATACAGCCAACCCCCCGTCCGCCCGGGTGCGCATATTGACAGCACATCCGGGGCTGGCCGAATTCGTGATAATTTTCGTCAAGCGCTGCCGTGTGGCGGCCGCATGGCGTCGCGACGCGGGCGGTCGATTTCGATCCCGCGTTTCACCGTGAACAACATCTGATGAAACCCGTTATTGCCCTCGTCGGGCGCCCCAATGTGGGGAAATCCACGCTGTTCAACCGCCTCACGCGCTCGCGTGATGCGCTGGTTGCCGACCTGCCCGGTCTCACACGCGATCGCCACTACGGCGAAGGACGCACCGGCGAGCGGCCGTACCTGGTCGTCGATACCGGCGGTTTCGAGCCGGTTGCGAAAGACGGCATCCTGCACGAGATGGCGCGTCAAACCCGCCAGGCGGTCGAGGAGTCGGACATCGTCGTGTTCATCGTCGACGGCCGCAACGGTCTCGCACCGCAGGACAAGTCGATCGCCGACTACCTGCGCAAGGTCGGCCGGCCGATCTTCCTCGTCGTCAACAAGGCGGAGGGCATGAAGTACACCACCGTCGCCGCCGACTTCTACGAACTCGGTCTCGGCGACCCGCGCGCGATTTCCGCGGCGCACGGCGACGGCGTCACTGAAATGATCAACGAGGCGCTCGGCGTCGCGTATGCCGGCCAACCGGAAGAAAGCGAAGACGAGAAAGCAGCGCGCGGCGTGAAAATCGCGATCGTCGGCCGGCCGAATGTCGGCAAGTCGACGCTGATCAACGCGCTGGTGGGCGAAGAGCGCGTGATCGCGTTCGACATGCCGGGTACCACGCGCGATTCGATCTACGTCGACTTCGAGCGCGGGGGCAAGCCGTACACACTGATCGACACGGCCGGCCTGCGCCGCCGCGGCAAGGTGTTCGAAGCGATCGAGAAATTCTCGGTGGTGAAGACGCTGCAATCGATCTCGGACGCGAACGTCGTGATCCTGCTGCTCGACGCGCGCCAGGACATCTCGGAGCAGGACGCGCACATTGCCGGCTTCGTGGTGGAGCAGGGCCGCGCGCTGGTGGTGGGCGTGAACAAGTGGGACGGTCTCGATCCGCATGTACGCGAGCGCACCAAGGCGGACCTCGAGCGCAAACTAAAATTTCTCGACTTCGCCAAGTTCCATTTCATTTCCGCTGCGGAAAAAACCGGCATTGGTCCGCTGATGCGTTCGGTCGACGACGCGTACAGCGCCGCGATGGCCAAGCTGCCGACGCCGAAGCTCACACGTGCGCTGATCGATGCGGTCGAATTCCAGCAGCCGCGCCGACGCGGTCCGGTGCGTCCGAAGCTGCGTTACGCGCACCAGGGCGGACAGAATCCGCCGATCATCGTGATTCACGGCAACGCACTCGATGCGATCACCGAAACGTACAAGCGCTACCTCGAAAACCGCTTCCGGGAAACTTTCAAGCTGACTGGGACTCCATTGCGAATAGAGTTCAGATCATCGACGAACCCTTACGCGGACAAAGGCTGAAACCCGCGTGAGTGCTGGGTTTGGGCGCGTGGCCCGAGCCCTCGCGCAAAAACGAAAATCGGCTATAGTGTAGCGGTTGACGGCGGATCTCTTTTTCTTCGTCGTCAATTCAGTCAACCTGCAAAAAAATACGGAGTTTGCTATGAGCAACAAAGGGCAATTGTTACAAGACCCGTTTTTGAACGCACTGCGTAAAGAGCACGTGCCGGTGTCGATCTACCTGGTCAACGGCATCAAGCTTCAAGGGAACATCGAATCGTTCGACCAGTACGTCGTGTTGCTCCGGAATACGGTCACCCAGATGGTCTACAAGCACGCAATCTCGACGGTCGTGCCAGCCCGTCCGGTGAATTTCCACCCGGATTCCGAACAGTCCTAACCCCCGTCGCGGCCGGCGTAGCGTCGCCCGTTGGCGATTACTCCCGGCCGCCTCATTTTGATACCCTCCAATTTGATCAATGCAGCGCTTGTCGGCATCGACTTCGGAAAGATCGATTTCGAAGCCAGTCTCGAAGAACTCAGCCTGCTCGCGCAAAGCGCGGGCGCGAATCCCTTAGTCACCCTCACCGGGCGCCGGTCCAGCCCCGACGCGAAGATGTTCGTCGGCAGCGGCAAGGCCGAAGAATTGCGTCTTGCGTGTGAGGCGAACGACATCGAACTCGTGATTTTCAATCATGCGCTGGCACCTGCGCAGCAGCGCAATCTGGAGCAGGCGCTTAATCGGCGCGTGGTCGATCGCACCAGTCTCATTCTCGATATTTTTGCGCAACGCGCCCGCAGCCACGAAGGCAAGCTGCAGGTGGAGCTCGCGCAGTTGCAGTATCTGTCGACCCGGCTGATTCGCGCGTGGACCCACCTTGAACGTCAGAAGGGCGGTATCGGCTTGCGCGGTCCCGGCGAAACGCAGCTCGAAACCGACCGCCGTTTGATCGGCGAACGCATCAAGGCGCTCAAGATACGGCTTGAAAAACTGCGTCGCCAGCACGGCACGCAGCGCCGCGCGCGCAGCCGCAACCAGACGATGTCGGTGTCGCTGGTCGGCTATACGAACGCGGGCAAGTCCACGCTTTTCAACGCGCTCACGAAAGCTCAGGCGTATGCCGCCGACCAGTTGTTCGCGACGCTGGACACGACCTCGCGGCGCGTCTATCTCGGCGACGAAGCGGGGCAGGTGGTGGTGTCCGATACGGTCGGCTTCATCCGCGAGTTGCCTCACCAACTGGTGGCGGCGTTTCGCGCCACGCTCGAAGAAACCATCCACGCCGACCTGCTGCTGCATGTGGTCGATGCGTCGAGCGCGGTGCGCCTCGATCAGATCGATCAGGTGAACGAGGTATTGCAAGCGATCGGCGCGGACACGATCCGGCAGGTGCTGGTGTTCAACAAGATCGACGCGGTGCCGGAGTTGGCGGCCCGTGGCGACGCGGTTGAGCGGGATGAGTATGGTAATATTTCGCGCGTCTTTTTGAGCGCGCGCACCGGGCAAGGGCTGGATACGTTGCGCGCTGCCATCGCTGAAATCGCTACTTCCGTACCTCTTGCCGACACGCTGATCGATCAGTCGGAAGAAGGCCGGTCGGCAGCACCGCGCGACGACCGCAAGGTTCCAGAACTCGGGCACTGACCCGTTCCAATTGCACTGACCCGCTGTCTACTCTGGTGAACGAACACAGGTGAACGATTACAACGAGCGGAGTATCTGGCTGCGCATGCGAGCCTTGCTTTCACTGAACGATCCGCGCTGGGGCCGGGGCGACGGCAATGGCGACCGGCAACGGCCGAACGATCCCAAGCGTCCGACCAGGGACGGTGAAGGTCCGCCCGATCTCGACGAGATGTGGCGTGATTTCAACCGCCGCTTGAGCCGCATCTTCGGACGCAAGGGCGGCGGTGCGGGCGGTGGCCGTCCGGACAATGGACGTGGTGCGCGCATCGGCGTGGGCATCGTGATCGGCGTGCTGATTGCGATCTATCTCGGCAGCGGCGTGTTCGTCGTGCAGGATGGCCAGGCTGCGGTCGTGATGCAGTTCGGCAAGTATCGCTACACGGCAGGGCAAGGTGTGCACTGGCGTTTGCCGTATCCGTTCGAAGCACATGAGTTCGTCAATATCGGCCAGATCCGCCAGGTCGAGATCGGCCGCAACAACGTGGTGCGTCTCGCGAATGTGAAGGACGCGTCGATGCTCACGCACGACGGTGACATCGTCGAAGTGCGCTTCGCGGTGCAGTTCCAGGTGCGCAAACCCACCGATTATCTGTTTCGCAGCGTCGATCCCGATCAGAGCGTGATGCACGCCGCGCAGGCGGCGGTGCGCGGCATTGTCGGCGCGCCCAGCACGAACGAGATCCTCGATCAGGATCGCGAAACAATGCGCCAGCAACTGATGGCGGCGATCCAGCAATCCCTCGATCAATACGAGTCCGGCCTCGCCGTGACCGGTGTGACGATTCAGAGCGTGCAGGTGCCCGACCAGGTGCAAGCCGCGTTCGACGACGCCGCCAAAGTGCATCAGGAAAACGAACGCGCGAAGCGTGATGCGCAGGCCTATGCGGCGGATCTGCTGCCGCGTGCGCAAGCCGACGTGGCGCGTCAGATCGAAGAGGCGAAAACCTATAGCGAGAAGACGGTGGCGCAGGCGCAAGGCGAGGCCGACCGCTTCAAGCAGGTCTTCGCACAGTACTCGAAAGCGCCCGCTGTGATTCGCACGCGCATGTACATGGAAACCATGCAGCAGATCTATTCGAATACGACCAAGGTGTTTGTGGACAGCAAGAACGGCAACAACGTGCTGTATCTGCCGCTCGACAAACTGGTCGAACAGAATCGCCAGCGGCTCGCCGACGCCGCTGCCGCGACGCCGGGTGCCGCGGGCGCCGGCGCGCCGCAAGCGGCGAGCGCGGCTGCGCCGTCGGGCGCTT